>JBGVCG010000012.1:0-181673 GCA_045226255.1 Paludibacteraceae bacterium | reverse complement strand
AGCTGCTGTCATGTCAGAATCTTCCAATGTCCACAACAATTCTCCTGTTCGGATATTGAAGCCTTGGATTTTCATCACTGCCGATATATCTTCACTTATTATCACCACCACATCATCCACCACCGGAATACAGCGACCATTGATTTTCAGATTCCCATCTTCTTCCCTATATTCCCACAGACGCTGGCCGGTTTGGGTGTAAAAGAAAAGTGATTTCTTATCACCAATGGGGAATATTATAATAGAATTATTTACAACCTTAGATATTCCCAAATAAGTATCGGCCTTAATATCAAAAAGGACTTCTTGTGTACCGTCAATCAGTGAAACATTGATTTTCCCATCTTCGAATTTATTACTCAATTTTTGGGTAGGACTGAGAAATGTATAATTGTCACCATAACGACAATCTTGGGGCACAAATTGACCATCTTGATAAAGGAAGTATTCTTCATTATGCTCTTCAGAGAAGAAGACTCGTTCCAAATTGTCATTTTGAACGAAATATGAATATTTAGAAATGGAATCAAAAACCTGACTCCCAATCTGAAGTTTGTCGTCGAATACAAGAACCTCTTGACCCTTATAAATGTAGAAATCCTTAATTCCCCCCCTTGTACACAAATGCTTCATGGCTCAGATATTATAAATATATTGTCAAATTGTTTTTCTATTTCTTCAATAAGAAGTTTGCTGTTATTAAAATCTAATTTTTCAGCGACTTTAGGTTCTATATCCATTTTTTTATCTCCTCCAACATCTTTTCTTTGAAATCTGCGGGGGCTTTCTTTCCGTCGAAGACCCACTTGAGATGGGAAAGATCATCAACTTTGTCGTTTAACAAATCTTTGCTAAACTGTTCTATGAAGTTACCAAGACTACTATGCTTATTGTTCTTTTCATGTTTTATATTTTTCTACAACCCATACATCGCCTTCATCTCTACATTTGTAATAAGATAATCACTTAATTCGGACATCTCAAACTTAGGATGTTTTTTCAGGTACTTGTCAAGGAACGCCAGATAACGATATATCTCAGCATTTTTCCCTCTAGGATAATCTACATCCCTGTCAGCACCAAAAATGTTCCATATATGTTCACGGAAATCCAAGAATTGCTCCGTGCGAGTATCATAGCAAAACAAATCAACGATTTCCGAAGATTCTATTTGGGTTAATATAAAAACATATCTTTTCCTGTACGTCATCAGCAAAGCGTTGCGGGATGTACGGCAAGTAAGTCCATAACGGGAAATAAAAGATGACACGTATTCATCATTCTGAAGGGCAGACAAATCCTCATACGACCAAATCATCCCATTTTTTTTAAATAAATCGAACGATTTTCCCTCAATGGATCGCATGTCCATTTCCGCTATCACACGGGATTCTCCTATGCGATGAGACTTCCCTGTATTCTTGTATGTTTCCCAATCCAAAGGAGATCGGCGGATCATCATCTTCTCTATATATCTTTTAGGGATCAATCTTACCTTCTTATATCCCTCATGACCATTTCCAGTCGTCATTTCCTTCAATTCCGCTTGAGGGATCTGACGAAGCACAGAATCTTCCTTTTCATAGTCGGAGATATCCACATAGCCAGGATAGACGTCATGGTATCCTACATATCCATAAGCGGCATCATCGAACATATCTATTTCTATCCCTTTGATGACAATAATGGACGAATATTCATAAAGCGAATCGACAACCTTTAAAGATTCGCGTTGATTGTCATCTATTTGGATTTCCTTTCCATCGATCAGAGCATGATACTTATTCCACCGATAATGATCATTTACTAAGAACCAATTGACATCTGAATTTAACCGAGATGCAGCTCCTTTTCCTCCTTTTTTCATCTTTTTTTTCGCACATTTACGTTTATCTCCCAAAGCATGATCTTGTTGCCGATGCTCAATGAGGTTCATATCCTCTGGCGCAACCGACAAATCCTTCACCCCTTTCTTCGCTTCCACCCCAAGGAGACACAACATGGATAAAACAAAAAAATATAATACTCTTTTCATATCTTAGTACCTTAATATTACCTCTATTAATAGTATACTCAAAACCCACCCATGGCGACATAAATTGTCATACCAAAGCAAAGTTAATTGATTTTTTATTAAGCGCCAAAGATTTACGTATATTTTTGTGGTAGATTTACGTATTTTTATTTGTAAGGAAACAACGTGTAACACGAAAAAGACTAAAAGATTTTTTTCAACATGTTTTTCAGACAATTTGTAAGTCAATCCGTCATTCCGTTCGATAAAAATAGCAAAAAGATAGTTTAAGTATCGATTTTTATACAAAGTGTCATCCAAAACTATCATTTTTAATTGTTTACAAAAGAAAAATATTCATTTTGTTAGCAAAAAAAGTTGTTAAGATATACTTCGATTAGGGAAAATTGTTACCTTTGCGACGAATTTCCGAAAAGGAAAGGGAACGAATAAATTAAAATACAAACATATAACTAATTGGTTTAGAATATGAAAATGCACAATTTTAATGCTGGTCCATCCATCCTTCCACGCGAAGTGATCGAGGACACCGCAAAAGCAGTTTTGGATTTCGAGGGACACGGTCTTTCCATTCTTGAAATCAGTCACCGCGCAAAATACTTCCAACCGGTAGTAGACGAGGCGGAGGCATTGTTCAAGGAGTTGTTAAACATTCCTGACGGATACAAAGTACTTTTCCTCGGTGGCGGTGCCAGCCTGGAATTCTGCATGGTTCCATACAACTTCCTCCACAAGAAGGCAGGTTATGTGAACACTGGCGTATGGGCAAAGAAGGCCATGAAAGAGGCTAAGCGCTTCGGTGAGGTCGTAGAGGTAGCATCCAGCGCGGACACTACTTACAACTACTTGCCAAAGGGTTACAGCGTACCAGCTGACTTGGATTACTTGCACATCACCACCAACAACACGATCTACGGAACGGAGTTGCACGCAGATCCGAACGTACCAGTACGTTTGATCGCCGATATGTCTTCCGACATCTTCTCCCGTCCAATCGACGTGGCTAAGTACGATTGCATCTACGGTGGCGCACAAAAGAACTTGGCTCCTGCCGGTGTCACTTTCGTCATCGTGAAAGAGAGCGCATTGACCAAGGAAGAGGGTTCCATCCCTACGATGTTGGACTACCGCACGCACGTAGCGAACGGTTCCATGTTCAACACTCCTCCGGTATTGCCAGTCTACACCGCATTGTTGAACCTCAGATGGATCAAGAAGCAAGGTGGTGTGAAGGAGATGCAACATCGCGCCGAGGAGCGTGCCAACCTGCTCTACAGCAAGATCGACAACAGCAAGATCTTCAAGCCAACAATCGCCGACAAGAACGACCGCTCATACATGAACATCTGCTTCGTGTTGAAGGACGAGTTGCTCGACAGAAAAGAGGAGATCGAGAAGGACTTCATGGCATTCGCTACGGAGAGAGGCATGGTAGGTATCAAGGGTCACCGTTCAGTGGGCGGTTTCCGCGCTTCTTGCTACAACGCACTGCCGCTTGAGAGCGTGAAGGCTTTGGTTGACTGCATCGACGAGTACGAGGCAAAATTCAAATAATCAGAAATAATAATCCATGATAGTAGAGACGTAGCGTGCTGCGTCTCTATATCATTAAAAAGATACAGATATGAAGGTATTAGTAGCCACAGAAAAACCGTTCGCTAAAGTAGCCATCGACGGTATAAAGAAAGAGTTGGACGCTGCCGGATTCGACATGGTCCTTTTGGAGAAATACACAGAGAAGAAGCAGTTGTTGGACGCAGCGGCTGACGCTGAGGCAATCATCATCCGTAGCGATGTGATCGACGCTGAGGTGTTCGACGCAGCGAAGAAGTTGAAGATCGTCGTTCGCGCAGGTGCAGGATACGACAACGTAGACTTAGCAGCAGCCACCGCACACAACGTATGCGTGATGAACACTCCAGGCCAGAACGCCAATGCGGTAGCTGAGTTGGTATTCGGATTGTTGGTATTCGCCGCACGTAACTTCTACAACGGAAAGTCCGGTTCCGAGTTGATGGGCAAGAAGCTCGGTTTGTTGGCATTCGGAAACGTAGGCCGCAACGTGGCTCGCATCGCGAAGGGCTTCGGCATGGACGTATACGCTTACGACGCGTTCTGCCCAGCATCAGCCATCGAATCAGCTGGTGTGAAGGCGGTAGCCAACCAGAACGAGTTGTTCAAGACTTGCGACATCGTTTCTTTGCACATCCCTGCAACGCCTGAGACGAAGAACAGCATCAACTACGATATGGTAGGCCAAATGAAGAAGGGCGCCGTGTTGATCAACACAGCCCGCAAGGAGGTTATCGACGAGGCAGGTTTGCTCAAGTTGATGGCTGAGCGCGAGGATCTGAAGTACATCACGGACATCATGCCAGCAGCCAACGACGAGTTCGCTAAGTTCGAGGGCCGTTACTTCTCAACACCTAAGAAGATGGGTGCGCAGACCACTGAGGCCAACACCAACGCCGGTATCGCAGCCGCTAAGCAAATCGTAGACTTCATCAAGAACGGTAACGAGAAGTTCAGAGTGAACAAATAACAAACGCATATAGATCAATGAAGAAGGCGACGAGTCGATGGCTTGTCGCCTTTCTTATTTATAGAGCAAAGGAGATCTTCTTTCCTTACAGGGACAAAAAAAACCATCGAAGGAGATACTCCGATGGCTTTTGGGTATGGCTAAAAATCACGATCAACCACACCTAACGCTCTTAGACAAAAACAATGTCGTGAGCAAGTTTACAAATAAAAGGTGTTTTTTTATATATTTTCCAATTCGTTTCCCAACCGCTTCAGACAATCAAACACAACACATATCACCGTTCACCTAACCTGTAAGCGAATGAGGAAAAGATATTTGTCAATATTTTCTCACACATAATATCTCAAAGTATAAAGGCATTCAAAAAGCAACCAATTCTTCAACATGACAAATCTTAATTGTCGAACAACCTCTACACTGCAAATATAGTCTTTTCGCAATAAAAAACTATATTTTATACAAAAAAATTCATAAAATTTTTCAATTTTTTTTCAACCCTCATAAACATGATGAAAAGAGAGACCGGAAGAAGGACAAATGCCACCGAAGCAGTCCCGCCCCGGTGGCAATTAGCATGGTTGGGAATCGCAAAACAACCATACACTAAACGGTTAGGAGTCAACGACTTCCTAACATATTTACGAATAAAAGGATTGTCCATTTCCCGCTTGTCAGGCGCACAGATTCATCAAATGCGCAGACACATTCATCAAGAAATTCAAATTGAGAAACATCATGAGTGCAAAGTTCCCTAAGAGATATACTCATCCCTTCTCGATCATCATTAATCGATTGTCACACAACATCTTGCCGAACTATGATTCACTTTGTTTCATAAGAAATATAACAAACTCTCCTGTTTTTTATTCTTATGATATAAATATAAACAAACTTTTAAAATAAATCAAATTTCAGGGATGATTTTTTTAAATGCGGGTGCGAATATGTCAATTAAATATTAAATATCAATAAAACCGATACGTGTAACAAAAAAAGCCACCGAAAGGAACAGTTCCTCGGTGGCTATTATGCGGTTGGGAATCGCAATACAACCGCACGGAGAAGCACTTCGGCTGAGATTACGCCAGAAGTGATTTTACCTTTTCGGAGATAAGTCTGCCCTCCGCCTTACCGGCGAGTTTCTTGGAAGCGACACCCATCACCTTACCCATATCTTTGGCGGAAGTGGCACCCACCTCCTCTATGATAGCCTTCACGGCAGCAGTAAGTTCCTCGTCGCTCATCTGTTTCGGCAGATAAACCTCGATGACGGCCGCCTCAGCCAATTCGTTCTCGGCCAACTCAGGACGATTTTGTTCCGTGAAGATGGCAGCGGACTCTTTTCTCTGTTTCACCATTTTCTGAAGGATCTTCAGGGCAGTGTCATCGCTCAGTTCTCCGTCAGCGTTCTTAGCCGTTTTCGCCTCGATAAACTCCTTCTTGACACCACGGAGAGCCTCCAGTTTCACCTTATCACGTGCGAGCATCGCCTTTTTGATGTCCTCGCTGATTTGATCAAATAATGCCATAAACGTATATTTTAAAATTCATTCAATCTACCATAAGCCGGGCTATTCATCTCCTCCTCCGTCATATCGCCCAAATCGAAGAGAGAGACATGAGTTGGAGAAGAAGACGGGCGTTTTTTCCCAGGAAATTCTTTCTCCAGATCAAGCGACACATGTTCCCTTATTTCAGGTCGGAGTCCCGTTGCCACGATGGTCACACTCAGGTCCTCACCCAGCGCATCATCATCCATCAGACCCATGACCAAATTTGTTTTTTTGTCAACCCCCTTCTCCTTCCTGAGATAATCCTGGATTTCGTTCAGTTCCTTCGTCATCAACGAGTGGGAGTTCGACGTGATGATATTCAGCAGCATATCCTTTGCGCCGGAGAGTTGGGATTGCAGCAACAGAGGAGAATTCAACGCATTCTCCAAAGCCAATCTGGCGCGGTCCTTCCCCGAAGCCTTGCCATAAGCCATCACCACATCGCCGCTATCCTGCAAGACAGTACGCACATCCGCCATATCTATATTGATGCGGCCACTCTTCGTGACGATATCAGCCATAGCCTTCGCGGCGTCCGCCATGAGATCATCCGCCTTATCGAATGAGGCATTAATAGGGAGGTCGCTATAGAGGTCGAAGATACGTTGAGTATCCACCAACACGATAGCATCCGCGCTCTTGCGCATTTGTTCCACGCCCTTCTTCGCCAGTTCCATCTTCGTCTCGCCCTCGATATCAGGGGGCAAGCAGACAAAACCCACCGTCAGGACACCTCTCGACTTAGACACCTGCGCCACATAAGGTCCAGCACCCGTACCCGTACCCTTTCCGAAGCCAGCCGTGACGAAAGCCATCTCGGTGCCATCAGAAAAAAGGTCTTTCAGCTCGTCCAGAGAATCCTCCGCTATGCGCAAGCCAACTTCAGGATTACCCCCCGCGCCCAGGCCATCGCCCAACTGTATCTTCACAGGCACAGTCGAATTACGGAGAGCCTTACGGTCTGTATTGCAAATTGCGAAAGAGACGTCCTCCACCTGCAAATCATAGACATGCTGCACCACATTACCGCCACAGCCCCCGACGCCCACAATCTTCACGATAGGGTTCGAATCGGGCAGATCCGGCCGAATAAATATGTCCTCATGTAGATCTATCATGCCTTAATCAATCCACATTGTCATACAAGAAACCATTTTTCTTATTAGAGACCGAATTATTCTCGTCGTCCATGTCCATCACGGAAATCTGAGAATTTTTGTATCGGGACTCATATTGAGAGTTTCCCCTTTGGTAAGAAGGCATACTCAAATCACTATCGCTCATATCCAGAGAAACGTGAGGCATCTGCCCCATCTGTTGTTCCGTAGGACGTTCGTATCCACGTTTGTCCATACGATTACCATTCAGTTCCTCCTTCGTGTAATAGAGTCCGTAATTATCCTGCTGAGAAACCGGCTGAGGGTTCTGCTGAGGTTGTTGGAACACCTGTCCACTCCTTTGCTGCGATGCGGGGGAGATAGTGAAGACGATATTGTTGTTATTCTGTTGAGCAGAGTTATAAGATCCTCCGTTCATGTTTCCGTTCCTTTCACCATTCAGCGAGACATGTTGTGGTGACACGGCAGGACGTTGAGGTTGGGAGGAGTTGCCCCTTTGTTTAGAGAAATCGAAGCCCGTCGCCACGATAGTCACACCCAAATTATCGCCCAAGGAATCATCCTGCATAACACCCCAAATAATCTTAGTGCTACCATCGATCTGTTTGCTCAAGTAATCACGGATGATGGTCACCTCATTGGTTGTAATCCTACACTCCTTGCTATGCGTAATGTTCAGAAGGATATTCTTCGCGCCAGAAAGGTTCGTGCTGACCAGCAACGGAGAGTCCAAAGCCTGTTGGATAGCAGAGATCGCACGGTCCTGGCCGTTCGCCTTCGCGGCACCCATGATAGCGTCGCCACTATCCGTCATGACCGTTCTGACATCCGCCATATCTATGTTCATACGTCCGGAAAGCGTGATGATCTCCGCGATGCCCTTAGCGGCAGTCGCCAGGATCTCGTCACCCTTAGCGTAAGCGTCGTCCAGGAACATATCACCATACATATCCAGAATCTTTTGGGAATTGATGATAAGGATAGCATCCACGTTCTTCTTCATCTCCTCGACGCCCAGAAGCGCCTGGTTCACCTTCTCATCACCCTCGAAGAGAGCGGGGATGGTCACTATGGCAACGGTGAGGATACCCTTCTCCTTGGCTGTTTTAGCGATGAGAGGAGCGGCACCCGTACCCGTACCTCCGCCCATTCCGGCGGTGATGAAGACCATCTCAGTATGGTCATCCAAGATAGCGTTGATCTCCTCGATGGATTTCTGCGCCTCCTGCAAACCCACTTCAGGTTTACAACCTGCGCCCAATCCCTTCTCGCCCAATTGGATTTTTGTAGGGACAGGAGATTTGCGCAAATCCTGTTTATCCGTGTTGCAGACAACAAAATTCACGTTCTTCACGCCCATGTTATACATGTAGTTGACAGCGTTTCCGCCACAACCACCCACACCAATCACCTTGATGATAGGTTGCTCTTGCTCCTCAATCTCTTCATTGAGTTCGTCTTCTGTAAATTGGTTCTCGTTCATATACTTAAAGTTTTTATTTTCTCATGAAAACAGCGATACTGGAGGATTAGGATGATCATTCATCGAACATCTCATCCATCTTACCCACCATCCTACCCCAAATAGTAGGGATGATTCCGCCTCCCGTCTTAACCTTCTTGCCCTTCTTAGGTCTTTCATCGGAAGATTCACGGACTGTGACGCATCCCGCATCCGCAGAATAGAGGATACCCATTACGGAAGCGTAAGTCACATCCGAGTACTCCTCAGACTCCGTATTGTGCGAAAGGACACGTATATCTCCGAAACGGGTAGGAATGCCCGTCTCTTTTTCAATTTTCTCGATTATATTCCCCAATTTAGCACCACCACCAACGATGACGATGGAATCCAAGCATGAGCTGTAGCCAGAGACCATCATCGCATTGTTGATGCGGACAAGGAAATCCGACACACGGGACTCGATGATACCCGCCAACGTCATGGTATCCACATGACGGTCCGCATCGATATCCACAACGGCAGGATTAGTGACCATGGACTGCATCGCTTGGCCAAATGAGGTCTTCAACTTTTCCGAGATCTCCCAAGGCAACCTCAGGGAAGCGATATCGTTCGTGATCAAGTCGCTACCGAAATTAAAGACATGCAAGAAACGGAGCTTCCTTTCATGATAGATGGAGAGGGAAGTCGTCTGCGCACCGAAATCCAGGAGCATACAACCCACCTCCTTCTGTTCAGGAGAGAGCACGGCATCAGACAAATGACGGGACGAGAGGATAAAGTGAGGAGTGATCTTAATATTTGAGGCAGTGTCCGTATTCATGCTTCCATTGATAATATCGAAACACTTACGCAGATTATCCTCCACGAAGCATTCACCATAGATGTTCAGGAAGCGGGCACGGAGATTGTCGCAGACACACCCCACAGGGTCATCCACGACCATACCATCCACCACATACTCAAGCGGAACAACCTCAATGATTTTCCGGGAGCCTGCGACACGCATACGGAGGTTCTCCTCCTCCATCGCATGGACATTCTCCTCGGAGACGTACTCGGAACCCAAAAGGCGCATCAACTCATTCACATCTCCATGGATCGATTTTCCATGAAGGCCCACATACACATCCGTAATATCATACGAAATCCGCAACGAAGGGTCTTCTGAAGAGGCGTTCAACAGTCCGTTCAGCTTATTCCTTAGCCTGATGATCAACTGTTTGATTTGGAACGCCGCCGAATCGATGTTAAAAACAACACCATTCACAATGCTACCCTCCGAAGGGATGGAAGTGGCCCATAGAATATCCAACTTACCTTCCTTGTTCTTGTGGCCAATCACGCCACGGATATTGCGGCTTCCCAAATCCACCGCAACTACCACATCTGAATACTTAATCTCGTCCATATTGCTCCTCCTATTTTTTTGTACAAACGACCTGCCCCTCATACTTCAGCGAGATCTGTTTGTATTTATTCCAACCTATTTTGTTAAAACCTTCCACATATAAAGCGTAGAGCTTATCCAACTTTTCCTTATAGTTCTCCAGCGAGCCCATAAGAATCATCTGATCACCCACACGCGGCACCAGCGTCACCTCGCCGTTCTTCGCCACATCGATTTGCTCAATCTGAGCGTTCCAGAACGCATGATCGCGCAGAAACAAGGCAAACTCGCCCAAATCGCCCAGCGCCAATTCCTTGGTGACATAACCCGTAGCGATCGGCACGTAAGCGGTGAAGACAGAAGAAAGCGGCATTATCTTACGCTCGCTGTCAACATAGAAATCACCATACATTCCCTTCACCCGCAGGATCGGCTCGCGCTGCGTCACCGTCACCCGCAACTCCCCATTGGGCGTCTTGAAACACTCGGCGGTCTTGATACGGGACTTACCTCTCAGGTAGTTCTCCATATAATCCGTATCGATATGGTCCAAGCGTTTACCGTCAGGGCAGACCGTCTTGTCCTTCAACAGCTCCTTCACGTCGTCCCGGGTCACGAAATTCAATTGGTCAGCATCACTGATGGTCACACGAATCCTTGGGCAAACCGTCTCGTCCGACTTATAGGCGAACATCTTCACGGCGAACGACAAATAGCCGATCACCAAGACAACCAACGATATTTTCACCCAACGTTTATGTAACATCACCTAACGCTTAACTCTTAACTCTTAACTCTTAACTTTTAGCTCCCTCATCTTCTTCTCCACCTCCGGAATCAGCAGGTCAAGGTCACCCGCCCCCACCATCAGCAGCACGTCGAAATCCTTGTGCGACAAGCAATCGACCAATCCCTGCTTCGAAGAGAGGCATTTATCCTTGATGGTCACCTTATCCAGCAACATCTGGGAGTTGACCCCCTCGATCGGTTTTTCCCTAGCCGGATAGATGTCCAGCAGCACCAACTCATCCAACAAGGAGAGGCTACGGGCGAAGTCATCCGCCAAGTCACGCGTACGAGTGTACAAGTGAGGCTGGAAGACGCCGCAGATACGCTTGCCAGGGTACAGGGCACGAACCGACTCGATGCTCGATTTCAGCTCCTGCGGATGGTGTGCATAATCGTCCAAGAAGGCGAAGTCCTTCGTCTTGATGTGGAAGTCGAAACGACGCTTCACACCTGCGAAGCTCTTCATCGCCGCACGGATCTCCTGCTCGGTCACACCATTCAGGTAGGCCATCGCCATGGCGGCCACACCGTTCTCTATGTTGACATAGACCGGCACACCCAACTGGATGTCACGGATGACACACTCCGGCGTCACGAAGTCGAAAACAATTTCTCCACCGCCGATACGGATGTTCGCCGCATGGAAATCACCCTCCTCAACAGAATAGGAATATAGTCTAACATCCTTGTTCAGCTTAGGCTCGATAGGCAAGTCCTTCTTCATCAGCAGGACACCGCCCGGGAGAATCAGGGAGACAAAGTCCTCGAATCCCTTCCGGTAGTTCTCGACCGTCCCGTAGATATCCAGATGGTCCGCATCCACCGCCGTCACGACAGCCATGTAAGGGGAGAGGGTAAGGAACGAGTGGTCGAACTCATCCGCCTCCACCACCACCAAGTCGCTCTTGTCAGAGAGAAGCAGGTTGCGGGAGAAGTTCTTCGATATACCGCCCAAGAAGGCGTTGCACTCCACGTGAGAATTATGCAAAAGATGCGAAATCATCGTGGAGGTCGTGGTCTTGCCATGGGTACCTGAAACGCAGATGGCACGTTGCATGCGCGTCACCTCGCCTAAGATCTGAGAGCGTTTCATCACCTCGAATCCATTGTCGCGGAACCAAGAGAATTCAGACATGGAGGCAGGTACCGCAGGCGTATAGACGACCAGCGTCTTCTCCGCATTACGGAAAGACTCAGGGATCAAATCGACGCTATCCTCATAGTGGACATCAATGCCCTCCTGCTCCAGTTCACTTGTCAGAGTGGAACGAGTACGGTCATAGCCAGCCACCTCAAAGCCTTTCGCCTTGAAATACCTCGCCAAGGCGCTCATGCCGATGCCTCCGATACCCAGGAAATAAACACTCTTCTTTTTCATTTCTCTATCAATTTTAATATCTCGTCCGCGATTCGATCCGCAGAATCCAGCTGCGCCATCTTCTTCGCGTTCTCACCCAATTCATTCAGTAAAGCCTCGTCCTCGATCATACGGATCGCCTCGTCCAACAAAAGGCTGTTCGCATTCTTGTCCGCCACCATGACCGCCGCATTTCTCGTGGCGAGCGCTTGGGCGTTCTTGGTCTGGTGATCCTCCGCCACATTCGGGGAAGGCACCAAGATGGAAGGCTTGCCCAAGAGGCAAAGCTCCGAGATGGAACTTGCGCCCGCACGGGAGACCACCAAGTCCGCGATGGAGTAAGCGTAATCCATCCTCTTCACAAAGTCCGTCACCACAATATCATCCGTCTTGAAAGGCTCGTAAGCCTTCAAGGCTCCCTCGTAGTATAGTTTGCCCGTCTGCCAAAGCACTTGGATACCAGACTCCTTCAGCTTCGAAAGGCCCGCGATGACGCTCTGATTGATCGTCCTTGCGCCTAGGCTACCACCGATGATCAGCAGGGTCTTCTTCGCCGGACTGAAGTGGAAGAAGTCATACGCCTCCTGCGCTTTAGGAGCCACCTCCAGGAAGTCCTGGCGGACCGGGTTGCCCGTAAGGATGATCTTGTCCTGCGGGAAGAAACGCTCCATGCCCTCATAGGCCACACAAATCTTCGCCGCCTTCTTCGCCAGCAGTTTGTTCGTCACGCCAGCGTAGGAGTTCTGCTCCTGCAAGACGGTAGGGATACCCGACCGATGCGCCATGAAGAGCGTAGGACCGCTAGCATAACCGCCCACGCCCACAGCGATATCCGGTGCGAAATCGCGCACCACCTTCTTAGCCATCCGCAAGCTCTTGAACAAGCGGAAGAGCACCTTGAAATTCTTCAAAAGGCTACCGCGATTGAACCCACTCACGGGCAGTCCCACAATCTCGTAGCCTGCATTAGGGACCTTCTCCATTTCCATGCGTCCCTCCGCCCCGACAAATAAGAACTTAGCGTCGGGGCGTTTCTTCTTAAGTGCGTTGGCGATGGAAATGGCCGGGAAGATATGTCCTCCCGTACCACCGCCGCTTATAATAAATTTTTGATTTGCCATAACCCAATATCTTTTATTAGACACTTAATTCCGCAACTACGCCCGGATCCGCAACCTTCGGCTCCTTCTCGTCGGCCTGAGCCTTCTTGGAGGAAGAGGACTTGCTTTCCGCACCCTTCTCCTGTTTCTCCTCCGTCACCGTACGGCTCAGGGCCAATATGATGCCGAAGTAGCAACTGGTGGTCAGGATGGAGGTACCACCACGGCTGATGATCGGAAGCGGTTGACCCGTCACTGGGATGAGACCCAAGACAACGGACATATGAATGAACGCCTGCAGCACAATCATCGCCGACAGACCAATCACTGCGAACGAATTGCTGTAGCTCTCGCTCTTGTTCATGATCACGCACGCTCGATAGAAGAGCGTCAGATAGAGGATGACAAGCAGTATGCTCAGCACGCCACACTCCTCGACAATGACGGCAAAGATGAAGTCGGAGAAGCTCTGAGGAATAAAGTCCCGCTCGATACTATTACCGATACCCCTACCGAACCATTTGCCATTGGCGATGGCGATGTGGGAATGACCCGTCTGCACCTTGTCGTCGCTGGTCACGTCGAACTTCGCCTCCAAGCGTTCCTCCGGTGTCAGATCGGCACCCGAGTGACGTTTGAAACGGTTGATCCACGTACCCACACGGTGAGTCACAAAAGAGACGCACGTGCGTTCGGAAGTCTGCTCGACTCCCTCCACCTTCAGCCCGGACTTCTCAGGTGCGACCCAACTCTCCACAAAGGTGAGAAGCACCACCAACATCAGGGCACCTAAGATGACACCAGCCGTCGGTAACATCTTCTTGAGGGAGATACCCCCCACGAAGAAAAGCAGCGCCGCCACAGTAGCCAGCAAAATAAATGTGGAGAGGTTCTCCAACATGATCAATACCGCAGGTAAAATCAAAATCGCCAGGTAAAACCTCAGACCATCGTCCACACTTTTCTTCCGATGGAAGTAGCCCATCAGCGAGGAGAGCAGCAGCACCACCGAGATCTTCGCAAACTCGGAAGGCTGAAGGTTGACGCCTAAGCCCGGCACATGGATCCAGCGGGAAGCTCCGTTCGCGGAGGTTCCGAAGGCCAATGCGCACACCAGCATGAGGATGCTCACCACATAGCCCACAGCACCACCCCAGAAGAAAATCTTCTTCGGCTGCACCAGATGAATCACATAGGCGAGGGCGAATCCGCCACCCAGGAAAATCATATGCGACATAATAGGTTTAAAGGCAGTTCCATGGAAACGACGGTCATAGACGAGCATGCTCGAAGCGCTGAACATCTCCAGCGTGGAGATGACAATCAACGCCAAGAACACGACCCAAATGATCGCATCACCTTTGAAATGTTTCACCAAAAATTCCTTCATGCCAACCTATTTAGCCGAGTTATTGTTTTTTTACTCTATCATAATTTCTTCACACAATCCTTGAACTGCTCGCCACGGTCCTCGTAGCAAGTGAACAAGTCGAAGCTTGCGCAGCAAGGAGAGAGCAACACCGTATCGCCAGGCTTAGCGAAGGCGAAGCACTTATCCACAGCCTCCTTCATCGAGCGTGCGTCGTCCGTCTGCGCCACCTTTCCATCGAAGAAATCATGCAGTTTCTTATTGTCCACACCCAAGTAGACGATCGCGCGCACCTTTTCCTTCACAAGGTTCTCTATCTCCGAATAATCGTTACCCTTGTCCGTTCCACCGAGGATCAGCACCACCGGCGTATCCATGCTCTGCAAAGCATACCAGCAGGAGTTCACGTTCGTCGCCTTGGAGTCGTTGATGAAGCGAACGCCCCTCACGGAAGCGACCGGCTCCAACCTGTGCTCCACGCTGCGGAACGACTTCAACGCCTCACGGAGTGTCTCGTCGCTGATATCCGACAAGATAGCGGTGATACCAGCCGCCATGGAGTTGTACATGTTGTGTTGCCCGCGCAGGGAGAGGTCGGAAACGGCCATCTCGAAAGAGCGCTTCGGCGTATGGATCTTCAACAGTTCATCCTCGATGTAAGCAGCCAAGCCAGCCGCCTTGTTCAGGGAGAACGGGCAGGCCGTCGCCCCAATCGTGCGCACCTCCAACTCCTTCTTGATGACAGGGTCATCGTTCCAATAGATGAAGTAGTCGGACGGTTTCATGTTCTGCACGATCCTGAACTTAGAGTTGATATAGTTCTGGAACTTATATTCGTAACGGTCCAGATGGTCCGGCGTGATGTTCAACAGAATCGCCACATCCGCCTTGAACTCATACATGCCATCCAATTGGAAGCTACTCAGTTCAATCACATAGTAGTCATGGCTCTCCAAAGCCACCTGACGCGCCAAGCTGAAGCCGACGTTACCCGCCAAGCCCACGTTCAAGCCAGCGTTCTTCAGGATATGGTGGATCAACATCGTAGTAGTGGTTTTTCCGTTGCTACCCGTGATGCAAATCATCTTAGCGTTCGAATAGCGGGAAGCGAACTCGATCTCAGAGATGATCGGCGTGTTCTGCGCCCTCAGCGCCTTGATGATCGGAGCCTTCTCCGGTATGCCCGGACTCTTAACCACCTCGTCCGCAGCCAAGATACGAGCCTCGGTATGATTGCTCTCCTCCCACTCTATGCCAAACGAGGAGAGCTCTTCCTTGTAATTAGCCTTGATGGCCGATTTGTCGGAGACAAAAACTTCAAAACCTTTTTGTTTCGCGAGAATAGCGGCACCCACACCACTTTCACCCGCACCCAACACTACAATTTTCTTCATAATAACTATTATGTGAAAGACTTAATTATCTAATCTTTAACGTGACGATCGTAAACATCGCCAAAAGCAAGCACACGATCCAGAAGCGAGCCACAATCTTAGGCTCAGGGATATTCATCTTCTGGTAATGATGGTGCAACGGAGCCATCTTGAAGATTCTTCGTCCCTCCCCGTATTTCTTCTTCGTATACTTGAAATAAGAGGTTTGGATGATGACGGAGAGACTCTCCATGAAGAAGATACCGCACAAGACCGGCAAGAGCAACTCCTTGCGAATGATGATGGAGCTCACAGCGATGACACCACCGATCATCAGGCTACCCGTATCACCCATGAAGACCTGCGCAGGGTATGCGTTGTACCACAAGAAACCCATCAGCGCACCCACAAAGGCGCAGATGAAGATCACCAACTCCTCCGAATAAGGGATGTACATGATGTTCAGATAGCTGGCGAACTCCGCATGGCTCGACAAGTACGCCAAGATGCCGAGCACGGACCCCACAATGGCGGAGACACCCGTCGAGAGTCCGTCCAACCCATCCGTCAGGTTCGCTCCGTTCGAGACTGCCGTGACGATGAAGATCACCACAAGGACGAAGAAGATCCATCCCAATGTCTGGGCATAGTCACCCGCCCAGCCGAACAAATCAGCATAGTCGAAGTTCGGGTTCTTGACGAACGGAATGGTCGTCTTGGTCGATTTCTCCGGCACCTTCGCATATTCAACCACCTCCGTGTTCTGGGTAATAGTCGTCGTATTCTCATAGATAACAACATCCTGGCTCATGTAAAGCGTGAGGCCCACAATCAAGCCGAGGCCCACTTGGCCCAATATCTTGAACTTACCGTGAAGACCCTCCTTATCCTTCTTGTAGACCTTGATGAAGTCGTCCAAGAAACCCATGGCACCGAGCCAGAGAGTTGTCACGATCATCAGCAGGATGTAAACATTGTCCAACTTGCCGAAAAGAAGCACAGGGAGAAGAATCGCGATGATGATGATAATTCCTCCCATCGTAGGTGTACCTTTTTTCGCCATTTGCCCCGCAAGATCCAAATCGCGGATTGTCTCCCCAATCTGTTTCTGCTGCAAGAAATGGATGATCCTCTTGCCTATGAACGTGGCGATTAACAACGCAAAGATGAACGCGAAAGCGGAGCGGAAGGAGATGTACTTGAACACTCCAGCCCCCGGCACGTTCATTTGAGACAAATAGTTAAACAAATAATAAAGCATATCTTCAAACTATAATAATTATTATCTAATCAACCCATCACCTCACGTACCACCTCATGGTCGTCGAAATGATGCTTCACTCCTTTTATTTCCTGGTAATTCTCATGACCCTTGCCCGCCACTAAGATGACATCGCCGGACTGCGCCAACGCGCAAGCCGTCTTGATGGCCTGATAACGGTCTTCGATCGCGATCACCTTCTTCTTAGCGACAGGGTCCAAGCCCGCCAACATATCGTTGATGATATCCTGAGGCTCCTCGTTCCTCGGATTATCCGAAGTGATGATCACCTGCTCGCTTCCTCTCACCGCCTCCTGCGCCATGATCGGACGTTTGCCCTTGTCACGGTTTCCGCCGCAACCGACCACCGTGATCAGCTTGCCCTCGCCGCAACGCACGTCATTGATGGTGTTGATGACATTGGTAAGCGCGTCAGGCGTATGCGCATAATCGACGATGATTTTATAACCAGAAGGAGCAGATATGCACTCGAAACGGCCGGAGACAGGGTGCATAGCGCTCAAGTGCACCAAGGCATCCTCCTCAGAGATGCCCAAAGCAACCGCCGCCCCGAAGACAGCCGTCAAGTTAGAAGCGTTGAACTTACCGACGAAGGAGACGAAGAGATCCTTGCCATTCATATTCAGGGACATACCCTCGAAGGAATCCTCCACGATCTTTGTCTTGAAGTCCGCTATCGTCCGCACGGAATAGGTGAGCTTCCTCGCCCTCGTGTTCTGGAGCATCACCGGACCATTCTTGTCGTCCAGGTTCGTCAAAGCGAAAGCCTCGTCCGACAAGTCATCGAAGAAACGTTTCTTCGCCTTGAGGTAATTCTCCATCGTGAGGTGATAGTCCAGATGGTCGCGCGTCAGGTTCGTGAAGATACCGCCGTCGAAATCCAAGCCAGCGATTCTACGCTGGTCCACGGAATGTGAGCTCACCTCCATGAAAGCATATTCGCAGCCTGCCGCCACCATGCGGGCCAGCAGACCGTTCAGTTCCAATTGGTCAGGGGTCGTGTGCGTGGCAGGCACCGCCTCATCGTCCACATAGTTGCAGACAGTGGAGAGCAAACCCGCCTTATGACCCGCCCTGCGGAAGAGATGATAGAGCAGCGTGGCGATGGTGGTCTTACCGTTCGTACCCGTGACGCCCACCAGCTTCAGGGAAGCGGAAGGATAGTCGAACCAAGCCGAAGCCATACGGCCCAGCGCCTCATTGGAATCCGCCACACGGACATAGACGACACCCGGTGCGAAGGACTCCGGCATCTTCTCGCAAACGATCGCCACAGCCCCCTTTTCGATGGCCGCACCGATAAACGTATGTCCATCCACCTGCGTACCGCAAGTAGCGACGAACAAAGAACCCTTCTCCACCTTACGGGAATCGAACTGGAGGGAAGAGACCTCAATGTCCACATTCCCAACTGTCTCCAGCACGTCAACCGTAGCCAATATGTCGATTAATCCATTCATACGCTATTCTATTTATCTCAAAATCAATTTTATACTTTCTCCTTTATTGATGAAGCGGCCCTCCTCCAGGGATTGGCTCTTCACCACGCCCGTGCCTTCGGCATAGACCTTCAAGCCTCTGTTTTCCAGCAAGAAGATAGCATCCTTCAGGCCCATGTCGGTCACATCCGGCACACGATCCTTCGCATAGCCTGCAATCACCTTATTCTCACGCACGCCCTTATCCGTCACGTGCGTACGGACCCACTCGCCAGCGACCTTGCTCTTATGGTAATCCACATCCAGCTCCTCCATCACCATCTCCAACGACTTACGATCGCCCGCCTTCGTGACAGGAGCAAGCAGCCTTGTCGTATCCCCCTTCATCGTCGGGGCAGTCTGCATCAGCGGACTTTGGGCGTAGATATGCTCCGCAATGTCCTTGAAGGTAGCGCCCGAGAGGCTACCAGCGCCCGTCGCACCCTTTTTCGGATACCAAGCCACCACAATCATGCTGTACTTGGGAGCATCCGCAGGGAAGAAGCCACAGAAGGTCAGCTGTTGACGCTTAACCGATGAGTGATAGACTTGGTTAGCCGTACCCGTTTTACCCGCGATCTTGAAGTACTTAGACTTCGCTGCGGTGGCCGTACCATGCTCCACCACGTCCACCATCATCTGCTTCACCTTGCCGAGGTTACCCTCGCTACATATCTTAGACTTCAGCACCTCCGAGCCGTAGGTCTTCACCACCCTACCATTCAGCGACTCCGCCTTGAGGAGGTGAGGACGCATCATCTTTCCTCCGTTCGCCAAGGCATTGTAGAAAGTCAGGATCTGGATAGGCGGCATATCCGTCTCATATCCGTGAGCGATCCACGGCAAAGAAGTCTTGTACCATCCGTTAGGTCCCTTGTCCGAAGGATGCTTGATGTAAGGATGCTTCGCACCAGGGATTTCCAGCCCGAGCGGCATGGAGAGACCCAAATCGTACAATGCCTCGATATACTCCTCCGGGTTATTCTTGAAAGCATTGTCAATCACCTTCGCCACTGCGATATTCGACGACTGTTGGATCGCCTTGTTGAACGAAATCGTCCCGTTCGCGTGGGAGTCGTGCATCGTCCTGCCGTAGAAAGGCCACGAGCCATTGCCCGTCTCGATGATTGTGGAAGTATCCACCTTACCCTTCTCCAAAGCGACAACCGCGCTCGCAATTTTGAACGTAGAGCCCGGTTCACACTTGAAATGACCATTCGTGACATAGTTTTCACCCTCCGCATAAGAGCCGTCCGCACGTCTTTTCAGGTTCGACATCGCCTTGATTTCGCCCGTCGCCACCTCCATGACAGCCACGCAGCCATACTCAGCTTCCGACATCGCCAGCCTATGACGGAGGTCACTATCCACAATGTCCTGTATATTCACGTCGATGGTCGTCACAATGTCCAAACCATTCTCCGCATCCACATCATTGATCTCACGGTAAGCGCCCGCCACCTTCACGCGGGAAGCCAAGCCCGGACGCCCCTTGAGCAATGAGTCGCAATACTTTTCGATACCACTCTTACCGCCCTTGTCCAACTCGGCGTAGAGTCCGCCGATCGTTCGGGAAGCCATATCGCCATATGGCAGTTTACGGTTCACACGCTTATAGAAGCCGAAGCACTTCACCTTATTTAAGAGAGGGAAAGTCTTCACCCTTTTCATCTCCACATAAGAGAGGTTACGCTTTCCCACGCAGTACCAACGGCTACCCTTTTTGAAGCCCGTCATCAAGTGCTGCTTCATCTGCGCCGGCGACTTGTCCGTATAGACAGTGGATAAGTAATAAGAGAGGCT
This sequence comes from Paludibacteraceae bacterium, assembly GCA_045226255.1. Taxonomy (GTDB): domain Bacteria; phylum Bacteroidota; class Bacteroidia; order Bacteroidales; family Paludibacteraceae; genus UBA1181. Next base: position 161,016 of record JBGVCG010000012.1, on the reverse strand, counting down.
ATCCACATGGGTCAGGAACGAGTCACGCTTCAAGGCATCCGCCTGAAAATCCATGTACAAGACATAGACAGGGATGGAGCTCGCCATCAGTTGACCGTCGCACGCCAGGATATTTCCACGCACCGGCAGCACCATCAGGCTATCCGCCGCGATCTTCCTCGAACGTTTCTTCCACTCATCACCATCCCTCACCATTGTGTTATAAAGGCTCACGCAGAAAGGCAACAAGAAAGAAACCATCACGCCAAAGACGACGATGGTTCTCCGCTTGATTTTCTTCTTCATGTCCTTCGTAATCGCCATAGCACATTATCATTTAGAGATTCTGAAGGGCGGTTCAACGGAGGGGAGGAGAGTCGAATCACGCTCCGCCACCATTCGTTTGATCTGCGACTGCTTCCCCATTCCCTGCAGTTCAGCGGAACGGGACAAATATTCCAAACGGACATCCTCCAATTGTTTCTGAAGCAGGTCGATCTGTTTCACCTGATTCTCGCAACTGAAGCGCAAGCCGATGTGGCAGAAGAGGAAAACGACACACAGGACGATCACGAGCGCCTGACGTCTAATGAAATCCTTCTTGAAGATTCTACCCGTCATGACATCCGCGAAGGAATCACCCGCCATAGAGGCGAAGCCCTTCAGATTGTCCAACTGCCGTTTGAATATCATAACACAACAACTTAATACTACGCCAACAATTCCGCGACGCGCAGTTTCGCGCTGCGGGACCTCGGATTCGCCTCAATCTCGGCATCATCCGGCACAATCGGTTTATTATTCACCAGCCGGAAAGGAGAGAGCCTATTACCGAAGAAATCCTGCTCCACCTTGCCTTCCATATTGCCCGCCCGCATAAAGTTCTTCACGAGGCGGTCCTCCAAGGAGTGGTAGGTCAGCACCACCAGTCTGCCACCCGTGTTCAGCGAGGAGACCGTCTGCGACAAGAAACGTTTCAGAGCCTCCATCTCACCATTCACCTCGATACGGATCGCTTGGAAGAGCTTCGCCATATCCTTTTTCTGGCGGTCCCTACCCACGAACGGGTCAGCCACCTCCAGCAGGTCCGACACCTTCTCGAACCGTTTCGTCGCCCTCGCCTTCACGATAGCAGTGGCCAAACGTTTGGCGGAGGCGAGTTCACCATAAAGGCGGAAAATATCAGAAAGGCGCTCCTCCTCGTAATTGTTCAGCACATCAGCTGCGGAGAGGCGAGCCTGTTGATTCATACGCATATCCAAGTCACCGTCGAAGCGGAAAGAAAAACCGCGCGAAGCATCGTCGAAATGGTGGAAGGAGACACCCAAGTCAGCCAAGATGCCATCCACCTTCTCCGCCCCATAGAACCTAAGGAAGTTCGAGAGGTGCTTGAAATTACCCCTCACGAAAGTGAAGCGGGGGTCATCGAAAGCGTTTTGGGCAGCGTCCAGATCCTGATCAAAAGAAAGGAGGCGGCCCTTCGGAGAGAGCCGGTTAAGAATCTCTCGGGAATGTCCGCCACCGCCAAAGGTCACATCCACGTAAGTCCCGTCGGGACGGATGGACAAGCCCTCCATGCAGGGGAGCAACAACGCCGGTGTATGATAAACGATCTCCTTTTCCATCAGATTGACACATTACCCATTTTAGACTGCAAAGCATCGGAGAAATCGGCATCGCCATAAAGGTCAGCCTCGAAGTTCGCCCTATTCCAGATCTCGAAGTAGTTGCCCACACCGACAAAAAGCACGTCGGTAGAAGCTTGAATAGCATCGATGTGCTTCTTCTGCAAGAGGATACGTCCGCTCGCATCCAGCTCGACCATCTCCACGCCGGCGGTGAACTGGCGGTAGAGGCGGAGGTCATCCTTGTTCCACATATTGATGTGGGAGACGAACTCCTCGTTGAGCTTGTTCCACTCGGAGGTAGGATAGAGCTTCACGCACTTCGTGACCGTATCCAGACGAAGGTACAATGCGCCATCCCCCTCTTTTTCAAGGGCACGACGGTAGGCCGCCGGGACAAACACGCGTCCCTTGACGTCCAGCTTCGCTTCTATGTTACCTAAAAATTGCTGCATACGATAACCCAATGATTCACATTTACAAAGATACAACATTTACTTTTCCCCCACAATGCCCCACTTCACTTTTTTTTCACTCTTCTTCCACTATTTTTCAACAACTTACAAACAATGCTGAATCCCCACAAAAAAGGGACTTTTACGAAGTATTTCATTATATTTGCAGTGCAAATTCAACAAAACAGATATCATGGAAACTAAAAATTCATCAAGTGATAAAATAAATATTGACGAGATACTAGATAAAAAAATACCAAAAATCAAAAAAAGAATTCCCAAGTTTCTCATCAATTGGCTGAAAAAGACCATCCACGAGGATGAAATCAACTATATTTTTAGGACTTACGGGCATTTATGGGGGCATGATTTTGCGGAGACGGTGTTGCGCGACCATTTCAACATCCGCTTCAACATCGTCGGGGAGGAGAACATCCCGCAAGATTCGAAGGTGATCTTCGCATCCAACCACCCATTGGGCGGTGCGGACGGCATCGCACTGATCCAGGTGCTCACCAACCACTACAAACATTTGCAGGTGCCGGTGAACGATTTCCTCATGTACGTCGACAACCTGAAGGAGTTCTTCATCCCGATCAGTAAAATAGGGGGCCAGGCCAGAAATACGGGCGAACTCATCAACGAAGCGTGCGAATCGGACGCCGCCATCCTCTTCTTCCCCGCAGGACAATGTTCGAGGAGACAAAAAGACGGAAAAATAAAAGATAACGAATGGAAAAAAACTTTCATTAAAAAGGCTGTACAATATCATCGAAATATTATACCTTTGTATTTCGAGGGGGAAAACTCAAAGTTCTTTTACAACTTAGCCTACTATCGTTCCAAGCTGGGAATCAAAGCCAACATCGAGATGCTATTCCTCGCCGACGAACTATTTAAGCAGAAGAACAAGACATTCACTGTCAAAATAGGAGAACCCATTCCTTACGAGACATTCACCAAGGAGAAAACCGAATCAGAATGGGCGGAATGGGTAAAGCAGAAGACATACAGTTTATAAGGACCGAGCGGCCTCCCCGAACAACAAAAAATGCATTAAATGGAAGACATCATCGACCCAATTAACCCCGACTTGCTAGTCGAAGAGTTGACAAAGGACAAATTGTTGCGCAAGACAAACAAGTGCAACAACGAAATATATGTGGTCACACAACACAATGCTCCCAACGTCATGAGAGAGATTGGCCGCCTGCGCGAGATTTCATTCCGCACCGCCGGCGGTGGCGTAGGCTTGTCTTGCGACATCGACGAATATGACACGATGGAGCACCCTTACCACCAACTCATTGTGTGGAATCCGGAAGAGAGGGAAATCATCGGAGGATATAGGTACTTGCACGGCTCCGAGGCTTCGTTCTTCGAGGACGGCAGCCCTAAGCTCACCTCTTCCCACCTCTTCGCCTACTCGGAGAAGTTCATCAAGGAGTTTCTTCCTTACACCATAGAGCTCGGACGCTCTTTCGTCCGTCCGGAATACCAATCATCCCGCATGGGCGCCAAAAGCCTATATGCCTTGGACAACCTTTGGGACGGATTGGGCGCATTGATGGTCTCCATCCCTCAATCCAAGTATTTCTTCGGGAAAGCGACCATCTACCCTTCCTTCAAGGAGGATGCGAGGTCCTTCATCATGTACTTCATGCACAAGTACTTCCCGGACAACGACAAACTGGTCTTCCCTAAGATTCCAGTGAAATTCGACGACAACATCAAGGAGATGGAGAAAATCTTCTGCGGAGGAAACTACAAGGAGGACTATAGTATCCTGAAGAAACAGATCAAGCTTCTGGGACACAACATTCCACCGCTCATCAACGCCTACATGGCGCTCTCCCCTACCATGCGCACCTTCGGCTCCTGCATCAACGACGAGTTCAATGACGTGTTGGAGACGGGCCTCATGATCACCATCGAGGAGATCTTCGAGGAGAAACGCGTCCGCCACGTGCAAACGTACTTGGAGGAGAAGATCAACGAGGACAATATGGGGGTCGGATACGGAAAGATTTGCTAAAGAAGATTGCCTAAGCGGGCCATCCGCCATAGGCACCACACCTCTGATAAACAATAGAAAGCACTTGTGAGAAATCGCAAGTGCTTTTTTTTGACTTCGTCAATGCGCCACCCAAATTAAGAATTCTGTTAAACAGATCGTAATGTGGCTTGACACTCCATGTTTCCTTTTGCCCCTACAGGGCGAACTTGAATATCCGTTCGTTTCCCCAGAGTGAATGTGAATGGTCTTAGTAAAACAGTTATTAGTAATAGAGTTGTTAGTAATAACCCTATCTATAAGTGCACCAAATGGTTACGCCTTCAGCACCAGTTCCGCCACTGTCATGGAACAACAGCCGATAAGCTCTTTCGGGTCTATCTTAATCTGCAACCCGCGCACCCCGGCACTCACATAGATGAACTCATAATCGGGAGCGGTGGAATGGATGTAGGTAGGATAGTTTTTTTTCATGCCTAATGGGGAACATCCTCCGCGGATATAGCCCGTCAGGCCTAAGATCTCCTTCATCGGCACCAAGGCACAGCTCTTATTACCGGAGACCTTAGCCGCCAGCTTCAGATCCACCTCATCAGCCCCCGGCACCACGCAAACGAAGATGCCATTACGGTCGCCGCGAAGCACCAATGTCTTAAAAACCAATTCGATGGGTTCATTCAACTGCGCCGCCACATGGATGGCGCTCAGGTCAGACTCGTCCACCACGTAAGGGACCAATTCATACTTGATCTTCTTGCTGTCAAGCAGTCTCGCCGCATTCGTTTTCTGTATTTTTTCCGCCATTTTCCTGCTGTTTTGTATAATTACGGAAGACATCCTCCATCGATTTCTCCTGAAGCTTCAACGTCAACAAAGAGGTGTTTTGTTCCACCGCGTAACGGAACACCCGTTCCCGCACATCCGCGGCGCACTGCAGAAGATACGTGTTAGTGCCCGACTCCGTCACGGAAAGCACATCCGCCATCTTCCGCAAAGCCTCAACGGATTGAGGTGCGGAGAATTCAGCCAAGATGGCGAAGTGGTTATCATCCTGCACCGACACGACAGCACGCTCCTTGTCATCCACCGCAATCCTTCCCTTGTTGATGATGATCACACGGTCGCAGATAGCGGAGACCTCCTGCATGATATGGGTGGAGAGCATTACGGTTTTCTCCCGTCCCACCTCCTTGATCAGGGAACGCACCTCATCGATTTGGTTAGGGTCCAAGCCCGTCGTAGGCTCGTCGAGGATCAGCACCTCAGGGTCCGGGATCAGCGCCTGCGCCAAGCCCACACGTTGGCGATAGCCCTTGGAGAGCATACCTATTTTCTTCTTGTATTCACGGGTCAGGCCGGTGCGCTCGATCATCTCATCGACACGGGCATTCGCCCCCTTCCCCAATTTATAGAGCCCCGCCACAAACTGCAGGTACTCACGCACGTACATGTCAGGGTAGATAGGGTTATGTTCCGGCAGGTAACCAATCTTACGGTGAGCCTCCAGCGTATGCTTCGCCACATCCACGCCACACACATCGACATGACCGCTATCCGCCTCCAGGTAACCCGTAATGATCTTCATGGTTGTGGACTTGCCGGCACCATTATTGCCGAGGAAACCCACGATTTCCCCGCTCTTGATGGAGAAGCTGATGTCATTCAGCACCAACTGCTTCCCATAGCTCTTGTATAGATGTTCTACCGTTATCGACATGGTAACAATATCTTTTTATTTCCTACCGAAATCTGCGGGTATCTCTCCCCAGTCCCTCGTCTCCCACTTGCGCACCGGGTTCGTGTAACTATTCTCACGCAACCACTTCTCCGCACGGGCGATCAAGTCGAATATACGTTCGTTCTTGGCGGTACGCTCCAGTTTCGTCTTGCACTTCTTCTGCTTCACCCACGATATCGCATTGGCGCTATCCGAGTAGATAGGCAGCGAAAGGCTTTTTTGTTTCATCAAGGCTAATCCATGCACAATGGCAAGGAACTCGCCGATATTATTCGTGCCCTGCTCCATCGGTCCCATGCGGAAGACCTCCTCCCTTGAGCGGAGGTACACGCCGCGGTACTCCATATCGCCAGGGTTTCCGCTGCATGCGGCATCCACGGCAAGCGATTCGAGGTCGGGTCCGCCCGTCTCCAGGTTACGGTAGTCGGGGAGCATATGCTTCACGTCGGCCCGATGTGAGACATAATCCTCATGTCCGTTCTGGAAGGCCTCCAGAGCCTCCTCCTCCGTCTCGAACGATTTATATTTCGCCTTCGGGAAATTCTTAATCTGCGCCTCACAATCTAACCAGGAACGGAAGACACCGATCTCCCTTCCCTCCCACACGACATAGAATTTCCGCTTTTGGGCCATTATTTCTCACCGCTAAATTTATCGAACGTCATACCGTCCAGCAACTGCACATAGGCTGGGATCGCGTTCCTGATCTCCTTCAGCACGATATATTCATCCGCAGTGTGGGAACGGGAGGATTCGCCCGGGCCCAGCTTGATGCTTGGGAAGTGAAGGAACGCCTGGTCGGACAAGGTCGGGGAACCGAAGGTGGTCATGCCCATCTCCACGCCCCTACGTACAATCGGAAGGGTCGGAGAAACGCCTGACGACGTCAGACGATAAGAGCGGGCCTTGATTTCAGACTCCAGACGGCTCTCCAATATTTCGAAGACGTTCTGGTTGGAATAGCACTCATTCGTGCGGACATCGATCACGAACGAACACTCGTCCGGGATCACATTGTGTTGCGTACCCGCATGCACCATGGTCACCGTCATCTTCACGGGGCCCAGGAACTCCGACACCTTAGGCAGGCGTTCGTTGCGGATCCACTCAATATCACGAATAGCCTTATAGATAGCGTTGACGCCCTCCTCACGGGCCGCATGTCCTGATTTGCCACGCGCCACACAATCCACCACCATCAAACCCTTCTCGGCGATGGCGATGTTCATGCCTGTAGGCTCACCCACAATGGCGAAGTCCAAGTGCGGCAATTCGGTCAGCAACAGCTCCATACCATTACTGCCGGAGACCTCCTCCTCGGCCGAGGCGGCGAAGATCAGGTTATAGGGTTGTTTCTTCTCCGTAAGGATAAAGAAGGAGAAGAGCAACGACACCAAGGAAGCCCCCGCATCGTTACTGCCCAACCCATAAAGCGTGCCCCGCTCCACAGCCGGCGCATGAGGGTCTTTCGTCCACCCGGAAGTCGGACGGACCGTATCAATATGGGAATTGAGCATTACGGTAGGCTTCGTCTCGTCGAATCCTGCCCCCATAATCCACAGGTTATTCTCCTTGCGACGGACCATATAGCCCTTCGCCTCTATGTACTTTTGTAAATAATCAGCGCGCTTTACCTCTTCCCTACTATAGGAGGGAATCGTAATCAAGGTCTGCAATAAATCTATCGCGCTGTCTTGTGCCTCCTGATAATCCATCTTTTTCACTAAAAATTACGCGAATATACAAAAAAAGTAGCTTAATGAACCATTTGGAAATACTTGTCCAACACCGCCAAGGAGATCAGTTTCTCCCGCGTCTGATCCATAAATTGAGCGACGTATTCATGCGCATGGGCAATGATTGCCTTCGCCTCCTCGGGATGGTCGTTGTAATAGCGGGTACGCTCCTCCACGTCAGAGAAGTCTGGCTTCACCTCAACATAGTGGTAGTTAGGGATTAGCTTACCCTCCATGAACCACGTCTCGCATGTAGGGCGAGGCATCACGGCCAACGAATTGGAGGACATCACCCATTTCAGGTTGCTCGCCACGTCATTTCCCTCAATCGCCATGATGAACTTATAGTCAAGGTGCTCACGGATCGTCAGCTTCTCCTTGCGCCACTCCATCGGGGAGTCTGTCCGACGCCCCACATCCCCCACATCGAAGAGCGGATTGCCGTAATAGGCCTGCATGAAGGCCCTCCTCGGCTCCTTCCCCTTCACCTTGCCACGGAAGAGCACCTTATAGGTTTTCTTTTCAAACGGAATATCATCCTCCACGAAAATGAAATGGCGGATTTTGTCCAACTTGAGCAGGACGGAGTTGTCGTTGTCATCACATAGCGGTCTGCTCTTCACCACCGAAGGCTGAGCCGGCACCGTCACGATGTCGCCCGGCAGGAAGGCCCACCTCTTCTCCGGTGAGAAGTAGCGGGTGAACTCATAGGTGTCATGGTCATAGACCGTCCCGCCCCAAGCCTTTTTCCACGCCTGGCGAAGCGTGCCACAAGAATCCGGCAACTTTACGGAAGTGGACAATTTGCAATAATAATCCACACGCTCCTGAATGTAGTCACGGTCAGGCCGCTCCTCCAGTTCGGACAACAGTTCAGACAAACTGTTCCGATAGATGAACCGAGGGACAAGCAACCGACAATATGCCTTGAAGTAATACCCTAACTTGAAATTCTTACCGCTATGGAATATATAGTATAATTTTCTATTCATCTTCAACCTCTTCCTCCATGATTAATGACGTCCCTAATCTTCTGATTGAACTCCTCATGCCCCAACAGATCCTCCAGGGTGACATGCATCCGATAGCGCCAGTAATTATCAGGATTGGAAGGGTCATTGATCCGTTCATCCTTCACATTGGCGTTGCGCACCGAACCATCGATGGACATCCAATCCTGCAACGGCAGAATCACCCACACCGCCGGGGAGGCCATATGTTTCTCCACGATCAGCTGACAGATCCATGGCTCACACGTCTTAGGGGCGTCGCCATACTGCTTCAACTCGTTATTGAAGTAACGTTGCGTCACCGAGGCATCCTCCTCCCACCATTGGCGCATCGTGCTCATGTCATGGGTGGAAGTGGTGCAGACAGACATGCGTGGAATCCTTTCGAGCGAACCGAACTCCACGTACATCTCCTTCGGCATACGCTGAATCTCTAAGCTCAGTATCTCCAAATCGCTCATGACGGAAGGGACACAACCCGGCACCATGCCCAAGTCCTCGCCGCAAACCATCATATCCGTGCTACGAATCAACGAGCCTAACTTCTTGACCGCCCCTTCCCGCCAAAACTCCTCATGACGATGGTAGTAGAAGTATTCGTAGATATTCTTCAGCGCCTGCTTCAGTCCATCGTCGGCGGCACGGTAAGCCAGACTCTTCTCGATCGAGATGCGGGGATGATAGAGCCCCTTCCGATGGCAGTCCTCGACAAAATAGACCTGGCAGACAAGATAGAGCAAACCCGTCTTGATCCGCTCCATCTCCTTAAAGCCGTGCGACTCGAACCAAGAGACGATCTTCGCCTGGGTAGCGACCTGCGGTTTCAACGCATAGGAGTCATCGCCCGTCTGGCGGAGGTAATCCTTCTTCACAGCCTCCTTCTGGTCGCCAAAGAGTTCGTCCAACATCCACTCGTTGATATGAGGCTTGCACAACTCCTCTTCCGGCAGGGAAATACCAAACCCGCGGATCTCCTCCACCGAGAGCGGAAGAGCCGGGTCGAACTGACCCAAGAGCCCCATCTGAGCATCTGAAGGCACCCTGAAGATACGGAAGAAGCCTAATATATGGTCGATACGATAAGCGTCGAAGTAGCGGGACATACACTGGAAGCGGTTGCGCCACCAAGCATAATTATCCTTCGCCATCTCCTCCCAGTTATAGATCGGGAAGCCCCAGATCTGTCCCGTCTGGGAGAAATAATCAGGAGGTGCGCCCGCACTGCCTGTACGGTCGAACAAAGCGGAATGTTCCCACACGTCCGCACTGCAAGCATTCACACCGATAGGGATATCCCCCTTGATCGCCACGCCAAGGCCATGGGCATATTCCACCGCCTCACGCAGCTGTTTATACAAATGATATTGCACGAAGAAATGTAGCGCAACACTTTTATAATCAGACGATTTCGAAGAGCACAATTGCTCTATCCTACTCTTTTTCCACACACTATCCTCGCCCCATTGGGTGAAGTCAGAGGTATGATATTTGTCGCGGAGGAAACAAAAGACCGCATAGGTCTCCAGCCAGAAGCGGTTCTTCGCATAGAAGTCGGCATACTCCTTCGTACCGAATGTCTCACCCGCATGATTCTTGTACAACTCTTTGATGTAGCCCCATTTCAAGGAGATGACCGCCTCATAATCAACGAAACGTTCCTTCTCCAGCTTAGTCTTTTGGGCAATATATCTCTTCCGATCTTTCAACTCCCCTACCCGTTCGATGTTCAGGTACATCGGGTGCAATGCGAAAACGGATATGGCGCTGTAAGGGTAAGAGTCGCGCCACGTCCCATGCACGGAGGTATCGTTGACCGGCAAGGTCTGGATGATGCGTTGGCCCGTCTTCGCCACCCAATCCGCCAGCGGTTTCAGGTCCAGGAACTCCCCGCAGCCGAAGCTATTGCCGGAGCGCAACGAGAAGACCGGCACCGCCGTGCCCGCCCCCTTGAACACAGGGAGGTCGAATTGAGGCTCCTTGTCGTTGACCACAATCAAGTCGGTGGAGAGGGCGAATTCAATATTCAGGAGACGGTTCCATCCGTTCTCCCATGATATAACCTGCTCATTCGCAGGATCATAGATAACATATTTATATTCAAGTGGAAAATTCAGTTTGTTGGCATCGAGGGTCAACGAGAAATTAGGGTAAGCGGACCCGTTCATGACCTTCGCATTGCTCTCCGTCCATTTCCCGAGGGAGATATCGCTGCCGGAGATAGCCAGCCGATGGTTAAAGTTCACACGGTCTGACGCAGTGTTGAACACGATAGGCACATTGCACTTCCCACGCATCTTCCGAGGCTCCTTTTGTCTCTTTATCGCCTTGGAGAAGACGGACGAGAGGATCATGCGGGAGAATTTAGGGCGAGGCCCGTAATAATCGTATACAAGGACGTTCTGGTATTTCTTGTCATAGCCGCCGAAATGGTGAGAGAAGGAGTCTTCCTGGGAGATGATCTGTCCATCCTTTTTCACCAAGAAATGGTAGTCAAATTCAAGAGAAGAGGTGTAGATGACGGTAGTCCAACCATATCCATGGAAGGACATCGGCAGAGGCGAACCGTTCTCGTCCCGCAGCTCCGCAATATTGCCCGAGACGAACAGTTCCTCCCCGTAGGAAGAACGATATGACAAAAAAAGAGTTACCTTCATTCCGCCTTTTCACCTTTTCTATAATAATAAATCAAACCGTAAGCCTTGCATTTCTCAATCTTTGCGGCTGGTTGCTGATCAGCGAACGTAGCCTCCACCTCATCCCAGATCTGCAAGATCAGTTCATCGGCATATTTATTGAGTTGGACGATGTTCTCGCTCGTCCTCACTGTATTGTTCTGCAATACCTTCTGATTTCCATACCCGTCAGCAAAGATGTCATAATGCACACGCACCTTGGCGATGGCGGGGTTGTAGATAGGAGTTCCGCCCATGCTGAGACGGCGTTGTTCCCCCTCTATGATTTTCTTTCCCCACTCATACAGACTATCGTCCGACGAGAGGTCAGGGGTGACATTGCTCTCAGGCTTCAAACCGTAGAACTCCTTGTATTCGGCACGTATCTCATGCCGTTGCACGCACATATTCAACACCTTGATAAAATGAGAGACATACATGCGGGCGTTCTTCGCGGCCTCCTGGAACTCAAGACTCGTAGAAAACTGTTTCTCCGAGCATTGCTTATTTTCATTGATGGCACGCTGGTACCTCACGAGGAAAGCCTTCGCATCCTCGAACAACTTATAGGAATAGGCGAGGTCATATAGATTAGCCATTTCGCCCTTGCTCACAGCCTGTTGGATGGAGCGCAACCTTGCCTGGTTCGTATTGGGTAATCTTCTATATGGCATGATGGTAATAATGATTAATCTTCCCTGTACATTAAGTCATAAGCCAATTGATACAATACCTCTTTCCGTTCCTTCTCAACACCCACCTTGTCCAACGCCTCAATGGCACGGTCGTAGTATGTCCGAATAGTCTGTTCCGCCAACGTTTTGATGCCGAGGCGCTCATATAATTGGGTCACCGCGGAAACCTTCGCGTCACGGTCGGTCGTCTCCGCCAACAACCAGCGGTCCAGTTCCTTCTTCTCCTCCACATTCGCCTTAGCGTACGCATTGATGAGCAAGAAGGTTTTCTTGTTGCAACAGATATCGCCTCCGATCTTCTTACCGAACTTCTTCACGTCGCCCCAGACATCCAAGAGGTCATCCTTCAACTGGAAGGCAAGTCCGATACCGATGCCATACTCGTACAAGGCCTTGGCATCCGCCTCCTTGGCGCCTCCGCAGATGGCACCGATCTGTAGGCTGGCGGCCAAAAGAACAGCCGTCTTCAAGCGGATCATCTCCATGTATTCGTCGACAGTGACATCGTTCCTCGACTCGAAATCCATATCGTATTGTTGTCCCTCGCAAACCTCCACCGCCGTCTGGGAGAAGATGGCGGAGATGGCAGGGAACACATTCGGTTCACATTTAGCCAACAATTGGTAGGCCTTGATTAGCATAGCGTCGCCGGACAAGATGGCCGTGTTATCGTTCCATTTCACATGAACGGTTGGCTGTCCGCGCCTCATGTCCGCCTTGTCCATGATATCGTCATGCAAAAGCGTGAAGTTATGGAAGACCTCCAACGCAAGCGCAGGGTTCAGCGCCTTCGCATAGTCATCGGAGAACATCCCGCACGCCAGCAAAGCGCACGTAGGGCGGATACGTTTGCCACCCAACGACAAAACATAGGCGATTGGGTCATACAGCCCGTGAGGATTGATGTCCCAATTCAGCTCCTTCAACGATTTCTTAACCAAGTTCTGCGCCGAGACGAAACTCAACGCACCTTCCTCATTGCTTTTTTCCATACCACGTCTGGTTCTATTATAACTTCTGTAATTATCATATTCGATCTCCACATCCGGTTCGACAAAGGTCTCACGCTTGTCCAGCACGAAACGGATGTGCTTGATGGTCAATCCCCGCTCTATCCACTGCTGCTCGTAGAAGGTCTTGATGGACAAGATCTTATCATCCGAGAAGTCCGAATGGTATAGATCATCATTCTGAAACTCCACCTTGTAGTGGTTCGCCTTCACCATCTCGCAGGTGTACTGGTAGAGGAAGTTGCTGTCCGTCTTCAGATGGATCAGTCCACCATCCACCACAAACTTCTGGTACAAGTCCATGAAGCGGGTCGAGGTAAGGCGTTTGCGCACCTTCTTCATCTGCGGGTCCGGGAAGGTGAGCCAGATCTCAGCGACCTCATCAGGGGCGAAGAAAGCATCGATGATCTCGATGTTCGTGCGGATGAACGCCACATTCTTCATCCCCTTCTGGAAAGACTCCTTCGCACCCGCCCACATGCGTGCACCCTTGATGTCCACCCCTATGAAATTCTTTTCGGGGAAGAGCTCCGCCAATGCCACGGTATACTCTCCGCGTCCACATCCCAGCTCCAGCACAATAGGGTTTCCGTTGCCGAAGAACTCGCTCCACTTCCCTTTCAGAGGGAAGGCATCACCCGTCGCCTTCAGGGCTGAGAATGTGTATTGGAACACATGGGGGAATGACTCCATCTCCCCGAATTTCGCTAACTTATTCTTTCCCATTCTTCAACACCCTCACGCCTATTTCCTTAATACCCGGCAATACATCCATCCGCATTCCCTGTAGCAGATCGAGATGGTACTTACCCGTCTGAGGGAACTTCGCGTCCAAGCGGAATGCCACAGGTACATGATACATGGAGCCGGAAGACTTTCCGATCCACTTTCCGTAATTATCCGCCAACACGCAGTTCAGGGTATCGGAGAACTCCGTCGAATCCGGCATCACCGTATGGATGAAGAGCCAGAAGTTCTGGAACGGATAGTCATTGTTGTTGCGGACATCCACCAACACGTTGTAGGAGCTGGTCGTATCCGCCATGTCAAAATCGAACGACACCACATCGTTCTTATACCAACCCTCATTAGGGATCATCCTCGACGCATGATAGAGGGCCTCGTCTTCACAGCTCAACAAGGATACCGCAAGGGCCATCAGGCCGAACAGACACGCAATTAATCTATTACCCATCATCGTCCTTACTCATTTACATTGTTAGACGGTTGGTTGTTTCCTCCCTCGTTGCCGCCACCGTTGCCGCCATTCTGTCTCCGCTGGTTATTTCCTCTGCGGCGGTTATTGCGGTTGCGGTTCGGATTACCATTCTGGTTGGAAGGTTGACCATTGTTCTTGCCTTCGTTATCACCAGCCCCACCCTCTTCGTTACGGGCAGGAGCGGACTCACCGTCCGATGGAGAAGGCTGTTGCTTCTGCTGTTGCGGACGTCTATTGTTGCGGTCACGGTTCTGGCGCTTATCACCACGCTGGGAACCATTGTTCTTCGCATTGTTTTGGCCTCCATTGTCTGCCTTCGCCTCGGCATTGCCTGCAGCCTCCTGCGGAGCCTCGTTGCCCCCTTCATTAGCAGGGGAAGCGGATGCGCCTTCCGCATTGTCGGTAGCGGCCTGAGCAGCGGCGGAACCATTGCCTTTGTTCTTCTTTTTCTTCTTCTTTTTCTTATCGAAACGGGTCAGGCTATCCTGTCCGACCACATTCTCGTAATCGATTGGCTTTCCGTCTTCCGTCTCCTCCAGCAAGGAATCCACCTTGATGCCCTGCTTGTTCAGCGCCATGATCTCCTTCACACGCTCGATCGGGATGGAGACCACATTGGAGGCCATGTTCGGAGCGGACGAATATTGCATGATACGTCCGAACACATCCGTCTTGAAGTGATAGAAGGTAGCATCCTTCGTCTCCAATGGAATGTTGCGAGGCGGAATATCCTTCTGCGCCTCCACGTAAGCGTCCACCTCGTAGTTAAGGCAACACTTCAGCTTAGCGCACTGGCCCGCCAGTTTCTGCGGGTTCAGGGAGATCTCCTGGTAACGCGCCGAACTCGTGGCCACGGAGCTGAACTTGGTCAGCCATGAGGAGCAACACAATGGCCTACCGCACGGACCGATTCCACCGATCCTGCCGGCCTCCTGTCTGGCACCGATCTGTTTCATCTCGATGCGCACATGGAAAGAATCCGCCAGCACTTTGATAAGCTCACGGAAATCCACGCGCTCATCAGCGATATAGTAAAAGATGGCCTTGTTACCATCCCCTTGATACTCCACGTCACCGATCTTCATGTTCAGTTTCAGGTTCTCGGCGATCTTACGGGCACGCAACATCGTGTCGTGCTCCCTCGCCTTCGCCTCCTCGAACTTCTCCAAGTCGTTCGGGCGGGCCTTCCTGTAAATACGTTTGATTTCCGTACGGGTCTGGTCCACATGATACTTCTTCATCTGCGCCAATACAAGTTGTCCCGTCATGGAGACCGTTCCGATGTCGTGGCCAGGAGTAGCCTCAACCGCCACCACGTCGCCCTTCTCCAAGGCAAGTCCGTTCGTATTACGGAAATATCCCTTTCTGGTGTTCTTAAAAGTGACCTCCACCAAGTCCGTGGCATTCACCGACTCCGGTATATCACACAACCAATCGTATGTGTCTAACTTCTGATCTGTTTTTTTGCTGCAACCCTTTCTGTTCAGTTGACAGCCGTTAAATACGCTCATAAAAATAAAATTTTCTACATTTTCACCCGTCTCAGCAGGACCGCCACCTTCATGGCGAGGTCAAAAAAGACGATTTTAGCCTGCACATTCTGCCCGATGTGCTGCTGAGCCAGGTCCATTTCGGATAGGAACTGCGCTATATTCAACTCATTCACGTACGGAGCGAACTTCTGGGCGAAAGCCGCCTCCTCGGTCGTCATATAGCTAATTTCCTTATTTTGAATATTATAAATAAAATTCTCCCGCACCATGTTCTGCACGTACGCGAGGAATGAAATCTGACGTTTCCGCCCCAATGCGTTGACCGCCTCCGTCCACGTCTTCATCTTCCGCGCGTCACCCATATACGATATGCGCATCAGGGTAACGAACAAATCGAAATACTCCTTCGTGTCATCGGCCGTCTCGACGATTCTTTCCGCCGCCACCAAGTTGCCCTTCGCCACATGCGCCACGTCTTCGAGTGCGGCACCCGTTAGTCCGAATCGGCGAGAGAGCGCCTCACGCATATCCGCCTCCTCCAGCGGCGGAACAAAGATCCGCTGCGTACGGGAGATGATGGTGGAGAGCAACGTCTCCGGGCTTTCGCTCACCAGGATGAAATAGGACTTCTCCGGCGGCTCCTCCAGGATCTTCAACAGTTTGTTGGCGCACACCTCGTTCATCTTCTCCGGGAGCCAGATGATCATGACCTTGCAATCCGCCTCATACGGCTTCGTATTGAACTTACGTATGATCGCCTCGCTCTCGCTGGCATAAATCATGGACTGCTTATTATCCGACTTCAGGTCCTCGTTCCACTGGTCGTAGCTGAAATACGGGGACTGCAACAAGCGGTTGCGCCACTGTGGCAAGAAATTCTCGCACGTTGTCGTGTCAGCGGATTTCTCCTTGTAGATGGGGAATACGAAATGCTGGTCCGGATGCACCAACTTGGCGGACATACGGCACGAATTGCAACAACCGCACGGCTCATCCCCCTTCCGATCCTCACAGCAAAGATATTGGGCCAAAGCCAAGGCAAGTCCTAACTTCCCCGTCCCTTCCGGTCCGCAAAGCAATACCGCATGAGGCAAACGACCCTCCGTCACCTCTCTAATCAGCCTCTGCTTGATGGCACTTTGCCCATAAACATCCTTAAACAACATGCTACAAATAAACGATTTTGCGAAATCGTTTCAAAATTAGTAATTTGTTTCTAGTGCGGCAACAGATTGACCGAAAAAGTGAGAATGGCACTGAAAAATAATCAGGGGACAGCCATTCTCAGAGAAAAAACAGGGGGGAAAGAGAGGTTTCTCATGCGCTCAAACCCAGCAATAGAGTTATAATTGGACGAAAAATAAATCAAGCAGACAATAGCTTGCTTTTTTTTAATAACTTTGCATATGAAACATCAGACAACACCAATGGATAAGAAAAAAACATTAACAAAGAACGTTAAAATCCTCTCGGAGATCACCGAACAGGAAAAAATTATGAATACGGAAGGCGGCAAACAACCATCCGTCACCGCTATCGAAAAAATCATTGAGACACTTAAACAAATCATCTTCCCTGGTTATTTCGGGGCAGAAATCCAAAGCACGGAAAGCCGCCACTACCACATCGGAGTGAGCATGGAACAACTGGAGAAGGATCTGAAAGAACAAATAAGCCTCTGCTTCAAAAGTTTCAAGGGAGAGGAGATCTGCGAAAGCAGCAGCGATGAGATCGCCTTGAAATTCATCGACGCTATCCCTGAGATCAAACGATTACTATATACCGATATTGAGGCGATGTCCAACGCAGACCCAGCTGTCACCGCCTACGGGGAGATCATCTTCTGCTACCCTGTCGTGCAAGTGATGCTCCACTACCGCGTGGCACACGCCCTGCTGAAGTTCGGAGTGCCTGTCCTGCCCCGCATCATCACGGAGTTGGCGCACTCCAAGACGGGTATCGACATCCACCCGGGCGCACAGATCGGCGAATACTTCGCCATCGACCATGGCACGGGCGTCGTAATCGGCGAGACCAGCATCATCGGCAACCATGTCACCCTCTACCAGGGCGTAACGCTCGGTGCCAAGAAGTTCACCTTCAACGAGAACGGTGTTCCGCAAAACACGCCAAGACACCCGATCATAGAGGATAACGTGACCATCTACTCTAACTCTTCCATCCTGGGACGCATCACCATCGGTCACGACACAATCGTGGGCGGTAACATCTGGGTTACCCAGAGCGTCAAACCATACTCGAAGATCGTACAGCAAAGGGCGGTGGAAGAGACCTTCACCGACGGTGCGGGCATATAAGCAGAGAACATACTCACACTGCCTATGAAGAGCGACACCCCTATCCTAAGCATCACCGGCTCCGACGGCTTTGGCGAGACAGGCATACAGTCCGACATCCAAACCATCTCGGAACTGGGGGGCTACCCGCTCTCCATCATCACCTCCGTATCTGTACAAAAGGAGGACGACTCAAGAAAGATATTCGACCTGCCCGTTGAAATCGTCACGGAGCAGGCCCAATCCATCATCGAAAAGGCGAAGCCTAAGGCCATCAAGATCGGACTGGTACGAGACGCCCAGGCCATCCGCCGGCTGAGGGACGAAGTCATCGCCTGCAAGACCATCGTCTGCGACCCTGGAATCATCTCCTCCAACGGTTCCCCCTTGGTGCGCAAGGAGACCCTCGAAGCGATAAAAAAACACCTGATACCCATCTCCACCCTGCTCATCATCAAATGCGAGGAGGCCAAACTCCTGCTAGGAAAGGATATCTTCACGGACGACGACATGGTGGCGACAGCCGAAGCCTTTTCGGACATGGGTGCGGAGGCCATCATGCTCCGCGGCGGACACCAAACGGAGGGACGCATTACCACCCTGCTCTACCACAAGGGGAGGAAACGTTTCTTCTCTTCCCACAACATGGACGGCTGGCAGAAGCACGGAGTCAGCGGGGCACTATCCTCCGCCATCGCAGTGAGACTGGCGCTGGGCGACGATATCCCTACCGCCATCCGCAACGCGCACGACTACATCCACAGCCAAGTGGTCTATGCCGTGCCCTCCCCCGACAAAGCCTACCGAAATGCGGACCTGTACAACCAACTCATGTCCCTCATCTCCGAACATTACCGTCACGCACACGACGTGGCCTTCTATGCGGACCAACTATCCATCACCCCAAGGTACCTTTCCCAAGTGACCAACAAGGCGGTGGGCAAAACGCCTAAGCAGGTGATAGACAACTACCTGATACAAGAATCCATCCAACTGCTGGAGACCTCCCGCCTCACCATCCAAGAGGTGGCGGACAAGTTAGGATTCACCTCACAAGCCATGTTCTGCAAGTTCTTCCGCCACTACGAAAAAGTATCCCCTTCCCAGTTCAGGAAATCCTCCTCTTTGTGTTTTTAAGCACAATATTTTACCAAATAGGAATACTTATTTTGTAAAATAGCACATTCTGTCCACCTTTGCGCCCAAAATAAAAAACTTATAAAAACAAAGGACAGATGGAAGACAGAACAATTCTTAACCGCAACCTTGCACAGATGTTGAAGGGCGGTGTAATCATGGATGTAACAACCCCAGAGCAGGCACGTATCGCAGAAGCGGCGGGCGCATGCGCCGTCATGGCGTTGGAAAGAATCCCTGCGGACATCCGCGCGGCAGGTGGTGTTTCCCGTATGAGTGACCCTAAGATGATCAAAGGAATACAGGCGGCCGTATCAATCCCAGTGATGGCTAAGTGCCGTATCGGACACTTCGCCGAGGCGCAGATCCTCGAGGCGATCGAAATCGACTACATCGACGAGAGCGAGGTGCTCTCACCAGCCGACGACGTATACCACATCGACAAACGTAAATTCAAAGTGCCTTTCGTCTGCGGAGCGAAGGACCTTGGCGAGGCATTGCGCCGTATCAACGAGGGCGCAACCATGATCCGTACCAAAGGAGAACCAGGCACGGGCGATGTGATCCAAGCCGTTAGACACATGCGCATGATGCAGAGCGAGATCAGAAGACTCGGTTCGCTCAACGACGACGAGCTCTACGAGGCCGCTAAACAACTGCGTGTGCCTTTCGACCTCGTGAAATTCGTGCACGACAACGGCAAGCTCCCAGTCGTGAACTTCGCGGCAGGTGGTGTGGCTACCCCAGCGGACGCGGCTTTGATGATGCAATTAGGCGCTGAGGGCGTGTTCGTCGGCAGCGGTATCTTCAAGAGCGGCGACCCAGTGAAACGTGCCCAAGCGATCGTGAAGGCGGTGACCAACTACAACAACCCGAAGATCTTGGCAGAGTTGAGCGAAGACCTTGGCGAGGCCATGGTGGGCATCAACGAAAGCGAAATCCAACTATTAATGGCTGAAAGAGGAAAATGAGAATAGCGATATTAGCATTACAAGGAGCATTCGAGGAACACCAACGAATGCTCCATTCTTTACATGTGGAGACATTCCTCGTAAGGAAACTGAGCGATTGGCAACAACCGAAAGACGGTGTGATCCTCCCCGGCGGAGAGAGCACCGCAATGCTCCGAATCATGAAAGACGAGGAGCTGCTCCTCCCTATCCGACAGGAGATCGCCAACGGACTGCCTGCCTTCGGTACCTGCGCCGGCATGATCCTCCTAGCGAAAGAGGTGGAGAACGATACCAGGGAAAGAATCGCCACCATGGACATCTCCGTATTGCGGAACGCTTACGGCAGACAACTCGGCAGCTTCTTCGTCGACGAGGAGTTCAAAGGAATAGGCAACGTGCCGATGACCTTCATCCGCGCTCCTTACATCACAAAGGTACGCGAGGGCGTCGATGTGCTTTCCACCCACGACGGACATATCATAGCAGCCCGCCAAGGCAAACAACTCGTCACCTCGTTCCACCCTGAGCTGAACGAGGACACCAGAATCCACCAGTATTTCCTGGATATGATTTAATTATATTATACAATCATCTCACATATTCAAGGGCCTTAACTATGCCCACCTGTTTCGTTTTTGCATAGCATATCAGTCATTACACCTACCTTCCCCACCCTCCATAGAATAATAATCTACAAAACGGGCCTTCCGTATTTTATCGATAGTATATATATTCTATCAAGCAATACAGAAGTAGTTAAATTATCCATAATTTTTCATTTGCTTGGTGAATTAATCTACACACGATAACTTTGCAATGTCAAACGATAAGAAACATTAACACAGTAAACAAAACAAATAATAGGAGGTATGATTATGGCAAAGATTATTGAAAGTTCATTGGAGTTGATTGGCAACACGCCACTTTTGAAACTCAACAATTATTCTAAAAAAGCAGGTGTAAAAAACGCAACGATTCTGGCGAAGTTGGAGTACCTGAATCCTGCAGGTTCAGTGAAGGACCGTATCGCCCTCGCAATGATCGAGGACGCGGAGAAGAAGGGCATCCTGAAAGCGGGCGCCACCATCATCGAGCCAACTTCCGGTAACACAGGTATCGGCTTGGCAGCAGTAGCTACCGCAAAGGGTTACAAGGCGATCTTGACCTTGCCCGACACGATGAGCGTGGAGCGTAGAAATCTTCTCAAGGCTTACGGTGCGGAGATCGTATTGACCGAAGGCGCAAAGGGAATGAAGGGTGCCATCGCCAAGGCGGAGGAGCTCAACAAAGAGATCAAAGGCTCTGTTATACTAGGTCAGTTCGTCAACCCAGCTAACCCTAAGATCCACCGTGAGACCACAGGTCCTGAGATCTGGGATCAGACAGACGGTAAGGTGGACATCTTCGTAGCAGGTGTAGGTACCGGCGGTACATTGTCAGGTGTGGGCGAATTCCTGAAGTCCAAGAACCCGAACGTGAAGGTAGTAGCAGTGGAGCCTGCCACATCACCTGTATTGTCTAAGGGAACAGCCGGAGCACATAAGATCCAGGGTATCGGTGCGGGCTTCATTCCTGACACGTTGAACACGAAGATCTACGACGAGGTGATCGCCATCGAGAACGAGGACGCCTTCACCGAAGGTAGGAACTTCGCGACGAGTGAAGGTATCTTGGTGGGTATCTCTTCCGGTGCGGCATTGAAGGCGGCTTCCATCTTGGCTGAACGACCTGAGAACAAAGGAAAGAACATCGTGGTTCTCCTTCCAGACTCTGGTGACAGATACTTGTCAACCGCTTTATTCTCAAATAATTAAGATTTAATTTAATCACATATCTTCTACGTATGCCGATGGTGGAAAACTGTCGGGAAGGGGGATTATATTCCAAAAATTTATGACAGAAAACCAAGAGAAATTACGCAATAACCACCCGTGTTTCGCCTCTAAACCGGGTAACCTCGGAAGGATTCACTTGCCTGTCAGTCCGGCATGTAACATCGGTTGCCGTTTCTGCAGCCGCGTGCTGAACGACACGGAGCACCGTCCGGGTGTCACGGCGAAGGTGATCACGCCGGAAGAGAGCGTCGCCATCCTCAGAAAGGCATTGAAGATATGTCCAGACATCAAAGTGGCAGGCATCGCGGGTCCGGGCGACACGCTGGCGACAGACACGGCTTTGGAGACCTTCCGTCTGGTGGACAAAGAGTTTCCGCAACTGCTCAAGTGTATGAGCACCAACGGATTGCTGCTCGACGAGAAGGCGGACAAAGTGATTGAGGCAAAGATCGATTCGCTGACGGTGACCGTCAATGCCATCGACCCTGAGATCGAAGCGAAGCTGAACAAGTTCGTCTTGTACCACGGGAAGAAATACGATGCGCTCGAAGGGGCTAAGATATTGATCGAGAACCAATTGAACGGTATCCGCAAGATAGCTGAAAGCGGTATCACCGTGAAGGTCAACACCGTATTGGTGCCAAGGATCAACGGAAGCCACATCGAGAAGATCGCGAAGACGGTTTCTTCCCTAGGCGCCTCCATCTACAACATCATCCCGCTGATACCGACCTACGAACTGAAAGACGAGAAAGCGCCTTTCTGCTTCGAGATCGAGGAGGCGAGGAAGAGCGCGGGGAAGTACATCGACGTCTTCCGCCACTGCAACCGCTGTCGCGCGGACGCTGTGGGCGTGCCAGGCGTGAGCGAGTTCTCCAAGGAGGTCTATTCAGAAGATTTTGTAGTATCAGATACTTTTTCACATGGATGACAAGAAACAGTACAACGCATTTCGAGTAGCGGCGGCCTCGACGGACGGATACACGGTCGACACACACTTTGGCAGAGCCACGGACTTTTACATTTACCAGTTCTTCGAGGGAGAATGGGTCTACGTGGAGAGACGCACGGCACCCCCGGTTTGTCAGAACGGAGTACACTCCAGGGACGACATGGAGAAGCGGGTGGAACTCTTCTCCGACTGCCAATACGTCACCGCATCACGCATCGGAATAGGAGCCAGCGCCCTGCTGACACAGAAGGGGATCGTGGCGATGGCCTTGCCGGGCGAGCTGACCGACGCTTTAGACAAAATTTATTCTTACAACGAAATTCAAAACTTATTTTAATTATTCACCCGCCACATTTCGTGGCATAAAACAGTATATTCACAATGGCAGAAATCAGACAAATAGCAATTTACGGAAAAGGTGGTATCGGTAAATCCACGACCACCCAGAATTTAACGGCCGGATTGGTGGAACATGGTAAAAAGGTGATGGTGGTTGGCTGTGATCCGAAGGCTGATTCCACACGTCTCCTGTTGGGCGGATTGGCCCAGAAAACAGTGTTGGATACCATTCGTGACGAGGGTGAGGACATCTCCCTGGACAGAATCATGAAAGAGGGATTCGGCGGCACACGCTGCGTCGAGTCGGGAGGTCCGGAGCCTGGTGTTGGTTGTGCGGGTCGCGGTATCATCACATCCATCAACATGTTGGAAAACTTGGGCGCCTATACGGACGATCTGGACTATGTGTTCTATGACGTGTTGGGCGACGTAGTCTGCGGTGGATTCGCGATGCCTATACGTGAGGGCAAGGCCAAGGAAATCTACATTGTGGCTTCGGGTGAGATGATGGCCCTCTATGCGGCGAACAACATCGCCAAGGGTATCCAACGCTACGCAAGGTCTGGCGGTGTACGCTTGGGCGGTATCATCTGTAACTCAAGAAACGTGGACCGCGAGTTGGACTTGCTCCGCGCCTTCGCGAAAGAGCTGGGCACCCAACTTCTCTACTTCGTGCCTCGTAACAACATCGTTCAACGCGCCGAGATCAACAAGAAGACAGTGATCGAATACAAGCCTGATTCAGACCAAGCAGAAGAGTATCGTAACCTTGCCAAGGCGGTTATCGACAACACAAGCTTCGTGATTCCTACGCCAATGACCCAAGAGCGTCTGGAAGAGATCCTGCTCGAGTATGGTTTGATGGACAATGCGGACGATTATAGAATCTAATTAAGCGTTAAAACAATCAAGGAATGGGACTAGGACGTTACAAAATTGCGGTTGCCACGTCTGACGGACTGAATGTCGACCTGCATTTCGGATCGGCTAAACGTTTCGACATTTACATAGTCGATGATACGGACTTCCTCAAAATAGAGACAAGAGAGGTCCCAACCTCAGACGATCAAACACTCCCGAGCACCGACGATGTCGGTGGCGGGGCTGGTTGTGGCACAAATAATGGCAACGGCTGTAACTCCGGTTGTGGCGCCGGCTGCGGAAGCAAGAACGGCTGCGACAACGGAGGGAAGTCGGAAGCCGTGGAGTTGCTTTCAGATTGCCGATGTGTGATCTGCAAAAAGATCGGGCGCAACATCCTGAAACAGTTCGAGCGCAAGGCGATATCGGTTTTCGACATCGAAATGCCTATCAAAGAGGCCTTGGAGAAGATCGTCGCCTACTACTACAAAATCGACGAGAGGAAGCTGAAGTTTAAAAATCAAGAAGAATAAAAATTCATTATGGCGAATAGAATCAATTTAAATATGACCACCGTCGAGAACCGCGAGTTGCGGCTCGGCACGATCATCGGGTGGGACGGCTCGGCCAAGCAGCTGATCGAACAGTCTGCCTACGACGAGCGAAGCGTAAAGAAGCACGGAGGCTGCAAGGGCGCCGGACAAGGCTGTAGGCTTTGCGAATTGCAGAGCCCGCTGAACCAAGAGACCATGTGCTCCAATGCCATCGTACAGTGCCAGATCGGCAACCTGACCGACTGCGTCTTGATCAACCACGCACCAATCGGTTGTAGTAGTGAGGACGCGAAGTTCAATCTTTCTATGCACAAGGGACTTGCACGTCGTGGCAAACCGCAACAGAACACATTAAATATAAGCACGAACCTTCAGGAGAAAGACATGGTGTTCGGTGGTGCGGCCAAGCTGAGACAGGCCATCCGCATCGCCAAGGAACGCTACAATCCGAAGGCTATCTTCATCGCCATGGCTTGTGCGACGGCCATCACGGGCGAGGATATCGATAGCGTGGCGGAGGAGCTGGAACCGGAGGTGGGCGTGCCTATCATCCCACTGCACTGCGAGGGTTTCCGTAGCAAACACTGGAGCACGGGCTTCGACGTGGCCTTCCATGGTGTCTTGAGACAGATCGTCGAGAAGCACCCTAAGAAGAAGCAGAAAGACCTCATCAATATCATCGCCTTGTGGGGAACGGACTGGTTCACCGATTTGTTGAAGCCACTTGGCTTGCGGGTGAACTACCTTTTGGACTGTGCCTCGTTCGAGGAGATCCGTCAGGCTTCGGAGGCAGTCGCCACCACCACCTTCTGCGAAACGCTCGGTGGATACATGGGTGCGGCGCTCGAAGACCAGTTCGGAGTTCCGCAGATCGACGCCCCACAGCCTTACGGTATCAAGGGAACTGACGCTTGGTTGCGCGCCATCGCCAAGGTGGTCGGCAAAGAGAAGGAAGTTGAAGAGTATATCGAAAGCGAGCATAAACGCATCGCTCCTAAACTGGAGGAGTACCGCGAATATTTCAAAGGCAAGTACGGCATGGTGCTCACCGGCTCCGCCTACGCCCACGGCTTGATCAGCGTGTTGGCTGAGTTGGGCATCAAGAACGAGGCTGCGCTGGTCTTCCACCACGACCCTGTCTACGACGGTGCGGGTAAGAACCAAGACACCTTGAAGGAGTTGGTCGAGACCTACGGTGATATTCCTCACTACACGGTCAGCAAGACCCGTGCCTTCCAGTTGCCTCAGCTCTTGAAGCGTGTGAAGACGGACTTCCTGATCATTCGTCACCCAGGTCTTGCCTCGGTGGCCGGACACCTTGGTGTGCCAACCTTCGCCTTAGGCGACGAGCACATCCCTGTGGGTTACGACGGAATCCTGCGTGTGGGTGAGATCCTGAAGGGTGTGCTGGCCCGCACGAAGTTCAACAAGACACTGCAGCGCCACGTACGCTTGCCTTACAACGATTGGTGGTTTAGCCAGACCGATCCGTTCAAGCTCACCAACGACAAGGATGTCTTCAAGGAGATCGAAGAGCGATTGGGCGAATAATTCCTCTAAGTTTTTAACATCAAAAGAATCAATCAAATGAGCGAAATACAAAAGAAGAAACCTTCGGTAATATCCGATGTCCGATATGCTTGCGCGGTGGGTGCGACCAACACCGTAGTGGCCATCAAAGGGGCAGTGCCAATCGCCAATTGTAGCCCTGGCTGTCAGTTGAAGACTACCGCCATGTTGACCTTCGAGAACGGTTTTCAAGGTAGTATCGCGGCGGGAGGCGGAAACATGCCAAGCTCCAACGCTACAGAGAATGATGTGGTCTTCGGTGGTATAAAGACCCTCGACAATCTTATCAAATCAACGCTGAAGATCTACGACGGAGACCTCTTCGTGGTCCTGACGGGTTGTACGGGTGAGCTGATCGGCGACAACGTGCCTGACCTCGTGGGCAAGTACCAGAAGGCGGGCTACCCTATCGTCTACGCCAACACGGCCGGTTTCAAGGGCAACAACATCTTCGGACACGAAACGGTGGTGGATGCCATCATCGACCAATTCGTAGGGAACTACGAAGGAGAGAAGAAGAAAGGGCTCGTCAACCTCTGGTTTGAAGTGCCTTACTACAACCAGAACTGGCGAGGAGACTACCAGGAGCTCGCACGTATCTTGCGGGGCGCAGGCTTGGAAGTGAACGTGTTGTTCGGTCCGGAGAACCCGGGCGTGGAGGCTTGGAAACGCATTCCTCAGGCGCAATTCAACCTGGTGGTTTCGCCATGGGTGGGCGTGAAGAACGCAGAGCATCTCCAGAAGAAGTACAACCAGCCATACCTGCACATCCCTGAAATCCCTGTCGGCGAGGAGGCTACGGCTAAGTTTATCCGTCAGGTGGTTGAATATGCGGGAATCGACAAGAAGCAGTCCGAGGAGTTCATCAAGCAAGAGGCGGATATCTATTACTACTACCTCGAACACTTCTCCGAGTTCTTTGCGGAATATTGGTACGGTATGCCAAGCGAGTTTGTCGTGACGGCGGACGCCTCCTACGCATTGGCCTACTCGAAGTTCTTGGCGGACCAGATCGGTCTGATTCCGAAGCAGGTGATCATCACCGACAAGACACCGGAGAAGTTCCGCCCAGCCATTTCGGAGTACTTCAAGAACAATATCTCCGAGGGCGTGAGCATCGATGTCGTCTTCGAAGAGGATGGTTACGAGGTGGAGAAACTGATCGAGAGCGTAGAGTTCACGTCAGGCAAACCATTGATCCTTGGCACCTCTTGGGAGCTCACCCTAGCCAACAAGAAGAACGCCCTGTTCTTTGAGATCTCGACGCCTTCGTCCGAGACGCTCATCGTCAACCGTTCCCACATCGGCTATAAGGGCGCATTGCAGTTCCTGGAAAGGATCTATAGCGCATCGGTTGGAGGAAAATAATCATGCCTCATATTTGAAAGTGTCGTCTGGACTTTGTTCAGGCGGCATTTTTTTTTGCCCAATATTTAGCCACATCAGTTAGATTGCCATTCCGACAAATTTCCTTCAACAGAATAATATTTTACCATACAGTTCACACATATACCCTTTCAAGAAAATCATACTACGAATAATTACCAATATAGACAATTATTCCAAATTTTATCGTTTTCTTGCAACAAACATTCTACCATATTACCTTTGCAATATCATAAATGAAAGGCAAAGAAATGGATAAGAGAATGAACATAGATATTACCGCAGCCCAAATGCCAGGGATGAATCTTCCCGTGGTTGCCGGAGGTCTATTTCTTGCCGAAACACATTCTATCTATTTATCAGTATCTACAAGAGTTTCTTGTCAGGCACAACTGCGATGTTCCATGCGCGAGTGTTGTTGCCGATGTTGCATGCCAGTCTGTTAATTAGGAAAACTGGCCACTCCTAAAACCTTCAGGGGAATCCCCCCTCGGGTCTAAAATCAAACATTTACTTATTGTCGGAACCTCACGTTCCCTTGCTCGTATTACATCTTACGAAATAACGTAAGTTAATAATATTCAAGCATTTATATTTTCAATAGATTATACAACGACAAAACGATAACGAACATGGCAATTTACAAAAACGTATTAGACATGATTGGCAACACACCAATCGTCCAGCTCTCAAGACTAAACACAGGCAAGAGTTCCCTATTCCTGAAATTGGAGAACCAGAACCCTGGAGGCAGCATCAAGGACCGCACCGGCCTGAACATGATCGAGCAGGCGGAGAAGCGCGGGACAATCCATCCAGGGCAACTCATCGTGGAGGCTACGGCCGGCAACACAGGCTTAGGCCTTGCATTAGCGAGCAGGTTGAAGGGATACAAGCTATTGCTGGTGATCCCTGACAAGATGAGCGTCGAGAAGATCAACCACCTCCGCGCATTGGGTGTGGAGACGGTCATCACCCGAAGCGATGTGGGCAAGGGCCACCCGGAATACTACCAGGACCTGGCCGCCCGCATAGCGAACGAACGTGGAGGATACTACATCAACCA
Organism: Paludibacteraceae bacterium; assembly: GCA_045226255.1. GTDB lineage: Bacteria > Bacteroidota > Bacteroidia > Bacteroidales > Paludibacteraceae > UBA1181. Next base: position 132,421 of record JBGVCG010000012.1, on the reverse strand, counting down.
ATTCGAGAACCCGGACAATCCCGAGACGCACACATTGACCACGGGTCCTGAGATCTGGGAGCAGTTGGAGCACAAGGTGGACGCAGTCGTCGTGGGTGTCGGTTCGGCGGGTACATTAACCGGCCTGACAAAATTCTTCAAGACCGTCAGTCCACAGACCGAGTTCATCCTTGCCGACCCAAAAGGCTCCGTTTTGGCGGACTACATCAACCTGAAGAAGCTGCGCAACGATGCGGGGTCATGGTTCGTCGAGGGCATCGGAGAGGATTACATCCCTAAGCTGGCCGACTTCGATTTGGTGACGAAGGCCTATGAAGTGACCGATGAGGAGAGCTTCACCGCCGCCCGCCTTTTGCTGAGGGAAGAGGGCATCCTGGCAGGCTCATCAACCGGTACGCTCCTAAGCGCCGCCCTACGTTACGCACAGGAACAGACCACCCCGAAACGAATCGTCACCCTAGCTTGCGACAGCGGTAACAAATACCTCTCCAAGATGTTCAACGACGAATGGCTAAAGGAGAAAAACCTAACCCTCAATCTCTAATTCATAATTCATAATTCATAATTCAAAATTATCATGGTGTACGGATTTTCAACCAGGGCCATCCACAACGGAGAAGAGCCCGATTTCAGAGAAGGAGCAAGCGGCGACGTCGCAGTTCCTATACATTTGGCCACCACTTTCGCAAGGCAAAAGGCAGGTAGCCCCACAGCAGGTTACGAATACACCCGCAGCCTCAACCCCACACGCAAAGCGTTGGAGGAGAAGCTAGCGGCTTTGGATGGAGCCCGGTACGGACTAGCCTTTTCGTCCGGTCTGGCCGCCGCATCAACGTTGATCATCTCCCTGCTAAAGGCCGGAGACAATGTGATCGGCTTCGACGACCTCTACGGAGGCACTAGAAGGTTGCTGAGCAACGTGTTCGTGAACTTCAACATATCAGTCACTTACGTCGACGCAACCGTTCCGGAGAACATCGAGAAGGCGATCAGGCCCGACACCAAACTGATCTGGATCGAATCACCCACCAACCCTTTGCTAAAAATCGCCGACATCCGAGCTATCGCCCAAATCGCCCAAAAGCACGGGCTCATCCTTGTGGTGGACAACACCTTCCTTTCCCCCTACTTCCAGAGACCATTGGAGCTGGGCGCGGACGTGGTGGTCTACAGCACGACCAAGTACATCGGCGGACACAGTGATACGTTGGGAGGCTCAATCGTCCTGAACAACGAGGAGTTCTACAAAAAGATCGCCTACAACCAGAATGCGGTCGGGGCAGTGCTCTCACCATTCGACAGCTACCTGACGCTACGAGGCGCCAAGACCCTCGCCGTGCGCATGGAGCAGCACCAGCGGAACGCCTTGGCATTGGCCGAGTTCCTGCAGGGCTCACCGAAGATCAAACGGGTGCTCTACCCTGGTCTGAAGAACCATCCGCACCACGATATCGCAGCGGCGCAGACCACAGGCTTCGGAGGAGTCCTCTCGTTCGAGTTGGAAGGCACGCTTGCGGACGCCGAGCAGTTCCTGTCGAAGCTGAAACTCTTCGCGACCGCCGAGAGCTTGGGTGGCGTGGAGAGCCTGGTGGAGATACCCGCCATCATGACCCACGCCTCCGTTCCGAAAGAGGTGCGTGAGAAGAACGGAATCTCCGACACGCTGATCCGCATCTCGGCAGGCATAGAAAACACGGAAGATCTAATCAACGATTTCCGCCAAGCATTGAAATGATACACTAAATAATTATTTATTAATCTGCAAAAAAGAAAAATTATGGGCAAGATCAGACCCGAATTTCAGGAGAACGTTTCAGAAACGCTCTTGATTCCTCTCTTCATGAGGGCTAAAGAATCCAAGGAAAAAGATCCTATCATCACGGACAAGACGTCGGAAGATATCCTTTCGATGGTAGATTATGACTTTAGCAAATTTTCTGCAGATGAACGATGTCAACTATGTGTGTCATTTAGAACTAAATATTTCGATAACGTATTGAAGAACTTTGTGAGCAAATACGACGATGCGGTGGTGGTGCTCGTCGCATGCGGACTGGACCCGCGCATTGAGCGTGTCGCCATCAGCAAGAAGTACCAAGCCTACGAATTGGACTTCCTGGACGTGATCAATCTGAGGCGGCAGTTCCTGCCAGAATCGTCCGACAACAAATATCTCACAGGCAATATCACAACCGACGGATGGATCAAATCCATCAAGGAGGAGCACCCCAACGGGCACTTCCTGTTCATCCTGGAGGGGGTGGCGATGTACCTGACAGAGGAAGAGGTGAAGCGGGTTTTCCACAACATCGACGCGAACTTCGAAAATGCGGAAGTGTACATGGAGCGCATGAACAAGTACTTGAGCGAGCGTACCAACCTCCACGAATCCGTCAAGAACACCAAAGCCTCTTTCCGCTGGGGATGCGACAATCCGAGGCAAATCGAGCAATGGGTCAAATCCTTTAAGCTGACGGACGAGTATTACTACTACTCGGACGAGTTCAAGAAAATACGGAAGCGTATAGGCTTAAAAGCTCTACCGCTCAAATTCCTTCCCAAGCAAAGCCGTTCACTCGGCATCTGGGGATATGTGAAAAGTTGAAACATCAGCTAAAATTAGAGAGAATTGTTTAATAATTGGACTAAATATGTGTTCGCAATGGATTAAGAAAAATTCTTTATAACTAACTAAGAGTGAACTATGTTTGATTTTAGCGAAGAGGAAATCAATCGATACTCCCGCCACATTCTCTTGAAGGAGGTGGGCGTGGAAGGTCAGGAAAAGATCCGGAACGCCAAGGTCCTGGTTGTCGGGGCGGGAGGACTCGGTTCGCCGGTCATCCTATACCTGGCGGCCGCCGGCGTCGGAACAATAGGCATCATCGACGGTGATGCGGTAGACCTAAGCAACCTGCAGCGTCAGATCATCCACACAACCCCCGACGTGGGCTACTCGAAGGCCCTCTCCGCCAAGGAGAAGGTCAATGCGCTCAACCCGCTCGTCAACGCGATCGCCTACAAAGAGTTTCTAAAGGCGGACAATGCGCTGGATCTGTTCAAGGAGTATGATTTCATCGTGGACGCGACGGATAACTTCCCCGTAAAATACCTAATCAACGACGCTTGCGTCCTGACGGGCAAACCATTCAGCCACGGGGGTATCTTCCAGTTCGAGGGACAGACGTTCACCCACGTCCCGGGCAGCAACTGCTACCGATGCCTCTTCGACGCGCCACCAGAATCCGCACCCTCCTGCGCACAAGCGGGAGTACTCGGAGCCATCGCTGGAATGCTGGGAACGATACAGTCCGCCGAGGTGCTCAAATACATCACGGGTGTGGGAAAACTGCTGACGAACCAACTCCTCACCTTCGACGCAAGGAGCATGGATTTCAGGAAGATGTCCATCCCCAAACGAGACGACTGTCCCGTGTGCGGCAAACAACCCACCATCAAGCAACTCATTGAATACAAGCAGGTAAGCTGCGAACTAAAACAACAATAGAATCATGGCGGACAATCAACAAAAAAAACTCTCAATCATCGCCTTTTCGGGTGAATTCGACAGACTCACCGCCGCCTTCACCCTCGCGGCAGGGGCTGCGGCGGTAGGATATGAGGTGAACATATTCTTTACATTCTGGGGCCTCGACGCCATCAAGCGGAAGACCGGCAGAAGCCTCGTGGGTGGTACGTTTCTAACTAAGATCTTCGGTTTTTTGATGGGCGGACTGAAGAGCACACCCACCAGCCGATTCAACTTTTTCGGCGCAGGTCCCCGGATTTTTAGATTCCTGATGAGAAAGAACAACGTCGCGACACTGGAGGAACTGGTGGAAGCCGCCATCGCCCTCGGCATCAACCTCTACGCCTGCGAAATGGCGATGCACGTTCTCGGTCTCAAACAATCGGACTTCATCCACGAAGTGAAGGACACGCTCGGCGTCGCTTCCTTCCTGGAAATCTCTGAAGGTGGACGGACCCTATTCATCTAACTTTAGATTTTCACGTACAGCTATTCTTTCTTAACACTCAACTCTTAATCATAAACTCAAATGGCAACTCATACATTAGACATAACGAAGGAGCATTGCCCGATGACCTTCGTCAAGACGAAACTCAAATTAGCTCAAATCGCACAAGGAGATATACTCGAAGTGCTTCTGCTTGAGGGTGAGCCCCTTAATAACGTGCCCAAATCCGCAGCCGAACAAGGCTATCACGTGATAGGAATCTCTCACGTAGAAGGCAATGTGCACAAAGTAATCATCAAGAAATAATATTTACGTTCACGCTTCCCAGAAGGAAATCTCACATAAACATCGTCCGGCGCAACCGTTTTTTCCCCGATTTTCATACTTATTAATCCATATGTGGGAAGAAATCAGCCAAGATTTCAAGCGACACTTTTTCGCCACGAGTTCCCTTCGCAGACAATTATTTCACTACATTATACAAAACCTTATTTTATTAGAATATTTTACTACAATAACATATACATATAGGTAAATACTCTAAAATTTTCATTTTTCTTGTAACGAACATACATTTACACTATCTTTGCAATATCAAAAACGAGAGGTAAAAATGAATAGGACAATTAACATACATACTACTTCGAACTCAATGCTAGGGAAGAACCTTCCCAAGATTGACGAGCGCCTATTCCATGCCTCAAACTATTCAGAATCTATAAAAATTTCTCGGCAGACACAGATGCGATGTTCCATGCACTGTTGTTGTTGCCGATGTTGTATGCCGATCTGCTAACATTCCACATTCGGACAATCACAAAACGTTAAGGTTAACCCATTAGGGTGCGATCTTCAAGCTCTATTTTTTCCAAAAATACGGGTTTGTCTTGTCCACATTTTAATCAAAAGCGAAATAATACATTGTATATAAAGTAATTGCAATTACATAGCCCATAAAAAAAACTTAGGTTGAACAGAAAAAAAACGATATCGATTATGGAAATATGTTGTAACAATAAGAAAGGGTAAGCAAGAGGAAATCATGCGACGGGTTCGGAGGAGGGACCTCCCATAAGCTTCGGGGATTTAACCCACATTTCATGAGAGTCTCCCCAAAACTTCTCTCACAGAAAGTTAAGAAGAAATAAAAGTCAAAAACGATTAAAGACAGAACACAATGAAAAGAAATATATTTTACAAGGCATTAACATTATTCTTACTGTACGCGGCTACAGTGAATGCGCAAGAGGTCCAATCGGAAGCCATCAAGAACCAAGAAGCGACGGAGGCAGTCGTAAGTGCGGAAAGCGCCTCCTCGAAGGATACCAAGAGGCAAGAACCCATTGAGACGATCAACAAGGACGTCACATCAGAGACCGCCAAGGAACTGATCCCTGCCGTAAGGTTCGGGGACGAAATAAAGGTGAAACTAGGAGGTTTCTTCCGGGCTGAGTATTACGTGGACAGCCGTGAGGTCGTGGGTGCGAGCGACGGACTTTTCGGGTTCTTCCCACAGGACGAGGTCTATGACACCAACGGAGACGACCTGAACGAAGTGGTCAGACAAAACTTCTCCACGCAAGCCACCCGTTTCACCGCAACGGTAGACGGGCCGAAGTTGGGGAAGGCAAGTTCAAAGGCATACGTGGAGTTCGACTTCTCCGGAGGAAACACCGTGAATGTCAGGATGCGGCAGGCTTGGGCTAAATTCATCTGGCAGAAAGGCGAATTGCTCTTGGGTAAGGCATGGAACCCATTCTCAGACGTTCCTTTCCCTTACGTGGCCGGACTGCACATCGGCATACCTTTCCGAGCGTTCAATCGAGGCGATCAAATCCGCTACACATTTAAACCGACAGACCGACTCAACCTAGTCGTGGCAGGCGTATACCAAACCGAGCATAAATCCATACTCGAGGAGTCGTCCAACAGCGATATCCGCCAGAACCCTGTGCCGGAGTTCCACCTGCAGCTGCGCTACGCCTCCCCTTCGTTCAGCGCCGGATTATTGAGTGAATTCAAAAGCATACGTCCCGCCACGAAGGTCACCAACGCCAACAGCGAAGTGTACAAGACGGATAAGAAAGTAAGCTCCTATGGATTAGGCTATTACCTACAGTTCACAAAAGGGAAATTCGGTCTTAGGACAGGAGGTTTGTATGGTGAGAACCTGAGCGAATATTTCCAGCAAGGAGGCTACGCCGTGAAATCGATTGACGCGAAGACCGGCAGACGCACCTATTCCACCTCAAAAGTCACTTCGTACTGGCTCAACCTATCATACGGCAAAACATGGGCGCCAAGCTTCTTCGTGGGCTACTCCAAGAACTTAGGATTCAACGACGACATCCTGGCAGGCGGTAATTTCTTCGGCAGATGGCAAAACGTGGACCACATATTCAGGCTATCCCCATCACTGAAGTTCTCCCACAAACAATGGACCCTCCAGGCCGAACTCGATTACAACCGTGTCGCTTACGGAGCCGTAGACTACGCTGACCACGGGAAGGTGAAGGACACACATGATGTCTCAAATGTCAGAGGTCTGCTAGCTGCCACATTCTTCTTCTAAATCCAATCATCATAAAAACTCATTGTCTAACATTTAAAAAATTTGAATCGTATGAAAAAGACTAAATTGATCACAATCGCATTGCTTATAGTATACTCATTCATCTCTTCATCATGCGGCAATGCATCCAAGGAATCCAGTGCAGACAGAAAAGATATCTCCGTAGGCTTCTCGCCTGGTCCTTATTCAGACCTCTTCAAAGCGGCCATCCAACCTGCCCTTGAGAAGAAAGGCTACAACGTGAAGGTGGTGGAATTCACAGACTGGGTGACTCCGAACCTCGCTTTGGCGAACAATGAAATAGACGCCAACATTTACCAGAACACCCTGTACAGGCAGAATTTCTGCGACACGAAGGGCGTTGACCTGACGGCCACCTTCTCCGTGCCTACAGCGGCTCTCGGATTATATTCCGACAAGTACAAGGCGCAGAATGTTGACGAACTGAAAGCGCAACTGCAGCTGGGCGGAATCGTCTCCGTGCCTAATGATGCGGTCAACCTGGCCCGTGCGTTACGCTTCCTCCGCTCGATCGGCTTGCTCACGATAAAATCCACAGTCGACGATAAAACGGCGACGGAGAACGACATCGACGAGAACCCGTTCGGCCTCAAGATCGTTCCATTGGAAGCCGCCCAGTTACCTCGTTCCCTGGATGGTAGCACGCTCGCGGTGATCCCAGGCAACTACGCCATCTCTTCCGGGCTGAAGCTCTCCTCCTCCATTGTCGGCGAGGCTTTGCCTTCAGAACTACTCATCTGGTTTGTCGTCAACACGAAAGACGCGGACGCCCAATTCGTGAAGGATGTGCAGGAGGCTTACGAATCCGAGGATTTCAAGAACTATTTCGAGGATCCAGCACATGAATATGACAGATTCCAGCGCCCGCAGTGGTATGTGGATAAGTGGAATATACAAAACAGATAAAACACAATTGTTTTTCATAGATGCTTGATCGATACGGGTCAAGCATCTATTCACCCATCAAAAAGAGTTTAGAGATGATAAAATTCGACAAAGTAAGTGTATCATTTTCAGACAAGAAGGACCATACGGTGAATGCGGTCAGGAACGTCTCCTTCGAGATAGGAAAGGGAGAGATATGGGGAATCGTAGGCACGAGTGGCGCAGGCAAGAGCACGCTTCTCCGCACGGTCAACCAGCTGCAACTCCCCACTGGCGGTCGAACGATAGTGGATGGTGTGGACATAAGTAGCCTATCCGGGAAAGAATTGGCGAAGTTCCGCCACTCCATCGGTATGATTTTCCAGCAGTTCAACCTTGTCAGCACCAAGACAGTGGCACAGAACGTGGCTTTCGCCATGGAGATAGCGGGGCGAAGCCAAGAGGAAATTAAACAACGAGTGCCCGAACTATTGGAGCTTGTCGGCTTGGCTGATCGCGCGGATGTATATCCGAACACTTTAAGTGGAGGACAGAAACAGCGCGTGGGAATCGCCCGCGCCGTGGCCAACAACCCCAAGATCCTGCTCTGTGACGAGGCCACTTCGGCATTGGACCCGGAAACCACCAACGACGTGTTGGAACTCCTAAAAAAGATCAACGTCAAGTTCGGCATCACGATAGTGCTTATCACCCACGAACTGGATGTGGTCAAGAAGATTTGCCAACGAGTGGCTGTGATGAACAAAGGCGAGGTGGTGGAGTTAGGCGAAGTGTTTGATGTCTTCACGAAACCACGGCACGAATTCACGAAGACGCTCCTGTCGCACACCTTCGACCTCGATCTCCCCGAGCGCCTGACGCAAGACCACACGAAGCCATTGGTGAGGATCGTATACAATGGAGAAAAGGCGGAGGATTCGATCGTTTCCAACGTGGTGAAGCATTACGCGATAGACGTGAATATCCTGCACGGCAAGATTGAATATATCAACGACAAACCTTTCGGCATACTGATCGTCCAATTGATCGGTGCGCAAGACGAGTTGGCCCAAGGATTAGATTATTTGAGTAAAAACACTTATAGAACGGAGGTGATAAATGAACGAAACTAACTATTCCGAACTGGCAAGCAACTTGTTGCCAGCGTTCGGGGAAACATTGGAAATGTGCGGAATAGCACTATTATTGGCAATCATATTGGGCATTCCATTAGGCGTGTTGTCTTACATCACGAGCAAGCGCAGCATCTGTCAAAACAGGTTCGTCAACTTATTGGTCAGCTTCATCCTGAACGTCATCATGTCCACTCCGTTCGTCATCCTGCTCGTGCTGCTGTTGCCATTCACGAAGTTTGTGGTCGGCACCTCCATAGGACCCGAGGCCGCGTCGGTACCGTTGGGCATCGTAGCCATCGCCTTCTACGCACGTTTGGTGGAAGGCAATCTGCATGGCGTGGACAAAGGCGTGATAGAGGCTTCTGTGGCCATGGGAGCCACATGGTTCAAGATCGTCACCAACGTCTTGTTGCCAGGCGCTTTCAGTGGCATGATCCGTGGACTGACCGTCTTGGCCGTCACGCTGGTGGGCTATTCGGCCATGGCCGGCATAGTGGGCGGCGGTGGCGTCGGCGACCTTGCCATACGGTTCGGCTACTATCGCTACCAAACAGATGTCATGATCATTACGGTGCTCTTACTGATCGGGTTGGTACAAATCATCCAGACAATCGGGGAAAAGGCTTCCCAAAAAGCACAAAAATAGGGCGACTATAAACAATACATAAGAAACCATAGTATTTTGTAACGAAAGACATTGCTCCGCGACGGATGTTCGGGCAATGTCTTTTTGATTTGTTTGATAGGGTCTGGTTTTACATTTGAGACCGCAACCTTGAGAAAACACACATCCACCATAGAGAGGCACGGCCGTACCTCTCTACGGAATGTCCATCACCCCCCCCTTCGTCTCTTGCACTTGGCTTGAAGAAAGAACGCATTGTAACTTCCGAACATCTTGCGTAGATACACAAAAACACGGATTATTATCCAATCTATTAGACAAAAAGAATCGTCCATCTATAAATCCTAAACCAGAAAGGAGGAATCCATTTTGGACATATTTCCCCAAAGTGATTTATTCTACCAAACAGGTTTCACCAACACAATCAACAATACAAACATTCCATATATAAATAAGAAAATAGAATTGTTATCCATACTTCATACTAGTATTTGGATAAAATATCCTATCAACATACCTTTGCAAAGTAAAACAACAAATCAACAAAAAACAGAAAAGACATGGCAAACATTCATCAATCAATAGCAGAATTAGTGGGTAAGACCCCACTGCTGCAACTTAACGGTTACAACAAGGCGAAAGGTCTCAAGGCTAACATCATCGCCAAGCTGGAGTATTTCAACCCGAACCAGTCGGTCAAGGACCGTATCGCCCTCGCCATGGTGGAGACGGCGGAGCGGGAAGGCAAGCTCAAGAAGGGCGACACCATCATCGAGCTCACCAGCGGTAACACGGGTGTGGGATTGGCTGCCATCGCGGCGGCTAAGGGCTACCCTTTCCGTGTTTACATCCAAGACCAAGTGTCGAAGGAGCGTTTCCAAGTGATCCACGCTTTGGGCGGTAAGACAGTGAAGCTCTCAGAGGTGCCTGAGATCGTGGAGACTTTCGAGAAGTATGGTCCGGACTTCATCAAGTGCGTGGAGGCGTTGGAGCGCCACGTCGCCGGCGAGAAGAACCTTTGGTTCGCCGACCAGACCCGCAACCCGGCCAACCCGAACGTCCACTTCCAGACCACCGGTCCTGAGATTTGGAACGACACCGACGGGAAGGTGGATGTCTTCGTCGCTTGCGTGGGTACGGGCGGAACCCTTTCCGGCGTGGGTAACTTCCTGAAATCGAAGAACCCGAACGTGAAGATTTTCGGCGTGCAGCCTACGGAGGACTCCTTCCAATCGCCGGAGCGTCCCGACCAAGAGGAGATCACGGGTGTCCACCCGTTCGAGAACACCAAGGAGGAATATATCCCTGCCAACTTGGACCGCAAGGTGTACGACGGCTATTTCGAGATCCACACCAACCAAGCCTACGAGGCCGCACGCCTCTTGGCGAAGAGCGACGGTGTGCTGGTGGGCGCCTCATCTGGAGCAGCCCTCTACGCCGCCACCCAATTGGCCCAGCGGGAAGAGTTCAAGGGCAAAAACATTGTAGCGCTCTTGCCTGACACGGGCTTGAGATACTTGTCAACGCATTTGTTTGAAGAATAAAACACACAAAAAACATGTCCATCAACTTAAACAACTCCAATGTGGCGGTACGTGAGAACCGTATCGGTTCCATCACCGGCTACATCGGATCATTAAAAGACTTAGCGGAGAAGTCGGAATGCGGCACGCTGAAAGGGTGCGCACGATGTTTCTCCCAATCCAGCACCTGCCTTTCGCTCTGTGGCTTGAGCCAATTGGCGGGTATCCGTGACGTGGCGATCATCCACCACGGGCCTTCGGGCTGTTCGGTCACCAGTTCCGTCAGCTACTACATGTCGAAGGTGATGGCCAAGAAACGTGGCGTCACATCCAACACCGTGTACGTCGGCACGGACATGAACGAGAAGGATACGATCTTCGGCTCGACGGAAAGCCTCAGGAAGATTATCCTGGAGACCTACCATCGTTACCAACCGAAGGCGATCTTCGTCTCCAGCTCCTGCGCCACGGGCATCATCGGTGAGGACATCGACAGCATCGTGGACGATGTGAAGGCTGAAATCGACGTGCCAGTCGTGGCGGTGCATTGCGAGGGCTTCAAGTCGAAGATATGGGCGACCGGCTTCGACATCTCCGACCACGCCGTCCTGCAATCCATCGTGCAGAAGCCTCGTCCGGGGGTGAAGACGAACAAAATCAACTTCAAGAACTTCTTCGAGTCGGCCCGCCCTGAGATCATCGAGATGTTCAAGCAGTTCGACCTCGACCCGGTCTTCCTTTACTGCAACTCAACGGTAGAGGAGCTTTCGCACCTGTCGGAGAGCCTGGCCACCACCTGCATCTGCGGCACCTTGGGCAACTACCTAGGCAACGCCTTGGAGGAGAAGTACGGCGTGCCTTACGTGCGCAGCATCAACCAGTGCGGTATCACAGGCTTCGAGACGTGGCTGCGTGAGATCGGGAAGGTGACCCATCGGGAGGATAAAATAGAGAAATACATTCAGGAGCAACGAGCCATCTACCTCCCTAAGATCGAGGAGGTGAAGAAGGAGCTGAACGGACTGACCGCTGTGTTGGGCATGGGTCCGGGCTACACCTTCGAGGTCTCCAGAGTGCTGAACGAGCTGGGCATCAAGGTGGTCTGGGCATTGGCTTGGCACTACGACAAGAAATACGAGAACGGAGACGTTCCCCCTTCCATGAAGTACTTGTTAGACAACAACATAGACTTCGAGACATCGGTGGCCGACCAACAGAACTACGAGGTGATGAACATCCTCAACAAGTACAAGCCAGACATGTACCTTTCCCGCCACCCGGGCTCCACCGTCTGGGCGATCAAGAACGGAACACCAGCCATTTACGTGGCGGATGAATATATGATCTTCGGCTACAAACACACTTTGGAATTCGCGAATTCAGTACTTGACACGGTAAGGAACCGCAGCTTCGAGAAGAACCTCGCGTTGCGCACGAAACTCCCTTACACGCAGTGGTGGTACGAACAGAAGGTTGATAAATTTTTTGAGGAGATAAAATAATGGCAAAGATATTAGACAAACAACGATACAAATGTGCTTTGGCGGCGATGCAGACCGTCCAGGCGATAGACCGTGCCTGCCCCGTGCTCCATTCGGGTCCGGGCTGTGCGCAGAAGCTGTCCGACACGACAGGTAGTTCGGGCTACCTCTCTCCACAGATCTTCCCCTGCACATCCATCAACGAGAAGGATGTGGTCTTCGGAGGCGTGAAGAAACTGGAGACCACCATCGCCAATGCGCTGAAGGTGATCGACGCGGACCTCTACGTCGTCCTCACAGGGTGTATCCCTGAGATTGTGGGCGACGATGCGGCGGAGATAGTCTCCCGATTCGCGGACGCTGACAAACCGGTGGTTTTCGCACCCACGGCAGGCTTCAAGGGCAACAACTACAAGGGACATGAGCAGGTAGTGGAGGCGATCGTCACGCAATACCTTAAAAAGTCCGACAAGAAGCAGAAGGGAATGGTGAACCTCTGGGCGGACGTGCCCTACCAAGACCTCTTCTGGCTCGGCAACATCCGTGAGTTGGAGAACCTCTTGCGCGAGATCGGTTTGACGCCCAACACCATCTTCGGCTACCAGCGTGGCATCGAGAACATCAACAAGATACCCGAGGCGGAGTTCAACCTGCTGGTCTCCCCATGGGTGGGCCTGAAGAACATGAAGACCATGGAGAAGAAGTTGGGCATTCCATACCTTCACTACCCTGTGTTGCCGATCGGTGCCACCGAGACAGGCAAGTTCCTGCGTGAGGTGGGTAAATTCGCCCACGTCGACGAAGCGAAGGTGGAGGAGGTAATCAAGAAGCATGAGGATTACTTCTACTACCTGATCTCCCGCTATGCGGATCTGTTCTTGGAGAACCGTGTGATCAACAAGCAATTCACGGTGGTGGCGGACGCCCAATACTCATTGGCGATCACGAAGTTCCTGGTGAACGATTTAGGGTTGATCCCCGCCAAGCAGTTCGTCACGGACGACACGCCGAAAGAGCATCACGAAACGATCGCGGCGGAGTTCCAGAACCTCAACTACGGAATCAAGGCCGATGTCGCCTTCGAGACGGACGGGTTCAAGATCCACGAGGAGATCAAGAGCCACGACTACCACGGCTATCCGTTGGTCTTAGGCGGTTACTACGAGAAGGAGGTGACGGAGAAGCTCAAGGGCAACTACCTGAACATCTCATGGCCCGTGATGGACAAGGTGGTCTTCGACGATTTCTACGTAGGCTACACGGGAGGCATCCGTCTGATCGAAGACATCTACACCGTGGCGGTGCAACGGTTCAATTAGGATTCATTTTTTCCACAAACATTTTTTCGGTTCACAGAAAACGGCGCAGGGGATGCGTCGTTTTTTGCGTTTTTTGTCGCAAGATGTACCACGTACCTATCCACGAATAAGCATAGGGATTATTCATGGAAAATATTTAATATCACTTCGAATATATAATTCTCGATCTATCCACAAAATTAATCCAAACCATATCTGTTTTGTATTCGAATGAATTTGGAGATTTGGAAATGACGCGAAAAGTAATCCTAGGGAAACTTAGCATTTCTCCCAATATTTTCATTGTCAATCTTTCGTATTCCCGCTGTTTCTGTTCTGTCATTTTCAAAGAATCTTGTTCATATTTGAAATATTCAACAAAATCTTTTTTTAATTCCTCTCCTTTTTCTTCTGAAATTATCATGTATGTAGATTCGTACCCCCATACATCGGTGTCAAGGTTAATTAGGCTATCTTGTCGTCCAGAATGAGATGCCGTTATCTGATTATCTAAGTAATAAAATGTTGGTGTACTTCCTTCAGTTTCAACTGTAAGTGTACTATCGGTTTTGGTGATTACTGTTTTAACGGACTTCTCCCACTCAACATTATTATAATTATCATACTTTGTCACCTTTGTGTAAGTGCTCTGGGCATTAACTGACATAGATAGCAATGCCAACAATATAAAAAATACCACTTTCTTCATATCTAACATTAATTTGACGAATTCAACTTATAATTATAAGACACTAGTGTCCCGTTAGAATCGGGAAACTAATGATTGAGAATATTAAATTTGATACAAATATATAAAATACCCAAATTTATTTCGCTGATTTTGTCGAAAACAAGGGGGAATCTTCCCGAACATTTCATGGCCCGTGCTGGACAAGCGTCAATCCTTCAGCATCTTGATTGTATAAACCTTTTTGCCCGTGGCATCCACCACCACAACAATATTGACATCGTCCTTCTGCTTGAAATCACAGAATTCGGCGTAATTGAACTTCCCAATGGACAATCCGTTCACACTATATACCATATAGGTTAAATCTTCAGGTGCCCGACTAGCAATGACGGGCACTGATGTAGCGTAGCCCGCCCCCCTATAACCATCTGTGATATAGACATTCTCAGCACCTGCAGGAATCTTGTAGTGGAGATTCTCGTTAGTGTAATGTTCATGGAAGAGTTGTCCGTCGAGGCGATAGGAGATGGTCCATCGCGTGGCGAGGGAATCACTGGTTAGGGTCGGTTCTTCGAGATCCAGATAGGTGATCTTCTCGGTGTCGGTAAAATGCAACCCGTAGATGTCCAGCTGGTCGTGATGCGTGAGATACAAGTCACGTCCCTCAAAGAAATATCCCTCGAATTTGTTCTCCATCAGCGGGTTGTTGTTGATGTAGATGATGGAATCCTCGTACAATCCTTTGACAGTCATCTGCACGGTATCTCCTAATTGGAAGAAATTACTCAAATGATAGTTGTAAAACGCATGACGGTATTCATTCCATCCATAATACTCTTCCATGCCTTCCAGGAAATCCCGCACACTTGAAGCATCGAGCGCCAGCGCCACATCCGACGCAAGACTATCCATCATAAAATGAATCGTGTTTTTAGAGAAAGCCGTTCCCGCCAAAACGCACGCCCTGTCCACATAAGGTTGCGTGAATTTCTCCAAGGAGAACATTTTAATATAAATTTCGCAGGCACGCTCTGTATTCGCCCAATCTATAAATTCATAGGGTTCCGTTCTCAATAGGAAATTATAATATGGATAAAAAGGATCATACATGGAGGCATCCAGATCCTTCAAGATCCAACGCCACTTTTTTGTTCCCTGTTTATCATACCAAATGACAACATTATTGAATGGGAAATCAACATTTGCGAAATAGGCTTCTGTCGATACATAATTCATGAATGCGTTAACATCCACCATTTCTGCCATTTGCTCGTAGGTGGAGTTGGGCGATTCGAATGTCTCTTTGAAATGGACATAGTTTGGATACAACTCTTCATCGAACATGTCAACATAGATGCCAGTGGAGGTCTCCACATACTCGATATCGCTTACCTTATGGTTGGCCCAGACCATATCTTCATCATCACGCTCCTGCAAATGCATAACCTGCTGGAATGTGCCATTGAGGCATAATTGCACATTTCGTTGCGCCTGAAAATCAACATCATAGTACTTGGAGAATCGTCCGATCGCTGTCTGCGAGAGCATATCCTTGATAACCTCCGCCTCATTAACATGTCCTGATTGAATCGAGGATCGAATGGCGAGACTCTTCTGTTTGTTAGCGTTTGGCCTTAGATGTTCCCAAAAAACACCTTTGAAGTGTTTATCCCCAAAACGTTTATTGGCATAGATAATCATTGATTTCACAAGATTTCCACGGGAAGCGTTACCACTCACACGGGTCTCCGACAACTGATTGAAATCAGCCCCCAACGTGTCGCCAGAATAGTACTCCACGTTAATCGGGCGGCGCCAATTGTACATATAGTTGTTTTCGCCCATCCATGAACGTTTAGGCAGGTTGTCAGGGTGAGTCAACGCATACGAAGTGGAGCTGGAAAAGATACCTATGCTGGAACTGTATAGATAAGAATCGTCACAAACGATATTGATGATAGGCATTTCGTCTTTCAGGTCAAAAAAGTACGTTTTCGTCTTACTGATCTTGCTGATCGCACTGTCACTAAAAGGTTTAGCTCGGATGACTGTCGTCCTGCTAATGCGGAAAGAATCCATATAGAGGTAGCTACTCTCTGTCGGCTCACTACCATCCATTGTGAACCTGATAACAGCATCCTTGGGAGCATCCTCCTTCAAACTTAATTTCAGGTAGAACGGACTCTTTTTGACACCGCCGTCAACTGAGAAATCCACCTTTTTGAGCACTCTCTCACAATTCGTATTATTGTTCTCTTTCCCGGGAGTGGAAATCCTGAAATGAGACAAACTATCCGGCAGATTGGGCAGACGGCCCCATGAAACCTCAGGCGAGATCATTTCCGGATATGGCAGGGAATCCACTAACGTGCCTTGGTTGTCCCATAAATAGATGGTACCCGGCTTGTCCGAGTTCAATCTGAAATCAGTATGCTCTTTTTTACTCTCCTTGTCGCAATAAATAAGCGTGTAGCCATGGGCGGGAACAATCAATTCGACGGGGATTGAGTAGGCAGAGTCGATATTGTTGACCTTTGAGATAGAGTATCCTTCTATAGAGACATCTTGCTCTCCGCTGTTATAAAGTTCCACCCAGGAGTCAGGAAACTCATTGTAATAGTCCAAAACCCCACCGAAGTTGCTCTGCATGATCTCCGTAATGGACAAATTCGCCAAGACGGAACTAAAAGGAAACGCTAGGAGGAGCAATAAAATCTTTGTCTTGTAAGAATTAAAATATACCATATCAGATAAGTTAAAAAAAACGTAAAGTATTGTAAAAACCCTACTGAATCACCCCAAATGTAATAAAAAGAATTAAAAAATTATGCAAATTCGGGGCATTTCCTCTGAATATTATTCACTACGTCAAAATCACCTCAGCAGACGTTCCTTCAATTGCACAGAAAAAAGTTCCCCACCCCACACCCCATTCGAAAAATTAAATGTAATTTCGAAGAAGAATTAATTCGCCAACATACTTATGGAATATAATTTCGACACGATAATCGACCGGACGGGCTCCCACGACGTGAAGCATGAGCTACTGGGAAGACGCTTCGGACGGGAGGACCTGCTACCTCTCTGGGTGGCCGACATGGATTTCGCCACGCCCCCATTCATCATCGACGCGATAAGGAAACGGCTGGAACACCCTATCCTTGGCTATACCCTTCCGCCCGAGCGATGGGGGACATCCATCCAAAAATGGATCGCGGACCATCATCAATGGTTCATCAAAAGCCATTGGTTCACCTACGTGCCGGGCGTCGTGAAAGGCATCGGGATCGTCGTCAACGCCCTGCTCAAGCCTGAGGAGCGCGTCATCATCCAACCGCCCGTGTACCACCCGTTCCGCATCACACCGGAGGGGAACCGGCACGAGGTCGTCAACAACCCGCTCAAGGAGGTCCGAGGAAACGACGGTCTCCTAAAGGGGTACGAGATGGACTTCGAAGGGCTGGAGCGTCTGGCGAAGGACCCCCTGAACCGCCTGCTGATACTGTGTAACCCGCACAACCCCGGCGGCATCGTCTGGAGCAGGGAGACGCTCGAACGTGTCGCTAAGATCTGCGCCGCCAACAACGTCCTCGTCCTCAGTGACGAGATCCACTGCGACCTGGCGCTGTTCGGCCACAAACACATCCCTTTCGCCTCGGTATCGACGGAGGCGGAGAGGTGCAGCATCACCTTGGGCGCACCCTCCAAGACATTCAACATGGCTGGTGTCGTCAGCTCATACATCATCGTGCCCAACGAGGAGATCCGCCACCCACTGTTCAGGTGGATGGCCGCCAACGAGTTCAACGAGGCGCACATCTTCGCCCCGATAGCCACCATAGCCGCCTTCGAGGAGGGAGAGGAATGGCGGAGACAAATGCTCGCCTACATCGAAAAGAACATCACCTTCGTGGAGGATTTCCTTGCGGACAACATCCCTGCCATCAAACCGCTGCGTCCGCAAGCCTCGTTCCTTGTGTGGCTGGACTGCAAAGGGTTGGAACTCTCGCACACCAACCTGATAGACCTGTTCGTCAACCAAGCGCACCTGGCACTCAACGACGGCACCATGTTCGGTCCGGGCGGGGAAGGCTTCATGCGCCTCAACGTGGCATCCCCTAAAAGCGTATTGGAGAAGGCTTTACAGGAGCTTAAAAAAGTGATAAAATAAGAGGGAAACGGAATTGGATTAGACACCAAATATTCCTACTTTTGTGGAGGAAAGAAGAGTGTAAAAACAAAGACATAAATCATAAAATATATGGCTAAGATTATCGAAAGCTCATTGGAGTTGATTGGCAATACGCCACTGATGAAACTCAACAATTATTCTAAGAAAACTGGTGTAACAAACGCAACACTTTTAGCGAAGTTGGAATATCTCAACCCTGCAGGTTCCGTCAAGGATCGTGTAGCCCTCGCCATGATCGAGGATGCGGAGAAGAAGGGTCTCTTGAAGCCAGGCGCCACTATCATCGAGCCGACCTCCGGCAACACGGGAATCGGTCTCGCCGCCGTAGCCGCCTCAAAGGGTTACAAAGCCATCCTGACCTTGCCGGATACCATGAGTGTGGAACGCCGCAACCTACTAAGAGCCTACGGTGCGGAGATCGTACTGACAGAAGGCGCGCAAGGCATGAAGGGCGCCATCGCCAAGGCTGAGGAACTCAACAAGGAGATCCAAGGCTCCATTATCCTTGGACAGTTCGTCAACCCAGCCAACCCTAAGGCGCACAAAGAGACCACAGGTCCTGAGATATGGGACCAAACAGACGGTAAAGTGGACATCTTCGTGGCAGGTGTAGGCACAGGCGGCACCTTGTCCGGCGTGGGAGAATTCCTGAAGTCCAAGAACCCGAACGTGAAGATAGTAGCTGTAGAGCCCGCCACTTCGCCTGTCCTGTCGAAAGGCACAGCCGGAGCGCACAAGATCCAAGGAATCGGCGCAGGTTTCGTCCCTGAGACACTGAACACAAAGATCTACGACGAAGTGATCACCATCGAGAACGAAGACGCATTCACCGAAGGCAAGAACTTCGCAATCAGTGAGGGCATCCTGGTGGGTATCTCTTCCGGCGCAGCCCTGAAAGCGGCCTCGATACTGGCGGCCCGCCCTGAGAACAAAGGGAAGAACATCGTGGTCCTTCTCCCAGACTCGGGAGACAGGTATCTGTCAACACCTTTGTTCTCAAACAATTAAAAAAAGAAGATGGACAGCCACAGTTGAATGGCGACATCATATTTGAGTTATAACGGAGGGGAATCAATATCCCCAATCTGGGAAAGGCTTCATGTGAATTGAAGCCTTTCCCATTTATAGGCGCACGCATTCTTTATACAACACGGGAGAGGGGGTGTTCTTCAATTACTTTTTTTATGGGGCGAACACCATATCGCCAAAAAACAATCTTTCGGACACCATATTTTTCATTTTTTTATCGTATCTTTGCACCGCTTTTTTCGGAAACGGTGCGTTTAGCCGTAAAGTAGTGACAATGTTCATTTTATATATAATAGTTTTATGATTAACACTAAGAATGCAAAATTGAACGCATGGGTTAAGATGTGGGCAGACATCTGTCAGCCAGAGAACATCTACTTGTGCGATGGCTCCGATGAGGAGTTCACTCGCCTGATGGACGAGTGCGTAGCAAACGGTTTGGCTAAGAAGTTGAACGAGAAGAAACGTCCAAACAGCTACTATTTCCAATCAGATCCAAGTGACGTGGCTCGTGTTGAGAACCGTACTTTCATCTGCTCTAAGAAGCAAGAAGATGCAGGTCCGACTAACAACTGGATGGATCCTGTTGAAATGAAACATATCTTGATCAACAAATACAACGGCTGTATGAAGGGTCGTACGATGTACGTCATCCCATTCTCAATGGGTCCATTGGGTGGTCCAATCAGCCAGTTGGGTGTTGAGCTTACTGACTCCGCTTACGTGGTTGGTTCCATGAAGATCATGACTCGTATGGGTAAGAAGGCATTGGAATTGATCGAGAAGAGCGGCGAATTCATCCCTTGTATCCACTCTGTAGGTAAGCCATTGCCAGCAGGTTTGAAGGATGCTAAGTGGCCTTGCGCTCCAATCGACGAGAAGTACATCGTACAATTCCCTGAGGAGCACGAGATCTGGACCTATGGTTCTGGTTACGGAGGAAACGCTTTGTTGGGTAAGAAGTGCTTCGCTTTGCGTATCGCTTCTAAGATGGCTCAAGAAGACGGATGGTTGGCAGAGCACATGTTGATCCTTCGTCTTACTAAGAAGGCTACCAACGAGACTAAGTACGTTTGCGCCGCATTCCCATCAGCATGTGGTAAGACTAACTTGGCCATGTTGATCCCTACTATCCCAGGATGGGACGTTAAGACTGTAGGTGACGATATCGCTTGGATGAAGTTCGACGAGGAGGGTAACCTCCGCGCCATCAACCCAGAGGCTGGTTTCTTCGGTGTAGCACCTTATACTTCAGCTAAGACTAACAAGAACGCTCTTGATTCTTGCTGCAAGAACACTATCTTCACGAACGTAGGATACACTCCTGACGGTGATATTTGGTGGGAAGGAATCGGTTACGACTGTCCTAAGGGTACAATCGACTGGAAGGGTAACATCGTAAACGATCCTGCATCTCGCGACGCTGACGAGAACCCAGTTGCTCACAAGAACTCTCGTTTCGCTGCTCCTGCAGCTAACTGCCCTGCTATCGACCCTGATTGGGAATCTCCTAAGGGTGTTAAGGTTGATGCTATCTTGTTTGGTGGTCGTCGTCCTAACACTGTACCATTGGTACACGAGGCAGAGGATTGGGCACACGGTGTATTCATGGGATCTATCGTAGGTTCTGAGGTTACCGCTGCCGCTATCGGTTTGAAGGCTGGTGTTCGTCGTGACCCATTCGCTATGTTGCCATTCTGCGGTTACAACATGGGTGACTACTTCCAGCACTGGATCGACATGGAGAAGTTGCCACAAGCTAAGGGTGGTAAGAACTTGCCTAAGATCTTCTTCGTTAACTGGTTCCGTCGTGACAAGAGCAACAAGGCACTTCCAGGTGGATTCTTGTGGCCAGGTTACGGTGACAACAGCCGTGTATTGGCTTACATCTTCGATCGTTGCAACGGTCAAGGTGCTACAGTTGACACTCCAATCGGAAAGGTACCTGCTAAGGGTGCTATCAACATCGAGGGTCTCGACTCTTGCTGGAACGAGAAGACGATGGAGCAAGTATTGGCTGTTAACGTTGACGAGTGGAAAGAGGAAGTTGGACGTATCGAGGAGCACTTCGCTAAGTTCGGCAAGCACCTTCCTAAGGAGCTCGTTGCACGTCTTGACACTCTCAAGAAACGTCTCGGCATGTAATTCTTTAAGAATTATTATAGAGAAAGCCGCATCCTTTGGGTGCGGCTTTTTTTGTTGATGAATAATCCTCTATAAAATTCTTTGGGCGTCAACCTCTCACCTTTGTCTTTCCCGAAAAATTTACCTACATTTGCGTATTATAAATTTTTACTTGTTTAATATTTGCATTTATGGAAAAAGAACATCCTGTCATACCGCTTTCACAGGCGGTGGAGACCATCAAAACAGCTATTTTGCAAAGTCAGGCACGTGCTGCCAGAATGATTAGTGGATCACAATTGTCACTGTACTTTGGTGTGGGACTATATGTCTCAGCCAATTCACGAGAAGGCACATGGGGAACTGGGGCAATCTATACCATTAGCGAACAATTGCACAGAGAATTGCCTGGATTGCGGGGATTCTCCATTCAAAACATCCGAAATATGCGTCAATTCGCAGAGTTTTGGCAACCGTATCTAATTCGCTCGCCAATGGCGAGCGAATTAGATACGGAAGATTTACAGAACAAAATTGAGTACGATAGTTTCGCCTTAGCAAAATGGGCGCCAACAACGAGTGAAATTAACCGAGATGAGTTCCTTGGCATCAGTTTCTCTCACCACATAGAGATTCTCCACAAAACGAAGAAAACACTTTCAGACATGCCCACAACTATGCGTGAGATTCTACCAGACGTCAAAGAAATGATGGAGTTGTTGGATGAAGAATGATATTATCCATACAGAATAATGGGGAAAGAACATCCTGTCATACAGCTTTTTCAGGCAGTGGAGACAATCAAATCAGCTATCCTGCAAGGAAATATATGAAGAGGTAAAGTGATTTATCATAGAGAAAGCCGCATCCATTGGGTGCGGCTTTTTTCTTTAAAGATTTGGAGGATTAGGGGGCAAGATATAAATTTGCAGAAAACAGTCAAGTATGCCAGAAATAAGTAGATTCTATGGAATTATAATAAAAATGTTCTTTAAGCCAAAAGAGCATGAACCTGCGCATATACATGCAGTGTATAATGAGTACGTAGGTATCTTTGACATTAGCACTTGTGAAATGATTGAGGGCGACATGCCGGCAAAAGCGCAAGAACTCATAAGAGAATGGTTGCAAACCTATCCTAAAGAATTGAAAAAGATGTGGGATACCCAAATTATAACCAAATTACCGCCACTATGATACCTAAGATAAAAGATATTGCATTTTTACCTGACTTCCATCTAAAAGTATTCTTCGACGATGGAACAGGAGTCCTCTATGACGTTAATGAAGACATTGAATCGGTTGATGAATTTAAGGGGCTAAAGAGCATTTATGGATTATGGGATCAGGGGAAAGTGGATTCCAGTCGAACAATTGTTTATTGGAATGACCGTATTGATTTGCCAAGCGACATGATATATGAATACGGGAAACCGATAGAAAGGTGACAGCTGTTATGATTTATAAATTTATCATAGAGAAAGCCGCATCCATTGGGTGCGGCTTTTTTCTTTAAAGATTTGGCGATTTAAGGGGCAAGATATAAATTTGCGTAAACACGGAACCGATTCCTCAATCTTCTCGAGATGAAACACAACAAACTCTTTACTATTTGCATATGCATTGTTGCGACCTTGTTCTGCAACACACTCCCATCCATGGCAAATGCAAGCGCCTACGACCCTAATTTCGGAGCCGGCACGATATCAGGTCCGAAAGAGTTGGGGGAATTCTGTGTGGCCTATTACCATGACGGCAAACTCTACAACGAGCTTGACCCCAAATGGGGAATCCCGAAGTATTATCTCGACGAGCAAGAAGAAGCATTTGATTCCATTGCCCTTGAGCAAGACACTCTTCCTTATTCCGACACACTAAATGACTACGAGAGTGATGACACAACATCCGAATACATTCAAGAAGAGTTTTTCCCTGAAGAAAACGAGCTCACGGATTCTGCGATCATCGCCATGGCAAAGGTCTTCCATTTCGAGAATTGCTCACAAAATCAAAAATTCCATCTCTTCCATGATGTACACTCCTTCTGCAACTTCAAGTTCATAGTCCATTTCCCCAACACGGATTATTATTACATCTCTCCCAGCGTAGACACAGAACATTACATTCATCATACCATTTCCCTCGATGAAGGAGGAATATCAACTCAAGAGAAAGACTATACATTCACCATGACGGTTATCCTGATAATATTGGCGATGCTCATAACCGTCAGTTTGGAATTGGGTATGGGCTGGGCATTCTCTTATCGGTCAAGAAAAGATTTACTTACGATTGCCATAACCAATACCATAACCAATCTGCTGATGAACATCCATATCTGTCCTTCATTCCTGCACGGAGACGATTTTGACCGCTTTTTTGGAATGGCTTTTGTTATCGTCATCCTTGAGCCATTGGTATGGATAATCGAAAGCATTGTATATCTATATACTCTAGAGAGAAAGGGCGAACACTACATACTGAGAGCGTTTGGTTTTGCCTTTGTTGCGAATGTCGTATCATTTGTTATCGGCCTTGTCATCATCTCATTTGTTAAAGATTTGATTGTTAGCTTATTCGGCTTTTGACCAATAGAATACAAACAAGGTGATTACACATCTTGCAAACGCATAATCGACAATGCTTATGGCACCATTTCATTGCGACTGGAATCCTCTCTTAAAATTATTTTCCTATCGCCTTAATCACATCCTTATACTCGCTCCAACCATCTGCGTTTTTGTATTTTTTCACACTCCCTGCCGGCACGTGGATTTTTTCGATGGAACAATTTAAAAAGACACGTTCGTCCATGCTTGGCGGTGTTTCCGCTTTTATTGTAACAGACTCCAAGTTGAAACAGCCTGCAAAAGCCTCACGTCCAATACTGGTAACAGAGCTTGGGATTTCGACGCCCTTTAATTTTTCGCAAATCGCAAAAGCAGAGTTCCCAATGTGGGTTACCGTGCTGGGTATGACGTATGAATCTCTGCTTCCAGGGAAGGAGACTAATGTGTCTTTTGCCTTATTAAACAATACTTCGTCTATAGATGAGTAAAATTTATTGTCTGAGGCCACCTCAATTTTTTCAAGAGCTTCGCAACTATTAAAAGCAGCATCATCGATACTAGTGACGGAGCTTGGTATCTCTACTTTGGTAAGACCTGCATTCCCAAAAGCCGCTTTGCCGATGGTTGTTACCGAATTAGGAATAACAATGTCATTGAGACTTTTACAACTTGCAAATGCACCGCGCCCTATGCTTGTCACCGAATTAGGAATAACAATGTTTGTAAGGTCTCTGCAATAAGAAAATGCATGGTCGTCAATACGTGTTACAGAGTTTGGCAAGACTATCTTTTTAAGTTTTCCGCAACTTCCGAAAGCATTATCACCAATACTAGTCACCGAGTTCGGAATAACTATGTTTGTGAGACTTTTACATTTAGAAAAAGCACTGCCTCCAATACTCGTCACTGATTTCGGAATCTCCACGTTATCAAGACTTTCGCATCCCCAAAAAGCACTCCTTCCGATACTTGTAACCGAGTTTGGTATAATTATACTACTAAGGTTTTTGCACTCCCAAAACACTGCGTCTCCAATATTAGTAACCTTATATTTTTTATTTCTAAACACCACTTCCTCGGGTATTTTTACAATGTCAATTACATTTATCCGACCTTCTCTTGCCACTTTCGCCTCTTTTTCAGATGTAATTTGATACTTCAACGTCTGACCCTCGTAAGTATAATCGAACACCTCCTGCGCCTGCACAAAACTTGTGAAGAACAATGCGAATAATAAAGTGTTAAGAATATTTTTCATTGCAACTGATATTTTTTAGTATAAATGCGAATTTTCGGCTTTAACCGTTTGATTATTCAATGATTAGGATTGTTTATTCACGTATTCCGAAGGTACGAGCAATAAAACAAACTCATGATTACAGGAAACAAAAATACCAATATTTTCTGTTTAGTTGACAATTTACGCAATTTTTTTCATAAATCGCAGACCGATTAATTATTCAACGAAATCCAATTCCCCAACAAATTCAACAGCGACTTCCCGCATATCTTTTTGCCAATCAACCAGTGAAATATTTCCCCCGATTTGGCAGTTTAGTTGTCAAAATATAAATTTGCATAAGTGCGGACAACTAGACATTTAGTATCATGAGAAAATTATTATGCTTTCTGTTCTATCTTCTATTGACAGTTCTTCCCATTCAATTGAAAGCCGACGATGCATCTGCCGTCGCCTACGAGCATTGGTCGTACGGACACGTCAAGGCGAGCACTCCCAACAAACAAATCGCCCTGGAGAAGGAGCTAATGATCGTAACAGAAAAAAGCATACAGGCCATCTTCATCTTCAGAAACACCACCAACCAATATGTGGAAACACCTTGCGTCTTTCCTATCACTTCGGACATACGTTGTGATGAAAAGACCGAAGAAGGTGATTCTGTGTTTTTTATGGCATATCAAGGAGCCTCTAATCACCTGTTATGGGCTATTGCCTTAGACGAAAGAGTTCACAACCCGACTACCGCACCTGTCAACTTTAGCACAACAAAAGCTGCCATCAAAGCAGCCGACAAGAGACTGAGGAAATATACTTACAGAGATTACCTGAAAAGAGTAAAGGAGTTGACCGACACCACCTATTTGACGGGGTGCTCTATCCAACAAAATGGTCAGAATGTGCCGATCATGAATGTTGGAATCGAAACAACCACAAATGCAGGCTTACATATGGACATCTATTTCTACCATTTCCTGAAATTCAAACCCAATGAAGTCTCTAAGGTGGTGGTGGAATATCCTATCGAGTCATTTGAAATAGAATATGACGGATGTAGAAGCTATAAAATGGTCTATGACATTTCATCTGGAGGCACATGGAAAAACAGAATCAAATCCTTTATGATTTACTCCACCATGTCTATGGAATCCTCATCAAAAAATCCTGAGAATCAAAAATTTGGAAGTTGCATATTCTCAGACTGGAAAATATATTACAAAAAGGACTACAAGCCTATAGCAGATGATCGTTTCATATTCCGAAGCGCAGATTGTACATCCTTTATGGGTGAGGCGAGTGAATCTTTGCTGAAAGATAGGATGGATTATTATCTGGAGAGTGATTCAATTGTTAAAATCATAAATGGACGGGATGAGTTAAATCCATATGCCGCCTTCCCTAAAAAATCAGACCCATCTCCTTATGTGGTCAATGTCTCGTCCTCCACAGGCAAGGATGTTTCTTCCCTATTCGACGGCAACCTTTACACATCATACGTCACACCCAAGTCTTCTTATGTGGAATTTAGCTTGAAGGAACCCGTACTTGGGCCTTTTGTGTCTAATGGGTTCGTAAGCAACACATTTAACGAGAAGGTCTTTTGTCAAAACATGGATCCTCGGGAGGACTATGCTTTCCCCATGTTCAAGGATTCTATTTGGGAGAACACCTCAAGGATAAAGAAGATAGCGCTTCAACGGATAGGGGCTGCGGAAACGGACACATTTTTATTGGCAGACAAGTATGGTGTTTTGCCGTGCATAAGAGATGACTGGAAGAGTGTCAATGCGGTTCATCATCCTAAAATTTTATTGCCAGGCAAATATCGCCTATCGTTCATTGAGACGTACAGGGGTAAGAAATATAGTGATGCAGGGGTGAGTGAGATATGGTTTTATCCATACCCGGAAGATTTGATCGCCATGGTGGACGAAGAGCAGAAGGATTCTCTTCGGATTTTCCAAGACTATTACAAAAACACCGCACCAGATTGGGTGATTAAATATGATTTCGTCCCCTATGATTTGCTTAGAAGCCAGGAGGGATCGTATTACAAGGAATGTCTCAAGAAGTATGAGGATGACAGTCTGAGAATGCAACTTGATTCGCTCGCCAACTACTGTGCGGAACTACGAACGAATGATTCGGAATCGGACACAGACACAACCGCCACACAGGATTCAGGCGACGGCTCCTCTGGTTCCACAGTCGCTAACAGTTCATATCGCTACATCATTCTAGGTGCCATTCTGCTTTTGCTCATAGCCGGCGGATTAATATTCTTTCTGCGCAAGAAAAAATAAGGGGTGAATGAGACCCGTAATCATGCGCAAATAGGCAACCCCATACATGCTTGGATGGACAACAAAAAAACCATAGGATCGCACCGCGGAAGTGCAATCCTATGGATATACCTAAACCTTCAAAAACTATTTAAAGGGAGACTTTGAACACTTCTGTCCCCACTCTCACGATGAAGATGCCCGAGCCGAGAGCGTCGATCGTCATCTTATCCGAATCGACCTTGCCTGAATAAACCAGACGGCCCAACAAATCCACGACAGCCACTTCCGTGCCTATCTCCGCATTCCCGACAATCACCTTCTTGTCGCTCGTCCAGACGTGCGCCGAAGCGTTGGTGGCCATTGGAGCACCCGTAAGAATCTTCTGCTTATAGACAACGGACAAGATTGAATTCTCCGACACCTCTGGCGTCTCATAATAACCATCCTTCAACTGGTCGGTCACATCCGCGCCATTGTAGGAGACTGACTCGACCAACCAGCCCTCGTCAGGCACGAAACCGACCTTGAACGTGTTGCATTGATCGATCAATATATCAGTCTTGCCATTCGAACCGTCATGCAGCGTCAGGAATACTTGAGGGCATCCCTCCGTTGTGACTTCCCCAACTTTCAATACCTTTTTCTCCGCTCCCTGACCTGGTATGAGGACAAGCTCATAGGAATAGGAGCTACAGAAATCGACGCTGTCCACATAAGACCCCCTGACAAAGTCTTCTTTCGAAAGCACAAACTCCGAAACCGTTGACTCGGTCAAATTTGTTCTAACAAGCACAAACTGCGTACCTTCCGTCCACATCTTTCCTATCTTCTTCCACGTTATCTCCACAGCGGATTGATCGGCAGAAACCGTCGCATTCGGGGCATCCGGATAGACATGCTCACCATAAGCGATGTCCACACCAATCTTCTTTTCAAACAGATCGAAGCATTCCATATCCTTCGTGGCACCACGCTCCACCGAGAAGGTATACCGAACCGTCCCCACATAGGCAGGGATTCTATACGAATAATCCGTCACACCTGACACATATGCGACCTCTATCTGCTGTTCCGTTGTATCCTTCTCTGTCGCTCTATTCATTGTCACGATGAAAGGACTATTATCAAAATTGGTCGTAGGGGCGGAAGGAATCTTCCATGTTAAAAATATTCCGTCATTGTCCTCCTTCACGTTCATTTCAGAGACCTGAGGATAAGCATCCACCCGCACCTCGTTTGACTCAAAGGCATACAAAATATTGCTTTCGATACCGTTAATGTCTATTTGCAACTCTAATTCATGCCTCATCTTATACACGTAGGATTCATTCGGATTGTGGAATCCATCCCTATTAGAGAGCACCACCACATACATTGGAGCAGGCGCCGCTTCCGCATAGCGAGCGGTAGAACCCGCATTAGTCGTTTGTTCGGTGGATCCGCCTTCACACAAGATAACTGCGCCCTGGTTAGCGATCCATGCCGAACTGTTATTACGCTTCCAGTCAAAATAGATCACCGGTAAGGAGGTCCCATCCGAAGCAGTCTCACAACCATAATAGGATTTGGTTATTTGCAGTCCTGGGTCCTCCGGATAGGACAATGTGACCGTACGGAAGTTAGGCTTATCATAGTCCTCGTCTACTCCTTCTCCCACTCCACCTTTTTTCCACCAGTGTCCACTCAGACTGATGGTGATGGTCTTTCCCAAGTCCTCTTGGGAGATAGGCACCTCAAACACATAAAAACGTGTTTTCTCTTTGTTTCCTCCCTGATCGGAAGGCGCATATTCTTCCAGTACATTATATTGTAATTCCCTACCGTCTATTGTACTTCCATTATCTTTTCCGTCTTCATCGGTCAAAATTTTGATGACATGAGAGTTTGTACTTTTTTGCGTCAACTTGAGGGCATCACCATCCACGCCCCAGCAGCAGCGCGCATTACCTTCACCTCCCCATGTCTGATAAGCACGGATCTTATAGCGGATCACACCCCTGTCAGGAACCCATGTGACCTCATCGAGTTTGCTGTACGACTCCCATGAGCATCCACTGATGGCGGAAGCGCTTTGGGACATTAAGAGATGGCAAAGAGCAAACAACAAAAAATATTTAAACTTTGAAGAGAGGCGATCACTCCAGACGGAGGATTTCAGATTCAGACTCTCTCTTGAAAAAGATACTAATTTCATATTGGGAATTTATATTAGTTATCAATCTATTTTCCTATCTCTAAACAGTTTAAAGGGAGACCTTGAAGACTTCACCTGCCACATTCACCAAGAAGATCCCCGAACCGATCGAACCGATCGTCATCTCGCCGGAATCAACCTTGCCCGAATAAATCACACTGCCCATCAAATCCGTGACAGTCACATCCGAACCAAACGGTGCGTTCTTGATGATTAAGTTCCCTTCACTTGTCCGAACACGAGTCCAAGAGTCGGATAACCTTGGAGCTGGAGAAGCGGCCTTCTTATAGACAACCGAGAGCGTTGAGTTCTTGATTATGCTCGGCACCTCGAAGAAATCCTCCTGCAACTGATCCGTTGCATCCTCGTCATTGAAGGAGACGGAACCAATCATCCAACCCTCGTCCGGCACGAATCTGAACTTATAGGTCTTGGTCGCATCCAGCTGCAGATTCGTCTTGCCATTGGCACCGTCAAGGATGGTCAGCACCAAAGGATCTTCCCCATCACAGCCTATCGTCGTCACCTCCTCGTTGATCTTCAACACATGTTCCTCTTCGTCGTCAACTTGTTTGTAAATCAACTCATACGAATAGGTCTTGCAAGGTTCCGCATAATCGATATATGACAAATCCTCAAAATCAGCCGCTGTCAATGTGTCCACAGAGACCTCTGAACTCGCCAAGTCAGTTCGTCTAATGGCCAAGAGGGATTCCTTCTTCCACACATCGCCCACCTTTTCCCAGGAGATCTTCACCCCAGCCGGATAAGAGAAGAGTGATGCGTGAGGATTCTTCGGATAGGCAGGCGCACCGGCGCTTATAGTCGCGGAAACAGACCTTCTGAGCTTGTCGTAACAACTCAATTCCTTCGTCGATGAACGCACGACAGAGAATTCATATTTAACGTTTCCCCTCATGATAGGCAACTCATAAGAATAATCCGTCTTACCCGCCACATACTCTATTTCCTTTGTTTCCTCCGTCACATTGTTTCCGATGGACTTCTTTATCGTCAGGAGGAAGGATCCATCATCATAATTTTCGCTCGGAGCAACATCAATCTTCCAATCGCAGGATAATGTAGTGTCATTAGCGATTCTGCAAGTGATGTTAGAGACTTGAGGGTAGGCGTTCACCACCACCTTGTCGGATTCGAAAACATATTTCAGATTGCTTTCAATACCATTCTGGGAGACATTCAATTCAGTCTCCTGTATGAGCTTGTATGTATAGGATTTACTCAAGTCATGATAAGGGGAAGTGTAGGCTACCACACTGAAAGGTATTTTGCTATTTGCCGATTGGAATGTCCTGCCCTGGACAGACGTGTGCGTGGAAGAATCCGCCTCGCACAAGCTGACGACGCCAACAGCGTGAAGGTCCGACGTGTCTTTCCGCGTCCAATCAAAATAGATCATCGGGTTATTCGCTTCACTGCAACCATAATAAACCTTAGTAATCTCCAAGCCAGGATCAGCAGGATAATTCAATGTAAGCGTGCGGTAAGAACGCTCTTCGATCTCTTCATCAGGAACAGTAGCGCCGTATCTCCACCACAAACCCTCTAAATCAACGGAGACCTCTTTCTTTATATCTTCCTGGGAAACAGGAACATAAAATTCCGCAAAGAGAACAGTTTGTCGATCATCATCAACCTCCAGCGTCTCTTTCGTCTTAGCATATTGCAAACCTCGTCCATCAATAGTGGCTTTTTCAAATTTTCCATCCTCATCCACCAAAATGGAGATCACATGCTTCACCGCTGTGTTTTGGGTTATTATGAGAGGGGAATCGGTCCATCCGCTAGGTCTATTCATAACACCATCCCCAGACTGGTACACTCGAATCTTGTAATGGATTCTACCCTTTTGCGGCTCCCATGTGATTTCATCCAAATCACGGCCGTCCGCCCAACTGGAATAAGCCGAGGCGTCTTGCCACGACACAAAGAAGAAGAGGCCTAACGTTACCGCCCACTTAAGTTTTGAAAAAGGATGCTTACATCCTCCAGAGAGATTTTCTCTTAACTTTCTTCCTAAAAAAGACATAAAACTCATTTTTTTATTTGTTTAGTTACTAAATTCCATCACGCTTACGACACGAGGCACATCTTTCCTAATGTCAATTATACAGGCGCCGATTTCCCTTTTGTCATCGCCCCTAAAGGAAGAGAGATTCACGGAACCCTTCTATCCGGCCCCTCTCCATCATCCAATTACTCGGAACGTAAAGATAAGAAAAGAAAAGTAATATATCAATCATTCGTATGAAAAAATTACACAGAACCCACGACGGTTTCATTTACCGAAAGATATATTACAACATTTACTATTTGACGATTTACTATTTACATTCCTAGAACCGCAAAATGAGCAATCACCCTTTGCCTCTTCTCAATGGAAGAGCCGTGATTAGGCACAATAAAATCACACAAACCCATACAAAATGGAAAACTATCTTTATATTTGTAATAATCCGCTGGGGAAAAACCGTGGATTAGAGTTTCAACATTGTAAATTTATTCTCTATGATCACAATTAAACACAACATCGACAGCAAGCGTTTCCTGACGCTGTGGGCAAAGTATGTACGCACGCCCAACATCGAGCAACATTGCCAGAATTGCATCCACGGCCCATACAGCAGGAAGTTCGGCATAAAAAACCCGAACTTCAACAATGAGACCACCATGACGTTTGACGAGACGGACAACTACCAAGCCATCTATTTCTGTGGCATCTCGAAAAAAGACGCTTCGAAGAAAATGAATTACCCTCACAATCTTCACTTTGCGATTATTCCTCACGAGGGGGCGAAAGATGTATGGGACTTTGAGGAGTGGCACGTGGAAATTGAAGGAGGATACCTCTCCCGTATTCCCGAAGAAAACGAAATACCTAAGAAATACAAACAAGGCATCTACGACGAGCATTACTACACCTGCAGGATCTTCCGTTGGGTGTTAGGATTCTTCTATTTGCATGAACTCGTGAAATAATATTTGTCGAGACGATATTTGTAGGGGCGAAAGATTTTTCGCCCCTACATTTTTTGCACAAATTCATCGCAACCCACAAAAAAGGGGAATCATCCCGAAGACGATTCCCCTTTCGATATGGTTCAGGAAGGCAAGCCTCCCCGTTTTTCTTAGTTCTCTTTCTTCTCCTCACGTTGTGGACGAGGGAGCAAAGCCTTGTGGGAAAGTTTGAACTTGCCCGTCTTGGCGTCGATGTCGAGCAATTTGACGGTGATCATATCACCCTCCTTCATGCCCGTATCCTCCATCTTCTCGATGCGTCTCCACTCGATCTCAGAGATATGGAGCAAGCCCTCTTTGCCAGGCATAAACTCCACGAATGCGCCGTAAGGCATGATGGACTTCACCTTTGCCTCGTAGGTCTCGCCAACCTCCGGAACAGCAACGATGGCCTTGATGCGTGATACCGCGTTGTCCAAAGACTCCTTGTTGGTAGCAGCCACCTCGACATGTCCCTTGCCGTCTGTCTCCTCGATGGAAACCGTAGCGCCAGACTTCTCTTGGATGTCTTGGATGATCTTTCCACCAGGGCCGATCACAGCACCGATCATATCCTTTGGAATATCGAAGGTAACGATGCGTGGAGCGTGTGGCTTGAGGTCCGCACGAGGCTCCGAGATAGTCTCCTCGATCTTGCCCAAAATATGCAATCTACCAGCCTTAGCTTGGTTCAAAGCCTTCTCCAGGATCTCGTAAGAAAGACCGTCCACCTTGATATCCATTTGGGTAGCGGTGATACCATCCTTCGTACCAGTCACCTTGAAGTCCATATCACCGAGGTGATCCTCATCGCCCAAGATATCGGAGAGCACAGAGTACTTCACGTTGCCCTTGTCGGTGATCAGACCCATCGCGATACCAGAAACCGGCTTCTTGATCTTCACACCCGCATCCATCAACGCCAGCGTACCAGCGCAGACAGTAGCCATGGAAGAAGAACCGTTAGACTCCATGATATCGGAAACGATACGCACGCAATATGGATAATCAGCAGGGATCATACGTTTCAAAGCACGCCAAGCGAGGTGACCGTGACCGATCTCACGACGTCCCACACCACGTTGCGCCTTTGCCTCACCCGTAGAGAACGGAGGGAAGTTGTAGTGCAACAAGAAACGCTCCTTGCCATGAACGAGCACCTCATCGATCAACTTCTCGTCCTGCTTCGTACCCAAGGTACAAGTCGTCAAGGACTGAGTCTCACCACGGGTGAAGATAGCCGATCCGTGAGGGCCAGGGAGGTAACCCACTTCGCACCAGATAGGACGGATGTCCGTCGTGGTACGGCCATCGAGACGCTTGCCCTCGTCCAAGATAGAACGGCGCATAGCCTCTTTCTCGACAGCGTGGTAGTAACGGTCGATCATGCCGGCCTTAGCCTCCAAATCCTCTTCGCTGAGGTTCAATGATTCGATATATTCAGTCTTCACCGCGCTGAATTTCTCCTCGCGGTCATGCTTATCCGTGTTAGCGGAAGTGGCGAGCGCGTAAGCCTTGTCGTAGCACTTAGCCCAAACGTCCTTCTCCAACTCCTCGTCGTTCTCCTCGTGGCAGTACTCACGTTTGGTCTCTTTGCCGACCTCCTTCATGAGCTCTTTTTGCACGAGGCACATAGGTTTGATAGCTTCGTGAGCCGCCTTGAGGGCGTTGAGGAGATCCTGCTCGGACACCTCGTCCATTTCGCCTTCCACCATCATGATATTCTCATAAGTGGCGCCCACCATCAAGTCCATATCAGCCTTCTCCAATTGTTCGAAGGTAGGGTCGATCACGAACTGGCCGTCGATACGAGCCACACGCACCTCCGAGATAGGTCCGTTGAATGGGATGTCGGAAACAGCCAACGCAGCCGAAGCCGCGAGACCAGCCAACGCATCCGGTTGGTCCACACCATCAGCGGAAATCATATTCACCGTAACGAAAGTCTCCGCATGGTAGTTGTCTGGGAACAAAGGTCTGAGGGCACGGTCGATCAGACGTGCCGTCAAAATCTCATAATCGGAGGCCTTACCCTCCCTCTTCGTAAAACCGCCAGGGAATCGTCCGTATGCGCCGAACTTCTCTTTGTACTCAACCGTCAACGGCATGAAATCCGTTCCCGGTACTGCTTCTTTCGCAGAACACACTGTCGCCAACACCATAGTGTTGCCCATTTTCACTACGACAGCGCCGTCCGCTTGCTTCGCCAACTTACCCGTCTCGATACTGATCGTACGGCCGTCAGGCAAAGCGATCGTCTTAGTAATTACATTCATCTTTTCTTAAATTCGTCTAAAAACATCTTAAATATCCCACAAATATAACCAAATATTTATCATTTCAAGCATTTCGTTGAATAATTGTTTATGATAAACTTTTTTGAGCGTCATATTTGACGAAAATATAACCCATCACGGAGAAAAACACACATGTGGGGGTGAAAAATTTTTCGCCCCCACATCACAACATTCCCCTACCATTGTCCATCCTTCCACAAAACACAAAACATTGGCAATAATTATTCCATGATTTTTTGTAACTTTGCACTCCGTTTCTGCATGCGATAGAAAAAGAATAAATAATTAATAACGATATGGATAAGAAATTCAAAAGAACAACGGTCACATCGGCCCTGCCTTACGCCAACGGTCCCGTACACATCGGTCACTTGGCGGGTGTTTACGTGCCAGCCGACATATACGTCAGGTATCTGAGGCTGAAGGGTGAGGATGTGGTATTCATCGGCGGCTCCGACGAGCACGGCGTACCGGTAACGATCCGGGCAAAGAAAGAGAACTGCACCCCACAAGACGTGGTGGACCGCTACCATAAGATCATCAAGGACTCCTTCCAGGAGTTCGGCATCTCGTTCGACATCTACTCCCGCACCACCTCCAACGTGCACCACAAGGTGGCTTCCGACTTCTTCCGCAAGCTCTACGACAAGGGCGAGTTCATCGAGAAGGAGAGCGAGCAATACTACGACGAGGAGGCGAAGCAGTTCTTGGCGGACCGCTACATCGTGGGCGAATGTCCTCGCTGCCACGCACAGGGCGCTTACGGCGACCAATGCGAGAAGTGCGGTAGCGCACTCTCCCCTGAGGAGTTGATCAACCCAGTCAGCAAGTTGTCCGGCGCCAAGCCTGTACTTCGCAAGACGAAGCACTGGTACCTGCCGTTGGATCAACACGAGGAGTGGTTGCGCAAATGGATCCTCGAGGGTCACAAGGAGTGGCGCACGAACGTCTACGGGCAATGCAAGAGCTGGTTGGACACCGGACTTCATCCACGCGCCGTGAGCCGTGACTTGGATTGGGGTATCCCAGTGCCTGTGGAGGGTGCGGAGGGCAAAGTGCTCTACGTGTGGTTCGACGCGCCTATCGGCTACATCAGCAACACCAAGGAACTGTGCGACAACAACCCTGAGAAGTTCGGCAACTGGGAGAAGTGGTGGAAAGACCCAGAGACCCGTCTGGTCCACTTCATCGGAAAGGACAACATCGTGTTCCACTGCATCGTGTTCCCTGCCATGCTGAAGGCGGAGGGCTCATTCATCCTGCCGGACAACGTGCCTAGCAACGAGTTCCTCAACCTGGAGGGCGACAAGATATCCACCTCCCGCAACTGGGCGGTATGGTTGAACGAATACTTGGTGGACTTCCCAGGCAAGCAAGACACGTTGCGTTACGTCCTGACGGCCAATGCGCCTGAGACGAAGGACAACGACTTCACCTGGAAGGATTTCCAGACCCGCAACAACAGCGAGTTGGTGGCCATCTACGGTAACTTCGTGAACCGCGCCTTGGTACTGACACAGAAATACTTCGACGGCAAAGTGCCTGCATTGAAGGGCATGAACGACTACGACAAGGAGACGCTCAAGGAGTTCGCCGACGTGAAAGGCAACCTGGAGCAATTGCTCGACAACTTCAAGTTCCGCGAGGCGCAAAAGGAGGCGATGAACCTTGCCCGTATCGGTAACAAATATTTGGCGGAGACAGAGCCTTGGAAGCTGGCGAAGACAGACATGGACCGCACCTCCTCTATCCTGCACATAGGATTGCAGATCGCGGCCAACCTCGCCATCGCATTCGAGCCGTTCCTGCCGTTCTCTTCCGAGAAACTGCGTAAGATGCTGAACATGGACTCCTTCGAGTGGGGTCAGTTGGGCAGAACCGATTTGCTGAAGGAGGGTACTCCGCTCGGCAAGACGGAGCTCCTCTTCGAGAAGATCGAGGACGAGGCCATCGACGCACAAATGAAGCGTTTGGAGAACATCAAGAAGGAGAACGAGGCCAGCAACTGGCAGCCTGAGCCGATCGAGGGACAAAGCACCATCGACGACTTCGCCAAGCTGGACATCCGTGTCGGCACCATCCTGGAGTGCCAGAAAGTGCCTAAGTCAGACAAGCTGCTTCAGTTCAAGATCGACGACGGTTTGGGCGGACGCACCATTCTTTCCGGCATCGCCAAGTCATACCCAGATCCGCAAGAGTTGGTGGGATTACAGGTTCTCTTCGTAGCGAACTTCCCTCCTCGCAAGATGATGGGTCTCGAAAGCCAAGGCATGATCATGTCGGCTGTAGACAAGGACGGCAAGCTGGTGGTCACCTCCGTATCCAAGAAGGTGGCGAACGGTTCCAGAGTGGGATAATGCCCACAAAAGGATTCGATAAATAAAAATTCTAATTCAGATATGACAAGGAGCAGAAGATCGACATTCTGCTCCTTGTTTGTTTTGGGACGAACCACACAATCAGGGGATATTGTCCTCTCAAAAAAAGAATGCGCATTTGTCGATTATTATCATCATTTACTATCTTTGTACAGCAGTTCATCCGATTAATATCATTACAACGATTTGAAAGATTGGTTTGGAAAGCGACCAAAAGATATAAACATTAAAAGCCAATAGCATCATGAAAAAATTTAGCTTCATGAAAAAAAACTTAGTATTACTCTTATGCTTCTTTGTCATTTCTGTCGGAAATTTCCGCGCATGGGCCGCAGATGACGCACAGCGCACCAATTGCAAGTATTTATCATTTCAATCAAGCGACAATGAAATGGGTAAGATAACAATATATCACATTGGTCACCCCGACGAGCCGGACACCTCCTATATCGAAGGAGATTGGCTGGAATTCTGCGACTCGGACTCATTGTACGTGACAGCCACCCCAAAAGAGGGTTATCAGTTCTCACAATGGAACGATGGAGACACTTCAAACATCATCGGCACCTCTTTCGGCGACTTCGAGCAAATCGTAAGAAGCATCCCCGCAGGAGACTCCCTAAAGACAATCGCATACTTTGAAACAGACCCATCCAAAGGCCATCTTTACGTCAGCTCGGACAATCCCAAGGTGGGAATGGTTTACGGCGGGGGCAATTACATGGACTCCACCGTGGTGGAAGCATACGTGAAGAACGGAATCTGCGCCCGATTCACCCACTGGAGCGACGGGGAAACAGCCAACCCACGAGTGTGGAACAAGGAGGGGACGGACACGCTCGTGGCCTATTTCGAGGAGAACGGCACACACCTAATAGCCGAATCGGCGGACAAAGAGCAAGGCACAGTCACCGTACAAATTGGGTCGGACACGGTGTACAACCATCACGTCGTGACGTGGAGTAAAACGCCATTTGTCACACTGAGCGCCCAAGCCAAAACAGGATATCAGTTCATCGAATGGAACACGGGAGACAAGCGTCCTATAATCTATATAAATTCAGGTTGCGACACGATAAGATACACAGCATACTTCGAGCCAGCCAAGGACACCTTCTGCATATCCATTTACACAGAGGACAGTAACATGGGAAGGACGAACGACTATTTCTGTGGCGTCCCAGGGCAAAGAATAGAGAAATTCGCAGAGCCCTTTACCGGCTACGAGTTGGACTATTGGGAGTCCGTCCGTGGCTATTCGACCGACACCATCGTAGGCAACGACACGCTAGTGGCTCATTTCAAAAAAAGTGCTACATCATGCAAAAAAATCGTATTCCGCTCCGACAACGAGGAGATGGGGACAATCGAGGTGTTTAGTTTAGGCGGCATATTTATGGATAGCACCCATATCCAACCCAACAAAATAATGTTATGCCAAGGAGATTCCTCCTATGCGGTAGCGACTGCAAAAAAAGGTTACAAATTCAGCCATTGGAACAACATGGACACCTCGAATGTTGTAGACACATATGGAGGACAACTCGAAAAGGACATACAGGCGATGGCAATAAACGACACACTAAACGTAGTAGCATACTTCGAACCTGACACATTCAAAGGTTATCTTGTCGTTTCATCGGCAGCCCCCAAAATAGGAAAAGTATACGGCGGAGGCAAGTACATGGACTCAACAACGGTGAGAGCGCATGTGAACAGCGGAATATGTGCCCGATTCTCCCATTGGAGCGACGGAGACACAAACAATCCACGTGTGTGGAACAAAGAGGGGACGGACACGCTCGTAGCTTATTTTGAGGAAAACGCCACACACCTAATATTCGAGTCAGCGAACGAGGCACGAGGTTCGGTCATCGCAACAGGACCAAACGCAGTGGACAACCATTACATCGTGACGTGGAGTGAAACCCAGGCTGTCACACTGAGCGCCCAAGCCAAAGCAGGATACCAGTTCACAGAATGGAACACGGGAGACAAGCGTCCTATAATCTATGTGAATTCAGGGTGCGATACCATTAGATACACCGCATACTTCGAACCTGCCAAGGATACCTTTTGCATATCCATTTACGCAGAAAACAGCAACCAGGGAAGGACAAACAACTATTTCTGTGGCGTCGAAGGACAAAAAATAGAGAAATTTGAGGAGGCAAAGCCAGGCTATGAGTTTGACTATTGGGAGTCCATCCGCGGCTATTCGACAGACACCATCGTAGGGAACGACACGTTGGTAGCACATTTCAAAAAGACAACAACATCATGCAAGAAAATTGTATTTCGCTCCGACAACGAAGAGATGGGAACGGTCGAGGTGTTTAGTTTAGACGGCATATTTATGGATAGCACCCATATCCAACCCAACAAAATAATGTTATGTCAAGGAGATTCCTCCTACGCAGTGGCGACTGCAAAAAAAGGTTACAAATTCAGCCATTGGAACAACATGGACACCTCGAGTGTTATAGACACATATGGAGGACAACTCGAAAAGGACATACAGACGATGGCATCGGACGACACACTGACCGTAGTAGCATACTTCAAGGAGATAGAAGAGATAAAAACAAATAGCATGGAGGTACCACTCACCAATAACAGATTCTGTGTCTGGACCGACAATCTCACCATTCACTTCCATTGTGCGAAAAAGGAGGTTGAAATCTATGACCTCAACGGCAATTTGGTGGCAAGAAAAGCCGCAGGAGATGAAACAGAATCAATCACTATGCCACAAGGAGGCATCTATATCGTCAAATCAGGCACGGAAAGCATTAAGGTTGAATTATAAGGCTGACTGAATCATACGAAAGGTGAGGCTTCGGTCTCACCTTTTTTGTTATGAAATCATCCTTTTAATTTTAGGGAAAAACTTTTTTTGTACTTTTGAGGAAAATATAAAAGCAACAAGCATATTGATAAATCATGAAGAAGAAAATATTCCTCTTGCTGCTCATGGTTGGGCAGTTCATGGCAGGTTCGGCAAAGGATATAAAAGATATAATCGTCTTGAATAGCAGAGACACTATCAAGGCGAAGATCCTTGAGGTAAGCCCGACAGAAGTCAAGTACAAGAAGCAAAACTATCTGGATGGCCCCACCTTCGTCATCTACAAATCAGACATAAGCACCATCACCTACGGGAATGGAGATGTTGAATCCTTCGTAAAGGTAGAGGAGAAGAGCGCCGTCACGGAAAGCACAGGTGACATCGCAAGTACAAATACAGACACCGACACAGTTACTACTGCAAGTGTCAATACAGCAGACATCACAGATGTTAGCACAAGTACCCCTCTCCCTATCGATAGTGTGAAGGCCGAACCGGAAAAGGAAATACTACCGTCATACCCGATGCTCGACCGCGTAAGAGGGCAATACGTATTGGGAGATATGACCATGGATAAGAAGGAGTATGGAAAATTCCTGTATGTGAATTGCCCAATAGCCTACGAAAAGTGGCAATCCGGCTCGAAACGGGTGAAAAGCGGATGGACATTGGCCATAACCGGTTTGACTTGCGAAATGATGTCCACCATTTCGTTCATCTCCTATGCGAAATCCGAGCGTTACCATGCAAGAGGCAGGTACTACACATACAACGACGGTGCCTTGGCCCTTGGCATCGCGACCTTAGTACCGGCAGTCCTGCTTGAGACGACCGCCGTCCCGTTACTAGTCACAGGCTACGTTTCAAGACGCAAGTCCATCGGTCTATACAACGAACAATGTGCGCCCAAAAACTCAGCGTTCGAACTTCGGCTGAACCTGAATGGGAACGGTTTGGGCGTGTCATTGAACTTCTAACCAAGGACATGTGTTTTAGAATGATTAGAGATTATTAGGGGATTGCACCTCCCTAGTTTGTAATCACAGGCAAATAGAGACATCCACAAAAGCAACGGAGGCTGGCTTATCAGGAATAAGCCAGCCTCCAAATATTTTACAAAGATCACACATGTCTCACAATTTCACCTTCACACTTCCCGTAGCGGTTTTAACGACATACACCCCTTCGGAAGGCATGGTGAAGTTTAGCGTTTCGCTCGCCGAAGCCTGTGCAGTGCGCAACAATTGTCCATTAAGGTTGTATACTTCGACAAGTCCGTCGACTCCACGTACACAGATGGTGAGGTTTTCGGTCCAAGTGAAGAAGTCACAAGAAAGCGGCATGTCATCACCACACTCTTCGTTCAAATAGGCCACCCTCCAACCTTCAGGTATTCTGCTTACTCCATACTCTTTAGGTAATTCCTTCGGGCAAATGAAGGTGCCCGTTGGAGCGACGCCCTCGACCCAAGTATCCGTAGCTGTTCCATACTCATCCTCCGACCACTCAGAGAAGTTCACCTTGATTTGAGAGAGGTTAGCGCAATCCTTGAACATATAGTGGTAACAACCCCGAGCATATCCAGTAGCAGGGAGATCTGGGGCCTGCGTCAAGCCTGTACAATCGATGAACATTCCGAAGTAACATTCTTCCGCCAAGGAATCGGCCGAGAGCTTTGGAGCCTGCGCCATGCCCGTACAGCCAGCGAACATACCCGCATAGCATCTCTCATCCAACGCTGTAGCAGGGAGCACAGGAGCGTTCTTCAGATTGGTGCAACCGGCGAACATCTTGCAATAACATCCTCTGCCCAGCGTAGTGGCAGGGAGTTCCGGGGCTTGCGTCAGGCTGGTACAATCCTTAAACAACCGTGCGAAACAGTATTCGGATTGCTCCGGGATTTTCTTGCCCATACCCATATTGTCTATCAGGCTCATCACACTTCCGCTTGCGGCGATGGAACCGGTCATGACGAAGTTTGAACAGATTAATGGACCCAAATCGAGCTCCTCCAACGCAGTACCGGTTGGAATGATATCCTCGCCAGTTATTTGAGGTTCATATTCCGAAAGCCCCCTCGAATTATATCCTCTCAGCAATGCTTTATCACCCTTCTTAGCCAAGACGACAAATTCACCCACTTTGAGCGTATCCCATGAGGCTCCATTATCCAACGAGTAAGTATAATACGCGTTCAGGTACGGTAAAAGATAATCTTCATATCCAAAGGAGAGTGCAAAAGAAGAGCTATCCGCCTCAGCCGTAAAGGTGAGGTAGTTGATGGTGTCACCCTCCTGCCTATCGATAAATTGCACATTCCACCCATACGGGATCGCACTCGGACCAAACTCATACTGCTCGAGCAATGCTCTAGGGCATGTGAAGGTACCAGTTTCAGAAACATCCAAAAGCCAATTGAAAGCCGAGTCTTGCCAATCCGAGAAGTGAACCGTGGCCTCGGAGATATTTGCGCATCCAGAGAACATTTGATAACAGCAACCATTTGTCAAAGAGGTGGCAGAGATCTCAGGAAAGCTTGTCAGACCAGTACAGCCCTCGAACATACCCTTATAACAATCTCTAACCAACGTGAGGGCTGGAAGAGCAGGGGCTTGCGTCAAGCCGATGCAATCTCGGAACATGTTAGCGTAGCATCCCACATTCATTCTGGTGGCAGGAAGTTCTGGGGCTTGCGTCAGGCTTGTACAACCTTGGAACATTCCAGTGTAGCACTCATTGTCCAATTCGGTGGAAGGAAGAGCCGGAGCCTGCGTCAGGCTTGTACAGCCTTGGAACATTCCAGCGTAGCATTCAATCTCCATTCCAGTGGAGGGAAGAGCCGGAGCCTGCGTCAGACCAGAGCACCCATGGAACATTTCCAAGTAACAACCCACAGCCAATTTGATCTTAGGGAAATCAGGAACTTGTGTCAATCCTTTGCAATCTTGGAACATGCCCATGTAACATTTCTCAGCCAGCGTGGTGGCGGAAAGAGTAGGAATCTGCGTCAGACCAGCGCAGCCATTGAACATGTGCAAGTAACAATATTCAGCCAATGTGGTGGCGGGCAATTCAGGAGCCTGTCTCAGATTGGGGCAATAAGCGAACATGCTCGAATAGCAATATTCAGACAACGAAGTGGCAGGCAATTCAGGAGCCTGCGTCAAACCCTCACTAAGGATAAACAAATTCGTGAAACAATATGAAGCGGGTTCCGGAATCGTCTTGCTTTCCCCAGTATTATCCAGCAAACTCATCACACTTCCACTTGCGGCGATAGGACTGTAAATCTCGAATCTAGTGATTTCAAAATTACTACGGGAGAAGCCGTCCGGGTTATTTCCTCTCAACAGGACCTTGTCGTTCTTCTTCTTCAGAACGATCGTGTCCATTGCATGAAGAACACTCCATGTCTCACCACCGTCCATGGAATAGCGGACGTCAGGATTATTGCCTCCATCGTTTTTCATCAGAAACAAGGCACTATCAACCTCCGCCGTGAAGGTGAGGTAATTGGCCGCTTGAGCAGAGCAACAAATGGCCAATAGCATAATCAACAACGTAAATTTCTTTACCATAAGCACTATATTTTTATTTAATTATTCCCCTAAAATGTATTTGAAAACCATCTCAATCAAATCAAACAAAAAAATCATCTGATATTATCCACTCTACAAATATAACAAAAATGGATTTACATTGTACAAGTTTTTAACAATAAAATAGACATATAAATATAATCTTGAAGAAATAATTCACACAAGGAAACGTCACAAATAGCCTGTCAGGGGCCAAGGAAGGTCTTTCAAACAAACCATTTCACCAAAAGAACACTCCTCCCCCATCATAGAGATAACCGTCGGAGAGTGAGACAGGTTCCAGACCAGCAGCCTCCACAAAACGGAGAAGTGCAGGGCCATCCCTGTGCCTCAACGGATTGCCCAAGAAGAAAAGCTTATCGCCCCAACGTCCGCACGTTCCGCCTAAGAAGCCGTAGCGATGCACAGGGATCCGTATCTCCTCGGGGGAGAAGAGGAAGGAAGAGAACCCCTCCCGTAACAGCACCTGATGGATGCCCGCATCGGAAGTGATGAAAGACTGCTCGGAAAGGGGGAACATCGAGCAACGTGTGTACGATTGCGGAAGTTCAACGAAGCGCTTTCCATGGTTCAAGGCGAGCAAGACCTCGTCCGTGTAGCCTTTTCGGTGGAAGAGACAGGTGTCGGTCGACACACAATTGTACAGGCTGGAATCCCGCAAAGACTCACCAACAGGCGAGCCTCCCCAACGGAAGGGAACGGAAAGGGAAGCGAGCTTCTCCGCCAACGCCTGGGGCGCATTCGGTGCCAGAAGTGTCGTGGTGGAATCTTGGTAGAGAAAGACATCGGGGTGGCAGGAGACCGATTCGTAGGTGATGCCCTGCGTGCGGA
Source organism: Paludibacteraceae bacterium (assembly GCA_045226255.1). GTDB lineage: Bacteria > Bacteroidota > Bacteroidia > Bacteroidales > Paludibacteraceae > UBA1181. The sequence goes on along the minus strand of JBGVCG010000012.1, from coordinate 87,628 downwards.
AGGGGAAAACCTCCTCCGCATACTCGCCCAAGCGGGACAAGAGGCGTGCGTCACACCGCGCGTCAACAACAGCCAACCTGCACTTCATACTTTCCTAAATGATCATCCGTGAGCAACTTCACACGCAACCCTTTCTGCTCGAAGAGGCGTTTGTTTTTCCCTGCATACCCCCACACGAAATTCGTCTGTGAGGGATGTATTTTTAGAATAATGTCTTGATTGTCAATATCCTTCAGTTTTTCCCGCAGGATATCCGCCCATATCTCCGTCATCATCAGTTCCTTGAACGACCTATGGTAAGGACCCGCCAGAAGGGAACGTTCCGGTGTGAGTTCCTCCGAAGCATGCAGTCCGACACGCAAGACCGTCAGACCGGCGGACTCAAACCTTAGGTAGAAATCCTTCGCCCAAGAGAGTGCGGTCGGCATATCCAACGGCACATAGTGGCCCGACTCGTAACGCTTGGCCAGTTGCGTACCCTTGATGACCAGTGTCGGGTAGATGCGGGTATTATCCGCACCAAGCGAGATGATATCCTCCACCGTCTGGCGGGAACGCTCGTAGGTATCGTGCGGCAAGCCGATCATCATCTGCAGACCGAGGTGGAACCCATTCTCCAAGATCTTCTCGGAAGCCCTACGGATCGCATCCGCCTTATGCCCCCGGCCTGAAGCCAAGAGGACATCGTCGTTGGTAGACTGTGCCCCCAATTCGATGGTGGTGACGCCATAACGCTTCAGCAGGTCCAACACCGCATCGTTGATGTAGTCCGGGCGAGTAGAAAGGCGGATGCCACAGATCCTGCCCTCCCGTAGATAGCGGTGCGCCTCGGCGAGGTAGCGTTCCTGCAGGTCAAGAGGAATGCCCGTGAAGGAGCCTCCGAAGAAAGCCACCTCCACCTCCCGTCCGTCGTTCATCGTCGAAAGGTATGTATCAATGATTGCGGGGATCTCCTCCGGCGGCGGAACACTCATCTGTCCGCTGATCTTCGCCTGGTTGCAGAAGACGCACTGATGCGGGCAAGCCAATTCAGGGATGAATATGGGAATGTTCGAGTGTTTCATGCCGAGAAGGGAGGGGACCCTTATTTCTTTTTCTTAGACTTACTCTTCCCCGCGTCCGATTTCACGATATCGCTCAGTTTGATCTCCGTGTAGACCCCGTCGATGAGGGCATAGAGGTATCCGTTGCGGATGGAAGCCTCCGTGATGCTCTTCGTCTCAGCGATGAAGTCGCCCGTCTGGTTGGAGACGAAGACGGAGGAGCCATTCTTCGTGTAGAGGGAGAACTGGTCCGTCGCGAGCATCTTCACCCAAACGTTATTCATATCGTAGCGGTTGACGGTAGAGAAGCTGGTTTTATTCACGGCACACAGTTCATCGTCCCGCAGCACGAAGATGCAGGCGGTATCGTCAATCGGCTTGAATGCGCCGAACTCGCCCTCATAGAGTGAGGAGGCATCCAAGAAAACGCTCAGGTTATACTTTCCGCCGCTGGTAGGCTTCACGATGATATCCTGTTCCACCCAGCAACTATCCTTGTAGATCCGTGCGAAGCGGTCTTTCGTCAAGGCATAAATTCGATCCCCCTGCTCCAGTGTGGCGACGAACTCCATGCCACGGGCCTCACCGTTATGGACGATGTGGCCATCCTCCTTGGCGATCACGACGAAGTACGGCTCCACCGTGCCCCAACTGCTATGGACACCCTTGTTCATGTAGAAGAGCGTGGTATCATCATGGGCGAAGAGCAATGCGTCACCGTTTATATTCGTGGAGAGTTGAGACTTCCACACAAGCTTACCGGTAGGCTTTTCTACCTTGTAGACAAAATTCGCGGCGGCGTAATAGATGAAGTCACCTTCCGCCACATATTGCGACATATAGTCAGAACCATCCTCTCCCTGGCCCTTGATGAAGGAGGCCATCAGGTTATTTGTGGCGCCGAAGACACTCTCCATGCCAGAGACCACCGTATTTTGCTTAGAAGCGTTCTTGATGCGCTGTTTCTTATCCACCTCATACTCCCAGCCTTGACCGTCCGACAAGTCTATATGTCTCAGGGTAGTCGTCACAGCGAGCAAGGAAGCGTTTCCCTCCATGAAGTATTCGCTGAAGCGCACACCGTCCCGTAGCGGACGGCTCCAGAGGAGGTTACCCTTCCAGCGGTCCAAGCAGACGATATCCGAGCCGAAAGTGATGATTTTATCTCCGAAGAAGTGGACAGGGTCCCCCTTCTTGACATTATAGTTCCACAAAATAGAATCCCTGGAGAAGGAGTAATCCGCCAACCTGTTGCGGGTCCGCATCAGCAGTGTGCCGGAGGCGGCGTCATAGCGTGAGAACACGACCTTTTCAGAACCCAAGGAATACTGTTTGCCCTTCAGTGCGGCATCATTTTGGCTAAACGTACCAACCCTAGCCGATTTCACACTCATCCAAAGGACATCACCATAGTTATCCGCCGCAAACAGCGAAGAGGCAAGCGTAAAAGCCATCAGTGTAGTCAATAATCTTCTCATTACAATCAAAATTTACATCATATTTGTAAATATACGAAAAAAAACAAAAGAGCAAATATAGATGCGTGTTTTTTAGAGGTTGAGCATACAAACACGCAGGGGCGAGAAATTTTTCGCCCCTACCTAGATTTCGCACGAATTCTACGCATGCAATCGGGATCAGTCTCTATCACATTTATGGTGGAACAATCACACTCTTTCACCGTCTTCCCTCGTTTTACTTTTTTCCTTATCTTCTCGCAATCACACGAGGATTTTTGATAACACTGACATATATGACTTAGATTCGACAATGTCTTTATCACATAAATCGTATCCGCATGGGGATTGTATTCCTTCACAATCAGACTGGGGGAATATCCTTCCACGAAATAAAAATTGGCCAACTCACCGCAAAAGAGTTCCCACTTTCCTTTTTCCCTTGCCTTAGCACTAAACCCATTACCTTTCTTGATTAAATAGCATAAAGAATCATTGACCTCCACCCGGCAAGGATGGATCATCATATAGTCATAAGAAAAGCAGGAGAGTGTGCTGGAGAGTATCGCGAAAAGGAGGGGAACAACTCGCAGAAATGTTTTTGGTGGAGCCATAGGGGAATGGTTTTGGTTATATATCTACGTAAAATTATATAAAAAATTGTATGGGCGAAAATTTCTCGCCCCCACAATTATTCCAACAATATTTCGTCCCAAGGGCGACGTATCATTTACCCCTCACGACGCATTTCTTTCCGTTCAGCAGATAGACGCCACGAGGCAATTCATTAGCAATTTTGGAGGCGTCCACGTTCTTACGCAGGACACGTCCGTTGAGGTCCACCACCGTCACCTTCCCCTGCGAGTCAGAGGACAAACCATTTTGCGAAGGCAAGGAAGGAACTTTAGTCTGAATCTCAGGAGCCATGCTATTTAAGAGATGAGCACCAATCTTGTCACCAATCACCCTATAGCCCGCCTCATTCGGATGCGTACCGTCATCCGTATAGGTAGAGGTCCAATTGGCAACGGTGAAGCCCATTTCGTGGTAGGCGTCGATGGCATCAGCACCGCAACGCTGTGCGACACTGATCATCGTCTCGGCCACCTCGTACAGATATAGCCCGCTCTTCGGATTAAGGTAATAATCGCTGAAGGTCGTCGTGTCGCTGTACGTCAATTGGCGGACAATTGGCGGGATGATGAGGATATGGAGTTTCGGGTTGAGCTCGTACAACGTCGAGATAATGTTTTTCAGCGCCACCGTGTAGTTTTGCAACGGGTTGGTATCTTCCCATTTGCCCAATTTTCTTGCCGCATTGTTCCAATCATTCGTACCGGCATCGATACAGACGATATCATAGTCTGTAGCCTTCGTCGTCTTGATGATTTCCTGCACGTGATCCCACCTTTTGCCATACTTGCTCTGATGTGCCCATGAGATGCTACTATCCACCAGGGAATAGTCGCCTGTTTTCCATGCATTCACCAAGCTGTAGACACCGATTCCGTTCACACCCGTTCCAGGCTTCAAGGATGTAGGAGTCAGATGGGTTCCACCCACAGCCGCATTCGTGACGATGCAGCCATACTTTTCCTGCATATAATAGGCCCAAGACCTATACTCTCCATTCACCTGATTGCCTACGCCTTCCGCCTTCGAGTCGCCGAAGACGATCACCCGTTTTCCTTCGAGTGTCGGTTTCAACACAATCGTGCCACCGACGACAGCACCACCAGGGATGCTATCATCATCTCCGCCCTCCAGAACGATTTCTATCTCACTCGACCACTCAGGTTGGTCATCAGCATTCAATGAGACAAGAAGGTCCGAGTAGTCAGCCCAGTCCGGTGCACTCTTATACTCCTCGAATTTCACAGCAGGCACAAAGATCTCTTTGAGCGCAGAGGCTTGCACGAAGACCTCTCGTCCGAGGCTACAGATATCCACAGAGAGAGACGGGTTGTACTCACCCTCCTCATATCCGCTGTAATCCAATATATTAACCGTCTCCAACGCACTACATTTCATGAAACAGCTATCACCGATTGGCGACAAATCATACTGGTGCGTATAACGAAGCGTCAAATTTTTAATAGAATAGCAACCCATGAAAGCATGGTGGTCGATCGTCAACGGATTGGTCAGGTTCACCTCCTTCAGTTTCTTACAACCATAGAAGGAATATACACCCACTGAACATTTCTCGCCGAACAACACATCCGTAAGGAGGAAACATTTATAGAAAGCCTTGTCGCCGATGCGACGGACCGACCGCAGATTCAGTTTCCCCGTCAGGTTCTGGCAATTCGAGAAAGCCATGTCGCCAACCTCCCCAGAGATGAGGAGAGAACCCAAAGACGTGAGTGCCTGGCAATCGTAGAAGGCATTCTTCGGAACGGATAGTCCCCCTCCACGTTTCTCGAAATTAGCGGTTTCGAGGCTGGAACAAGCATAAAACACGCCCTCGCCCATCGTGGAAAGGGAAGATGGAAGATGGGCCGACCGCAACTGGGAGCAATGTCCGAAAACATAATCACCCAAAGAAACGAGACCTTCCGGCAGGTTAACAACCTTGATGGAATCATTGCGATAAAAGGCTTTTTCGCCTATGCCGGTCACCGTATACTTCACACCCCCATACTCGATTGTGCTAGGGATGTCCACGACAGAATCCTTCACACTCTTCGCATCGGTTATGACAAGCGTACGATCCCCCTCCGACACATCAAACTTCACACCACCATAGACGACGGACGCAGCAAGCGCCACCTGTGACGATAACGCCACCCATATAGTGAACAAAACTTTTCTGAAACAACTCATTGACATTACACTTTAGGTTAAACATAATAGTAGGCACTGAATTTTCGCGACAGACAAACAATCGCAGCAAAAACCGTGCGAATATAGTAAAAATTGAGATAGAATAGACACTCAACGCCCCATTTTCGGCGAAAGAGCAGGGATGACCGCACTTTCCGCATAAATTCCACGCCTCAACGACACAGGAAAGCCTGCATCTATGGGAACGCATTAAAACTTGACGCCCAGACATCCGGTGATATTGAAACCATCAACTCTAAAACAGTCGGCATCCCAATCCACCCTCCAAAATCCATCATCGTTGGTTTTAACCCTAAAACCATAATAGCTTATGCTCGGGCCTGCAACAAAGTACTTACCCAAGCAAAACATGTACTTCAGATCGACCAGATAGCCAAAGGCGCCCGTCACAAACCGATCCTCCGCCCGCTCACCCGTGCGAATAGCATGCGTAACATACTTGTCGGAATAACGGGTATATCCAGCGGAAACATACAGTCCCAAGAAACCGGGTCCAAAATATTCATTACAGCCAAGAGCTGGTCCGATATATTTCATATCCACATCTTCAGTTGTCCTGTACACAAGGTCATCATCTGAGGCGGAAAAACCCTTTTGCCAAACGACAAAACCCACACAACCGTTCCGCATAATAGTGCCCATGGCAGAGGCTTGAATTGAATACCCATTCCTGAGCTGCCGCTGGAAACTGCTGAAATATTGGCTCCATGTGCTATTCAAATCTCCGAAGGAATGGGAATAGCCCCCCTCCACCATCACAAGCGCATGAATATCCCCCTCAGCATCCTTTGCCGAAACGCCGCTAGTCAAACAAGACAGCAATACTAACATCAACAACAATGTCTTCCTCATATTCTTTTTTTCGCAAAGATAAACAACAAAGAGAAGAAATGATAACATGGATAAATAATATTATCTTTGTCCATCAAGCAAACATTACGCATAATGAGGAAAATTATTCTATTTCTTTTCATATTCAACCTCTTGCGTCTCTCCGCACAGGAAGCCATCTGGTGGAAGACGCCCACCGTTTCCCCGGAGATATACGACAACCACATGGTGACCTTCCGATTGGTCGCGCCTCGTGCCAAGGAGGTCCTGCTGGTGGGTGACTTCCTGCCGCCCTCCTATGTCGTGAGGGATGGCATCACCACACAGATGACGGGGACCGCCTCCCTAAGGAAGGGAGCGGATGGTGTTTGGACCTACACAACACTCCGTCCTATGGAGCCTGGCTACTACAACTACAACTTCATCGTGGATGGGCTTACCATCACGGACCCCTCCAACATCCACATGACCCGTGACGTGGTGAAGACGAGCAGCACGCTCTTCATCGAAGGTGGATGGAGCGACATATACAAAGACCAGGAAGTACCCCACGGGTCCATCTCCCACGTCTGGTACTATTGCGACAAAACAGAGCGGAACAGAAGACTAACGGTCTACACGCCAGCCGGATACGAGGATGGACTACGTTACCCCGTCCTCTACCTACTGCACGGAATGGGAGGCGACGAGGATTCTTGGGTCACTTTGGGACGCGCCGCCCAAATATTGGACAACCTCATCGCACAAGGGAAAGCCAAGCCGATGATCGTGGTCATGACCAACAGCTACATGGACCTACAGGCGGCGCCCGGCCACGGTCCGGAGGGATTCATCACACCCGACCTAGACCTATCACCCTCCTACGACGGACTGTTCGAAGAGTCTTTTCCGAGCATCGTACGCTTCATAGATAAGGCTTACCATACTGTTCCGAGGAAGCAGTGGCGCGCGATCGCAGGTCTCTCCATGGGAGGGTTCCACGCCATGCAGATCTCCAGGGCATACCCTGACTTCTTCGACTACGTCGGACTCTTCTCCGCGGCGGTGGGACATGAAGCGGGCGACATTCCAATCTACCAGAACCCCATGGAAAAGCTCCGCACACAATTCTCCAAGAAGCCCGCGCTCTACTGGATCGCCATCGGCAAGGAGGATTTCCTCTACGACGCCAACGCGGAGTATGTGCAACTACTGGAGACCAACCGATTCCGCTACGAATACTTCGAAACGGCTGGCGGCCACACTTGGTACAACTGGCGGTTCTACCTGACGGAGTTCTTACGGAGACTGTTTTAGGGGGAGGACTCCCCTCCTCCACTAACGCCTCTTCCTGCGCCAATAGACGAAACCGCCTATCAACGCCAAAGTGGCGACAGCCCCAATGACCACATATAAGAGAGGGAAGTTCGTTTCCTTCTCATCCTGTTCCGGGGGATTAGTGTATGTACGATGGAACTTCTTATTGCCGAAAAGGTCAGTCACATAACAACGCCCTGACACATTGCCATGAGTTTCCACCTCTCCTTGTGCGGTCCTCCCATAAAGTATATAATCTCTAAGATTTTCCTTTCCCTTAACATAATCAAACACATCCTGGAAAATCGGGATTTCACTTTTCCTATCCTCAGCCATCATCTCCGGCATGTCATGAGAAACAGGCAAAAACCAGAGTTCCGTAACGTAAGTAGTATCACGGCACCATTCGTACTCATAGCAATCCTCAATGGACAAGCGATACCTGCCGGCAGGGAAACAGTTCATCTGCCGCACTGCACTGATACGTCCCCAATCGTACAACATAGGGAATTCCCGCATATCAAATTTCTCCAAAGAAAAGGCAAACGAATCAAAGGGCTCTTCCAATCGTTTCAGGGAAATCGCTTTCGGCCAATAATAATCATATATGGATAAATCACTCTTAAAAGGCTCATATCCATAGGCATCGTCCCATGTCTTTGCAGAATCGCCCGATCCACTAAACATTTCCACGAAAGCATACAAATCCTTTTCCGACACCAAATTTCCACTCGTCCCACTGCAAATGAAAGGGCCATAACCGGCTTGTGGCAAAGTGAACTCCAACGAAGCATTCCGCCAATCCACAATCGCGCAAGAGGTGAATTGGCTTCCATCCATCACAGCACTTGGATTCAGCCACGACGAAGACTTGACATCCTTCAGCGGGACACAATGTAACTTCTCATACTTGGGTACCGGGTAATAATTGATTGACATGGGGAGAGAATAATGGACAAAGGTAAAATAATCACCCTTCTCAGGCTTATAATTTTTTTTAAAATAGATGCCACTCTCATCCAGTTCGCTACAACACATATAGTCGAAATGGCGGTTCATAGGGTTAGACGAAGAACTTCCCATAGAACAATTGCGCGTCACCACCATAAAAGAGCGGATGTTACCCTTCCACGTACCGCCAGTGGAGATATCATAACAATAACGGTAATCACTTTCATAACTCCCCACCTTCAACGATTCTATCCCATAGCGAACAACAACCTTGGAATAAGCATTAGGCAAGAAAGTCAATTGATGATGGAAATGGAAACGCATCGCTATCTCTTGCGGAGAGACATCGCTCTCAATACCCACGTTTAAGAGTGTGACCGGCTTGCCATCCTGAGCGATCTCGCATAAAGGGTAAAAACGAGCATAGTCTTCCCCCAACAAGGATTCCATGTATTGGCAGTAATGACCAAAATCCATCACCCTCAACTCTTTGTCATGTCGGAGGACCAGCTCCTTGACACGGTCATTCAGCGCAATCGCGCCATCCTCACCTATCACTTCCGCAGGCTTCAACGTATCCTTGGGTCCCAACAACCACTTCAAAACACGAAAAGAATAGTATTTCCACCGATCAAGATCCTCATCCCTTTTGTATCCACACGTATAGGACAGTTTGACATCCATCGGGAAGGCGCAATCCACGGCAACCGTATCCGCTGTTGTATTCTTAAAAACAAAAATCGCTGTGATGCTGTCCTTATCACACACCATCAACTCCTTCTCCAAGGCGATTTTGTCATTAGGCTCCTTCACATAGATATTGCCGTATGTCCAATCCTCGTCATTCGTCACACCGCCTTCGTCCGCCATCAACGAAAAGAGGGCGGTCTGCATGATTAAAAAGAAGATTATTCGCTTCATATTAAATCCATTAAACAAACAAATATAAACAAAATGGTTGGGAATCCATGATAATAACCATAAAACGAATTGGCCTAAAACCCGCAACAAACACACGTCATGGGTACTATTCCTCTATCTCTTCCGCTTCCTCGAAGCGGAGCTGGCTCGGATCGCGTCGGCTCGCATCTTCTCCCTCATGCGTTCACACTCTTCACAATTCGATTTGATTATATCCATCTTACGCTGGCGATTGAAAGGAGAAGGAGGAATGTCAACAATGGTTTGAGCATAGCGTATGAATTTTGTTAGTTTTGTTTATTGACGAGTTATCCGTCACCGCTTCACTTTATCATTTTCACTACATGTATCGTGTCCGCACTGGGATCATATTTTTTCACGAGCAACGTATGTTCTTTACCCTCTTCGAACTCAAAATTCTCAAACACGCCGCAGAAGATCGTCCAATGGTTAGGTTTTTTGCAATATCCCGGCATGACTTGATAGCACAGATTCGTGTCGCACTTGACTCTGTAGGGATAGACCTTCATGTATTCTTGGTTAGTGTCGCTTCCTTGCCTTTTCTCCTTTCGCCTTGCCATTTCTTGCTGGCAATCCCAGCGTACGTCATCTCTCGCAATGTTTTTTATCACATGTATCGTATCCGCATGAGGATTGTATTCCTTCACTTGCAGGGTGTATTCATATCCCTCTTCACACCAAAGATTGCTGAACTTCCCGCAGAAAGGGACCCAAGGGGTTGTGTCTCGCCTACTAAAACCCTTCCTGACCTGATAGCAGAGCGAATCGTTGACCATGATTCTATTTCGATGGATCTTCATGTATTGCGCTTGGTTATCTAGCGAGAAACCGAGGCTGGTGGAGAAGAGGATCAGCAGGATTGCTAGGAGAGATTTGTGCATACGAAGACCATTGTAATTAATTGGATATGAATGTCATATCACAAATATAATCAATAGTTCAATAAATCACAAGGGGCAACCACCCATTGGTCGAGGTCCATTCCTCTTTTCTTGAGGACATCCTCCATACCGTCGATACGATACTCACGGATCTTCCGAGGCTTGCAAAGTTCTATGCCTAATTGTGTCTTGTAGATGTCATAGATTAGTTCCGAGCAATACCACTTGCCGTTGTCGAATTGAAAGGCAAGGTCGTATGGTTTGCCGAGGTATTTCTTGTATTTGATTTTCACAGGTTCCTTCTTCACGCGCATCTTCTTCACCTTCCCGTCTTTCCCTCGCTTGATCCACTCCTGCAAGGGTGTCAGCTTGACCACCTTGGAGGCTTCCAGCACATACATCTTCTTGCCCTTCTCAACCACGACGCCGCAATGGGACCATTTCGACCCGGTGGCTTTCTGAATCAATGGGGATTGATGGCTCTTCGAGACTTGGAAGAGGATATCACCCTCCTTGTAACTCTTTTGCTGACGTACATAGTAAGCGCCACCAACGGCCACGGATAAAAGGAGAAGGATTAGGATGGATAATTTCTTTTTCATGGTGGGTATATGGGGAAAAACCAATGCCTATCTACCCGCAATCTCCGCTTTTATATCATTGACGATATAAGTATCGGACATGATTTGGTAGCCATACTTGGGGTCATGCATCTGCTCCCCCACCTTAGAGCGATAAAACAGCAACATTGCCCGTTTAGGGGAAATGTCTAACTCATCGGCCAATTGGAGGATGACACGAGCTATCTTGTAGTATAGAATATAATCTTTCATGCTTTTCGTATGTATAAATCATGATAACTGATTATGATTCCTTGACAGACTCATTCGCCTCATAGTTTTGCAAGGTTTCAATAATATCATCCGCCACGTATTCCACGCTCTGCGTGTGCAACACATCATAGAAACGGATCAAACGTCCGTCGATGAGGTCCTGACGTTCCAATCGTTCCACAAGTTCGGAAGGCGAGATGCCCATTTTGCGGGCAGCCGCTTCAATAACAAAGACCATATAACGCATCTGGTCGCCTTCGGGTGTTCTTGCCTGTCCTTCCATGCTTCGCAATTTTTACAAGGGCGAACCATTAAGCAATGATTCGCCCCCAATATTAAACATTCAAGCTTACGCTTTCTTCACCTCGATATTCACCTTGAAGTCGTCGAAGTCCAACTCGGTTGGGTTGGCCACCTTCTCCACCAAGGTAATCTTATTGGCGAGCACCTGTGAGGAGATGTACTCCTTGAACTGCTCTACCGCAGCATTCACATTGTCTGATTGCTCGATGTCGATCAATATCTTGTCGGTTATCTCGAAACCGCTTGTCTTACGGATGTTCTGGATACGGTTGATGAACTCACGCGCGATACCCTCCCGCTGCAACTCTGGCGTGATGGTCACGTCGAGCGCGATGGTGATCGTTCCGTTGTTGGCTACCAACCAGCCTGGGATATCCTCCGAAAGGATCTCCACATCGGACTTGTCCACAACGACGCAGCATCCGTCGAGACAGATCTCATAGCTACCGTTCTTCTCGAACTGAGCGATCTGCTCCTGCGAAAGGCCTTGCAACTGAGCCGCAACCGTCTTCATGTTCTTGCCGCACTTAGGACCGAGCTTCTTGAAGTCTGGCTTGATCTTCTTCACAAGGATACCGGCTGAATCATGCACGAAATTGATCTCCTTGACATTCACCTCGTTCATGATCAAGTCCTTCACCGCCTCGACATTCTCCTGCTCATGCTCCGCCAAGATAGGTACCATGATCTGCTTCAACGGTTGACGGACCTTGATGTTCTCTTTCTTACGGAGAGAGAGGGTCATGGATGAGATGTCCTGCGCCAACTGCATGCGTTCCTCCAAGGTCTTGTCGATCAAGGATTCATCGTACTTAGGGAAGTTAGCCAAGTGGACAGACTCGCTCTTGTCGCAGCCTGTGGCATTGTTCAGATCCAAGAAGAGCTGATCCGCATAGAACGGAGAGATAGGCGCCATCAGACGGGCAACCGTGTCCAGACAAGTGTAGAGCGTCTGGTAAGCGGCAAGCTTGTCCTCCGTCAATGTGCCACCCCAGAAACGTTTACGGTTCAGACGAACGTACCAGTTACTCAGGTGATCGTTCACGAATATGGAGATCGCACGGCCTGCCTTGGTCGGCTCATAGTCGTTGTAGCTCTCATCCACCTCCTTGATGAGGGAGTTGAGCAGAGAGATGATCCAACGGTCAATCTCAGGGCGCTTAGCCATCGGCACTTGCGGCTGACTGTTGGTGAAGTTATCCACGTTCGCATAGAGTGCGAAGAATGAATACGTGTTATAGAGTGTGCCGAAGAATTTACGACGCACTTCCTCGATGCCTTCCGTATCGAACTTCAGGTTGTCCCAAGGCGATGCGTTGGTGATCATGTACCAACGGAGCGGGTCGGAACCATACTTCTCGATGGCACCGAACGGATCGACCGCATTGCCGAGACGTTTGGACATCTTGTTACCGTTCTTGTCGAGCACCAAACCATTGGAGATAACCGCCTTGAAGGCTACGCTATCCTTGATCATGGTGGAGATGGCGTGCAACGTGAAGAACCAACCACGGGTCTGGTCCACACCCTCCGCGATGAAGTCGGCCGGGTAGAACTCACCGCTGTCCACTACCTCTTTGTTCTCGAACGGATAGTGTTGCTGAGCGAAAGGCATGGCGCCCGAATCGAACCATACGTCGATCAAGTCCGCCTCGCGCTTCATCGGCTTGCCACTGTCGGAAACCAAGATGACGCTGTCGATATATGGACGGTGGAGGTCGATGTTCTTAGGATCATAGTTCTCCTTCGAGTAATCGCCCACCTTGAAGTTCTTCCAAGGGTTTTCTTTCATGAAACCTGCCTTGATGGACTTGTCGATCTCCTCGAACAACTCCGCGATGGAGCCGATGCACTTCTCCTCCGTGCCCTCCTCGGTTCTCCAAATCGGGAGCGGTGTGCCCCAGTAGCGGGAGCGGGAGAGGTTCCAGTCGTTCAGGTTCTCCAACCATTTGCCGAAGCGGCCGGTACCCGTCGACTCAGGCTTCCATTGGATGGTCTTGTTCAACTCCATCATTCTCTCGCGAGCCTTGGTGGATTTGATGAACCAGCTATCCAGCGGGTAGTAGAGGACCGGCTTGTCCGTACGCCAGCAGTGAGGGTAGTTGTGGACGTGCTTCTCGATCTTGAAGGCCTTGTCGGTCACCTTCATGTCCATGCAGATGGAGATATCGAGCGTCTCGTCCTTGTCCGTCAGGTTAGGATCGTATGCGTTCTTCACGAAGCGGCCTTCGAATTTCTTGTAGGCCTCCACGTTGATGCGTGATTTCACGAAATCAGCGTCCAAGTCTGAGAGTAGATAGAACTTACCCGTCAGATCCACGGAAGGACGCAAGTTGCCGAACTTATCGACCAACTGCAACGGAGGGATGCCTGCGGCCTTCGCCACCTTCGCGTCGTCCGCACCAAAGGTAGGGGCGATATGGACGATACCCGTACCATCCTCCGTGGTGACGTAGTCGCCAGGGATGACACGGAAAGCTTGGTCAGCGTTCTCCGGCGTGATCCAGTCGAAGAGTTGTTCATATTTCATGCCTACAAGGTCAGTTCCCTTGTATTCGGCGATGACTTTATAAGGGACGAGCTTGTCGCCCTCCTTGTAATCCTCCAAGGCCAATTCGGCAGCCTTAGGGTTGAAATGAGCGTTCACCAAATCCTTCGCCAGCACATAGGTGGCAGGCTTGCCCGTGTAAGGGTTGTAGGATTGAACAGCCACGTAAGTGATGTTCGGGCCGACGCAAAGAGCCGTGTTGGACGAGAGGGTCCAAGGCGTAGTGGTCCATGCCAGGAAGTACGGAGTACCGAACTGCGCCATCTCAGGCTTCGGATCCACCATCTTGAACTGCGCCACGACGGTCGTATCCTTCACGTCACGGTAGCAGCCCGGCTGGTTCAGCTCGTGGGAGCTAAGACCCGTTCCCGCAGCAGGGGAATAAGGCTGGATGGTGTAGCCCTTATAGAGATAACCCTTCTTGTACAACTCCTTCAGGAGGTACCAAAGCGTCTCGATGTATTTGTTGTCGTAGGTAATGTAAGGGTTTTCGAGGTCTACCCAATAACCCATCTTCTTGGTGAGGTCGGTCCACTCCTTGGTGAACTTCATCACGTTGGTACGGCAAGCCTTGTTATAGTCATCAACAGAGATTTTCTTTCCGATGTCCTCCTTCGTGATGCCCAACTCCTTCTCAACGCCCAACTCAACAGGCAATCCGTGGGTATCCCAACCCGCCTTACGCTTCACGTGGAAGCCCTTCATGGTCTTGTAGCGGCAGAAGATATCCTTAATAGAGCGCGCCATCACGTGGTGGATGCCCGGCATTCCGTTAGCGGACGGAGGCCCCTCGAAGAAGACGAAGGAAGGAGCACCCTCCCTGATTTTCACACTCTTATGAAATAAATCTTTTTCCTCCCATTGCTTCAGAACCTCCTTGTTGATATCCGAGAGGTTGAAACTGGAATGTTCAGCGAATTTCTTAGCCATCTTATTATGATACTATATCTTTTGTTCAAATTAGAGGATTAACATAGCGTCTCCGTAAGGGCCGAACTTATAGCCCTCCTTCAAAGCCACGTCATAAGCGTTCATCACATAGTCATACTCGCCGAAGGCGCACACCATCATGAGGAAGGTGGAGTATGGCATGTGGAAATTGGTCACCAGGCGATCCGCCACGGTGAAGTTGTACGGAGGGAAGATGAACTTATTCGTCCAGCCCTCTGACGGCTTGATCAAGCCATCCGTACCCACGCTGCTCTCAACGGCGCGCAGCACAGTCGTGCCGACGGCGCAGATATGTTGTCTCGCCTCATGCGCACGGTTCACGATCTTCGTGCACTCCTCGGTGATGTACATCTCCTCGGAATCCATCTTATGCTTCGTGAGGTCCTCCACGTCGATCTCGCGGAAGTTGCCCAAGCCAGCGTGCAAGGTCAGGAAAGCGAAGTCGCAACCCTTGATCTCCAAGCGCTTCATCAGCTCGCGGCTGAAGTGCATACCAGCGGTCGGAGCGACCACAGCGCCCTCGTTCTTGGCGAAGATCGTTTGGTAACGCTCAGCGTCCTCCGGCTCCACCGGACGGTTGATGAACTTCGGAAGAGGCGTCTCACCCAGTTTGTAAAGGGTCTCGCGGAACTCCTCATAGGAGCCCTCATAGAGGAAACGGAGCGTACGGCCACGGGAAGTGGTGTTGTCGATCACCTCCGCCACCAGCGACTCATCCTCGCCGAAATAGAGTTTATTTCCGATACGTATCTTGCGGGCAGGATCCACAAGGACATCCCAGAATTTCAGTTCGTGGTTCAATTCACGGAGCAGGAAGACCTCGATCTTCGCGCCGTTCTTCTCCTTGATACCATAGAGACGAGCAGGGAACACCTTCGTATCGTTGAAGATGAACACATCCTTATCGTCGAAATACTGGAGGATTTCCTTAAAGATTTTGTGTTCTATCTCACCCGTTTTACGGTTGAGCACCAGCAATCTAGCCTCATCCCTGTTATGTGCGGGGTAGAGAGCCACTTGCTCTTCTGGCAAGTTGAATTTGAATTTTGATAATTTCATGCAATATCGGAATTTATCTGTTCATGTTCATTAACCATATTCTGGAACTCCTCGAGGGAGATGCAATTCTCCACCGTGATGTCCCCCACCCTCGTGCGCCGTAGCGAAGTCAGGTGCGCACCGCTCTTCAGGGCGATGCCGATGTCGCGCGCCAGGGCGCGTATGTAGGTGCCTTTGCTGCATACCACGCGTATCGTGATGTACGGCAGTTGGCAATCCAGAAGTTCTATCTCATCGATGACGAGCAGCTTAGGCTTCAGCTCCACCTCGTTGCCCTTCCGGGCGTAGTCGTAGGCGCGCTTTCCGTTCACCTTCACGGCCGAATAGACCGGCGGGATCTGCTGGATCTCCCCGAGGAAAGTCTTCAGCGTATCCTCCACCATCTCACGGGTGATATGTTCCGTAGGATATTCAGCGTCGATCTCCTGCTCCAAGTCGAAGGAAGGCGTGGTGGCGCCCAGCCTCAACGTGGCGACATACTCCTTCGTCTGGTATTGCAGCTCCTCAATTCGTTTAGTCGCCTTACCCGTACAAACCACCAGCACACCAGTCGCCAGAGGATCCAACGTGCCGGCATGTCCGATCTTGAACTTCTTCACACCCAGCTTGCGCTTGATCATATAGCGCACCTTATTGACCAGGTCGAAGGAGGTCCACTCCAAAGGTTTGTCGAAGTATAATATTTCGCCGTCCAAGAAATTCATTCCCTCACGAGCATTACGAGCACATCACACAGATTGCTCCGATGATGAAGCAATAGACAGCGAAATAAATGAGTTTACCCTTCTTCACAATATTGATCATCCACTTGCAGGCGAGGCATCCGAAAAGGAACGCAGTGACAAAGCCCACACCCAACGCAAGAGGTGAGATACCACTAGCCACCGAATCATACCCGTCCTTCGCCATCTTTAGACAATCCAGCAACGCCTCTCCCACGATCGGTGGAATCACCATCAGGAAGGAGAACTGCGCCAATTTTTCTTTCTTATTACCCAACAACAAGCCTGTTGCGATGGTGGAGCCGGAACGGGACAAGCCAGGCATCACTGCGCAAGCCTGCGCCAAACCGATGATGAAGGCGTCCAATTTAGAGATCTCCTCCTTCTGACGAGGCTTAGCGAAATATGCGAACGCCAACAATGCAGCGGTCACGAACAACATCACACCCACAAGGAACAGACCGGAGCCGAAGAACTCCTCCACCGTATCCTTGAAGAACACGCCCACGATGCCCACAGGAATCATGGAGATAAGAATGTTGACAAAGTATTTCATCTCGTCGTTCCACTGGAACTTCAAGACACCTTTGAAGAGCCATACCACTTCTTTCCACAAGATGACTAGGGTGCTCAACACCGTGGCGACGTGCACTGCGATGGTGAACATCAGGTTGGACTCGCCGTCCTCCAATCCGAAGAGGTAGGAACCGATGGTCAAATGACCGCTACTGCTGACAGGAAGATACTCCGTCAAGCCTTGGATCAAACCCAAGATAAAAGCCTGAAATGCATCCATTTTCTATTATCTCCTCCCTTGTTTTTTCGGACCACGAAGCGAGAGTGTTTTGCCTTCAGGGAGTTCGATTTTCTCATTTCCCTTATTCTCCACTGGGGCGAGTTTGTCATACTCAGAATTGGACTCTTCCCTAACGCACACCGAATTCTTTCCACCACGAAGCCAAACGATAGCGAAAATCTCAAAGAAAAAACCAAAGACTAGGATAATCGGTGCCACCGTAATCCTCATCGTACTGAAAATCTCCGGATTATAGGAAACACCATCCTCACTACCGCCGCCAATCATACAGATACATCCGATCAGAATGATGACAAAACCTACCGCAATAAGAAACAAGTTCTCTTTGGGCAATGCAAAATCTTCTCTAGAAACCATTTTATTTATGTAATTATTTATTTGTCAATTTATTAAATATAATAAAGGTCGTCCACCTGTTGTTTCAGGTACTTGCTCACCGCACGATGAGTAGCCACACACGTGATGATGATACTGAAGACAAAGATACTTCCCAACACAACGACGTACAGCATCGGGTCGCTCGTCATTCCCTCCATGCTTGGCGGGAAATCATCCTTCAGCAAATAACCCAAGCCCATCAGGTATATGGTCGCCAACACGAACGCCACCACCGCAATGATAAGACTCTCCAATATATATGGACGGCGCACGAAACTCTTCGTGGCACCCACCAACGTCATCGTATGTATCAGGAATCGATCCGAGTGGATCAACAGCTGTATTGTATTGCTAATCAACACATAAGAGATCAGCAACAAGACCGCCGCCGTACAAATCAGCACGGAAACCAACTTCTGAATGTTATTGCCGATACGGTCTATCATACTCTCCTGATAATCCACACGATCCACGCACTCAAAGAGCTGGATGGTCTTCACTATCGGAAGGATGCTGTCATTGTTCGCATAGGCCGCATTCATGCTCACCTCAATCATATCGTTGATACGGTCGATCTCCATATCCTTGTACTCCTCAGGGTCCTCGCCGATGTCTTGGCAAAGCTCCTCGATGGCTGTCGCCTTATCGATGAATTTCTCCTTCTTGGTATAGGGTTGCGACGCCAGATACTTCTCCAGGTTCACACGGGCCTCCTCCGTCGTGTTCTTCTGCAAGAAAACGGTCAACGAGACACTCTCTAAAACGTAGGTAGACAACGTTTTAGACATGAAACCGACAAATATGATACATCCTAGGAGAAAGAGTACGATCGAAATACTAATCGCCGAAGTTAACTTCGAATTGAAAAATCTATGTTTCGCTTTCTTTTTCATCAGATACTATACACCCAAATTTTCCGCAAAAAAAGCAACAAATAACCTCTCTCGGAAATAATTAATGTTAAAAAAGTTTAATTACAGGCTTTTTCAGGCGTATGGATCCCTACGAGACCCAAAGGAAGCGTCAGGCAGAGGGTGGATGGGAGACCTACTTCAGATCCTCCACCGAAACATGAGGCGGGAGGAAAGTGGTGATATCCTTTCCGTAGCGAATTAGGTCACGCACAACGGTAGAGCTGATGAAAGAGTGTTGAGGTTCCGTGAAGAGGAGCACCGTGTCAATACCCGACAAACGACGGTTGGCGTCGGCGATGGTCTTCTCGTACTCGAAGTCCTGGATGGAGCGGATGCCCCTGAGGATGATGTCCGCATTGACCTCCCGTGCGAAGTCCACCGTCAAGGAGTCATAGCTCTTCACGGAGACGTGCGGCTCATCACAGAAAGCCTTGGAGATGATCTTATATCGTTGCTCAACGGAGAAGAGTGTCTTCTTCGCATCGTTCACACCAATTGCTATCACCACTTCGTCCACGAAATTCAGCGCACGCTTCACGACAGAATAGTGTCCTATCGTAAAAGGATCGAAACTACCAGGAAATACAGCTATTCTCATCTTCTTTTTTTTGCAAAGGTACAAATAATATGTTAAAAAACATACAATCAGGAAGAAACATCACATTTAGTATCATGACGGAGTCATTTGCCGTATTGGGCGGTTGCGATCATTTACTATTTTACTATTTACATTACCCTTCGAAAGGATGGGACGTATATGATTATAAACTATAAAATTTTAATCCTCAATCATTTATCATCATCATCTCCTCCATCACCGCATCCGAAACGAAAAGACCCTGCTCGGTCAGGAAGAGACGGTCAGAGGCACGACAAAGCAGTCCTCGATCAATGAACGGTTGCGCCTGCCTCATACAATAGGAAACATAAGGTTCGCCGAACCGCTCCGAAAGGTGTTTCAAATCCATTCCCGCAAGGGTGCGCAACGAAGTGATGACATAGTCATTGTAGGAGGAGGTTTCATCCAACACCTCCATCTCATAGTAAGGTTCGCCCGTACGGATGGCTTCGATGTAGCGGCGCGTGTTGGAGATATTCCAACGTCTATCCTTGCCGTCGAACGAATGGGCGGCCGGACCCGCACCCAAGTAGGGCGTGCCGTCCCAATAGGAGGAGTTGTGCCGCGCATGATAACCTGGCCGTGCGAAATTGGAGATCTCATATTGCTGTATACCAGCCTCTTGCAACTTGGAACGGAGCAGATGGAACATCCCGACGCTCAGTTCCTCGTCCACCTCATGCACCTCACCTTTCTGCAACATCCTATAGATCTTCGTCCCCTCCTCGTAGGTCAGGTGGTAGGCGGAGATGTGCGGGACATCCAGCTCGATGGCTTGACGCAGGTTATCCTCCCAAGCGGAGAGGGTCTGGTTCGGCAGTCCGTAGATCAGGTCGATACTGATGTTCGGGAAGCCGTGCGACTGGCAACGACGCACCGCCGCCTTCGCCTCCTCTGCCGTATGCCTGCGGTTCAAGAGGGTCAGGTCATCGTCGTGGAAGCTCTGTATGCCTATGCTCAAACGGTTAATGGGGAAGTGTTTCAGCGATGTCAGGAAATCATCGGAAAGGTCGTCCGGGTTTGCCTCCAGCGTCACCTCCTCGAAGGCACAAGGGTAATTCGCCTCCACGGCAGAGAAGATCTTGGACAACTCGTCCGGGCGCAAGAGCGAAGGCGTACCACCCCCGAAATAGAGCGTCTTGACGGTCGCCCCACGCAGATAGTCCCGCCGCTGCACCAACTCCGTGCAGATAGCATCGACCAGTTCGGAACGGTTACCGTCGAACGTGGAAGAGTAGAAGTCGCAATAGACGCAACGGCTCCTACAGAGCGGAATATGGACATAGATGCCAGCCATGACGCGAAGATAGTAAAAATGGAGGAGGTCCCCAGCGAGGAAAACGCTCAATTATAATGACTTAAGCTCCTCGACGAAAGCGTACAAAGGCAAATTCGTCATCCAGTCTTGCCTGTCTAAATCCTTCATCGACAATCGAATGGCCTTCAAATCGGGTTGTTTATTAACAATCGCCTTTAATGATTTGGAATGGACATTTTCCTCCGCCTTCACTTCAACAGGGGAAACAGAAGTCTTTCCTTGAATCACAAAATCCACCTCCAAATGGGCATCCTCCGACGAATAATAAAAAGGATTTATACCATTGCAAATCAACGAATCACACACAAATAATTCCGTAAAAGCACCCTTATACTCCTTGAAAATAGCATTGTTTGTAAGAACAGCCTCCGCCGAAGCGCCTACCATCGCACCCATCAAACCGACATCCAATATGAACAATTTGAACGAAGAAAAATCTTCGTAGAATTTCAAAGGAGACTCTATTTTATTAACCCTATTCACCTTATAAACTAGGCCAGCATCAACAAGCCACTGGATAGCAAGGTCAAAATCATTGGCACGAGCTCCCTTTTTCATCGCACCATATATGAATTTCTTGTTTTCCTTAGCGAGCTGGGAAGGGATGGAATTCCAAACCATATTAATTCGTGGGACCTGATTCACAGGCGCATGTTTCGAAAAATCCCGCGCATAGTCGAAAAGAATCTGTTCCTGCATCTCACGAACAGCACGAGGTCCATTCCCCGAGACGAATCCTTGAACCACCGCCGGCATTCCACCAACATAATAATATTGCCGCAAAAGATCAACAAATTCTCCCTTAAGCAGGTTGACAACCTCCCAATTGTTATTCCGCAACACATCAACGAGTTGGGACTTCCCCATAGCGGACAAGAACTCCTCGAACGACATCGGATACATTTTCAACATGTCAACCTTCCCTACCGGAAACGAATAATTTCCATGGAGCGAAATTCCCAACAACGAACCCGCCACCGCAATAGGATAGTCCGGAGCATCTTCGCAAAAAAACTTCAGCGAATTGAGTGCCGCAGGAGATTCCTGAATCTCATCAACCACAATGAGTGTGTCGTTAGGGGTAATGTCAACCCCAGAAAGAGCAGAAAGAGCCATGATGATAGATTGGACACTCGAACCACTCTCCAATATATGCCTAGCTTGAGCATTTCTATCCAAAGAAAAATAGACATGTTTCGTAAATTCACGTTCGGCAAATTCACGAAGGACAAATGTTTTTCCCACCTGCCTCGCCCCATTTACAATCAGGGGTTTTCTGTTCTTCTTTAACTTCCACTCAATCAGTGATTTATAAATTACTCTTTCCATTGTATTTACACTTTTCGGGACAACAAATCGTCACAAATATACACTTTTCGGGACGATATTGCAAGAATTACAACACTTTTCGGGACGAATATAATACAACACACAACACTTTTCGGGACGATAAACCACTCCAACCCCACACTTTTCGGGACAAATACCACAAAAAAAATATAGCAGGGTAAGTAATCTATCCTTATTTGCGCAACCGAAATTTTTCCATAACTTTGCATCACATTCAATTAATTACTAACCTGTTTATTTGTGAAATCATGGCAGAACATAATGACTTAGGCCTATTAGGCGAAGAAAAAGCAGTGGAATACCTCTCGGCGAAAGGGTACAAGATCAGGCATCGCAACTGGCGAAGCGGCAAGCTGGAACTGGACATCGTGGCGGAAAAGGATGGCACCCTGGTGGTCGTGGAGGTGCGGACCAGGCGGGACAACTTTCTCCTCGCCCCGGCGGAGACAGTGAACAAGACGAAGATGCGCAACACCATCTCGGCGGCGGAAGCCTACATCTTCAAGTTCAACATCATGATGCCTACCCAATTCGACATCCTCTCCGTCGTCGTCGGTGCCCAAAACAGTTCATTCAAAATCGAACATATCGAAGACGCATTTTTACCATAAGGAGATATTGGATTGGCACTTTTTTAATACATTCGCGCAAAATAAAAAAAGGATAGCAGAATGAGTTTCAACATAGAAAAAATCAGGGAGGATTTCCCTATTCTGAAGAAAGAGATATATGGCAAACCGCTTGTCTACATGGACAATGCGGCGACGACCCAAAAACCGTTATGCGTGGTGGAGAAGATCAGCGAGAACTATCTGAACCACAACGCTAACATCCACCGTGGCGTCCATTTCCTTAGCCAAGAGGCGACAGAAGCGCACGAAGCGGCCCGCGAAACGGTCAGGAAGTTCATCAACGCGAAATATGCCCGCGAGATCATCTTCACCCGTGGCACGACAGAAGCCATCAACCTGGTGGTTTCCTCCTTCTGCAGAAGCCAATGCAAGGATGGTGACGAGGTCATCATCACACAGATGGAGCACCACTCCAACATTGTTCCTTGGCAACTGCAGCAACAAGACCGGGACATCCGACTGAAGGTCATCCCTTTCGACGCGGAGGGTGTGCTTCAAGTGGACCAGCTGGACCAACTCATCACGGAAAAGACAAAATTCATCTCCGTGACGCACGTCTCCAACGCACTCGGAACGGTGAACCCGGTGAGGGAGATCATACGGAAGGCGCATGCGCACAACATCCCTGTCTTGGTGGACGGCGCACAGTCCGTGCCTCACATGCCGATCGACGTGCAGGAGCTCGACGCGGACTTCTACGTCTTCTCCGGACACAAGATCTACGGACCGACTGGCATCGGCGTGCTCTACGGCAAAGAGGCTTGGCTCGACAAGCTACCACCTTACCAGGGCGGTGGCGAGATGATCAAAAAGGTGACCTTCGAGAAGACCACCTTCAACGAGCTGCCATTCAAGTTCGAGGCCGGCACGCCCGACTACATCGGCTCCACCGCCTTGGCGGCAGCGTTGAACTACGTCAGCCAGATAGGCATGGCGAACATCGCGGAGCATGAGCAACAGCTGGTCAGATACGCCAAGGAGAAGCTGAGCGCAATCGAGCACATACGGTTCATCGGCAACGCGAAGGAGCGGAGCGGACTCATCTCGTTCCTCGTCGGAGACATCCATCCGTACGATCTCGGCTCCATCCTCGATAAACTCGGCATCGCGGTGCGCACCGGCCATCACTGCGCGGAGCCCGTCATGACAGCGTTCGGCATCGAAGGAACCGTGCGGGCATCCTTCGGACTCTATAACACCGAAGAGGAGATCGACATCCTCGTGGCAGGCGTGGAACGTGCCGCAAAAATGTTCGGAAGAAGATAAAAAACGACTAACACATAGGCTATGACGATAGAAGAGAAACAAGAAGAGATCATCTCTGAGTTCGAATTCCTCGACGATTGGTTGGACAAATACCAGCAGATCATCGACAAGGGAATGTCCAATCCAGGCATCGACCCGCAATACAAGACAGACGAATACCTCATTGAGGGGTGTCAAAGCAAGGTGTGGGTATATGCGGAGTACAAGGACGGACTGGTCTATTATCAAGGCGAGAGCAACACCGACATCGCCGGAGGCATCGTCGCCATGCTGGTCGAGGTGATGTCCGGGCATACCCCTGACGAGATCCTGGAGACCGACCTCCACTTCATCGACAAGATAGGGTTGAAAGAGCACCTTTCCCCCACCCGATCCAACGGAATGCTCGCCATGGTGAAGCAGATGAGGATGTACGCATTGGCCTTCAAATCGAAGAGAACCGAGGATTGAGGAACAAATTTCCCGATTCCACACCATAAAAATAGGGGCGAACGTTCTTTCAAGACATTTGTCATTTCATATTTTGTTAATAACTCTGTCCGAAAAAATTTCCTATCTCCAAGACAGATGACTATATTAGCAGAGACGAATATGAACTAACAAAACGACAAAACAATGGAAAAAGAACTGGAGCCAATCACTAGGAAAAGCGCGACAGACATCACCAGGGAAATCGATCGATTGTTGGCAGACATGAAGCAGAAATTCAACATCCTGCAGTTTGAACAAAAACAGATTCAACCCTTCGTGAATGACATTGCGAATGTCAGTCCACAGGACTGTGACTCTCCTGAAACCATGGTCGTAACGAAAGACTTGGTATGCAGACTCACCCAAGCGGACAAGACCCTCAAAGAGGCCTTTTACATGATTCAAGACGCCCTATCCTCCATCGCGACAGGTTGCAAGAACTACAAAGGGAACGACCAGTTGCAGAAAAAGGTAGGATAGCGGAATCCGCAGGGGAAAGAAAACACCAAGGAATTATTTATTAACTTAACAAGAAAGCGATGGCAAAACCGTCGCTTTTTTTTTGAGCCATCCGCCCCCGCACATGGGAAGGGAAGAACTCAATTGACAATAACTAAGAAATACAAGACGGTACCGAATTCGCACATGAGATTTTTCCGCATCCGAATTGTTTTCTGTACATTTGGCGAATTAATTGCCCTTCAGCAATAAATGGAATACAAGGTTTTCACATCAACCGAATTATTCACAAAATTCGGAACAAATCAGGAATGAATATGAAACATGTATACACGATTCTATGGATGTCTTTGATAAACACCTGCCTCTCCTTTGCCATGAACGGAACGGGCACGAAAGAGGATCCCTACCAGATTAGCACAGCGGACGAACTGTATGAGTTCGCATCCATCACCAACGGCACACATGAAAGCATCGAGGGGAACACAGCCGCATGCGCATTCCTATCGAACGACATTGTCATCAACGAGAATGTCCTGGACAGTGTAGGGGGAATAAGAGAAGGCACATTCAGAGAGTGGACCCCCATCGTGACATTCCAAGGTGTATTTGATGGGAAGAAGCATACAATCAACGGGTTATACATAAAAGGAAACGACAAATCCGCATTCATCAAAGATTTGGCCAATGGGGAAGTGAAAAATTTAGGTTTTAAAGATTCCTATTTAAGTTCACCGATGGGGAGATGCGGTGGCATTTGCGCACAATCCTGGGGAGTATCATCAATCCGGAACTGCTACTATATTGGATCAATCAATTGCACAGGGGAAGAAGTAGGAGGAATCTGCTCCTCCCTCAACAACGGTGGGGTTATAACCAACTGCTTCAGCATTTGTCGGACAAAAGGAAAGAATAAGACAAATGGCATCTGTCCAATTAACCAGAACTCAAAAATCACAGATTGTTACACCATAACCTTCACAGAGCCAGATGATTCGGAAGGGAAGCATTCCTTCGAGAGCGGAGAAGTGACATATCTCCTGCAAAAAGGACAGGAAGAGCACATCTGGGGACAAAAGATCGGGAAGGACACTCACCCTGTTTTCGGAGGAGACTCAGTATACCCCACGAAGTGTCCAAAATATTTTTCGAACGACCCCCAAGCCACATCGCTTGACGAACATTCCGCCCACGCATTTGACAACTGCATATGCGTCCATTGCGGCTATCGCGACACCACCTGTATTTGTTCGCATGAGGTAAAGGACTGCAAATGCATCTATTGCGGGGAGGAAATACACGAATTTGACAACTGTTATTGCGTGCACTGCGAAAAAAGGGATTTAACATGTACCAACCATAAACATCAATATGAAAATTGTCGTTGTGCATGCGGGGAACGAGACACGATAGGAGAATGCTATTTCGACATCTATACAATGGATGACCTCTATGAATTTGCCAGCAAGGTAAATGGAGGAGACATTTGGCTGAACGCAAGACTACATGACGACATCGTCATCAACGAGAATGTTCTGGATAGTGCGGGGAACATAAAAGAAGGCTCATTCGAAAAATGGACATCCATCAAGGCTTACAAAGGCTCATTTGACGGCATGGGGCATACAATCCAGGGAATATATATCAAAGCAGACACTACCGATTACTGCGGGTTGTTCACCCTTGTCGAGGAAGAGGGTGAAGTGAAAAATCTGGGGATCAAAGACTCCCGTCTCGCAGGAAGATATTACAACGGATTTATCGCAGGACATAACAAAGGGATTGTTGCCAACTGTCAAAACGAAGGAACGATTGATTATTCCCACGATTACTCCGGTGGAATTGTAGGTCTTAACGAAGGAAAGATTTCATCATGCAGCAATTATGGAAACATGACGGCGGAAGGTGGCATCTGTGGCATGAACGATGGCGGAACGATAGAAAACTGCACAAATTACGGTAATGTATCCACTGGCTACAACTTCGCCGGTATATGTGGCACGCAGAAGGATGGCGTCATAAGCGCATGTGTTAACCTCGGTGAAATCGGACTGGACAACAAGGGTACTAGGTATGCTGGCATTTGCGGAGAACTAAAGGATGGTTCCATCGTCAATTGCCTCAATACAGGCATCATTAATCCACAAGTATCCCCAGCGCGGGCGGGAATATGCGCAGAACAAAGCGGCGGAGAAATACGAGCCTGCTTGTCGGATAAAACTGGACCTATCGTTTACACAGGGACTAAAAATATTGTCCATTCGGTATATAAAGGAATATTATACCTGAAAAACGCTGACAACACCTACATTGTCACCGAGGATCAAATGAAGAACGGATGGGCGTGCCACCTGCTAAATGGCAACCGCGACGGGGAAGGCCTGCCCTGGGGTCAAACAATCGGAGTGGACACGCTGCCACACATAGGAGGTGCGGCGATTTACTCGACATCCGCAATCTGCCCGGGACATTTCTCGAACGAAGAAGAAACGACGGAGTTGCCTCACGATTTTCAAGGACATTTCTGTTGCGCATACTGCGGGCAATATACCAGCGATACTCTTAAGATTTACACAGTGGACAACCTGTATGAGTTCGCGAATTATGTGAACAACATCGACCGAAGCGCCAATGCGGCGCTAATGAACGACATCGTCATCAACGAGAATGTCTTAGACAGCATGGGAAACCTAAGAAATGGCACATACAGAGGATGGACACCCATCGCAGAGTTCCGAGGTGTGTTTGACGGAAGGCGACACGTAATCAAAGGGCTATACACACGCGACAACAGCGCATATGGACTTTTCAGCGTCATAAGGAAAGCTGAAGTGAAAAAGTTAGGCATCGAAGACGCCTATATATGGGCTACAAGCGGATATCATGGCGGAATTTGCGGGAAAGCGGACTCCTCATCAATCCACGATTGCTATTTTATCGGAAGAATTTATTGCAGCAAAGATGTCGTGGGCGGCATTTGCGCATATTGCGAGAACGGGTCCATCAGCAACTGTTTCACCATTTGCGAGGCAAATGGTGAGTATGGAAAGATTGATGGCAATGGCATCTGCCCACGAAATCAAAATTCAGAAATCAAGAATTGTCACACCATCACCTTTGCTGAAATGAAGAATTCAGAGAAAAAATATCCCTTTGAAAACGGAGAGATAACATATCTCCTGCAAAGAGGACAGGAAGAGCATATCTGGGGGCAAAAAATCGGGACAGACATCCACCCTGTTTTCGGGAATGACACAGTATACGTTCCAGAGTGTCCGAAGCGATTCTCGAACGACCCGAGCGACTCGATTCTCTCCAGTTTCCCTCACATATTCGACCATTGCGTCTGTATCCAATGCGGCTATCGGGACACCACCTGCATCTGCGAGCACGTGGAGAAAGAAGGAGCCTGCATATACTGCGGCAAAGCGATGCACGAATTTGACAACTGCTATTGCATAAACTGCGGAGCGAGAGACTACGCATGCACCAACCATGAACATCGCTATGAATATTGCCTTTGCGCATGCGGGGAACGAGACACGACAACAGAATGCTATTTCGACATCTACACATTAGACGACCTCTATGAATTTGCCAAGAAGGTGAACAAAGGGAATAGATGGCTGAACGCACGGTTGATGAACGATATCGTGGTGAATGAGACTCCTTTGGCAGGAATGGATTCCATTGTGGAGAAACTTTTTGACAGAGAATATGCAGGATGGTGGAACTACAACTGGGAGGAATGGGAAAATTACACAAACAAGCAACCAGAACAGTGGCGCACCGGGACAACGTTCTACGGGCAACCCATCTTCTCAGGACCCATAAACGTTCAAGGTCTCCAAGGCATCTACAGTGGCACCTTTGACGGACAAAACCATGTCATCAGCGGTCTAATAATAAATAGCAATCCATCCACTTACAGTGAGCGATTTAAAGTGTCTTGTGGCTTTTTCCATGCGATCAACGGCGCTGTATTTAAAAACTTAGGATTAGAGAACTGTATCATACACGGATATATTACGGACGATTACATAATGTCTGCCGGGGCATTCTGCGGATATGCGTTGAATAGTTCATTCATAAATTGCCACACTTCAGGTAACATTTACATAGGTGCCTATAATTGCGACGGAATCGGTGGACTTGTGGGAATAGCCTACGGCTGCACATTCCAAGGATGTTACAATTTGGCAACCATATTAGGGAATAAATCAGTGGCAGGTATTGTAGGATGCGTCGCGGATATTGGCACAATCTCGGATACTGACCTCGAATATAATGAGACAACCATGGACGCAGCAATAGATTATCCTGGAGATATAATCGTCATGAAAAACTGCTGGAATGCAGGCAAAATCACGGGCGACGACCCCAAGATAGGAGGATTACTCAATATCAATTACGATGTCGTATCACTCTCCAACTGCTACAACATTGGCGAACTCGTTTCGACCTCTAGCAATGAAACAAATTCCGGGGGATTGGTCGGACGATTGGGCTATGGACTCTGCCTAATAAAAATGGAGAATTGCTACAACGCCGGAATTGTCTCCTATCATGACGGCGAACTGGTTACTGGGGAACTCGTCTCCACCCATTATTTGAAAAGTGATAAAGTGATTGAATACAATATGGACGATGTGAATCCAGACACGATCTATAGATACAAAGAATGTTTAATTTACCGCAATTGCTACTATCTGGCGGATAGCACCTACATGGAAGACCCATACAGTACCGCATTGGCGAGGAATCGCACATCCGAAATCGACATCCACCCGATGACCCTCGAACAATTTGCCAACGGAGAAGTCTGCTACCGACTGAATCAAGGCGTAACAGACGGCACACAACCATTCTACCAAGACCTGAACGATGTGCGTGTGCGCCCTACATCCGCTCGTCCGGCACCAGTCACGATAGACCCATATCCTGTGCTGGACAATACCCATCGCACCGTCTATACAGACGGAACGTCCTACTTCAACTACCAGACAACCACCTCCACGGAGGATGCGGGGAACGATTCCTCCGCCCCAAGAATCTATGTGGAAGAACACACCATCTTCGTATGCAATGTGGATGGACGAGTGATTCTCTCCGACATGAACGGGCACACCATCTTCTCGCAAAAAGTGCAGAAACTATGCGCAACATCGTGTGCGGAGATACAAGTAAACAACACAGGCGTTTATCTTTTGGTTGTGGATGGCAAGCCTTATAAGGTTACGGTGCGATGAAGATGAAGAAATAACGCGTCATTGGCGGCAGCTTACCGGTTGGCCGCCAGCACATCTTCATAGCAGGAGACGAGGAACCGTCCCACCTCATCGTATCCATAGCAACGGGCCTTCTCGCGGAGGCGCTCCGCATCATAGTCCGCATGGTGGTCTATCATCCAATCCATCTTGTCGCGAAGGGCATCCTCATCGCCGGGGTTGATCAGACAGCCCGATTCGTCGTCCACCATTTCAGGGATACCCCCCACGTTGGTGGATATGACCGGCGTACCCGTCGCCAAAGCTTCGGAGATCACCACCGGCGCATTCTCGGCATTGGAAAACAGCACAAAAGCATCCGTCTCGGTAAAACGGCGGCACACCTCATCCGGAGTCAATTCCCCAAGGAAAGAGAGAAGCTCCTCGGAGAGGCACAGCTCCTTCGCATAATTTCTAACCATCTCATAATCAGGTCCGACGCCCACCATCTTCATCGAAAAATCAGTCCGTTTCTCCGACAAGCGCTTCACCGCCCGCAAGATACCGCAAACATTCTTCGCAGACTCGCTGAAGCAAGAGATATGCAGGAACCTGAACCTACCCTGAGGAATCAGAGGCGTTTTTTCAGCATCATAAAAGAAATCATCCACCACATTATGCACCACACGGTAACGGTCGCTTTTCAATCCCTGCTGGCGCATCACGTTCGACAGATGTTCGGAGACAGGAAGCACATACGAAGCGTTCCTCACCACCCGTTCGCTGACCCGTTTGCGGAAGAATCCCCTATATTCATCTTTGGAGGGAAGATACCTCGTCCAATGCTCCACGACCACATAAGGGATACCGAACCTCTTCTTTAGCCAATAGGAGAGTGCCCCGCAGCGAGTCAAGACATTCGTCTGGGTAACATCAGGCCTTCCGAACCGTTCCTCGACCAAAGCGTAGCCCTTCACGAAAGCCCGCAAGAAGCCGAAAACCTTAGTCAGCTGCCGCAAAACAGGGATTTTGGAGAATGGATAATAAACATACAACTCACGTACGCCATTGGTCACCTGATCCACCACCTCATACTCCCTCACCTTTTCGTCGGCGAACAGATAGAGCACGCAAACGTCGCAATATCGGGCGACCGCCTCCGCATGTTTGCGGACGAACAAGCCCAACATTGCATCGTAACGATGAGGATACCAAGGAGTTAAATAGAGCGCCTTTAGCATAGAAGTCACAATTCATTTCATCCATATACATAAAGAAAAGGGAAGAAGAGAGTCCTCAACTTCCCCCTTTTCCGCAAGTCGAAGCGCCACCCTGCGAAACGGGCAATCAGCCAATCGCCTGACAGTGGCAGGCTTCAGATTATTTACCTTCCGCCTCAGCCGGAGCCTGCTCAGCCTTCTTTTCCTCGAAGTTATCCTTGCCGCTCTCGACCAAGATGTTATACCAAGTGATCAATTTCTTGATGTCAGACGAATAAACCCTATTGCGGTCGAAGTTCGGCAACACCTCACCCAAGTATTCAGCGAGTTGTTTACCGTCAGCCTTCTTAGGATCGAAAGAGACCTTCTTGCCATTCTCCTTCTCCTTCATAGACTGCAGCACATTCACCAAAGGCACTTCGCCCTCCTCCGTATATATAGCGATATCACCCAACGAAAGAATCTTCTCATGAGTGTATGCAGGAACGCGTTTCTTCTCCGTGAGAGACTCCAAAATCAACATATTCTTCCCCTGAGAAACCAACTCAAACAAACCCGGTTTCCCGGAGATCGACAAAATTCTCTTCAACATAATTTCCAATACAAATAACCGTTTATATTACGAGTGTTAAACATATACTAAATTCAGACGCAAAAGAAATAAAAACATTTTATTTAAAATAGTTAAAAATGGATGTTTTTCTTTTATCTTTCGAACGATTTTACCTATCTTCGCGGATTAGATTTAAGATGGGAAAGACAGTAAGACATATAGCATTAATAATCACCGCATTGGGCTTTTTCTCCTGCGGAGGGTACAACAAGGTTCTCAAAAGTTCGGACAACGACTTCAAATATGAGAAGGCGATGGAGTACTACGAGAAGAAGGAATATTTCAAAGCCCATACGATTCTGGAGTCTGTGGGGTCAGCCTTCAGAGGGACAGAAAAGGGTGAGAATGTAGTCTATACGATCGCCATGTCCCATTTCTTGAACAAGGAATACGCAACAGCCAAGAGCTACTTCTCCGCATACGGACGCAGTTATCCGCAGGGCAAGCGTGCAGAAGAGTGCAAATTCCTGGTAGGTGTGTGTCTCTACAAGACATCTCCGGAAATCAAGCTCGACCAAACGAGCACGACGGAGGCGATAGACGAGTTGTTGGAGTTCACCACCTTATATCCGAAGAGCGACAAGCTCCCCGAGGCGCTGAAATACATGCAAGAGCTGCAGGAAAAATTGGCCGAGAAGGAATACCTCAACGCCAAGTTGTACTATGACCTCGGCGATTACATGGGCAACAATTACCAGTCTGCCGTAGTGACCGCAAACAATGCGTTGAAGCACTACCCGGACACGAAAAGGAAAGAAGACCTCTACTTCCTCATCCTCAAGGCGAAATACATGCAAGCCGAGAAGAGCGTTGAGAAGAAGATGGAAGACCGTTACCGCGACACCATCGACGAGTACTTCAACTACATAGGGGAGTTCTCGGACGGCAAGCACCGCAAGGAAGCGGACAAAATCCGCGAGAAGTCTCAGAGGTACATCGACCGATTGGAAGAGAAAAGAACAAATTAAAAACATATATAAATCATGGACTACAAAAAAGTAACAGCTCCGACGAACACCATTACGCGCGACATGAACCAAATCTGCGCCGACACAGGTAATGTCTATGAGACAGTGAACATCATCGCCCGCCGCGCCAACCAAATCGCAGTAGAGATGAAGTCGGAATTGGACAAGAAACTCCAAGAGTTCGCCTCATTCAACGACAACTTGGAGGAAGTATTCGAAAACCGCGAGCAAATAGAGATTTCACGCTTCTACGAGAAACTCCCTAAACCAACATTGATCGCAGCCCAGGAATACATCGACGGAAAAGTTTTCTGGAAGAATCCTTCTAAGGACAAGATGAAATATTAAAAAATAGGCTCCCTTCCTTAGGAGCGAAGAAACACCACAAAGGGGCATGTCACATCGGCATACCCCTTTTTACTTTTAGGAAGATTATGGACGTAAAGATACTGCTCATCTATTTCGCGGTGATCAACATCATCACCTTCATCGCCTACGCACGGGACAAACGCCTCGCGAAAAAGGCCAACGCCAGACGCATACCCGAGAAGACCCTGCTCCTCCTCGCGGCAATCGGAGGCTCCATCGGCGCACTCATCGCCATGTATACCCTCCGGCATAAGACACTCCACAAGAAATTCTTTCTCGGAGTACCGGCTATCCTAATCGCACAAACCGCCATCGCCCTCTATCTTTACTTAAAATAAGCCTCTGATATTCAACCTCGAAGAAAAAATATCGGCCTAGGACGAAAAAAGTGGGCGAAAAAATTTTGCAGATACACGAAAAGGTAGTACATTTGCACCGCATTTGAGAACGAGGTGTAGCGCAGTCCGGTTAGCGCATCTGGTTTGGGACCAGAGGGTCGGGGGTTCGAATCCCTTCACCTCGACTGATGCGAGGAAGTGGCGTAAGTTACTTCCTTTTTTTGTTTAATCTTGGGGGACGGAAGAGAACGGGGCTTCCAAGACCCGTTGTTCTACCCTGCCCTCCGAATTAATCTTTGCACGATATGAGTAGTCATTTGATCGCTCCTTCCGTTCTTTCAGCGGATTTCTCCAACCTGCGCGCGGACGTGGAGATGGTGAACAACAGCCAGGCGGACTGGTTCCACCTCGACGTGATGGACGGCGTGTTCGTACCGAACATCTCCTTCGGAATGCCCATCACCGCAGCCATCCACAAATACGCGAAGAAACCATTGGATGTGCACCTAATGATCGTGGAACCGGACAAGTTCATCGAGGAGTTCCACCGATTGGGGGCGGAAGTGCTGAACGTGCACTACGAGGCCTGCACCCACCTGCACCGGTCCATCCAACGGATCAAAGCATTAGGCATGAAGGCGGGCGTGACCCTCAACCCACACACACCTGTGTCCGTCCTCGAGGAGATCATCACCGACGTGGACGTGGCCATGCTGATGTCCGTCAACCCAGGCTTCGGCGGCCAGAAATTCATCGAGAACACCATCGACAAGACACAACGTCTGAAAGAGTTGATCCTCAAACGCAACTCTAAAGCCTTGATCGAAATCGACGGAGGTGTCAACTACGAGACGGGAGCCCGACTGCTCAAAGCTGGCGCGGACGTACTCGTGGCAGGCAGTTTCGTCTTCGGAGCGGAGAACCCGACCGAGACGATCGCCAATCTGAAAGCGCTTTAATCCACCGGCACCACAAGCATTACGTTTGTGGTGACCCATTATAAATTACAAACCTGTTTTTTTTTTGCATATGGAAACTATTTACCGTTTGCCATTCCTCCGTATCTGCATATTCCTCATCGCAGGAATCCTGTTCGGGCTCACCTGTTCGGATGTCCGTCTTCCCAACTGGCTATCCATTCCCGCCGTCCTTCCGCTCGTCGGGTCTCTATTCATACCAGCCAGGCTACAATACAAGCTGCGATGGGTGTCCGGAGCATCGCTTTTCATTTTTCTCTTCACAATCGGGGCAATCCGCACGCAGCGCACAGCACCCGTCTTCTGGAATCCGAACGGAAAAGAAACGCCCTACATCATCGGAGAAATAGAGGGCACGCCCCAAAAGAAGAGAGCCACCTACGGAGTGTCCTTACTACTTTACGGGAAAGGCATTCCAGCCGGTGCCAAGGCAATGGCCTACATCGCGCAAGACTCCGCCAGCGGCACGTTACAGGACGGGGATATATTGCTATTCCCTACCCGCCTCGCCAAGGGCAAGAAAGAGGCATCCGACTACGAGACATACCTGCGCCGCTCAGGCTATTCAGGCAGTTTCTACCTACCCCAAGACGAGTGGAGAAAAGCAGGGAGAAATCAACAAATGACACTAAGGCGGAGAGCGGGAAACGCAAGGCAATGGGCAGAAGGGAAGTTCGAGGAAAGCGGACTGCAAGGAGAGGAGCTCGCCATCGCCTGCGCCCTGACATTAGGAGACAAAAAGCATCTCAACAAGGAACTGAAGGAAAGCTACGCCGCCACCGGTGCCAGTCATGTGTTGGCCGTCAGCGGACTGCACGTCGGCATCATCTACCTCGTCATCATCACCCTGCTAAACACATTGCTCAGGGGAAACAGGTTCAAGCAAACACGAATCATCCTCGCCCTGTCGGCGCTATGGGCCTATGCCTTCATCGCAGGGCTATCCCCCTCCGTGGTACGCGCATCGGTCATGTTCTCACTTATGTCCTTCGGTGAGATGCTAGGGAGGAAAGCATTGAGCATCAATACCGTCTTCGCATCCGCCTTCATCATGTTGCTCTACGAGCCGAGATACCTTATCGATGTGGGCTTCCAGCTCAGTTACACCGCCGTGCTCTCCATTCTACTCCTCCATGAAAAAATCTACAAAAGCCTACAATTCAGGTTCTTTCTTCTTGACAAAGCATGGTCGCTCACCTCCGTCTCCATCGCCGCCCAATTAGGCATCCTACCCGTCATGCTGTATCACTTTCACCGATTCAGCAACTGCTTTTGGCTGTCGGGTCTCATCGTCATTCCCTCCGCCACACTGCTCATCTACGGATGTTCCCTACTGCTCATATCCACCCCTTTCCCCTCCATCACGGCAGTGATCGGCAGACTGCTCTCCCTCCTCATCGACGGGATGAACACCTCCATACGATGGATAGAGAAGTTACCCCTCTCCAACGTGGAAAACATCACGTTCAACGGAGCGGATGTCATATCACTCTACGCATTGTTCGCCTCCCTCCTCGCCGTCACACAAAACAGGTCCTTCCGCCGCATCTGCATCACATTGTCACTACTGCTCACCTATACTTGTTACCTGACCGTCACGAAAATCTCCCAGTAAAGGGTTCTGACCCGTATATGGACTAATCCATTCACCACAACATAGTTGCACCTGTATTCCTCCAGCATAAAGCAATAGCCTAAGATAGCGCTACAGACACTAGCATAGGGTTCATGATGTTATATTTTCCTGCTATAAATTATCAGTTGACGTTTGGAATCAAATGCCCCATGCAGCTAAAAACAGGAACGAATAAAGGAATAGAACAAACAAAATGACCAAACCTATAAAAAGTATCATTCTTACTTTGTCTGAAATTGGCAAGTGGAGCAAAATGAGCCTCAGGATCAACATGAATATGCCTTGGACAATAAGTGATGCTAAAGAGAAATACTGCCAGAACTGCCTGGTTTCAGCGATTCCCACACCCAATGCTTCCAATATGTATTCCACCAAAAACCATAGGAAATAAATCAAACTTACGACTATAATAATTTTCTTCATGACGTAGTCCTCTAATTTAAGGGTTTCCTTTAGTTAGCAAATGTAACATTTTTCAGCATTATATTTATTCAATCCATTTACAGTAAATCGCTAAATCGTAAATTGTAAATAGCTAAATAGTAAATCCACTCACTGCATTTCCCTTTTTGTTAAACAAGGTGAAATTTTAGAACTCGCCTAAATTCCCAATTAATTTTCTTATCTTTGCACCCGATTTCGAAATACACAGGACTATTATGCAGAAAAATTTAGTTATTGTCGAGTCCCCTGCAAAGGCCAAAACCATAGAGAAATTCTTGGGAAAAGACTATTCTGTCTTGTCTAGTTTCGGTCATATCCGAGACCTGAAAAAGAAGGGGATAGGCATAGACATAGAACATAACTTCGAACCCGACTACGAGATACCATCCGATAAGAAAGCGTTAGTGACTGAGTTGAAGAAGAAAGCGAAGGAGGCGGAGGTTGTCTGGCTCGCATCCGATGAGGACCGCGAGGGAGAGGCCATCGCGTGGCATCTGTTCCATGTGTTGGGTCTAAAGGAAGAAAATACCAGGAGAATTGTTTTCCATGAAATAACGAAAGAAGCCATTCTGAAGGCGATAGAGAACCCTAGGAACATCGACGAGAACCTCGTCTGCGCACAGCAGGCACGCCGTGTCCTTGACCGTATCGTGGGTTTCGAGCTCTCTCCGATCCTGTGGCGCAAGGTGAGACCGGCCCTTTCGGCTGGACGTGTGCAGTCCGTCACCGTACGCCTGATCGTGGACAGGGAGCGTGAGATACAGAAATTCTCGGCGGAGGCTTCCTTCCGTGTGCAAGCTGTCTTCTCCGTCACGGACGTGAACGGAAAGCAGACGCAACTGAACGCGGAGTTGTCCGAGCGACTGAAGACGAAGGAGGAGACGCTGGCTTTCCTGAAACGTTGCCAAAACGCCCAGTTCGTCATCGAGAACATAGAGAAGAAGCCTGCCAAGAAGTGTCCGGCACCGCCGTTCACCACCTCCACCCTCCAACAGGAGGCTTCGAGGAAGTTGGGCTTCTCCGTTTCGCAGACCATGATGGTGGCGCAACGCCTCTATGAGTCGGGAAAGATCACCTACATGCGTACCGACTCCGTCAACCTCTCCAGCTTGGCGCTCAATACCGCTAAGGAGGAGATCGAGAACATGGCGGGCGAGAAATATGTGAAGATCAGACAATACCAGACGAAGACCAAGGGCGCTCAAGAGGCGCACGAGGCCATCCGTCCTACCTATATCAGCCACCACACCGTGGAGGGCAACGCACAGGAGAAGAGACTCTACGAGCTCATTTGGAAGCGTACCATCGCCTCCCAAATGGCGGACGCCGAACTGGAGCGCACCATCGTGACGGTGAACATCTCCGGAGAGAAGCTTCGTTTCGTCGCTGAGGGTGAGGTGCTGAAATTTGATGGATTCCTGAAGGTATACATGGAGTCGTCAGACGATGACACGGACCAGACCGAGGGCGCTTTGCTGCCTGACCTGAAGACGGGCACGCCGCTGGAATGTCAGTCGGCCAAGGCTGTGGAACGTTTCTCCCAACGCCCGCCACGCTACACGGAGGCGAGCCTCGTGCGTAAGCTTGAGGAGTTGGGCATCGGACGTCCTTCCACCTACGCACCGACCATCTCCACCATCCAAGCCAGAGGCTACGTGGAGAAGGGTGACAAGGAGGGTGAGTCCAGGTCGTATGAGACCATCACGCTGCAAGGCGGAAAAATAACGGAGAAGACGGAGACGGAGGTGTATGGCACCGAACGCTCTAAACTCTTCCCGACAGACACTGGAATCGTGGTGAACGATTTCCTTATCGAGTATTTCCCTGACATCATGGAGTATAACTTCACCGCGAACGTAGAGAAGGAGTTCGACGACGTGGCGGAGGGAAGCGCTCAATGGACAACGACGATCGATAAGTTCTATAAACATTTCCACCCGATGGTGGAGGATTCCGGCAAGATGTCGGAGCACAAGGTGGGCGAACGCATTTTGGGCAACGACCCAGTCTCCGGTAAGCCGGTATCAGCTAAGATCGGACGTTTCGGACCAATCGTGCAGATCGGCACGGCGGAGGATGAGGAGAAGCCTCGTTTCGCTTCCCTCAGGAAAAACCAGTCCATCGAGACCATCACGCTGGAGGAGGCGCTGGAGCTCTTCAAGCTGCCGCGCGACTTGGGCGAGTACGAGGGAAAGGTGATGAGTGTGGGCGTGGGACGCTTTGGCGCCTACGTGAAGCACGACGGCAAGTATGTATCCCTGAAGAAGACGGATGATCCGTTGGACATCACGCCGGAGCGCGCCATCGAGCTCATCGAGGAGAAGAGGGAACAGGAGCGTAATAAGTTCATCAAAGTGTTCGAGGCAGAGGGCATCGAGATATGCAACGGCCGTTTCGGACCATACATCGCCTACAACGGGGCGAACTACAAGATTCCTAAGAGCGCTGTCCCTGCGGATTTGACCGTGGAGGAGTGCCAGAAGCTCATCAAGGAGCAGGGCGAGAAGAAGCCAGCCAGAAGATCCCGCGCGGCCGCCAAGAGCACTGCAGCTAAGGCGGAGACGGCGGAGAAAAAGAGCACCGCGAAGAAGAGCACGGCTAAGAAGACCACAAAGAGTGCCAAGAGCACTGCAAAGAAGGCGAAGTAGGGTGATGCCCTATCGTTTGTCGATACAACGTGTAACCTTATAGGGGACGGATTTATGACGGAGGTGAAAACCTGACGAATAATCATCCGTCCCCTTTTTTGATGGCCCTATGAAAAAACAGGAAGCGTCTTTGATATGTTTTGAAAAGAATATAACTTTACACTTGATAGTGTTGTACTATAATCCATCGTTTTTATTAATTAGAACATATGTATATTCTTGACCCAAAGACAAAACGCCTGATTAAGGCAGAAGAGTGCAAGTTTAAGTCGCTTAACCTGAAGGAACGACAAGACCTTCAAGAGTGGATAGCAGATAAGCCAGAATTATTAGGCGAGCCATTGCTTATCATCCAAAAAGAGTTCGATGGATTCGCGGATACGAGGGAACGCCTTGACTTGCTCGCTTTGGATAAAAACGGCAACCTTGTAATCATAGAAAATAAGCTCGACGATTCAGGGAAGGATGTTACTTTGCAAGCGATTAAATATGCGTCCTATTGCTCTACCTTAAACCAACAACAGATTGTGGATATCTTTCAGAAATACCTATATTCTATTGGGAATCAGTCTCCTGCGCATGAAATCTTGTCGGATTTTTTCGATGGCAAAGACATTGAAGATGTGGGGCTCAATAAAAGTAATAATAGCCAACGCATCATTCTGGTGGCGGCCAATTTCCAGAAAGAAGTGACTTCGTCTGTACTTTGGTTGCAAAATTTCAACCTGCGCATAAAGTGCGTAAAGGTGACTCCGTATAAGATTGGAAATCAGGTTGTAATCAATTTTGACCAGTTCATGCCAGATGCGGAGGATTATCAAATCAAAATGGCAGATAAGGAACGAGCTAATTTGGCGGCTTCCGAGGCTACCAAAAAACGACATGACAATCGTCTACAGTTCTGGAGTGAGTTTATAAACTACAACAAGCAAAAATGTTTGCTCTTTTCCTTCTCTTCTGCTGTTACAGACAACAAGATAGGCAAGCGGATGGAAACTATTGCCGGAGGTTCTATTAATGTCTGCATCAACAAGGACAGTTGCCGTGTTGAACTCTACATTGACGCTGGCGACCAATTAAAGAGCAAAGAGATCTTCGACAAATTGGAGGGCAATAAAGCAGAGATTGACGCAAAACTTCCTGGATTGGTTTGGCAACGCATGGATGATAAGGTGATATGCCGTGTATATACTGACAGTCAATTGAGCTATCTCGATGAAAATGATAAACAACACATCTACAAATTCTTTGTTTCCAAAGGTCAGGAAATGTGGGACATATTCACTGATTACGGCACTAAACTGAATTTGAAATAAGGGAAGTTTCTCCGAAAGGGATGTGTGCGAACTAGGGTCCCCTCTTGGCGTGGCTTTCCTATTCCTGCGCTAAATGGTCGCTTTTCTTTCCCCATATCATGCGGAAAGCGGTGACTCCGTCCTTCCTTATGATCATGGCGATGAATAGCACAACACCTTGCAGCACTAAATCCAATAAGTTCCAAATAAGAAACGGACCTTCATGAAACTGCACTGCATGAGAGATCATGGAAAGTGTCATCACAATCGTAAGGATACCCACTGCGGCGGCAAAAAGGATTAATCCCGCTTTCTGTTTGAGTGCCGTCAGTATGTGGGACAGGGCGATTGATAACAGCACCAATTGGGAGAGTCCCCCTGCGGACGTGCTTACCTACAAAGCGTATGCGAAAAGCACCCCTAGGATCACATAGGTGCCTACGGGCAGTCTGCTCTGCGTTTTTTCTTTTCCTTGCTCCATTCGTCTCAGCTTATGATTTAAAAAGGCGCTCACGTCTCCGCAAGCGCCTTTCGTATTGCATGCTAAAATGATTAATCCAAAACCGTTACCCAGCCGTGTACATCTGGCTCCTCGCCGTATTGGATGCCACGGAGCTTATCATACAACTTCTTGCTGATAGGGCCTGGCTTGCCATCCTTAGAGATCACGTATGACTTGTTCATCTCCAAATCATCGATCTTAGAGATTGGGCTGATCACAGCAGCCGTACCGCATGCACCAGCCTCTTCCATCGTCTCCAACTCCTCGATAGGAATCTGACGTCTCTCCACCTTCAAACCAAGGTCCTCAGCCAACTGCATCAAGCTCTTGTTCGTGATGGATGGAAGGATGGAAGTGGATTTAGGCGTGATATACGTATTGTTCTTGATACCGAAGAAATTAGCGGCACCCGCCTCGTCGATATACTTCTTCTCCTTAGCGTCCAAATAGAACTCGCAAGCGTAACCCAAGTCGTGGGCCTTCTTGTTAGCCAAGAGGCTGGCAGCGTAGTTACCACCCACCTTGTA
This sequence comes from Paludibacteraceae bacterium, assembly GCA_045226255.1. Classification (GTDB taxonomy): domain Bacteria; phylum Bacteroidota; class Bacteroidia; order Bacteroidales; family Paludibacteraceae; genus UBA1181. The sequence continues at coordinate 45,996 of JBGVCG010000012.1, read as the reverse complement.
GATACCCGTACCGAGCGGTGCGGAGCGGTCGTACTCGCGGATGACTACGTATGGGTTGGCGAAGAATCCACCCTTGAAGTATGGGCCAACTGGCGTTACGAATATGACGAAGAGATATTCATTTGCTGGATGAACACCTACCTGTGCGCCTGTTCCGATCAACAACGGACGGATGTAGAGGGATGCGCCGCTCTCGTATGGAGGGATGAAACGCTCGTTCAACTTCACGACCTTCTTGACCATCTCGCAGAACTTCTCAGTGGAAAGCTCCGGCATCAAGATGCCGCGGCAGGTTGACTGCAAACGCTCCGCATTGGCTTCCATACGGAAGATACGGATCTTACCATCCTTGCAACGGTATGCCTTCAATCCCTCGAAAGCCTCTTGACCGTAGTGGAGGCACGTAGCCGCCATGTGGATGTTGATGTTCTCTTCCGAACTTACTTCTATCTCTCCCCATGCGCCGTTTCTGAAATAACAACGCACATTGTAATCCGTCGGCATGTAACCGAACTTAAGATTCGCCCAATCAATGTTTAATTCTGACATAATCTATATCTGTTATTGTTACTCTCGTAAAAAATCCCCCAAAGATAGTGATTTTTAGGGCAGGTTGTCCCTTCCTGAATTAAGAATTAAGAGTTAAGAATTAAAAATTGTTCGATCGATGGAGTCTCAGGGGCTCTTAACGATTCGTCCCTCATTTTTCATCCAAAGATATTTCCCAGCAAAGTCTTGACCAACCAAGCCAGTCCAAAGACGACGAGGAAGCCCGCAGAGGCGATTAGGTTCACCCTGCGCTTTGTCTTCGCATCATCCTCCACAAATCCCTTGATCATCATGCGGTTGATATAGCTTCCGCAGAAAACCACATCTATCAGCGTTCCCGCCACGGGGATCATTCCCAAGAGGAGGTCGACCAACGACACACAAAGCACCGCCAACGTCAGGCGGAAAGAGCGGACCACCACGGCGCTGAGGTAAATATACAGGAGGCCGAACAATCCCGAGAAGAGGTCACCCACCTCCTCGACGAAGCCTAGCACAGCATCCAAGATATCGAATCCTATCGCCCCGCCGATCAATGTCTTGTAGAGTTTATTCTCCTCGATGCGACGACGATATTCCAACCGCTTGTCACGCACCGCCTCGGCTTTCTCCTTCGTGCGCTTCAGGCGTTCGATCTCCTTGTCGGATTCGAAGCCGAACTTCTCCCTAGTCTTGGACCTTCTATCGTTGGACATGCTAAATCTCCAGTTTCTTTTTTCCCGATAATATATCTTCGAAATCGGCCTCCGTCAGTTTCTCCGCAGGGATATCCGCCAACTCGGTCAACGCCTTGCGCAACTCTTCCTTGTCGGCCGTTGTGTTGGCCCGCTTCAGCACCTCCACGAGGAGAGTGTTCTTCTGGTCGATCTCCGACAAGGTGGATTGGAAGGACTCCTTGAGACGTTTCATCTCTTCGTTGTAAACGGCGTCGGTCAATTGCGCCTTCATCTGCTCGGTCTGCAGGTAGCTCCAGTTCTTCAACAGATCGGAGGCTCTATCCACAGCGGAAGACATGGCTTGTCCGACGGCTGCCGCACTTTCGGCACCGGTGAGCCCGAACTCACGAAGGATGGACTCCGTCACCTCGCCACCGTTCGCCTTGATCTCACTACAAACTTGCCCGACAAACTCGTGCAGGTTCTGTTCGATGTCGCTTGGCAGAGAGACCGCCTCCTCCTTGGTAGGGGGAACATAGACGTTCAGCAGACTGTCGTCCAATTTGCTCTCCACGACAGACTTTCCGGTGTGGAGCAACGACAATAGGCCTTTCAGGTGTTTCAGCGCCTCCGCCTTCTGCTGCGGGGAGCTTTTCAGTTTCTCCGCGATGAGGCGGTTCAGTTCCGCTATCCGTTTCTTGCAAGACTCATACTCCTGCTTGTCCTCCTCCAATTGAGCGTTGTGCGAGTTGCGGTCTTCCGTGCCTTCCTCCACATCCATCAGGGTGTCTTGGTAGGCGTTGACCAACTGTCCGTCCTGCTCGTCCCACTCCAGCAATCGCCTGCCATACTTGCGTTGCGCGACACCGAAGGTGAGCAGTTTGGAGAGCAGTCCCGGCGCTTCCGGCTTGCGGCTCAGAGCCTCTTCGTATTTAGATTTCTGGGCATCCAACATGCCCTTCATCTCCACAAGTTGGGCATCGAACAGGGAGATGTTCTCGCTATGGTCGTTGATGCTCCTCTCCAGTTCCCTCACACGGTTCATCAGGCGGTCACGCTCCTCCTTCAACGGTAGGGCTTCGCCCGTGTAGACGCTTGCGAGCAACTGTTTCAGGCTGTCGGAGAGTACCTCATCGCCTCGTCTGACGAAGAGCGCCGCCCGAGGAATGTAGAGGTCGTTCAGCACCTTGTGGATGGTGGCGAGCCTCATCATATCGCCGCTGATCTGCTGGCGGTCCTTCTTCACACCATTCTCGAACTGCACGTACTCATCACGTACCCGCAGCGTCTTCTCCTGTGCATCAAGCCAGTGGTTCAGGTAGGTGACGACACCCACGGCAAGCGAGCCGTAGACCCCCACTTTCGAGCCCACCTTGTTGCCCACAGCCAACCATTTCGGCATTTGGCTCACCGTCTGATTATAATGGGAAGCTATCTCCCCCAAAAGCAATGTACAGTTCTCATCCAGTTTGTCAAACTCCAGCCGTTTGCGTTCCTGCATGGCGGTGACATCCAGATAGCGCACCTGATCGAAGTCGAAGAGTTGAGGCGCCACCACTTTGATGGAGTCTCCGAAGATGTCCACCAAGGCGTTCGCATATTGCAGGAAGGTGGAATTGACGGACGAGCGCAGTTCGGCAAAGTCATGGATATCGTTGCGCACGCTCTTCTCCGCATTGGAGTAGGAAGCGACCATCTTTCCGTAGTTCTGCATGAGGGAGAGGCTCTTAGCCTTCACTTCATTGACACCACTTGTGCCCTCCAGCCATTTATGGAGCGTCACCAGGTCCTTGCTCAGCTCGATCATCAACACATCCTGCATCTCCTGTTTCGCATCGGACAATAGATCTTTTGTCTCCTCCAGATGTTTTTCCACGAGGGAGATTGCGGAGTCCTTCTCATCCTCCGCCAAACAAGCGTTCAGTTCATATTGCTCCACAACACTCACGCTGCCGTCGTTGCTCATGATAGACCAGCGGATAGACTCCGGTTTCCCGAAATGCATGTAGGCTTGATAAACCAGCCTGGACAATTCGGAACCGTCCGCACACTCCACATGATACTTGTCTTTCAGGATGAATGCCACGTCCGAGCGGCTGATTTTCTCCTTCTTGTCGAATTGTTTTTCGGCTATTTCCTTGACACAATCATATACTTTACCTTCATTCTTCATAATTAACCGTATTAGAAATTGGTCACACATTGATAACAAAGATAAAAAATCAGGCGGAGAAAAGCAAAAAAAGACGGGACATCCGCACGTGATGCCCCGTCCCTTCAATCTTCAGTCACATCTTACTTACCCTTCTGACTCTCATAGAGATAGCGTTTGATATTCTTCTTAGGAGTCTTCTCGAACTCGTTCGGATAGAGACGGATTTCCGAGATCTGCTCGTAGTTGGCAACCATCTTGTTATATTTTTTACGATTGTCCTCCATGATGGTCTCCAGCTCCTTGTGGTCCATGCCGAGTTCATCCATTGCGTTGATGTCCGGATAAACCAAAGCCACCAGTTTCTCCTCACCCTTTATCACGAGACACTCAGAAACGAAAGGCATATTGTTCAGCTTGGCCTCCAGCGCCTCCGGATAGATGTTCTGACCGGAAGGACCCAGGATCATCGTCTTGCAACGACCCTTGATGAAGAGGTTGTTGCCCTTGTCCAACGTTCCGATATCGCCCGTATGCATCCAGCCGTCTGGTTCGATAACCTTAGCGGTGTTCTCCTCATCCTTGTAGTAGCCCCTCATGACGTTCTGGCCCCTGACAAGGATTTCGCCCGCGATTTTTTCTTGGTCTGAGGAGGCGATCTTCACCTCCATGTTAGGAATGACTACACCGACCGATTTCGTGATGAACTTCTCCATGCCGATGAAGCTGATGAGCGGAGCGCACTCCGTCATACCGTAGCCCACAGCGAACGGGAACTTCAGTTTCTTGAGGCCCTGCTCGATGTCCGCATTGAGCGGTGCGCCACCGATGATGACCTGGCTGAATTCTCCTCCGAAGAGTTGGATCAGTTTGTTGCGCACGTTCGGATAGATGCTTTGCTCCATCTGCTCCTCCGTCATCTCCGCCGCATGCTTCGTCAGGATAGGCTCAGCCACGGAACGGTAGATCTTCTCCACCACCAATGGCACCGTGAAGATCACGCTCGGACGTACGGCATCGAACGCCTTGATCAACACGTTAGGGGCAGGAAGCTTGATGAGGAAGGTGATGTGACCACCGTTCACGATCTGTGAAAGGAAGTCCAATGTGCACCCGTACGCATGGGCGAGTGGCAGGAAGGTGAGAATCTTGTTGCCAGGTTTGGCTAAACCCATCTCCTTGACAAAGCCTATGTTGCCGACGATGTTGTCGACCGTTTGGACAACCCCCTTGCTGAAGCCGGTCGTGCCAGAGGTATAGTTGATGGCGAACACGTCGTCGCTCTTTCTCTCCGCATATTTGATGTCCTCTTTCTGCACACCGTTCGGGTATTTCACCTTCAGCATCTCCCTCAGCTCCTGTATCTTTTGAGGAACCGAAGACTTATAGCTTGTATAGAGGCAATACTTCTCATTGTAGCAGTAGATGCACTTCACCCGTTTGATGTTCTCCTCCTGCACCTGATCCTTCAGGTTGTCGCTAATGAAGAGAAGCTTGGACTCGGAATGGTTCACGATGTGGTGGATATCATCCACAGGGAAATTCTGCAAAATTGGGACGATGATCGCACCGTAAGATATTGTGGCAAGGAAAACCACCGCCCACTCCGGCGTATTCTTTCCCACAACCGCAATTTTATCATTCGGACGGATGCCCACCTCCTCGAAAAGGATGTGGATTTCCGCGATCGCGGAAGCCAAATCTTTGTAACAGTAGGTTTCCCCAGTGACGTAGTTGGTTAATGCTGGCAAATCCCAGTTATCCCGCATAGATTTTTCCAACAACTGATTGTAAATTCCTTTGTAATAACGCATTGTCTTTTTTGTTTTGTCTATATGATTGAACAATAAGGTTAGAAGCGTCCACAAAATAGTGGATGCCCATCACACGTAAATATGTCTGTAAACGAAATAAAGGTGGGCTATGGAAGCCCACCTTTATGCATTAATTTTCGTAAAGATATCTCTTAATAGATTTCTTAGGAGTCTTTTCAAACTCGGTAGGGTGAATGATGATGGCAGACAGACGTTCGTAGGCGGCGAGTTGCTCGTTCACCTTCTTGCGTTGTTCGTCCATGATAGCGTCCAAATCGGCGCGTTGGATGCCCATCTCGTCCATCGATGCGAAGTCAGGATAAACCAGTGCGACAATCTTCTCTGAGCGTTGAACGACGATGCACTCGGAAACGAATGGCAAGTTGTTCAGTTTCGCCTCTATCTGCTCAGGGTAGATGTTCTGTCCGCTCGCACCCAAGATCATCGTTTTGGAACGTCCCTTGATGAATACGTATCCGTTCTTGTCCATTATACCGACGTCGCCTGTGCGCATCCAACCATCCTCCGTGAATGCGTTGGCGGTGGCTTCCTCGTTCTTGTAATAGCCCTTCATCACGTTTCTACCCTTCACTTGGATCTCACCAGGGATATTCTCAGGGTCGGATGAGTCGATGCGGACCTCCATATCGTTCACAACGGTACCCACAGAGTTCGGAACATATTTGCCACGTCTGTTCAAGCTGATGAGCGGTCCGCACTCCGTCATGCCGTAGCCTACGGAGAATGGGAAGCCGATCTTCAGGAGGAACTCCTCCACTTCCTTGTTGAGCGCCGCGCCTCCGATGACGAGCTCTATGAATTCGCCACCGAATGTCTTCACGAGGGCATTCTTGATCTCAGAGTGGATCTTACCCGAAAGGATAGGAATGCTCATCGCCAGCTTCATGGAAGTCTTGTTCAACTTCGGCAATACGTTGTTCTTGTATATCTTCTCGAGGATAAGCGGTACGCTAAAGATAACCGTAGGCTTCACCTCCTCCATCGCCTTCAGCAAGATCTTAGGACTTGGAATCCTGTTGAGGAAGGTGATGTGCGCTCCCTTCACGAACTGTGAGAGGAAGTCGAACGCGCAACCGTAAGCGTGAGCCAGCGGCAGGAAGGTAAGGATCTCGTAGCCCTTGCCGACCAGATTGGTCGTCGCCGCATACTCCATGTTGCTGCTCAGGTTGTCGCCCGTGAGCATTACGCCCTTGCTGTAGCCTGTCGTACCTGAGGTGTAGTTGATCACCGCCACTTCGTGGTCATCCTTGTCGCAGTAGTGCACATCCTCTTTCTGTAAACCGTTCGGATAGCGCTCTTTGAACTTGTTGGCCAACTGCTTCATCGTCATCTGGATGGTCTCGCCCGGACCTTGGTACAGACAACGGAAGTCTGAAATGGAGAATACCCCACGGACTGAATGGAACTTGCTCTCATCCAAATCCTCCCATTGGTTGTCGCTCAGGAATATCAGCTTCGATTCCGAGTGGTTGATGATGTGTTGCACATCATTCGGATGGAAATCCTGAAGAATTGGTACCACGATGGCTCCGTATGTGACTGCGGAGAGGAACGTGATCGCCCATTGGGGAGTGTTCCTACCCACTAAGGCTATCTTATCATTCTTCTGGACATGTAACTCGTCAAATAGGATGTGTAGTTTCGCAACTTCCTCTCCAACTTGACTGTAAGTGAACGTTGTTTTAGCGACGTAATCAGTCATCGCTTTCAGATCCCAGAACTCTGTGATCGAACGCTCAAATTGGCGCACAAAGTTATTTGCCATAAATACTCACTTTGGTTAAAACTGTGCAAAAGTACTACAAATTTGCACACCCCACAATTTTTTGTGCACAAAATGTAAAAAAAGATACTAATGAATTGTAAATCTATTAGATAGAAAACGAAATGGGAACAAAAAAGTTTTCTTGTTTTGGGTCAATAATTGCCTATACACCTCCTCGGACGCATGCACAAACATAGCCCACCATCTCTGCCCGACGAATCGTCGAGAAGGAATGGTGGGCCATAAAAGTCACCCTATCCATGTCAATTTAAGCTATGAACAGAAGGGATATATTTTTATAGACAGAAGTTTCTTCTATTTATATTTACGACAAAATCCAGATCATCATCATCGATTTTCTCGAACAACCCTGCCGTCGAGTGTTCTAGTTTATAATCGAGCTCTTCTTGGTACAATGGATAGAGCTGGTAAAAATTCACTCGACTGAACAAACCCAACCGCATAGGCTCGACGACTTGGTTCTCTTTGCCGACAGAGTGGAGGAGCAAAAAACTATTGAACTTTGTGTTCTCCGCTACAGGCTTGCCCTCTTCGTCCGCCGACAATGAATGGCCGAACCCAAGCCACGTGTCACATTCGATTGGCAAACGGGCCATTACCTTCAGGTATCTTATCGGCCAATAATCTTCCTCCTTATCCGAATGTATATCCCAATCCTTCGGAAGGAAAATCACATACTCCGCCCGCTCAAGCTTACGTCTCCCGAACTCGCGGGGAACATTCATCTTAAATGCGCCCGCACCGAATGTCACCAATTTGTAGTATGGCTGGTCGTCTGTCGGCGGAACGACCGCGATGTCAACGTGTATGTCAGGCGAAACGATTTCGTGTATGACGGTTTGATACTCACCGAATTCCTTTTCGATATAAGCCTCTATTTTGCTGACCTCTCTTTGAGAATAGAAAAAACCCTTCATGCATTTAAATTTTCAGCGCTTAAAAAGCGTTATTAGACATTACTTTTCATCTCTCTCTACCTAACTTTTTCGGACGAATACCCCTACCATGCAACCACAGCGGAAAACGAACGGGTTTATCAGGCATTTATACAAATATATCAACTCTTAGGCGGATTTCCCATCGTTTATCGCTTTTTTAATTGAGTATTTATCATTTTCTCTTATCCCTTAAATATATTTATTTGTGTATTTATATCGCATTTTTATATTAAAATCTTTGGAACTTATATAAAAACAATTACCTTTGCGGTGATAAAATGTTTCAAAAGATGAGAGACACCGACTACATACGTTTCGACTGGGCGATCAAGCGGCTGTTGCGCGACAAGGCTAACTTCGGCATCCTCGAGGGTCTCTTCACCGTACTGTTAGGCAGGAAGGTGGAGATTGTGGAGGTGTTGGAGAGCGAGAGCAACCAGCAGACACTCGACGACAAGTTCAACCGGGTGGATATGATGGTCAAGGCGGACGACGGCGAGCTCTTCATCGTGGAGGTGCAGCTCACGCGCGACCTCTACTTCATGCAACGCATCCTCTACGGAACGAGCAAGGCCATCACCGAGCACATCCGCTTGGGCGAGTCCTACAAGAACGTGAAGAAGGTCTACTCCATCAACATCCTCTATTTCGATCTGGGCACCGGCAAGGACTTCCTCTACCACGGCACGACCACCTTCAAGGGGGTGTTCCAGAAGGACGTGCTGGAAGTCAACAAAAGGGAGAAGGAGTACTTCGACAAGGAGATGGCGGCTGTCGGGAAGAACATATTTCCGGAGTACTACCTCATCCGTGTGAACCAATTCAACGAGGTGGCCAAGACGCCTATCGAGGAGTGGCTGGACTTCCTGAAAAACGGGAAGATCAAGGAGAACACCACCACGCCGGGCCTCAAGGAGGCGGAAGAGAAGCTCCGCATCGCCACCATGAGCGAGAAGGACCGCAAGGAGTATTTCGCCCACGTGGACGCCATCATGTCTCAGAACGACACCATCGAGACCTACAAGAAAGAGGGCCGTGACGAAGGCGAAGCGATTGGATTGGCGAAAGGGTTAGAGAAAGGCAGAGAGGAAGGTGCCCAAGCCAAAGCGTTGGAGATGGCCAGGAAAATGCTGGCGAAAGGATTTGACAAACAAACGGTAGCGGATCTGAGTGGGCTTCCACTTGAGAAGGTGGAGAAGATTTAACACACCTGTTTAGACGTACAATCGTTCCCCGAAAATATATGTGCCGATGCGCACGAGGGTACTACCCTCCTCCACGGCGATGTGGTAGTCGCCAGACATGCCCATGGAGAGTTCACGGAACTCAGGGGCATAATTGTTTTTCACTTCATCGAACAACGTTTTCAGCGCATGGAACTCCTTGCGGATTTCTCCCTCATCGTCCACGTGGGAGGCCATGCCCATGATGCCCACGATCTTCACGTGCTCATACGCCTTGTAGGCGCCGTTGGCGAAGAGAGTGCGGACCTCCTCAGGGGAGAAGCCGAACTTTGTCTCCTCCCGTGCGACGTGCACCTCTAGGAGGCACTCGACCGTCCTACCACAGGCGGCAGCCTGCTTGTTGATCTCCTTCAGCAGGTGCTCCGTGTCGACGCTATGGATCAAAGCGACGAAGGGCACGATCATCTTCACCTTATTGGTCTGCAAATGACCGATGAAGTGCCAGGAAATATCGGAAGGCAATAGCTCTTTTTTGGCGACCAGCTCCTGCACCTTATTCTCTCCGAACAGGCGATGTCCTGCGTCGTACGCCTCTTGCACAGCCTCGGCAGGATGGAACTTAGAAACAGCCACCAATCTCGTCCCTTGTGGAAGGGATGCGTTGATTTCCTTGATTCTATCGGCAATGGATGACATGATGCCCTCCTTTTTTCATGTTAGTTTATCACGCTGGCGCGCTGTAATGGAAGATGTCCGCGATGGCAGTCTCCGTCATGCTGACGATGTCGCTGTCCGATATGGAGTCCTTAAGACCCTCTTTCAGGTTCTTGAAAGCCTCTTGCATATCGTCCGCGTGTACAAGCATCACGCTGGAGATCTTCTTCTCCTTGGCGGAAACCTCATCCACAGTGATGAAGTTCACCTTGCATTTGAACCACTTCTCACACTCGATGTCTTCTCCAAATATCTCTCCGATCTTGACGTGTTTGATACCCTCGATGGTGAACAATCCGTTCTCGTATGCGCTCGAAAAGAGGGAAACCTCTTCGTTCACACGTTTCTCAGCCTCTGTGAAGGAAAGGGCATCCACCAAGTAGATGTCAGACATTTTTTTGTTCTTTCCGGAATCGTCCAGCTTATTGTAGCAGACTTTACATTCAAACCAATAATTCATATGCTTAAGATGCTTATATTTGAAAAAGCACCCCTACGTGAATGTACACGTATGGGGTGACAATTATGTGAAAGGGGAGAGTGCCTTAGGCAATCACACCCAGTTTCTTTCCTACTTTTCCGATCTTCTCCAACGCTATGGCAACCTGCTCTTCTGTGTGGGTAGCCATCAGGGAGAAACGGATCAGTGTGTCGTTGGATGGAACCGCAGGGCTCACCACAGGGTTCACGAAAATACCGTCTTCGAAGAGGAGCTTAGTGAACAAGAATGTCTTCTCGTTGTCACGGATGAAGAGAGGGATGATAGGTGTTTCGGTGTGACCGATCTCGAATCCCAGGCTTCTGAATCCGTCCAAAGCCATCTTCGTGATTTTCCAGAGGTGATCCATACGCTCCGGCTCGTTCTTCATGATCTCGAGCGCAGCCAACACGGAAGCCGTAGCGGCCGGTGTGATGCTCGCACTGAAGATATATGGTCTCGCATTGTGACGGAGGAAATTGATCACGCATGAATCTGCGGCACAGAAACCACCGATAGATGCGAGGGACTTACTGAATGTACCCATGATGACATCCACGTCCTTTGTCAGACCGAAATGGTCGCACACGCCACGACCCTGTTTGCCGAAGACACCCAAACTGTGCGCCTCATCGACATAGATGTTTGCGTTATATTTCTTTGAGAGAGCGACAATCTCCGGTAGTTTGGCCACATCGCCTTCCATACTGAAGACACCGTCCACAACAATCATCTTGATTTTGTCCGGCTCGCACATCTGAAGTTTCTTCTCGAGTGACTCCATGTCGTTGTGCTTGAATTTCAAAGCCTTGGAGAAGGACATTTGCTTACCTGCCATGATGGAGGCGTGATCCAACTCGTCGAACAACAGATAATCCTCGCGGCCAGTCAACATAGAGACAACGCCCATATTCACGTTAAATCCAGCGGAGAAAATCAACGCTTCCTCTTTTCCGACGAACTCCGCCAACTTTCTTTCCAACTCCACATGTATGTCCAATGTGCCGTTCAAAAATCGAGAACCCGCACAACCAGAACCATATTTTTTAGTCGCTTCAATAGCGGCCTCTTTTATTTTAGGATGATTGGTTAAGCCAAGATAGCTGTTTGAACCGAACATCAACACTTTTCTACCGTTCATGATAACTTCGGTATCTTGTTCACTCTCTATCTCTCTGAAGTAAGGGTATACACCCAATGCTTTAACCTTCTGCGGCTCGGTGTACTTGGATAATTTCTCTTGTAATAAACCCATTTTAGTATTCTAACAATTACGGGGCAAATATAAACATTTTTTCACATATAATGGTAACGCGCAGAAAAAACGCATATAAAATTATACAGGAATGGCTGAGTATTAACAATTAAGAACGATAGTCGCCTGTAACCTGTCAAGGAATAAGGCTTCGCTTTTATGATTCATGGGAAAACTCGGTCAGCCATAGGATGTCCGTAAAAAAGATTCCCGCCCTGAACACAGAGCGGGAATCATTCCTTGTATCAAGGTGAATCCGAGGAGACACCTTAATGTGCTATTTATTCACCCTTCAACATTACGTTGGTGTATGTCTTGTCACCCACTTGGATGCGCAAAGCATATTGTCCAGGAGTCAAAGAGGAAGCGTTGAACGTGTAGCTGTATTGACCAGCGGTCAACTGCTCGCTCATGAAGGTAGACAACAAACGACCATTCAAGTCGAGGATGTCAACCGTCACCTTAGCGTCAGCACCCATTGTGAAAGCCAAGTTGATGCTCTCTGAGAATGGGTTTGGAGAAGCCAAGTAGTTGAAGTCTGCTGTGTATTCGAAATCGTCACGGCCAGGAGCGGCGGACTTCACAGCGTCGTTCTCATAAACGGCAGGAGTCTCCATGAACATCTCGGCATATTTGCCACCACACTTGCAGCCCGTATCAGTTGAGCTTTCGCTCTCCACTACGATGAGCACCGGATAACGTGCGCCCTCTGCGAAATATTGGTAACGAACTGAACGGATGTTGTAAGTAGTCTTGCCGAATGTCTGCTTGTAGGTCTTCGTCACCTTCACACGCAATACGTTGCGGTAAGTGTTTCCATCAGGCAACACGAGCGTACCCCACGCATCGGCTTTGGTGATGTAGTTACCCTCGATGAAGGAAGGATCGCCGTTGTTTGGTGTATAGACACCATCCATAATGCCCACCTTCGAATCTTGGTAAGATAGAGGGAACATCAAATCCACGATAGGCTCCTTGAAATCGATTTTAGCACCAGGAGTGACCATACCGTAGTACCTCTTCTCCGACTTGGTGATCTCGAACAAAGTATGCTTTGTTCCACCCTCGTCGCAGCTGAGTCTGTAGCCTTGCTCTGCCACAGCGTTGAGGTCTTCCTGCTGATCGATGTACATATCCTTGAGTATCTTAGCCTTTGAGAAGTCCCAGTATTGGTTAGCACCGGCCTCTCCCTGCTCCTTGTACTCGATTTGCTTCATATTTCGATAGTCGCCAATACGAAGCTGATTAGCTTTATATGACAAACTGTATTGCGCAAAACAACCAGTCGCGAAAAGCATAGCCGCTGATAATGTAAATAGTTTTCTCATTTCAATAATTTTTTAAGCGTTAAAAACGTGGTAAATTTAGCAATAATTTTCGAGATTCAAACCATATAATAGTTAAAAATTAAGAATTAAAAAATAAGCGTTAAGAAACACGGCAGGTTGTGGTCTGTGGAAGATGGGAGTGTGGGGGTATTATTCCTGCTCTCCCTTGATGTGAGGCAGACCGATGCGGAAGCGCACGGCGATGATCCTGGCGGCGGCGACACTGAAAGCGCAGAAGATCTGCGACCATGAATTATCCACCCCTATCAGATGGCAGAAATAATAGACAAAACCACCTATAATACAAGCAATTGCATAGATTTCTTTCCTGAAAATCAGCGGAATCTCGTTGATGAAGATGTCCCGGAAGACTCCTCCCGCCGCTCCCGTGATGCAGCCCATCACGATCGCTACCCAGAAGTCATATCCCGCACCCAATGTCTTCTCTATGCCCACCACCGTGAAGAGCGCCAATCCGATGGTATCGAAGATGAAGAAGGTGATATTCAAATGGATGAGGTATTTGCGGAAGAGGATGACGAAAAGGAGCGCTACGCCGGACCAGATCAGGTAGTTGGCGTTCAACATCCAGAAGGGGGTCTCCCCGATGCAGAGGTCGCGGATGGTACCACCCCCGATGGCGGTCACCAGTCCCACCACGTAGGCTCCGAAGAGGTCAAAATCCTTCTTCGCGGCGAGGCGGATACCACTGATGGCAAAGGCGAACGTTCCGATGTTTTCCAGTATTTCGGTCAATCCAATCATAGCTCCTCTATCGTAATGGTTTTCTTCAGGGCGGTGCCGAATTCACACTTCAGTTTTCTGACCTCCTCCCGGATGTCCTCCAACCGTTTTATCGTCTCAAAGACCCTTTTCACATGGTCTTTGTCTTCCTCCAACACCTTCTGAGCTCCTTTGATGGTTAGGTTGCGTTGCTTCAGCAGGTACTGCACCATGCGAGCATTTTCGATGTCCTCGTCCGTATAGAGACGGCTTCCCTTGTTTCCTCTGCGAGGGGAGAGAATGGAGAACTCGCCCTCCCAATAACGGAGGGTGGAAGTCTCAAGACCCAGCATTTCCGCCACCTCGCTGATCTTGTAATATCTCTTATCTTCGTCGAGGTTTCCCATGGATTAGTCGAAAATGTTTCCGTTGTTGGAGACGATCTGAATCATCTCGTCATATTGCTTAGGCGAGAGGTCCATGTAGTAGTAGTTACGAGGGTCCACCACCTTACCCTTGTAGCGCACCTCGTAGTGCACGTGCGGACCCGTGGACTTACCCGTGTTACCCATGTAAGCGATGACCTGGCCACGAACGACAGGCGAGCCCACCTTCAGGTTGCTCACGAAACTATTCAAGTGTCCGTAAAGTGTTTTGTAGCCGTATCCATGGTCCACGATCACCACGTTACCGTAGCCCTGCATCCATCCACGGAAATCGATGACACCCTTACCCGTTGCGAAGATGTTGGTGCCGATCTCGCCGGAGAAGTCCATGCCGGCATGGAACTTAGGGGTCTTATAGATAGGGTCGATACGGTAGCCGTAACCGGAGGCCATACGTTTCAGGTTTTTGTTCATGACTGGCTGGATGGCCGGGATGCAGAGCAGCATATCCTCCTTGTTGCGGGCGAGGTTCACCACCTCGTCGAAGGAGGTGGACTGCACGAAGAGTTGCCTGCGGATGCGTTCCATCGTGGCGGAAGTGTTCGCCGCGATCTCCGAATTGGTGCGGGAACGCAGGTCCTTGTATTTGCTTTGGTTGTCGGACCCCATGCGGATGCCCTTGCTGACAGGGTCCGCCTGCACGATGAGTCGGTAGAGGTTGTCGTCCCTCTGCTGGATATCCGTCAGGACGCTCTGCACCTCGTCCAACTGGGCGTTCAACAATTCGTATTGGGCCTCCAACTGCTCCCTTTCGCTGCGCAGTTTCTTCTCCCTCGGAGACTCGATGAAAAGGGCGAATATGAGGAAGCAGGCCAAGCCCGTCAAGACACCCGTGAGCAAGTGGGACAAGAACCAATTCGCCCAATGTCGTATAGTGTTGTCAACCCGCTCGAACGATAACGTTTTGGGGTTGAACTGGTATTTTGCCTTTGCCATGTTACAGTTTCCTAAATAAAATGCGATGGCAAAGATAGTTTTTTTGTCGGAAATGTGCTACTTTCGCGACACTGAATATGGTGGGTACTGAAAATTCACCGTTGAAAGCAGGTCAAACAAAGGGTTTGAAAACAATATTCATTACAAATATGTTAACAGCAAAAGAAATCCGCAAATCGTTCACCGACTTCTTCGCGTCGAAAGGCCACACGATCGTTCCTTCCGCACCGATGGTGGTGAAAAACGACCCCACATTGATGTTCACCAATGCGGGAATGAATCAATTCAAAGACATATTTTTGGGCAATGCGCCCCGTAAATACCCGCGTGTTGCGGACTCGCAGAAATGCCTCCGCGTGAGCGGAAAGCACAACGATTTGGAGGAGGTGGGCCTCGATACCTACCACCACACCATGTTCGAGATGTTGGGCAACTGGTCCTTCGGTGACTACTTCAAGAAGGAGGCGATCACTTGGGCATGGGAATACCTCGTGGATGTGCTGAAGATTGACCCTAACCGCCTCTATGCGACGGTCTTCGAGGGCAGCAAGGAGGATAACCTCGAGAGGGACGACGAGGCCGCTGAGATCTGGGCGCAGTTCTTGCCAAAAGACCGTATCATCAACGGTAACAAACATGATAACTTCTGGGAGATGGGCGACACGGGTCCGTGCGGTCCTTGCTCCGAAATCCATATCGACCTACGTGACGACGCGGAGCGCGCGAAAGTGCCGGGCGTCGAGCTGGTCAACAAAGACAACCCGCAGGTCATCGAGATCTGGAACAATGTCTTCATGCAGTTCAACCGTAAGGCGGATGGCTCGCTGGAGCCGCTCCCTGCCAAGCATGTGGACACGGGTATGGGCTTCGAACGTCTCTGCATGGCTTTGCAGGGCAAGAAGTCTAACTACGACACGGATGTTTTCCAACCGATCCTCAAGGCGATCGGTAACATCTGCGGCTGTGAGTATGGAAAGAAACGTGAGACGGACATCGCCATGCGTGTGATCGCGGACCATATCCGTACGATCTCCTTCTCCATCACTGACGGTCAATTACCTTCTAACGCAAAGGCTGGATACGTCATCCGAAGGATCTTGAGACGTGCCGTACGCTACGGTTACACCTTCCTCGGACAACGTTCCGCTTTCTTGTATAAACTGCTTCCTGCCCTCATCGACACGATGGGCGACGCTTACCCTGAACTGATCGCGCAACAATCACTTGTCGAGAAGGTGATCAAAGAGGAGGAGGAGTCTTTCCTCCGCACCTTGGAGACGGGTATCCGCTTGCTGGATAAGGTGATGGCGGACACGAAGGCGGCGGGCAAGACCGAAATCTCTGGCAAGGATGGTTTCACGCTCTACGACACCTTCGGCTTCCCATTGGACTTGACGGAGCTGATCCTCCGCGAGAATGGCATGACGGTCAACGAGACTGAGTTCAACCAGGAGATGCAGAAGCAGAAGGAACGCGCGCGCAACGCCGCCGCTGTGGAGACGGGCGACTGGGTGCAACTGAAAGAGGGCGAGTGTGAGTTCGTCGGCTATGACCTGCTCTCTTGCGACGTGGAGATCCTCCGCTACAGAAAAATCAAACAGAAAAATACAGAGTACTATCAAATCGTGCTGAACAGGACTCCTTTCTACGCAGAGATGGGTGGACAGGTCGGTGACACGGGTCTGCTGAAGTCTGACGAGGAGACCATCGAGATCATCGACACGAAGAAGGAGAATAACCTCAGCGTGCATATCACCAAGAAATTGCCTGCCAACCCGAGCGCTTCGTTCGTGGCTGAGGTGAACGTGGAGCGTCGCCAGCAGATCGCTTGCAACCACACGGCGACCCACTTGCTCGACTATGCGTTGCGTCAAGTGCTCGGTACGCACGTGGAACAGAAAGGTTCCTACGTCGCACCGGACGCCCTGCGTTTCGACTTCTCCCACTTCCAGAAAGTGACGGACGAGGAGTTGCGTAAGGCGGAGCAGATCGCCAATGCCATGGTTCGCCAGAACATCGCATTGCAGGAGCACCGCGACGTGCCTATCGAGGATGCGCGCAACATGGGCGCCATGGCGCTCTTCGGTGAGAAATACGGCGACACGGTACGTGTCATCCAATACGGTCCGTCCTTGGAGCTTTGTGGTGGTACGCACGTGAAGTCAACCGGCGAGATCGGTTTCATCCGCATCCTCTCCGAGGCTTCCGTATCGGCGGGTGTCCGTCGTATCGAGGCTGTTTCGGGCGCTAAGGCGGAGGAGTACATGAACATACAGCAGGATATGCTCCGTGACCTGAAGTCACTCTTCAACAACGCGCCAAACCTTGTGGCTTCCATCAAGAAGTCTCTGGAGGAGAACACGGCCATGAAGAAACAAGTGGATCAATTCATCCAAGAGAAGGTCATTATCCTTCGTGATAAGCTGATCCAGAGCGCCGAGGAACGTAACGGTCAGAAGCTGATCGTCCTCAAGGGCGAGTTCGAGGCCGACATGGTGAAGTCCGTGGCATTCCAAATCCGCAACGTGGTGACCTCTTCACTCGTCTTCATCGGCGCCACCAAGAAGGGGGACAAACCTGCCATCACCCTGGCATTGTCCGACGACCTCGTAGCCACTGGCATGAACGCGACACAGTTGGTTCGTGAGGCTGCGAAGGAGATCAAAGGCGGTGGCGGTGGCCAGCCATTCTTCGCGCAAGCGGGTGGTAAGGACGCCGATGGATTGGAGCGTGCCCTAGATATTTTGAGAAGCAAAATCTAATAACCTGAATACATGAAATGAAGCGTAATGGAGGGCAGGTTTTCCTGTTCCTCCATTATTGCTTTTAAGGGTTCAAATAAAACTATCCGCCCATGAATCACTACACAAGCAAATACTTCTTAGACCTTCTTCGTAAGCCTGCCGTCGCCTTGTTGGCCCTCCTGCTAGCCCTCCCGTTGGTGGCTGGTCCGAACGAGGGGAAGATCCTTCTCGTTTCCGTCAACGACATGCACGCCACGTTCGATAGATTGCCTAAACTGAAACATTTGGTGGATAGTCTGAAGAACAGCTGCCCGAATGTGCTGGTGCTCTCCGCGGGGGATAACCGCACGGGTAATCCGTTCAACGACCAATACCCAGTCTCTTCCCTGCCCATGACGGAGCTGATGAACTATGCAGGCTTCGACGCATCCGCTGTCGGCAACCACGACTTTGATGCGAAGGTTGAAGGATTGATAGAAATGATTAACCATTCGCACTTTCCGTACCTCGTTGCGAATGTGGAGCTCCCCGACAGCCTGAAAGGACGGTTGCAGGGGTATAAGATATTCACGATGGCCAATGGAGTGCGGGTAGGCGTACTGGGTCTACTGCAACTCAACGGGAGCGGAATACCCGACACGCATCCCAAGAATGTGGAGGGGGTACGGTTTTACCCTATCAGGGAGACCATCGAGCGACACCGTTTCCTGCGGAAGGAGTGCGACATCGTCATCCTGCTCACGCATTTGGGGCTTGACGTGGACCAGCAGTTGGCGGATGAATACGCAGACTTCGCGGACATCATCGTAGGGGGACATACCCACACGAAGATAGAAGGTGGCGTGACCCGGAACGGAGTGTTGATCACGCAGGCGGAGAATAAGTTGAAGTATGCCACCGTGACAACCATCGAGACCCAAGGCAAGGCGATCGTCAGCAAGCGGGCGGAGCTCGTGGACCTCAGGGTGATGCCTTCGGACAAGAGTGCGGAGGCGCTGGTGAAGTACTTTTCCGACAACGAAGAGCTGAATCAGGTGATCGGTCAGCTCGCCGACTCCATCCAAGACGAGGAGACGATGGGAGGCCTGATGGGACAATCGTGGATCGGCGAGACGCAGGCGGACATCGCCGTCATCAACAACGGGAACGTCAGGATCACGGAATTACCTGCGGGCGATATCCATCTGGCGGATGTCTTCCGCATTGACCCTTACGACAACGACGTCATCTTGCTGGAGCTGACGGGCGAAGAGCTAAAGGCGCTCCTTTGGGCCTGCCAACGTGCCGACGAAGCGAAGTTCCCTTTCCTGATCGGGGCGAAATACGAGGCGAAGGTGAACCCGAAAGACTCTTCCCAAATCGAGCGCCTCACTCTGAAGCATATGGACGGGAAGAAATTCGACATGAAAAAGGTCTACAAGGTGGTGACCAGCAGTTATGTGATGAGCATCTCGAAGTTCAACCACAAGAAAAAGGGCGAGGTCCTTGACGTGAAATGCAATGCGCTGATGGTTCGGTACATCAGGCGGGTTCAGCACATCAGGCAGCCGAAGAGTTGCAACGTGACGATCAAATAGAAAGTCCCTCACGGAGACACGGAGATCACGGAGATGAATAGTAACAGATAACCGTCCAAAAATAAATAGTAAATAGTAAATCATAAATCGTTAAATAGTAAATGCTACAAATTTGTCCTCCGTGATATGCCAAGAAAAATCCGCCCGTTTTGACGAATAACGTGTTCCTGAATTTTGTATATTTGTTTGTTTAATATCCTTTAGGAAATAATTCATCAAAACATGTGTAGACATATATCGGCCATATTGCTTGCGGCATTTGCGCTAATGGGATGCCTCTCCTGTCAGAAGGGAGATCCGCGGCACAAAATCAATTTTTATCATTGGAAATCCTCCTATCAGGTGGATGAGGAAGTTCGGTCGTACACGAAGGAACTCGGTTGCGAAAAGATTTATTTGCACTATTACGACGTCGTGAAAGACGGGAACATCGTACGCCCCATTAATTTTTTACGCCCGATCGAAAAGAATATCCTCCATCAAGACTCCGTTCATTTCGTGCCAGTCATATACATAGAAAACGATGTGTTCAAAGATGTGGACTTGGAGAGAATCAGCCAAATAGGCACCTATATTTCCAGGCTCAATCAAACAATGTTCCGATACATGGGCACAGAGAATTTCCATTGTGGGGAAATCCAATTCGACTGCGACTGGACCCAATCCACTAGGGATAACTATTTCTCCTTCCTCTCCTTCATGCAGGAACATACCCCTGACATGAAGATTACCAGCACCATCCGTCTGCATCAAGTCAAGGACAGGGAGACGATGGGCGTTCCACCTGTCGACAAGGGATACCTCATGTGCTATGCCACGAGCGGGGTGGACGATGGCTCGGATTCCAATTCCATCTTGGACATCGATCTTCTGAAAAATTACACACAAGATTTGAACGAATACCCAATTCAGCTAGACTATGCGCTTCCGCTCTTTTCTTGGGGTATCGTCACCAATGACAACGGCAAAGTAAAACTTATCAACGGACTGACAGCCAGCGATTTGGACGAAATAAGATTCAAACAAATCAGTGAGAACCGTTATGAAGTGCTAGAGGATTGTTTCCTCAACGGACTTTATGTCAACAAAGGATATGTCGTCGAGATAGAGCAAGTCACGCCTTCCCTTTTGCGGAGTGCCATCCAATATTTGGACGATAAGCTCAAGAAGGAGTATAACATCGTTTATTTCCACCTGAGTAAAGGTTTTTTGAAAAGATATAAAATTGATGAATTAAAGTGAGTATATCATGAAACGATCAACCATACTAATAACAATCCTATTCTCATTGGGGGCGACAAACGCTTTCCCCTGCGGAGGAGAGGCGGATCCGGAAAGTAGTCTCTCTTGCAATCAAGTTTTCAAAGAAATAGCTTTCGACAAGGATTCTTTCGACTATCTTATTGACAACGAGGAATGTAGGGAATTTCAATTCTTTTACAATCCCTACTATGACTATCCCAACTATGATGAAAGAATCAAATCCGGCAACATCCGAGAGTGGGCAACCTATCTGAAAATAAGCGAGAAACAAGCCTTCCACCTCGTCAACAAAGCCACGAAGGGGAACATTGACTCTCTGCTGATATACGGGACATGCCATGACCCACAGTTGAATTTCGCGAACAAAGAATTCATTCAAAAGAGGAAAGCAGCCTTAAATTACCTCTCCTTCTCGAAATATCTAGAGCCTTACATGACGAGAGGCCGCGGCGTGGCGAAGGACGAAAAGGGGAATCCCTACCAATGGGATGAATACAAGTATTGGGAATATCCCTATGAAAGATACAGTTGGCGTCCTCAAGAAGGAAGCACTGTCCTTGATCTAGATTACACGACGATCATCAACAACATGATTGAGGCTTATGAAAAGCAAAGCGATTTGGAGCTCAAGATACGCTACGCCTATCAAATTGTTCGTTTCGCCCACTACAACAACCAAAACGAGGATGCGGTCAGCTATTTCGAGAAATATGTGGAGCCACTGAACCACAAACCTGAGATTTACTATTACGCCTTAAGTCAAAAGGCAGGTGCGCTGAATGGATGCATAAAACAGAGGCAATGCGAATCGACGAAGAAAACTAACCAAGTGGCTTTAGATTTCCTGAATGTATTCACGCACTCAAAGGACTTGAAGTATTCCGCCTATTTGTCCCTGAGATTTTCCGGGAATGGCAAAGCCCTGGAATCATTATACAAACAGGCGAATCAACTGACGAAAGACCAGGCTTGCAACCTCTATTTCCTATTGGGTCATGACAATTTCAACAACCCATTGAACGAATTGGAAAAGATAATGAGACTCAATCCAAGCTCCCATCTGGCGGATATCTTGATGGCACGGTATCTATCCAGCATTTACGTCAACGAATACACCTACAAGGACATAAAAAATACCAACCTCGGACAAGCGCTGAATATAGTGGAGAGAATGGTAGGCCTATCCACCCACCATGATTTCTGGCATCTATGCGCCGCGCATATACTCACCTACATGAACAATTATGATGCGGCGAAAAAACACCTTTTGACGGTGAAAAGCAAAAGGCCTTCCTACTTGGTGAATTGTGGTTTGCTGTCCACATACTTGGCAATTTCCGAATCGGATCAGATGACGAGGGAAAAAGCCAACGAAATCTATTCAAGCAACAAGGAGGAGATGGAGCACATCGTACTCAGGAAACTTATGATGTCTAAGATGGGAGATGATTTGGAGGTTCAACGAGGCTTGCTCTCCTTCGGCTATCTGTCAGGATACGAAAGCGACCGCTGGAATAAAATCATAGCCTTGGGAAACAACCCGAACGCAAATGAATTCGAGAAGTGGCTTTTGTCCCAAAACGGATATTCGTTGGAACAAGCGAAAAGAGAACTGTCGAAAAGCTACCTCTATGAGGGGAACATTCCTATGGCAGCAAAAGAGTATCCTGTCAATAAAAACATCAATGACCTATTAGAGCTAAAGTGTGTGTTCTGCTATAACATCGGTTATATCTATCAATACAAACCCGAGGATCAAAACGACTTCCACTCGGATTACATCAGTGAGTTCATCGATAAGAAAACCAATTTGGAGAATATCTCTTATGGGGATTTGATGAAGATACTCAACAACTTATATAGCGCGGCGCAGGGAAACGATAAGAGAGGTGCTAAAGCGTCGTTCCTATTAGGCAATTTCTATTTCAACGTTAGTCCTAAGGGATATTACAGGGGCCAAATATTTGGATGCGACCCGGATTATCTATGGGACAGGGCGAACAACGACTTGAACAACTATGATTTCCATACAGATCGGGATTATTATCTTAAGGCTTCCGAAAAGAACTTCAATGATCAAGAATTGGAGGCGAAAATCGTTTTCTCACTGGCGAAGGTGGGCGAAGAAGGAATCAGGAAGGGGGGACCCCATTACGATGAATTGGTGAGCACATACAAGAAAACAAAAGTGTACAAGGAGTTTGTATCCAAGTGTAAGTGCTTCAAAGATTATGTGAATAACTAACCCTTCCCCACCTCATCGCAAGGGAGTTATGGATAGTGCGAGGCTTCGTCCATGTTTTTCACGCCATCGTGCGTGAATGACGGTGAAAATATGTATTTTTGTTCAGAAAAATTATGATGTAGAATTATGATAGACTTAAAACACATTAGTCCGAAGCTGAAACATACCGATTCGGGCAATTTCTTCCTGATGGCGGGACCATGCGTCGTCGAGGGAGAAGAGATGGCGTTCCAGATCGCGGAACATGTAGTGGCACTCACGGAAAGATTCAAAATACCATATATCTTCAAGGCATCCTACCGCAAGGCGAACCGCTCCAAGGCGGACTCCTTCACGGGGATCGGTGACGAGAAGGCGCTGAAGATCCTGAGAAAGATCAGCGAGACGTTCGACGTGCCGGTTGTCTCCGACATCCACTCGGAAGAGGAGGCGCAACTGGCGGCCGAGTATGTGGACATCCTGCAGATCCCTGCTTTCCTTTGCAGGCAGACCGACCTCCTGGTGGCTGCGGCGAAGACGGGCAAGGCCGTCAACATCAAGAAGGGACAGTTCCTCTCTCCGCCGGCGATGGCTTTTGCGGCGCAGAAGGTGCGCAGCGCGGGTAACAACAACATCATGCTGACGGACCGTGGCACCTGCTTCGGCTATCAGGACCTTATCGTGGACTTCCGTGGCATCCCTGAGATGCAGAAGATAGGCTATCCAGTCATCCTGGACGCGACACACTCATTGCAACAGCCTAACCAAGGCTCCGGCGTGACGGGCGGTAACCCTGCCATGATCGAGACCATCGCCAAGGCGGGCGTGGCGGTAGGCGTGGACGGACTCTTCATGGAGACCCACTTCGACCCTGCCCATGCCAAGTCGGACGGTGCGAACATGCTGCCGCTGGACAAGATGGCGGACCTCCTCGAAAAATTGGTGCGTGTGCGCGAAGCAATCCTTTGATCATAGGCAATATCCGTGGATCGGCTGATCGAGTACTTCCGGGGATACATGCCCTTCTACCGTCGCAACCTGAAGCTGGCTGTGCCGGTCATGTTGGCGCAGCTGGGCCAGGCTACGGTGCAGTTGCTGGACACCATCATGGTGGGGCAATTGGGCAAGACGGAGCTGGCGGCTGTCTCCTTCGGGGGCGCGTCGTTCTTCGTCGGCTTTGCGGCCGCCTTGGGTCTCTCGTTCGGCTCGACACCACTCATCGGGGTGGAGTATGCCTCCGGGCATCATCGCAAAGTATCCTCCATCTTCCAGAACTCCATACTCTTCAACACGATCGTCACCCTGGTGATCGGGGCGCTGATGCTGGGGCTTTACCACTTCATGGATAGCCTCGGTCAGCCGGAGGAGGTGTGTCCGATGGCGAAATCCTACTACCTGATATTGCTCTCCTCTCTTCCTTTTGTCCTATGGTTCCAAGCCTTCCGACAGTTCATGGACGGTGTGGGCAACACGAAGTACGCCATGATTGTGACCGTTTCGGGCAATGCGCTCAACATCCTCCTCAACTGGTTGCTCATCTTCGGTGAGCTTGGGTGCCCGAGGCTAGGCGTGGACGGAGCGGCCTATGCGACCCTCATCTCGCGCGTCTGCATGTGCTTCGCCTTCATCCTGCTGGTTCGGGCCAAACAACCCTATTCACGCTATTTCAAATTCTTCGGCTGGCATAAATTCACCCTGCGGGAGCTCAAAGACCTCCTGCGGATCAGTTCCCCTATCGGCCTGCAGATGTTCATGGAGACCTTCGGCATGAATGTGGCGGTGATGTTCGTCGGGCTCTGTGGCACCGTCGCCTTGGCGAGCCATCAGATCGCCATCACCATCTCCTGCGTCACGTGGATGATCAGTTGCGGCATCGCCTCCGCCACCACGATACGCGTCAGCCACCAGCTCGGGGCGAAGGAGTTCCACTCCATGCGGAAAGCGGGCATCGCCTCCATGCACCTCAGCCTCTTCTTCATGGGGCTCTGCTCCATCCTCATCATTGTCTTCAGAACCTCCCTCGCGCATATCTTCACGGAAGATGCGGAGGTGATAGAATTGGCCTCCATCCTGCTCATCATGACCGGTATTTACCAGATGGGGGATGGCTTGCAGACCGTCACCATCGGAGCCTTGCGAGGCATGAAGAACGTCATCACCCCGATGGTGGTCGCCTTCATCTGCTACATTGTCGTGACCATCTCCGTCAGCTATTTCTGCGGCATCTACCTGGGTTGGGACGCACCCGGCATCTGGTTCGCCTATATCCTTGAGCTATACCTCGCCTCCTACCTGCTGGTGAGGAGATTCAGGAAAGACACGAAGAAAATCATCGAGGAGGGAGTTCCTCCCACGGTGGCGGAAAAATTATAGGGACGATGTGCACATCGTCTCGTGCACATCGTCCCTCCCCCTTGTAATTGTTCAGAAAAATATATCTATCTTGGCTTAGAAATTCAGCTGAATACCAGCGCTCATGTTCGGAACATCATCGCCATCGCCCAACCAATCCTTGGAGAAGTCAACCTTTACGCCAAAGAAGTCGGAGAACATCCACTTGGCGCCGGAGTACAAACCTAATATACCATCAGTGTCCGAGGATGTTGTCTTCACTTCAACACCATACGTTTTTGCGGTCACTTTGCTATGATAAATGGAAACACCTCCTTGCACACCTGCATAGACATCCAAGTTTTTCACGAACTCCCAGTTGAATCCGCAACGGGCGGCGATCGGCATTCTCCACCAATTCACTTCCTCTTCAGTATGAATGTCGAGTGGCATCATATCGATTCCATACAAACAATAACCCAAGAAAAGGCCCAAGTCGATGGCTCCATTGTCACCGAATTTGTTGGTGTGGATGAACCCATCCTTCAATCCGATCATGGCGTCGACCGAGAACATAGGCGTTTTTGCATTGGCAGATTTGTTGGGGCCCCATCCCAACGAAGCCGGCGTACCTGCCATGACACCTAAGGAGAAACTGCCAGCGTTAGCGAACTGAATCTTCTCCACATTGGATGCACTTGCACACGTAATCGTGAACAAAGAAGCAACAATAAGTAAAATCTTCTTCATCTGATTAGATAATTTAAAAATATTAATAACATATAGGGTTAAATAACCCATTAATAACTTGCGAATTTAAAAATAAAATCAAAAACATTCAACATCAATATGCTTTTTTGTCAGCAGAGGCGATGGACACATCGTCTCAACGACCGGACCAAACCTTTGGAAAGATTGTTTTTCACGAATATGATATCACACAAGGCTCCAACCGTCATCCTCGATGCGATTGGAGCCCCACAACTATTTTATAACAAGTCAATATTCACCCGCTAAAAATTAAACTGGAAACCGGCGGAAGCCATAGGGACATTCAGGTCATAGCAACGTTTCCCGAAAACGTATCGACCCATATTAGCTTCAGCCTTCACCCCAAAATGTTTGGTGAACATCCACTTCGCACCCAAATAATGGCAGGTGAAGAAGTTAAGCCTATCTTTTTCTGTGCCAGCTCCCCCGTTACGAGGCGCATCTTTTGAGTGAGAGAAGGAACATCCGAGTTGAAATCCCGCATAGACATCCAAATTCTTCACGAACTCCCAATGGAACGCACTACGGATGGTTGCCGGCACAATCCACGACGACCAAGTGTATTCTCCCAAATCCTGGGTAGCCTGCAAATCCTCGTTGAAAACCAGATTTCGGTAGTTATACTCGTTCCGCGCATAACCAACATAGAGACCCAAATCAATAGCACCATTGTCTCCGAACTTATTCGTATGACAGAAACCATCCTTCAAGCCTATCATAGCATCCAAGGAGATGAGCGGCATATTATGCTCAAAGCGAGGGAATCCTGACATGACACCCAAGGAGAATTTACCCGCATTGGCGAACTGAATCTTCTCCACATCCGATGCACTTGCACACACAACCGCGAACAAAGCTGCGATAAACAACAAAATCTTTCTCATTTTCACTTGCAATAAATAATTACTATTATGATTAAATAACTCATTTACGGTATGCAAATATAGAGGCACACCCTTAGATAAAACCATAATTTTGGGGAACAAATACGGCCCAAAAGTTAACTGATGTTTATAAAACAGGTTAATTAATGTATAGATTAAATTATATTAGTTAAAAGAGAACGGCAGATAGCCCATCTGCTAATAAAGATTAACGAGTTCTAAAATCTGCAATCCTTCGGGCAAGGAGATTCAACATGACCAGACGACACCTTAAACGGAGAGCATCAAGATCCGTTGTTAACCCCGCCTACCCGACACAGCACCCATCAACGAGGGACAGTAAAACGTCAAAAATGCATTTTTTTAAAAAAATTAGAATCAAATGAATTGCCATATCAAATTTAATTCGTATCTTGCCCGCGATTGCTACAGTTTTCTAGCAACGTACATTTTCTTTCTGGCAACGTATATTTTTTTTCAGTAAATACTACATTGAAAGACACTAATAACAACCATAAAATATAATAATATGAACAAAAAATTAATTACACTGGTAGCAGCCTCGCTGTTCGGCGTAGGCATAGCGAACGCACAATTGAACAAAAACACGTGTAAGTTTTTGGGGAACATCACCACGAGGGGGCAAATTCAGCCTAACGCGGGTAGCTTAAAGTATGAAGATTTGTGGGATCAGCTCACTTGCGAGAACGAATCCAAGTGGGGTGAAATCGTGAATTGTAAGGTAAGCAGTGCACAAGAGGGTATTCAAAAATGGAGATGGAGTTCTTGCGATTCCCATTACAAATGGTGCAAACAGAATAATGTATTGTTCAAATTCCACTGTCTCGTTTGGACCAGTCAATTCCCGTCAGTCTTGTCAAGCTGTTCGCCTTCCGAATTGAAGGAACAGATCGGATATTGGATGGACGCTGTTGCGATCAAGTATCCAGACTTGGCGGTAATCGATGTCGTTAACGAGGCGATTCCAGGACATGCCGAAGGAGGAGGTGGTGGTGACTTCAAGAAACTCTTGAGTCAAGCTTTGGGTAACAGCAGTACACCTTCCGACTACAAATGGATTACAGAGGCATTCAAAATGGCTCGTGAGAGATTCCCGAACGCCGTATTGATCTATAACGACTATAACTCTCTCACCCACCAGAAAAATGAGTTCATCGACCTTGTTTCCAAATTGGTACAACAAGGTGCTCCAATCGATGCCTACGGACATCAAACACACGATTTGGACGACTATTACAAGCAACGCGGCAGCATGTCGGGTTTTGCGGACAACTTGAACGACATCCACAACCAAATCACAAGAAAAGGTGGTAGGGAGTTGCAGTGTTACATCACCGAGTATGATATCGACCAGTCCAATGACAACACCCAATTGGAAATCATGAAAGGTTCCTTCCCTTACATGTGGGAGGCTGACTACGTCTCTGGTATCACAATCTGGGGATTCGTAAATGGTGCCACTTGGAGATCCAACACGGGTTTGGTGAATGGTCAAGGTCAAGACCGTAGCAGTATGAAGTGGTTGCGTGAATACATGGCATCCGACAAGGCCAAGAGCGTAACAGCAAAGTTCTGCGGCAAGGAAGCAGGTGGCCCAGCTGGTCCATCAGCAAGCGTTGAGGTAAGCAAATCAACTATTGTCCTTGGCAAGAGCGTGGACTTCTCGGTTACATTGAAGAATACGGATAGCGGCATTAAGAGCGTAACCTATTACGCTGGTGACACTAAGATCGGTGAGGGAGAATCATTCACATGGACTCCTGAAGAGGCTGGAAACTACTCCATCAAGGTTGTGGTCATCACGAACAGCAATGAGGAGGTGAAGGGTTCTTCGTCTGTAAAGGTGGTTGAGCCGAACAAGCCTTACAAAGGGAAAACGGCAACTATCCCTGGCACGATTGAGGCGGAGAATTATGACGAAGGTGCGTCTGGCATGGCTTATTACGATCAGTCAGAAGGCAACAAATGTGATGATTTCACCAACTACTATCGCGAGGATGATGTAGACCTCAAGGAAATCTCTGACGGTGTGGCAGTAGGTTCATTCGAGGGAAATGAGTGGTTGTCTTATACTGTTGATGTACAAAAGGATGGAGACTACGAAGTGACATTGCGCTTAGGAGAAGGCAATGATTCAGGTTCATTGTCAGTGGAGTTCGATGAGTCAAATGTGTCTTTCAAAGTGAGTGTTGAGAAATTAGGCAGCTGGGGCAAATTTGAGGAGGTGAAACTGAGCAAAAAAGTCACGCTCAAGAAAGGTGAGCAGAACATGGTCATCAAGAACACTGGAAGCTGGATTGATATCGACTGGATCAAGTTCAGTTTGGGAGATGACGTAGGTGTTGAAGAAAACGTCAACTCACCAATCGCTATCGGACCGAACCCAGCATCCACAGAGGTGAAGGTTTACGGTGTCACTCCAATCAGTGTGGAAATCATCTCCGCAGAAGGTGTTGTGGTGAAGAAGAGCAATGACGACGTCATCTCCGTAGCAGATTTGCAAGAGGGCAACTACATGATTCGCATCGTCACGGATAATGGTGTGACGGTAAAGAAACTTGTCGTAGCGAAATAAGCGGATAGTATTCTGCTTTCCACAGAATATTCAGAATAGTTTAAAGCGGTTATGGGGCAATCTCATAACCGCTTTAATTATTGATTCAAAGCCTTAATTCATGGGGGATTCACCCTTTTTTCTTCACGCCTCTCGTCGCCTCAGCCTCCAGCGGATTCTCTGGCCAATAATGTTTCGGATAACGCCTACGGAGCTCCTTACGCACCTCGAAATAGGCATTGTCCCAGAAGCTACGGAGGTCCTGCGTCAGCTGCACCGGCTTGAAGCCCGGGGAGAGAAGCTCCATCAGCACGGGTCGGCGGCCATCGTCCACACGGGGCGTGTCGGTCAGTCCGAAGCACTCCTGCAACCTCACGGAAAGGACGGGATACTCCGCTCCCTGACGATAGTCCAGCCGTATCTTGCTGCCCGTAGGCACCACGGCATGGGTCGGCGCCAGACGGTCCACCTCCTGCTGTTGCTCATAGGTCAGCAACGACCACAGGGCGGATGACAAATCTATCTTCTTCATCTCGGTGGCGGTGGTCATCAGCCGTCCATTATCGTCCAAGTAGAAAGGCAACCACTCCTCGGCACGGGCCAGCACAGCCTCAACGCCCAAGTCCGGCAGCTCCAGCTCGGGATGCCACAACGAGACGCACTGCACTCTTCTTTGCAGGCGTTCCACCTCCTCCGAGAAATCGAACATGCTCAAACCCTCCTTCACCGCCGCCCCGCAAATCGTCTTGACGAGCAGGGAACGGTCCACATTGCGCAAGGGTTGCGCCGACACAAGCAGAGCCCCGACACGACGCTCCTCCTGGGCAACCACGCACCCACGCTTCGCATCCCACGAGACAACCTCCCTGCGGGTCGTCAGATGAGGGACATCCTCTATCGACATCGGGGAGGCAAGGAAAATCCTGCCCGACGCCACATTGACCGAAGCGACCGCCAGCCAAGCGCACGACGATAGCGCATCCTCCCGCGCGAGGAAGAGATCGTCACCGCTCGCCATGCGGAACCTGCCACAATCGTCCAAAGCGAAGGCGATACGTTCCGGGTAGGCCGTCGCGATAAGGCGACCCACCTCCTTCGGGTCGGGCGCCTCGTTGTCCTCCTTCACATGCAGGAAAGCGCGGTACTCCTTCGCCACCTGCGCGACACGTCCCCAACGCCCCAAGGCACCTCTGCCGCGCGCCGTGCGCAGCATCACCAGGCGGGTATTGATATCCACATCATGCTCCTCGTCCGACAGCAGGTCACGCTCCTCGACCACCGCGGCAATGTCCGCCGCCAGCGCCCGTAGCGTATTCGTCTCGCCCAGCAGCAACATCCTCGACACACGAGGGTGGCAAGGCAAATCGGCCATCCGTCTTCCCAGCTCGGTGATCCTACCATCCGCATCGACCGCACCCAATAGGCGGAGGAGACGGGAGGCCTGGGAGACGCTAAAGGAAGGAGGCGGGGTAAGCCACGGCAGACGCATGACGTCACTCTCTCCCCACGCCGCCACATCGAGCATCGTAGGGGCAAAGTCCGCCTGCAGGATCTCCGGAGAACGGTTCTCCTCCATGCGATGGTCCGTCGCAAGCGTCCACAAGCGATAGCAGACACCCGGTGCGACACGTCCCGCACGTCCCGCGCGCTGCGCCGCCACATCCCGAGTGACACGCACCGTGGCGAGCCTGCTCAGTCCGTTCCGTTGGTCATAAAGCATCGTCCTGCCCCACCCTGAATCGACCACGGCACGGACGCCCTCGATCGTCAGGGAAGTCTCCGCGATGGAGGTTGCGAGGACCACCTTGCGCCGTCCCTCCGGGCTTGGCAGAACCGCACGACGTTGCTCGGCGGAAGAGAGCAAGCCATAGAGCGGACAGATCTCCGCATCCGGCAAAAAATTCAGGAGTGATTCACGGCAACGCAACACCTCCGCCTGTCCCGGCAGGAAAGCGAGGATATCACCCTGCGTCTTCCCGTAGGCCACACGGACCGCATGCGCCACCTGTTCCGCCACATGCGCCGCATCAGACTCCTCCCCGTAGAGGATCTCGACAGGGAAGAGACGACCCTCCGCCTTCACCACAGGAGCGTCCAAGGCTGAAGAAAGAGAATCTACATCGATCGTAGCAGACATCAGGACGATGCGCAGGTCAGGGCGCAGGATTTGCTGCGTCTCACGCGTGAAGGCCAAGGCCACATCCGAAGCCAGGCTACGTTCATGGAATTCATCGAAGAGCACAACGGAGACCCCTTCAAGGCCAGGGTCATTGACCAACATACGGGAGAGAATACCCTCCGTGATGACCTCAATACGAGTTTGGGCGGATACCTTCGTCTCGAAGCGCACCCGATACCCGACCGTCTCGCCCACCCGCTCATGCAACAGATCCGCCATGCGTTCGGCGATCTGCTTGGCGGCCAAGCGGCGCGGCTCCAGCATCAGGACCTTCCCCTCGCAAGGCAGGTCAGACAGGATGGTCAGAGGCAATAAGGTAGACTTACCCGCACCAGGAGGCGCCGTCACAATCAGGCGGTTGCCCGTCCTAAGACGGTCATTCACCTCACCCGCGATGGCGAAAGCAGGCAAACGCTTCGCCTCAACTATATCGTATGGAACATTTTGACTCATCGTATCACAGCAGCCACAAGGCTTCAAGCTTCACAAGGGAGGGCATCACCTGCGGCGACGTTCCCGACGCTTCTCACGGCGCTCACGGCGGAGTTCCCTGCGAGACTTACGCACATTGGTGCTATCACCCACATTATCAGAATCATCCCTACCGAACAGACGTTTGAAGAATCCCCTCATGGCAGATTCCGTCGTGTCCGCCTGGAGCTCCTCTATCGGCTTACAATTAAATTCCTTTTTGATCTTACACTTCGGAGCACTGAACCGTGCCCTGTATTGCGTGGAGAGCACATTATCGTTCAACACCTTCTCCAGGAAGAGGCCCACGATCGGCAAGGCGGCGCGGCTTCCCTGCCCTAGGTCACCGTTGCGGAAGTGGATGCTACGGTACTCGCCACCCACCCAAGCGCCCGTCACGAGATTAGGCGTGATATTCATGTACCAAGCGTCCGAATAGTTGGCGGAGGTACCCGTCTTGCCACCGAAGTCCGTACCCTTATGGATCTTATACTTATACAAGCCCTGCGAAGTGCCCCGCTCGTCGCGCAAGCCCTCCTGCAACATATCACGCATCAGGAAGGCCGTCTCCTCGTCCAACGCGCGTTCCTTCTTCACCTTAGAGCGGTAGATCACCTTGCCATCCTTGTCCTCGATGCGGGAGACCAGGATCGGGGCATGGAGCATACCCCCGTCCGCGATCACCGAGTAGGCGGTCGCCAGCTCGATCAAGGAGACATCCTCCGTACCCAAGCAGAGGGAAGGAATCGGGCGAACCGGGCTCTCGATACCCATGCGGTGGGCAGTTTGGACGATCTTCTCAGGAGTCACCTGCTTCGCCACCTGCACCGCCACACTGTTGACCGAGCGGGCCAGGGCCGTCTTCAGCGTCATCGGTTCGTTCGAGAAGACACCGCTAGCGTTCTGCGGCGTCCACAGCTTCATCTCGCCATCCTCCTCCGTCATCCAAGAGACGGCGCTATCGACCTTCGTGTCGCAGCTGCACATACCCTGGCGCAAGGCCTCCGTGTAGACAAAGAGCTTAAACGTGGAGCCCGGCTGACGTTTCGCCGTCACCTTATCGTACTGCCAATAGTAGAAATCGACGTCGCCCACCCAAGCCTTCACCGCACCCGTATGCGGATCCATGGCGATGAAGCCACAGTGCAGGAACTTCAGGATATGCGCCAAGGAGTCGCGGGTGCTCATCACCGTATCCGTGATGCCCCGTTTGTAATCGAAGATGCGCATCTTATGCGGCTTGCGCAACTCCTGGTCGATGACGATGCCATCCCCCTTGTATTTCTTGTACAAAGCCTTGTAGGCCGATGTCTTCTTCAGCATATCGTCGATGAAGCCCGGGATCTCATGTTGCTTCTGGTCGCGCCAAGGATTCTCCTTGCCCCAGTGTTTGTTGAACTGTTTCTGCAGTTCGCCCATCTGCTTAGCGACGCAAGCCTCCGCATAACGTTGCATCCGCGAGTTGACCGTCGTATAGATCTTCAGTCCGTCGTGGTAGAGGTTGACGTTATTCTTCTCGCACCACTCCTGCAGCTCATTGTAGACCGCCTCACGGAAGTAGTGCGCATAACCGCTCAGGATATCCTCCTTGTAGATGTTCAGACCCAGATCCGTCGCGCAAAGGGAGTCGCACTGGGCAGCGCTCAGCGAACCAGCGTCCGCCAGGAGATGGAGGATAAGGTTACGTCTCTTCTTGTTGTTCTCAGGGTTCTTGATCGGGTTGTAGTAGGTGTTCGCCTTCAGGATACCGATGATGCAGGCCGACTGCTCGTAGGTGAGCTTGTCCGGTGTCGTGTTGAAGTAGGTCTTCGCCGCCGATTTGATACCGAAGGTGTTATTACCGAACGTCACCGTGTTGAGGTACATCGTAAGGATCTCCTTCTTCGTGTAATGCTTCTCAACGCGCACCGCCCCGATGCACTCCTTCACCTTGACGATCGCCGTCTTCAGTCCAGGCACGTTGCACAACCTACCCTTCGTATACTCCGAGCGCATCTTGAAGAGGTTCTTCACCAGCTGTTGCGTGATGGTGCTGGCACCACGGGCACGACCGCGCACCGCATCCTTCGCGGCGGAGAACATACCTTGGTAGTCGATGCCTTGGTGCTCATAGAAGCGTTGGTCCTCCGTGCAGACCAATGTCTGGATCAGTTCGGGGGAGAGTTCCTCATATGTGACCGAAGAGCGGTTCTCCACGAAGAACTTACCCAAGAGGTCATT
The DNA here is from genome assembly GCA_045226255.1 of Paludibacteraceae bacterium. Lineage (GTDB taxonomy): Bacteria > Bacteroidota > Bacteroidia > Bacteroidales > Paludibacteraceae > UBA1181. Next base: position 11,777 of record JBGVCG010000012.1, on the reverse strand, counting down.
ATCCTCGCTATAGATTTCAGAAGCCTCCATCTGGATAGGATTCTTCAGCTGCCCCATCGTAGGCGAAGCGCCGAAGAGACCGAACGTGTTCGCATCCACGCAGTAGCAGAAAAGGACAAGCGCAAGCGGAATCCCCACGATGATCGAAACGAAGAGCAAGAGCAGGCGCTTCTTCCAAGACCATTTCTTTTTCGTCTTCCTTCCCCTTTTCCTTTCCACCTCGGCGGCAGGTTCAGGCACCTGTTCCTTCTCTTCCGGAGCAGGCATCTCCTCCACTATCTCCTCCGGGATTTCCTCTTGAATCTCCTCAGGCGACTCCTCCGATTCCTCCTCGGAAATCTTCTCCGTCGTCACCTCCTCCACGACCTCTTCGTGCATTACTTCAGGCACCTCTTCGTGCACCTCTTCAGGAGAAGCCTCCGACTCAGGCGTCACATCCTCAGCCGAGTTTTGATCATCAGGGGTGAAACGCCACACCTTATCCGTCTCCTCTTGGGAGATACCATTGCTTGGGATATATTTGGAGATCTTCTCTTCGTAAAATTTCTTCGCCCATGCGACAAACAGGCCCGTCTTCGCGACCACCCATGCCCATGCGGCGGAGCATTTAGGCTTAGAGGCATCGTAAGCGTTCTTCGCCTTATCCTTCGCTTTTTGGACTTTCTCAGGGATATTCTTTTCAGCGAGGAATTTTTGGGTAGAAGCCTCCGCCTCGGCCGTTTTACCCTTCACCAGGGTCCATGTTTCCTGAGCCTTCCTCCAAGCCTTCGCACCCCACAGGCTCGCCTTCTCACGGTACACACGAGACTTCTCCCGCAAGTTTGCAGACCAGCAGGAAGCCTTTTCGCGGCACTTCTCCACCTTTTCAGGGATATTCTTTTCTTTCAGATAACAGGTCGCGGAATTCTTCCATGCCACGGATTTCGCACGGAACGAAGTCCATGCCTCCCCCAGCTTTTTCGAAGCCAACTTTCCGTAACGGATTGCGGACTCCCGCAACTTCTGAAGCAATTCAGTCATTTGTTTTCAAAATATTTAAATATTCGATACACCACATTGTGGTTGATCCTCAAAAAATGGCACCCAACCTTCCTCCGTGAGAGTCCAATCGCCAACCACATCAATGTTTTACACACATCAGTCCGAAAGGCGCATCACACGCCACGAACGACAATCGTCCGCAAAGGTATTAAAATTCAAAACATACGCAAACAGAGCAGGCTTTCCGTTCTCCAAAAGATCACGGAAAAAACGTAAATTGCAAATAGCTAAAAAGTAAATGATCAATCCTCAATCTCAATCATCTTACCCTTCACCAACCAAGCCACACCATAAAGGATCAGGAGGATAGCCTCAACAATCATCGTGACATAGCGAGGGACAAGATGGAAAACCTTCACCAGAAGGAAGCAGACCAGGCAAGAGACCATGCTCCATCCGCAGATACGGAAGATACGGTTCTTCTTCCGGCTATTCCCCTTCGTGAACTGCACCAAGATATTCACGCTGAAAAGCGCGAACAAGACAGAAGCCGCAATCGTATGGATGACATGACTCGTAGCCGGCATCAGTTGGAAAAAGCCGATCGGCGTATCCTGCGGCAAGAACGTCGTGTTGCATGGGAAAAGAATCACACCCAAGGCGCAGACACCCGAGGAGAAATTGATGATCCGATCCCACTTGTCATATCCGTAATAGGTCATCAGGAAAATGGCCGAACAGCTCAACATCATCGTAAGCACAGGGGTCAAATGATAGGTCGCGCTCAAGCTGTACCACCACTCGTCCGGACGATCCGAGATCATCCAACCACCCGCCAAACACATCAAAGGCAAAAAGAGACCCAACCATCCAATCACCTTACGTTGAGTCAGATAAGACAATTCAACTACTTCACTCATAAGTACCTGTAATAAATTATTAAACAAAATAAGAGACCACCGTAGCCTTCCACTGAAAAAAGGCGCACGAATCTGCACAAATATAAGAAATAAATCAAATCGAAGCATCATCCATGACAAAAAAGCATTTCAAAATCGCACATCCAACATTTCTCAAAATTCTCTGAAAAAATCCTCAAAAAAGTTGGAAACAAGGCACGAACACAATAATTTTGCGAAACGGACGGTTTATCACGCAAATTTTTCCGTGAACCACCTGTAGATTACGAATATATCTGTAGCTAAGGAGAAATTAAACGATTAGAAAGCATGGGAAAAAACGTTATCGTACTAGGTGCCACCGGGCACTTGGGCACTAACATAGCAGTCCATCTGAAGAGAGTTGGATACAATGTGGTCGCAGTCAGTCGACGTAAAAGCGACAACGGGTTCTTCGCCAAATTGGGAATAGAGTATGTCTCCGTTGACATCTGCCGAAAGGAGGACTTCGACAAGTTACCGCAGAAGGATATCTACGCAGTGCTCAACTTTGCGGGAGCGCTTCCCGCCTCCATGGAGGGGTACCATCCCGAGCAATACATCTCCACTATCGTGGAAGGCACGCTGAACGTGCTGGACTACACCATGAAGGTGGGAGCCGACCGTATTGTCTTCCCTCAGTCTCTGTTCGACGTCAGCTACCTCTTCGGCAGCAAGACCCCGATTCCTGCGGATGCGGAGCGGAAAGCCCCGCTGACGGGCGACCATGCCATCTACGTCATCGCCAAGAACGCAGCCGTCGAGATGATAGAGCACTACCACGCTAAGTTCGGTCTCAAACGTTTCATCCTGAGACTTTCCCGAGTATACATGTACGACCCGAACCCATATACCTTCACCGACGGGGAGAAGACGCTCATTTCGGACCGTTTCTTCATCTACCAAGCGATGAAGGGAGCCGAGCTGCAGATCTGGGGAGACCCCGACAGGTTATTGGAGACCTGCTGCATCAAGGACTTCCTGCAAATCGTGGAGAAGACGCTCACGGCCAACGTCGAAGGCGGCATCTACAACATCGGAAGCGGCGGCAGCACCCTGGACGAGCGCGTGAAAGCCATCGCGGAGGTGTTCAACCCGAAGGACAAACGCTCCAACATCATCTATTGCCCAGAGAAAAGAAGCTCGCAGCAATTCGTGTTGGATATCACAAAGACAAAAAAAGAATTAGGCTACGAACCCCGCTACACGTGGAAGGAGTATCTCCTGGACTTCAAGAAAGAGATGGAGGAGCAACCTTTCGGCGAGCTGTGGGGGTATGAATCAGATTTTATTAAATAAAACATAATCATGACATTAAAAGAAAAAATTCGTTTCAAAATCTTGGGTTCCAAGGCTTTTGGAAAAGCAATCATCAAATCCAACAGGGATTACTACCTATCCTTCAAATCCATGAGATGGGGAGGTGAACTCACCTTCGGGGAGGAAATCGAACACGTATTCGGCATATTCCTGACCGAAAAAGAAATGGCGGACGAGAAGCTCAAAGAGGATATGCGAATAGACATGGTTTGGTGCTACTACCGCTTCGGTGCGGTGCCGAGAGAGTACTTCCTCATGGACTTCCCGCACTCCGACGACAAGAAGCGCGCCACCTACCTCACCACGCGCCACAAGGACAACGTCATGACCGAGAAGGTCGGACGTGGCGAGAACTGGGACCTTCTGGAGGACAAGAACAACTTCTACGACCACTTCAGCCAATTCTTCAAACGTGACGTCATCAAGTTCAACGAGACCGTCACGAAGGAATCTTTCGCAGAGTTCTGCAAGAAGCATGACTCCTTCATCTGCAAGCCTATCGCCGGACAGTGCGGAAAGGGTGTGGAGATCGTCAAGCTGGCGGACTTCGACAATGATTCCGACAAGGTGTTCGACTACCTGAAGGCGAAGGGCAAATACATTGTGGAGGAACTCATCCAACAGGACGAGAGCACCAAGCAATTCAACACCTCCTCCGTCAACACCGTACGTCTTCCAGCCTTCATGAACAAGACAGGGTTCCACATCATGCGCCCCGTATTCCGCACAGGACGCACGGGATCCGTGGTGGACAACGCAGGTAACGGAGGCATCTTCTCCGTCATCGACGAGAAGACCGGAGTCTGCAGGACGAAGGGTTACGACGAGTTCGGAGGCATCTTCGAAAGGCATCCGGACAGTGGTGCCAAATACGAGGGCTTCCAAATACCTGATTGGGACAAGCTGCTTCAATTCGCCGAGGAAGTGCACCGTACCATAGCATGGTACCCATTCGTGGGTTGGGACTTCGCTTACACCGCCAACAAGGAGTGGGTGCTCGTGGAAGGCAACTGGGGCCAGATCGTGTGCGAATATGCGGAGAGAGAAGGCGTGAAGAAGATGTTTGACGACTTCTTCGATGACTAATAATACAAACACAACAAAAGACAAGAAGATGAAATTAGCAATCATAGGAGCTTCGACGGGACAACTTCCCCTCACCCTAAAAGCGAAAGAGTTAGGGCATACAGTGATCAGTTTCGCATGGGACAACGGCGCTGTCTGCAAAGAGTATGTGGACAAGTTCTATCCTATCTCCGTCCTAGAGAAAGATAAAATCGTGGAGGTCTGCAGGCAAGAGGGCGTGCAGGGTGTCGTCTCCAACGCATCCGACCTCACCTCCGAAATAGCCGCCTACGTGGCCTCCCAATTAGGTCTTAACGCGAACGACTACCAGAAGTTCCAAGACCTCAGGGACAAGGCGAAAGTGCGTGCGCTGACCGACGGCATACCGAACCTTTGCCAGGTGAAGAGCATCCTCTACAAGGAGGGAGTGAAGGTGGAATTCCCTTGCATCGTGAAGCCAACCGTAGGATCATCCAAGAAGGGCGTCTCCTTCGTCAGCAACGAGGAGGAGCTGAAAGAGGCGGTCTCCTACGCGCAAGAGGACAAGGACGCAGTCATCCTGATCGAGAAGTTCGTCGGCACGAGGGAATTCTCCGTGGAGTCCATCTCCTACAAGGGCAAGCACTACGTCATCCAGATAACGGACAAAGAGAACGACGGCGCGCCTCACTTCGTGGAGTTGTCGCACCACCAGCCTGCTGATTTGAGCGAGGACATTAAGACCAAGCTTCGCCAGATCGTGCCGGAGATACTCAACCGCGTGGGACTCACCAACGGCGCGTCCCACATCGAGATGAAGATCGACCAAGACAACAACATCTATATGATCGAGCTGAACCCCAGAGGCGGTGGCGACCAATTCTCCACGCTCATCAGGGAGAGTGTCGGATACGACTACCTCAAAGGCATGATCGACGTTGCCCTAGGCACCTTCGAGGAGCCTAAGCTCTCCCACAAGAGCTACTCGGGCATCTACTTCATCTGCAAGCAACGGGAGAACCGCCTGAAATACTTCCTCGAGAAGCAACCTTGGGAGATCGCCCGTTCCTTCGACCCGAGCAAGGAACTAGTCTACGCCACAGACAACTACACCCGTGGCGGTTACATCATTTACAAGGCCGACAAGAAAATCGTCATCGACTGATCTCGAAGGCCTACAGGGGTCATTTAAACAGACAAGAAGATGGGAAAGAAACAAGTCATATTACTTTTCACCATAGCTGGTGCAATGACGATCTACAGTTGTTGCGGAAAGAGTAAAAAAAGTGAGCCCAAAATCCCACAAGCCACTGTCCTCACCCCTCCTGACACCATACAGGAGGAGGTGGTGGCGGTAGCGGAGGACACGTTCCTCTTCGCCAACATCTACTATCAACGAACGGGTGGCGGCAACATCGGCTACGAAATACTCCCAGGGAAAGATAGTACCCTCTTCCGTGTCAGGGAACTGAAGTTCCGCCCCGCCGACACTACCTTCAGTTTGCCCAACAGCCTACTCGACTCCAGCACCATCGCCACAATGGATAGCCTGCTGAAAGGAAAACTCAGTCCGGGCGAACCGGAAACCGCCCCCAAGAAGGGTCCGTTCATGATGACCGGCACCTGGAGCCATGCTTTCCTCACCCAATCCGACAGCGTCAGAACAACCATACACGACAAAAGGATCGTAGAAGAGATTGCCACGACGGAAGAGGCGGTCAGAAACGCAATTAAAAATTAAGAGTTAAGAGTTAAAAATTTAGGAACGTTAGTTCGATATGGTAGGGGCGAATAACATTCGCCCCTTTTGTGTAATTGCAATCATTTAAGAGATTAAAAAACCATTAGAATGTTGTTATCCCATTGAAAATTTAGTATATTCGTGGAAGCAATCAACGTATGGACGAATTTCGACAATGGGTATGAGGATTCCAGCGTTACCAGGAATAATATAATTTAGGATTAAAAACGTACGGTATGAAGCATCTATTTACGATTACATGGCTCGATGGGAAGGGATCCACAACGGGCATCAAACGTCATCTGCTCTGCTGGTTGGCAAGTCTCTGCTTGGCTCTTCCTGCAATGGCGGACACATTTGAAATTGGGGATTTGAGATTTACTGTGACGGACGAAACCGAGCGCACAGTCTCTGTCAAAGCTGTAAACGAACGAATTAGCGGGAGTCTTGTAATTCCTGACACAATTGAATACGATGGCAGGACATACTCCGTCACTTCCATTGGGGAGAGTGCGTTCGCAGATTGTTTTCTGACCAGCGTCACCATTCCTTCTTCCGTCACCTCCATTGGAGAACGAGCGTTTTATTCTAACCCTTTTCTGACCAGCGTCACCATTCCTTCTTCCGTCACCTCCATTGGAGATAGTGCGTTCGTTATATGCAATATGTACGGTTACGTAGGCACTGTCTGTTATGCGGGGAACGCCACGGGTAGCCCATGGGGGGCGTATAGACATGTTAAATTCTTCGATGATGACTTCGGTTATGCGGATGAAGAGAAAACAACATTGGTTGTTTACATTGGTTCAAATACTGCCGTCACCATTCCTTCCTCCGTCACTTCCATCGAGGAGTATGCGTTCCTTGAATGCTATGTAACTAGCATTACCATTCCTTCCTCCGTCACTTCCATCAAGGAGTATGCGTTTTTTAACTGCAATGATTTAACCAACGTCACCGTACCTTCCTCCGTCACCACCATTGGGGACAGGGCGTTTGGTGGCTTGTGGTCACACACGGGCACTGTATGTTATGCGGGGAACGCCACGGGGAGCCCGTGGGGAGCGTATAGACATGCTAAATTCGTCGATGGTGATTTCGGTTATGCGGATGAAAAGAAAACAATATTGGCAGCTTACCTCGGTTCAGATAACGCCGTCACCATTCCTTCCTCCGTCACTTCCATCGGTGAACGAGCGTTTTTTAACTGCGGTGTGACCAGTGTCACCATTCCTTCCTCCGTCACTTCCATTGGGGAACAGGCGTTCAATTACTTGGATAAACTACCGACAGACGTTGTCTATTATGCGGGGAACGCCACAGGTAGCCCATGGGGAGCGTTGAGACATGTTAAATTCATCGATGGTGACTTTGGTTATGCGGACGAAGAGAAAACAATATTGGCAGCTTACCTCGGTTCAGATAACGCCGTCACCATTCCTTCCTCCGTCACTTCCATCGGGGACTGGGCGTTTGCATCCTGTGATGGTCTAACCACTGTCACCATTCCTTCCTCCGTCACTTCCATCGGAAAGCATGCGTTTGCATTCTGTGATGGCCTAACCAGCATCACCATCCCTTCCTCCGTCACCACCATTGGGGACTGGGCGTTCGATAATATAGGTACTGTCTATTATGCGGGGAACGCCACGGGGAGCCCGTGGGGAGCGGAGAGACACGTCAAGAAAGGCGGAGTTTCCGGCATTGCGGACTTCCCCAAAACCGAGATTTCCGTCTATGCGGAGAATGGAACCATTTATATCCGCTCGACACGTACGGGAAGAGCCACCCTCTACGATATCCAAGGCAGGGCGCTCGCAAGCATCACCTATACGGATGGCCTCACCTCGGTGGACGGTTTGCCGAAGGGCGTGTACGTCTTGTGTGGGGTGAAGGTAATCATTGGAAATTATGAATTTTGAAACGTTAGTTCGACGTAGTCAATTTCTGGGGGATGCGCATCGCTACACGACACGCACACCCTACAGCCTGCAAGGCCAACCTTAGCCCAGGGCAACACCTAGGTTCCTGAAACCGCAAATCCATTATTCAACAGAAACATAGGACCATAACGACGGCGCCGTCATCATGTTACCATGATGACGGCGCCGGCACAATAAATTGTGTTGGTGCCCTTAACGCACCAATACAACCGATGTACCATTATTCGTCCGAACCATATAAACACCCTCGGACGGCACGCTCAACGCACGTTCCTCATCCGCGGAGACGGATACCGCAACCCGCTTGCCCGACAGATCATAGAGGGAAACCTCCCCTTTCACACCACGGACGTAGACGGTGAGACCATCGGTCCATACGGCTGTATTGTCGGTCAAAGAAGAAACGCCCACATCAGAGCCTCCCTCATCCTCAATATATTTCACCTTCCATCCACTCGGTATCCTGTTCCTTCCATATTCCAGCGCCAAGGCTTTCGGGCAGTAGAAAGTACCAGTATCGCGCACCCCTGCGAGGAACATGACACTAGACTCCTTCCCGTCCGCAGTTTGCCACTGATCAAAAGAAACCCTGACTTCCGACAATTCATCACAACCAGCGAACATATAGGAATAGCAGTCTTCCGCCAACGTCGTGGCTGGCAATACGACACTATGTAAGTAATAACAATCACGGAACATGTAAGAATAGCAATCCTTAGCCAACGTCGTGGCTGGCAATTCCGGGATCTCCTGAAATTGCGAACAATCATCGAACATATACGAATAACAGCCAGTAGCCAATGTGGTGGCAGGCAGTTCTGGCGTCTTATCTATGGAGCAGCATCCCACGAACATATGGCTATAACATCCCTCCGCCAGCGTCATGGCTGGCAATTTCGGAGCCTCAGGGAAGTTACATGAGACAAACATATATGCATAACAACTATCAGCTAACGTCGTGGCTGGCAATTCTGGCGCCTGATGTAATGTAGTACCCGCGAACATATATGCATAACAACACTTTTTTAACGTTGTGGCGGGCAACGCAGGTGCATTCATCAAGCTCTCACAACCATTGAACATATTCGCATAACAGCTCTCCGCCAGCGTCGTGGCAGGTAAATCCGCGACATCAAGCAGACAATAGCAACATGAGAACATAGATGCATAACAGCCGACAGACATCGTCATGGCGGGCAACACTGGAGTTTGACCAATGTCTTCGCAATGGAAGAACATATACGCATAACAACTATCAGCCAATGTCGTGGCAGGCAATTCAGGCGCCTTCTTTAAATCCACGCACTCCATAAACATGGCCTGGTAGCACCCCTTCGTCAAGGTGGTGGCAGGCAATACAGGGGCTTTCACCAAAGCTTCGCAATTCTCGAACAGTCGACAGAAACAATAATCATTAGGGATGACGGTGGATTCGCCCGTTCCATCCAACAGGCTCATCACATTTCCTCTGGCGGAGATCCTTCCCGTCATCGAGAAATTCGAATAGTTGTCCCATGATTGCGAGAAACCATCAGGGTTATTTCCCCTCAGCAGGGCCGTTTCGCCTATTTCATCCAAAACGACAGGTTCCCCTGGGGTGAGAGGGGTCCAAGTTTTTCCCCCATCCTTGGAGTACTCGACATTCGGGGTGTTACCATTATTCACCAATTCGAATGTGGATTCTTCCTCCTCAGCGGTGAAGGAGAGCTGGCCGACCACATACACGACCACAGCCGTATCGTCGAGATATTTCACCGTCCAATCATCCGGTATTCTGGACAAACCATACTCCAGCGGCAAGGCTTTCGGGCAGACGAAGGTGCCGGTCGGCGCAACGTTATATACCCATTCATAGGTTGCGTACGATCCTTCAAGAATCCAGTCCTCGATGGAGACTTCAATCTCAGACAAATTCGCACAGCCCCAGAACATTCTATTGTAACACATATTAACCAATACAGGAGCGGGCAGTGCAGGTGCTTTCTTTAAACTTTCGCACACTTTGAACATCTCTTCATAACAGGACTCCGCCAACTCCGTGGCGGGCAATGCAGGGCCCTTTTTCAGACCAGTACAATAACTGAACATTCCACTATAGCAATAATCGGTCAACGTAGTAGCAGGCAACTCAGGAGCCTGCGTAAGGCAGGAACACAGAGAGAAGAGATTTTTGAAACATCCCTTGACAGGGATAACGGTTGAGTTGCCCACTCCGTCCACAAGGCTCATCACGCTTCCGCTGGCCGCGATCTTGCCGGTCATCTTGAAACGAGAGATTTTCACAGATGTCTCCATGCGAGAGAATCCATTAGGATTTAATCCCCTCAACATGGCTTGATCACCTTTCTTCCGCAAGGTAACCAAATCGTCAGCTGTTAATACGGACCATGTCGACCCGCCATCTAATGAGTACTGGATATTCGGATTATTTCCATCGTTATTTATGATTCCGAACGTAGAACCATCCTCCTCGGCGGTGAAGGTGAGGTAGTTGGCTTCACCCCCAGCATATTTCACCTCCCAATCCTTCGGTATCCAGCTCTCTCCATAGCGCAGAGGCAGGGTGTACGGGCAGATGAAGGTGCCGGTCGGGGCAACGTCTTTCACCCAACTACCAGTCCACGAGTCAGAACCCCAGTCAGAAAATGAGACATGGATTTCCGACAGGCTGGTGCAACCCAAGAACATTTCGCCGTAACACTTCTCTGTCAATGTCGTGGCTGGTAATTCAGGGGCTTGCGTCAGACTGGTGCAACCAGAGAACAACTTATAGAAGCAATAACTACTAGGAATTTCCGTGGAATGGCCTTTCCCGTCGACTAAACTCATCACACTACCACTAGCCGCAATTTTCCCCGTCATCATGAAACATGAATATGCGTCGTAAGCCTGAGAAAAACCAGATGGATTGTATCCACTGAGCATCACCTTGTCCCCCTTCTTCGCCAAGACAATCGATTCACCTCCATGCAAGACAAACCACGATGCTCCGTCATAGGAATACAGGACATTCGGGTATCTGCCATTATAGTACGCCAACATGCAGGAAGAGCTATCCTCCTCGGCGGTAAAAGTGAGGTAGTTGGCGGTGGCATCGACCCCCTCAAGGTATTTCACCGCCCATCCGTAAGGAATATTGGACGGGAAGGTGTCTCTGGCAAGTTCCTCCGGGCAATAGAGTGTACCTGAGTAGGAGACGCCTGACAGCCAATAATTATAGTTCACATATTCCCACGAAGTGAAGTATACCTTGATTTCAGAGAGGCTTGAACAACTATTGAACATGAACGAGTAGCAACTCTTTTTCAACTCAGTGGCTGGCAAATCAGGCGCTTTCTTCAGGCTGGAGCAATCAGAGAACATATTGTAGTAACACTGCTCTGCCAATTTCATTGCGGGTAATTCAGGCGCGACCTCCAAGGAGACGCAATAATCGAACATACTATAGTAGCACATATACGCCAACTCGGTGGCAGGCAGTGCCGGCGCTTGCGTCAGGCTGTCGCAGCGGGAGAACATGTACATGTAGCAACTATCCGCCACCGTCGTCGCCGGGAGCTCAGGGGCTTGCTTTAATGCGATGCAATAGGCGAACATATTCGCATAGCAACTATTGGCCAACTCGGTGGATGGCAATTCGGGCGCCTCTGTCATACTATAGCATCCGAGGAACATGGAATTATAGCATCCCCTGACCATCACACTGGCGGGCAACTGCGGCATATCCACCATTTTGCGGCAGCAGGCGAACGTGGCAAAATAACAATACTCCGCCAACTCTGTGGCAGGTAGTTCGGGCGCCTTCTCCAA
>JBGVCG010000011.1:0-76277 GCA_045226255.1 Paludibacteraceae bacterium | reverse complement strand
CGCCTTCTCGTCCCAAGCGATAGAGGATGCCGTGCCATAGTCCGCCGTGAGGGTCACCTCCCCGTTCACGCAGACTGCGTCGGCTGAGGCGCTTAGGGCAAGCACCGCCTTCGTGTCCACTGCCACCGTAACGCTTTGGCTCACGCTCGGGCAGTACTTTCCGCTGGCGGTCACCGTGTATTCGCTCGCTTGGTCAGGGGCATCGTTGGCGGTTAGGCTATTAGCTAATAGACTGGTTTGTCCGCCTACACTCTTCTCCCACTGAACCGATTCAGGCGTCCCTTCGACAGTGGCTTGCAGGCTCACACTTGTGCCGGCGCAAATAGTTGGATTGACAGTCGCAATGGATACCTTCAATGAGTCTTCCGTGTCTATCGTGATCACATCCGAAACACTCTCCGGGCATGCTCCACCCTGTGTGGAGCGGATGCGGTAGGATGTTTTCCCTGCAGGGTGAACCGCCTTCTGGGTAGTGAGGTCAGTGGCAAATTCGGAGAAGTCCGTCGCGCCCTCCGCCTTCTCGTCCCAAGCGATGGCGGATGCCGTGCCATAGTCCGCCGTGAGGGTCACCTCCCCATTCACACAGACTGCGTCGGCTGAGCTTGTCAAGCTAAGTGTGGCAGGTTTGTCCACCACAACATGGAATGAGTTGCTCACATCAGGGCAGACAGAGGATTTCCCCGTCACCTGATAGGTGGTGCTTTGGGTCGGCTGTTGGCTCAATTCAGTTGCGGTCGCAGGGGTAATGGCTGAGAAGGAGGCCTCGTCATCTCCTTTCGCCTCCCACGTGTAGGTGAGGGAAGATTGGGAAGAGGAAACCTTCAGAGAGAAATTGTCTCCCGCACAAATTGTGTTGGCTGAAGCGTCCAAGGAGAATCTCACAGAATCCTCCACAGCGACCGTGACAGTGTCGGAGAGCACTTGAACGCATTGCCCGGGAAGAATACCGGACACAGCGCAGTAGGAAGTCTTTTTCTTCGGACTGACTACGATATCCTGCGTGTCAGATCCGCTGATGTCGGAAAAGGCAGTCTCTCCCTCTTCCATCTTTTTCCATGTGATATTATTACCGGTAACGCCAGCCAATTGTAGCGTGGCGGAACCATTCTCGCAGATGGTTTGTGCGCCATCGATATTCACCTTCATCACGCCAGGGCTCTTTACGGGCACCGTCACGAAGAGCGTGTCGGACTGGCACGTGTCATTCCAAGCCACAACGCAGTATTTCATCTCTGTCTGGCTAAAGACGCTGATGGAGGCCCCGCTCTGGTCTGTGATGGCGGTCCAATCTCCTGTAGTGGCATCCTGGTAGCTCCATGCGAAACTATCCACCGGCGCCGCATTATCCACCGTGGCGGTTAAGGTGACGGAGTCCGTGCAGAAGGCTGGATTCGCAGGGGAGACGGACAACACAGGCGTCGCGCAGTGGCAAGTGAGCGTGGAGACATTGCTGATTTTGTAGATGGAGCAGGCGTCGTCCGAGTACCCATTTTGTGCGATGAACTGCCCGGAGGTTTGGTCTTTCGAGATGATCACACGGTAGCGTATGCCCTCGACCGACTTTTGGAAAGGCGCTTGGATTGAGTAGACCTTCTCGCCGCTCTCCGGCATGACACTCCACGTGAACCCGCCATCATCGGAGGTCTGCCACGTGCAATAGACGTTCGGCAGCAAACTCTCCCATTGGCTCATGTCCGACAGACTCAGCGTCGTGTTTTCTCCGCAGATACCCTCCTTGTCCTTCTCCAGGCCAACGCCCAAGGTAGTCTCCGGCACCACCTTCTGGCAAGCGATCAGAGAGATGTCGTCAATGGCCATGTCATTTCCCCATAAGTTCTTTTTGGCACTATCGTAGATTCGTAGAATGACATTCTTGTTAGTGCCCGAATTGAAACTTACTCCATAGTTGTACCAGGATGATATGCCCCTATTGGAGAGGGGAACATCTCCCGATTTGTCGAGCGCCAACACAGTGACACCATCCTCCCCGATGATCTCGAAAGTGAAATTGCAATGGGCAAAGGAATCATCCGGGTCACCGATAGCTCCTCCTGAGATGCACATCGCATAGAGGGAAAAGTAGTACCAAGTGTTAGGGCAAAGATCGAAACTTATCGGTTTTTCAAACAATAGGGCATCTGATGGACCATTATCTACGTTATTGATAATCAAAAATCCTCCATCCTTATTGCCCGTATGATCGGTACCTCCGGAGAACCAGTTGTATGTCGATCCATCTTCGGAGTGGGAGACAACACCATATTTGCCGTCACCAATGTTAGTGCTACCGCTTTCGTTATACCTTCCCGCAAAACGCTTGTCCACGAGATTGTCGCACTCCCTGCGTTCGCCCCTTGGAACGCTCTTGAAATCCTCCATCCAAACCACGAGGCGGTTCTCCTTCTCGTTGCAGATGGTGAGGTCACATTGTATGGTGACCTCGTCCGACACCAATATCGACTGCCCCGTCGCATTTCCGCTCAGGGCAAAATTGGTGGCGTCACTTTCCGAGTCCGCGATGATGGCGCGATAGAGCTGCTTCGTACCGTCATGATTCACCACATTGATGGAATAGACTTTCGAACCGCTCTCAAGGATGTTCTGCCACGACGCTCCGTCGTTGTCCGAACGTTGCCATAAGCAATAGGGTGAAGGGAAAGTTAAAACCCATGTCGAAGGGTCAGATAGACGTAGGGTGTGCATCTCCCCACAGGAGAAGTTGGTCAGCGTCTTTACCCTCCCATCGATGAGAATCTCCTGGGAATAGGCGCCCAACGATAAAAATATCGCACATATACATCCGATTATAAACTTCTCTAACCTCATATCGACGGTGTTATTCTTTTCGTTGACAAGCAATTGTGTCTCTAATCCTTTTAAGGAAAAGTCAATTTATATTTCGTTCAAATATAGCAATAAATTTGCATTTTCCGTAAATCTTTCGCTGATTTATGGAAATATATTCATGAATTATACCATGAACTAAGATACAAGAATTCCCTTTTCGAATCGTGAGGATAGGGATATTGCTTCCGTCGTTATTTTCTCAGCCCTACCTTGCAGGAGTTATCGAAATATATCTTGACGACATGGAGGAGGTTCCTGTCTTGGGCGAATTTCAGGTATTCGTCCCGCTGCGTGGTGGAGAAGAGGGTACGTCCTTGCAGATCATAAGCCTCAATCCGTTGGATATCATCACGCCACAACAGGGAGTTGTCAATCTCCTCTACGCCACTGCCTTCGCTTGTCATATCCTTTGAGACAGGTACATTGGCAGGGAAACAGAAGGATGGGTCCTTCCGCTCGTAGATCGATTGCTTCATGCTCTCCTCGCGCCTCTCCACCACTCGGTTGAAGAGCGTCCTGCCGTCGTATTGGATGGTGACGGGCTGAGAGAGATCCACCATGTCATCGTCCAGCCAGATGATCACCTTATCATAGTCCATCTTACTGATTGTGATGGTGTTTCCCTCGATTTTTGCCTCGAAGGTATTGCCCCGTACAGGTTTTATGGAGTCAGGCAGGGAGACCCAATAGAAGGCCCTCCGCAAACATTCCTCTTGCGTCCAGACGATCTGCTGCGGGTGAGCGTCGCGGGTGTAGCGGTTCATCCAGCTGACGGCTACAGTGTCCATCTGGTCCATCCAGTGACCCTTCCCGGCGACGATATGGGTCTGGTGGATATACTTTCCAGGGGCAGTCTGGCTAAGGGAATCCATCTCATAGCCACGTTTCTGCACCTCCTTGTTACGGTCGTAGGCGGAGTCGAGAGCGCCCACCCAAATGGAGAACGGGGTGTTGATCAGGTTACGAAGGCCCACATCGCCCGGATGACCAGCCATCATAGAGGCGGCGGCCCAATGGTCGGCGAGGCGGGGCGCTAATCGCCAGACACCGTCACCTCCGGCGGAATAGCCCATGATATACACTTTATCAGGGTTAATATTCTCCTTGACGATCATCATGGTGATCAAGTCCTGGAAGAGGGAGTCGATAGGCGCTTTGAACCACATGTCCCAATCATCCCATGGAGCTCTTGGTGCCACGTAGATACCTTGTGGTTGGTAAAGATATATTTGATTTCTCCATTGTTCATCGTTAGTCTCCTTAGGTGCATTTCCGCCACCATGCATAGAAATCCACAGACTACGTCCCCCATCGGGTTCAGCACCTCTGATGATGTAGCCCAAGGCCAGGTTCAACCCGTCACGACGGATGATATGCTCGTTGTATGCGTCGTCGTATAGCTCGGACATCCGAGCTTTCCACTCCGCGATGACCTGCTTTTTTACCGACTCGGACTCCTGTTTGTCAAGTGATTGGGCGAACAATGACCCACCCATAAGGGAAAGAAGGACTAAGATAATGTGTTTTTTCATGGATGAATGTATTTGGGTACAGTGATGCAAATGTAATAAATAATCTAAAATAAAAAATGTAGAGAGACTTGGTGGGTTCTGGCGATGCAAGGGTATATAGGATTTAGAAACTGTAAATTATAAATATGTTTACTTCTTTTGAAATAATTTAAATAGATCTATAATGAAATAGTGTCAGTCGACAAAAGTGTGTCTAGACACAGAAATATCGAATGAAGTTTTGGTAGAATAAATAATAGCGCTATCTTTACGGTCGACAAAAGTGTGTCTAGACACAGAAATATCGAATGAGCTATGGAGATTAAACGAAACTTATACCTACAAAAGTTGTTGAATAGTCGTAACAACAACATGATAAAGGTTATTACAGGTATGCGCAGAAGTGGCAAATCATACTTGCTTTTTAACCTTTTTGCAGACGCATTAATAGAGGAAGGCGTTTCGACAGACCATATAATAAAAATCAATCTGGAAGATCGACGTAACAATGAATTGCGCGATCCGGATAATCTATTGCATTACATTGACGCCCAGTTGGTTGATGATAAAATGTATTACATTCTATTGGATGAAATACAGATGGTGCGGGAGTTTGAGGATGTGCTTAACAGTTACTTGCACGTCAAAAATGCAGACGTGTTTGTTACAGGTTCTAATGCGAAGTTCCTGTCGAAGGATGTGATTACAGAGTTCAGGGGAAGAGGTCAGAGCATAAAGATTTATCCTTTGAATTATGAGGAGTATATGTCTGCACAGGCTCAATCGAACGTTTATGATATGAAGTTGTTGTACGACTACATGCAATATGGGGGGTTGCCAAAGATAGTGACGATGAGCGATGAGAATGAGAAGAAGGAATATCTTAAAAGTTTGTTCGTACAGACTTATTTGAAGGATATAAAAGAGAGGTATTCCATTCAGTTGGATGCGGACTTGGAAGAGCTAATAGATGTTGTTGCAAGCAGTATAGGGTCTTTGACTAATCCACGCAAAATACAAAACACTTTTAAGTCTGTTAAACAAAGCAATATCTCGCAGGATACCATAAAAAATTACCTTGACTACATGCAGGATGCATTCTTGATCGATAAAGCGGTACGTTACGATATCAAGGGACGAAAATACATCGATACTCCAGCAAAATACTATTTCGAAGATTTAGGGCTTCGGAATGTTCGACTTAATTTTCGCCAAACGGAACAGACTCATTTGATGGAGAACCTGATATATAATGAATTAAGAATCAAAGGATATTCTGTTGACGTCGGACAATTAACTATTTATGGTAAGAACGAGGAGGGGAAAAGCGAACGTAAAAACTTAGAGGTTGACTTTGTATGCAATAAAGGTTACGACCGTGTTTATATACAATCTGCATTTGCATTGCCGACCATTGATAAACAAAACCAGGAATTTGGTTCGTTGCGCCATATTGATGATAGTTTCCAAAAAGTGGTTATTGTCGGTGGCATGCAACCCACTTACCGTAATGACGATGGAATATTGATTCTCAATATCTTCGATTTTCTTTTGAATAAGCATGCAATTTGTTGATAATGAGACATTTTAAATTAAAGCGTGTGCCATGACTACAAATTTATATTTAATACTATTTTTACTTGCCATTTTAGTTATAGCAGTAATTATCATAAGGTTAAACTCCTCTAAAATAAAAGGGAAACGTGGGGAGAAAAAAGTAAGTAGTACTCTTAAAAAATTACCTTCCGGATATCATGTGTTAAATGATGTAGTACTTTTTACCGATACAGATAAAGGAACTACTCAGATTGACCATGTTGTAGTATCCAAGTATGGTGTTTTTGCAATAGAAAGCAAGAATTATGGAGGGAAAATATGCGGCAATGATAACATTCAATATTGGACTCAATTATTTGTAAATAAAGTTAGATACAAAAACAAGTGGTATAAACGGTATACATATGTCACGAAGAACCAATTTTATAATCCTGTTAAACAGGCACTTGGGCATGTGTATGCGATTAAAAAAAATCTACAGGATTTCCCTTATTTAAAGGTTATACCAGTTGTTGTTTTTGTGGGAAGTGCTGACATTTCAAAAGTCAATACAGACTTTCATGTTATATATGGATCTGATCTATTAAAAACCATCTTGGGCTATGGCAGAGTATATCTGTCTGATTCTGAGGTTTCTGAAGTCTATTCTCGTCTCATTCAGAAGAACGTGAGGGATATTGTCGATAATAAAACGCATGTTCGTAATATTCAGGAGAAAAAGAAAGAATATAATAAAAAAATAGACTCCGGCATTTGCCCTAAATGTGGAGGAAATCTCATAAAGAGGAAAGGCAAATTTGGCTATTTCTATGGGTGTTCTAATTATCCAAAATGCAAATTCACAACTCATTAACCCAAAGATAAAGTTTCCCCTAAAAATAAAAACGACCCGCACATTTGAGCATCGTTGAGAGGCTTGGCGGGTTCTGGTGATGCAAAGATACTGCTTTTTTCTATCCGCCAAATATTTTAACGAATTTTCCCTCAAAATCTTCCCATTATCCCGAAGAATCACTATATTTGAGGAAATATCTAATAACGAATTTTATTATAGATTAATTTTTATGCAATACGGATTTTTCGACGACGAACACAAGGAATACGTCGTCACCAAACCAGACACTCCGAAGTCTTGGAGTAACTACTTGGGTGATACCCGCTACGGAGCGATCATCACCAACAACGCGGGAGGTTATTCTTTCTTCCGCTCTTCTGTTCAAGGATGCTTCCTGAGAATCAAGTTCAACAACGTTCCGCTGGACCAACCAGGCCGCTACATCTACTTGCACGACTGCGAGTCGAAGGACTTCTGGTCTGGCTCTTGGCAACCTGTGGGCAAACCGCTCGACCAATACAAGAGCGAGTGCCGCCACGGTTCCGCTTATACGAAGATCTCTTCTGAGTATAGCAACATCAAGACGGAGACTCTTTACTTCGTACCTAAAGGTCAAGAGTTCGAGGTATGGCACGTGAAGGTGACCAACATGGGCAAGAAGGCTCGTAAACTTCGTGCTTTCACCTACGCTGAGTTCGCTTCCAACTGGAACATGAACGACGATAGCAACAACTTGCAATATACGCAATACATCGTCAAGACGGCTTACAAGAATGGTTTCATCGACCATGGTAACAACCTCTATATGCCAGAGGAGCCTGAGAACTTCCAAAACAAAGACCAAGCTCGCCACTCTTTCATCGGCGTGGTAGGTCAGAAGGTGACTGGTTACGATAGCGACCGCGATAAGTTCATCGGTCCTTACCATACTTATGCAAACCCTCTCTCTGTTGTCAACGGCCAGTGCGGTAACACAGTGACGGAAGGTGACAACGGTTGCGGTACGCTTCAAGTGGATTTGGATCTTGCCGCTGGTGAGACAAAAGAGTTCACCGTAGTGCTTGGTATCGGTAAGGCTTGGGTGGAAGGAAAGAAGGCTGCTAAGATGGTGGCTACTCCTGCTAAGGTTCAGGCTGAGTTCAACAAGGTGGTGAACTACTGGCACGGACGTATCGAAGGTCTCTCCGCAAAGACTCCGGACGCTGCGTTCAATAGCATGATTAATATGTGGAACCCATTCAACAACTTGATCACCTACGCATGGAGCCGCGCGGCTTCTTTGATCTATCGTGGTGAACGTGATGGTATGGGTTATCGTGATACAATCCAAGATATGTTGGGTGTGATCCACAACATCCCTGAAGAGGTGGTTGAACGCCTCGAATTGATGTTGACAGGTCAGAACTCCAACGGTGGTGCAATGCCAGTCGTAAAACCATTTGCCCACAATCCGGGTCATGAGGCTCCAACACCGGAGAACGAGTTCCGTTCAGACGACTGTATGTGGCTCTTCAACACGGTGCCAACCTATGTGAAGGAGTTGGGTAACATCGATTACTATAATAAAGTATTGCCTTACTCAGATAAGGGTGAGGGTACGGTGCTCGACCACTTGAAACGTGCCATCCAATTCAACCTCGACCGTCGTGGTAAGAACAATCTGCCTTGCGGTTTGAAGGCAGACTGGAACGACTGCTTGGTATTGGGTGCGAAGGGTGAGACGGTCTTCGTGGCAATGCAGTTGCGTTATGCGTTGACGGTTTACATCGATATCTGTACTCGCCTCAAGAAGGCTGATGAGGTGAAGTGGGCACAGGGTCACTTGACTCAGTTGACCAAGGACATCGACAAGGCAGCTTGGGATGGCGAGTGGTATGTTCGTGCCATCAAGGAAGATGGTTACATCTTCGGTACGAAGAACGACCCTAACAACGAGGGTACCATCTGGTTGAACCCTAACTCATGGTCAGTCATCTCTGGTCAGGCTACGGGAGAACGTGCCGAGACGGTCATGAACAGCATCGAGAAACGTTTGGCCATCAAGTACGGTTTGGTACTTTGCGATCCTCCGTATGAGAAGACAGAGGCATCTGTGATCAAGGCACCTTTGTTCATCAAGGGTATGAAGGAGAATGCGGCAGTATTCCAGCACACACAAGGTTGGGGTATCATGGCGGATTGCATCTTGGGTCATGGTAAACGTGCCTTCAAGAACTACAAGAACTACTTGCCGGCAGCCTACAACGAGCGCGCTGAGGTTCGTCAGATCGAGCCTTACGTATATGCACAGACCACATGCTCTACCTACAACATGCGTGCGGGACAAAGCCGTTGCCCATGGTTGAGCGGTACGGCCTCTTGGGCATACTTCACAGCGGCTCAATACATCTTGGGTATCCGTCCTGACTACGATGGATTGTTGATCGATCCATGTATTCCAGGCTGGAAAGGCTTCACGGCTACCCGTCGTTTCCGTGGCAAGACGGTCAACATCACCGTTAAGAACCCTAAGAAGGTGGAGAAGGGTGTTGTTTCCGTTACGTTGAACGGAAAAGCCATCGAAGGCAACGTCGTTCCATTCAGCAAGATGAAGAGTGTGAACGAGGTGGTTGTGACGATGGGATAAAATGAGTTAAGAGTTAAGAATTAAGAGGTAAGAGTTTAATTCTTAGTGGATATGATAGGGGAGCAAGGAGGATGGACTTCTTGCTCCTTATTCGTTTATTTTATATCTTTGTAGTTATTAACGTGATAAGGTTAAGAAAGATATGGAAAGAACTTCAGAAGTTTTTCGTTTTGTCAATCATAAAAAATCAAGATTCTTGTTTGGTACATACAGAATCGAAAAGAACCAGTTGGATTGGATAATTGGTAAAAATCCGATGCGGTTTGAAAAAATGTATAACGTAAGATATAACGAAAACCTTTTTGAAATGCGTAATGGAGGAGTGCTGTCTGACTCTCTCCCCGATTACATTATTCTTTATAATCATAAGAATCCATCTGAAGGTTGTCATTTGTTTCCATGTGTATCATCTTCAAAAAAAAGCGAGGAGGAAATGAAGGTCTTGCAATATCCGCAACCACAAGGCAACTATATTGTATATTTACTGGGAGATGAAATCGTAACAGAATATGTTGACATAGAACCTCTTCTTCAAACAATTAGTGATAATTGCAATAGTATTCCTAATATGCCAGTTGTTTTGACGGGTGATAGTGTTTTGCCATATGTGAATCATCAAAAATATGTTCAGCCATTTCAACAAGAGGGGAAAGACAAGGTGTTGCGTTTTATTGATTTGTTTGCTGGAATTGGAGGAATACGTTGTGGATTAGAACAGGCGGCGATTGAAAATGGATATAATCCTCAATGTGTGTTTTCTTCAGAAATCAAACCTCACGCAGTCAAGGTCTTAAAAGACAATCATCCAACAGAAACAATAAGTGGAGATATAACAAAAATAGAGACAAAAAATATTCCCGATTTTGATATTTTATGTGCAGGATTTCCTTGCCAAGCTTTTAGTTCGGCAGGAAATAGAGACGGTTTTGCTGATACAAGGGGGACGCTTTTTTTTGATGTTGAGAGGATTTTGAGGGATAAAAAGCCAAAGGGATTTTTACTTGAAAATGTTGAAGGCTTAATTAATCATGATGGAGGTAAAACATTAGATGTCATTGTTGGAAATTTAAAAGCTTTAGGCTATAAGGTAAATTACAAATTGTTAAATTCCAAAGAGTTTGGTGTTCCTCAAGAAAGAAAAAGAATATATATAGTTGGTTCGTTGAAAAAAGATATTAATTTAGAGGATTTTGAGAAAAAACATATCTTTCTTGAAGACATAATAGAAAAACGAGGGGAGACTTCTGACACTCCCTTTGTGAAAAAACTATTATCTCTTTATTCAATAGATGAGTTAATGGGAAAATCTATTAAAGATAAGCGAGGAGGAATGTCTAATATTCATAGTTGGGATATTGAATCAAAAGGCCATATTAGTGAAGAAGAAAAAAAACTAATGGGGCGTATTATGACAGAAAGGAGAAAAAAGAAGTGGGCTGAGGAATGGGGTATCGATTGGATGGATGGTATGCCTTTAACCGAAAAACAGATTTCAACCTTTTATAGCAATAAAAAGTTGAATGAAATGCTATCTCACTTAACCGAATTGGGGTATCTCAGGTATGAATATCCAAAGAAAAAAATTGTAACGAAAGTCCTTACCTCTACAGGAAGGGAGGTATCAACATCACGTCGTGAATTTGACACAACAAAGGAAAAGGGATATAACATTGTTGCAGGAAAATTATCTTTTGAAGTGAGTGAAATTTTGAATCCGAAAGGTATTGCTCCTACACTAGTTGCTACTGATATGCAACGACTTTATGTGCCAGACGGGAATGGTATAAGGAAATTATCGTTAAGAGAAGGTCTTCGTCTCTTTGGCTATCCAGAAACATTGAAGTTCGAACTTAATGAGAAGGATGGCTTTGATCTTTTGGGAAATACTGTTGTAGTTCCTGTAATAAAGGCTGTAGCAAATAGATTGTTAAACTCAATGAAATAGAAGGTATGTCTAAGTACAATGCAGATCAATTATTCAATTTGTTGAATCAACAATTGAATGCTAATAATAAAGGTGAAATTTCGTTCAAATTGTCGAACTTTAAAATAACCGTTCAACAAAATAATGTTGTGGGTAATATTTTAGAAGAGTGGCTTGACAAATGGATGACAAAGAACGATATAGACCATGTATATAATCATTCCCAGAGTTCTCCGGATTTTTGGTTGGATTCAACGCAATCAAATGATGATTGGTTAGAAATAAAGTCGTTTACAGGTAGCCCTAATTTTGACATTGGTAATTTCATGTCATACATTTCTGATGCAATGGATAAGCCTTGGAAACTCTATTCAAATTATTTGTTGCTTGAGTATAAAATGGATATGGAGACTGGTATCATAACCATCAATAATGTATGGCTAAAAAAAGTTTGGGAGATTAGTTGCCCAAGTGCAAAATGGGCAGTGAAAGTTCAAGACAAGAAAAATGTCATCTATAATCTTAGACCAGCTTCTTGGTATTCTTCAAAAACAGATTATGATACATTTGAAACTTTAGAGGATTTTCTCTCTGCATTGGATTTTGTGATAAAGACGTATCCTAATACAGCAAGAATAGGATTGGAATGGAAACATAAAGTGGAACAGTCATATAAAAACTATTATCATAAAGAGTTGAATATCCCTTTGTGGCAGAATATTGTTCATAAATATCCGAAGAAATAATTTGTAAAAATTGCACTGATATGGTAATATTTGATTACTCAAATAATCGTATTAGATTTAACGGGAGGTCTTTCCCATATAAAATTATAGAAGATGATTCGGAAAATATTTGTATCATAAGTACCGTGGAACTAGAATCACTATTATTAGATGAGAATTGGAACTATGTTTCAGATGTGGCACAATGGGTTGATGAACAAATAACATATTTTGTGGAAACGGAGAAAGACCTTTTGCGTTCTTCAGAGGATTTATTAGAGGAAATATATGGTTAGTAATGGTAAGGGAGAAAGGAGGTTAGCCTTCATGTTCCTTTTGAGATTGGCGGATATAACTGGTTATGACGAAGATGTGGAAATATAAATGAAATGACAGGTATGGTTGACAGAACTGCAACATCTACATTATTTGGTTTTGACTTTCAAACCAATGCAGCAATTGTTTTGATGTTAGAAAATATCAAAGATATGGATAATATCAGAATGGAAGGATATGAAGATGTGGAAATTGGATTAAATGATGGTAGTTTTATTCTTGCGCAAGCGAAATCCGCTGTTAATGGCAGTACTGACTTCTCAAAAGCATCGCCAAATTTAAAGGACGCTATAGAGTCTCTTTCGGATGCATATAGTAAATGTCCATCGACAAAACAACTTATTTATATCAGCAACTATGCAAATCCTTTAAGTGTTTCATCTGAGAAACAGATTTTCTTGGGTGTATCAAGTCGTAGGAGTTATGATTCATTGCCCCCAAAATCAAAGA
Organism: Paludibacteraceae bacterium; assembly: GCA_045226255.1. Classification (GTDB taxonomy): domain Bacteria; phylum Bacteroidota; class Bacteroidia; order Bacteroidales; family Paludibacteraceae; genus UBA1181. The sequence continues at coordinate 63,466 of JBGVCG010000011.1, read as the reverse complement.
AAAAAATTGATGACATTATTTCAACAATAAAAGGCCCATTTGATAAATCGAAATTGTTAATCCAGACATTTTACTTTGAAACAGATGATGAAAAAGAAAGGAATAAATATGTGGTGGATTATATGATAAAAGATTTTATTACAACCATTGGAATAAACAAGGTAACGCCATCTGAATTACATAGAATATGGCATTATGATATCTTCAAAAGTGGCACGAAACGAGATTCTCTATTAAAACTTACAAAAAATGATGTAATATGGCCTGTAATAGTACTTGCTATAGATAATATGAATTTTGATGACGAAGATATAGATAATTCTGAAACGGAAGAAATAATTAGATTATACAAAAATGTGATAACTATTTGCACAGAAAGGTATGAATTCGTGACAAAAGTGCTTTATGCTTTTTATGGATTTAACGAAGGAAATAATAGAGAGAGGGTAAAACTTTTTATCAACTATCATTATAAAGACTACATATATCTATTGGAAGACATTACAATGGCAGACGAAATTAAAGAAAATCTTATAAAAATAATTTTGCGTAATGTTTTGAATAAAAGAAATCAAATCATTGAAATAAAAAAGGCAACAAACCTATGAGATTTAAAAGCATACATATTAAAGAAGGTTATTTCGAAAGATGTGTTGTTTTTTCGAAAAGCAACAACTTAATATATAGCGAAATAAATAGCACAGGGAAAACAACGTTATTGAGATTTTTACTGTATTCTGTAGGGTACAGCATTCCCAATACAAAAAACATCAAATTTGAAAATTGTATAGTCACAACACAAATTGAAGAAAATGGAAAAAATATTATATTGGTTCGTAATGCAAGAGAATATATTGTAATGAATGTTGATGGAAAGGAAGAAACTTTCATTTTACCAAGCCAAGAATATGATTTACATAAAAAACTATTTCTAACTGACAATGTCGATTTGTTAAATAATATTCTCGGTGCTTTTTATTTTGATCAAGAGAAAGGTTGGACTCTTCTAAATAGAGGTGTCGTTATTGGCAGTAATCGATATAATATAGAAGAATTGATAAGAGGAATTAACAATATTGATTGCTCAGAATTGATTCGTCAAAAAGAAAGAAAGAGCCAAGACTTGTTGAAATATAAGCAAATGTTTAGTGTCTCAAAATACCAAGAGGCAATTAATCAGGAAACCTCCAATTTGGCTAGCGAGTCTTATGATACAACAATAGATAGTAGGATCAACCAATGTAGAATTCAACAAAATATATTAAAAAAAGAACTACAACAAATTGAACAAGCATTAAGAGACAACCAGAGGATAAAAAAATTCATTGCAGATATTGGTCTTCTCGTGCAATTGCCAAATGGTGAAGCTTTCGCTGTGACAGATAGAAATATTGTTGGATTAAATGATTCTATAAATTATTTAATCGCAAAGAAAAAAATAATTGCTGCAGACTATAATAAAATATCATTAGAAATAAAAGAAATAGAAAAGGAACGACGCATTGAGGAAACACAATTATCATTTTTTGACGATGTGGAAACAATTGCAGAAATCTTTGATAAGAGAATAGCAACTATTCCGATAAATCCCTTGAGCGTCGAGAATAAAATCCGTAGTGTAGAAAAAGAAATAACCGATATAAATAGTCGAATAAAAAATATTACAAGAAATGCTTCATATACAATAACAAGTATATGCAACAATGCAAAAAAATATCTCGATGAGTTAGAAATAGATGGAGCTACGATAACGGAGAAATATCTATTTACCTCTAACTTGAAAGAATTATCTGGAGCTATACTTCATAAGACCGTTTTTGCATTTCGTTTAGCATGCTTGATTGAAATTGAAAAAACAATAAATATGAAGTTGCCGATAATTTTGGATTCTCCTAGCGGAAAAGAAGTTGATCCTGAAAATATTAAAAAGATGATTAATATTTTGAATCGGGACTTTTCTGATAATCAAATAATAGTGGCATCGATTTTTGACTATGATTTGAATGATTTGAATAAAATTGAAATTAATAATCGTTTAATGACACCGCAATAAAAAGTAATATGACCGACGAATATTTAAAGTTTGTATACGCCAAGGAAATCTTGACCAAAAAGAAAAAGCACCAAATGTGCAAACTGCGATTGGATTGTAGGCTTTAGATTCTCTGTAAATATCGGATTATCAGATTTGTTTTCTTCATGAATTTTGTCGTCGTAAAAGTCCAATGGTATCTGCATACTGGACAAAAAGAGGAGTCTCCAACCTTCCATTTTTAAAGAATAATTATTTAATATTGCACTCACTTCCTATCTCTTCATTTAGCTGATAGGAAAATGAGGTGGCACGGTGCGTTGCTCTCATGCCCACAGGCCTCAATATATGCGTGGACGATTACTATTTATACCATGAAAAACAGAACAAAAATGGGACTTCATATTTCAAGAATCACAAGTGTAGGGCATCGGCTTATGTGCCTGCTCCTTCTTGCGCTTTGCGTTACATCCGTGCAGGCTCAGATCGAACTTAAATTTGACCTGAACAACCGTGGTGACCTCGTTACGGAAGACCACTATGGCATCTTCTACGAGGAGATAAACCATGCGGGGGATGGCGGACTCTACGCCGAGCTGGTTCGCAACCGTTCCTTCGAGGAGGATATGGACAAGCCTATTTGCTGGAGCACCGTGGGGAATGCGGAGATGAGCCTTACGACGGACAAACTGCTCAACGCTGTTCAGTTGCGCGCTCTGAAGGTCAACATGAAAGCTGACAATGCTGGCGTACGCAACGAGGGTTACTGGGGCATCAACATCGTCAACGGACGTGAATATGATCTCTCCTTCTGGCTGCGCGCCGAGGATAGCTACAATGGTAATATCGTCGCGGAACTGCAAAATGCGAACGGACAAAACTTGGGTCGTGCGACCATCACCATCAAGGCTACTCAGGAATGGCAGAAATATACCGCTAAAATCACAGCTACGGGTTCGGATGCTCAGGGATACCTCTCTCTGAAGGGCGACAAGAAGGGTGTCGTCTTCCTGGATGTCGTCAGTCTCTTCCCGCCTACGTTCAAGGGTCGCAAAAATGGTTGCCGCCCAGACTTGGCTCAGATGTTGGCCGATATGCACCCTCGTTTCATGCGCTTCCCTGGAGGTTGCTACATCGAGGGTTCTTGGGGCGACGGTCAAACCAATCGCTTCGAGTGGAAGAAAACCATCGGTCCGATCGAGGAACGTCCGGGTCACGTGAACCGCAACTGGGACTATAAGGTGACCGACGGACAGGGCTACCACGAATACCTCGAACTGGCCGAAGACCTCGGAGCCAACGCTATGTTTGTGGTGAACATGGGTATCGGACACGATTGGCGAGTGGATGAAAATGATATCGATCCCTTCATCCAAGAGGCTCTCGACGCTATCGAGTATGCCAACGGAAGCACCGACACCTATTACGGAGGCCTGCGTGCCAAGAACGGTCACCCAGCACCATTCAACCTGAAATACTTGGAGATCGGTAACGAGCAGGAGTTCATGCTCAACCGCAACGACTACATGAAGCGCTACATGCAGTTCTACCATGCCATCAAGACACGTTGGCCTAACCTGCACCTTATAGCCGACAGCTACTTGTTCGACGACATCACGGAACCTGTGGAACTGAAGGATGAGCACTACTACGACTCTCCCGACTTCTTCATCAGCCAGTATGGCCGTTATGATAACCAGTCCAAATCCACGACCCATATCTATGTGGGCGAGTATGCCGTGACAAAGGACTATGGAACGCTTGGGAACATGAACGCAGCCATTGGCGAAGCTGTCTTCATGCAGGGTTGCGAGAACAATAGCGAGGCGGTCAGGATGATGAGCTATGCGCCGATTTTCACCCATGAGGACAATTTCAACTGGCGCCCCGACATGATACGCTTCAACAGCTCGACGAGCTACGGAACGCCTTCGTACCACGTTCAGAAGATGTTCTCAAATAACATAGGAACCCAGAATATTCGTTGGACGGAGAAAAACAATGGTTCCAACCTCAACGCGAACCAAGGGTCCATCGGTTTCGCCACATGGTCCACCGCCGCCACCTTCTCCGACTTGCAGGCGAAGATCGCAGATGGCACCGTCATCGCAGGCAATAGAACGGCCTCGTCAGACTGGTCAACCTTACGTGGTTCATGGAACATCAGCAATGGTAGTTTCAAGCAGACCAATGCTTCCCAAACGGATGTTCGTTGTTGGCTGAAAAACGACTATGACCTGACAAACCTCGATATGACGGTTCACGCCACGAAGCAAAGCGGTGCGGAAGGTTTCCTCATCATCTTCAACTACATCGACGAAAACAACTATGCATGGCTCAACCTCGGTGGGTGGAGCAATTCGAAACACGCCGTTGAGCAGTGCCAGAACGGTTTCAAGAGCGTTCTCGGAGAAAAGGCTGGAACACTTACCACAGGAAAGGATTACACCATCCGCATCCAAAAGGAGGGACAGCATGTGCGTTGCTATCTCGATGGTGAGGTGATTATCGAAGCCAATCTTCGCGCATACGGTGCCCGTACCGTCTACACCTCAGCCAGCATCGACGATGAGACTGGCACGATGTACATTAAGATAGTCAATCCTTCCGGTAGCCAGAGGAATGTGACGCTTGCCCTCACGGGTGGCCACGCCGAGACGGCCGAAGCGGAAATACTCTCCGCCTCTAGAGGTACCGATGAGAACACCACCTCGAATCCTCAACGCATCGTGCCTCGCACACAGCCACTGACCGTTGAGGACAATAACACGATAGCCTATGCATGTCCTGCCTACTCCGTGGGAGTGATACGTTTGCAGGTTAATAATGTCACACCGTCACAGCCTGACCCACTGCCAGATCCTGTTCTAAGCTTTGGCTTCGAAAGTGGTAAACCTATAGATGACGGTGGTACATATACCTGCGACCTCAAGGGGAAGGCTTCCATCATCACCCTCGATGATGGTAACCATGTGCTCTCCACAGGGAGCAAGGGGGAGGGTAGCTACATGGAGATACCTGTGGCCGCCGCCAAGCAGACGTTCGCCTCGATAAATGATTACACCATAAGTATCAATATGCTGCAGCGCATTGGAAACAATACGGGCAGCTTCTGTTGGGCTTACTCCATGGAAGAGGGCACCGATCACTACATCGGACTTGTCAATAAGAGTGGCAACAGTGATTGGTACTACGAAATCAAGAATGGAACCACCGAAGGAGCGCACTCGTACTCAGGTATTAGCATTGGTGACTGGCATAACATCACCTACACCCAACAGGGCAATGTCGGACGCATCTATGTTGACGGACATCTCCAGAACGAAATAACCATGACGCTCAAGCCGTCGTCGTTCATCAACGACATCACACGTTTCACCATCGGTCATTCGCCATTCAGCTCTGACGCGATCATGGAGAACGCCCTGTTCGACGACTTCCTCATCTTCGACACCGCCCTCACACCCGAGCAGGTGATGGAGATCGGACGACGTGCGACAGCCATGGAGTACGCTAACTACGAAAATCCAGATGCCGAACGTCAGGACTTCAAGAACTTAGTGAAGGAGGTGAAGAACTACGTCAACGACACCAAGGATGATGCGCTCAAGCAGGCCTATACCTCTGCGACACGAGTCCTCAACTCGTCCAGCTCCTCCGCCTCCGCGATCAACCGCGCATACGTGGATTTGAAGGAAGCGGTGGCCGCCTATCAGCAGAGTCAGTTGGCGCTCGCACGAAGCGGTCAGCCCGCCAACCTCACCTTCCTCATCACCAACAGCTCCTTCACACGCTACAACGTGGGATGGCAAGGCGCCGATCTCAGTGTCGCCTACAATGGCTATGCCAACGAGACGGCGGAGCAGTATTCTCGTCCCTTCGATATCTGGCAGGAGATCCAAGGACTTCCGGCAGGCACCTACACCCTCACGTGCAAAGCCTTCTATCGTGCCGGCTCCATCAACGCAGGCTATGAGGCATGGCGGAACAACTCCAGCGCGACACGCAACGCGCAACTCTATGCGAATGATGTCACCGCCACAGTGCCTAATCTGTACAGCTCTTCCGCCTACACGTACAACTCCTATACCTACCCGGACAACCTCACACAGGCCTCCTCCGCACTCAATGACGCAAACGCCTATGCGCCCGTCTCCGTGAGCATTGACCTCAATGAGGGAGAACCTTTACGGTTGGGTATCCGCAAGCAAGCGATAGTGGCCTCCGACTGGGTAGCATACGACCACTTCCAGCTCATCTACGAGAGAGGTACGACAGGCGTGGAAGATATCAGTTCCGACCATCCTGACGAAAGCGTCTATGACCTTCAGGGGCGTTTCGTGCGCAAAGACCCTAATCTATTCAGCATGCCTAAGGGAGTGTATATCATCAACGGAAACAAGATACTGGTGAAATAATTCAGCCGACACGTAATAAGAACCTGAAAAAACATTGTATATGGCAAAGAAAGTATTTTCAATTTTATTGGTTTTATGCTGTGTCTTCAATTCCTTCTCAGAGGAAATGAACATGGAGTGGGTTCATAAAGATGAGGCTATTCTTCGTTCCACATTGGATTTTATAGAGAAGAACGATTTTACGGATAGCTCTATTCGAAAATTTACTGGAATTGTGAATGATAATCCAATTCAGCTTGGGTTTGGACTCCAACAGTATTCAAAAAGAACCGGGGGAGGATATATGACAGTGAGCTGTAGTTATGTTGTCTTTAGGAAACAACCTATTAAGTTGATTGTTTCAACCTATGGTTACAACCGTATTAAAGACTATGTTGGGGCAGATCTGCAAGAACGATATTCCAGACTATTTTCGAGGGGGACATATAGATACGAGAATGACCTTAATTATGAAAAATACAAGAGCTATAAAAAGGAAATAGTGGGCGAATGTGAGGCTGTTGTAATCCCCCAAGAATATAAGAAGTATTATGATCGTCTGTATAATGCGGATGATGCGGATGATACCGATGTGTATGGTTATTATGTGGGTATTGCTGGTAGTAAACCTGCTGGTAGAGAAGCCATGGAGAAGTTGCTAAAGCTAAACGACAAGGCTGTTTTTATTTCTTTGTTGAAAGGGGATAGTCCCACAGGTAGAATATATGCGGCGGAGGGTCTCCTTCGTCTTGAGAACAGCAAGGAAAATGTAGATTTGATAAACCAAATATTCTCGACGTTGGTCAGGAATGGCATTAGGTATACGACCTCACATGGATGTATCATCATGAGCGAGGAGTATAAATATTATAAATACGATCGTAAGCACAAATTCCCTGAAATTGACGACTAAGAGAGACGAAAGGGCATAGGGCAGGAACTATCCGATTGATCATTCACCCGTTTAAAGAAAAAAACAAAAGCGTTTACCTGCATATAAATTTCTCTTTGGAGAGTAATGTGTGTCCGATGCTGCATTGAAGGCACTTGTGCGCGTCGCAGTACTGGGTCTTCAACTCGATGAGGGCCTGACTATGGAAGGCGTTCTCCGCGCATACTCCGAACCTTTTCCACCCTTCCACCGTATGGTTCTTCTCTGCGGGGATCTGTTCCAATATCGCCATCATTCGGTCTTGTGTCTCCTCTTCCTCCTTTCGGATGGCGTAGGCGTAGAGGGCCGGGCTGACCGCATTGATGATGAGGAGGTCCAGCGTGGCGTCCGACATCTTTTTCGTGGAGTAGGGTGATTCCGCACCGAACTTCATGTGGGTATGCCAATAGGGGGAGACGTCAGTCTGCAGGATCTGGCGGATAACCGTTAAGCTATGATTCTCCAACATCTTGGGAAAGAGGTTATTGGAGCGATGCACCAAGGCGGCGAACTGTGCGATGCGCACGTAGGGGGAGTTGTTGGGGCGCATCCGTGCGAATTTCCACAGCGAGGGGTCGATGGGGGTCAGTCCGAACTTATGGCGGAGGAAGTTATATTCCCGTTGCAGGAGCGCCTCGTAATCATCCGATGGAGCGCCATCCAGAAGTCCTGCTTGTCCGAAGAAGAGCGCCTCGACCTGCTCGGGATGGTCCTTGTGCTTGGCGAGGCAGGGAAGAGGGAGCGATTGTGCGAGCTGGTCGAAGGGCAGGGCGTTGGTGTGCATGCCGAAGCTTTTGGCGAGCAGGCGGTAGAAGACTTCCGACCAGTTGTTGTGGTTCTGTTGCAGGAGGGCGAGGATCTCCTCCGTCTTGCGGGTCAGCCTCAGGTGGAGCATTCTGCAGAGCTGCAGTTGGAGGAATTCGTGGGAGAGTCGTCCCCAATGTTTTTCACAGTGGATCCAGCGGTGAGGTCTTCTGAAATCCTCGTATTTGGCGAGTGTGGCCACATCGACGCATAGTTCCACTTGCGGGATAAGGTCGCCGTTAGGACGTCGGATGCGCGTGTCGGAGCGGTCCACGACATGCAGGACGACCGAGTCGTAGCGTGGGTCTTCGTCGTGGTGATGTTTGTACCAGTCGGAGGCGGCGACGTGTATCTCCACGTTCCCGGCCCAGATCGTTTCGCCGATTTTCACCTTCACGTTGAAGAAGTCGGGTCCTGCGTCACGGTTCAAATCCCCCACGTTGATCACGCTGATCGGCTCTCCATCCACTGTTTGTAACTGATTATCATCATATAGGCGATACTGCCAAGCATACTGCAACAAGTCTTCTTTCATATTGTTAACGTTAAAAATTCAACAGGCTTGGCAAATATCGTAAATTATTTTGTTACTTTGCAACATTAATGCTTGAAATTATGTCCAAAAGAATCGCTTTTATCATCAATCCTATTTCGGGCACGAGTGACAAGAAAAACTTGCCTGAATTAATCAATGAGGTTTTTGCGGAAGGGTGGGAGGCCACGGTGGTGAACACTCAGTATGCGGGACACGGAAGGGAGTTGACCCAGCGTTTTGCGGAGGAGGGCTATGATGTTGTCGTCGCCTGTGGCGGGGACGGCACGATGAACGAGGTGGCTTCCTCCTTGGTACACACCAACACGGCTTTCGCTATTGTACCTTTCGGTTCCGGAAACGGTTTCGCCAGACACTTAGGCTACTCCATGCATCCGAAGGAGGCGTTGACGCAGATCCGAGATGGGGAAGAGCGCAGTGTCGACAGCGGTTTAGCGAATGGCAAGCGATTCTTCTGTACGTGTGGTACAGGCTTCGACGCCCATGTGAGCCACACCTTCTCCAAGGAGGGCAAGCGTGGATTCCTCACCTATCTGAAGGTTATCCTCCGGGAATATAAAACGTACGAACCGAGGGTTTATCAGTTGGAGAGCTCCTCGTTCCCTACCGTAAAGAAGAAAGCATTCCTTGTCACCTTCGCCAATGCGGCGCAATGGGGTAACAAGGCTTACATCGCCCCACATGCGAGTGTGTGTGATGGGGTCATGGACATCTGTGTCTTGGGTAAATTCCCTGTCTACTCTGCGTTGAGTCTGGCGATGAGGCTCTTCTTGGGCACGTTCGACAAGAGCCGCCACGTGACATCCCTCAAGTCGAAGGAGGTGACGCTTATCCGTGACATGGAGGGTGAATTCCACATTGACGGAGATCCGTTGATGATGGGCAAGGAGATTAAGGTGGAGATCGATCCGCTCTCCTTGAAGGTTAGAGTGTAACTTAATTTTATATAAATCTATATCGTATGAAAAAGTTATTAGTATGGGTTGCCTTGTTGGCTGCGTTCCATTTCCCTTCATTTGCGCAGGAAGGTGAATCGTCCGACGGACTTAAGGTGAATTTAGGAGTGGCTTGTGGTTTCTCCTTTAATGAGATGAATGAGGTAAACCTGAAGAACTTTATGTATCGTGGGTCGGATGAGGTGCTTGCCACCTATTCTTCATGGTATTTGGAGTTCATATCAGACTTTCTTCCGGGGAGGGAACAAATCTCCTTCTCGACTGGTTTACGTTTTACGAATCGATACGCAGAGGTTGATAAGCCTTGGGAACATATGTTTTGGCTGGTGAATGAGGAGGAAAAGGTGAGCGATTACATCACATTGCGCTCTTTCTCTCAGCGTAACTGTTACCTTGGTATTCCGCTCAATTTCCGTGTCTTCTTCAACACCCAGGAACGTTGGGTTCGTCCTTACCTGAGGCTTGAGGGCTGCTTTGACTTCAAGGTTGCCACTGTCAATCGTATGGATATCTACAACAATCACATGAGCCACCTCTACAAGGAGCGCATCGAGGAGGAGTTGGGCGAGCCGAAGAATCTCCAAATATCCGCCGCTTCGGCTATCGGTGTCCGCATCAATTGCAGGAAGTTTTACGTCTCTCCCGAACTTGTATTGCCAAGATTCGAGATGTCTGATTCCCCTATTTCCTTCGTTGACAGTAATCAATTGTTTGTGAGCGCAGGCATGAAGATCTCGTTTACGTTCCCTGTGGGGGCAGGAAAGAAAGGTGATGTTACGTCAGTGGACACTTCTTATAGCTCTGATATTCAGAAGGAAAATATTATGCCTTCCGAGGATTTCTAATTTTAAACATTGTAAGTTATGAATAAGTTCAATAAAATATTTTTGGCGGCACTTCTCCTTTTGCCTTTCTCCTGCTACGAGCCGGAGGAGGAAGAGTTGGAAAAAACGGAGAACGGGAAAGATGTGTTCGACATCGAAATGAATTATGGAAAATTCACGGAAGGGGATGCCTACGCACCTTCTAGTCTGGTCGTCGAGGACGGCAAGGTATGCTTCTCCTTGCATGGAGATATGGACGGACATTCCCCATCATGGGACAAGAAGAGGAATCGTCGCACGCTTTCATTTATCTTCCCGTTGGACTCTATGAAGATCGAGAAATTCGGTGATGTGACAGCTTTGGATAAAGTCTCCTTGGACTTCGAGGAGGATAGTGTTCTCGTGTTGTGGAAGCAGGATTTCCATGTGGACACCCTGAACATCAAGTCGGGCGTGCTAAAATTTAACCGCGCAAGGCTGATTGGCGTCGACGGGGATCGTAATTCGGTTATCCTAGCGGGTGACATCCATTTGACGTATCCTGATTCTTCCCGATATAATCACATGCCATATGATAGCTATCATTACTTCTCAAGAGAGGTGAAAGGCTGGTTCGATGTGGTTATCGGACGAGGAAACTTCGAGAATAGATAATACTACATCGGGTGAAAAAGGCGTTCCGCATATTCTTGCTGGTCATCGCTGTTATTCTTGTCTTGAATATCATTGTGGTGGCTTTGCTGAGCAACAAGAGTGTGCAGAAATCACTGATTTCATACGGAGAAAACTGGCTGAGGGAGAGGACCAACACGGAACTCTCCCTCGGTTATATTGGCTTCGACCTCCTCAACGGCTTCTTCGTGGAGGGGCTCTACGTGGAGGACCAGCAGGGGGATACGCTGCTCTTCGCGGACAAAATCAAGGCGGACATCAACCTGCATGCCCTCCTGAATATTAATAACCTGAAAATCAAAAAGGTGGAGTTGGATGACTTTGTCGCCCATATCCACAAGGAGACGGATTCCTCCGCCTTCAATTTCCAATTCCTGATCGACGCTTTCGCGAGCGATGAGCCTAAGGAGGAGAAACCTCAGGCTGATCCTTTCGCCTTGACAATCAAATCGATCGTCCTGAAAAACGGTCGGGTGACCTATGACGTGCGCTCCGCCGAGGAGACGCCCGATCTCTTCAATGCCTCGCATATCGATTGCTCCAACCTATGCTTGGACGCCTTCTTCGCCTTGTCTCCTAAGGGGGCTATCGAGGTGGAGGTGGAGGCGCTCTCCCTTGCTGAAAAGTCTGGGCTGCGGGTGGAGAACTTAGCGTTGGAGGCTACGCTGGAGGATAACAAACTCTCCCTGCCTTCGTTGGCGCTCTCCTTGCCGAAGAGCCAACTCGCCTTGAAGGGGGAAGGCTCATTGGATGACCTCAACTATGACGTCACCTTCTCCTCCGACTCATTCTCCTTGGCGGACCTGCGGTGCTTCGTGCCGATGTTCGCCTGCATGAAGGATTCCACCGCCTTGTCACTCCACGCCTTCGGGAAGTTCCCTGCCGTGAATGTGGAGAACCTGAAGATTAATTACCCATCCCTTCTCCATCTCTCCGCTCCTGTCGTGAAGATGGGGGATTGCCTAGCGTGGGACTCCACCGCCTACGTGCTACGCATAGACGAGCTCTCCCTGACGAAACAGGGCATGGATAGGATCATGACGATGGTCGGCAAGGAGCCTAATCCTACGCTCTCCGAATATCTGCCTATGAAGCTGAAGCTCCAGCTCGATGGTCCTTTGGCGAATGCGAAACTGAAGGGAGACCTAGCCTCCACGCTGGCTTCCCTCGCCCTGGACGGAACGCTGCGGTATGTGAACCGGGACAGCTATTTAGGGTGCGACCTCTCCACCTCCTTCACGGATGTGGCGCTGGACTCCATCCTCCATTCGAGTGATTTCAAGCGCTTGTCGATGACGGCGGACCTCCAGCTGGACTGGAAGATGGAGGCTTTGCCTGACGCCCGCCTCGTCGCCCGCCTCCCTGATTTCTCCTATAAGGGCTATGCCTACGACACGTTGAGGCTCAACGCCCATTACTTCACGACGGACTCACTCTCCTCCTTCGTGGAGGTCCGTGACCCTAACCTTTTCTGCAACGCGAAGGTGGAGGCTGCGGCCTTGACGGACGAAGTGCCCCGTTTCGCTGTAGCGACGGTGATCCGCCACTTCTCGCCACAAGCTACCCATCTCGCAGACTCGCTTGGCAACGCGCGCATCGACGTGGCGCTCTCCGCCCGTGTGACGGACCTCAATACACTCCTTGGAGAGGTGGCCATCGATAGCCTCAACCTAAGCAGTGACTCCGCCCATATCATCTGGAGCCAACCATCCGTCGCCCGCCACGTGGCCTTGGCGGATGGCACGAGACATCTCTACTTCTCCTCGCCCGCCTTGGACGTTGACCTGAAAGGACATTATGATTTCGCGGATATTTACCCTTCGATGATGGGTGTGGTGCGCTCCTATTGGCCCCACCTCTTCCTGAAGATGGAGGTGCCGGAGGGAGGCAAGGAGAACCGTTTCGCCTTCAACCTGAAGGTGAAGGAGGTGGAGGACCTCATGCGTTTCATCGGACAAGACATCTCCTTGCAGGAGGGGGCTTCCCTTTCGGGTAGGCTTTCCGCCCCGGACAATTCGTTGGACATGAAACTGGAACTGCCTTACTTCCGCAGCGGAACCTCCACGCTACGTGACATTAAACTGGCCGTGGATGCGGATGGCACGAAGATGGGCCTCTACGCCGACCTGATAGCCGACTCATCCGCCTCCAATGGAGCTGCTATGCTGGATATGCATTTGCGCTCTTCCATCGCACAGAACAGGATGGACGGACGGTTGGCGCTCACCACCTTGCCGGATACCTCGATGCTGAGAGGGGTGCTTCCTTTCGTGATCCATTCCGAGAAGCGGGGTGCCGATGAGTTCAACATGTGCCTCTCCACCCTACAGTCCGAATGGATATTAACGGGGCATCACTTCGGATTATCTCCAGCCGATGTGCGACAGATAGGTGAGAAGATAAGCGTGAAGAACGTGGGTGTCACCATGGATGGCAATCTCCTCATGGACGTCGGGGGTATCGTTTCCGACGAGCTGAGCGACACGCTGAGTGCCCGCTTCGACCATGTGGATTTGGAGCCGATCCTTTCCGCCTTCGCCCGAAAACATATCCCGCTACGTTGCTCTCTAAACGGAGTGGTACGCGCCTCTGCGTTGACGGGTGAGAAGATGCGCTTCCAGACCAATGGATTACGCCTCGACAGCATCGTCTACGATGGCATACGCATCGGCGACTTGGTGGCGGATATGCGTTGGCACAATGAACGGAAGGGTGTGTTGTCTAGAATAACGCTAAGCGATAGGGGCAAACGTCTGGCGCAGGTGCAGGGCGTGGTGATGCCTGCCGATAATACGATGAAGATGGTGATTTCCATGGACTCCCTACCGCTGGAGACCTTCCTGCCGTTCGCCTCGGACTATGTGGGCGAAGTGCGTGGTTTCCTCGGCGCCAGTATCCTGGCGGAGGGGGGCATATCCGACCCCGACCTGGATGGCTTCCTCTTCCTGAAGAATTCCCACATGCGGGTCAACTATACAGGGGTGGGCTACTCCATCTCGGATAGCATCAAGTTCAAGAAGAACCAACTACGGATGGACCGCTTCGCCATAAAAGATGATAATGGTAACAAGCTGACAATCAGGGGCAACATCTCCCACGACAAGTTCCAATCGTTCAAATATAACCTCTTGGTGAATATGGACAACTTCCTCTTGCTGAACAATCCGAAAGCTAAGTCGAACACCGTCTATGGCGTCTTCTACGCGAACGCCAAGGACTTGCGCCTGAACTGGACGGACACGCACATGAAGGTGACGGGCGAGTTCAGCAATGGTGACAAGACCTCACTGAATATAGTCCTGCCGGAGACAGTGACGGAGGTGCAGACCTACGACAACATCGTCTACGTCCAGCCTGCCGGTGCGGAGGATGCGGACTCTGCCGCCGCTGAGAAGGAGCCGCCGCTGAATATCGAGGCGGACATCATGGTGGGGCTGACCGACCAAGCCTCCTTCTTCGTCAACGTGGCGGATGGGGCGATGGTCAACGGAAACGGTAACCTCCATGTCACCTACAACGAGGGAATCGTCTCGATCTATAACCGATACACGGTGAACAATGGTTACGTGAAGGTCAAGCTGAGCGAGATCCCAGCCAAGAAGTTCACGATCCAGCAAGGCGCCTATGTGGAGTTCAACGGTGACCCGATGAAGCTGAAGTTCGACGCCACCGCCTCATACGACCTGACGGCCGACCTCGCCACGCTCAGCAGCACCTTCACGAGCATGGGACTGAGCACCACCCGCCAGCCAGTGCGTTGCGGCGTACATGCCTCCGGGTCGCTCTCGCAGATGAACCTCACCTACGACATCTCCTTGCCGAAGGCGGACAACAACGTGACGCAGAACGTGAACAGCATCATCACGACTGACGAGATACGGATCCGCGAGTTCGCCTACCTGATCGGCTTGGGTATGTTTTATGCGCCGGACGAGCAGGCGCAGGGCGATATGCTCACTTCATTGGCCTCCTCGTCCCTCTCTTCCGCCTTGAACAACGCCCTCTCCTCCGTCCTGGGCGATAAGGTGACCATCGGTACGGGATTCACCTCCTCGCAGGAAGATTTCTCCGACATGGAGATGAACGTCTCCGTCTCCACGAAACTATTCAACGACAGGCTGTTGCTCAGCACCAATCTAGGCTATCAGCGGCAGGCGACGGCCGACGAGGAGAGTGGTTCCTCGTTCTTGGGAGACTTCGACGCGGAATATCTCTTGGGCAAGAAAAAAGTGGTCAGGCTCAAAGCATATAACCACACGAACAATGATTTTTACCGTGCCTCCGGCAATACGCAAGGCGTCGGAGTGGTCTTTGTCAAGGAGGCGAAGACATTCCGTGGACTCCTGCCTTTCGGCAAGGATGCTTACGGGAACAACCTATTGGCGCCACGTGACACGGTTGCCAAGGAAGAAAGGAGGGATGAGGATGGTGAATAGTAGGATGGTAGTCTGTGCCATTGCCGTGTTGCTGACACTCACGGCCTGTCGTTCCACGAAGTATGTGCCGGAAGGTGAATACCTGCTCAGGGACGTGGAGATCGAGTCGATCGACGGGAAGGTCTATCCCGGACAATTCGAGAACCTCCTTCGTCAGAAACCCGCCTCCCGCTTCGGACTGCACATCTATTCCCTCTCCGGCAGGGACTCCACGAAATGGATGAACAGACTCCTGTGGAAAATCGGTAGCGCACCGGTCATCTATGCGGAGGATCTGACGCTCAAGACAGAGACCCAAATGCGCAAGGAGCTGAACAACCTAGGCTATCTGAACGCGCAGGTCGGTCACTGCATGACGAAAAAGGGGAAGAAGGCCTATCTCACCTATTGTCTGAAAGAAAACACCCAATATACCATCCGCAACTCGGAGAATGCAATCGACTCCTCCGAGCTACGAAACATCGTGGATTATAAGATCGTGCACCGCTGGCTGGAGTTCGCCAAGGACGAGCCTTTTGTCGCTGCCAAGCTAGACGAATCAACCGCCGGCATCATCTCTCACGTCCGCAACCAAGGCTACTATAACATCAGCAAGGACAACCTTTACTTCCTGGTGGACACGACGGTGGGTAACCATCAGGTGGATGTCGCCCTGAAATACCGCCCTACGAAGGCCATCGACTCGCTGACGGGCGTGGACCCTTCCCTGGTGCGTTACCGTGTCAGAAACGTCATCATCAACAACTCCTACAGCCGAGGCATCGACACGGTTGATTACAAACGGATCAAGGTGGTTCGCGGCGAAGAGACCTTCATTCGCCCTTCCATCCTCTACTACAACAACTTCATCCGTTCGGGACGTTATTACAGTGACCTATTGCTGGAGAAGACCCACTCCTCGCTCAATTCCCTGAGTGCGGTGGAGCAGGTGAACATTAGTTTCACGCCTGTGCCGGGCGATAGTGCATTGTTGGATGCGCACGTCAACCTATCCCCCGCCAATATCTACTACTTCCAGTTCGGTGTCGACGGTACGAACAATGCGGGTGACTTAGGTGTGGCGAGCTACATCTCCTTCTCCAACAAGAACATCTTCAAGGGCTCTGAGACGTTCCGCATCAAGCTGAACGGTGCCTACGAACATATCAGTAGCCGTGCCGATGGTGTCCAGCTGCTCTCGAACAACTTCTACGAGTATGGAGTGGAAGCCTCCATCTCCTATCCTCGCATTATCTTCGGACTTTTGCCGGAGAAATACAAGAAGCAGGTGGGATCCTCGACCAATTTCTCCGCCAGCATCAATTGGCAGAACCGTCCGGAGTATAACCGACGTTTCGTGGGACTCGATTGGGGATATGGTTGGAAGAGCCACCGCCAGCGCATGTCGCACACGTTCGACCTCTACAACATCAACTATGTCATCACGAGGGATATGTCCGACTGGTTTGCCTCCTACCTGGAGCGAGGGAAGAACGCCTTGCTGAAGGAGAGCTACATGGACCAATTCATCACCCGCACCTCCTATTCGTTCTCCTATTCGAGCCATCGGAAAGGAAGTAGCGCCGGCAATGGTTATACGTTACGTGGAGGCATTGAAATGGCGGGTACGTTGCCTTTCGCGGTATGTGCGGTGACAGGCGTGGATAAGAAGCCTGTCGAGGGTTCCGACGAGGGAAGTAGCAGTAAATACATGATCTTTGACACCCCTTTCGCCCAATACGTGAAGACCACCTTCGACGTCTCCAAGGTCTTCCTGACCAAACGGAACAACCAGGTGGTGTTGCATGCTGATTTCGGCTTCGCCTGTCCATACCTCAACTCCGACATTCTACCGTACGAACAACGTTTCTTCGCGGGCGGGGCGAACACCGTCAGGGGATGGAGCACCCGTACCTTAGGTCCAGGCCGTTACCGTTCGAATGTGAATTCAGACTTCCTCCAGCGGACGGGTGATGTCAAGCTGGTGTTCAACGTGGAGCATAGGCTCAAGCTCTCTTCCTTCCTCGAATTGGCCACCTTCCTCGACGCCGGCAACATCTGGACCGTCATGGCCTACAAAAACCAGCCTTACGGGCAATTCAACATTGCGGATTTCTACAAAGAGTTCGGTCTTTCATGGGGTATGGGTATCCGCCCGAACCTCAGTTTCCTCGTGCTACGCTTCGATGCGGGTATGCAATTGTACAATCCTGAAAACCCTTCGGAAGAGAATGCGGGAAAGAGCAAATGGGTGGTCACGCACCCTAGGTTCAAGGATAATTTCGCCTTCCACTTTGCGGTGGGATACCCGTTCTAGGGAATTATGAATTAAGAATTTTGAAACGTCAGTTCGACGTAGTCAATTTTGAAACCTCCAATCGTAAATTGTCAAATAGTATATCCCGTAGCGAAACTTTACAATGATATATTTTACAAAACGAACTAAAAACCGCTATATTTGTCAAATACTTAGAATAAAACTCATATGGGTGGTTACACTTGTGTAATCTATCTGTAAAAATATAGTATAAACAATTAAATCATGGGTGCTTATGATAAAACGATTCACACTACTTTTTATGTTGCTGGGCGCTTGCTGCCTAGCCTCTGCGGCCGACTACCTTACCTTCACCGCTGAGGAAGACAACTCCTCATTTTACCCAGAGCTGAAACCTTACATTGAGGAGAACACCGAGTTTGCGGATAATCCGCCGAGTATGCAATACTCTTTGGATAGTGGTCAGACATGGATCGACTTCCAGTTCCCGACCGGTGACCCTGTTGTCTTGGAGAAGAAAGGTGACAAGGTATTGTTGAGGGGTAACAACTCTTATGGCCTCTCTCCTGAGTTCCAGCACTATGTGCAGTTCGTCATGACAGGTTCCATTGCCGCCAGCGGAAACATCCAGACCTTAATCGACACAACAGGAGAAAGTTTGGAAGCTCTTCCTTTTGAATATTTATTTAAGGATTGCACCAGCTTGACAAAAGCTCCAGACCTCCCAGCTACAGAGCTAACCGAGAATTGCTACTTCGAAATGTTTAGCGGTTGCACCAACTTGACGCAAGCACCCAAAACATTACCTGCTACGCAAGCGAGATTTGGCTGTTACAATAAAATGTTTGAGGGTTGTACTAGCCTGACAAAAACCCCTGAATTGTTCGCTTTTGCCGATTCTGAATTTGACAATGAGGAATCCTATACGAAGATGTTTAGTGGCTGTACCAGTCTTTCCGAAATTAGGGTGAATTTCACCGAATGGCCGGAGTGTTATGACTGGGTGGATGACGTCGCTCCGACCGGTACCTTCATCTGTCCGGAGGATTTGTCAGAAGAGTATGGCTCAAACAAAATTCCGGAGGGATGGGCCGTGAAATATCTTGCTGAAACAGGTAACAACTATCTCACCTTCACTGCGGAGACGGATAGTTCCACCTTCAGTATTTCCAATGAACTTGATGTTGTCAGCAGACAAGACATTCCTGACATACAGTATTCTTTGGATAACGGAGAAACATGGGATACCCTCCCTGTTCGTGAATCAATTCTTTTGGCTAAAAAAGGTGACAAGGCTTTGCTGAGAGGTGACAACCCGCATGGATTCTCGAAGGATTTGTCAAACTACACTTATTTTCAGATGACTGGCTCCATCGCCGCCAGCGGAAGTGTGATGAGCTTGATTGACAATACGGGCGAGAGCGTGACGATTCCGGACAGTTCTGGTTTCTTCAACCTATTTGCTGGATGTTCGAGCCTGACGCAGGCGCCTAAGTTGCCTGCCACCCAGTTGTCCAGGTATTGCTACCGTGGAATGTTCGAGCGTTGTTCCGGTTTGACAAAAGCGCCTAAGCTCCCTGCCACAACATTGGAGGAGGGTTGCTATATGGGGATGTTCGCTGAATGTACAAGCCTGACGCAGGCGCCTGAATTGCCTGCTACCACATTGGCTGAGTATTGCTATGCGAGAATGTTCTCGGAATGTTCTAGCTTGACGCAGGCGCCTGAATTGCCTGCCACGGAGTTGGATAAGAATTGCTACAGAATGATGTTCGATCGTTGCTCTAGCTTGATGCAGGCGCCCGAATTGTCTGCTACCACATTGGCTGAGGAGTGTTATGCCGGAATGTTCTCTAATTGTACCAGCCTGACACAGGCACCTAAACTTCCCGCTACCACATTGGCCGAGGAGTGTTATGTCGGAATGTTTTTGGGGTGTGCTAGCCTGACTGAAGCGCCTGAACTCCCTGCCACTACATTGGCTAGGAATTGCTACATGCAGATGTTCAAGGAGTGTTCCAACCTTTCTTACATCAAGGTGAATTTCACCCAATGGCCTGAATTACTTCTCGAATGTTCCACGAGGTTAGACGATGATACTCCGTGTGATACCACATATATGGGATGGGTCGCTGACGTTGCCCCTACCGGCACCTTCGTTTGTCCGGAAGCGTTGCCAGAGGAGTATGGTCCACAGAGAATCCCTCAAGGATGGAACGTGAAAGCCTTTGGGTATGTCGGCACGGAGAACTTCTCCTCAACCGACTTCACCATCTGGACCGAAGGCCGTACCCTCTTTGTCCGTGGCGCTGAGGGCCGTATCGAGGTATATGACCTCAACGGTAAATTGTTGCGTGCCGCACAGGGAAAGAGCGGCGAAACCATCCGTTTCGTCTTGCCTGCGGAGGGAATGTTCGTTGTTAAGACAGAGGCGAAGAGTGTGAAGGTAATACTTTGATAATTAAGAATTAAGAATTAAGAGTTGCTTGGGGAGTGATCCCCATATGATGCGTACACCCTGAGCCCCAATGGGGCGACCACATCACAGGCAGGGGTGTAAACCCATGTTTTTAGCGGGGGGATGTGCATACATGTATGTTCCCCCGTTATTAGTAAATCGTAAATTGTAAAATAATCATTACGTATCTTCATTTATTTTATTATTTTTGTTGAATATTTAAAATCAACAATCGTTGCACATGGGGTATGGATGCAACGTTACGCTTTTCATGTTTTCATGTAGTAAACATAAATTCAGGGTATTATGAATAGAAGAATCACGTTATTGTTCATGTTGCTGTGTGCCTATAATGGTTTTGCGGCCAATTATCTCACCTTCACCGCCCAAGAAGACAGTTCCACCTTCACAATAGGCAATTATATTTTTCCTCCTCTTGATCATTTCCAAACCTTCCCTGATGTCCGCTATTCCTTGGACAACGGAGAGACATGGACCACCCTTTCGGGAACAGACACGGTCACTTTGAATAAGAAGGGAGACAAGGCCTTGTTGAAGGGATACAACCCGGAGCATTTCACTGAATACCCAGAGATTGCCACCCATTTCTCCATGACCGGTTCCATCGCCGCCAGCGGTAGTGTGATGAGCCTGATCGATAGCACAGGGGAAAGTAAAGTGATTCCCAACCCATACTGTTTCTGCGATTTGTTCTATAATTGCCAAGCGCTGACACAGGCGCCGGAACTCTCCGCCACCACTCTAACTGACGGTTGCTACCACGAAATGTTCGCGGAATGCACCAACCTGACGCAGGCGCCGGAACTCCCCGCCACCACATTGGCTAAATCTTGTTATGAGAGTATGTTCTCTGGTTGCACTTCTCTGACGCAGGCACCCGCTCTTCCCGCCACCACATTGGCTGAAAGTTGCTATTTGGGAATGTTCGCTGGTTGCACTTCTCTGACGCAGGCGCCGGAACTTCCCGCCACCACTTTGGCTGAGGGGTGCTATAACGTAATGTTCGCTAGTTGCACCAGCTTGGCGAAAGCCCCCAAACTTCCCGCCACCACTCTGGGTAGCCATTGTTACATGGGCATGTTTGGCAGATGCACCAATCTAACACAGGCACCGGAACTTCCCGCCACTACCTTGGATTATAATTGCTACTCTGGAATGTTCGAGAAATGCACCAGCCTGAAGGAGGCTCCTGAGCTACCCGCCAAGGTACTGGTCAAAGATTGCTACAAGAATATGTTCGACGGTTGCACCAGTCTGTCCAAGATAAGGATAGGCTATACCCAATGGGGACTCGTCGAAGATATGTACAGCCAATCATGGGTCGCCAACGTGGCTCCCACCGGCATCTTTATTTGCCCTCGGGGAACAGCCAAGGATTATAACGTAAACAATATCCCGGAGGGTTGGGAACTGGTATTCTTCGACTACCTCACCTTCACCGCCAAGGAGGACAGCTCCTCCTTCGGGATCATGACGTGGGGCGACTCCATCCCCGACCTGCAATACTCCTTGGACAGTGGCCGGACTTGGTCCCCTCTCATCTCCGGCGAGAAAATCGTCTTGGCGAAATATGACCAGGCAATGATGAAAGGATATAACCCTCAGGGATTCTCCTGGGGAGAAGAGAACCACACCCAATTCGTCATGTCCGGCTCCATCGAAGCCGACGGTAACGTGATGAGCCTGATCGACGGCATAGGCGCATGCCAGACCATCCCGAACCCTTATTGTTTTTATGGACTATTCGAGCAATGCCAATGCCTGAAACGCGCGCCGATCCTTTCCGCCACGACCCTGACCGAAGGCTGCTACCAGAAGATGTTCCAAGGTTGCACCGGCCTGACACAGACGCCTGTGCTATCTGCCATGAAGCTTGCCGCACATTGCTACGATTCAATGTTCGACGGTTGCGGAACCCTTTCCTTGGTCAACGTGAGCTTCAGCGATTGGACGGATTCCGAAGCGACCCTCAACTGGCTCTCCAATGTCGCCCCTTCCGGCACCTTCATCTCACCACAGAAATTGGCGAAGGAATATGGCACCGATCGGATCCCTGAGGGATGGCGGACGGAGAATTTCAACTACCTCACCTTCACCGCCGAAATGGACAGTTCTTCCTTCTGCATAACACAAGATGATCCCTATTTCTTGATGCTATACCCTAATATCCAATACTCCTTGGACAATGGACAAACATGGGCACCACTCATAGGTATCGATACGATCACGCTGGGAAAGAAAGGCGACAAAGCTTTACTGAGGGGGTACAACCCTGATGGACTTATCGTCCGTGGAAACAATGGCATACATTTCGCCATGACCGGTTCCGTCGCCGCCAGCGGAAGCATCATGAGCCTGATCGACGCAGCAGGTGTAAGCAAGACGATACCCTCCGATTTTTGCTTTGAGGGATTATTTCAAAACTGCGCCAACCTGATTGAAGCGCCGGAACTCCCCGCCACATCACTGCGACAAGGATGCTACGTGCTAATGTTCGCAGGATGCGTCGACCTGAAGAAGGCGCCGGAACTCCCTGCCACATCACTGCAACAAGAATGCTACATGAGGATGTTCGGATATTGTACCAGCCTGACTCAAGCGCCGGAACTCCCAGCCATAGAATTGAGTCAATACTGCTATGCCACCATGTTTGCGGAATGCACCAACCTGACACAGGCGCCGGAACTCCCTGCCACAAAATTGGTGGAGGGATGCTACGAAAATATGTTCGACAGCTGCCATAGCATCTCCCAAATCAAGGTCAGTTTCTCGGAGTGGGAGGGAATGGACAATTCATGGGTCGCTGGCGTAGCCCCTACCGGCACTTTCATCTGCCCGAAAGAATTGCCTCAGGAGTACGGCATAAACAGAATACCTGAGGGCTGGACCGTGAAAATTTCTGAACAAACCGGTACGGAGAACCTCGCCTCAACCGATTGCGCCATCTGGACGGAGAACCTCTCCCTTTTCGTGCGTGGCGCTGAGGGCCGCATCGAGGTCTATGACCTCAACGGTAAATTGTTGCGTAGCGCGCAGGGCAAGGAGAATGAGACTGTCCGTTTCGTCTTGCCTGGCAAGGGAATGTTCGTTGTTAAGACAGAGGCGAAGAGCGTGAAGGTAATACTTTGATAATTAGGAATTAAGAGTTAAAAATTAAGAGTTGCTTGGGGGGTGATCCCCATATGATGCGTACACCCTGAGCCCCAATGGGGCGACCACATCACAGGCAGGGGTGTAAACCCCTGTTTTTAGCGGGGGGGATGTGCATTCATGTATGTTCCCCCGTTAGTTGTAAATATCCCCGAACACCGCAAATCGTAATTTGTAAATCATAAAATAGTAAATTACATAATTCTTTTATAACTTAGTAGGATAAAATATCTAATTTATGAGAAGAGGATCTTTTTGTTTAACGTTAATCTGTTTGGTGTTTATGTGGGGACTATTTTCTTCTTTCAACTATTCCAAGGAATGGAAGGCTGTGGACGAGCTCATGCAGTCCAACCCGAAGTCCGCTCTCTCTAAGGTGGATGCTATCGAGAAGCATGCGAAATCGGAGGGAAACGCTCCCCAACAAATCCGTAGTATCATCACTAGGGGCAATGCGAAGAATTACATATCAGACTCCGCCTTCGTGGATTGTCTGGAGGAGATGAAACAATTCCAGCAGCGGACGAAGGACGATGTGGCCCGTTCCGTCGCCACCTACATGATCGGCCAGTTATACTTGAAATATTATCAACGGGACGCTTTCGCCATCGACCGGCGGACGGACCTGGGAGACTATGAGCCGGAGGACATCAAGGAATGGACTTCCAATATCTTCATCAAGAAGGTCCGTGAATACTCGTTCGGTGCCCTCTCCAACGAGAAGCTGAAAGCTGTTCCTTCCACTGATTATGAGGCCATCCTGCGGGAAGGTGAGGATAGCCGTATCTATTACCCTACGCTCTACGATTTGCTCCTCAACGATATGCTGGGAGTAGAGGGTTCGTTTGGTTATGATGCGTCGAAATTCATCTCCTCCGAGGTAAGGGAGAAATATATGAAGGAGTGGGTGGCTTTCCATGCGAACGACAAGGAGCGTGACGCCTACGTGCTGACTAAGTTGGGGCTCATGTCTCTTATGTACGAAGGGAAGGAGAACCGTGCTCCGCTCGTCTCGGAGTTGGAGGCTTTCCTGGAGGAGACGAAAAAGGAGCGTGCCTCGATATTGGTGCGCATCGCCTTGTGCAAAGAACTGGAGCGAGATGTGTCCTTGTGTGATTTGCCGGAGGACTCGAAACTGCCTCAACGGTTGATGGATATTTGTACGGAGGGCATCAAGGACTTCCCTAAGCATGATAAAATAAATGGGTTGAAAGAGATTGTCGAGAGACTGAATCGTGCAAGTGTCTCCGTCTCGGTGGAAAACGAGAAGGTTTATTCCACGGATAAGGTGCGTCTGAAGATCAGCTATGCGAATTTGAAGACCGTGGAACTGAAACTCTTCCGTCTGGATGTCCCTTCCTCGTTTGAATATAAGTCGATGAACAAGGATAAGATCGGGAAGGATAAGAAATTCCCAACGCAATCTTTCTCCTACGATCTGCCTAAGACTAACTACTGCGTGTCGCGGGATACGTTCGTCGAACTGCCTGCCCTCGACTTCGGGATGTACCGTGTCGAACTGGTCTCCAAGCCTCAACAATACATGGATTTTGAGGTCTCCAACCTCTTCTACCTACAGACACGTAGCCGTCAGAATGAGGAGAATATCGTTTCGGATTATGTCGTGGTGGACGCTAAAAATGGTGCGCCGAAACAGAATGTGAATCTGACAGTTAAGAACAATAACAATAACGAAGAGGCTGAGATCCTGGCGGAGGCGTCCACCGATCCTTCCGGCTTCTCGACGATCACGCTCCCTGGCAAGGGGGGATATGTCAGCACCTGCTTTACGGAGGGCAATGACCGCTTCTTGTCTCCTGACACGTATTCCTTGTACCGCTATTACTACAGTGGAGGCTCACGCGCCAATGATAATAAGGGAACGTATGTCTCTATCTTCACGGATCGGGGCATCTATCGTCCTTCCCAAACGGTTTACTACAAGGCTATCTTGTACAAGCTGGAAAGGAAGGCTGTCGAGGTGATTGCGGATAAAGAGCTGAAAGTGGCTATTTACGATGCGAATGGACAAATAATCTCGGAACAGAACTTGAAGACGAACGAGTTCGGCTCCATCGCCTCTTCCTTTGTCATTCCTGCGGGTGGATTATCAGGAGATTTTAGGATTGAAGTGGAATCGTACGGGTCTGAGTTCATCCGTGTCGAGGAGTATAAGCGACCTACTTTCGAGGTGAAGATGACCCGTCCGACAAATGCCTTCTCCTTCGGTGACTCCATCACGGTGAAGGGTCGTGCGGATTATTTGTTGGGCACACCGGTCTCTGGCGCCAAGGTGGAGTACTCCGTTGCCCGTACTTACGCATGGTGGTGTTCCTCTACTTTCATGGGGGACGATGCGACAGTGACGGAGGGAACCTGCGAGGTGGCGGACGATGGTTCGTTCGACATCTCTTTCCTGGCTCAGAAGAATGAGAAGGACGAGGGCCTTTCCTTCTACCGCTACAAAGTCTATGCGAAAGTGACGGATGCGAATGGAGAGACGCATGAATCCTCAATTTACCTATCGGTGGTCGACCGTTCGCTCTTCTTCTCCACTGATTCGCAGACAGGTATGCAGTTGGATGATTTCCCATCTAAACGTTATAGGATTTCCAATCTGGATGGTGAAGGTCAGGTCGTGAACGTGTCGTATGAGGTGTTGCGCGACAGTGCCTCTGTGGCTACCGGTAGTGTCCTTTCCGACAAGGAGGGAGCGTTCACATTGAACGTGGACACGAAGAAGTGGCTCTCCGGTGCCTACAAGGTGAACCTGAAGGCCTTGGACGAAAAAAACAGGGAGGTGACCGCCTCCTACGAGATGGTGCTCTACCGCAAGGATGATAAGCGCCCGCCTGTGCATACGATCTTGTGGACCGAGGATGTGCAGGATGTCTCCCTGCCGTATGGGAAGAAACACACGGTGCGTGTCGGCTCCTCGCTGAAGGATGCTCATCTGCTCATGGTGGTGAACGATGAGCAGGGTGAGGTGGAGAAACGCTGGATTGGCTTGAACGATGAAATAAAGAATCTCTCCTTTAAACTGGAGGAGAAGAACGGTGAGAATCTGAACGTTAAGTTCTTCCTCGTGAGTGAAGGGTTTTGCCACGAGTCGCAATTCACCATCAAGAAACAACAGGAGTCTAAGGCATTGCCGATCAAACTCTCCGTCTTCAGGAATAAGATGCTGCCAGGCTCGAAGGAGACTTGGACACTCACCCTGCCGAAAGAGAGACAGGCGGAGGTGATGGCGGCGATGTATGACGCCTCGTTGGACCAATTCAGTGGACATGACTGGTCTTTCTTCCCAATCTATCGCAGATGGTTCCGCTTCTCTTCTTGGGATACGTACCAATGGACGCAAGCCTCTCTTTCCTACGTTTGGGGATCTTATGTCGAGGATATAAGCTGGTCGTTTGATCGGTTCATAGAACTGCCGGAGGGATATAGGAGGTATAATTATAGATCATTCTGTGGTGGAGCTAAATGCGAGGATGGTATGGCGGCTCCGCCTATGATGAAGATGGCGATGGCTTCGAATGCGATGTATGATCTCACGGACAATGCTAACATAGTAGATCTAGAAGAGGCTGATGTGATGGCTGATGATGGGGAGCCGGTTCCTGAACCAGAGCCAGAGCCTGAATTCCCTGAACCTGAGAAAAATGATGCACCTGCGCCGCAGGTACGTAAGAATTTCTCCGAGACCGCCTTCTTCTATCCGCAACTCCGTACAGACAAGGAGGGTAATGTGCAGTTCTCCTTCGAGATGCCGGAGAGCCTCACCCGCTGGAACTTCAAGGCCCTGGCGCATACCAAGGACCTCTTCTTCGGACAGATGTCTGAAGAGATGGTGACCCAAAAGGATTTCATGATTTCCCCTAACCTGCCTCGCTTCCTGCGCAAGGGCGACCGTTGCGTGCTATCCGCCAAGGTCATCAACCTCTCCGAGTCCGCGATAAACGGAACCGCCCTCATGGAACTGCTGGACCCTGTGACGGAGAAGGTGGTCGCAAAACTGAATGCCCAGTTCGCTGTGGAGGCAGGCAAGAACACGGCGGCCACTTGGACGTTCGACGTGCCTCGTGATAGGGATGCCGTGCTGATGCGCACCTCCGCCGTGGCGGGCAACTTCTCGGATGCGGAGCAGACCTTGCTCCCTATCCTCTCCGACCGCATGGTCGTGACGCAGTCCCTGCCGCTCTACGTGAGGGGCGGACAGACGAAGAACTACACGTTCGATAACCTAGTGAACAACCAATCCACCACGCTCTCCTCCCGCTTCCTGAAGCTCGAGTTCGCGAAGGACCCTATCTGGTACGCCGTGCAGGCGCTGCCTTCGGTGGCGTCGGTGGAGCATGAGAACGCGGTGAGCTATTCCGCCGCACACTTCGCATCTTTGTTGTCGCATCATATCGCGAAGTCTAACCCGAAGATCTTCAACGTGATCAACACGTGGAAGCAACAGGGCATGGACAAGCAGACGCTCCTCTCCAACCTGGAGAAGAACCAGGACGTGAAGAACATCCTGCTGAACGAGTCGCCTTGGGTGATGGAGGCCAAGGACGAGACGGAGATGAAACAACGCCTCTCCACGCTTTTCGACGTGAACGACCTGCAGAACAAATGCACCTTATGGTTCGACAAACTGATGGAGTTCCGTCTGGAAAGCGGCGCATACACTTGGTTCAAGTGCGTGGAACCGCATATCTACCCGAGCACACACACCACGCTCTTCGTGCTCGACAACCTCGGCCGTCTGCGCAAGGAGGGCATCGCGAATGACGCATTGTTGCAAAAAGCGCGGTACGATGCTTCGATCCGTTTCTTGGACAACGAGCTGCGGGAGAAATATGAGTACCTGAAGAAACATCACCCGAAGGATTACAAGAAACTGGCTTACGTGTGCATGACCGATCTCTACTACTTCCAAGTCCGTAGCCTCTTCTCGGAGGTGGCATTGGACAACAAGGCGAAGGAGGCCTTCTCGTTCTACTACGGCTTAGCGAAGGATTCCTGGAAGGAGTTCTCCCTCTACGGCAAGGCGTTGGCGGCCATCGCTTTCCAGCGGGGCGGTGACAAGGAACTGGCGAAGACAATCGTGGAGTCGCTCCGTGAGTTCTCCACGACGACCGACGAGATGGGCATGTTCTGGCAGAAGAACACGAGCGGTTACCTATGGTCCGACGCTGCAGTCTCCACCCATACGCGCATCATGGAGGCCTTGGAGGTGGTAGACCCTAAGGTGCAGGAACAGGACGAGATGCGCCTGTGGCTGCTCAACCAGAAACGTACGCAGAATTGGGACAATACGATCGCCAACGTGGATGCCTTGAACGTGCTGCTCTTGAGCGGTTCCGACTGGCTCTCCAACGATAACCAGGTGACCATCAAGCTGGGAGGCAAGGCCGTCCAGCCTGAGAAAGCCGAGGCGGGCACGGGCTACTTCACGGAGTACATCAAGGGTGACGATGTGAAGCCGGACATGGGCCATGTGGAGCTGAAGAGCGAAGCGGGCGGCAACATCTCCTGGGGTGCGCTCTACTGGCAGTTCGAGGAGGATATCGACAAGGTCTGGAAGAACAAGACCGCCCTCCACGTGGAGAAGATGGTGATGCTGGAGGTGCGCGAGAACGGCAAGTCTGTCCTGAAGCAGATCAACGAGGGCACGAAGCTCTCGGTGGGCGATAGATTGGTGGTGCGCCTGACGTTGCGTACCGACCGCGACATGGACTATGTCTCCCTGAAGGACCAAAGGGCCAGTTGTCTGGAGCCTACCCGACAACTCTCCGGCTACCGCTGCAGCGAAGGCACCTGCTACTACCAGTCGCCGAAGGATGCCGCCATGTACTACTTCTTCGACCATCTTTCGAAGGGCACCTACGTCTTCGAATACCCGCTCTGGGTGACCCATGCGGGCGACTACTGCAACGGTATCACTTCCGCCCAATGCCTCTATGCGCCTGAGTTCCTGACGAACACGGGAAGCGTACGGATACGGGTGGAGGAAGGGAAGTAGGCACTCCACGCACCCTACAGTCTAAAAATATCCCCACACATCGTCCAAGGCAACGCCCTAGGCCATGTGTGGGGTTTTTGTATGCGCCCAGCGGGGGAAAAACGAAGTTTTTTTTATTTAAAAAGCGAGCTGATCTTTTTCCCGAGCCAATGGGAGAACAGAAGATTCACCAGCAGGAAGCATGAGCCCGCCAATCCGGCTAAGATAAACGGGAAGGCATCTGTGTAACTGGAGTAATTTGATATAGAGATGAAGAAATATATGACGTATGCATAAATGGGGAATGTTATGCAAGCGGTTACCAACCCGGGAATATAACCATGGAAGATAATCCCTTGGATGATATGAACCAGCAGATGCAGGGTGTATGCGAGGAAAATGCCGATGGGTATTATGTCTGTCCAATTCATGTGTAGGGGTAGGTAGATTGCCAGCACGATTACGATAGCCTCCTCTAACACGGCAAATGCGAACGCTTTGGTGTCCATCGTGAGCAGATGGTCAAACTCTTTTTCCAACTTAGGGAACTGTTGCTTTAGGGTCGCTGCGTTTCTCTGCATCCAATCATGTTGGGTGAGGATCTCCTCCACCTCGTGGGCGATAAAGCCTAAGCCCGATAGGAAAAAAATGAAGATGATAAAAAAGACCGTTAAATCCATTTTGTAATCTATTGTGTATAAGTGAAATAATTAATCAATAAGTACTATCATAGGATAGTCATATCATATCGAATATCTGTAAAATAGAAGATAAAATAGAAATATAAAAACGAACATCAACAGTACACAGCCTAGGACAACCGCCACCGCCAGCAATAATGTCACCCACCAAGAGAAGTTGAAGAGAAGGAACAATATGCAGGAGACAATGGCCATCGCTATTACGAGAGGGATGATTTGGTAATCTCTGTTTATATCGTGGAGGGCGGTCTGGAAACTACGCTTGAAGGCATCCCTGTCCACTGACACATTCTCCAGATCCTTCGGGCATTGCAACTGGTCGCATCCCGTAAACGCCCAAGCCTCGATCCTTTTCAGGGAAGAGGGGAAGTTGATGGAACGTAACGATTTGCAATCCTCAAAGGCATTGCTCTTTATGGTCTCCACCCCTTCCGACAACACAACCTCCTCCAAGCACGAACTATGGAATGTATGTTCCGAAATCTCTTTGATGGTGGGTGGTATCCGAATGGTTTTGAGCCTTACACACCCGTCGACTATGCTTCCTTCCATGGAGGTTACACCCTCAGGGATCTCCAAGTGTTCCAATGATTGGCAATGTGAAAACATCCCTTCTTCAATGGTTTCTATGCTAGCGGGCCAACTAAATGTTTCCAGCCTTTCACAATTCCTGAAACACCCGCCACCAATCCTTTCCAGGCTCTTCGGAAGAACTATATTCGTCAGATGGGTACACTCATAGAATGCGGATCTGTCGATGCGTTTTAAACTATCCGGGAGCACAATGCGCTTTAAGTTCTCGCAATCAGTAAACGCGTTCTCTCCGATCTCTTCCAAATGCTCGGGGAGGATAATTTCTTCCAACTCTTTGCAATCATTAAAAGCGTTACGGTCAATCATTTCGAGGCTGTCGGGGAACACCACTTTCTTCAGGTTTCTGCAAGCGTAGAACGCATTACACCCGATGGCTTTCACCCCCTCTGGAATGACCGCCACCACAATGTCTTCCCTACCCATGTATTTCTCTTCCTTCACGATGAGGCATTTTTCCTGCCCCTCATGGTAATTCTCCAGGCTGTCTTTTACGGTCTTTGCCGTGACGACGCATCCTATGAAAGGGGACTCGTCCTTCTCGAAGTATCGAGAGGCCACCTTTACCTTCGGACCGATCTCCAGTTTCTTGAGTTTCAGGCAATTGTCGAACGCTCCGCGCTCTATTTCCTTCAAAGAGTGGGGCAGCGTGAGCGTCGTCAACGATACGCAGCTATCGAACGCATCCTGAGGAATGGTTTCTATCCCTTCGGGGATGTTTATCTTAGCCAGTTGGTGGCAGTTCCTGAAGGCTGAGACTCCGAGCTTTCTCAATGAATCGGGAAGCGTGACTTCCCTGAGAGCGAGGCAATCCTTGAAGGCTTCCCTATTTATCACCTTGCATCCTTCGCCGACTACCACCTTGGTGATCTCATGATTGAGGTGAAAAGCGGAGGACGATATGCCTTTTATGCCAGAGAGGTGCACCTCCCCCTTGCAGGATGATCCGTCGACCACCCACCCGTTGAGGATGAATGGGCTGCCTTCCTTCTGTCGATTCTTTTGGTAGGGGGTGTTATGGAACGCGTAGCCGTATATGTTCAGATCTTCGCACGTCGGGAGCACAACCTCCTCCAACGAGGTGCAGTTCCTGAAAGTGGCTTCGGACAGGTTTTTCATGTTGGCCGGCAACACAACCCTCCTCAGCGAAGTGCAGCCTTCGAAAGCCGAGAAGGAAACGTATTCCACCGTGTCCGGCACGACGACGCTGGTGAGCTTCTTGTTGTCGGAGAAGGCACCACAGCAGATTCCCTTCACGTGGGCGGGTATGACCAGATCGCCTTGGCACGTCTTCCCGTCGATCACCTCTCCGTGGATGACCACCAGCGGGTCTTTCTGACGTAGATTGGCCAGGAAAGCGGTGTTCTTGAAGGCATTGGGCCTGAAGCAAGTGTAATCTATCGTATCGTCCATCTCCACCTCCCGTAGGTTGACGCAGTTGGCGAAGGCCTCGTCCCAGACGTTGATCTCCTGTGTCCCCGGGTGGATGGCGATGCGCTCCAAGGCGGTACATCCTGAAAAAGCGTTTCCCTCGATGTCTTTAAGCCCTTTGGGGAAAATGACCTCCTTCAAGCGTGGACAACCCGCGAAAGCCCTCTCCCCGATGTCTTCCAACCCTTCTGAGAAGACAATTTCCTCCAACGCTTCCATCTCCTTGAAAACCTCTTTTCTGATCCTTTTCACGGAGCTGGGGAAGACAATGCGCTTGATTTTGTCCATGTCCCTAGGAGTGTCAGCCCACCTTATGGTCTCGACATCGTCGTGATAAGTCAGTGTGCTATTGCTTACGGAATAATTCATAGTGCTATGGATTTTTAGGGAAGTGATCTTTGGGGTTTCTTACTGATATGGGTACGGATTTTTGTAGATAATATTAGAGTCCGATACTTTTACAAATATATGGATTCCTATGACATTATTCCTCTGCTCCACACTCTTTTTTGCGTTAAGGGGACTATAAATAAGCAAGCCCCCCTGCAGACGCTAAATCTGCTTGGGGGGCTTGCCATAATTGTACCTGATGGGAATCTATGGGGAACCAATAGACCCAATCGGGGCTGTCCTGGATTTATTCTGTCACGTCACGTACTAGGCGGACGGAACTTCCATATTTAGTACGGTTGCCCAGTACCCTAAAAAGAATGTCATAATAATATCCATAATATCCGTCGGCGCCATCCTGGGAATCTACGCTTATGCACAATGCTGATGGGGTAGTGGACCAATAAGAACCTTCTACCCATCTGGTGGTTCCAACGTCATCTATGTCCCAAAAATAACTAGTGAGAACCAATCCTGCACTAGGCAAAAAGACTGCACCTTTGGCTTCCATACGAGTCCATACTTCTTCTGTATATACGTTACTTTCGTAAGGTGGTTTAAACATATCCTCTTCAAGTGTGTCTGAATCAGGAAGCTCCGGTTCGAATTCCCAATCGTCAGGTAAGAGAATTAGTCCAGTGTTTCGACAAACAACGCCAGGGTAGCAGAGTTTTTTCCCATCCTTTACTCTTTTTATGAGGTATCCCCATTCCTCCTTTGTAGGTGTACGCCAGATGTTTGGAGTGTTGCCTCCGTTGATGATTGGATTGTTTACTCCCCAATCGAATTTGGTGCCTGCGAGATCTTTTTCCTCTAGACATTGCCCATAGCTCTCATCATGTTCGAAATATTGAAGAGGGTCACAAGCGAATCCTGACGAAGCCCAAGTGAAATTGTCTAACCATCCGTCGTCTGCTATCTCAAGTTGTGATCCCCACCAATTTTTGCTTTGTATATGAGAGTACTGTTTGTCGGCGAAGCGCCAAATTTTTGAATCTTTGTTATACTGTAGATTTCCTTGCGAGAAATTTACTTGTTTGGTTTCCGACACGGAGAATTTTCCGTGAAGGAGTCCTGCCTTCATATCAACGTTTGATAAATCAGTTGGCTCGTCAGGAAGATAAGTGCTCGGTGTGGACGGATCCTCTTCGTCTTCGATTTCCTCCTTTTCTGTTGGCTCTTCACTCATGATCTTAACAGCAATGCTGTCTGGTACAACTAGACGATAGGCGTTTATTGATCTGCAGTAGTATTCATCCCACACGATAAAATCGTTTTCATAATCCCAATAATCTTTTTCTATAGGATATGCATGGTCGGCGGAAAAGTTCAAAAATGCCCCCATCAACATCCAGGACCAATATCTGTCGCATGGCATGAAGACAGCGCCCAAGGCTTCCATCTTTTCCCATGTTTTTTTGTCA
The DNA here is from genome assembly GCA_045226255.1 of Paludibacteraceae bacterium. Lineage (GTDB taxonomy): Bacteria > Bacteroidota > Bacteroidia > Bacteroidales > Paludibacteraceae > UBA1181. The sequence goes on along the minus strand of JBGVCG010000011.1, from coordinate 29,443 downwards.
TAGACATTGCCTGAGCAAGTCTCTGTTTTTGGGGTAAAGGTTAAATCGGCAGGTGTTTTCCAATCGTCTGGCAGGAGGACGTATCCTTTTACTCCAGCCACTTCTGCCTTCGAATAGAGGCTGTCTGCCCTTTCCCTTTCTGATAGGATATAATACCAATTTGATATAGAAGGAACATTCCATTCCCCTATGTTTTGTATTGCGTTGGCGTCAACATCATAGCCGTTGCCGTATAGTGCTTGATCACGATCCCAGGATAAACATGGACATGCTATTTCGGACAGAGAACCATGCTCAAAATGGTCAATCCATGCTTTAGGAGGATAGTGGCAAAAATCTGTATATTTCCTTCCTGGATTATCGAATTGGTTTTTGGCGAACCTTATCATTCCCTTTTCCCCGTGGTATTGCAAAATACCTCTGGAGAAATGCACTTTCAGATTTTTTCCCATGGAGAATATGCCTGGCAATACATCATTTATGGCGGCCGACTTGAAAGTGGTGTCTACACTTACCGTGTCAACTGGAATGGTGTCGCTAGGGATGGTGGTTGTATCGGTAGGGATGGTATCGCTTGGGATGGTGTCGCTAGGAATCGTGTCGACCGGTGATACGGTCAGCTGGGCAGAGATGGAGTCCAAAGCCGCCTCAAGCGCCTCGAGCTTGCTTCCCCAGATCGCATCCCTTTCATTCAGGGCGCTCTGGATCTTGTCTTCCCATGCTGCGTTCTGCTCATCTAAGGCGCTCTGTATTCTGGCTGCGATGATGTCCTCCAGGAATTGCTCGTCCACCTTGTTCGCGAAGAATGACCTCTGCGCATACAATGCGTAAGGGACGCTCAGTAACTGAGAAGTGACGGAGATGCTCTTGCCGTTCAGCTCGGCCGTGGAGCGGATGTAGAACGGTCCGTTGCTCCAATCAATGGAGGTGAAGTCGTACGACGTCTTTCCGCCTCCGACCTCAAGCGTGATCACTCCGTTGACGGTCGTGCTGGTGGTGTGGTTCTCGGAATAGACAACAGGGCCTTCCAACGAACCTTGCAGGATGGAGATCTGTACAGCCAGATCCTGGTTGGTGATCACATTACCCACAACATCGCGTATTACAGCCTGATAAGTGAGCTTTTGTGGAATTTGCGCCGATAGCGACACTATCCACAACAATGTCATTGCGACAATTGTAAAAATTTTTTTCATATGTAATAACTTAATAATTAATTGTTTTTATGTTTTTCTGGATAGTTGTGATGACAGAGAGACATAGAGCCTCTGTCCCGTCATTTCTTGACGATACTGAATGTCTTGACCACCGTTTCACCGCTTGTCAGCGTGAGGTGGTAAAGCCCGGATGCATAGCGGGAGAAGTCGATGCGTGTCTCGCTGTCCCTCACCGGGGCGGCCAACAACTGTTGTCCCTCCGCATCGGTCAAGACCATCGTCAGATTCTTCAACTCGCCCGTCTTTAGTACGAGCACATCTTTAGTGGGGTTCGGATAGACCGAAAGTAGCTCGACGTCGGTGATTCCCAGACCGGTGGTGGTCGCCACGCTGTACTGGATGAGGTTACCCGTGGAAAGAGAACCGTCCTCCGCTTCCATGGTCACTACATTCCCCACCACGTGGGAGAGCACCATGTTGTTTTCGACCTTCTCGCCCGCCGAACTGTAGACGTTCGCCTGGGAGTGACATAGTATCGGCACCCCCGTCAACGTCGCCAGCATGAAAACTTGCTTTAGCATAGTAAATGTTTAATAATGGTTATAATTTACTTTAACACAAAAATTATCTTTCGTCAATTTACAAAGGAGAAAGCAAGCGTGAAAATCCATGGAAACATACACAATAAACAACCAAAATTCACTCTTCAACTTCCGCTAACGGACACTTACTTACATACACATTTGTAAATATTCACGTGTTTTTACACACATCAACACTGTTATTAGATAAATTCTATGCAAATATAGTTGTAATATTATCTAAAATCAAAGTGATTGTCTGAAAAAATTTACCAACATGTCTTTTCTGTACAATAGTCAACAAGTTGATTTTTTTATTCTTCGCAGTATATGTGCGAATATAAATAGGGCGGGAAACTGACTGATGGGGTCGGCCAGCTTCTCGCCCTGTGAAATTTTGATTATGAATCTTTTATGTCTGGGAAGGGATTACCTCAGTTGAGGGTACCTTCTCCAAAGGTGGTGTTTGCCTACGTCCTTAATCGATGAGGATAGGCAATCCTTCAAGATCCAGTTTTGCGTTTTCGTCAATAGCGACGGTTCCCGCCTTCTTGATGACTACCTTCACGCCAGGGTAAGCCTTGGCGCTCTCTTTGGCGCAAGACGCGACGCAATAGTCGTAGCACAAACCTACGAGGTGCAGCTCCTTCACGTTGGTGAGTCCCTGCAATACGTTGATACCGTACTCCTCCACGCTGTTGTTCATGCCCTTGTTGAGCGTTAGAGCCCTAACTTGCAGGTGAGCGAAGTCCGCATCGATCTCAGCGCCTTTCTCTCCCTGTACGCAGTGGTTAGGCCAGATGCCTCCTTGCGCTTTGAAAGAGCAGTGGTTCGTTGGATGCCAGTCTTTCGTGAAGATGATTTTATCGTAGTCCTCTTGTTTCACAAGGTCGAAGATCGCTTTCTTCGCCTTGTTCCACTTCTCCGTGCCGACGCCCATGCTACCGTCGATGAAGTCGTTCTGTGCGTCGATGATGGCCAACACCTTCTGGGAAGGAACGAATTTAGGCAAGTTCAGTAGCTTCGTTTTCCAGCTCATGCCCTTGATTTTCTGCTCGATTTTCTGAGCCACGGCTGGGTCCACTTCGTTGAATCTACCCCTTGCCACCTTCTCCACATCGGCGTAGGTGAAGCCGAGGTTCTCTTCGTCCGTCTTCCCGCACATACCATCAGAAGGTGCTTTTCTGACGAAGTGTTCCGGCAAGCCTAGTTCAAGGCCTAAGTTTATCACGTCGTTTACGTAGAGGTTTGCCAACGGAGCGAAATCGCCCGCACCATCACCCCACAAGGTGAAGTAACCCATGAGGCACTCAGACAGGTTGCCGTTGTTAGAGATACGGCAGTTGCCGATGATGGCGGCTACACCGTAAAGGGTAGCCATCCTCAGTCTGGATGGAGTGTTCGTCTTGAACTGTGCGGTCAAGTCCGAACCGGTCTGTCCTAAGATCTCGTCGGAGAGCCCCTTGTAGGCGTTCTGGATATTGACCTCATAGCTCTTGATGCCCAAGAACTCGATCAATTGTTTAGAGTCTGAGATGTCGCTCTGTACACCGTTCGGCATCATAACACCCACAACTCTCTCTTTGCCTAAAGCCTCCACGCAAGCCGCAGCCACCACAGAACTGTCCTTACCGCCACTGATACCGATCAGCGCCTTCGTGTCCTTATCTCCGTTTTTGGCGAAATAGTCCCTGATCCAAGCAACCATTTCATCTTTGATCCTCTTCATAACTTATCCTCCTTTTTAGTTTAGAGTTTTAAATCCTACTTTTTTGCAATTAATCCGATGGCCAACGCATGTTCCCATGCCAAGCGCATCATCGCATTGTAATCGTTTTGGCAAACGATGGCTTCCATGTCCGCCTTCTTGACGATGACCGTCTCCAGGAATTCATCCTCGTCCGGATGGTTCTTCCCGTAACCGTTCACCACCACATGATAGCAAGTGATCTTGTTCTCCATGAAGGCAGGGTTAGGGCTCGCCGTATACAATTCGCTGACGCTAAGGACATTCTCCTTCGTAATGCCCAATTCCTCGTCCAATTCGCGGTAGAGGGCCTGAATAGCCTGTTCGCCTTCGTCCACCATTCCAGACGGATATTCCACCACCTCATGGTTGATACCATGTCTGAACTGACGCACCATCACAAAATCGTCACTGTCAACTCCCAATTGCACAATGGCACAAACCCAGTCGGGAGCCTTCATAGAAATATACTTCCGCTCCACTCCCTTCGGGTCCACCTTCTTCGTCGTGTTAAAACTTCCGATAGGGGTCTTCAGCAACACTTCCGTCTCTTTTATTTTCCAATCCATCATATTTATTATTTTTGACGGGTTCCGACGACCGTAATCATCGGAACCCATTGTTTCGTAATGATTGAATACTAACGATCCATGTTCGGATCACATCTCCGGATGGTTCATCCTCCAGTCGATCGCTCTTTGCAGGTAATCGACGTAGTCTGGATTCTTGCACATGCCCTTGCCTGGCGTGTCAGATATCTTCGCCACGTCACCGTTGTTACAAAGGGTGGTCTTCATGACAATATTGAGTGGTGGCACATCCGTGTCGTTCGCGATGAACGTTCCGATACCGAAGGCGGTCTTCGCCTTTCCCTCGAAATATTTCTTTAGCTTCGTCGCCTTCTCAAAGTTCAGGCTATCGCTGAAGAGTAAGGTCTTCGTCTTCGGGTCGATGCCAAGTTTTTGGTAATGGGCGATGAGTTTATCTCCCCACTCGTATGGGTCGCCTGAGTCGTGGCGCACCCCGCTGAATACCGTGGCGAACTCCTCGTCGAAGTCGCGCAGGAAGCAGTCGGTCGTGATCGCGTCCGTGAGCGCGGTGCCATTCTGCACCTTGTACTCGTTGACCCAAGCGCGCAGCGAATAGAGGTTAGAGTAGGCCGGGTTGACAGAGCGGTTGCCCTGTCCGACGCACATGATCCACTCATGCGCCATGGTGCCCACCGGAATCAATCCATACTTCTTAGCGAGGAAGACGTTGCTGGTGCCTACAAATGTAGACTTCCCGTTCATCTTAGCATTCTTCAAAGCCTTGACCGCCAGCTCCTGGCACTCCGCAGATAAACGACGGCGCAATCCGAACTCAGAGAAGGCCCCCAACTCGTAGACATCCTGCTCCAGAAGGTTCACCTTCTCGTTCAGTTTGCGGACAAACTGTTGGCGCAACTCATCGTAGTTGTAGGCGTAGCGGAAATAGACCTCGTTCACGATCGCCAACGTGGGGATCTCGTACATACTCGTGTTCAACCAAGTTCCTTTCGCCTCAATGCTAAGGCCGCACTCAGCCTTGTCAGTGATTTCGAAGTCCTCGTATCTTGGTCGCCAAATGCGTAGGAAGTCAATGTAAGACCCTTTGATCCACCCCTTCTTGACGACGTTGCCGGCGCTGTCACGCTTCGCACCGATGTTTTCAAGGTACGATAACTCATCCTCCGTGAAACGTAATTGGCAATATTCCTGCAGCTGATGCTTGATTTCATCGATCATCTCGGATGTGAACTTAACATCTTTGTTGCGGCATTTGAACGTCCACGTGGTTTTATAACCAGGGAATTGATGAAAAATCGCCTGACCCATAGAAAACTTGTACAGGTCGGTCTCCAATAAAGATGTGATAATTGCTTCCATATGCTATCTCCTTTCTTTTTACGTGTCAAAGATACGCAATATATTTCAAAAGAAAAAGTAATCCATATGTATTTCTACATAAAAAATGTTAATTCGGTTTACATGTGGCACATTACTGATTCTGAATGTCATAAATTTCTCTTTTCTTTCTCAAAAATAATGTAATTTTTTTAGGTGACAATTATGTGGTTGGAGAAAAATATTGTGCGTTAAGGGTTGTTTTATTAATAAAAAAAGACGTCTTCGTTTCGGGAGGACGTCTTTTTTGGAATGTCAGGATAAGTGACGAAATGGAACCATTTTGTCCTTTATTTCATCCTATTCCTTTCGAAAATATTTTTGGACACGGGTTCTTCCTTGTTGGGGAAGTTGGCGGCTGTATTGTACCACGTCATGAATGTTTTTAGTTGGTTGACGTTCTCTTCGTTCGCCATGTATGCCTCGAATTCGGTCGGGAAGGCTTGTCCGTAGATGAGTATGTTGTAAGCCTTCCAAAAGCCTGCGTCGATAATCTTTTTATGGAAGTTGAAAAGAGGTAGGCTATCTTCCGTATTTATGATATTGTTCGCAATGCTCTCTCTGATTTTGCAGAAGAGGTCGAAATCTAATGTGTCCTTGTATTTATTGGCCATGGCTGCGAGAAGCACTTGTCTTTCGTATCCGACTTCAAAAGAGGCGCCCGCCGCTATTATTGCGTTCAGGACGTCTTCCTTTTTGTGTTTAAATGGCACGATAATATTGTTTTTATTGGTCAGCGTGGCGTGCAGGGTGTCCCCTTCCATCTTTAGGTTGTTTCTCAGGACCTTTAGAGATAGTTTGCAAAGCGCTTTGGACTCGTTCGACCCTGGTCTTAGGAGCGAGAACATCTCCGTATATATCAATCCCCAAACTGGTTCTGAAGAACTCAGGTATACTGTTGATGCCCTTAGATAGCTGGTCGGGTACAAGGGGTCCACCTCGATGCCCTTTTCGTAGTAGGGTATGGCTTTGTCATAATCACGTTGGGAGGCATATACATTTCCCTGCTCCACATGTAACACCCCTGAATTCGGGAATTTCTTCAAGCCGTTTTGATAGGCTTTCAGCGCCTTGTCGGGATGACCCATGTAGTCGTAGGTGTTTCCTATCATCGCATGTAGCCGATCGTCCGCTTCTGGATAACTTTCCAACTTCCTTAGGATTTTATTCGCCTCCGCAAAGTTCCCTTTTTTGACAAGGGAATAGGTGTACTCGTAGTTGATGATATAGTTTTTAGGGTGCTTCTTTACCAATGCCTCCAGGATGTATAGGGAGGAGTCTATTTCCCCTTGGTCTACGAGCTGGACGGCGTGTTTTAGATTCTCATTATCTTCTATAGACAATGGATAACTTTTGGAGAATGTGGTCAACGTGCATAAAATGCAGGCTAATAAGGAAATAAGGATCTTTGAGGTCGCTTTCATAAGCAATGTGTTTTAGATGGTTAGATGAAAACGGGACGCCTCACATTTGTGGACGTCCCGTATCCTGGTTATTTCATGTTTTTTAGCTCTTGCATCAAGATCTTATTCTCCTCTGGCTTGCCCACCGTGATGCGGAGGCAGTTGCCGCAGAGTTGCACCGTGTTGCGGTTGCGGACAATGATGCCCTTGCCGACCAGATGCTGGTAGGTCTTGTTGGCGTCCTGCACCTTCACTAAGATGAAGTTGGCGTCCGTAGGGTAAATCTTCTCGACGATCGGTAGCTGCGCGAGGGCTGCTTGCATCTGCGTGCGCTCGTTCAGCAGAATCTTCACCCATTCTGCTATCTGTCCAGGGTTGCGCAGCGTGTCCAACGCCTGCTTTTGGGTGAGGACGTTGATGTTGTAAGGATACTTCACCTTGTTGAAGAGACCGATGATCTCTTCCGACGCGAAGGCCATACCCATACGGATACCGGCGCTTGCCCAAGCCTTCGAGAGGGTCTGCAGCACGATGAGGTTAGGGAACTCACCGAGCCTATCTTTCCAACTCGCTTGGGAGGAGAAGTCGATGTATGCCTCGTCCACCACCACGATGCCTTTGAACGCCCGGAGCAGTTTTTCTATCTCCTTGTCATCCAATGCGTTACCCGTCGGGTTGTTCGGAGAGCAGAGCCACATGACACGTGTCTTATCGTCCGCCTTCGCCAAAAGGCTCTCCGCGGAGAACTGGAAATGCTCGTCGAGCAAAACGCTGCGGTACTCCACGTTGTTGACGTCGGCACATACGCCGTACATGCCGTAGGTCGGCGCGATGGCCACCACGTTGTTCTCCTTCGGCTCGCAGAAGATACGGTAGACGAGGTCGATCGCCTCATCGCTACCGTTGCCGAGGAAGATGTTCTTCACCTCGACACCCTTGACCTTCCGGATCTCCTCCTTCACTTTCAGCTGGAGCGGGTCCGGATAACGGTTGAAGGAGTCGTTGTACGGATTCTCGTTGGCATCCAAGTAGACGGATGCCTCGCCCTTGAATTCATCCCTTGCGCAAGAGTAGGGTTTCAATTGCCAGATGTTCGGGCGAACTATATTTTTTAAATCGAACATAATCACACAGTTTTAATTCAGGAACATACTAATACGATGCGCGCGTCGTTCCGCATCCATCATTTACGACGCAATATCACTGCGTTTTGATGGGCGAAGAGTTGCTCGTTGCTGGCCATGATCTCGATAGCGTCACCGATGCGTTCCAGTCCCTCCTTCGTGATTTCCTGGTAGGTGATCTTCTTGCGGAAGCTGTCGAGGTTCACACCGCTGTAGGCCTTGGCGTAACCGTTGGTCGGCAGGGTATGGTTGGTGCCGGAGGCATAGTCGCCGGCGCTTTCAGGCGTGTAGTGTCCCAAGAAGATGGAGCCTGCGTTGTCTATCCGCTCCGCGATCTCACGGTAACCTTCCGCCGAGATGATCAGGTGCTCCGGCGCATAGGCGTTGCTTAGCGTCACGGCCTCGTCCATATTCTTGACAATGAATATCTTACTGTTAGCGACGGACTTCTCCGCAATCTCTTTCCTAGGCAATTGCGCCAACTGCACATCGACCTCCTTCATCACCTTCTCCGCCAACGCCTCGCTGGTGGTGACGAGGATGGCTTGGCTGTCCACGCCATGCTCGGCTTGGGAAAGCAGGTCGGAGGCCACGAATACCGGGTTGGCCGTCTCGTCCGCCAACACCTCCACCTCGGAAGGACCGGCAGGCATGTCGATGGCCACATCCTTGAGGCTCACCATTTGCTTGGCGGCGGTCACGTATTGGTTGCCCGGACCGAATATCTTATAGACCTTCGGCACGCTCTGCGTACCATAGGCCATGGAGGCGATGGCTTGTACGCCACCGATCTTGAATATCTTGCTCACGCCCGCTGTCTTGGCCGCGAACAGAACGGCTGGATGCACTTTCCCCTCCTTGTTAGGCGGTGTGCAAAGCACGATCTCCTTGCAGCCCGCTATCTGTGCGGGGATGGCGAGCATCAGCACGGTCGAGAAGAGGGGAGCGGTTCCCCCAGGGATGTAGAGCCCGACCTTCTCGATGGCCTTCGCCTTCTGCCAGCAGGTGACGCCCGGCATGGTCTCCACGCATGGGAGCTCTTGCGCCTGCGCCTTGTGGAACTTCTGGATGTTTCCTTTCGCCAATAGGATAGCCTCCTTCAGCGCTGGGGAGACGATAGCCTCCGCCTCAGCCACCTCCGCTTCGGTCACGAGCAGGGAGGAGAGCTCCACCTTGTCGAATTTCAGTTCGTAGGCCTTGACGGCCTCGTCGCCCTTCTCCCTGACATCGTTCAGGACAGTGCGCACGGTGTCGAAGAGCGTCGCGTTGTCGAATGTCGGGCGGGCGAGCAGCTGCGTCCATTCGGAGGCAGCAGGGTATTTATAGATCTTCATGACGATTGCGGAATTAAAGGATCATTTTCTCGATAGGAACCACCAAGATACCCTCCGCACCCAACGCCTTCAGCTGGCTGATGATGTCCCAGAAGGTTTTCTCCGAGATGACGGAGTGGAGCGAAGACCAGCCCTCCTTCACCAATGGAGTGACGGTTGGCGCCTTCATGCCCGGGAGGATTTCGCACACTTGCTTGATCTTATCGTTCGGGATGTTGAGGATGATGTACTTCTTGCCCTCAGCGTTCTTGTAGGAGTCGAAGCGGAACAGGAGCTCGTCGAGGATCTGCTTCTTCTCGCCGCTCAATTGAGGGTTGCCGATGAGGATGGCCTCGGAGTTCAGGACTACCTCCACCTCCTTCAGGTTGTTGCTGACGAGGGTGCTACCGGAGCTGACGATGTCGAAGATGCAGTCCGCCAATCCGATGCCAGGGGCGATCTCCACCGAACCCGTGATGACGTGGATCTCCGCCTTCAGTCCGTTCTTGTCCAGGAACTGTTGCAGGATGTAAGGGTATGAGGTGGCGATCTTCTTTCCGTTGAACCATTCCAACCCCTGATAATCCACGGCCTTAGGAATTGCCAAGGAGAGGCGGCACTTGCTGAAGTCGAGGCGTTTGATCAGATCGGCCTTCTCATGACGCTCCACGTATTCGTTCTCTCCCACGATACCTACGTCGGCGATACCGCTCGCCACCGCCTGCGGAATATCATCGTCACGCAAGTAGAGGATTTCGACTGGGAAATTGGAGGCTGGAACCAATAGGGTTCTCTTGCCCGAACTAATCTTGATGCTGGATTCCGACAACATGGTCATCGTCTCTTCAAACAAACGGCCCTTGGCCTGTACTGCAATTCTTAGCATATTGAATATTATTGTTTTGTTATTATTTCCTGAAAAAACAAAAGGCTTACCGAACCTCGGCAAGCCTCATTATATCGCACACACAACCGCTCACCGAATTTATCGCTGATAATGATGGTGGTTGTGATGGTACTTTGTATTAAACATATCCTCAATTATTTTACGGTGCAAAGGTATGTCTTTTTTTCCAATTAACTTGTATATCCTGTAAATATTTTTCTTTTAGGTTGTTTTCCTTTTAGGATTACATGTTTCTGAATGGGTCTGAGGAATATATGAAATTTACTATTTGACGATTTACAATTTACAATTCGTGGCGTTCGTGGATATTCTTAACTCTTAACTCTCACGGTACTCTGTCATATTCGCCCATGAAGAGGATCAATCCCGTGTTGTTCTCACAGATGGCGAAGGCGAATGGACGGTTGCAGTCCATGTGAAATACCGGGTCTGGCTCATCCTCAAATTCACATACTGCATATGAAAGGGAAGTGACTGCGGCCGCTTTGGTACCCTCTTCACTTACGGACAGGAAGAAGTCTTGGCGGACTTGCTCGACCTTTACGTCCTCCTTTGGATTAAGAACCGCAGGATAGCTGGAAAATATGTCATTGATGTTCAACGCCTTCAGGATGTGTTCGAATGTGTAAAAACCTCTGCTCTCGAATTTAGGCATGAACAATTCGCAATTCATGGTTTTGAATGGGATGGTGTTCCATTGGATGGATGGCAGCACGTTGTCGAGCGTGTACCCCTTTTTCGGCAAGACGACAATCATGTAATAATCATCGTTGTAGTACAATTTGACGGCTTGGTAGTTGCGGGTCTCCGCACAAGCCAATTGGCTGTCGTCACGGAAGTAGTCGATATCCATGAACGTCGTCAGTTCTGTTTTCCCTTGCGTTCCATAGAATTTACGTTTCTTAGGCATCAACTTAAATTTACATTTCCATTTCGCCCCGAAATAGCAGGCGTTGTTAATCAACAGCCGTGTGGAGTCTGTGATGTCCACACTTAATGATTTGATACGGTCTTTGGTCGCAAGTGCCGCCCAATTGTTGATGGTTGCCGCTGCGGTGCCCGGATTATTCTTGAAATCGAGGTGTCTGACGGTTGCGTAATACTTCTCCTTCGCGGCTTTTATGAAGTTGTTGCGAACCGGCGTCCCTTGGTTGACCCATAGTGCATTGGCGGTGTGGATCTCCGCGTCATTGGTCGTTAAATTGAGGGAACTGTATAGTTTCTGGTAGAAGTTGTTCATCTCCTCCAGTGCGTTTTCTCCTTGGAATCCAAGGGCGTCTGTGATCTCCTTCGCTCCCTTTTCGGAGGCTCCGTTGGCGCATACACCCAACGCTATGTTGAGGCTGATGGGTGAAAAGAATTTGATGGCGGACGAATCCATTTTTCGTAATTGGGCATAGCAATTCATGGCGAACTGGTTATTGCTTTTCACGAATGGTTGCTCCTCTTCCGCCACTTCAAGCGAAATCTGCTCGTCGGATTCGGGTGGCAACACCCAATCGTTCAATTGGCTACTGGTGGTGTCTGAATCCCCCACAGTGACGCTACTGTCAGCCTTTTCGCGACCAGCCGCATCGTTTTGTCCAGGGTTTGGAGTTTGGCAGCCGAACAAGCCTGCTGTCAGCAATGTCATGCCCAAAATTAAGAATGGAGCTCTGTTTTTCATGTTACCATGTTTAAAATCATATGTCTAAGATAGTAAAAAAAATGGTGAGGACAATCAATTTTTGCCCTCACCAATGATTATTTGACTATTCGATCAAGTTAGTTGCCTCCTGGCACATCGTCATACTCGCCCATAAAGAGCAGAAGGCCAGTCGTATTCTCACGGATGACGAAGGCGAACGGACGGTTGCAGTTCATTTTGAATTTAGCTTCAGGAATCATCATTTTGATATCTGCCACAACGGAGGTAACAACAGCGGCTTCTGTTCCTTCCTCATCCACTTTAACAAAATAATCCTGAGCGATTTGGCTCACATATAATGACTCCATTAGATCAATGATCGCATTAGGGTATCTTGTGAAGATATCACTGATCTCCAATTCTGGCAACACATTAGTTAACTGATAATTACCCCTCATTTCAAACTTAGGCATTATCACATTACAAGTTTGTTTTTGGAATGGAATAGAGTCCAGTTGAAGCGTCGGCAACACCTCATCAAGGGTGCGACCCTCTTTCGGTAATATCACGATCATGCTGTAGGCCCACGTTTGGGTCGTATCTTTCATGTCAAAGTCTCCGTTGGCATAGTCCAACACAACGGCTTGGTAATCATTTGTTTCAGCACATTTCATGTATTTACTTTCAATCTCCATGAATTCAGTTCTTTGGGACTGATTTTGTACACCCGAAAATACATTTTCCCCGAGACCTTCGAAAGGGAATTTCCACTTCGCTTTGAAGTAGCAGGCGTTGTTGAGGACGAGTTGCGTATTAGGATTAACATCTATAGAGAGCGATTTTATACGATCGTTGGTCATAAGGGCTGCCCAATAATTTATTGTATCCAATGCGCCTTGTGGATTACTGCCAAAATTCAGATGTCTCACCGTTGCATAATATTTTTCCCTTGCCTGCGTCAAGAACTCATCATAGACAGCGGCACCCTCCTGGATCCATAATGCATTAGCCGTATGAATATCCACGCTATCTACATTTGAATTGATGGAGTTGTAAACCTTTTGGAAGAAGTTGTTCATATCACTCAATGCGTTTGAGGACTGAAAGCCCAATGCATCGGTGATTTCTTTAGCTCCTTCTGTGGATGCGCCATTAGCGCAGAGGCCTAGGGCGATGTTGAGACTGATTGGCGAGAAGAAATGAAGAGGTCTTGGATCTGCTGATCCAGATCCTATCGGCATCTTACGGATCTTGGCATAACATTTCATGGCGAAATCATTGGTCGCCTGTACATACTCCTGCTCTTGGGCGTTCACCACCAGCGGGTTAGGGGCAGCATATTTTGGTGGAAACGTCCAATCGTTCAATGGTTTATACGTTGATTGTGGACTCTCTCCAAATGTTACACTATCCACTTCATTGATTTCGAACACTTTTTGCTCGCCGTTCTTCAGCCAAACCTGCATGCTGTTTGGCGCCTCGGCGAATGAAGCGGCACAGAACGTCAATGCCGCGAACCCTACTAATAACCCTTTTTTCATATCCATCTAATTTTAAGTTTATAAAAAAGTCTTCGCAAACATTTGCCGAGGAGGAGGTGCGGAGTGCCCGTGCCTCCTCCTTAACAGAATATCATACAATGAAATCCCTACGGGGTTCCAAAATCATTCATCGTCTGGTCGACAGGGGTATCCCCCTATCTGTTTAGTCCCTTATGGACGTAAATTGTTCTAAGTCATAAAGATAAGAAAAACTTTTTAATTTTCAGCGATTGACCAATCTTTTTAAGATAAAATTTTGATTGACCATATTGCGCTGATATTAATTCCCTTCCTCCTGTGGCACGAAGTCATATTCTCCCATGAAGAGGATCAGTCCCGTGGCATTCTCACGGATGACGAATGCGAACGGACGGTTGCAGAACATAGAGAAATTTGGGTCATGCATTCCTGTGGTTTCTTCGACCTCAACGGTCGTGACGGCGGCAGCCTCCGTTCCGAGCTCGTCCACCCTCAGGAAATAATCTTGGATCACATTAGAGACCGCATAAGGATTGTCTCCTTGGTAAAGCTCTATCGCATTAGGGAAACTATTGTATATGTCTTCGATGCCCATTGAATTGATGACGTTCAGTCCAGGGGTGGTGTCATTCAGGTTATATCCGCCCTTGACCTTGATCTTCGGCATATAGATATTGCATGCTTTATACTTGAAAGGGATGGAGTCCCATTGGAAGGTAGGCAATAGCTCGTCAAGACTATGGCCCTCCTTCGGCAGTACGACAATCATGCTGTATGCGGTGGGTGATTCATCGCCCCATTCTATCTCCTCTCCGCTTGAATAGTCCAAACTGACGGCGTCATAGTTGTCCGTCTCTGCGCATTTCAGCTTCTGCATTTCGATCTCCATGAAATCTGTTGCCTCAGGATCTCCTACTGATCCGTAAAATATGCTCTTGTTATAAGGTTCGAATGGAATTTTCCATTTCGCATTGAAGTAGCATGCGTTGTTAAGGACAAGTCTTGTCCATGTGTCTATATCGACGCTAATGTTCTTGATGCAATCGTTGGTCATCAAGGCGGCCCACTTGTTGATGGTGTCTTTTGAGCCGTCAGGATCCCCCCTGAAATTGAGGTGTCTGACCGTCGCATAATACTTCTCCTTGGCAGTCTCCAAGAAATCCTCGAGGACATTGTTCTTATTGTCCGCCCATAATGCGTTGGCGGTGTGGATGTCCACGCTGTCAACATTCGAATTGAGGGAGCAATAGAGCTTCTGGTAAAAGTTATTCATGTCCTCTAACGCATTCTCCGTATGGAAGCCTAGCGCATCTGTGATCTCCTTGGCACCTTCCTCGGTGGCACCGTTAGCGCAGAAGCCTAAAGCGAAGTTGAGGCTGACCGGCGAGAAGAAATGGACAGGTCTCGGTTGAGGTTCCTCTTCTTTCATTTGGTTTTTAGGAAGCTTCCTGATTATCTGGTAACACTTTTGGGCAAACTCATTATTTGCCCTGATGAACGCCTGCTCCTGCTCATTCACCACAAGCGGGTTAGGCTGGGCGAATTTCGGTGGCATGAAGTTCTCGTTCAGCTGGGTGAATTCATGGATTTCGTATGTGCCGAAGGTGACGCTATCCACTTCATTGATGTCGAACGCTTTTTGCTCGCCGTTCTTCAACCAAATCTGCATGTTGTTTGGTGTGCCAGCGAATGTGGCGGCACTGAATGTCAATGCCGCGAACCCTAATAGTAAAGTTCTTTTTTTCATAGGCTTTATTTTAAATAATTATACCACTTGTTTCTTAACTCTTAATTCTTAACTCTTAACTCTTAATTATTAATTATCTAGGTGTCACCCTTTCAGGGTTCCCACTGTTCGTTCATTCAATAAACAGGGGTTAACACCCCTGCCTGTAATTAGTCGCCCCTATGGGGCTTAGGTTGTGCGCATCGTGTAAAGATATGCGTTTCCCATTATTTCCCCCAGGGTGTTGCCCTGGGCTATATAAAGGTTTGGCCTTGCAGGCCGTCGGTTGTGTGCATCGTGTAGCGATGCGCATCCCCCCATCAACTCTTAACTCTTAATTCTTAATTCTCTCCGCTTTTTGGTACAGCATTATATTCACCCATGAAGAGCAGAAGACCCGTGGTGTTTTCGCGGATGGCGAAAGCGAACGGGCGGTTGCAGTTCATGAAGAACGATGTCATCACTGCTCCACCGGCTCCCACGATGGAGGTTACGGCTGCGGCTTCAGTACCTTCCTCATCCACGTTGATGAAGTAATCCTGCTGAACTTGATCAATATGTACATTTTTTTCCAATACGACGTTCGGATAATGGCCAGTTTTGAACATGTCCTCGATGTTCAGTTCCTTTAGAACAGGTTTCAGCGGATAACCACCCTTGGCTTTGAATTTAGGCATGTAGAGGTCACCCTTCATGTATTGGAAGGGGATGGAGTCCCATTGAAGGGTCGGGAGCACTTCGTCCAGGTCATGTCCGCTTTTCGGTAATACGACGACCATGCTATAGGCGCTTGGGTTCGAGGCGCTTGGTTGAGACCATCCCGACGAAGATGGTTTGTTCGCCTCCGTTCCGTAATCCAGCTTAATCGCCTGGTAATAGTCATTCTCCGAGTATTCCAATGATTCTTGTTCAATTGCCATGAAATCTGTGGAGTCCGAATCGCCCTTCACTCCGTGGAATTCCATTCTTGCGAGGGGGGTGAATTTCGTCACCCAGTCTCCCTTGAAATAGCAGGCGTTATTGATGACAAGCCGAGTGTATTCATCTAGATTTATGCCAAGGTTTTTGATGCAATCGTTGGTCATGAGCGCCGCCCAATGGTCTATCGTGTCCTTTGAGCCCAGAGGATCCCCTACGAAGTTGAGGTTTCTAACGGTCGCATAGTATTTTTCTCTTGCGGTTTCCACAAAATCCATGTTAGCTGTGCTACGTTCGTTGAGCCAAAGAGCATTGGCGGTACGGACCGTCACGCTATCGACTTCGGAGTTGAGGGAGAGATATATCTTTTGGAAGAAGTCGTTCATATCTTCCAAGGCGTTCTCCGAATGGAAGCCTAATGCGTCGGTGATCTCTTTTATACCAACATTGGTAGCTCCGTTGGCGCAGAATCCCAAGGCGATGTTGAGGCTGATCGGAGAGAAGAAGTGCAAAGCCATAGGTTCCCCACCGGCGTCTTTGGTGTTTCGTAAAATATTGTAGCACTTTTTCCCGAACTCGTTGGTGCTCTTCACGTATGCCAGTTCCTGTTCCGACAGTTTGAGCGGATTAGGTGCGGCGAACGTCGGAGGCAGGGTGTTCTCCGTCAGTGGCTGGTATTCCTGTTGTTGGGTCACACCGAAGGTGACGCTGTCCACTTGGTTGATGTCGAAAGCCCTTTGCTCACCGTTTTTTAGCCAGATCAGCATGTTGTCCGGTGTGCCAGCGAAGGAGGCGAGGCTGAGCGCCAGCGCCGAAAATCCTATGAGTAATGTCCCTCTTTTCATAAAAGCTATATTTAATTTTAAATTCAAAATTCATAATTCCCTAGGGCGTTGCCCCAGACTATATGTGTTACGCCCTTTCAGGGCTAGGAGTCTGCGCATCTTTTCATGATACGCAAATCCCCCAATTGACTACGTCGAACTAACGTTTCATAATTGACTACGTCGAACTGACGTTTCAAAATTCTTAATTTTCCGGTGCGTAGTCATATTCCCCCATGAAGAGGATCAGCCCCGTTCTGTTCTCGCGGATGGCGAAGGCGAACGGGTGGTCGCATGTCATCGTAAAGCGCTGCTGTATGACAGCTCCGCCAAAATCTCCCACGATGGAGGTGACAGCTGCGGCTTCGGTACCTTCCTCATCCACGCTGATGAAGAAATCTTGACGAACTTGAGAGATATAGATAAGGAATTCCTCAACAGCATTAGGATAGTCCTCAAATATATCTTTAATGCCTAGTCTAGGCAGTACATCCTTTTCCAAATCGTATCCTCCGTCGCTCTTGAATTTAGGCATGAATAAGTCTCCTTGCATGCTCCTGAAGGGGATGGAGTCCCATTGGATGGTAGGCCATACCTCGTCGAGGTCGTGACCTTTCTTCGGCAGCACGACAATCATGCTGTAGGCGGCGCTTTCTGCCGATGCATTCTGGGATCCAGTGTTTTTGGACTCTTGCCCATAATCTAGCTTGATGGCTTGGAAATTATCCGTTTCCGAGTAATCCATATACCTGTCATAGATACCCATGAATTCTGCAGAGTCCTTCTTGGTCGTTCCGTTGAATAACGCCTTGCCGACAGGGGTGAATTTCGTCACCCAGTTGCCTTTGAAATAGCAGGCATTGTTAATCACGAGTCTGGTGTCCGATGTTATATTTATTCCAAGGTTTTTGATGCAATCGTTGGTCATGAGCGCCGCCCAATGGTCGATGGTGTCTTTGGATCCTAGGGGATCGTTCTTGAAATCAAGGTTTCTGACAGTCGCATAGTAAGATTCCTTGGCGGTGTTCACGAAATTCTCCTTGGCATTGGTACCCTCATTGACCCACAATGCGTTGGCGGTGTGGATATCCACGCTATCGACCCCCGAATTGAGGGAGAGATAGAGTTTTTGGAAGAAGTTGTTCATATCCGCCATCGCTTTCTCTGATGTGAACCCCATGGCGTCAGTGATCTCCTTCGCTCCTTTTGCAGTAGCCCCGTTGGCGCAGAAACCCAAGGCGATGTTGAGGCTGACAGGAGAGAAGAAATGAATTGGTGTCGTATCCAATTTGCGCATGAGGGCGAAACACTTCGAGCCAAACTCGTTGGTGCTCTTGATGTACTTCAGTTCCTGGTCGTTCACCTCTAGCGGGATAGGGGCGGCGAACGTCGGTGGCATGGTGTTCTCGGTCAGCGGCGTGTATTCCTGCTGAGGACTTGTGCCGAAGGTGACGCTGTCCACTTGGCTGATGTCGAAGACGCGATATTCTCCGTTCTTCAGCCAGACCTGCATGTTGTCCGGTGTGCCGGCGAAGGAGGCGAGGCTGAGTGCCAACGCTGAAAATCCTATGAGTAATGTCCTTCTTTTCATGAAAACTATATTTAATTCAAAATTCCATAGGGCGTTGCCCTAGGCTATATAATGTTTCGCCCCTTCAGGGCTAAGGGTGTGCGCATCATGTATAGACACGCACTTCCCTTAATTCAAAATTGACTACGTCGAACTGACGTTTCAAAATTCTTAATTATCATCCGGTACCGAGTCAAATTCCCCGATGAAGAGGATCAGTCCAGTCCTTTTCTCGCGGATAGCGAAGACGAACGGGCGATTGCATCTCATGATGGTAGGAGGAGTCATATCAGGCTCGCCACTACTCTCCGCATCTATTATGATGGAAGTGACAGCCGCCGCCTCGGTGCCGAACTCATCCACACTGATATAAAAATCCTGACGGACTTGAGAAACGGATATTTTACCATCTATCCCCTCGTCCTCAATAGCGTTAGGGAATTCGTGGAAAATATTATTGATGCCTAAATTCGGTAGGATTGTATCTATGTCATATCCATCTTTGCTTTTGAACTTAGGCATATACAAAGAGACTTTTTGATACTTGAAAGCTAAGGAATCCCATTGAATAGTAGGCAACACCTCGTTCAGGTCATGACCGCTCTTTGGCAATATGACGACCATGTCATAAGCGTTGTGGAAGTGTGTGGATTCCGATATGGTGCCGTAATCCAAGTTGACGGCCTGGTAGTTGCTTGTTTCCGCATAATTCTGATACTCGTCAATAATGCTCATGAATTTTGCCGTCTGCGTTCCCTCTTTCCCCTCGAATTCAGCTACCGAATCCTCTGCGAAAGGGGAGATCCATGCGCCTTTAAAGTAGCAAGCATTGTTGATTACAAGTCTCGTCAATTCCGATACTCCTATTTGGAGATCATCGATGCGATTGTTGGTCATGAGCGCCGCCCAATGGATAATTGTGTCTCTGGATCCTAGGGGATCTCCTTCGAAATCAAGGTTTCTGACAGTTGCGTAGTAAGATTCCTTGGCGGTCTTCACGAAATTCTCCTTGGCCACGGAACGCTCGTTGATCCACAATGCGTTGGCGGTATGGACATCCACGCTGTCGACCCCCGAATTGATGGAGAGGTATAACTTATGGAAGAAATCATTCATGTCTTCCACAGCGTTCTCCGATTGGAAGCCCAATGCGTTGGCTATCTCTGTCGCCCCTCCCTTTGAAGCACCGTTGGCGCAGAAGCCCAGTGCGAAGTTGAGGCTAACAGGAGAGAAGAAATGAATTGGGAGATTAGTCCCGTCTTTCTTTTTTGTCTCACGCAATTTTGCGAAACATTTCAATCCGAACTCATTGTTTCGCTTAATATATGCTAACTCCTGAGCGTTCACCTCAAGCGGAATAGGCGCAGCGAATATCGGTGGCATGGTGTTCTCGGTCAGCAGGTTATGCTCCTGTTGCTGATCCACGCCGAAGGTGACGCTATCCACTTGGCTGATGTCGAATACCCTTTGTTCACCGTTCTTCAGCCAGACCTGCATGTTGTCCGGTGTGCCGGCGAAGGAGGCGAGGCAACTCGCCAACACTGAAAACCCTATAAGTAATGTTCTTCTTCCCATAAAAATATATTTATTCAAATTCATAATTCCTAGGTCATTGCCCTAGGCTATATAATGTTTCGCCCCTTCAGGGCTAAGGATGTGCGCATCATGTAAAGATACGCACATCCCCCCCAAAAATTCATAATTCTTAATTCAAAATTCTCTATTCTTTAGACACTTCTTCCACCTCCGTCACCTTACCCATGAAGAGCAACATGCCGGTGGTCATTTCGCGGATGGCGAAACCGAACGGACGGTTGACGAACATCTCGGCCATATCTTCCGGAGGAGCGGCACCGGCCATCGATAAGGATGTGACAGCGGCGGCCTCGGTTCCCTCTTCATCCACCGCCACATAGGTATCTTGCACGATTTGTGTCACTGCGGCAGGGACATTGATGGCGTTAGGGCATCCTGCGAATATATCCGTGATACCAAGTTTAGTCACAACTTCATTTAAATCAAGGCTGCTACGAATTCCGAATTTCGGGAAGCGGAGGAATACGTAGTTCCTGTTGAGTGACAAGTCATTCCAATCGATAGCGTTGAGTGTCGAATCCAAGTTTTTACCCTCCGAAGGCAAAACGATCACCATGCTGTAGGTGCCTTGGCCGTTGTTGGACGGTATGCTTCTTGGATTGCCATAAGTGAGTTCCACCAATTGGTAATCATCCGTTTGCGCATAGGAGTAATACTCCACCGATTGCATCATGTCGACGCTTTGGGATTCGGTCGGGGTGTTCCAGAACGTTTCTTTCCTCGTCATGCTTTTCTCTATCGGCATTCTCCATTTGCCCTTGAAATAGCAAGCGTTGTTGAGGACGAGGACTGTACTTTGGTCGATGATGACGCTCAGTTTCTTGATGCAGTCGTTGGTCATGAGCGCCGCCCATTTGTTTATGGTGTCTTTTGCGGCAGCAGGATCAGACACGTAATCCAGGTGTCTGACCGTGGCGTAGTATTTCTCGTATGCCGCCTTGAGGAAGTCATCGTACACGGCAGCACCCCATACTGGCCATGCAGCGTTGTTCACCTTTAGGATGACGCTGTCCACCTGCGAGTTGAGCGATAAGATGATCTTGTTGAAGTAGTCGTTCATCTCCTCCAATGGTTTCTTCGCTTGGATGCCGAACGCATCCGCTATCTCCTTGGCGCCCTTGTTGGTGGCTGCGTTGGCGCAGAATCCCAAGGCGATTTGCAGGCTGATTGGGGAATAGAACGTGTTGGGGTTGCTACTGTCTGCCTCACAGATGGAGGCGAACGATTTCTTGGCGAATGTGTTACCTGCGCGGACGAACTCCTTTTGCTCGTCGGAGAGCATGAGGGCGGTCGGACTTTCAACCGTTGGGATGAAGGTCCAGTCGCATAATGGTTTGAACTCAGGCGTTAAGCTTTCTCCGAATGTGACGCTGTCCACCTGGTTGATGTCGAACATCTCCCGTTCTCCGTTTTTCAGCCAAACCTGCATGTTGTTTGGCGTTTCGGCGAATGAGGCCGCACAGAGCAATAAAGCTGAGAATCCTGTGATGATTTGTCTCTTTTTCATACAAAATCCTATTATATTAAACACTATTAGATTCTAAATCAGATTCTAATAAATCGATTTGTTGATTGTTAAACCCTTATTTAATAACCTTTATGTAATAAATGGTCGAATGTGTGTCTTTCTATGCATTTTTTCGCAGATCAGGCTGAGAGGTCAGATCCGTTTTTCATCCCCAATAATACACTCTACCTGTTTTCTGCAAATATACAAATGATTGCATTATTTTCAAAGATATCATGTGAAAATGTTGTTATTTGCCAAAAAATGCCCTTAAATCACCATTTGTGACACCCACGAAAAAAACTTTCAAAAACATAGTCGAAGATGTTTGGCGAAAATAATAAATTAGTTAAATTCGCGGATGAAATGCCCAAGTGGTGGAATGGTAGACACGCTAGTTTCAGGGACTAGTGGCCGTACGGCTGTATGAGTTCGAGTCTCATCTTGGGTACAAAAATTTATCGAGAGATGGTGAAAACGCGTATTCTTTCCATCATAGTCTTCCTAGCCATTTCTTTTGATGTTTTCGCTCAAAACTCAGATTTGGACAACGCTGTCGTTCCTGTCTATGCTTTTCTGCAGAAAGAGTTTTCTGTACTGAAACATAACAAGTTAAGCAACGATAGTTCTTTCCTTGATACAAATAAAAAGCGAATTGACATATATCTATCCAAACATGTGGAAGGCATTGCGCTGAGGGAGGACATCGTTGATCGGATTTATGATTCCGTCGCCGCCTACCTGCCTATGTCGTATAAAAACTATGATCTCACTCTTTACGTCAATCGTTACGAATTACATGATTTGATTCCCAATTGGACCCGCAAGGAGATGAAATTGGACAAGGGGCGCTTTGAGAAGGAGTACTTCAAGGGGCATCAGTTGGTGCGCAATGTGAGTAAACCGTATGTGCCTGAGAAGGGTCTGGCGAACCGTCACATCGCCATGTGGCCGAGTCACGGATGGTATTTCGAATCGAACTCGAAAGGAAGCCAATGGCAGTGGCAACGACCTTGCATATTTCAGGTCGTGGAGGACACTTATACGCTGGGCTATGTGTTGCCTTATATTGCTCCGATGTTAGAGAATGCGGGCGCGACTGTGCTGTTGCCTAGGGAGCGTGATATCCAGTATAATGAGGTGATCGTGGACAATGACACGAACGGAGACTATCTCTATGAGGAACTGAACGGGAAGGATTGCATCTGGATGGGTTGCGACTCCGCCGGTTTCGCCAACAAAAAGAAGATGTATGTGGAGGGTGATCAACCTTTCAGGATGGGTACTTGCCGACAAGTGAAGACGGCGAAGGAGAAGAGCGCTGAGGTGCATTGGGTGCCGGAGATTCCGGAGGATGGCGACTATGCGGTCTATGTCTCCTACCAAACCTTGCCGGAGAGCACGGCGGAGGCGCATTATAAAGTGAATCATGCGGGTGGTTCCACAGAGTTCATCGTTAACCAACGAATGGGTGGTGGCACGTGGATATACTTGGGTACTTTCCATTTCAAGCAGGGTCTCCATCCTTCCATGGGTATGGTTGTCTTGACGAACCAGTCGCGCAGTGGCAAGGTGGTCACGGCTGATGCGGTGAAGTTCGGTGGTGGTATGGGTAATATTGGCCGACCGGTGGTTACCTCAGAGGGGGATACGGTGGTGCAAGTCAGCGATAGGTTGCGTTTCTTGGAGGGCGCACGCTACTGGTTGCAATGGGCCGGATACCCTGATTCTGTCTTTTCGAGGAATGATGCGCTGAACGATTATAAGGATGATTACATGTGTCGTGGCGAATGGGTGAACGATCTGATCGGAGGTTCTCCCAAGGCGAAGGATAGGCCTGGCAAGCGCATTCCTATCGATTTGGCGTTTGGTCTCCATACGGATGCGGGACAATTCTTGAGGGACTCTATTTTTGGAACATTGGCGATATATATGTCCGAGAGTTACGGAAACCGTGACTATTGGAATGGACAGCGCCGCCTCACGGGACGTGACCTGACGGATATGGTTCAGACCCAAGTGGTGGAGGATATCCGACGCGCCTTCCGTCCTACTTGGACCCGTCGTAAGATGACGGACGCTTCCTACTACGAGGCTCGTGTGCCTGAGGTGCCGACCATGTTGCTGGAGTTGCTTTCCCACCAGAACTACACGGACATGAAGTATGGGTTAGACCCGAACTTCCGCTTCTTCGCCAGCCGCTCCATCTACAAGGCGCTCCTGAAGTTCATCGCTTATCAATATAAGACGGATTATGTGGTGCAGCCGTTGCCTGTGACGAATTTCAGCACTGAGTTCTACGATAAGAAAAAGAAGAGCGTCTTCCTGAGTTGGGAGCCGCAGGAGGATAGTCTGGAGGTGACCGCCACGCCTTCCAAATATGTGGTCTATGTCTCCCGAAACGATGGGGGATGGGACAATGGTACCTTGGTGGACGCACCGCATTATGTGATGCCGATAGACTCGGGTGTCATCTATAACTTCAAGGTGACGGCGGTGAACGATGGTGGGGAGAGTTTCCCTTCGGAGGTGCTCTCTGTTTGTAGGGGTAAATCGGCTCAGACGGCTCTGGTCATCAATGGTTTCGACCGTGTCTCCGCTCCAGAGTATTTCGATACGGGGGACTACTCCGGCTTTTTGGACGATTGCGACCAGGGAGTGCCGGATCATTACGACCTCAGCTATGTCGGCAAGCAGTATGGTTTCCGTAAGCGTCAGAAGTTCCGTAGCAATGCGGAGCCTGGACATGGCGCCTGTCAGGTGGACTACGAAGGGGTGGTCATCGCCGGCAACACGTTCGATTATCCTTTGCTGCATGGTAAATCCATCGTGAAGGCAGGCTATTCGTTCGTCTCCTGTTCCAAAGCGGCTGTCACGGAGGGCAACTACAACATCAGGCGTTTCGCTTTCGTGGACCTGATATTGGGTGAGGAGAAGGAGACACAGGTGGGCATGGGTACACGTTATAAGACATTCCCTCCACGCTTGCAGGAGGAGATACGTAACTATTTGTTCCATGGTGGAAAGCTCTATGCGAGCGGAGCCTATATCGCCTCTGATTTGATGGAGCGGGACTCCCTCTGCCTTGATGATGATATCTATTTCGCGGAGAAGGTGCTGAAGTATACGCTACGGCAGAGCAGAGTGGAGGCGGAGGGCCGGATATCCAATTATTTCTCCGTCAACAAGGAGTTTGCGAAGAAGTTCTATAACTATAACAAGACATTAGGAAAATTTCAATATGCTGTGGAGTCGCCGGATGCCATCGATAGTGCGAATGGCTCCTCGGTGGTCCATTCTTTCGAAGGGTGTAACTTGCCGTGCGCTGTGGCTTACAAGGGCAGGTATAGAACGTACATCTCCTCGATTCCTTTTGAATCTATTACCACACAATCTTCCCGAGACGCTTTGATGAAGGAGATTGTGGATTTTCTGCTAAAAAAGAAGAAATAGCTTATGGTGGATCTTTTTATGCCTTACGTGCCGGGCGGTGAGACTACTTTGTCCGCGCTCGGAACCGCTGATGGGGTGGGGACTATCACCCTGCTATATACGGGTGCGCAACCTGCTATGACGGGTGTGCGCTCATTGCGCATTGACCGTCTGGACACTTGCGCTGCCTTGCGCTCGATAGCGGAAGTCGCCAGCGCTCCGTACATCGCCTTGGCGTGTGACGCCCGTCCGTTCCGCTTGGGACAGAATGCCCTGAGACGAATCACACAGGTGATGGACTACTCAGGTGCGACTATGGCCTACGCTGACTACCTCGAACAAGCTGGCGACGAGGTGAAGCTGCACCCGCTGATCGACTACCAATTGGGTAGCGTGCGGGATGATTTCGACTTCGGTCCATTGCTTTTTTTCGAGGCTGGTAGCTTTAAGCGTTGTGTTTCGGAGATGGGTGAATCCGTCGCCTTCTCTTCCCTCTATGACTTGCGGTTGAGGCTTTCGGAACATGCGCTTCCTTTCCATTTGAACGAGACATTGTACACGGTGTTGTCGGAGGATAAGACCTCTTCCGAAGAGAAGCAGTTCGCCTATGTGGACGCCCGCAACCGGGAGGTGCAGATCGAGCGGGAGAGGGTCTTCACCGAATACCTGAAGCGGGTAGGGGCCTACTTGGAACCGTCGTTTACGCCTGTGTCGCTGGACAACGCATCCTTCGAGTACGAGGCTTCGGTCATCATTCCTGTGCGTAACCGTGTGAAAACCATATCGGACGCTATCCGTTCGGTGCTTTCCCAGAAGACTGATTTCGCCTTCAACCTGATCGTGGTGGACAACCATTCCACGGATGGGACGACGGAGGCGATAGATACTCTTGCGAAACAGGACGCCCGCATTATCCATGTCATCCCTTCCCGTGACGATTTGGGCATCGGAGGATGCTGGAACGAAGGGGTGAACCATCCGCAGTGTGGCAAGTTCGCTATCCAACTGGACAGTGACGATGTCTATAGCGGAGAGGATACTATCCGCAAAATCGTCACTGCCTTTTACGAGCAACGGTGCGCCATGGTGGTGGGCACGTATGCCATCACCAATTTCAAGATGGAGACCATTCCGCCGGGTGTGATCGACCATCGGGAGTGGACCCATGAGAACGGTCGGAACAACGCTTTGAGGATTAATGGGTTAGGTGCCCCGCGCGCCTTCTTCACGCCTTTGCTGCGTAAGCTCCAATTGCCGAACACGAGCTATGGTGAGGACTATGCGATGGGTCTGACCATCTCACACAACTACCCGATTGGTAGGATATACGACGTGCTCTACCTTTGTCGCCGCTGGGAGGGCAATTCGGACGCTAATCTGGATATCGTTAAGCAGAATAAGAATAATCTATATAAAGACAAACTGCGTACCATCGAGATGATGCGCAGGATTAAGGAGTCGAGGTGATGGATGTCAGGAAATTTTATGAAGAACAACTGGCCGAATGGCCGGAATTTAGGCAGAGAGTAGAACAATTGGAGCAAGTGGAGCTGCGCGAGTTCAAGCTGAACGGTTTTACGCTCAAGGCGCAGTTTAATCCAGCGCGCGCCGTCTCATCGGGTGCTAAATTGGACAAGGAATCTATTGCCAATCGCAAGTGTTTCTTGTGCTCTGAAAATCGTCCGGAGGTGCAGCGCGGACTCAAGATGAACGAGCGGTTCACGTTGTTGGTGAATCCCTTCCCGATCCTCAAGGAGCATTTCACGATTGCCTGCGACACGCATTGCCCGCAGGAGATCAAACCCAATTTCGGCGATATGCTGGACTTTGCCCAGCTGATGCCTGACCATATCATTTTTTATAACGGTCCACGTTGCGGAGCCTCCGCACCCGACCATCTGCATTTTCAGGCGGTGGCGAAAGGCCAGTTGCCCATGGAGAAGGAGTGGAAGAAGGCGGAGAAACGTGAATTGTCCGAGTGGAACGGACATAAGATGGAGCAGCTGGTAGGCTTCGGGCGGAGTTGTCTGCATGCGGAGTCGAACCGGAAGGATGCGTTGACTTCGCTCTTCAATCAGGCGTACACCCAATACATGATGATGGAGGGAGGCAATGAGGAGCCGAGGCTGAACCTGTTTGTGGAGTATGAGGAGAACCGGTGGCATTTCTTCCTCTTCCCTCGCAAGGCGCACCGTCCCATCCAGTATTTCGCGGAGGATGCGTCGTATCGTATGATCAGTCCGGGGGCGATCGACATGGCGGGGATTTTCGTATTGCCTCGCAAGGAAGACTTCGATGCGATGAGCCTCAGTGAGTTGAAGGATGTGTTATGTCAGGTTTCTTTGTGATGGCGGGTATGAAACGTTTGTTGTTGTTGATTCTCTCCTGTTGCATGTCGGTGCTCTTATGTGCGGAGGATCAGGCGCCTCAGGTGGGTGATGTGAACATCCGTGAGGTGAGCCACGGCGGTCTGTTGCGGGCGAAGGAGGGCTCGCCGGCGATCATCTTCATGCGGGAGAGAGGTGGCACCACCCGGTATTTCCTGGAGATGATCACGACGCATCAATTGGACAATCTGATGCTCTTTTATTTGGGGAAGTCTAAGGATCAGGTGCGTGAGTGCCTTGAGTATTTTCAGAAGATTCTGGAGGAGAAGGCGCAGGTCACGGTGAAGGACGATGCCAAGAGCGTCTATTCCATTTCATATCAGCAGGAGTCTGGCCGCAATCTCCGCTTTTCGACCAAAGGCTTTGTGGGGGATGGTTATCTCAGCAAGGCGAACATCAAGAAATTCATCTCCGACTTGGAGAAATTCGCAGAATAATTTATTTATAGACAACCATTTAGCAATCCGTGTAAATACAAAAAAGACTCAATGCGTAGTGCACTGAGCCTTCTTGTAGTCGAGCCGGGAATCGAACCCGGATCTAAGGTTTAGGAAACCCGTATTCTATCCATTGAACTACTCAACCAAACCCATGATATCCTTTTCCGGAATCATTGCGCGAATTTAAGAGAAAAAAGCTCCGCTCCCAACTCTTTGGGGAATAAAATTTATTATTTCCCAAGGAAAATTCAATTACCTCGTAAGGCTTTCACAAGTATTTACTATTTAACTATTTACAATTTACTATTTTGAGTTGCGGCGCACACAATCTTCATTCTTCCATTCATCTCTTCTAAATGAAACCGCCGACATATTTCTTGTGATTTTGCCTAAAATATATTTTTTGTGGGTGAGGGCTGTTGGGTTATAGGGTTGCGGTGTATATCCATCATTTTACGAGCAGTCGTTCGATGAAGGTACTTCTTTCTGTGATTATGCGGAGGATGTAAATGCCTTTGCCGAATTTACTTGCATCAATTGTGTAGGAAGGAGAATTGGTAGATTCAGAAAATAAGATTTTTGCGTTTATGTCCAGGATTTCAATTTTTTCGATGTTGACGTTTGTGTTGATTTGCACAGGACCTGTTGTGGGATTGGGAGATAATGTGGGTCGTCCGTCATCGGATTCAGTGAGCTGGTCGCCTGTCGGGGTGGGGTCATAGCCTGGCGGACAAGTAGTGTTGAGCAATGTCACGTGGTCGGAAACCTCCACACGGTCACCAAAGTTGTTTTTAAAAACGGCGGTGTACCAATAGTCTGTAGCGGGTAAGGGATTTATTGCGGAACCGTCCCACATCTCTGCGTAGCCGTTTTTTACGAGGCCTGCACAAGCCCATATCTTCTTTCCTGACCGATCGTAAACGTGGCATTCATAGGAGTCCGCATTGTCCACCATGTATCGTACCCTGTCGTTGATGCCGTCGGGACATTTGGGTGTTAGTAATCCTGTTATTTTAGAGTATGTGATGCGTGCGTGTGGGGTTCCCGTGTGTTTTGGAGCTATGCCGACGATGATATCTTGTCCGTTCGAGTAGCCGCAACTTTGCAAATCATAATAGTCATTGTTTTTGCCTCTCCATCCCCAATTCACGTGGAATAGGTCTTTGTCATACTTCGAGTATCCGTCGATGACGAAGTAGTGCCTGTCCTTGATATCTATGACGTTTTTCTGTCCATGCATCAGGACAGGACGGCCACAGTCTATCTCCGAGCGAATCAAATCGGCCCATGCGGAACCGAATCGCCAGTCTTTCAAATCGTGCAAGTACGCGCCATAGTCGAAGTCGGCGAATCCTTTAGCCACGTTTGAGGGCACCGCCCATGAACCTGTGATATGGATTCCTGCGAAGGTTTGGTAATGCATATTACAGGCCTCCCCGCAATCACGAATCAGTTGGGGACAATCATCGGAACAACCATCCGTTAATACGGGTGGGATTTTGTCCCAATCGTAGCTGTTGTACTTTGATTTTTCCGGATAGCCCCATTTGTACATAATCTGAGCCATCGCCACCGCCGCACATCCCGCCAAAGTATGATTACACTGATCATCATCATCTAAATCTCCAGGGCAGAAATAGTTGTAGGATGGGTGGCAACCTCCCTCATGGTTAATACTTTGTCCCCATCTCACCATTCCATCTCGTCGACTATTCAAAAGATTGGTTCCTGGCTCATAC
>JBGVCG010000010.1:0-218202 GCA_045226255.1 Paludibacteraceae bacterium | reverse complement strand
ACGCAGTTCCAACGTAAGAATGGTGGATCACACGAGATCATGCTGGGTTACACTTGGTGTGTGACGAAGCACTTCTGTAGATAATTTAATTTTTACTATTTATTTTGGGGGGCTGGTCGCAAATGACCGCCCCTTTTTATTTTGTTGCTTGGGGTGTTTTTATTCCGGTCTACCCTTTGGCGGATAAAAAAATGGAGGCGGTTTTGCTCCGTCTCCATTTCTATTTTTTGCGATTAAGGCTTTCGCCTTTTCTTCTATAATTCAAGATCCTCGTTGAAAATCTCGTGCCAAGGCAATCCTTGTTTGTTGAGTTGTTCCATAAATGGATCGGGATCGAACTCTTCCACATTCCATACGCCTGGACGTTTCCAAAGACCTTTGCAGAACATCATCGCACCGATCATGGCTGGCACACCGGTCGTGTAGCTTACGCCTTGCATGCCTGTCTCCTTGTACGCCTCGTGGTGGCTACAGTTGTTGTACACGTAATATGTTTTCTCTTTTCCGTCCTTCAGGCCTCTGATTCTGCAACCGATGCTGGTTTCTCCTTCGTAGTTTTCTCCCAGGTCTTTAGGGTTTGGAAGCACTGCCTTCAGGAATTGTAGCGGAACAATTTTCATGCCATTGTATTCCACTTCGTCGATCCTTGCCATACCGATGTCTTGAATGACGCGGAGGTGAGTTAGGTATTCTTGTCCGAATGTCATCCAAAATCTTGCCCGTTTGATGGTCGGATAGTTTTTCACCAATGATTCAAGCTCTTCGTGGAACATGAGATATGACTCCCGAGGTCCGATGTTAGGGTAGGTGAGTGGCTTGTGTATTTCCAGAGCTCCCGTCTCAATCCATTGCCCGTTTTCGTAGAACCTTCCTTTTTGGGTGATCTCACGTATGTTGATCTCTGGGTTGAAATTGGTTGCGAATGCTTTGTGATGGTTTCCCGCGTTACAGTCCACAATATCCAAATATTGGATCTCGTCGAAGTGGTGCTTGGCGGCGTATGCGGTGTATACGCCCGATACTCCAGGGTCGAATCCGCATCCCAATATAGCGGTCAACCCCGCTTCCTCGAATCTTTTTTTGTAAGCCCATTGCCAACTGTATTCGAAGTGGGCCACGTCTTTGGGTTCGTAGTTCGCTGTATCCAAATAGTTGACGCCACATTCCAGGCATGCGTCCATGATGTTCAGATCTTGGTAAGGTAATGCGACATTGATTACCAATTCTGGTTTGTGCTTTTTGAATAAATCGATGATTTGTTCGGTGACATCTGCATCAACCCTGTCTGTTGTCACATTTACACCATAACGGGTTTTCAGCTCTTCCGCCAGTTTGTCGCATTTGGATTTCGTTCTGCTGGTGATTACGATGTCAGTGAAGACATCCCTGTTCTGTGCGACTTTGTGCGCCACTACAGTGCCGACGCCACCAATTCCGATAATAAGTACTTTAGACATTTTTCGTTATTTTATGAGTTTAGAGGATTTCGTTTTGTTATAGCGAAATTCCACATACAAATATAAGTTTTTCCGAGATAACAATCTCTTTTTTCCTGTGGAAATATGCCTCTGGATGACTTGTGGTTGTGGGTGATATCCGATGTATGTCATTATAGTTTCTTGCTTAGTGATAATGTGTTGATTTTTAGTTGATTATATAACCAATGCGGAATTGATGGATGTGTATATCAGAAATTGTCGTGAATAAAAATCGGAAATTTCTTTATTGTTTTCCTCCGATTCTGTATCTTAGCGCACTATTTTGTGACTGAATATTATGTTCAACTTAAATTTATATTTTATGAAAAAAGTATTTTTACTTTTTGCTGCTATGTCTATGTGTGTATCCGCTTTTTCGCAGATATACATCATCAAGGACGGTAAAATCCTAAATGGAGTGACGTGTGGAAAGGAAGATTTCAGGAATGGTGACCCTAATGATGTGGTTCCTGCTTCTACATTAACGGAGACGGGTGAGGGTTATGTGACGTTTACTCGTGCAGGCAAATATGTTGGCTGCCGTTTGGATTTGGATCCTTCCTTGTTTAACCTCCATTTGAAAGGTTTGAATATAGTGTTTGAGTATGAGTTGCCTCATTCTGCAATGCTCTATTCTGCGGAATTGGCTGCTCATGAAAATGTGACGTCAGAGCAGATGGATAAGCCTACATTTAACATCCTTTGTGGATCTGAGGTAGGCAATGATTTTAAGTTTAAATTCGAAGATGCTAAAAAGACTAATCATATTTGCCACCATTATGTAGATGGAAAGTATAATCGAGATGCGGAGAAGATGTTCGTTAAGTACGAGAGTTATTCTTTCCCGAAAAACGACGAGAAGGTGAATAGCATTTATCTTACGTATTTGAGGGAGCTTGAAGATGACAAGAATGATAATCTTGAGCCAGCTAAGATCAAGAATCTTTATTTCTACGCTCCAGATAATTTCCAAACTTTCTTCGGGGAGTCTTATGACAACATTGATAACTGGACAGAAATTCCTAAGTTTATGTCTTCCGATACGATCGGTAACCCGAAAATTTTGTCACCAGTGGAGAATGGTTGTTTCCAAGAAGGAAATCACTATTATGCCGTGTACAATTATGATGAAGTAGGTAAGAGGACAGGGAAAAAGATGTCGTATGTTATGTACGGTATGATGCTGTATGAGAATAAATCCGAAAATTGGAGCCCTGATAATTGGACGGGTAGTGATGGATCCGGATATTTGCCATCTCAATTGTTCCATGGAATGGTAGTTCGCAACGGCAATGATCTTTTCAATCCTGCTCCAGAAGGCTCTTATGTTGCTTTGGAGAACGTTGAACTCCCTGAAAACATTGATGGAGACCAGCTTCGAGTTTCTTGTCTTACGAAGTGTATATACAAGTCCTATGAGGGAGATTTCTTAGAGGGTACAGAACTCCCTATTTACTATAAGTTCGACAATCAAACAGAGGAGTCAAAAGTGTTCCCTGATGCGACGTTGCATAGCATTTATACGCCAAGCGAGAATGTCATCTCAATTCCAACTGGTGCGAAATCCATTTCCTTCCTCTTCAAGCAGAATGAAGCTGCTGCTTATGTGGTGGACAACTTGGAAGTGGCTGCTAACTGGACGACAAGCGTGGCTAACGTGAACGGAGATAGCAAGACTTTGTCCGTTTATCCAAATCCAGTTCAAAATGAGATCGCATTTTCTGGCATTGAGAACATCGAGACGGTGGATGTTGTTTCCTTGAATGGCGCAACTACTTCTTTCCCTGTTGTCAACGGTACGGTGAATGTCGCTAATTTGGCTGCTGGCGAGTATGTCATCGTTGTGAACAAGACAATCTCAGGAAAGTTCATTAAGAAATAATCTGACTATTTCTGATAATTTAAGCGGGACGGTTGATGATCGTCCCGCTTTTTTTGTCTATTGTCCTATATTCCCTCATCTCATTTGACTTATTTTAAATTTTCCTTCTCTCGCAAATTTTTTACGTCTTTTTTTGTTGTCCTTTCCGTTAATTTATGTAAATTCGCACCGAATTTTTCGTTAATTTTCACAATATGAGGGTCTGTGATGTTGATTGGTGTATGAAAATTTAATCTGAAACGTTGAATTAACTAAATTATAATTAATATTTTATATTCATGACTACAAAAAATCGAATGTCGAAAACAATCTTTCTGGTTGTGGCGATGTTGTTTAGTTGGGCTTTTGAGGCTTTCCCTGCGACAGTCCCATTGTCTGATTTCAATAACATTGCTAGTGTTCTTGGCAGTTGTAGTGAGGGGGATACCATCTCTGTGACAGGGAATTCCACATTGTCTTCATCTGTTCAAGTGAACAAATCAGTGACCATTCTAGGTAATGGGAACACCGTCAAGAGGGGTGCGGCTACCGTCCGTATTACTTTCAGTGCGAATGTCGAAGTGCAGGATCTCTCCTTTGACGCTAATTCCACAAACTCGTCTCAACTCTCTTTCATTTTTGTTTCTGATGGAAGCAAAACAAAAATGGATGATAAGACGGTGGTGAAAAGCAGTGCTAATGGACCTGTCCTCCTCGTGGAAGGTACATTGGTGGGTGGTGTCATTACTGGCAATTCCATTCGACAAGTTAGGGATATGGGTATCGTTTACGTGACCGCAAACGGAAAAATAGTTAACTCCCTGATATATGGGAACAGCGCTGAGGGAACTGCAAATAACAGCAAAAGTTATATCGTTGTTTCTGATGGCGGAAAAATCATCAACTGTACGATTGCGAACAATAGTTTGAGCGGCAATTCATCAGGTTCGAACAGGAGACCATATGCTTACGCAGTGACATCGGCGAATACTAATACGTTGATTCAGAATACATTGATATGTATGAACACGCATAGGGTCAACAATCTTACGACAGATGTCAATGTGGAGTACGATGACAATATGGATGCTTCACGGATTACATACTCTTATGTGGGAAAAGACAACCCTGGATTTACGAATGCGGCAGCTGGGGACTACACTCTTCTGCCGACCTCCGCATATGTGAATGCTGGATCGTCCTCTTATAATAATGAGCCATTGGATTTGGCTGGCAATGACCGTATTTCGGGTGGAGGAATTGATATGGGCGCATATGAGTATCAAGAGTGCGCGACAATCAAGGCCAGCAAGTCCGTCGATGTAATCTATGGAGAAAAAATCGTCTTGGAAGTGGATAATATCAATTCGATGTATAACGATGTATCCATTTCATACCAATGGCAAAGTAGTAGTAATGGAAGCAACTGGAGTACGATTGGTAAGGATGCGAACTCCAACCGATATGTGATCGAATCTGTTTCCAAGGGAACTCCTTATTATCGTTTGAATATCGTCAAAAAAGCTACGTCCGAAGTGCTTTGTACGGTCAATGCACCTGTGCTTCAGTTTGCAGCGCCTTCCGTGAAATTTGTTGCTTCCGGTTATGATAGGATTGTGACCCACTACGCGTTTGAGGCGGTGCATGGCTCTATCTTCACTTGCGGTCTGGAAGTTGTGAATGATGCGAGAATAACGGATATCACTTTGACCCGTAAGTTGTTGCAACGTTCCGGAGAGGTCGCTACATATACTGCGGCGGAATTGGATAACTATAAATACTCTTGTGAGGTCGAAGATGCGTATGAGTTCAATTTGACTTATACCTATCAAATCGGAACATCTTCTTCCGTCACGAAGGATACCTCATTCATCCTTCGTCCAATCTTTAAGTGTACGGGAAAGAAGAGCGAGTTGATTTGGCATGACGATTTCGGAACGTTTAATCCAAGCAACTATACTTATACTTACAAAAATGCGGAGCGTGTCACGACGACCACCTCTCGCTATTCCTATAATGGAACCTCTTACAACGTCAGGTATAATAGCGGAAGAACGGCTATGGCTGTTCCTGATTTCAACAATGCATTGCAAGGTCATAGATATTTCTCTGCACAGGGCAATTGGCATACTGATGATGGGTACTACTCCATCGTTCCTAATTCCAAACATTCATGGTGGGATCAAGACCAGTTTGGAGAACAAAAGGACCATACTACAGGTGATGGAACCGGCGGTATGTTGGTTGTGAACTGTGCTAGGAATTCAAAGGACACAAGAATCTATCAACGTGATTTTAGTGTGCAATGTGACTCCTCTTTGGTGATTTTCTCTTCTTACATCGCCAACTTGAACATGTGGGATATAGCTAGATGGGGAAATCACGATACCTTGATTAACGCCAACGTTCGTCTTGACATCTACGAGTTGAACGAGTCTGGTGGCGAGAAATGGCTTCAAAGCGCTTACTCTGGCGAGATGTTGAGCCGTTTGCATGATTACGACAGTGATCCGAATGTGGATACTTATTGGTCTAATCTCTCCGCGAAGTTCTTGGCGGACGCAGGCAAGACCTATCGTGTGGTTTTGGTGAATAACAGTAATGGTGGTACGGGTAACGATATGATGTTTGACGACATCACCATCACCTCTTGTTGCCCTGATATGGCGATCTCAGATAACCCGTCGTTCGTAAACGAGAAACAGAGCGTGGAGGTCTGCGGTACGGATTCTTCCGAATTTGCCATCTATGCTATTATGAGGGACGGTACGGTTGCTCGCGACTACTTCGTTTCTCCATATTACTATTTGTACCAGTATCGTGAGAAGGGAGAGACCCTTTGGAAGAACTTCATCCAAGGAGAAGACCCTTACCTTGACACTTTTGTTTACAAGGTTGATTTGAACACCTTCCCTTCTGGCTCGGAGTGTCGTGCGATCTTGGCGAGGTCTAAGACCCGTATCCAACAAATCGTTAACTATTACAATTCATCATATGACAATGCTTCTATCACGAACGAAGAGGATCGTTATCCTGCGGTAGAGTGTGCGGAGGGTGTCTATGGTGTGGCATACGGATTCTCTATCAGTTATTATCCTGATTTGGGTGTTATCTCAGCGGATAAGGTGAAGGTAGCTTGTCCGAACGAACCGCTTTCCTTCTCATATGATCCGGGAGATGTATGGACGGAAAGGACATGGTTGGACGCTGATAACAACGTGTTGGGAACTGGTTCCTCATATTCGTTCACCAAGTCTAAGAAGGAGATAGACGTCTTCCATTATGTGATAGCCGGTGAGGGTGGTGTCTGCCCTGATACCATCACATTCGAGGCGCATGTCAATCGTGATTTGGCGTTTGTTGAAGAGCCAGACATCTACGTGGCTGCGGATGCGAACTGTCAAGCGACAATCTCGCTGAGTGGAGATAAGCCAAGCTATAGCTATTGTGCGACGGATATCGACCATGTGGATTACTACTATAGGGTGAATGATTCTGGCGCATGGAAAGCGTACTCCGACAATGCGAAAGTGACAGTTGTGGACAATGACAAGATCTCTTGGATGGGTGTGCTCTTCCTGCAAACCACATCCGCTCCGGTTGACACAGTATTCTATAGCCAACCTGTACATGTGTCCGACTCGACTGCTCCAGCCATCGTTCGTTGTAACGATATGGAGAATCTCTTCGCTCTCGCATCAAAAGATAAGGTTTCAGGAGATGTTACGGTGACACTTTCACCATCTGTGGTTCAAAATGCTTCTGAAGACAATTGTACTGCGCCAGCTAACTTGGAGGTTCTGTGGAACGCAGGTTCAGGAAATGATTTCGGCGCCTTCGGATCCGACTTTACGATTACCTTGAATGCGTATACGAATCCATTCGAGGAATACTCATGGAAGGTGAAGGACGAAGCTGGTCTTGAGAGTGCTCCTTGCCACGTGAAATATGAAATCAGCAAGGATACTGTGGACGAGCATAGAGACCCATATGCGGTTATCCGTGATACCACCATTTGTGTAGGTAGCTTCCCGTTGAATTGGTACGGACGTACATTCTCGAAAGATGGAGATACCGCTCATGTCGGTTATGCCCTCTTGAAGGTGTTCGCTGATTCTTCTTATTTCCGCACCATCACTGCGACGGTTTGCGACAAGTACACATTCAATGGTAAGACATATGTTTACTCTGGCGTTTATAAGGATACTATTTATAACACGACAGGATGTGATAGCATCATTACTTTGAACCTTACCATTAATGATATATATAACACAGTAGAGACTCATGTCGCTTGTGATTCTTACACGTGGAATGGAAAGGTTTACAACGTTTCCGGTGTTTACGTGGATACGATGACGTCTGTGTTTGGTTGTGATTCCATCGCCACATTGAATTTGACGGTAGGACGTTCACACTACGATACGTTGAATGTTCAAACCGCTAATTATTACGATTGGAATGGTGTACGCTATTCTAGGTCTGGTCAGTATGTGAGCGATTTGAGGTCTATCTATGGATGTGACTCCATCGATGTCTTGAATTTGACCATCTATGCGCCTTCTTATGGTAGCGAAGATATTAGTATTTGTAGGAAGGATTTGCCTTATGTGTATAAGCCAGGTTTCACCCACGCAGGTGATACCGCATCCAAGCTTATCGTTTCGGATACTACATTCGTCTTCCCGAGATATGACCAGGGAGATACAATCATCACATTCAACATGAACATCAAGAATGAGTCTTCCGCTACGATGACTCAGTCTGTATGTAGAAATGACTTCCCGTTCGTGTTTGATGTCCGTAACAATTTGGTTGTTTACAATCCACAGAGCGATACGACATTCGTTATCGAGAACACATTCGGATGTGATAGTGTCATCTTGTTGAATTTGAATGTGCTGGAGCCTTCTGACACTACAATTGTAGAGAAGACGGTGTGTGATTCGTTCGACATCTGGGGTGAGACCTTCACGGAGGATACTACTTTCACGAAAGGATTCGTGAATGCTGCTGGTTGTGACTCATTCGTCACATTGAAGTTAAAGGTTAACCATGCGGTGTATGTGGTGGAAAATCTGGGTACTATATGCGACTCTGTTTCATGGCATGGTACAACGTACTATGCTAGCAATAATGTCGCTACGTTCGATACATTCTCTACTGTGACGGGTTGTGATTCAATCGTTACGTTGAATGTGGTGATCACCCACTCATCCTATTCGAACGAGATTCATCGCTTGTGTCCGGATACCTTTAATGCGGCGAACGGATGGACTCTTAACATTGGACATAATATCAACCTCTATAGGGATGATGCTTCAACGTGGAAAAACTTAGACACGACTGTTATTGAGTATAATTCTGATAATTGCCGTTCTTATGTGGATGTTAGCGTCATTGTCGATGACGACCACAACTACAGTGAAGAGGCTTTCGCCCGTGATTCATTCTTGTGGAATGGTACTATGTACTATACGTCTGGAACATATAAACATGAGGAGGTCGCATCTACAGGATGTAAATTCGAAGGAGAATTGGATCTTCACATTATTCCTACGAAATACGAGGAAAAATGGGTGACTTCTTGTGATAAATATGAGTATAAATATGGCGATGTCCGTTATGTGACGGAAAACGACACGACGTGGATAATCAAGTGTCAGTATGATACGACGATGACTCACATGGTGAGTGATGGAGTAAACACCATCCCTGTTGACACGGTGGTTATGGGTGATTCCATACTTACGCTCCATGTTACAGTGAACCAAGCTCAATATGTGAACCTTGGTATTGCCACTTCATGTGGACCTACTGAGTGGAATGGCTTATCTGTGACTAAGACAGGTGTTTATGAGAATCGTTCGACTTCTCAGACGGGTTGCGATTCAATTACGATAATCAGATACCGCGTTTATGATGTGATCCGTGATACGGTTCCTGCTATCGCTTGTGATAGTTACGAGTGGAGTGTGACCGGAGAAACATATACTAGCACTGGATTCTATTCGGATACGACCCGTTATAAGAATTCTGCCGGATGTGACTCCTCTATTGTTGTGTTGGATTTGACTATTTTGCCGAAGTCGGAGAACATCATCACTGAAGTTCTGTCGGAGTCTGCATATGCGAACTATCGCGTTGAGGGATTCCATCCAGATGTGATGGATACGATTATGACGGATGGTACTATCAGAAAGAATCCTCAGTACGATGCACGTATGGGCAATTACCCAAGTATTGTCTCTGGTGTGAAGAACGTTTATTTGTGTGACTCAATCTTGAAGTTCAACATCTCTTTGGTCGCTTCTTCGGACGAGACGGTTCTTCGTGACACGGTTTGTCTGGCTGACTTGCCGTACAACGTGACGATTGGTTCTGTCGCATATGCGTTGTATAATGATACGTCTATTACCTTGACGAACGCTCTTGGTGGAGATAGTGTTGTGGTGGTTGACCTCCAAATCAATTCCGCTTCTTCTCCAGTGACGGAGAAAGTTGAGGTATGTGGTTTGTCTTATGACTGGAACGGCAAAACTTATACGGAGAGTGCGACGGATACGTTCGTTACTAAGAACCAATTCGGTTGCGATTCTATCGTATATTTGGATCTTAAGTTGAATAAGCCTACATATTACGTGGAGGAGATTGCCGCTTGCGACTCCTTCGAGTGGAATGGTACGGTTTATGACGCTTCCCGTTTGTCTGGTCAAGGCATGGCTGACTATACGTTCAAGTTCGCTTTGGCGGAGAAGAATGGAGGTGCAAGTTCTGTTGATTCTTCCATGTTACTCCCTTATTACATCGAGAAGGACAAGAATGCGGCAGGTTGCGATTCTGTCGTAATACTTTCTTTGAATATCACGAAGACGGTTTATGGCGCTACTGTTAGCGCACAAAGCTGTGACTCATTTGTTTGGCTGGTGAATGAAGATCATCCTGATGGTATTTACAGAACCTCGGGCGTTTATTCCGCTAGATGCGTCTCTGTACAGTCCAACTGTGACTCTGTTGCCACAATTGATTTGACGATCCTTCGTTCCGCTACTCTCGACACAGTTTTGTCAGTCTGCGAGAACCAGCCGATTAAGTTGGGTGATCTGGAATTGAAGGGAGACACTTCGTTTACTTTGTCAAGTGCGGAGGGATGTGACTCCATCGTCAGTGTGAAGGTCAAGATCAATCCAGTTTACGATTCTACTGAGGTTGTGTCAGTTTGTGACTCAGTTTACACCTGGAGAGGTAATGTTTACAAGGAGTCAGGCATCTATGTTGATTCATTGACGACCTCATTCTGCGGTTGTGACTCTATCGTCAGATTGAACCTCACGTTGAACCAATTGCCGGTTGTCACTATCGACACGACGGTTTGCGGACGCTTCGAATGGAACGGTAAATCATTTACTCACTCCGCTAACATCGTAGACACCTTCCTGTCTGTTACAGGTTGTGATTCTGTTGTAAGTGTCAATCTTAATGTAATTGAACCTACCATTGCTCCTCTGGGTGCGATTGAGCTTTCCGCAGGCAATGATTGTAAGGCTGATCTTGGATTAGAGGCTTATAAGCCGGAAATCCAATACTGTGACAATGAGGCTTTGGTTGAATATTGGTTCAGCACAGACTCCATTACTTGGACTCATGTGGATAGCTCCGCTATCGTAAATGTAGCCAATGGCGACACGATTTATTGGACTGTGGACATCCTTGATGAGATAGGTGAAATTGCTACTGTCACCGCATCTCAGGTTGTTTCAGTTGTAGACAAGACTGCTCCTGAGTTCGTTGAAACTTGCGACTCGTGGGCTAGCGTCTACAGCGTGTTCGATACGATTTCTGGAAATGTGACATTCTCTCTTGCGGCTGATTCCATCCGCATGAAGATGTCCGATAATTGTACGGAGACTTCTAACCTTGACGTTCAGTGGAACGTAAACGGTGAGGGCTTCTCCTCATTCGTGGGTGATACTACATTTACTCTGAATGCATATAAAGGCGACTCCATCACCATCTCTTGGAAGGTGGTTGACGAGGCTGGTAACGTAAGCGATGTTTGCGATAAGGTTTACCAAATCGAACGTGATAAGGATGGTGGGGACTCAATCCTCTATTCAATTATCCGCGATACGGTTGTATGCGCTGGTTCGATGCCTCTCTCTTGGTACGGTGCTTCATTTGAGAATGACGGTGACACTGCTCATGTCGGAAGCAC
The DNA here is from genome assembly GCA_045226255.1 of Paludibacteraceae bacterium. Lineage (GTDB taxonomy): Bacteria > Bacteroidota > Bacteroidia > Bacteroidales > Paludibacteraceae > UBA1181. The sequence goes on along the minus strand of JBGVCG010000010.1, from coordinate 206,648 downwards.
ATTGCTGAGAGTTCATGTGGATAAGTCATTCTTCTTGACGGATTCGGTTGTGACTTGCGGCAGCTATGTATGGCGTGATGGACAAACATACACGCAAAGCGCTACGGCAACATACCAGAAGAGCAATGAGGCATCTTGCGACTCTATCTATACTTTGAACTTGACCATCTTGGAGCCTTCTAAGTTGGATACGGTATTGTTTGTAGAGTCTGTTGACTTGCCTATCGCATTGGGCGGTTCTTCCGTTAGCAAGGATACGGTTCTCACCCTTGAGAACATCGCTGGTTGTGACTCAATCGTGACGGTTGATCTCCACATCACTTATCGTGATACATTGAGGGATTCGTTCAGCTGTCCTCCATATGTATGGAACGGCAACCCTATTATCGAGGCTGGTATATATTCCGATACGACGGAAGCGAATGGTGATGTCACTATCAAGACTTTGGTTCTGGAATATACGCCTATGATCAACAATGTCGCTTTGAATACTTGTGAGGGTATGCCTGGTGTATTCAAGGGTTACGAGATATTCGGCGATACGGTTTTGATTCTCCCTGATGAGAACCAGTGCGATGTATATTACTCGATCAAGTTGCATGTTACGCCAGCCTTCTCTGGTGATACTACTTCGGTATTCGCTTGCCATTCTTACACATGGAACGGCAAGACGCTCACAGAGTCTGGCATCTACATGGATACGATCTCTTCAGTGATCTCAGGTTGTGATTCAGTTGCTATTCTCGACTTGACCATCTCCAACTTGCCGGTATACGGTGACACAGCGGAAGTTTACGCATGTGAAAGTTACGAATGGATGGGCGAGACCTATACACGCAGCGGATTGTACTCCGATACGATTCCATCCTCTATCGGATGTGACTCGATCATCGTACTTGATTTGAAGATTGGTCGTCCGGATACGGTTCATGTTGATTCTACCATTGCGGTTGGTCAAAGTATTTTGTTCTATGGTCTGAATCTTAAGAATGCGGATTATGGAGTATATACTTACGACACAGCGGGTGTCTCAATCTACGGTTGTGAGATTCTCTATCACGTCACTATTAATGTTACGGGAAGACCAATTGTGATTGACAGCGTTGAGGTTTCTGGTGGAGAGAATGGCCATGGTGGCGAGGATAGTATCCCAGGCATCGCTACAGTGGTGGATACTACTTCCATCTCCGACACATCTTCTGTTGTTCCATCAAGCAGCGATAGCGTGAAGGTTATTGTGAAGGGTGGTCTTTGGTTCTGCCAAGGTGATGTGGCGAATGTGAAGTTCTTCACATCTGGTGCACCTGAAACATATGTTGTTAAGTTTGATTCCTCGACTGTTGCGGCAGGCTTTAAAGAGACAAATGGCGACTTGGACGAGGACGGAATTGTTCGCTTCGATATCCCAGAGGATATACGACCAGGCGTATACCACGCTTACGTACAACTCTTTGGTGAGGGCATGTCAAGCCAAGTGCTCAAGGTTAGATTCTTTGTCAGCATGGGTTCAGGCGTCATCAAGCGTAAGTGGAACGATGTGCTTGTCTGCAGCAACCCTGACAGCTTCTTCGTTGAGTACCAATGGTACCACAACAACCAGAAGTTGGAGGGCGAGACTTCCCAATACATCTCTGTACTTACCGGTGTAGAGGGTACTTACTCTTTAGATGTTGTCACCCTCTACGGCGACACGCTCCATATCTGCGGTAAGGACTTCGAGATGCTTTTGCCAGAGTTCTCTATTTCCGCATATCCTGTGCCTGCTGTCGCAAATCAGGAGTTCACCATCCAAGTCTATGGTCTTAACAAGGATCAGTTGAAGAAGGCTAAGTTGGTTGTATACTCAGTCGATGGTGTGGTGAAGTACAAGGATCTGGATGGTATAGACGAGAAGAACAAACTCTCATTGCCAATCGGCGACTATGTTGCTGTGGTGACTGTCGAGAATGGTCTTAGCGCGAACTGCAAGATTTTGGTTAAACCCTAATCGGAGATTACAATAGCTTATTAACGTAGATTATAAAAAGAAATAGATATGAAAAGAGTTGTTTTAGTTCTGGTGGGGCTTTCTCTTGCATCCCTGGTCTTCGGACAGAGCGAACTTGTTACTTTGAGTGTGGGCGGTGGCCTACACTCCTTGAAGCATGAGCCTAAGCTGCCTTCCAAGAATGAATTGGGTAAGTGTTTCGGGGAGGGTAAACTCTCTGCGGGCGCTACGTTCAGTGCGCGGTACATGCATTTCTTCCGTGACGGAAATTGGGGTATCGGAACAGGCGCGGATGTCTCATATTATGCGGCAACTTCTTGCTTGGATGGTGTGGAGACTTCGAGCGAATACGACAAGTACAACCAGGAGAAGTTCGATTGCAGCTTTGCTTACATGGGTTGGGAGGAACGTCAGCGTGTGTTGGCGTTGGAGATTCCTTTGGGTCTCTACTTCCGTACGGATTTCTCGTATCGCTTGGGTATGGTCGCAGGCTTGGGCGCAAAATTGATTATGCCTTTGCGTTCCCGCTTTGAGATCCAAGAGGGTTCGTATGAGATCACGGGCTACTATCCTGAGGATAACGTTACGTTCTCTCAGTTGCCTCATCATGGTTTTTATGACAATTCTCCACGCTTTAAGGATGGCATTGACACGAAGCCTGTCCTTGGCGTGTATGCGGAATATGGTCTGAATATCAAGTTCACCGAGCGCCTATGGGGATATGCCGGTGTTTATTTCAACTATGGTATCACGGATATGGCGAAGGAGCACGTCTCTGATTTGGGCGCCATCCGTGAGGACTTCAGCAATGGATACAAGGGTGTCTTGAACTCTTCTGCGGTCGATAAGGCTAACTTTATGGCTGCCGGATTGAAGATTGGTGTCACTTTGCCATTCGGTAAGAAGAAGGATATAGAGGTCGACTCCACGTTGTTGGAGGAGCCTCAACCTATGACTCCGTTGGTTGAGCCTGCTGATTCTTCCGCAATCTTGGATAGCACGAAGGCGGCTAATATCCAGATCGATCCTGAGGATTACAGAAAGGCTAAGAATGCATTGGCCGATATCAATAACACGGTACACTTTAAGTTGGGTTCTGCTCGTCTGATCAAGTCTAAGACGTTGTACAACGGTATCCAAGGCGTTGCAGAGTTCATGAAGAAGTATCCTAACGTTAAGTTGGAGGTCGATGGTCATACTTGTACTTTGGGTACGGAGGCGCGCAACGAGAAGTTGGGTGTTGCCCGTGCGAACAGTTTGATCACTCCGTTGATCAAGGCAGGTTGTCCGAAGGAGAACATCGTCACCACATCTAAGTCATACCATGAGCCTGTCGCTTCCAACGTTTCGGAGACGGGTCGTGAGTTGAACAGACGTGCGGTTGTTAAGTTCATTATCGCTAAGTAATAGATTCTCTCTATGATAGGGTGGGCTTGTCGATTTGGCAAGCCCACTTTTTTTGTCGCCAAGCGTTTGCCGTTTCCCACTTTTTCTTTATATTTATTATATCTATACTAATAAATCTTATGGCTTATGAGAAGAATCTTTTTACTGTCTATATTCGTCTCGCTTCTGATGTGTGCGAGCGATCTTTCCGCCCAGACGGCGGTTGCCGATAATGGTTTTTATTTGGTGAAGTATGCGAAGGATACGGTCCGCATTGGTCAGGAGTTCCGCATCTTCTATGCGTCGGAGTCTGGTCTGCGTGACTTCAAGGCGCCGCAGTTCGATAATGCCAAGTTCAAGGTGGGGGCGGAGTCGCTTCCCTATGCCGCTAAAGACCGTCCGTGGGTGGATGGTAAACGAGTGGAGTTGGACTTGAAAGGGTATAGCTTTTTTGTCACGCCGGTGGATACGGGGCTCTGTGTGATTCCGTCCGCCCGTGCCAAGGTCAATGGCAAGTCTGCCGTCTCTCCTGCCGATACGATCTATGTCTTGCCCCTCTATGAGGAGTTGCGTGATTGTTCGGTGAAGGTGGTGCCGGCCAAGCCTGTTGCGGGTAAGCCGTTCGAGTTGGTCATCACGTCGCGTTTCCGCTTCGATGTGAACCCGGAGGTGAACTTGGACCAGTTCAATGCTTTGATGGTTCGTCCTAGGGTAGGCATGACCATGGACCAGAGCGGGAGTAGTTACACCTACACGTTTCGCTTGATTGCGGAGCAGGCGGGAGATTATTCGATTCCTCCGTTTGATGTTTTTGTTTCCAAGAAAAAATATACGGTGAAGACTTTCGATTTCACGGTTAGGGAAGGCTCCACAGAGTGAAGTTGCTTTTTTTGAAGAAAACAAGTGCTATAAAATTGTTTATTAATGGATAATTAACGTAAATTTGCGAGAACTAATTTTTTGGGATAAATGAATAAGATAGTCGGTAAAGAACACTTTTCAGAGAACGTTGTCAAGTTTGAGGTGGAGGCACCTCTGATTGCGAAGTCTCGTAAAGCAGGTCATTTTGTGATTGTCCGTGTAGGAGAGAAAGGGGAGCGAATCCCGTTAACCATTGCGGATGCAGATGTGGAGAAGGGTACGATTACGCTTGTGGTGCAGAAGATAGGAGTCTCGACGACGAGGCTTTGTGCCCTGAATGTTGGTGATGAGATTACGGATGTTGTGGGTCCGTTGGGAAAGGCGACCCATATCGAGAAGTTTGGAACGGTTGTTTGTGCGGGTGGCGGCGTAGGAGTCGCACCGTTGTTGCCGATTGTCAAATCCCTGAAGGCTGCGGGCAATAAGGTGGTTACCGTATTGGCTGCCCGCAACAAGGACTTGATCATATTGGAGAAGGAGATGCGTGAATTCTCTGACGAGGTGATTATCATGACGGACGATGGTTCCGCCGGCAAGAAGGGCCTTGTGACGCAAGGCGTCGAGGAGGTCATCAACAGGGAAAAGGTGGACTTGTGTGTCACCATCGGTCCTGCCATCATGATGAAATTTGTCTCTTTGCTTACAAAGAAATACAATCTGCCTACCGTGGCGTCCTTGAACACGATCATGGTGGATGGAACGGGTATGTGCGGCGCTTGCCGTCTTACCGTCGACGGGAAGACCAAGTTCGTCTGTGTGGACGGACCTGAGTTCGATGCCCATCAGGTCGATTTTGACGAGATGTTAATGCGTATGGGCGCATATCGGGAGATTGAGCAAGCGGACCTTGCGAATAAATTTGGAAAGAAGTAAGAAGATAAATAGAATATTATGGCTGAAGATAGAAATGAGGCTTGGCGCGAGGATTTGCGCAAAGCCACTAAGAATAGCGAGAGGGTGCAGATTCCTCGCATCCACATGAACGAGTTGAACGCTCATTTCCGTGCGCGTACGCGTGACGAGGTGAACCAAGGGCTCACGATGGAGCAGGCGCTGCAGGAGTCCAAGCGTTGTTTGGATTGTCCTAATCCGACGTGTATGACGGGTTGCCCTGTTTCCATTAATATTCCAGGATTCATCAAGAACATTGAGCGCGGAGAGATCCTTGAGGCTGCTAAGATTCTGAAGCAGACGAGCGCATTGCCTGCCGTGTGTGGACGTGTGTGCCCGCAGGAGAAACAATGTGAGTCTCAATGTACGTATAAACTGAAGTTGAAGAAAGAACCGGTTGCGATCGGTTATCTGGAGCGTTTCGCTGCAGACTATGAGCGGGAGAGCGGACATGTCTCTGTGCCTGAGATCGCTGCGAAGAACGGTGTGAAGGTGGCTGTTGTCGGCTCGGGTCCTGCTGGACTTTCCTTCGCGGGTGATATGGCGAAGAAGGGCTATTCGGTGACTGTTTTCGAGGCGTTGCATGAGATTGGTGGCGTGTTGAAGTATGGTATCCCTGAGTTCCGTCTGCCGAACCATATCGTGGACGTGGAGATCGAGAGCCTGCGTGGCATGGGTGTTGAGTTCGTGAAGGATTGTATCGTGGGAAAGACCATCTCCATGGACGATCTGAAGAAGGATGGTTACAAGGGCGTGTTCGTCGCCAGTGGTGCGGGTCTTCCTCGTTTCATGAATATCCCAGGCGAGAACTTGATCGGTGTGATGTCATCCAACGAGTACCTTACCCGTGTCAATCTGATGGATGCTTCCAACGAGGAGAGTGATACTCCGGTTCTGAAGGGTAAGAACGTAGCTGTTGTCGGTGGTGGAAATACCGCCATGGACTCTGTACGTACCGCTTTGCGTCTAGGTGCTGAGCGTGCGATGATTGTCTATCGTCGTTCGGAGGAGGAGATGCCTGCCCGTCTGGAGGAGGTGAAACATGCTAAGGAGGAGGGTGTCGAGTTCATGACGCTCCACAATCCTATCGAATATTTAGGTGACGAGAAGGGCAGGGTGAAGACCATGCGCCTGCAAGTCATGGAGTTGGGCGAGCCTGACGCTTCCGGTCGTCGTAGTCCAGTGCCTGTAGAGGGTAAGATCATCGAGGTGGATGTAGACGTAGTGGTTGTCAGCATCGGTGTCTCTCCTAACCCTATTGTTCCTCACAGCGTGAGCGGATTGGATGTGAGCCCTAAGGGTACTATCGTGGTCAATGAGGGCATGCAGTCTTCCATCCCGACGATATTCGCGGGTGGCGATATCGTGCGTGGCGGTGCCACGGTAATCCTTGCGATGGGCGATGGACGTGCCGCAGCCAAATCAATGGACGAGTACTTGAGAAAGTAAAAAGATTTTATACATACGGGAGGCAAGGGTCCTTCTAGTCTCTTCGTAGTCTTGGATTGTTGGACATCATCAAGGGTTTCCCCCTTTGGTGATGTCCTTCTTTTTTTGTGTTGCTTCGTATGAGCCGATGGAATGGACAAAACGGTGAATATGGTTCAAAAATCCAACTGTTTGCCTTTAATTTCACGTGGGAAGGCTAGGAATGTGTCTATTTTTGCGCAGAGCATATAAGGATATTGTATTAAAAAAAATTAATGAGCAACCTATGATGACGGATGGAGGACATCGCCTTGTTGTGAGGCGAGTCTTCCTCCTCCGTTTTTGTCGGAATAACATGAAAAACGTAAGCATATGGAAAACCATTACATCTTTAAGGGAATTGTCACATTATGTGTGAGTCTCTTGTATTGTACCGCTGTTTATGCGAAAGATAATTTTTCTATCCCTGGCATCGTCGAGTTCGAAGACTTCGACGAGGGCGAGGCGGAAGAGACTTACCATGATGAAGAGGAGGAGAATCAAGGAAATGTTTATCGCTTGAATGTGGGTGTGGATATCGACACCTGCGGAGAGGGGAATTATGTGGTCGGTTGGACGCACAAGGGAGAGTGGATGGACTACACTATCGACGTGAAGGAGTCGACCGCCTACAGTTATTCCGCCCTCGTCGCTTCAGGCTTGGATGGATCGTCCTTTTCCCTTTCCATCGACGGCAAATCCATTACATCTGCCATCGTGGTGCCTAATACGGGTAGTTGGACGAATTACCGTTCGGTGAAGGGCGAGACTTCTGTAATTACGGCAGGTAAGCATGTGTTACGTGTTGCCATAGAGTCGGATTATTGCAATTTGGACAAGATATTGTTCCGCCCTGTCGACGAGGAGGTGCGTGTCTCCTTCCTTACGCCTGCCGATGGATCGGCTGTAGTGGCGGGGAATCCCTTCACTATCACATGGAGCGCCAATGACCTGACCTCGGATCTGTATAACCTTAATTGGGTGGATGATGCCGGAGCTAGTACGTTGATAGAGGCGAATGTGGGCGCCCAAGGAAGCCATACGTCGGTCATTCCTGAGGATTTTGCCAATCAGACGGGCTATTATACCCTTTCACAGGTGAAAAGCATTGGCGGATTGATCCCTGAGGATTTCGATGGTGGCCGACACACAGTGTCCAATCCCCTGATTTGGGCGGATGTCCCAGATGTCTCGGTGATTCGTGTGGAGGACACCTACTATATGGTGAGCACCACGATGCATATGAATCCGGGCGTGCCGGTCATGGCTTCCAAGGATTTGGCCCGTTGGCGTACCATCAACTATGCCCATCAGGCGCTTGGCAACAATAACGAGTTGAATATGGACAATGGCAAAAACGCTTACGGCAAAGGCTCGTGGGCAAGCAATATCAAATACAAGGATGGCACATGGTATGTGTTGACTCCTTCCTATTCGACGAACAACACGCATATCTATAAGACCAAGGACATCACCAGTGGAGAATGGGAGGTCGCCACCTTGCCGTTCTATCATGACCCCTCTCTTTTGCTGGATGACGATGGACGTGTGTACGTGATCTATGGCTCTGGTAACATCAGCATCGTGGAGCTCGCTTCGGATGCCATGTCCGTTAAGGGAACGTCCCGCACCTTGCTGCAGAAGCCAGCCTCCATCTGCAACTCCAACTTCTATGTGGAGTGTGAGGGTTCTCAGGCGATGAAGAAAGGCGATTATTACTATATCTTCCTGATCTCCTGGCCTTCTAATTCCTGCCGTTCGGTTTTGTGCTACCGTTCCAAATCATTGAATGGACCGTTCGAGGGGAAAATATTGTTGCAGGACAACGGAGTTGCCCAAGGTGGCATCTTTGATACGCCGGAAGGAGATTGGTACGGAATGTTCTTCCGTGACAATGGTTCGGTGGGCCGTATCCCTTATTTGGTGAATGTGACATGGCAAAATGATTGGCCGGTATTGGGGAACAATGGCAAGGTGCCTTCCTCGTTCCAGCTAGCAGCGGCGCAGGAAGATGGATTCGGCATCGTCACTTCCGACGAATTCGAGGAGACGGAGCTGCCTCTGGAGTGGCAGTGGAACCATAACCCGGACAGCCGCAACTGGAAACTTGTGGACGGTAAGCTCCGCCTGACCAACAACCGGACGGATGCGGATGTGGTGTCGACGAAGAACACGCTTACCCAGCGTACGTTCGGTCCTCAATGCTCGGGATGGACGAAGGTGAATACGCAGGGCATGAAGGATGGTGACTGTGCCGGATTGGTGGCTTTGCAGGAAATCTATGGCTTCGCTGGCGTGAAATGTGCCAATGGAGGGAAACAGATCGTGATGTCCAATTCGGGGAAGGATGTCGCCTCCGTCCCGCTGAACCAGGACGATGTGTGGTTCAGGGTGGATATGGACTATCGCAACCAGACGGACAGGGCCACGTTCTATTATAGCTTGGATGGCAAGTCGTGGACGAAGTTCGGGGATGTCATCAAGATGGAGTATAAGCTGACGCACTTCATGGGCTACCGTTACGGATTGTTCCATTTCAGCACAAAGGCTACGGGTGGATATGCTGACTTCGACTATTTCAGGATAGGGAAAACCATAGACGAACCAATCTATATCGAGCGTGGGGAACGTCGCACCGAAGAGACCATTTGGGCGAAGAGCGTGCAGGTCACTGTGCGGGAGAAATCCGCGACGGATGTGGATCAGGTAGGGAACGAAAGCGTGATGGTCGCTCCGAACCCGACTGCCCGTTATGTGCAGGTGTCGGGGTGTGAAAACCTGATAGGCTTGAAACTATATGATCTTAATGGTACGTTGGTGGGAGAATCAGAGGAAAGTCAGATGCTTCTCCCTACGTTGAAGGATGGATGTTACCTATTGCAAATCCATACTATGGGTGGTACGCTCAGCCGAAAGCTGGTCGTCCGGGAATAGGCCATCGGTTCTTAGAAAGGAGCATCCCCGCTGAGAGGAGGCATGGCTCCGAATGGGTTGGATGATTCGACAGGGGCGGATGGCCCGTCTGAGTTGATCCTTGATTGAAGCGTATGTCTTGGAGCGTTCTCAAAACTTTCCGCCGCATAGGCTTCGAATCCCTCCTCCAGGTTCTGGAATCTCGCCAATTCGTTTCTGAATCGCAGACGTACGTCGCCCGTGGCACCGTTACGGTGCTTGGCTATGATGATTTCCGCGATACCCTTCAGTGAAGCACCCGTTTCGTCCTGTGTGATTTTATAATATTCAGGTCGGTGGATGAAGAGCACCATGTCGGCGTCCTGCTCGATGGCACCGGACTCACGCAGGTCGGAGAGTTGCGGACGTTTGTCGCCGCCCTCTTTCTTTTCCACGGAACGGTTCAACTGGGAGAGGGCGATGATAGGGATGTCCAGCTCCTTGGCCAGTTGCTTCAGCGATCTGGAAATCATGCTCACCTCCTGCTCGCGGCTACCGAACTTCATGCCGCTGGCGTTCATCAGCTGGAGGTAGTCGATGATGATGCATTTTACGTCATGCTCCTTGACGAGGCGGCGCGCCTTCGTGTTCAGCTCCATGACGGATAGTCCGGCGGAGTCGTCGAGGTAGATAGGCATCTCCTCCAGCTTTCTGGAGCGTTGCATCAGGTTGTTCCAATCCTCCGAGCTTAGTTTGCCGTTCTTGATCTTCTCTCCGGGTATTTCGCAGACGTTCACGAGCAGACGGTTGACCAACTGCACGTTCGCCATTTCTAGGGAGAACACCGCGATAGGGTTTCCCGCTTCCGCCATGTTCCTTGCCATGGAGAGCACGAAGGCCGTCTTACCCATGGCAGGACGGGCCGCTATGATGACGAGGTCGGAGCGTTGCCAGCCGGAGGTCATCTTGTCCAGTTCGGTGAATCCGCTTGGGATACCGCTCATACCGTCCGAGCGTTTGGAGGCATCCTCCACACGTTTGATCGCCTCCTTGATGACCGGCTGGATCTCCGTGAAGTCACGCTTGGCGCTTCCCGTGGCGATTTCGAACAGCATACCTTCCGCCCGTTGCACCAAATCATCCACGTCGGAGTTCTCGTTGTAGGCATCCTTCTCGATCTCCGTAGCGAAGGAGATCAGTTCTCTGGCCAAGGCTTTTTGCGCAAGGATACGTGCGTGGTATTCGATGTGGACGGAAGAGTTGACCTTCGAGGTCAGTTGCGCGATGTAGTATTCTCCGCCGACCTCCTTGAGCTTCTTTTCCTTCTTCAGTTGCTCGCAGACCGTGAGCATATCGATAGGCAGTTGGAGCTGCGCCAAAGTGTTGATGGCTTTGAAGATGGTTTTGTTCGCCTCCTTGTAGAAGCAATTCTCCTTCAGCACGTCGCAAACCACGCTGAACGCGTCCTTCTCTATCATAAGGGCTCCCAATATGGCCTCCTCCAGTTCTATGGCCTGTGGGGGGAGTTTCGCATACTCGGAAGGCATCTTCATCGTGCCTTCGTTCGGCTTATTGTAACGTCTTTTTGTGTTCTCTGCTGCTTCTGCCATCTCATATTCATTTTAGGTTCGCAAATGTACGATTTTTCGGGTGTAGTCCCTTCCGGTTCCAACCTATTGTTTTCTCCAAGTTATCTACACGATATTAACAAATAACTATGTGCGTTAAGTCAAAAAAATGATTCGTTTGTTGAGGTGGAAAACGATTATCTTTGTTGACGTTTCAGAAAGGCGATAGGAAACCGAGTGCGTCTCAAATAATAGATTGTTATGGATGAAATAATATTAAAGCCACGAAGCGAGTTCTCCTCTTCATTGCCGGAAGTGAGGGAAGGGGATGTTTTAATGCACTTCGCCCCTCATCCGCAGGGCAAGCAGGTGAGATATGTGGAGATGAGTAAAGATAAGTTCGAAATATATTCTGCCCCTCATTGGATAGAATGTGGTTTGCTGGAAAAGGGACTGCGTCATGATCTAGACCTGATCAATGAACATCTTGATGAAATCAGCCATTATAAAGTGATGGAAGGATATTCCTGTGTGGAGGAGAAAAGAATCAAGAAAAAGGATTTGGATTGTATAGAATCTGGGGCAAGACGAATGATATATGTTCTGTACAGAAGGCTCAAGGGTGATCGGTTTTTAGAAGTGAATTTTGGGGGATTGGCACCGGAGTCTGTGATGTCTATGCTCGATTATGCTTTGGATATCCACGATAAATACCCTGCGATTTCGTTCCTTTTTATTCTATATGTGGATGAGGAGTTTTTAAACACGAAGGAAAGCCCTTCGGTTATTGTAAACAGGGAAAGTAAAGCTGGTGTCCTTAGAATGATAGATGAATTTTATGCCTATAATTGGGAAACACATAAAAGGGAATCACAACGCCCTGAGTCGGAAGAAAACGTGGATAAACCGGTTGTCTGTAGGTGGTGGGAGAAGTTGAAACGCAGGTTGGCGGATTCCGCAAATATGCACAAGTGAAGCTTCCCTTAGACCATCCTGTTTCTTGGGATTATTTCTCCCGAAATCCTCAAAAAAAGCTATCTTTGTACGAGAGAATTCAATGAATATGGGTATGGAGATTCGTAAGCCGCAAATAACCAAAGATATAGAGACGGACAATTGTTTCGACTTCCTCCGCTTTTTCTTGGCGCTCTCCGTTTTCTTCTCCCATTATGATGTGCTGCATGGCTCTTCCCTGTTGAATTACCCGATCCCCACCCCGCGGTCGGTGGGCGCTTTCTTCGTGATCAGTGGACTCCTGATCTATCGGAGCTATTGTCGAAGCCATACCCTGAAACGTTATTTTGAGAAAAGGGCGAGGCGCATTTTCCCCGCCTATCTTCTGATCGTGCTTCTTTCGTCCATCCTTTTCTCCGCATTTAGCTCATTGAGCGTGCGGGAGTATTACAGCTCCCCGGATTTTTGGAAGTACTTGGCGGCTAATCTTTCGACGATGAATTTCCTTCACCCCTCATTGCCTGGCGTGTTGGACGGGGAGGCGGTGAACCCTTCCCTGTGGACGATCAAGGTGGAGTTGTTGCTCTATTTGGCGGTGCCGGTTCTCTCCTCTTTCTTCCTGGAGAAGCATAGGTGGTTGTCTGTTGCCATCGCCGTATTGTGCTCCTTGACCGCCGTCTTTTTCTCCCACACGGCAGATGAGACAGGTGTCGCAGCCTATGATTTGGTGGGAAAGTGGGTTTCTCTCGTCGCCTATTATATGGTGGGTGTCTCGCTCTTCCTCTATAGGGAAGAGATGGGCAGGATTAAGTGGTATCTATTGCTTCCCGCTTTCGTGTTGTCCGCCTTGAATGGCTATGCGGTTGATTGTTTCCGTCCCTTTGCGATAGGTGCCCTCGTCTATTTCGCCGCATTCACATTGCCTTTCCTAAACAAATTCGGTAGAATAGGGGACCTCTCCTATGGTATATACATCTTCCATGCCCCTATTATCAATCTTACGATTTGTATGGGCTGGGAAGTGAACCTGCGAATGTTTGCGACGACTCTTCTCCTTGTTTTGTTGGTAGCTTTTCTTTCATGGCATCTTTTGGAAAAGAAGGTATTGTCCCGTTGATTTTTCTTTATTTTTTGTTCGATTCCGCAATGAGGCTTCACTTTTCATTGCCTCTGACATGAAAATTTTAGGGGCGTTTGGTCGGGTAATGTTGTCCGTGATGGAGAATTTTGATGGACTTTTTTGTGGGGAAAGTTTTCCAAAACGGACAACTTTTCAAATTGTTGAAAACTTTATTTATTTGAAATATAGATATTTAGAATTTAAAAACGGGAAACTTTGCCTGTTTGTTGATAACTAAATTTGCATCTTCTTTGCGAATTCCATAAAGTACATTAATATTGCATGACGTTTGTGGATTAATTGACTATGATGGTTGAAATTGAATGTGGGGTGAACAAATCATAAACGCTGTTGGATAATCTTTCATGAGGGAATGGATACTATAGTTTATTCATACGAAGAGGCATACCAATCGTCTTTGGCATATTTCGAGGGCGACGAGTCTGCGGCGCGTGTATGGGTGGACAAGTATGCGATGAAGGACCCAATGGGGAATATCTGTGAGAAGAATCCTGATGACATGCATCATCGACTGTCGGATGAGTTGGCACGTGTTGAGGCTAAGTATCCGAATCCGATGGGGTCTCAGGAGTTGTTCGATTTGTTGCGCCATTTCAAATATATCTTGCTTCAGGGAAGTTCGATGTCAGGCATCGGAAACAAGCATTGGGCGGCTTCTCTTTCTAATAGCTTCGTGATTGGCGAAGAGGAATCCCTTGATTCGTATGGTGTGGTCATGAAGTTGGATGAGGAACTGGTCCAGCTGATGAAGCGCAAGGGCGGGGTAGGATTAGACCTGTCCCACATACGCCCGAAGAGTTCTTTCAAAAATGAGACATTGTCAGTTCCGACAGGTTTGGTTCCTTCCATGGAGCGGTATTCCAATTCCGCGCGGGAAGTGTCCCGCAATATGCGACCTGGCTCTCTGATCCTTAGCGTTTCCGTCAAGCATCCGGATGTTGAATCCTTTGTGGAGGCGAAATCTGCGGAAGGGAAGGGCGCGTCCGCGAATCTTTTCGTGAAGGTGGATGACGCTTTCATGCGGGCGGCTATCGGAGGCGGTTTCTATGAGCAACGGTATCCGATTGATGCGGAGAATCCGTTGGTTCGGAAAGAGGTGCCAGCCAAGGAGTTGTGGAATAAAATCGTTCACAACGCATGGGAGTCGGCGGAGCCAGGGATTCTTTTCTGGGACACGGTGGGGCGTGAGTCCGTAGCGGATTGTTATGCTTCCTCTGGTTTCAAAACGGTTTCCACGAATCCGTGCGGAGAGGTCCCGTTGAGTTCATATGACGGCTGCCGATTGTTGGCGGTCAACTTGTATTCCTATGTGAAGAACCCTTTCCAGCGGGATGCCCAGTTCGATTATGAACTGTTTAAGGAGCATGTGCGCAAGGCGCAACGCATCGTGGATGACGTTGTTGACCTGGAATTGGAGAAGATAGCGGATATTATTACTGAGATAGAGAATACACCTGTCCCTGAGGAGATGAAACGTACGGAATTGGAGCTTTGGAAAAAGATCCAACGGAAGACTGCCATGGGTAGGCGTACGGGTGTTGGAATCACTGCGGAGGCGGATATGTTGGCGGCCATGGGGCTCACTTATGGAACGCCGGAAGCCATCTATTTCTCGGAGCAGGTGCATAAGACATTGGCGGTGGAGGCTTACCGCTCATCCGTTGCGCTGGCGAAGGAACGTGGGGCGTTTGAGCTGTACAATGCAGAGTTGGAGGCTAATAATCCGTTTATCGCCAGACTGAAGGATACGGACGCCACCCTCTATGCGGATATGACGAAGTATGGCAGGCGCAATATCGCTTGTCTGACGGTTGCCCCAATGGGTACCACAAATTTGTTGACGCAGACTTCATCGGGTGTGGAACCTGTCTTCTTGCCCGTATACAAGCGGAGACGCAAGGTGGATCCGAATGATTCGGAAGCGCAAGTGAATTATGTGGATGAAATGGGTGAAGCCTTTGAGGAGTTTACGGTCTTCCATCCTAAGTTCCTGGTGTGGATGACGGTGAATGGTTACGATACGAAGAAACAATATACGCAGGCGGAGATAGATAAAATGGTGGCCGAGTCTCCTTATCACAAGGCGACTATGCAAGAGGTGGATTGGTCGGACAAAGTGCGTATGCAGAGTCGCATCCAGCGATGGGTGGATCATGCGGTCAGTGTGACGATCAATGTGCCGGAGACAGCGAATGAGGCGCTATTCTCCACGCTCTACGAAGAGGCCTGGCGGTCTGGATGCAAGGGCGTGATGGTCTATCGAGAAGGGTCCCGCTCTTCCGCTTCCTCCTCTAAAAAGAAGGATGCGGAAAAGCAAGGCGGCGCACAGAACGCTTTCCTGAAGGCGGGTGAGGCGCGTCCAAGGGAGTTGGAGGCGGATGTGGTCCGTTTTCAGAACAATAAAGAGAAATGGATTGCATTCGTCGGTTTGATCGAAGGTCGTCCGTACGAGATATTCACAGGTTTGGCGGATGATGAGGATGGCTTGTTGATCCCTAAGACGGTCAATTCAGGTAAGATCATCCGCAATATCGACGAGGACACGGGTATGAGCCGCTATGATTTCCAGTACTCGAACCGTCGTGGGTACAAGACCACCATTGAGGGGCTTTCCTACAAGTTCAATCCAGAGTATTGGAACTACGCCAAACTGATTTCGGGCGTGTTGCGTTATGGAATGCCTATCGACCAGGTAATCAAACTGGTGGGTGGATTGCAACTGAACAGCGAGACCATCAACAACTGGAAGAATGGTGTGGAGCGTGCGCTGAAGAAATATATTCCGAATGGGGCGGAAGCCAAGGAAGTGGTCTGCGAGAAATGCGGACAGAAGGCAATCCGTTATCAGGAAGGTTGCCTTGTCTGCACCAATTGCGGTTACTCGAAGTGTGGAGGCTGATTTGTTGAATAGTTTGTTTTTTATAAAATACTTTGTTTCATAATTAATATGTTTTTTTGATTTGCAGTGGAAGGTCCCCGGAGTGATCCGCGGACCTTTTTTTGTGCCATCTGAGCAATCCATGGGTTTCGCACGTAGAAAAAAAAAGGTTCTCCGAGAAGAGAACCCTATGCTTATGAATCGATATTTATCGTAGAGAAAGAGCGGGATTAGTAGGCTTTTTCTTCTCCCTTGATCATATTGGCCACTGTTTTGAATATGATTTTGAGGTCCAGCCAGAATGTCCAGTTCTCGATGTACCACACGTCCTGTTTGATACGTCCTTCCATTTCGGAGAGGTCTTTGGTTTCGCCTCTGAAGCCTGTCACTTGGGCCCAACCCGTGATGCCAGGTTTCGCGAAGTGGCGGACCATATATTTGTCGATCAGGTGGGAATATATTTCCGTATGCTTCAGCATATGCGGACGAGGGCCTACGACAGACATGTCACCGAGCAACACGTTGAGGAATTGCGGGGTCTCGTCCAGATTCGTTTTTCGCATGAAAGCGCCTATTTTGGTCACGCGCGCATCCCCTTTTGTAGCCTGTTTCTCGTCAGCATCCTTATTGACCGTCATCGTCCTGAACTTGATGCAGGTGAACTCCTTGCCCTCCTTACCAGTTCTCTTTTGCAGGAAGAAGATAGGTCCTTTGGAGGTCGATTTGATGATAGTGCCCAAGACGATGAACAATATCGGGAAGATGAAGACAGTGAAGGTCAGGGAGACCAAGATGTCGAATGTCCGTTTGATGATACGGTTCATACCGCCCTTCAGCGGTTCTTCCCTGAGGGAGATGATAGGAATTGAATCGGCCAAGGTGGTCAAAGACACCGACTTGCGGATAAACCGCATGAAGTCCGGCACGATGTAAAAACGTATCAGGTTGTTTTCGGCGAACCGAAGGATAGGCAGAGCCTTACGGTCATCTCCGGCGGGCAGGGCGCAAATGATTTCGTCCGCGCCATATTCCTCAGCGAATTTCTCCACGTCAGCCAAGGAACCCTTCACGAGGCTTGGGTCCACCTTGTAATCCTCTTTTGCCCTATCGTCGAAGAATCCTATGAATCGGTATCCATATTCCAGGTTGGTCACGGTGGCGTTGTATACCTTTTGAGCGACGCTTCCCGCACCGAGGATGATGAGTTGCCTATGGTTTCCGCCATGGAATCTATAGCTTTTCAGGATGGAGCGGGATAGGATTCTCCAGGAGGATATGCAGATGAAGACAGCCACGACATAGAGTATCCAATACCAGTTGGTGAAGATGAAACTATTGTTGAGGATACTGGACGCGGCGAACAGAATACCCGCGAAGATGATGGTCGTCCGGAATACGAGGGCGACGATGTTCTCCGAGTAGACGATGCGTCGGTCCAGGATGATACCCGTACTGAAGAGGCTGATGGCGTACGACATGTTCACCAAGACGATGCGATACTTCAGTTCCGCATAATTGAGGAGTCCGAAATAGTGGGTTCGGAATATGTATATGACAGCGAAAAAGGCGAGATTGAGTAAGAAGAAATCGCCTATCGCTACAAGAATTCGAATGGCACTTGCGTGCTGCTGTTGTAGTTTCTTATTCTTCATTTTTATTCACAAATTGTGAAACCGATGAATTGTGTGGAACTCTTCGTTGCTATTCCATTCGCAAAAGTACAACAAAAGTTTAAAAACTTTATCATTAAAAGGTGATTGTAGACACTTTTTTTTCTATTTTTGTGCTTTGATATACAAAATGATTTTTTTATGGGATTCGGTGATCTTTTATCTAAAATTTTTGGTAATAAGGCGCAGCGCGATGAGCGGGAAATTAGGCCTTATGTGGATAAAATAAATGAGGTTTATTCCTCTTTGGTGAATTTGACGAATGATGAGCTGCGTGCGCGTACACAAGCAATTCGCGAGAAAATTAAGCAGTATGTGTCTGCTGAGGTTGAGAAAGTGGCGGAATTGCGGGCTGAGGTAGAGGGTCAAGAAATTGAGCAACGTGAGATTACTTATTCGAAGATAGATGATTTGGAGAAGCAGATCATCGAGAAATACAGCCAGGTGTTGGACGAGGTTTTGCCTGAGGTTTTCGCTATCGTGAAGGATACGGCGCGTCGTTTTTCTGAGAGTGAGAGCATCCTTGTGACTGCTACTGACATGGATCGTGAGCTTGCCGCCACGAAAGATTTCGTCGAGATTGACGGAGACAATGCCATCTATCATAACCATTGGCTTGCAGGAGGAAATGAAATCACTTGGAACATGGTGCATTACGATGTGCAGTTGTTCGGTGGTGTGGTATTGCACAAAGGTAAGATTGCCGAGATGGCTACGGGTGAAGGAAAAACCTTGGTGGCTACCTTGCCTGTCTTCCTGAACGCGTTGACCGGTTGCGGTGTGCACGTCATCACTGTGAACGATTACCTTTCTAAACGTGACTCCGAGTGGATGGGTCCTTTGTACCAGTTCCACGGTTTGTCGGTGGATTGCATCGACAAGCACCGTCCGAATTCTCCTGAGCGTCGCAAGGCCTATGCGGCCGATATCACCTTCGGAACAAACAATGAGTTTGGTTTCGATTACCTTCGTGATAACATGGCGACCAACCCTGTTGAATTGGTGCAGCGTAAACATAATTATGCGATTGTCGATGAGGTCGACTCCGTCCTGATCGATGATGCCCGTACCCCTTTGATCATCTCAGGTCCTGTGCCGAAGGGGGATGACCAACAATTCGAGCAGCTTTGCCCACGTGTGGAACAATTGGTCGCAAAGCAGAAAGTGTTGGCCACGAACTATTTGACGGAGGCTAAGCGCCTGCTGAAGTCGGAAGACAAGAAAGACCAGGAAGAGGGTGCTTTGGCACTCTTCCGTTCCTACAAGGCATTGCCTAAGAACCAACCGCTCATCAAGTTCTTGAGTGAGCAGGGAAACAAAACCATATTGCTGAAGACGGAGGAGTTCTACATCGCTGAGCAGAACAAGAACATGCACATTGCGACAGACCCTCTCTACTTCGTCATCGACGAGAAGAACCGTACCATCGATTTGACCGACAAGGGTATCGATGCGTTGACGGGTGTGTCGGAGGACACGCAATTCTTTGTGATGCCGGACGTCGGCGCCGAATTGGCTGAATTGGATAGGTTGGGGCTCTCTCCGGAGGATTATCAAGCGAAGAAGGACGAGATATTGAGCAACTACTCCATCAAGACGGAGCGTGTGCATACGGTGAACCAATTGTTGAAGGCATACACGTTGTTCGACAAAGACCAGGAATATGTGGTGATTGACGGTCAGGTGAAGATCGTCGACGAGCAAACGGGTCGTATCATGGAGGGCCGTCGTTACTCGGATGGATTGCACCAAGCTATCGAGGCGAAGGAGAAGGTGAAAGTGGAAGCTGCCACGCAAACCTTCGCGACCATCACCTTGCAGAACTACTTTAGAATGTACAACAAGCTGGCTGGTATGACCGGTACTGCCGAGACCGAGGCTGGTGAGTTCTGGAACATTTATAAGTTGGATGTTGTCATCATTCCGACGAACCGTCCGATTGCCAGAATAGATATGGAGGACCGCGTATACCGCACCAAGAGGGAGAAGTATAACGCAGTCATCGAAGAGATTGTGAAATTGGTTGAGTCGGGTCGCCCGGTTCTTGTGGGTACGACATCCGTCGAGATTTCCGAGTTGTTGAGCAAAATGCTGACGATGAGGAAGATAGAGCACAATGTGTTGAACGCTAAGTTGCACCAGAAGGAGGCTGAGATTGTCGCCAAGGCTGGTCAACGCAGTATCGTGACCATCGCCACGAACATGGCCGGTCGTGGTACCGATATCAAGCTCTCCGACGAAGTGAAGGCTGCTGGTGGTTTGGCCATCATCGGTACGGAGCGTCACGAGTCTCGTCGTGTGGACCGTCAGTTGCGTGGTCGTTCAGGACGTCAAGGAGACCCGGGTTCATCCGTATTCTTCGTGTCTCTCGAAGACAACCTGATGCGTCTGTTCGGTTCAGAGAGGATCTCTGGCGTCATGGACAAGCTAGGATTCAAGGAGGGTGAGATGATTGAGCACAACATGATATCGAAGTCCATCGAGCGTGCGCAGAAGAAGGTGGAGGAGAACCACTTCGGTATCCGTAAGCGTTTGTTGGAGTATGACGATGTGATGAACAAACAACGTGAGGTGGTTTACCGCAGGAGACGACAGACCCTGATGGGCGAGCGTTTGGGCGCAAACACCGTGGACATGATATATGGTGCGGCAAGAGCAATCGTGAATAGATCGAAGCCGAACTTCGCCTACGAATATTTCTTGGATGAGACACTCCGCATATTCTCGATTGAGGCACCTCTCTCAGAGGGAGAGTTCCGTAATATGAAGACGGAGGATGTGGTGGATAGTCTCTTCGATGCCGCTTTGGAGTCGTTCAAGCGTAAGATGGATAATATCGCCAATGTGGCAAATCCAGTGATTAAGAGAGTGTACGAGGAGCAGGGTGAACGTTTCCAGAACATCATCATCCCTATCACGGATGGTAAGATCATGTACAATATCCCTGTCAACCTGAAGGAAGCATATGAGACTGACGGCAAGGCGATTATCAAGGCATTTGAGCGAGGCGTCCTCTTGCATAACATTGACGAGCATTGGAAGCGTCACCTGCGTGAGATGGACGAGTTGCGTCACTCCGTACAGAACGCTAGCTACGAGCAGAAGGATCCTCTCTTGATCTACAAGCTTGAGTCATACGCTTTGTACGAGCAGATGCAGATCGACACGAACTTCAGTTCGGTATCTGTCTTGATGCGCGCGCAAATCCCTGTACAGCAGCGAGCTCCAGAGAATGTGAGGGAAGCGGCTCCTGAGGAGATGGAGGACAAGTCGAAATATGTGGAGAACCGCTCCGAGACGCCATCCCGCGCGCCTCAACAGCCAAGACGCATAGATCCAGTACGCGCGGAGCCTCGCGTGGGTAGAAATGATCCGTGTCCTTGTGGCTCTGGCAAGAAGTTTAAGAATTGTCATGGTAAAGACCTTTAATTGCGGTTGAAGTATGTTGTCGTATATCACTTGGACTGTTGATCCTGACATTGTCTCCTTCGGTTCGTTGACCATCCGTTGGTACGGCTTGATGTGGGCTTTGGCCTTTTTCTTGGGCTATTGGGTTGAATCGAAGGTCTACCATCGG
Source organism: Paludibacteraceae bacterium (assembly GCA_045226255.1). Lineage (GTDB taxonomy): Bacteria > Bacteroidota > Bacteroidia > Bacteroidales > Paludibacteraceae > UBA1181. Next base: position 185,316 of record JBGVCG010000010.1, on the reverse strand, counting down.
GAGGGAATGACGCAAGATCAGCTGGACAAGCTCTTCCTTTATATGTTGGTCGGAACGGTGGTCGGTGCGCGTATCGGACACTGCTTCTTCTATGACCCGAAATACTATTTCTCGAATCTCGCCGATGTGCTGTGTGTGTGGAAGGGAGGTTTGTCAAGTCATGGAGGTGCATGCGGTATCATAATTTCTTTGTGGCTATTCAACAAAAATGTCGCGAAAAAAACTTATATTTGGGTTATGGATCGAATCGTCATCGCTGTCGCCATCGGTGGAGCGTGCATTCGACTCGGCAATTTGATGAACCATGAGATATATGGTCATGCGACGGATGTGCCATGGGCTTTCGCATTCATTAAGAACATCCACCACTGGCAGGCTGGCGCAGACCCGGTCTTCTCGGCACCGAGTCATCCGACACAGATATACGAGGCGCTCTATTGCTTGGTGACATTCAGCATTTTGATGTTCCTTTACTGGAAAACCAATGCCCGTAAGTTCGAAGGCTTTATATTCGGTGTCTTTTTGATAGGCGTCTTCCTGACCCGTTTCTTCTTGGAGTTCATTAAGAACAATCAGGAGGATTTCGAGGATGACATGACCCTCAATATGGGACAGTGGTTGAGTGTACCGTTGATTCTGTGGGGCGTATACATGCTTTACAAGTCGATAGGACAGATGCGTAAGGAGGAAGGGTTGAAAATTACCCATGAATAAAACACGCTTCTTAACTTTATAAAATTTATATATGAGAGTTCTTATTCAATCGGATTATGATTCCGTTTCAAAGTGGGCCGCACAACACGTAGCGGACACTATCAACGCTTTTAAGCCAACACCAGACCGTAAGTTCGTTTTGGGTCTGCCTACGGGTTCTTCCCCTCTTGGCATGTATCGCGAACTTATCAAATTGAACAAGGCGGGCGTTGTCTCCTTCAAGAATGTGATCACATTCAACATGGACGAGTATGTTAACTTGCCTAAGGAGCATCCTGAGAGCTACTATTCTTTCATGTGGAATAACTTCTTCAAGCATATAGATATTCCTGAGAATCAGGTAAATATATTGAACGGAAACGCTCCGGATCTTGCGAAGGAGTGTGAGGACTACGAGGCCCGCATCCGTAAGGCTGGTGGTATCCAACTCTTCGTCGGCGGTATCGGTCCTGACGGACACATCGCCTTCAACGAGCCAGGATCTTCCTTGACTTCCCGCACTCGTCTGAAACACTTGACGACTGACACCATCATCGCTAACTCACGTTTCTTTGACAACGATATGAGCAAGGTTCCTACTTCAGCGTTGACCGTAGGTGTGGGCACCATCATGGACGCTAAGGAGGTGATGATCCTCGTGAGCGGCTACAACAAGGCACGCGCTATGCAACAGGCCATCGAGGGCGGTGTTTGCCAAATGTGCACGTTGAGCGCATTGCAGTTGCACCAGAAGGGTATCATCGTGTGTGACGAGTTGGCTACCTTCGAGTTGAAGGTTTCCACTTACCGTTACTTCAAGGATATCGAGAAGGAAAACTTATTGTAAATATAGTCGAGGCGGGTTCTCCTCTCAGAGGAGAGCCACCTCGTCTTCAACTGACATGGAGGGTTGCGAAACGACCCTGCCTATTTTTCGTATAACCTAATATAAAACAGAATGGATAACGCATTATTGCAGGAGGTTACCGCCAGAGCTAACGCCTGGTTGAAGGGTGATTTCGACGCAGAGACGAAGAGTGAGGTTCAACGCTTATTGGACAATCCTGACAAGACGGATTTGATTGACGCTTTTTACCAAAACCTCGAATTCGGCACAGGAGGTCTTCGTGGCATCATGGGTGTCGGCACCAACCGCATGAACAAATACGTGGTGGGTATGGCTACCCAGGGTCTCGCCAACTACTTGAAGAAGGCATTCGCCGGCAAGAAGGAGATCAGCGTGGTGGTAGGACATGACTGCCGCAACAATTCCCGCCTTTTCGCGGAGATCGTGGCTGACATCTTCTCAGCCAATGGTATTCACGCCTATTTGTTCGAGAGTCTCCGTCCGACTCCTGAAATCTCTTTCGCTATCCGTCAGCTGGGTTGCCAGAGCGGTGTGAACATCACTGCCTCCCATAACCCGAAGGAGTACAATGGCTACAAGGCTTATTGGGACGATGGCGCACAGGTGCTTGCCCCTCACGACAAGGGCATCATCGACGAGGTGAACAAGGTGCAGATCTCCGACGTGAAATTCACGCCTAATAAGGACCTTATCACGATCATCGGAGGAGAGATGGATTATGATTACATGATGGCTGTGAAAGAGGCTATGGTGGATCAGGACGTCATCAACCGTCAAAAGAATTTGAATATCGTTTATTCCCCATTGCATGGTACAGGACGTGTGATCATCCCATTGTGCCTGCGTTCTTGGGGATTCCAGAATATCAACGTCGTGCCTGAACAGATGGTGATCGACGGCAACTTCCCTACGGTGAAGTCTCCGAACCCGGAGAACGCCGAGGCGATGACGATGGGTATGAACTTGGGTACGAAATTGGGAGCCGACCTCGTGATCGCTTCCGACCCTGATGCAGACCGCTTGGCTATCGTTTGCCGCGATGACAAGGGCGAGTGGGTGATTATCAATGGTAACCAGACTTGCATGATGTTCTGCTACTACATCATCACCAACATGAAGAAGTTGGGCAAGTTGAAGGGCAACGAGTTCTTGGTGAAGACCATCGTGACTTCTGAGCTGATCCGTGAGATCGCCGACAAGAACAACGTGAAGCTCTACGACGAGTACACCGGATTCAAATGGATCGCCTACAGAATCCGCATGAACGAAGGAAAGGAGAAGTACATCGGAGGTGGAGAGGAGTCATTCGGCTTCTTGCCTTACGACAAGGTACGCGACAAGGATTCACCGGCTTCCATCTGCCTCATCTGCGAGATCGCTGCTTGGGCGAAGGATAACGGCATGACGCTCTACGAGTTGCTCATGAACATCTACAAGGAGTACGGATTCCAAAGAGAGAGCGCCATCAGCGTGGTGAAGCCAGGCAAGAGCGGTGCGGACGAAATCAAGGCGATGATGGAGAACTTCCGCCAGAACCCTCCAAAGGAGTTGGCTGGTTCACCAGTGAAGAAGATAAAGGATTTCAAGTCACTGAAGCAGACTTGCGTGAAGTGTGGCGAAGTGAAGGTCATCAACATGCCGGAGACGGCCAACGTGATCCAATGGTTCACCGAGGACGGTACGAAGGTGAGCGTGCGCCCTTCAGGTACGGAGCCTAAGATCAAGTTCTACATCGAGGTGAAAGGTGACATGAAGGATGCTTCTGAATACAAGAAGGCTTGCGACGTAGCTAACACGAAGGTGGAGGCTATCAAGAAGTCTTTGAACCTCTAGTAGGTATTTAACCTTCTAATAACGAAAAGGAAAGGTCTCGGGTTGTTTGGCTCGAGACCTTTTTATTTTCAAACCATAAATAATTGGAATTATGAGAGAAAAAGAACCTATTGTTTCACCCCGAGTGTTGGTCATAGCCACCATTGTGGTTCTCTCCGCCATCGTTTTTGGAGGATTGTACCATTTCCTGACGATGCCGGTTCCCGAGCCTCATGAGGAATTAGGAGTGATCGTGCGGATTTATAGCAAACACACCACATGCTTGTCGAAACACGGGTTGGAGACAAACCCTCATGATGTTCCGTTCATCGACTGTGAGTTGGTTGAATCGAAGGAGATTGTCAGTAGCGAGGTGAACCCCTATTATTGCGGCAACTACTCGTTAGGAGACACCTGCGTGCTATGGTACAATTTCGGGGAATATACCTATAAACGCCACAAGCAAAACCAATGAAGAAAACGGTGAAGAAGATAATAATAGACCTTTCCCGTCTATGGATGGGGGAATTAATGAGAAGAGTCTTCCTTGTGTTCCTTTAGGTATTTCTTGAATTTTTTATGACCTTTTTTGTTCAATGTGATTTCAATCACACCATAGGTGCTTCTTTCACAATCGGGATACCGAGAGAGTGCGGTGGAGTCTTTTACAACTTCCATATTGACGATGTCGTTAGGATTTATTAACGCCAAATATTTCACGTTGGGAGAATTTTTGTCGCAGTTCATGGGCGTGCCGTCAATTACATATAGCGGATTGCGTGTGCCAGTTAAACTACTCACTGCCCCCGCCGTACCCCCTCTTGAACGACTATATGTTTCTGCATTTTGTGCCATCACATCAACAGACTGTGCGGAGAGAGTCATTACAGCAGTGATGGTTGCGGCTGCTATTTTTTGAGAAAGGGCAGTGGCGGCTGATAGCTTATCCTTCGCGACACCAACAATGTTGACGGACTGTTTGGCTTTCTGACGTTTCTCCAGCTCGGCCTCAATGTATCTAGCCTCAGCCTCGCATAACGGACAAGATCCCGAACACGGACCCTCATACGTACAGACATGCGGCTTATAAGGGATACCATTGGCGTCGGCAACTTGTTCCCTGATGTTTCTTAGAGTTTCACATGTGGCATTCATATATGTTGTTTAGTTGTTAATCATCTAAATTAATAATCTGTTTTCACAAATATATCACATAGACATAAATCTAACAAGACCCTCCATTCGCATTGACTTCAACTTAGCGTCATAAAAACCTCTATTCAACGAATCAATTAGAAGATAACGCTTTTATGTGTATCTTTGTTATCGAAAACGTTAGGGGAGGAACCCCACAGTTGATTTTATGAAAAAAACATTCATAACGAATATTCCTGACCGCCCCGGCTCCTTCCTGAAAATGGTGAGGATCATATCGGAACTGGGCCTTAACATCACCCGTGTCAGCTACAACAACGCAATCGACACCCATACCCTCTTCGTGGAGGTCTCCGGTGAGGAGAAGTTGGTGGCGAAGGCTTACGACGAGCTGAAGACGGACGGTTTCCTCTTCAAGGACGATAACGCGAACGTGATCCTGATGGAGTTCAAGATGCAGGACCGCCCTGGAGTGCTGTTGCCGGTCTTGGAGCTCATCAACCGTTATAACTTCAACATCTCCTACATCAGTTCGCAGGAGAACAGCACGCCTTACCAGTATTTCCGCATGGCGCTCTACATCGACGATCCGTTCAAGGTCGACGAGTTCCTGAAGAGCGTGACGGACCTGTGCGAGGTGCGCATCATCACGTACGACAAGACGGAGAAGAACCTGGACAACACGGTGTTCTACATCTCCTTCGCCAACGGAGCCGCCAAGAAACTGGACTTGGAGCGGAAGGATATCAACGAGCTGATCGCCAACTCCAACCTGGTGATGCAGCTTCTGGACGATAAGAACCAGAGCCCGCACAAGACCTTCGAATACATCGCCAAGTTCGCCGACCTGCTGAGCAAATACCGTGGATTGAGCTTCAACCCGCGCGTCTCCTGCAAAACCTACAAGGACTACACCATCCACTGCATCGAGCCTGAGTGCGGGTCGAACGTCTACGTGATCGCGAACAAGAAGGGGTATGTCTGCGTGGATAGCGGGTTCGCCATCTACAAGGAGGAGATGGTCAAGCTCCTCAGCGTCATGTTCGAGGATTTCTGTTCCAAGCCTAAGAGCCTGATCGTCACACATCCGGACATCGACCACTTGGGTATGGTCTCCCTCTTCGACACAATCTACGTGAACCGCTCCATGTATGAGAATTTCCGGCTGGAGAACGCTTCACAGCCTAACTTTAGGGAGCAATACAAACAACATGAACCTTACGTGAAAATCAGCAAGATATTGTCCCACTACACACCTCCGGAAATGTCCCGGTTAGCAGTTGTGGAGGAGGAAGAGCATGCGGCAGGCATATTGGCTGGTAGCCAGACCATCCACGGCATGGATTTTAAGTTCTACAATGGTAACGGAGGTCATAGCAAAGGGGAGATGGTGATTCTTTTGGACAATATCCTTTTCACAGGCGATATCCTTGTGAATCCTGCAGGCTACACGGCGGAGCAGAAGGAGTTCAACCATCTGGCGCCTTACCTGATGACGAGCGTGAACATGGACTCCGAGCTGGCGAAGAAGGAACGCCTGCAGTTGGAGGCTATGCTGACCAAGGAGATGGACGTCTGCTACGGGCACGGTGCCCCTTCTTGGTAAATTACCATTTGCCGGAAGTGCCTCTGTCGGAGCCTTTTGACGGGAAGACGGAGACTCCAAATTTCGCGCCCACGTTCATCGGCACGCATTTGTCCGTCAAATCGCTATTGAGGATACCATGGTAGTTATTCCCCTCCATGGATTCGTGGTGCTCCGCAATGTCCGTCACACCCTTCGAGAAGTAGAATCCGCAATGGAGCCAAGTAGTTTCATTGATTTTAAAACAGAACATCATATCCGCGAAGATGGAGGTGCAGATTGTATTGGTAACGATATCCCCCTTCTTTTTTTGCTTATCCACATAGAGCCCGTGATGGGGTAGGTCACGCACTTCCGTGTCCATATTCCCACCGAAATAGGCTCTGGTCTCAATCGTACCGTCCGTCATTTGGTAGCTCTTGATGACCGGTATGCCCACTTTCACACCTGCACCGAGGACGAGGCTCACCGACTTGCCCATCTTCACCTTGCCATAGATTCCCACAGGAAATTCCGCCATCAGCATGGATTGTTTTTCCTTCCAATTGTCGAAGATGGTACGGAGGGTGTAAGGCCCTCCCACGACAGGATCGTTGATCTCCGTCTCGAAGGTTTCGTTGATTTCCGTTGAAGCGTTATAGTAATCAATGCCTACGCCTGCGCCAAGGCCTACGAGTCCTTTGAAAAAATATTGGTATTGGCATTGGAACATCACCCCACCGCCAGGCGAAGTGGAACCCACTTTTGTCTCGTATTGGATAGGGTGAAAGCCTCCACCCAAGGAGACGTTGATCTGCGTGTTCTCTGCGTACAAATCGCTTGTCCAGCCGAATAGTGCGGCTATCAATACGATGGTTGCTATTGTCTTGTTCATTTCCTTTGTTATTTAACCAATATCTTACAATTGATGTTCTTGCCATCATTCACGGTGAGCACCACCACGTATTCCCCTGCAGGGAGCGTCAGCATGGTCTCTTTGCTCACCGACTTCTTCATCCATTCCACTGTACCGTTCGTATGGTATACCACTAGTCGGGCATTCTCCATCTGCGAGTTGTCGAGTCCGTTGATGGTGATGGTGACCTTCTCGTATCTTCGGGCAGGGTTTGGCGAGGCAGAGACGGAGACTTCCATGATCTCTTTGCTGAAGAATTTCGGCTCGATGAAATATTTAGCGCCTTGCTTTTCGGTGACCTGAACCATGTATTCACCGCCCAATCCATTGAGGTCGCAGTAATACTGGAGGGTGGCCCCCTCTATCACCTTTCTGTTCTTATACCATTGATAGGTGGCGAATTCTTTCCCCTCGTTCAGACAGATGAGCAGGTCGTTCCACCGTTTCTGGTAGAAGCTTTCCGCCCCATTGTCTTCCCTTACCACATGGAAGGTGAAGGTTCCTTCGGACGATGCCCCGAACCTGTCATGGACGTTCAATGTGGCGGTATATTCCCCTGGAGAGAGATTGCCTGGGATGGTAAGGTATGCCACACCCTCCTCTTTGAGCGTGTCGGCGCAGATACGGGCACCTCCCCTGGTGAAGTCGTAACGGGAGACCTCACCTTGCGACAAACTGTATAATATCTCTATCGTCTCGTTCGGCTTTCCTAACAACAGGGAATCCACGATGGTAAGATCTCCTAATCGAGGCGAATACTGCATGGTGAGCTGGTAACGAATGATGCTGTCGCAACCCTGCACCGTCTGTAATGTATCATTCCACTGCGCATCCTCCGTAATGGCTTTGCCCTGCCAGAAGAAGGTGTCGAGAGCGGTGACGGACGAGTCACGAACCGTTCCACGAAGAATCGTAAGGTGATAGCGCACAATACTGTCGCAACCATGCGCGGCTTGCAATGTTTCGCTCCAAACCGTATCCTCGGAGAAGGTTACGTCCTGGTAAGTAAACGACCCGCAGACAGACAGGAACGTGTCTGTGGTAACCGTTCTTCCGATGGTGATGGCATAGCGGATGATACTGTCGCATCCGTGGGCGGCGGAGAACGTGTCGCTCCTCAGGCAACTCTCCCTCAACATCTCCCCATGCCAAGGCAATGAGTCGCAGGCGTAGATGGAGGAATCCTTCACGACGCTATGGAGGATAGTGAAGTGATGGTAGAACAAGCTCGTACAACCTTTATCCAGATACGTGGTGTCGCACAAGAGAGTGTCTTGGGTGATCCGTATTCCTTCCCATACGATGGAGTCACAGGCGACGTTCTCGTCCTCAATGACAGCACCCTCAAAGAAATATATTATACAACGGGTAATACTGTCACATCCATGGACGGTCTGCAGGGTGTCGTACAAAGTGGTGTCTTTGTAGACAGTTGTGCCGCGCCACGTAAATGGATCGCAGGAATGGACGAACGTGTCCCTTATCGCCACACTTTGGATGGTATAGTGATAGCGGATAATGCTGTCGCAGCCGTGGAGGGTCGGATAAACTTCTTCATCCTCAAAATACATAATTGATTCCTCTCCATGCTTGGCCAATTCACAGGTGGTGATGAAGGTGTCCCTGACCATTTCATGTCCGATGATAACAGTGTAATGGATAATGCTGTCGCAGCCTTGCGCATTGATCAACGTGTCATAGAGCTCCGCATTTTCTCCAATAGTGATGTCCTTCCAAGGGAAAATCTCACAAGCGTAGACAGTGGAATCCTTCCATGTCCGATGGTGGATGTTAAGATGGTAGCGGATGATGCTGTCGCACCCTTGTCCGGCAAGCAATGTATCGCTCCATACCATGCTTTCCTTGATGACCTTACCGTTCAGGAGGAAGGAATCGCAGGCTGAAATGGAACTGTCCATCACCATTTTGTCGCCTATGGTGAGGTGATAATGGATGATGCTGTCGCAGCCATGGACGGATTGCAGACTATCGTCCCAGTTGGCATTCTCCTTAAAGGTGATGTTTTTCCACACGATGGAGTCGCAGGAGAATAGCTGGCTATCCCTCTCCATGCGTTGATGGAGGGTGAGGTGGTAACGGACGATGCTGTCACACCCTGTGGCGGACGATAGGGTGTCGTCCCACACGTTGTTATCCCTGAAGACGGATCCTCCCCATGGGAAGGAGTCGCAGGCCTCCACCACGCTATCATGCAGGATTGTATGGTTGAGGGTAAGATGGTACTGAATGATGCTGTCACATCCGAAACTGGTTTGGAGCGTGTCGTTCCATGATGTGCTTTCTTTGATAGCCACTCCCTTCCAGAGGAAAGAGTCGCAGGCTGTAATGGTGGAGTCGAGGAGCTCTTTGTGGTGGACCTTGACCGTGTAACGGAGAACCGTTCCGCAACCCTCTTCGGAGGCTATGGTATCATTCCATGTCGTGTCCTGCAGGTAAGGAACGTCCCCAACCAACACCTTTTCGCAACCTTCCAGCAGGGTATCCTTCAGATCCTTTTCACCGATGGAGAACTTATAGCGGACAATGCTGTCGCACCCGAAGATGGTTTGGAGCGTGTCCATCCATACTGTACTTTCCGTGATGGTTCTTCCCCGCCATGCGTAGGGTTCGCATGAGGACACGGAAGAGTCGCTGGAGACGCCGTAGTGGATGAATACTTTATAGTGTATGATGGAGTCGTTACCCGCATTATGGTGGGTGGTGTCGGTCCATTCCGTACTTTTCATGATGTTACGCCCGTTTATCGAATAGGAGTAGCAGGAGTGTATGGTTGTGTCACATAATGCAAGGGAATCGTATGTGGCGATATAGGTGTAAATGCCGCTGGTTGTGAGAGTCTTTAGGGGCGGGTCCCATCCCTTGAACTTGTAGGTGAAGCTATCATTGTCCGCTTTTTTAGGCGTGACCCCCTTAAACTGGGGGAGAGTGCCGCACGGAATAGTGTCCTGCATGAGCACTAAGCTATCGGCATTCATGAAGATGACGACAGGACTATAAATAAGGTTGAAGTTGACAGGCACAGCTGAGAGGCCCTTGGTGTCATAGGTCGAGCCGCAAGGGAAGATGAACGTTCCCTCTTCGGACACATTTCTCATCCAATTGTACGTATAGTTGCGGTGGTCTGGTGCCAAAGTCAAACATCCGACTTTGATGAGGGTGAGCTTGCTACATCCGCTGAACAATGAAATGTAGCACTCTGGCACAAGATGTTCGGCTGGGAGCTCAGGTGCTTCCTCCAGCGATTGGCAGTCCCTAAACATGCCGTAGTAGCATCGTCCCTTCAAGGTGGTTGCTGGTAATTCGGGCGCCTTAGAGAGTTGTGAACATCCTAAGAACATCTCACGGTAGCATGCGCTATCCAATTCCATGGCGGGAAGTGCAGGAGCCTCAACGAGGCTGGTGCAGTTGGAAAACATGACATAGTAGCACTCCACATCCATCTTTGTCGATGGCAGTTCCGGAGCCTGGACAAGACTGGTGCAGTTGGAGAACATGCCACAGTAGCATCTGTACTTCAACTCAGTGGCAGGCAGTTCCGGAGCTATCGTCAAGGATGTACACTTATAAAACATGTTGGCGTAGCAACGTTCAGCCAAAACTGTGCTCGGCAAACTCGGAGCCTGGACGATGGAGGACTGCTCGAACATGGAGATGTAGCAATCTTTCGCCAATGAGGTAGAAGGAAGCTCTGGAGCCTGGACAAGACTGGTGCATTTAGAGAACATATTCGAGTAGCACCGTTCTACCATCGTTAGGGCCGGTAGTACTGGGGCTTCCGTGAGGTTGGCACATTCGGCGAACATGCCCTCGTAACAACGCTCCTCCAATTCTGTGGCGGGCAATTCGGGTGCCTTCTTGATTCCACACCCATGGAACATCTCCTTGTAGCAATCCATCGTTAGGGTGGTGGCAGGCAGCTCCGGTGCTTGGACGAGGCCCTCGCATCCGTCGAATAATCTATAGAAACACATCTCACAAGGGATTTCCAGGGAAGTGCCCTCCCCATCAATCAGGCTCATGACGCTTCCGCTGGCGGCTACCTGTCCGGTTATCGTGAAATTCGTGTAGGTCTCTATCGTGTTGAAAATACCCGATGGATTATTTCCTCGGAAATATACCTTGTCTCCTGTTAGTGGCAACTCAACAGAACCGGAAGTGATCGCTTTCCAAGAGGCCTCTTCGTCAGGGGTGTAAGAATATTCTATGTTTGGCACAAATTCCTCTTTTTCCATTAGTCCAACAGACGAATTGTCTGTCAAGGCAGTGAAACATAGGTAATTCTGGGCATTGACCGCACCCACGGCAGAGAACAAAATAGCCCATAATAGGAGAATCTTAAATCGCATTGTATTATTATCGTTTATTTTTTTCAATAAAAAGACACACTACACTGAGGAAAAACTATCGTGTGGATTATTTCCCTTCACTCATCCAAAAATCAATGCAAAATTACAGATTTTTAACTAAATAAAGCGTGTTTTTTGAAAAAAATAGAGGAATGACACTCTCCGATTTTTCAACCCACCTTCTCCTTGGGCAAGAGACGCTTAGCACGCCTCTCTTCGGAACCGGTTGAAAGAATTTTTAGTTCTTCGCCGTGACTTTCCAACCCTTCGGAATCCTATTCACGGAGTATTCCTTGATGGTGCGCACAGGGCAAACGAACGTGCCCTCCTTGGCCACGCCATCGACCCAACCCTCCGAGAAGGTCCTGTTCCCTTTCTTGTCGCCCCAGCTGGTGGAGCTGATCTTTATGTAGTTGAGGCTACTGCAGTGGTAGAACATCTCTTTGTAGCAATTTTCCTTGAGGGTAGTGCCGGACATCGCCGGGGCTTTGACCAACTTCACGCAGCCTGAGAACATCGCCTCGTAGCAGCTGGTGGAGAGTGCTTGGGCTGGCAGGTCATCCACCTGGGTAAGGGCGGTGCAATCCTTGAACATGCTCTTATAGCAGAAGTCGCGCAGGTGCGTGGCGGGCAGTTTAGGTGCGCGCGTCAGTCCTTGGCAACCGAGGAACATCGATTGGTAACAACCTGTGGCGAGCGAGTCGGCAGGCAATGCAGGGGCTTGCGTCAGTTTCTTGCAACCCTTGAACATGAATTCGTAGCAAGCTTCCGCCAAACGGGTGGAAGGCAACGTGCCGGCTTGGGTGAGCCCCACGCAGTCCTCGAACATGGAGCCGTAGCAACGTTTCTCCATGACGGTGGCAGGAAGTGCCGGTACGCTGGTGAGGGCCTTGCAGTTGTTGAACATGGAGTAGTAGCACTCCTTCGCCAAGCGGGTGGCAGGCAGTTCAGGAGCTTGCGCCAGCTTCTCGCAGTTCTGGAACATGCCTTCGTAGCAAGCCTTCGCCATGGAATCGGCTATCAGCTTAGGCGCCTGCTTCAGGTTGGTGCATCCGGCGAACATATACTGGTAACACATCGGTGCGACCTGTTGCGCAGGCAGTTGCGGTGCGGTGAAGGCGGCGTTGTCGCAGTTGCAGAACATGTATTGGTAGCAACCCTCCTCCAACTTGGTGGCAGGCAACGCAGGGGCTTGCTTGAGCGCCTTGCAGCCTGAGAACATCTTGTTGTAGCAGTTTCTGGCTAATTGTGTCGAGGCGAGTACTGGTGCCTCCGCCAAGTTCTTGCAGTTGGCGAACATGCCGTCGTAGCAGTCTGGTGCCATCTTCTGTGCAGGCAGTTTCGGTGCGCTCGTGAGGCCTCCGCAGCCGTAGAATATCTCTTGGTAGCAAGCCTCTCCGAGGGAGGTGGCTGGCAGTTCAGGCGCTTTCGTGAGTGCGTCGCAGTTCTTGAAGAGAGAGGCGAAACAACCTACGCCTGGGATGTGGGAGGCACCTCCGACTCCGTCGACGAGGCTCATGATGTTGCCGCTGGCGACAATGCTTCCCTGCATGAAGAAACGCACGTCTTGTCCCTCCTTCGTCTGGTTGAATCCTTTCGGGTTAACGCCCTTGAAATATATCTTATCTCCTTTGAAAGGCAATGGTAGTGTGTCGCCGAACGCAACTTCCTTCCATGACTCGCCTCCGTCGGCGGAGAAGAGCACGTTAGGGGTTGTCTCACCGTAGCTGATCAGTCCGATGAAGGCGTCCGCCTTGGTGGTGGTGAAGCAGAGGTAGTCGTGCGCTGATTTCTTGTTGTCCTCGTGGATGACCTCCCAGCCCTCAGGGATAGCGCTTGCGCCGAACTGAGCGGCGAGTCTGCCTGGACTGACGAACGTTCCTTTTTTCGCCACGTCCTGCAACCATACGGTGGTGCGTCTGCCATCCACGCTGTTGTCTCCCCATTCGGAGAAATGGACTTTGATGTGGTTGATCTTACCGCATTGGTCGAACATTCTCGAATAGCACTTCGGCGCCAGTTCTTTAGCAGGCAATTCTGGTGCTTGGCTAAGGTTGGCGCAGTTCCTGAACATGAGCGCATAGCAACCTTCCTCCAATTCTGTTGCAGGCAATTCAGGGGCTTTCGTGATGGTGGAGCATCCGTAGAACATGCTCTCGTAGCAGCCTTTCGCTAACTTCTTCGCAGGCAATGCAGGGGCTTGTGCGAGGTTGACGCAGCCTTGGAACATGCCTTTGTAGCAGCCCTCCGCCAATTCCGTGGCGGGCAGTTGCGGCGCTTGGGCCAGTTGTTCGCAGCCTTGGAACATCTCCTCGTAGCAACCCTTCGTAAGGCGGGTGGCGGACAGTTCAGGCGCATGGGTGAGGCTCGTACATTTGGCGAAGAGTTTTATGAAGCAGTTGTCGCTTGGAATGGTCTGCTCGTCGCCCGCCCCGTCGACAAGGCTCATGACGCTTCCGCTGGCGGAGATGGAGCCGGTCATGACGAACTGGGTGCGGCTCCTGCCGTTCTCCTTGGAGAAACCTTCCTTGTTATTGCCCCTGAGGTATATCTTCTCGTGGGCGTTCTTGAAGGTGTAGCCCTTCGCCGGGTCCAGCTTCTTCCACTTCGATTTGTCGGTGGAGTATTCGATGTCGGGTTGGTTCCCCTCTTTGTTCTCTATGCCGATGGTTGATTTCGCCTCGTTGGCGGTGAAACACAAATAGTTCTGCGCCGAAGCCCAAGCCAGGGAGCTCAGCGTCATCAATATGGAAAATATTGCTTTTCTCATAAAATCTTAATGCGTGGCAAAATTGTTTTTTGCAAAAATATAAAAATTGTTTGTGATTTCACGAATCCTAGGGGTGGGCTTAAAAGAAAAAAGAGGAGACATGGCTGCCTCCTCTTTGGTTATGATGGTTCTCTGTTTTTAGGCTACGTCCAATTGCCCGAAGACGCTCTTCAACACGTCGTTGACGCGCGCGCTGGCATTGTGACGGATGTCGAACTCCTTCTCGGAAACCTTCGTGAAGAGTCCTGAAAGGGCCTTCCCCGTGATATAGTCGGACAAGTCTGTGTTGACGATCTTGATGGAGGAGAGCTTCTCGAAATACTCGTCCTTCAACAGACCGGTCATCCTGGCCATCTCAAGTCCTGCCTTCACGGTCTTGCTGTCCATCATCTCCACCAACTTATTGTTGTAGGTGGCGAATGTATTCCAAGCCGCGAGTGGGGTGGTGTTGGCTATCTGTACGGAGCCGAGCGAGTTGTTGATGGCTGGCATGAAGGCATCCTGCAACTGCGTGAAGGTGTTCTCCTTCAGGTAGGTGGTGGCGGCGTTGTCCGCACCGAAGAGGATGTTCTTGGCGTCGGCTATACCCATGCCGGTGATGGCGTTGGCGAAGATGTCCACTGACTTAGGGGCTGCGTCTTCCGCCGCACGGTTGAACAGGGTGATCACGGTGTCGGAGGAAGGGATGGATGCGCCTGCGGAGTTCAGCAGGGAGTTGAAGGCTGGGTTCTGTGCGAGGGACTGTACCGCGTTGAACACGGAGAGTGCCTCCTCAGGTATTCCGATGCGCACGGCCGCGTCCGCAAGGAATCCGTCTTTCTTTCCCAAGTTGGCCGCGGCTGTTTCGATGCCGACTTTCAAGGCCGCCTTAAGTCCTGCTGCGATGTCTATTTGTCCGCCTCCGTTGATAGCGTTGATGACATCCTTGGCTTTCCCGTTACTGATTGAATTGATGATGTCCTTGGCCGCATCGCTTTGTGCCGCTTTGGAGATCGTGGAAAATACGTCGTTTAATAATCCCATATACCGAATATGTTAAAAGTTAATTGTTTGCGTTTTCCTGATACAGATTGTGTGACGCTGTTTTTGGGCGTCGCCTTTATTGGTTACACACAAACGCAAAGATAATATTTTTCCTGAAATGTGGATGTCAAAAAAGTTTTTTGCTACTTAATTCGTTAGGGTGTCACCCCTTCGGGTTCGGGCTGTCTGCGGTTCTATTGTACAGGGGTTAACACCCCTGCCTGTGTTGTGGTCGCCCCGTTGGGGGGTAAGGTTGCGTAGTGACACGCACATTCCCCAGCCAATTCTTAATACTCCTGGTCTTTTTTCAAGCCCCGTCTATGCTTGCTCAACTGGTAGGAGTTGACGAGGTTCTGCCAGAGCACGTAGGTGGCGGGTGCGATGGCGACCACAGGGTTGAAGAAGGTCTGCGCCATCCAGATGGCGAGGATCGTGTTTTTCTGTCCGTAGGCTTGTCCGCTGGCCACTTTGTTGTGGTATAACTTGCCGAGTTTCCTTCCTGCGGTGAATTGTGCGAGGCAGCAGAACAGAGCGATCAGCGCCATGTTGAAGGCGGCCGGACGCTCGACGGGGTCCATGGCCAATAGGTCTGCCGTCGTGCGGGACATCAGTAGCACGAGGGCGATGGTCCACAGCCAGAAGGATATGCCCTGTTTCCTCCTCAGGAAATCATAGGCGGGGCGGATGAATCGTTTCAGGAACAACGCGCAGACGAATGGTCCGAAGATGAGCGGGAAGGCTTTTTGGCAGATGATGAGGAACGCCTCGAAGAAGCTGAGGTCTTCCGCTCCCGTGCCGTGCGCCCCGATCAGCGAGAAGTAGAGGGGCGCGAAGAAAGCCGCCAGCAGGTTGCTGGAGACACTATAGGTGATGAGGCCCGCCACGGTTCCTCCCAATAGCCCCGTGATGACAGGGGCGGAGGTGGCGGTGGGCGCCAGCAGACAGATGAGTCCGCCTTCCGCAATGCGTAGGTCGAATTTAAAGACGAGCAGGTAGAAGAGCATGCAGACGGTGAATTGTATCGTCAACAGGATGACATGCCAGCGTTTCCACTTGAACTGGCGGAAATCCACCTTGCAGTAGACAATCAGCAACATCAGGAACAGCATGTATTTCGTGATGAAGGTGATGTCCTTCAGCGGCTCGTCCATGAAGTATTTGGTGACGAAGGAGACGTCCACGAAGATGAAATGGAACACGATACCAATCATCATGGAGATGAACAGCGCATATGTCTTTAGGAAGTTGATCATCGTCGACGCCTTTGTCCGTTGACCTTATTTGCCCGTCAGTGTTTGGATCGCCTCTTCCACGCTGACGAGGTTTTGCTCGCCCGTCGTCATATTCTTGAGCATGATCTTCTGCTCCTTCATCTCCGTGTCGCCGATGATGGCCACGAAAGGAATGCCCTTGCTGTCGGCGTAGCCCATCTGCTTCTTCATCTTGGCAGGTTCAGGGTATACTTCAGCTGCGATGCCTGCTGCGCGCACTTGCTTCAGGCATTGCATGGCGTATTTGAGCTCCTCGTTTCCGAAGGTCACGAAGATCAGTTTGGTCGATTGGAGCATTTCGGCAGGGTAGAGGTCCAATTGGTTCAGGACGTCGTAGATACGGTCCGCACCGAAGGAGATGCCCACGCCTGAGACACCCTCCATGCCGAAAACGCCGGTGAGGTTGTCGTAACGTCCGCCGCCTGTGATGCTGCCGATCTGCACGTCGAGCGCCTTCACCTCGAAGATGGCGCCCGTGTAGTAGTTCAGACCTCTGGCGAGGGTCAAGTCCAGTTCCACCTTGGTCTGTATGCCAAGGAGTTGTATGTGTTCGAGGATGGTGGAGATCTCCTCCACGCCCTTCAGACCGATCTCCGAGGTGGCGAGCACTTCACGGATGGTCTTCAGCTTCTCCTCGTTCGAGCCTTGAAGCAGGATGATAGGTTGTAGTTTCTCGATGGATTCGGCAGGGATGCCCTTCTCCGCCAGTTCGGCGTTGACGTTCTCCAAGCCTATTTTGTCCAGTTTATCGATGGCCACGGTGATGTCCACGATTTTGTCCGCTTGTCCGATCACCTCCGCGATGCCCGTGAGGATCTTACGGTTGTTGATCTTGATGCAGACGTTCACACCGAGGCGTCGGTACACCTCGTCCACGATCTGCATCAGCTCCACTTCGTTCATGAGCGAGTCGCTTCCGACCACGTCCACGTCGCACTGGTAGAACTCACGGTAGCGGCCCTTCTGCGGCTTGTCGGCGCGCCATACGGGCTGTATCTGGTAGCGTTTGAAAGGGAAGCTGAGCTTGTCACGGTTCATGACGACGAAGCGTGCGAAAGGCACCGTGAGGTCGTAGCGCAGACCCTTCTCCGAGATCTTCTTGATCAGTTTCACGGAGTTGCGGCTTTCCAGTTCCGCTTGTTCCACGTCCGCCAGGAAGTCGCCCGAGTTGAGCACTTTGAAGAGGAGCTTGTCGCCCTCGTCGCCGTATTTGCCCATCAGGGTGGAGAGGTTCTCCATCGCCGGGGTCTCTATTTGTTGGAATCCGTATAGACGAAACACCTCTTTGATGGTGTTGAAGATGTAATTACGACGCGCCATTTCGATGGGTGCGAAGTCTCTCGTTCCTTTTGGTATGGAGGGTTTTTGTGCCATGACTTTTTCCTTTTTTGATTTTGGACGCGAAGGTAACTAATAAATTAGAATTAAGAGTTAAAAATTAAGAATTATGAAACGTTAGTTCGAGGTTGCTAAATTATAGTGGAACACGAAATGAAACTGTGGATAGACTGACCCCAAAAAGGGTGGCGCAAGTAGCCGATAAATTATATATGTGCAGATAAATTTGTGTATTTTGTGTGTGATATTTTCAAACAAACGTATTGTTTTTGTGAATAATTTATATATTTGCAGAGTTGAAACAGCTGATGAGAGAATTTTCTGGAAAATAAATATTAGTGGTTCGGGAAAATGTTTACTGTGTTTTTATATTGTTAATTTTAGATTGTTTAGATTATGTTGTTAAGAAGAGAAAAAAAGCCATGTTTGCTAATGCTGCTATGTCCCATTATGATTTTGGCGGCAAGTCAGTTCATGTCATGTGAGAAAGATGATGCGGTGGAGGAGATCCGAGATGATTCCTCAAATCTTCCGCAGGAGCAGAAAGAAGAATCTCCCTTAAATTTCAGGGCGTTGTTCTCCTCTTGCCATACGATTGGTGTGGACGAGGCGAAAGAGTTGGCGCTGGATGCGTCATCCCTGTTTGCGGGTGATGGTGATGGCCTCAAGTCGGGTAAGGCAAGAACGATAGGCGAGGTTCGTGCGCTTTGTTCGGAGGAGACCACTCTTCGTTCGGGTTCGGGTGATGAAGTGCCTATTCCAGACACGTTGGCTTATGTGTGTAACTTCGCCGACAGTGCGGGTTTCGCAATTATCTGTGCGGACGATCGTGTGGGGTGCCCGATTTTGGCGTATGTGGGCGAAGGCACGCTGGGCGATGAGGTGGAAAACCCTGGTTTGGCGATGGTTTTGGCGAACATGGAGGACTATCTGATTGGTTCGATACGACAATTTGAGGCGGAAAAGGATTCCCTTCGACAGAAAGCAGAAGTGCAACTGAAGGATGACACTGTTGCCTTGCGACGCATTTATACGGGGAAGTATGATTTGGTTTCGGAGGAGAGTGTGGCTCCTTTGATTAATACAAAGTGGGGACAGGATGCCCCATATAATAGTTATGTGCCTTTATGTCCTTCTGGTGGCCATATGTTGGCAGGCTGTGTGGCGATTGCTACAGCGCAGATAATGGCGTATTATGAGTTCCCGAAAGTTCTTGATGGCTATTCGTTTAATTGGAAAGACATGAAGTATTCTTCTTGTGCCGAGTATGTTTCTGTTCCTGCTCGGAATTCTATTGCTAGGTTGGTACAATTGATCGGAACGCATGTTGAAATGTCATATGGATGTGAGGGAAGTGGTGCGAATATGGATAATACGCTTACGTGGCTAAGAACATTAGGATATCAAACGTCTAATCCATCGGATTATAATTGGGACCAAGTTAAGTCTTGTTTGGATTCTCAGATTCCTGTGATTGCTTCTGGATTTAGAGTGATGACGATGAAGAAAGCGAAAAAGAAGAAAAAGATATTGGGGATTACTGTTAAAACGACGGATTCTTATACGCCAATCTATTCTGATGGACATGTGTGGGTGATAGATGGTTATAAGACTACTACAATAAAAAGTTATTCGTATACGGTAAATACCGTTACGGATGTCACCGCAATAAGGTATTTGTCTTCGTCCTATTCTAATAGCTTTTTAAGTGTTAATTGGGGTTGGAATGGAATCCACGATGACTATTATGCGGCAGGTTGTTTTGATCCGGGAACCTATGATTATCAATATAAACAAACAATATACATAGCAAGGAGGTGATTTTATGAAAAAATTATTTAGAGAAATGATGGTCCTCTTTTTGGGAGGTGCTTTTGCCCTCTCGATGAGTAGTTGTGAGAGTGAAGAGGAACGTGAAAATGGGGACGAGAAGGATTGGGTCGTTAAATCGAAAAACATGGTCACACGGTATGTTTTCCCTGAAGAAATGAGCATAAGACATGAATGTGATTCTTCTAGAATCCTGTTTTATGTTCGTACGGAAGGTCTTGCGGTAGGCCATGGTTTAGAGGCTGGGCTTGAGTTCAGAAATTTAAACGAGGAAGAACTCTCAGAACGTGCAAGGTTATTCGACTCTATGGCGATTGTGTACAAAGACACTTCATATAATGGAAATGTTCCTATTGTGGGGAATTGGGCATTGGCGTATCCTATTGATTCAATATCCATAATCTCAAGCACAGATTATGATAAAGACCATCCTGCGGGAAGTGATTTGTCTGATGTCGTGGGCATAGAAACGTATTCGTATGGAGAATGTGTGCTCAGTGATTATTCCGAGGAGAGAGTCGGAATCGGGATTGACTCTGATAAGAAGGTTGCAGAGTTGACTCAAGCGAATCGTACATTGTTATGCGCACATTATTATGGGCTGTATAATACAGGGGTATTTTCCATTCCTCAAACCTCCCATCCCCAGGCATGTCAGCTGACGGTGACTTACTTCTTCTCTAACGGGCGGATACTGTCCGCCTCGGCGCGGATGGAGTTGTAATCTGAGGATTTGCGGATTATCTACGGCGGAGGGTGCATGCCTTCCGCCGTTTTGTGGTTTTAATGTGCGGTAATATTTTGGTTGTTAATGTTTTACAATATTCTATTTCCCCATTCCCATAATTCTTCTTTCATGACTCTTAACTCTTAATTTTTAATTATCTTTGCACCATAAAATCGAAAAGACTTTTTTGGGTTGATGATAGAGAAGATTTTCCTTATAGAGAATGCTGATCCCGTAATCTTCTACGGTGTGAACAATTGCAATATCCATGCGATTAAGAACTTGTTGCCCAAGCTGAAAATTGTGGCGCGCGGAAACGCTGTGAAGTGCATCGGCGACGAGGAGGAGATTGCCCGCTTCGAGGAGGCTTTCGCCCTCATGGAGCAGTATTGCGCCCGATACAACGCCTTGTCGGAGGAGGTGGTGATCGACCTCATCAAAGGAAAAACGCAGCCTGAGAATGTGGCGGATAAGAACCTGATCATCTACGGCGTGAGCGGAAAACCGATCGTGGCCCGCACACCGAACCAGAAACGCCTCGTGGCGGAATACGAGAAGAACGACCTCCTCTTCGCTACGGGTCCGGCGGGTTCCGGTAAGACCTACACGGCGATCGCCTTGGCCGTGCGCGCCTTGAAGAACAAGGAGGTGCGCCGCATCGTCCTGAGCCGCCCCGCTGTTGAGGCTGGCGAGAAGCTGGGATTCCTGCCGGGCGATATGAAGGAGAAGATCGACCCTTATCTGCAACCGCTCTATGACGCTTTGCAGGACATGGTGCCGGGCACGAAGCTCCGCGAGTTCATGGAGAACGGCACCATACAGATCGCTCCGCTCGCCTTCATGCGTGGACGTACGCTTGGCGACTCTTTCATCATCCTGGACGAGGCTCAGAACACGACCACCCAGCAGATCAAGATGCTGCTCACCCGTATGGGCGTGAACAGTAAGATCGTGGTCACCGGTGACATCTCCCAGATCGACCTGCCGCCTAACCAGAAGTCGGGCTTGATCGACGCCCTCCAGACCCTCCAGGATGTGGACGGTGTGGCGAAGGTGCAGTTCGACGTCAAGGATATCGTCCGCCACCCGCTGGTGCAACGCATCGTGGAGGCCTACGACAAGGCCACGGAGGAACGTAAGAAGAGACAGGAGGAGCTGCGGAACGCTGAGGCGGCCGATTCGGAACAGAAACAATCAAACAAAAATATTGGATATGGAAAGCGCATTGGTAAAAACGAGTTTTGAATTCCCTGGACAGAAGTCTGTCTACAACGGGAAGGTCAGAGATGTGTATAGTATCGGTGACGATAAGTTGGTGATGGTGGCTACGGATAGGATATCCGCCTTCGACGTGATCCTCCCTAAGGGTATTCCTTTCAAGGGACAGGTGCTGAACCAAATCGCCGCTAAGTTCTTGGACGACACCAAGGATATTTGCCCTAACTGGAAATTGGCGACTCCGGACCCTATGGTGACGGTTGGCATCCGTTGCGAGGGTTATCCAGTCGAGATGATCGTCCGCGGTTACCTCTGCGGTAGCGCATGGCGCGCCTACAAGAGCGGTGTGCGTGAGATCTGCGGCGTGAAGATCCCTGAGGGCATGAAGGAGAACCAGAAGTTCCCGACCCCGATCATCACCCCTACCACGAAGGCTGAGATCGGTCAGCACGACGAGGATATCTCCAAAGAGGAAATCCTCTCCCGTGGCTTGATCTCCAAGGAGGACTACGAGGTGTTGGAGAAGTACACGTTGGCTCTCTTCCAACGCGGCACGGAGATCGCCGCTAAGCGTGGCTTGATCCTCGTGGACACGAAATATGAGTTCGGTAAGGCTAACGGAACCATCTACTTGATGGACGAGATCCATACGCCAGACTCTTCCCGCTACTTCTATGCGGATGGCTATGAGCAGCGCTTCGCTAAGGGCGAGCCTCAAAAGCAACTCTCCAAGGAGTTCGTCCGCGAGTGGTTGATGGACAACGGATTCCAAGGAAAGGCCGGCCAGAAGGTGCCTGAGATGACCAGCGCCATCGTGAAGTCCATCTCGGAGTGTTACATCGAGTTGTACGAGAACATCGTCGGCGAGAAGTTCCAGAAGGAGACGGACATGTCCGCTCTCGGGAACCGCATCGAGAAGAATGTGCTGGCTTATTTGAATAAGTAAGAACGAACAGGTCTCCGCAGGGGTTTTCGAACCATCGGCGGAGACCTGTTGCTTTGTGATACGCTATGTTTTTGTCCCGCCTTCGCATATTGAATTACAAGAATATCCGGGAAGCGGATCTTATGTTTTCCCCTAAGATCAACTGCTTCGTGGGCAATAACGGCATGGGCAAAACGAACCTGTTGGATGCGGTCTACTACCTCTCTTTCTGCAAGAGCCACTGCAATGCGATCGACAGCCAGAACATCACGCACGACGAGGAGTTCATGATGCTGGAGGGCAAGTATGAGCGGGGCGATCGGAACGTGGATATCCATTGCGACCTGAAGCGCCGCCAGAAGAAGCATTTCAAGTGCGACAAGAAGGAGTACGAGAAGCTCTCCGACCATATCGGTCTCTTGCCGCTGGTGCTCATCTCGCCTGCGGACGGTGTCCTGATCCAGGAGGGAAGCGACGAACGCCGCAAGTTCATGGACGGCTTCATTTCGCAGTATGACAAGAAATACCTCTCCTGCCTTTTGGCCTACAACAATGCCTTGTCGCAACGCAATGCGATGATCAAGGCGGAGAATAGGGAAGACCTGTTGCTCGATGTGCTGGAGGCGCAGATGGTGGAGTATGGATCCTATATCTTCGCGAAAAGGAGCGATTTCATCGAACATTTCCTGCCCCATTTCTCCGAATTCCACCAAATCGTCTCCGATGGGAAGGAGCAGGTGGGGCTCACGTATCGCTCACACTTGCAGGATTCCCTTCCGTTCGAGGAACAGCTGAGGATGACCCGTGACCGTGACTTCGTCATCGGCTACTCCACGAAGGGCATCCATAAGGACGACCTCGACATGGAGATGGGCGGACTTCCCATCAAACGCATCGGCTCGCAGGGACAGAACAAGACATACCTGATCGCCCTGAAACTGGCGCAGTTCAACTTCCTGAAGGAACAGAGTGGGGTACGCCCTATATTGCTTTTGGACGATATATTCGACAAACTTGACGCCCAGCGCGTGAGCCGGATCCTACAATTGCTGAGGGACGATCGTTTCGGGCAGGTATTCATCTCCGACACCGACAGGGAGCACCTCTCCTCCATTTTGGAGAAGTCCGGCTGCGAGTACCTGCTCTTCAGGGTGGAGGATGGCGTGGTGGAACAACTAATGGACGTGAAACGATGAAGGCCAAGACTCCGGAACACTTGGGCGGTTATATCGAGGATTTCCTCCATCAGGGGGAGCTCGGCAAACGCATCGCAGAGCAGCAGGTGCTGGAGGAGTGGCGCAAACTGGGCGGCGGAAACATCGGGCGGTACACCAACAACGTCTATCTGAGCGGACGCAAGCTCTTCGTGAAGTTGACCTCCCCGTTGCTGAAAAACGACCTGTTGATGAGCCGAAGCACCTTGGTGGAACGGTTGAACGGGAAGGTGGGGACTTCAGTGATCGATGATATAGTTTTTTTATGATAAATATGTTAACTGACAAATAAATGGAAAATTCTGTTTTTGAGGCAGAGGCGGTGAAGTTCAACCATAAGGTGGGGGTGCAGATCCGTTTCAACGATGTGGATCTCTACGGACATGTGAACAATGCGGTCATCCTTTCCTACTTCGATTTGGGGAAGGTCTCCTATTTCGAGGAGTTGGACAAGCAAGGGATCGGTCACGGCGACATGGCGTTGGTGATCGTGAATGTGAATGTGGACTTCAAATCGCCTATTTTCATGGGGGATAATATCGTGGTCAAGACAAAGATCTACGAAATAGGCAACAAGAGCGTGAAGCTCGTTCAGGAGTTGTATGACGAGAAAACCCAGCGGGTGAAGAGCGTTTGCCGCACCATCATGTGCGGTTTCGACCCTAAGACCAACGTCTCCCTGCCTATCTCCGACGAGTGGAGGAAAGTGATCAGCGCATACGAAAAGGATGTTCTACAACACTAAAAGCATTATTTTATTGTGTTGTCGAATTAAAAATTGTAAAATAATTTTGAATTCACGATTGTAGACATTATTTTTGCGGAAAAGAAGAAGGTTTATGAAGAGATTCGCTCACATATTATTTTTGCTCATGTTGATGGCTCCTACGGTTGCCTTCTCCCAGACCGTGAAGGGTGGGAACGAGGTGCGTGAGGAACAGCAAGTGGGGAAGGCGAACACTATCTCGATCTCTTTCTCCGGCAACTATTTATACCTCTCCGGTGTCAAGGAAGGCACGAAGGTGGAGGTGATGAATATGTTGGGTGTGCCGGTGCTCTCCGTCGAGACGACCAACGACGATGAGAAGATATCGTTGGACCTGAAAAAAGGCTTTTATGTGGTGCGTGTTGAGAATATCGTTCAGCGCATTATAATCAAATAATTCGGCATTAAATTTCTATTGTTGTGAGGCATAGGTTCCTATTGCTTTTGTTCCTTATTTCTCTTTCGTTCGTGTCGAGCGCTAAGACGTCCGTCTATGTGATCACCACCTATCCGAGTGAGAGGGCTGTCTATACGGTGTGGGGACATACGGCGTTGTTGGTGTCGACCGACTCCACCAGTGTGGTGTACAACTATGGTGTGTTTGATTTCTCCGACGATTTCGTGTACAAGTTCCTTGCGGGGGAGACCGATTATTGCTTGGAGACGGACCATCCGCAGAACACCACCGAAGAGATTATTTGGAAGAACTGCTATGCCTACCTGCAGGAGCTGAATCTGACGGATGAGGAGGCGGAGAAGGTGCGGATTGCCTTGGTGGAGAACACGAAACCAGAGAACAAATATTACCGGTATAAATTCTTTTCGGACAACTGTGCGACACGTCCACGGAGACTGTTGGAACGTTGCATGGATGGAATAACGTACGTGCCGGTAGGGAATACGGAGAGTTACCGAGACAAGGTCCATGCGCTATGCGCCTCCACACCTTGGTTGCGGATAGGCATCGACCTCAGTTTGGGAAGCGGAGCCGATGCGGTGATACCAGACTCTATGATTTCATTCTTGCCGGTGGAGCTGATGGCGCAGTTGGACAGTGCCACCATTGTGGACCAGTCGGGCGACCGTCGTCCGTTGGTGCGGAAGAAGGCACAAGTGTGGAAACCACAGCCGAGGGCGTTTAAGGAAGAGTCGTTCCTCACCACCCCTATGGCAGTTGCTTTGCTGTTGCTTCTTCTTTCGTTGGTCTCCCTTTTCTTCGCATGGCGTGCGATATGCAAGGCCTATGTGCGGGTTTATGGAACAGTTCTTTTCCTGGCGATGGGGTTGGCGGGCGTGTTGATCTTTTTCCTGACATTCTTCTCCACGCATGAATGTACGTTCCCGAACTTCAACCTGATGTGGGTGAATCCGTTGCATTTGATTGTTGCGGGTATAGTCGCCGTAGGGGCGCGGAATCGTTTCGCCCAGGTGGCGGTTGGGTTGGATTTGTTGTTTTGTGTGGGCTATGTGTTGCTCATTGCAATGTTGCCCCAGTCGACGTGTGTGGAATTTATTTTATTTGCGATGTCGTTGATAATTAGCGGTTTGTCGTATGCTGTGGTATATAAAAAATCTTTTTTTGCAAAATTCGACAAAAAAACGCTTTCGGATAAACAACGAATAAAATAAAAAAGTAAATTTGCACTATTGAATGGTAATTAATAATTTGATACGTTATGAGAACAATTAAGATGGTTATCGCAGCTGCATTATTGCTATTGGCAATGAGTGCTTGCAAGCAACAACTTTGTCCAGGTTACGGGAATATGCATACTGAGGTGATTGAGCTTCAACAGAATGCGTGATTCTCTCGTAAAATATATCAAATTAGTCGTTGCGCTCATCGTTGTGGCGGTGATCGCTGTGGCATGCAAATCGTCGTCGTGCGGCTGTTTCTAGTCGTGCGTCACGTTGTTTTTGTGTAGACTGGTTGTTTGTTGTATTGAAGTAAGTAAAAAAGAGAGTAGTTTTAGTTAGAGACTAATTTTTGTTTAACATTAATATAAATTAAAAATGGTAAAAGTTGCTATTAATGGTTTCGGACGTATTGGACGTCTTGCATTCCGTCAGATGTTTGAGGCAGATGGTTATGAGGTAGTTGCAATCAACGACTTGACTAGCCCTAAGATGTTGGCTCACCTTTTGAAGTATGACACTGCACAAGGTGGTTTCGCTGGCAAGTTCGGTGAGGGAAAGCACACTGTAGATTCTACAGAGGATTCTATCATCGTTGACGGAAAAGAAATCAAGATCTCTAAGGAGGCTGACGCAAACAACTGCCCTTGGAAGAAATACAATGTAGACGTAGTATTGGAGTGCACTGGTTTCTATACTTCAAAAGATAAGGCACAAGCTCACATCAACGCTGGTGCTAAGAAAGTTGTTATCTCTGCTCCTGCAGGAAACGACCTTCCTACTATCGTTTACAACGTTAACCACAAGACTTTGACTAAGAACGATAACATCATCTCTGCAGCTTCTTGTACTACTAACTGCTTGGCTCCTATGGCAGCAGCATTGAACAAGTTCGCTCCAATCCAATCAGGTATCATGTCTACGATCCACGCTTACACTGGCGACCAAATGATCTTGGACGGTCCTCAACGTAAGGGCGATCTCCGTCGTTCTCGTGCAGGTGCTCAGAACATCGTTCCTAACTCAACTGGTGCTGCTAAGGCTATCGGTTTGGTTATCCCTGAGTTGAACGGTAAGTTGATCGGTTCTGCACAACGTATCCCTACTCCAACTGGATCTACTACTATCTTGATCGCTGTTGTTAAGGGTAAGGATATCACTAAGGAGGGTATCAACGCTGCAATGAAGGCTGCTCAAACTGAGTCTTACGGTTATACTGAGGATGAGATCGTTTCTTCTGATATCATCGGTATGAAGTTCGGTTCATTGTTCGACGCTACTCAAACAATGGTTTCTAAGATCGACGACAACACTTATCAAGTACAAGTCGTTTCTTGGTACGACAACGAGAACTCTTACACTTCTCAAATGGTTAGAACTATTAAGTATTTCGCAGAGAACTGCTAATTCTTAGTAATTATACCTTCAAAGCCCGGGCTTGTTGTCCGGGCTTTTTCTTTCTTTAATCTTCTTGAACATGATGACGTTGAACATAAACGACACCCTCTTGATGGAGGCCGACATGCGTGATAGGGGCAAAGTACTCGCCATCCCAGGCTGTGATGAGGCGCTGGCCGATTTCCTGTCGGCTTGGTGGGACGACCGTGACTTTGTGGTGGGCCATACCTCCGGCTCCACGGGCGAACCGAAGCGGATAGAGCTCTCCAAACGATCCATGTGCGAGTCCGCTCGTCGTACCAATGCCTTCTTTGGGCTGAAGCGAGGGGATTCCATTCTGCTATGCCTGTCTGCCAATTATATTGCAGGGAAGATGATGGTGGTGCGAGCCTTGGTGGGCGGATTGAACCTCTATGTGGAGCCAGCTACCTCGATGCCCCGTGTGGCAGGACGATTCGACCTTGTCTCCATGGTTCCGATGCAGGTGCATGCCCTGCGCGTGAGCGGGGAGGGGGAGGAACGCATGGCGGGGGTCCGTCATCTCCTTGTCGGAGGCGGTCCGATCCAGCAGCCAGAGGTCGAGTGGTTAGACCTGTTGCCGGTGAAGCCATACGTCTCCTATGGCATGACAGAGACGGTATCCCACGTGGCCCTTTCCCCTTTGGAGGCAGGCAAGGAACCCCTGTACCAAGCCTTGCCGGATGTGCGCTTCTCCGTTGATGAGCGGGAATGCCTCGTCATTCATGCCGACTACCTCGCAGGCTCTCCATTTGTCACGAATGATGTCGTGCGCCTTCATTCCGATCGTTCCTTCTCCTGGCTGGGTCGTTGGGACAACGTGATCAACACAGGCGGGGTGAAGGTCTTCCCTGAAAAGATGGAGAAGAAGGTCGAAGATTTGCTGGAGGTGCCGTTCTACTTCACCTCCGAGGCGGATGAGAAGTTCGGGCAGCGTGTGGTGTTGCGGATTGAGTCTGAGCCCTTTGCTACAGACGGGTTGCTGAGACGGATGTCGGAACGCCTTTCTACGTATGAGATGCCTAAGAGGGTGGAGTTTGTGGTGCGGTTTGAAAGGACGGAGTCGGGGAAGGTGAGGAGATGAGGGACGGAGATAGGAACGAGGATGAGGAGCGCGGGGATGGAATCCCCGCTTAAGGGACGGAACAGGGGGGATTTAATCTGTTGGTTGGTTGCATAGTATTCGGGCGATTTTGTTGAGGGCTACGAAACGGTAGCGTTGGGATGATGTGGGAATGGGGGAATATGTTAGGTGTTTCTCTTTTGCTTTGCGTTGAAGTGTTGCTAATGTGCTTGTAGCAACTGAGGGTGTGGTGAAGGTTTGCTCGGTTGGTTCTAGGAGTAAAAGATGACCTTTGGCGCACGCCTCGAAATATACACCGCCTGGTTTGTAGTATTTTTCGTGAGGCGATTCTGCCTCCGGGAATCCATCGTTGAGAAGTATAACCAGAGGGAAACCCTGTTCCCGCAGGTTGCGGGCGATGGTTTGTTCGCCTTTGCTAATGGCGGCAGTGTATGTGATCGCACCGTTTTGTGCGGCTGTCAGCGCATGTTGTAATAGCTGTTCTATGTATTCTGCGTTTGCATTTCGTGACACCTCGATTATTTGGCGATCCGCCCAATCGAGTAGGAAATGGTTGCCTAGCGATGTGAAGGTTAATCCACAGACATTAGTTTGTCTGCGTATCTGGAAGAGGTAGGGGTTTTGTTTCCGTTGCCAGGCACGTTCTGCGTTGGCGTACACGTAATTAATCATTGAACGTAATTGCCCTTTGTGTGTGAGAACACGGTAAAAAGGGACGTCGTCGTAAATGTTTCCTTCGAATCCGAGTTTTCGGGCTTCCGCCTTGCAACCCTGCATATATCCACGCACCACTTCTTTGACGCTGCGTCGCATGCTCCGCATCACTTGAAGCACAATGTGGTGATGATCGGGCATGACCTTGTCCGCTAGGATTTTGATTTCGGGACATAGTGTAAGCATTTTCTTTTGTTGGTTGACTAGTATCCAGCCGAGAGGAGACTTCTCTACGTAGGCATTGGAGCCGTTGTGGGAGAGGGTGCCAAAGAGGGGTTGTCTGTCTTTGGCGGCCATTGTTACGTGTACTATGCATGGTTTGCGCCAGGCACCGGGTTGTAGCCAGGAGAAGGTTTCTTTTTCCATTGTTGTTGTGGTTTGGGCGGGAATGGAATTCCCGCTGAATTAACGGAACAAAGATAGTGATTTTTTTAGACGGGGGGGGGATGGAACTTTTTGGGGAGGGAAGGGGGGGGAGAGATAAGGAGGCGGGGATGGAATCCCCGATGAAAGGACGGAACGGGGGGAGGGAATGAGAGAGGGAGGGGCTGGGACGGAATCCTTGGTGAAGGGGGGAGAGATAAGGAGGCGGGGATGGAATCCCCGATGAAAGGACGGAACGGGGAGACGGAACATGGGAGAGGAAGAGGGAGTATGCTTTTATTGTTTTTGCGTTTTTGAATAAGATTATGTATTTTTGTGCTGGATTTAAATTGAATGTATATGTGGCATAAAATTCTTGTTTTGATAGTCGCATGTGGTATGAGTTTTTCTCTTTGTGCCCAAACGACCAAGTCTTCGAATAAGAAGCCTTACACGGATGTGTTCGAGACCTTGTCCAAGACCCCTGCGGGGAGTGGAAAGGTGGTGATAAAACAAGACCCGAAGATGAAGTCCTTGATGAGGAAGAAGCTCTCCGCCAATGATGAAAAAGCCTACGTGACTTTTTCTGGTTATCGTGTCCAGGTCTATATGGGTAACCTTCCGAAGAAGTCTAAGGTGGAGGCTATGGAACGAGAAAAAAAGATAAAAACAAAATATCCTAACGTCACCTCTTACCTCACTTTCTCATCCCCATTCTGGAAACTACGTCTGGGTGATTTCCGTGTGCAGACGGAGGCGATGGTGTTTGCCCAAAATATATTGTCCGAATTCCCGGAAATGACGGGAGAGGTGTTTGTGGTCGATGATGAGGCCCGTGATGTCCGTCTCGAAAAGTAAAAAGAAAATGAACGATGATTTGCAAATAAAGCCTTGGGAAATCGCAAGATACCCAAGCAAGGAGTTGACGGAGAAGTTGGCTCCCCTGTATGCGGAGGCGATCACTCTATTGGGAGAGGATGTGAACCGCGAAGGCTTGAAGAAGACCCCCGAGCGTGTCGCTAAGGCGATGCAGTTCATGACCTATGGCTATAAGATAGATCCTCGTGAGGTCTTGGAATCCGCAGTGTTCGAAGAGGATTACAAGCAGATGGTCATCGTGAAGGATATCGATTTCTATTCCTTGTGCGAGCATCACCTATTGCCTTTCTTCGGCAAGGCGCACGTGGCATATATACCTGACAAGAAGATAACCGGACTGAGTAAGATCGCCCGTGTTGTGGAGATACTCTCCCGCCGTTTGCAGATCCAAGAGCGTCTCACTACTCAAATCAAGGACTGTATCCAAGAGACGTTGAATCCAATGGGTGTTATGGTCGTCATCGAGGCGCAACACATGTGCATGCAGATGCGTGGCGTGGAGAAGATGCATTCCATCACCACCACGTCCGACTTCACAGGAGCGTTCAACACCGCCAAGACCCGCGAGGAGTTCATGAACCTCTTGGGTAAGTAATCATTGCGTTAAACCGCTTCCTTTTTTTTATCACTGATATTCTTAATCCTCATTAGGATGAAGGCCGTCACGCAAAGTAGTAGAATGCTTGCGGCGATGGTTCCGTGCGTCATGTCTTGGGATGATTCGGAGGCCAATGCTGTCTCAGGATCGCTCACGTAGGCGTAGATGATGATAACCGCATTGTTCATGAAGTGGCAGAAAATCGAGGCGATCAGGCTCTTCCCGTAGAGGAATATATAACCAAGCAACACACCGAGGAACATCCTAGGAAAAAATCCGTAGAACTGCAGGTGGATGGCGCTGAAGATTATGGCTGCTAGCCATACGGACACATGCTCGTTCTTGAGATATTTGACGAAACTCTGTTGGATCACACCACGGAATGTCAGTTCCTCCCCAATGGCGGGAATCAAAGCGATGATGATCAAGTTGGAAATGAGTTGGGAAATGCTGCTTGAACCCAACATTCTCAATGTAGTGTCCTTCAGCAATTCTTCGTAGTGCTTCATCCAATCCTCCACGCTTTGCAAGGCATCTGGCAGATGCATTCCTTCGTTCCAAGCGGCGGAGACCGAGATGAAAGGATAGACCGTGCAGATTGCCAGTATGCTCAGGAAAATGATCCTTGGATCGACCAATTTCAGCTTAAAATAATTTGCGACTTCATTCTTTGTCAGGAATACGAAAAGAACTGGAGCCACGATGAACATTCCTGACGAACTCATTAGGTTCTTTGTCTTTAACGCTTCCACGCTGTTGGGGTCCCAACCAGCCACAAAGCAGATGAGTTTGGCTAGTGAAGCCATGGTAACCGTGCAAAATATGAGGAGGAAGATGAATAAAATGATTTTCTTCCACAGCGGACTGTCCGCGAACATTCCCTTAAATGTTATCCAATTCAAATTCATAATCTGACGTATCGTTATCTGTTTTGATGATTCTTTTTACTGTATCGATGACAAGTCTGCTCTCATATCCTCTGGAGAGCCCGAAGCGGATCAGTTTGGCGCCTATCTCGTAGGGCTTGCCGGCCTTGATGCTCTTCTTTTTCTTCACGAGCATCTCCTCCAACTGCTCCTCGTAGCCCTCGTCGGGTATTTGTGCGATGGCCTCCTCGATGATGGCGGAAGGAATTCTCCTGCTCCGTAGTTCGAAAGTGATCTTCGTCTTCCCCCAGTGGGAGAGGTTATGCTTATCCTTTGCGAAGAAACGGGCGAAACGGGCGTCGTCCACGTACCGTTCTTGGATGAGGTGTTTGACGATCCTGTCGCCCTCGTCGATGCCGACGCCCCATCGTTGTAGGCGGTCCCGCACATCCTTTTCGCAGAGTTCCCTTTGGGAGCAGAGCGCTTCCAATTTAGACTTAGCCTGTTCGTATGTTATTTCTTTTTGCATCTCACCATTCTTTCTTTTCCTTCCATATCCTCTTTTATGACAACCTCCCTGTAGCCGTGGTCCTCCAGCATTTGTTGGATCTCCTTGCCGAACTGCTCGTTGATTTCGAAATAGAGGAACCCATTATTCTTTAAGTGTGAGAGCCCGTAGTTCGCGATGGCGCGGTAGAAGAGCAACGGGTCGTCCCCCCCGACGAAGAGGGCGGAGTGAGGTTCGTAGTCCAGCACGTTCTGTCTCATTTGGGCCTTCTCTCCTTCCGTGATGTAGGGAGGATTGCTCACGATGAAGTCCAGCGGTTCGAACTCCGTCTGAGGATGTAGGATGTCGTCTATGATGAAGCTCACGTCGGTGCAGAGTCTTTTTGCGTTCCGCATGGCCGTGTTTAGGGCAAGCGGGGATATGTCGGTCGCGTTGGCGTCGAACTGAGCGTTCAGGTATTTCAGGGTGATGGCGATGCATCCGCTACCCGTTCCGATGTCGAGGAACGAGGCGTTTTTGTCGCCGAAGTCGTCGCAGATCCAGTTCACTAGCTCTGCCGTTTCCGGGCGGGGGATAAGTACGCTTTTGTTCACTTCGAAGGTGAGGCCGTGGAACTCACCCTCGCCGAGGATGTATTGGATAGGTTCCCCCTGGGAGAGTCTGTAGAGGAGATCCTCCATTTGTGCGGTTTGTTCCTCCGTCAGGTAGTCATGTTTGCCCATGAGCAAATCCACCATATTGCATCCGCAGATATGTTGCAAGGTGAGGTAGGCGATGTTCTTCGCCTCCCGTTCCGGGTATTTCCCCTTCAGAACCTCTATGATGCGGGTAATCCATTCGTTGTTCATTGATTTTCCTCCTCTATGTATTCTTGCGACTCATTGGTCGGGGTGCTATAGTAGCGAGAAAGAATATATCTTTTGTAATAGGAGATTATCAGGGAAGTAGCCGGCAGGGCGATGATGAACCCTAGGATGCCGAACATCATGCCGAAGACGGAGAGGGAGAGCAGGATGACCGCCGCGTTGAGCCCCATCCTCTTGCCCATGATTTTAGGAACGAGGTAACCGTCCTGAATGATTTGCACGATGACGAAAACGGCAAGGAGCGACAGCAGGGGAATCCAAGGCGAGTGGCCCGTCTCTGCGGCATGCACAAGCGCCAGCAAGATACAAGGCGGAATGCCTATCACCTGCAGGTAAGGGACCATGTTCAGCGTGCCGATGATGAGACCCATGGTGAGCGCCATAGGCAGGTCGATGATGACGAAGCCCGTGGTGTAGAGGATGCCCACGAAAATGGCGACCAGCGCCTGGCCCCTATAATATTGCTTCATACCCACTTCTATGTCCCTGTATAGTGTTTGTGCGAAGGTCCTGTATTTCGGAGGAATCAGCGCACTGAAGTATTGCGTGATCTTTCTGTAGTCCCTTAGGATAAAGAAGAGGTATATGCCCGTGATGAGCATAGCGAAGATGCTCACGGTGAGGTTGACGGAGCTAGTGACGAGCGACCAGACATGAGGGGAGACACTCTTCACGATGTCGAGGAAGTCGTCGCGGTCCACAATTTCAGCGAGGTTGTAGTTGCGGATAAGATTTTGCAGGAATATTTCCCAGCGGTGGGGAATGATACCGTTCTCGTTGTTGTTGGAGGAATATTCGACCAAAAAGTTCTTCAGCTTCACTGCTTCCTCGACGAATTGGGGTGCGAAAAAGCATACGAGGAAGGTGATTATGCCCGTAATAGCCGCCAAAGCGAGAAGGATGGAGACGCTTTTATTGCCCACGCGCAGTTTTTTTTGAATAAAATATACGATAGGGTAAATTAGGTAAGCCAAGAGCCATGCCAAGCAGAAAGGGACGAGGACCGGGCTTAAATATCTGATTAATAGAATGATTCCTATGATTAGGGCGATAATAATCAGTGTTCTGACGGTTCTATCCAGTGTGAATGGTTTTGAAAATGGTGTGTTCATCACAAAAAATGAAATCAATTTGGTATGTTTGGTAAAGTTTTTTTATACCTTTACGCGGTTATTTGCAAATATACAGAGTTTCTCATAAATTCGTGAAGGTTTTGGGAACTGAAAAGAAAATTTTTAGACAGAGCGTATGGACAGCAAGGATTTGATGAGTCTAATATCGGAGGATGTAAAAGAAATTTCGCTATTATGCAGCGGGATGTCGGAGATGGCTAGTGTCCCGGCTTCTGTGTTGAGTTTGGCGAAAGGGAAGGTTTCTACGTTATTGCGGAGGATAGAGATGCTGGAATCATGCCAAGAGGGAAGTTCCTCATCCCAAAGGGTGGAGGTCCCGGATCGGGAGGTTTCCCCTGAGGTCGGGATTGTCAAGGATCAGACGGTCGAGGCGGAGGCGAAAGTGGCTCCGAGGCCGGTAGAGGTCACCCCGAAACAAGTACACGAAGCTCCGAAGGCGGAGGCCGTGGAAGAGAAACATCTGGAGAAAGTGGTAGAAAACGTTGAATATCAGTCAGCTGAGGTCTCTGCGCCAGTGGCGGAGAGCATATCTGCCAAGCGTAGTTGCGAACTTCCAAAGGAAAAACACGATGTGTCTGTTCGCTCTGAAGTGAAGACGCATGCCC
This sequence comes from Paludibacteraceae bacterium, assembly GCA_045226255.1. Taxonomy (GTDB): domain Bacteria; phylum Bacteroidota; class Bacteroidia; order Bacteroidales; family Paludibacteraceae; genus UBA1181. The sequence continues at coordinate 150,192 of JBGVCG010000010.1, read as the reverse complement.
ATGAGGGAGGGAATGTTCGCACGGTATTGGATGCTAATCGGTCGTCGAAGCGGGTTGAAAGCCGTTTCGTCCAATCTATCAGGAAGGCAATCACGTTGAATGACCGTATTCGTTATATGAACGAGTTGTTTGGGGGGAATGCCGAGTTGATGTCGACGACGATAGCAGCATTGGATGCGATGGAATCATTGCGGGAAGCGACGGATTATGTGAAGCTGAATTTCTCGTGGAACGAGGAAGATGAGGCTGTTGCGGACTTCATGAGGTTGTTGGAGGATAGGTTTTCATGAAATGCGTGGGGAAACTATACCTCGTGCCTACGCCAGTTGGCAATTTAGAGGACATGACGTTGAGGGCGGTCAGAGTATTGAAGGAAGTGGACCTGATCCTCGCGGAAGATACGAGAACAACAAGCGTGTTGCTCAAGCATTTTGAAATAGAGAAGAAAATGCTTTCCCACCATAAGTTCAACGAACACCAGACAACGGAGTCGGTGGTTGAACGTCTGAAGAGTGGTGAGACGATAGCATTGGTCTCCGATGCGGGTACGCCTGCGATTTCCGATCCGGGATTCTTGCTGGTGCGCGCATGTGTGGAGGCGGGTGTTGAGGTAGAATGCTTGCCGGGGCCTACGGCTTTTGTGCCGGCATTGGTTGACTCGGGTTTGCCGAATGACCGTTTCTGTTTTGAGGGTTTTTTGCCGCAGAAAAAGGGAAGGCAGACAAAAATAAGGGAGTTGGCGGAGGAACGCCGGACAATGATTGTATATGAGTCTCCTTTTCGTCTAGTGAAGACGTTGGAACAATTTATGGAAGTGATGGGACCGCAACGAAGAGTGTCGGTTACCCGCGAGATATCCAAAGTGCACGAGCAGACCGTCAGGGGTACGGTCGAGGAGGTGCGCGATTATTTCAAGGAACACGAGCCCAAAGGGGAAATCGTGATCGTGTTGGCTGGAAAGCCTAACGACAAAAACGATAAAAATAAGAATGTTGAAGAGTAATTATTTTTTATTATAAATTTAAATTTAAGACAAATGAAAAAAGTAGTTTTAGGTGCGTTCGTTGCATTGTTCGCAGTGTCTTGTAATCAAGACAAAATCGATGCTTTGACTCAACAGGTTGATTCACTTCAACAGGTGAATGACATGAACGAGCAAAAGATGAATAGCTATTTTGCTCTTATCACTGAGGTTCAATCTAACTTGAGAAACATTAAGCAAACAGAGTTGGGTATCTTGGACGAGGCTCAGTCTGAGGGTGTTAACGCTGACAGCAAGCAGAAAATCCAACAAGATTTCGAGTCTATCCACCGTGCTTTCCAAGACAGCCGTTCTAAGCTCGATTCTATGGAGAACGCTTTGAAGAAGGCTGAGGGCAAGCTCCCTTACTTGCGTGGCTTGGTTGCCGGCTTGCAGAAGGATTTGAAGGCTAGCGAGCAGACCATCAAGGATTTGAAGGCTCAATTGGATGAGAAGAACATCAAGATCGCTTCTTTGGACAGCACAGTTGCTAGCATCGCTGCCATCAGGGATTCTATCAACGAGGTTAACAACGCTAACATGGCCGCTATCCAACAGCAAGATGAGGAGTTGAACACTGCTTACTACTTCTTGGCTAACAAGAAGACTTTGAAGGAGAAAGGTTTGAAGAACTTGCAAGGTGCTACTATCAACGAGAGCCTTTGCACGAAAGTTGATATCCGTGAGTTCAAGGAGTTGCCTCTTGGCGCTAAGAAGGCTGTCATCTTGACTAACCACCCAACTAACTCTTACTCTTTGGTTAAGTCTCCAGGTGATGACAAGAACTTGATCTTGAAGATCACTAACTACAAGACTTTCTGGTCAGTTTCTAAGAAATTGGTCATCCAAGTTAAGTAATTCGTAGTTACTGACGAATAGAAAAAGAGCCGTTCGCTGGTCGAATGGCTCTTTTTTTGCTCTTTACATTAGGACGGATTTACATCTCACATCCATGAAATCGTAAATAATCAGAAAGCATTGGATCATTCCAATGCTTTCTGATGGTATGCAAGCTTGGAGTGCCCGCGCTATACAGCACTACCATCACTGCAAATATACGGTTAAATTTCTTCTCACAATACAAATTCAAAAAAATCGTAAATGCGTATTGTTCTTTGACGAAACGAAGCCTCCCTTTTGTCAATAACCTGTTAATAACTCGTCAACAACCTGTTCAACCATCTGTTAACATTGATTTCGGGCGATTGTGCTTCGATTCTCGTGGAATCTATTATCTTTGTCTTCCTAAAAATTCGTGATATGTTCGAAACCATTATAGATCTGTTGTCTCGTCGCGAGTGCGTGATCGTCCCTGAATTCGGAGGATTCGTGGTGAATGATTGTGCGGCTAAGGTTGTCGACGGCAAATTCTTCCCGCCCCGTAAGGAGTTGGTGTATAACTCGAAGCTTGTCCATAACGACGGCGACTTGGCCACGGCTTTGTCCAAGGCGAAGTCCTGCTCTTTCGAGGAAGCTAACCGGATGATTTCTGAAGAGGTGGCTTCCATGTGGAAGGCCTTGAAGGAGGATGGTGTCTATGTCGCTCCCAACTTCGGTGTCTTTACCGTGAAATCTGGAAGGGTGGCATTCCTCCAAAAGAACTTTAAGATCGCTAGCGGGGATTCTTTCGGACTGAATGAATTTTATTTCCCTGTGTTGGATAAGTCTCATCGGAAACAGTCTTCCGCTTCTGGCCACTCCTCTTGGACTTCCGTCAAGACGTTGGCGGTGGGAGCCGTTGCTGCGATTGCCTTGTTGCTTGTGGGGCAACCTATCAATGATGCACCGCAACCTGACATGGCCTCCATCGTTCCGATGAGGGTCTCCCAGGCTTCCCTCGAAAAGGAGCTGAATGTGAAGTCGATGGAACTGAACCAGGTGCGTTCCGAACTGGATGCGTATCGTGAGGCTGTCGATGGGTATTACTTGATCGTCGCTGATTTTCCGGATGAGGAGTCTGCCGCTTCTTACCTACATAAGGCGAAGAACAACTCCTTGTCATTGCTTGCTATCGACCATCGCTTTTATGTGGCGGCCTTCTCGGCTAAGACGAAGGAGGAGGTGATGACTTACCGTAACATGTCAGATGAGATTGGAGAGAATGCCTACGTGCTTTCCGTCTCGAAATTTAACAATGAATTGAAATGATACAAATCTCTGACGCGGAACTTCGTAAGGCGGCGGAAGCTGGCATGGATGAGTTTATCGCCTTGTTCGTGAAAAAGTATTGGGACGTGATGGGTGGTGAACTCTCCGCTGAGGGCATGTCCAAACTGAATGCTTACCAGAACACATTGCTGGCGTACTCTATCTTCCGCAACGAGATGAACGATGGTGGTTTCGTCCAATTGATTCAGAATGGATATGGGGGATATTTCTTCCGTAACCCTTTCGCCAAGGCGATTCGTCTTTTCGGGGCGAGAGACCTCTCTAAACTGGTCTACGAGGCTAAGGATATTTATCAGGCTCACCAGTCTGAACTGGAGAGGGAGACCACCGAGGAGGAGTTCCTTGCCATGTATGTGGACTTCGAAGTGTTCGACGAACTGGAGGAGAAGTTCTTCCTGATCGAGGAGGAGACCACCGAGACGATCGCTCGTTATGTGGACGAGAACCTAGACCTTTTTGCGGAGGTTGTCTGACCTTCCTAAGGAATAACCGCTTTGACCATGAATTTCACCTGTGTGGAGATTTTCCCTTCCATCATTTCTTGCCCCGTGCCAATGCTGGTGCGCCCGTCCGTGTAGACGAAACATCCCGCTTTTGCGATCAGCTGTAGACGCTCGGTCTTCTTCCATGAGAGGCTGACGGCTAATCTGTGCCCTTTGCCATAGTGCATTGGGAAGGAGAGCGTGTAGGGTAGGTCCTTCTCGTAGATGTAGATGCGGTTGTCGTAGTTCTCCGCATGAAAGTAGGCGTAGCGGAAGGCTGCGGAGAGGTGGAGTTTGGGCAGACTGCCCGTGTGGGTCTGCGAGAGGATCCATCCGTAGGTGGAAGATTGTCCACCCTTGTCGGCGCAGTTCCCTTCTGCGATGGTTTGTATCCTCCACTTGCCTATTTGCGTGTTGAGGGTGCTTCGGAGCGTTCGCTTATGGTTCTCCTCTTCGCTCTTCTCCTTGTACTTGTATTTGAGGGTCAGGTCTGTCCGTTTCGTCATCTTCACGTTGGCTTGGAGGCAGAGCTCTTGCCCCGACGAAGGGGTGGGGGAGGCGTAGAGCGCCCACGGAAACTTGTAGGCGTCCGCATAGGCCGATAGGATGAGCCGTTTGAAGGGTGTGAAGCGGGTGCTGAGGTAGATGCCTTGCTCGTTTTCCACCCTGGAGTTCTCTGCGAATCCGCCCCCGTAGTTGGACTGGTAGGCGGGTTGGTAGTAGCGTTGCGCTAGGGTAATCTCCAATCGGGAGAGAGGGTAGATGGCGGCTCCGTTTAGCGTGGCGAAGTGTCCGTTGGCGTCGAGTGCGCTCTCCCCGTAGAAGGTGATGTGCCGTAGCCTCGCCTTGTAGTCCAGTCCGGCGTTCCAGTGCGAGCGGGTCTCCGAAAGGCGGAAGAGCGTGTAGGCCTTCTCTGTGGGGTGCAACGTTCTGGAGTAGTTGTAGTGGAGCAGGGTAGCGCCGAGTGTTAGGCTCTTGCGTTTGAAGCTGAGGTTGAGGCCCCAAAGCTTCTCCGTGTAGTTCTTCTTCTTTTCGATCTCTTGGGTGGTGCGGTGCAATCCGTCGGTTTTGAACGAGGTGATCTTCTCCCCTTTGAGGGTAGCGTCCGCTTGGCGCCAGGAGCCAAAGAGGGTGGTGCGGAGGTTGCCCCAGCCCAAGGTGGTTGCGGCGCCTCTAAAGAACCCGCTTTCGCCAGTGGAGGCGTATCGCTTGATTCCCTGCGTGTTCTTGTAGGCGTTGGTGACGCTGGCGTTCTTGCCGAGGATGGAACCTGTGCCGACGACCAATCCCTGTCCGAAGTTCGCCTTGTAGTCTCCCAAGCAGAGTTGCTTCATCCATTTCGTGCCTTCCACTTCCAGGGAGGCGCTGGCGAAGTCGAACCCATGTCCGGTGCGGCTCCATTCCGCCTCTCCCGCGTCTTTCTCGCCCACGAGTGAGGCTTTCAGGCGCTCCGCGTTGAAGAGGTATTTGCCGTAGTAATGGTAGGGTGAGCCTGCGTATCGGCTCGTTCCGGTGCTGTCGGGCAGGTATCCCTTCTTCTGTTGCAGGAAGCGGTCCGCCGCGACGTAGAACTGCGACTGGCTTTTCCGCAGGCGTTCTTGGAGGGTGAGCTGCTTCTCGTTGCCTCGGATGACCACGAAAGGAAGCAGTTGGTCGATCTTCTCCTTCGTGAAATCAGGGATGTGCTTCAGTTCGTAGAGTGTTTGGTAGTTGCCGTAGAGTTCCCTGTGGCGCACGAGGTTGCGGGCGTCTGTGGGGGAGAGAAAGGGCAATTGCTCAAACTCTTCCTCCGTCGCCTTGTTGAGGTCCAGTTTGCTGGTCTTTAGTTCGTTGAGGATATCGTAGAGGTTCTCAACGTCCAATTGCTCCCCATCCTCCTCTTGGAAGGATTCCATCGCATCGATGAATTGTTCGGCGAAGAACTCCTCCTGCGATAGACACAGAAGCGTATGTAGCAGTAGCAGGGCAGTGGAAACAGGTCTTTTCATGTTTTATTCGTTGATAGGTAGGACTTCCGATTCTTTCTTGTTAAAAGTGTAACCGATGCCGCAGTCAAGCGCATATCCGAGGTTACGGATCCAGCGGGCGGAGAGGTCCAACCGAAAATTTTTTCCGAGGAATCCGCAACCGAATGTAGGGGATACGGGTGGACCCATGGCGCCACATCTCAGCTGGAACCTGCCGATGTCGTAGTGCGTGCCGAACCGTCCGAAGAAGTTTCTCTTTTCCTCCCAATAAGACTCGATGGCGCAACTGACGCTTTCGGAGAAGTGGAAGCGGATGCCTAAGGTGGTGCGTACTGGTTCCTTGAACCGTTCTCCGGGGATGCCATGCCAGCCTGTGTCGAAAAGGTTCTCCCCCCTTGCGTAGAGGTCTGTTGTTTTTCCTTGGAAAAGGAAGGTGAGGTCTTCCGCAAGCGAAAAGCTTCTTCGATCCTTCCCTTCGTAGTGGAGGGAGGCGATCCGGAAGCCTAATCCCAGCGTACAGTGAGGACTCAGTCGCTTGGATAATGCGCAGTGGGTCCGCATCCGATTGTAGAGCTCGTAGCCGAACCAATCCATACTAGCGGCAAAGGCAATAGTGCGGGACGGAATGACGGCCTCCAGTTTGCAGTGGCTGAGTTCTTGGACGAGGAAATGGTTGCCGAAGGTCGCATAAAGTCGTCCTTCTTTGGTGTCACATAGGTATAATCCTTCCGACCCGATGTCGTAGGCAAGACACTCTCCAGAGGAAGTCCTCACACAATTTTGCGTCGGTTCAGCATAGCTTTGAGCGATTGAAATGCTAAAAAGTGCAATAAAAACAGGAATAATCTTCATTTTTTTTATTTTGCAAATTGTTTTGCGTGTTTATTATGCTACATTTGCATATGGCATGTATAACAGCGTAGATGATGGCAAAGATAATAAAATATCTTATAGTGTTTGTTTGCCTCTTCTCTTTTTTCGGGGAAGCGGTTGCACAGGGTGAGTTAGAAGAGGGGGGCTATAGGGTCCCTGCTATCGTGGATGAGAACGGAGATACACTCCCAAATCTGCTTCTACCTCAGGTCTATGTCTATCCTGTATTGGTTTTTAAGGACAAAAAACAGGAGAAGTTCTACTGGAAGACTGTGCGAGATGTGAAGCGAACTTTACCGTATGCGAAAATGATTGCTAAGTTACTGAAGGAGATCGACAGGGACTTGGCCGCCTTGCCTAATGATAGGGAACGCAAAAAGTATATGGAGGCGAAGGAGGAGGAGTTGCTCGCCACATACAAGCCTATTCTGAAGAGATTCACCTTGTCTCAGGGAAAAATGTTGATCCGTTTGGTCGACCGAGAGTGCAACAAAACCTCCTATCAATTGATTAAACAGTTCCGTGGCGGTTTCCGTGCGGTGTTCTGGCAAGGTTTCGCCAAGATGTTCGGTGCAAACCTGAAAACGACTTACGATCCTAACAGTGAGGAAGATAAAATAGTTGAGCGTGTCATTAATCTTGTGGAGGCGGGGCAGCTTTAGCGGATGTTTTGAACATGAAAATCTTCGTCAATCGTATATTACCGCCCAAGGGTTTTATCGCTATCAATCTCTTTGGTGTTTTTTTCGTCCGTAAGGCGTATGTTTCCCGAGTGAACGAGCGTGTGATTTTTCACGAGCGGATCCATACGGCGCAGATGGTGGAGACGCTTTTCGTTTTTTTCTATATCCTTTACCTGTTGGAGTGGTTCTTCTGGCTTATTCGTAGCCTCTTCGACCGTGGCATTAACCCCTACCGTAGCATCTCTTTCGAGCGGGAGGCATTCTCCAACGACCAGGATTTTACTTACCTGAAACATCGTAAACTCTTCTCCGCATGGCGTTACTACCTCCGTTGGGAGGGCGTCCGTTGCAGATAACCCTCCCCAATTCAATTCATCGTTTAATATTCTCTGAACTTATTGTTCCTCCTCTCGGTGATGGCGATGCATTCCATCTCGATGAGCCATGTGGGCCTGCAGACGGGTGCGAGAGTGATGACGCATGGAATGTCCGGGAATTTCTCTTCGAATATCGCTTTCACCGTAGCATAGTCGCTCACGTCCCGTAGATAAACGATGATCTGCGCGATGTCCTGGAATCCGCTCTCCGCCTCCGCCAGCAATGCGTTGACGTTCTCCATCATCCTGAAGGTCTGTTTTTGTATGTCTCCGAGGTGGAGCACGTTGCCCTTGTTGTCGATGCTGGCCGTGCCTGAGATGTAGATTTCCGCCCTATCCCCGTACTCCACGCAAGTGCCACGTTCGAAGGTCACGCCGTATTCGTAGGTTGGGTTGAGGTAGGCTGGCGCATAGAGATACTTGACCTGTGTCTCTTCATGCCCTGTGAGCGCATAGGTGCCGAGCTGGACGAGCGAGCGGGTGTCGGCAGGCAATCCGCCGATGCCGGTCGAAGCGATATAGTGTGTTTTCTCTGTGAGCCCTTGCTCCGTGAAGTTCTCCCGGCGGGCCTTCACCATTCCGGCGTACTGCGTGTCGACGTCTCGCACAAAGAACCAGGTGCGTATGCAGTTGTCCGCAAGGGTGGCATGGAACTTCGCCAACGTCTCCTCGTAGTCCAACAGCAGGCTCTCCGTCTGTGTGGCGCTGTCCCCGTTGTGCTCGTGCATGCCCATCTTGTAGATGTGCGTGTACCCGTTGTGCGATGCGGTCATGCAACCCTCCTTGGCGACGACCTCCATCTCCTTGGCGAGGTAGAGCCATACCGCTATTTTGCTACCGTCCAATGGGGGTTGTTGAATGAGGGATACCGCATCGGCGTTCTCTTGTTTCATCAGCGGCTTCTGGTTGGTCGCATCGCTGACGAAGTATCGTTTGAAAATTGTTTTTGCTCCTTGAATATCAGGATGTTGCAATAGTTGTTGTTCCGCCTCGCAGATTCTTTGGTATTGCTGGGGAAACATTTCGCCGCATGGTGCGACATGGATCATGACGTGGTATTCCTCCGTTTTTCCCTTGGGGGCGAAACGGGATATTTCCGCATGGGCGTTGATCTCTTTGAAGTATATTTTAAATCTGTTCATCATAATTCATATTCATTAAAGTGTCCACCCCTTCGGGGTTCGGACTATTCTCGGTTCTATTGTACAGGGGTTAGCACCCCTGCCTGTGATATAACACCCCTTTGGGGTTTGCGGGTTGATCGTTCCTTCCGTGTTTCACGTAATTGGAGACATCGAACGAACGTTTCAAAATTCAAAATTCCCCTTGCCCCTGCCTGTGATATAACACCCCTTCGGGGTTTGCGGGTTGATCGTTTCTTCCGTGTTTCATGTAATTGGAGACATCGAACGAACGTTTCAAAATTCAAAATTCAAAATTCTTAATTCGCATAGCTGTGCATTCCTCCTAGGAAGTAATTCACTCCGAAGTAGGTGACCAGCACGGTTACGAAGGCGATGATAAAATAGAAGTGCAGGTTGCGGTTGCTCCGCAAGAAGCTCAGGTCCGCCGAGTGGAACGGTATGGCGTAGACCATGAAGGTGATCAGTGCCCAAGTCTCCTTCGGGTCCCAGCTCCAGTAAGTGCCCCATGATATGTTGGCCCAAACCGCTCCGAGAAAGATGCCTATGCCGAGCAGTATCTCTGCGGGGTAGAGCATGATGCGGCTGAGCAAGGCTAGCTGTGTATTCTTCTCCTCCTCTTTGAAGAATAGGGAGAATATTCCGTTGAAGAAGGTGAAGGCCAGCAGGCTATAGGCGATCATGATCGTCGAGACATGGGCGCTGAGAATCGGTGAGTTGAGCACGGGCATCAGCGGGGTGATCTGCGGGTTCTTTTGCCCGAGATAGGCTACCAGTAGGGTGAACCCTGAGAGAAGGAAGCCTGCCGACGTGGCGAATTTCCCTTTGAGGAATATGCCTAATGCCATGATGATCAGCGACATGAAAAGCATGGTCTCGTAGCCGTTGCCCATCGGGATGCGTCCTGAGATGTACCATCGTAGGATGTAGCCGCAGAGGTCGAAGAGCAGGGCCGCCACCAATATCGCCTTCAGCGCCTTGAAGAACTTCTCGGAGAAGTTGGACTCGCTTGCGAAGACCATAAGCAGGAAGGCGGCGAACCCGAGCGTCAGATTGAGCATGAAGAGTATCTTGGCGAAGTTGATTTTGTTGTAAAGGAGCTCCGCCTTGACCTTCGCTTCGGGGATCGTCACCTGGCTTTCGGAGAATAGTTTCCCTTTGGTGAGCATGAGGATCAGACCGATCTTCTCGTCGGTCTCCCGCACCCCCTTGGTGAGCGCCAGTCCGTTCAGACGGTAGTTCTCCTCCTTGTCGAAGAAATCGGCGAAGGAGGCGTACTTCTCCAGTCCGAGCTCTTGCCGCAGCTGTTTGTCTTTGACGAGGATCATCTTTTCGTCCTTCCATGCCTCCGGGCGGTATAGCCAGCCGCAGACCACTTGCTCAGGGGTTAGTTGGTGGTAGGAGGCCTTCCCGTAGGTCTTCAGAAGGAAATCCCTGGCCATCGTGTTGAAGGGAGCGATGCGTCCGTTGTAGACGATTTGTTTCTCGGACAATTGTGCGGCTTGTTCCGCGCTTATGGTCGGCACCTTCCGCTCTTGGGGCAAGGCTTGGTGGCTTATGCAGAGTAGCAGGACGAATAGTCCTCCCTTTTGCAGCAAGGGGTGCCGCAGCAGCTGCAGGAAGGCGCTCCTCTTGGAGAAGAGCATCCAGATGCCCGACAGTGCGAAGAGGATGTAACCGAGGTAGGTGAGCGGGATCCCTATCGGGTCGTAGCTGACGGATAGGACGCTTCCTTGGCGGTCCTCGTCGAAATTTGTCTGGTAGAAGCGGAACCCCTTCCTCTTGAAGATGTTGTTCATCGAGACGGAGGCTTGAAGACGTTCTCCGTTGTCGAGGATGGTGAGGTGGCTGGCGTAGTCCTGCGGCATCTGTGTGCCTTGGTAGTTCAGGACAACGAAGCTGTCCAGTTGCACTTCAAAGCCGAAATTCTCTTTGAACATATTCTTTTTGAGGATGAAAAAGTCTGTTTTTTCGCCGCAACGCAGGTGCATCATTCCCTCTTTGGAGGTCAGTTTGGTGGCCAATGCCCCAGACAAGATGACCAGGAAGGAGAGGTGGAACAGCAGTGTGGCGGCTTTGCCCGTCAGCTTCTTGAAGAACACGAAGGCGGAGAGGATGCAGAGCACCGCCCATAATCCGCAGAACCATACGGAGGAGTAGATCTGTTCCTCCGCAGTGTGTTGGTCGAAGAAGGTGGCGACCGCCATTGCGATGATGATTGCGGCGAATAGGCTTGTAATGATATATTTTAGCGTTTTGTTTCGCATGAATCCTTCATTGTTTAGTTGGACAAAAGTAATCAAAAATCATGAGTGCCTTCGTCAAACTAACGTCTCATAATTCTTAATTCATAATTCAAAATTCAAAATTCACTTCCCTCCTCCCAATATCCAATTGTCGATTAACTCCTTCTCCGCATCGATGGCCAGTTTGTCCTGATGGTTATGGTGCGCCTCCGGAAGGTTTCCCCAGAGGATCAGGTGCAGCGAGCTCTTGGCGGTGTCATAGGGGGTGATGATGTTGATGCCGGAACGTTTCGTGGAGGGCACGTTCACCATTGCCGCGAGGCTTTTCCCTTCGGTGAGGAAGAGTCCGGCTGCGGCGCCCCTTTCGCTGAGACCATGGCAGTTGGCGCACGATTTGTTCAGGTACTCGTTCTGGATGTATGTGAACATATCCACGTCCAATCTCCCAGCCTCCAACCGTAGCGTGTCCTTGCTGTTTTTGTCGGCGGCGGTCAGCTCATGTTGCCAAAGGGTGATGACCCGTTGACGTATTCTGTTTATGACTGTTATTTCCAAGTAATTGACCGTCTGCGGAACACCCCCTAAGGTGATGTGTAGCTTCCCGTCCTTCGGTTGTAGGATCTGCTTGGAAATCTCTGAGTATTCAGGGATATCCTTGTCGTTGCGTTGGCTCTCGAAGCCGGACAGTGTGATGGTGTATTCGTTCGTCCATGAATCAATGCCTGAGATCTCCGCATCAACGGCCACCTTCATGCCCTCTTGCTGGTAGGTGACGTGTTCCAGGATGTCTCCGTCGTCACAGGCGGCAAAGACGATTAAACTGGCTATCAATATTTTTCTCATGGGTTCAAATGTTTATGTGTTGATGTTGTGTCGCTATTGGCTTAGAAAGCATATTGCAGCATGACGGTGGCCGAGTGGGTCGCGAGCCCGAGGTCATCGTTGTCACGGTCCAGCTGTGTCTGATGCCCCGTCCTACCCATGTATTGGTACATTGTCTGCAACTTGAGGTTTGTGTGCTTGATGAAATAGTTGAACCCAGCGGCTGGCATGTTGATGATACCGTCCTTTGCAGTTGCGTTCCTGTCCATGAAGTCGTAGCGGAGGGCGATCTGCCATTGCGGAGCGACGAAGTAACCCGCTTGGATGTAAGCGCCCCAGTAGTTGAACTCGTCGCTGATCTTCTGACGGTCGGTGTAGCTGATGTGCATTCTATAGAACTCAGCCGCGAGGTACAGTTTCTTTGCCAGGTAGGCGAACTCGAAGCCAAGGCGGGCGTCGTTGGTCGATTCGCTCTGCGCCTCCACGTTCACGTTGGCGGAGAGGGCGAACAGTAGTTTGCGCTCGTCCGATAGGTTCGGTTTCCCTTGGCTTGCCGGCATGTGGCCGAGCGGTGTCACGGCGATTCTTCCCGCATAGAGTAGGGAAGGCAACCCTTTGATGTCGTCGCTGAGCGTCTTTGTGGCGCTGTTCACGCCTGCGCCCGTTCCGTTGAACAGACCCACTTCATAGCCGAACTTTTCGTTAGGGGTTACGCCATGGGCCATGACGCCAAGGTCGAAGCCTGTACCGATGGTCGGATTGACTGCATTGAGCACGTAAGGCATGATGACGTTGGTGGTCAGGGATGTGGGCACCACAGGGAAGAGCGTCTCCCCTAAGGTGGTGAGGTAGGCGTGGGTGTACGGTGTCTTGAACTTACCCACCCTGAAGCACAATGCGTTCTTCACCTTCACGTCGAACCATGCCTGCTGCAGCAGGGCGCCTCCCGAACCTGCGGCGTTGAGGCTGAGGTTGAAGGAGATACGGTCGAACACTTTGCCGGTGAAACCGAGGATAGCGTAAGGGATGGCGAATCCGCTGTTCATGACGTTGTCCTGGTTGTAGGCTTTGTCGAGGCCCTCGTCATCGTACCAGTTGTATTTCCCCGCTGTTTGGATGAGGGTGTAGGGTTTGAAGACGAAGTCCCCTTTCGCGGTGGAGATCGAGAATCCTTTTCTTCCGGCTAATGATACGACACCGTTCTCCGCCTCTTCGTCCATTAGGGACGTTGGGTTCGATACGACTTCTGCCTTGATGGGCTCTTCTGCCTGTGCCATGGCCGATAGGGTGATGGCTGATAATAGGGTTGCTATATATAATCTTTTCATTTTTTGAGTCTATTAAAGGGCTAATGGTTAGTCCGTTGTTATTGTTGAGTTATAATGATTCCAGGAATGCGACCAGCGCTTCACGGTCAGCCTTGGACATTTTTGCGAAGATGTTCTTGGAGGCCTCGCCCTCACCGCCATGCCACATGATGGCTTCGATGAAGTTCCTTGCCCGCCCGTCGTGCAGGAAGTAGGTATGTCCGTTGACGATCTTCTGCAGACCCACGCCCCAAAGAGGGGTGGTGCGCCATTCGTTGCCGCGCGCCAATCCGCTGACGTAGTTGTCGTTGAGGCCTACGCCCATGATCTCGCTACCCATGTCGTGCAGGAGGAAGTCGCTGTACGGATGGATGGTCTGTCCGCCGAGCCAAGGGATGCGTGTGCCGTTCAGCAGGACGGAGCCCTGCGGCTGTGTGTGGAGCGTCGTCACATGGCAGAGGTGGCATTTGGCTTTATAGAACATCTGTTCGCCCCGTTTCACGTTCGGGTCGTTCACGTTGCGTCGTGCGGGGACGCCTAGGCATTGCATGTAGAGGTCAACATCCTCCATCTGCTCGCTTGTGACGTCTAATTGATTGTAGGTGAGTCCCATGGCGCTCATGCCTTGTCGCATCTGTGCTTGTCCCTCGCAGATCTCTTCGGGGAAACGGCTGTTGGTCGCACCCATGTCGGACGAGAAGCCTAACTCGACGGTTAGGTCCGCGTGTTGCGCCTTGTTGCCGGAGAGACCGAGTTGGCGGATGCCCCGCTCGGTGATGTAGTTGGCCTTGCCTGAGATACCATATTCGGGGTAGTTGCTTTGCCGAGCCAATTGTTCGATTTCGTTGCGGTCGATCGCCATCATAGGGCCCATTCCCACGTGTCTGAGCGGTATCCTGACGGTGCAGAAGAGGTCTTCCGGTGCGATGCTGTCGGCATACCATTCCGTGATGGTGTAGTTCGGTTTTGCTAGTTCGTACGTTTCCCCATCGGGGAATCGGAAGGTCTTGAATTCATAGGTTACTTTGAGCTTTCCTTCCGGCTTGACGCCTATGATGGACTGGTCGTGGACGACCCTTCCGTAGTCTTGGAAGAAAGCTCCGTTCTTGCGTGTGATGTAGATCAGCATGGAGGAGAAACCGTAGCTTCCGCTTCCTCCAGCGCTCCAGAGCGTCGGTTCGGTGCGCCCTGCGTTGCGGTGGCAACTTCCGCACGAGTAACCCGCATAGACGGGTCCTAATCCGCCTTGGCTCTGCGCCGAGCCGAGCGGGTTGTCGTAGAGGTTGTCTCCGTTGTTAAATCGTGATAAGTATTTGCCTTTCAGCCATTTCGCATCGGTGTCGTAGGCGTAGGTGGAGCTCAGGAAGACGGTCGACGTGCCCGCCGAAAGCGCATATCCGTCGGGAATCTTTATCTCGTCCACCTCCAATCCCTCCTCGTTGTCGCATGCGGCGAACAATAGGGCGATCATGGCCGTTAAGGTAAATAGTTTTAGGTTAAAGTTCATGTTTTTGTGTTAGTGTGTGTTGTGTAATAGGAAAAACGGGGGGAATATTCTTCCCCGCCGTTTCTGTGAAATCGTTTGTTGCTTAGGGCTTACGATCAATGGATCGTCCTCGCCTTACCATCCTTGAAGATGAGGTATTCCAGCGTGTGGAATCCACGGAGGTTCTGTGCTGACTCGATGTCCTGCGCATGTTGTGAACCCTCGCCCTCCTCAGGCATCTCCTCGTATTCGCCGGACCATTCCAACTCGCCCCAAGAGGCTGTGTTGAAGATCTTGATGATTCCCTTGAGGTCCAATGGCCATGAGTCCATGTTCGGATCCAATCCTTTGTCCGCTACTGGTCCGAAGAGGAATGCCTCGGAAGACTCCCATGGCGTACGTGCCGCGATCCATGCGTCGGCGCATTTCGAGAATCCTTCGTCCGATGGGCTCTGTTGGAAAGCCACCACTGCGTTGAAGAGCTCCGCGTTCTTCTCCTTCAGGCTTTTGTAAGTAGGAAGGACCACGTTGTTCACGTATTGAGAGAGGACTGCGTCCCAGTTGTAGTCGGCGAGGTTCTCGTCGATGTAGTTCTTCAAATCCTCGTCCAGGATGTCGCGAAGTTCCGCGCAGGCGGTCATGGCCTCTCTCGCCTCGCTGCAACCCAAGTTGTTACGGAAAGGTTGCGGGATAGCTAAGATCTTCGCTTGTGCGTTTTGGATGGCTGCGGTCACCTTAGCGTCCAGTGTCGCGTCGCTTCCGTTGATGACCTTCGAGATGGAGTTGGCGTTCACAGTGCCGTCCAAGCTGCCGAAGTATGCATTCTTGATGGATGCGATGTTGTTGGAGTAGTCCACCCTGGAGTGCCAAGAGAACCAAGACTCGACGGCGAGTACCGCCTCCTCTTTGTTGTTTTCGCTCCACTTCTCGACCGGTCCGCCGATCTTGGAATCACCCACCTCGTTGGCGATGTCCACGCAACCGTCTATGATCTGCTCCACGCAGTCCTTGGATGATTGGAAGCCTGCGCCCGTGTGGGAAAGGAAACGCTTTGCATAGCTGTCTCCTCCCTCGTAGCTGTCGTTCCAGTAAGCGTAGAGGTTCTCCGCATCCGTCTTGAGGAGGGATGCTACGGTACGCATGTAATTGCCCCACTGCTTCGCATAGGCGGAGGTGTATTCCGCATTGATGGCGGTGGAGTCGTCGATGTTTGCCAAATTTTCCTCGTCATCGTCCTTGCAGGCGTTGAACGTCACTGCGCCGAAGGCAATCAGCCCAGCTGCTAAAAATGCTCTCTTTTTCATTGTTCGTATGATTTTATGTTTATTGTTTATATTGCGCTTATTTGTTCAGGAACCAAGCCACGTAAGCGATGGAGAGGTTCAACTCGTTCTCGTTGTTGTAGCTCGATTTTGTGTTCTTGAAGACTTGGCTCGTCCCGATCCTCCTGTTCGTGTAATCCATCTTGATGACAAGGTTAGGCAGGACGAAGTAGTTCAGTCCCCAAGACCAATAGCTCACTTGGCAACGGTCGTCCATTACCTGTAAACTCACCCCATCCTCCTGCGGATTGTAATATTCGTAATGTGCGAACGGGTAGATGACCGGGAACTTCTTCCCACCGTTGACTATGTTCTTGAGGTTCACACCCAACTCGAAGTTGTAGGTGAGCGCCCTTTCCGCCACGTTCGGACTGCGGTTGTAACCAGACTTCGAGGAGTAGGTGCGGATGATTTTGTCCACGACCAAAGCCTCCGACAGCTTGCCGCTGAGGTAGTTGCCACGGAATGTGAAGAACTTATGCTTGTACTGTGCATCGGCCGAGAAGATGGAGATGTTCACTGGATCATCGTTGTTGAAGGTGATCAGTCGGTCGCAGTTTTTGCCCGCATCGTAGCAGTAGTACATCGACATGCCCAACCGTAACCCTTTCACACCTAAGTAATCCAGGCGGAAGACGTAAGCCGGGCTGGTAAAGTTGTCCATCTCGAACAACCCCTGTTTGCCCCCCTTGATCCAGTTGTAGCGGCTGAAACCCAACGGGTTCTGTCCTGCTACGATCTGTGCCTGATAGTCGAATTTGGCGGCCTCTTTCCCTATTGTTCCGAAGAATTCCAGACCTGTCTCGTGCCATGTGCAGGGTAGGAGGGTAGTCGCCCCTTCGGAGCGGAAGGTAGTGAAGAAGTTGATCGGCTCGTGGTGCGTGTTGGTCAGACCGACCGGCACGATGATATGTCCCGCTTTGACGCTGAAGGCCCTTGCGAAATAGCGGGTGAGGTGAAATTGCTCCAAGGCCACCTCGCCACCCTTCTCGATCTCCGTCTCGTACTCCCCGTTCTCGCTGCCTGAGCCAGCCTCCATCTCCATGGCGGTGCCGGTGCCGCCCGCCTCGAATTCGATCTCCGAGCCAAGCATCCATTTGTCGTTGAACTTATAGTCCATCGCCAGCACGAATCTAGGGATTGATATGTGCGCATGGTTCACCTTCGCGTTGCCCTGCGTCGAGCCGCTCCAACGGTTCAGTCCGTAATCCTTCCATGATGCCAGTATCTCGCCATATCCTCCGAGGCGGATCTTTTGGAATGTAGTGTCCACTTGTGCGGATGCGTTCCCCGCAACAACCAAGCTAATAGCCAATGTCACAATGCTTTTCTTCAATATGGATGTTCCCATTTCCTTTTGCCTTTTTTCGGGGCAAAGTTAGGCGCTCAGCCTATCGTGGGTCATCGTGAATAATTGGTATTTCTAGAAGTCGGCATCCCTATTTGTTGGTATTGAAAGGGGCGGTTCTCCCTGAAAAGTGTCACTTGGAAGAGAATGAAATCCTTCTCTCATTTTATCATATTAGTTTTGCAATAACTATCATTCTGTAAACAAATGACATTATTTAACATAAAAAAGAAAGGAATTGGGACGCAAAAGGAATTTTTATTATCTTCGCGGAAAATTTAAAGTATGTTGAAAAACATAATTGACGAAATATTATGAGTGACGAGAAAAAACAATCAGATGCGTTAAGGTATCATGCGGAGGGAAGACCAGGAAAGGTCCAAGTAGTTCCAACCAAGCCGACAGCCACCCAGAGGGATTTGGCATTGGCTTATTCTCCAGGTGTGGCAGAGCCATGTTTGGAGATCCAGAAAGACCAACACAAGGCGTACGATTACACCGCCAAGGGTAATTTGGTCGCTGTGATTTCTAACGGAACGGCGGTCTTGGGTCTTGGCGACATAGGCGCTGAGGCAGGCAAGCCGGTTATGGAAGGTAAGGGCCTCTTGTTCAAGATCTTTGCTGACATCGACGTGTTCGATATTGAGGTGAATGAGAAGGACATCGACAAGTTCTGCCAGACGGTCAAAGCAATCGCGCCTACGTTCGGTGGTATCAATTTGGAGGACATCAAGGCTCCTGAGTGCTTCGAGATCGAGGATCGTTTGAAGGCTGAGTTGGACATTCCGTTGATGCACGACGACCAGCACGGTACGGCGATCATCTCTTCAGCCGCTTTGGTGAACGCATTGGAATTGGTCGGCAAGAAGATCGAGAATGTGAAGATCGTGGTGAATGGTGCCGGTGCCGCAGCCAACTCGTGCACGAAACTTTATATGGCGTTGGGTGCCCGTTTGGAGAACATCGTGATGTGCGACTCCAAGGGTGTCATCAACACCAAGAGAACAGACTTGAACGACAGAAAGAAACCTTTCGCCACTAGCCGTGACATCACGACGTTGGCGGAGGCTGTTAAGGACGCGGACGTATTCTTGGGTCTTTCCAAGGGTAACGTGTTGAGCCAAGACATGGTTCGTTCAATGGCCAAGAACCCTATCGTCTTCGCATTGGCGAACCCTACGCCAGAGATCTCTTACGAGGATGCGAAGGCTTCCCGCCCAGACGTAATCTGCGGTACGGGTCGTTCAGACTATCCGAACCAAATCAATAACGTGTTAGGATTCCCTTATATCTTCCGTGGTGCGTTGGATACCCACGCTAAGGCCATCAACGAGGAGATGAAGCTGGCTGCTGTGCACGCTTTGGCCGATTTGGCTAAGCAACCAGTGCCTGAGGCTGTTTCCATCGCTTACGGCAACAAGAAGATGAAGTTCGGCCCTGACTATATCATCCCTACGGCATTCGACCCACGTTTGCTCGAGACAGTCGCTCCAGCAGTCGCTAAGGCGGCTATGGAATCAGGTGTGGCTCGCAAGAACATCACCAACTGGAATGAATACAAGGCTGAGCTCCGCGCCCGCATGGGATTGGACAACACGTTGATCGGTTCGTTGACCGAGGCCGCTAAGGCAAATCCTAAACGTGTGGTCTTCACGGAGGCTAACACCCCTAATACATTACAGGCCGCTTCCACGACGAAGAAAGAGGGCATCTGTATCCCTATCCTCTTGGGTAACGAGGAGCGTATCGCTAAGATTGCGAAAGAGAACGGTATCGACATCGAGGGCATCGAGATCATCAACCTCCGTCACGACCGTGAGGAGTCTCGCCGCAACCGTTACGCTAAATACCTCTCCGAGAAGTTGGCCCGCAAGGGTTACACCTACTCTGAGGCGAACGAGAAGATGTACGACCGCAACTACTTCGGCGCCATGATGGTGGAGATGGGTGAGGCGGACGCTATGATCACCGGTTCATATACCCGCTACATGGAGGCTATCAAGCCTGCTATGGATATCATCGGAATGCGTGAGGGTGTCACGAACATCGCGGCGCTCAACATCCTGAACACTTCCAAGGGCGTTTACTTCATGGCGGATACTTTGGTGAACGACTCTCCATCAGCTGACGTGTTGGCTGAGATCGCGGTATTGACCAACGAGACGGTGAAGTTGTTCAACGAGCACCCAGTGATGGCAATGTTGTCCTACTCTAACTTCGGTGCGGATTCCACAGGAAACCCTTGCTTGGTACACGACGCTGTGGAGAACTTGCATAAGAACCACCCTGAGATTTTGGTGGATGGTGAGATGCAGGTGAACTTCGCCCTTGACAAGAAGCTTCGTCACGAGAAGTTCCCATTCAGCAAGATCGATGGCATGGATGTGAACACCATGGTATTCCCTTGCTTGAATTCAGCCAACATCGCTTACCGTATGTTGATGCAGATGGGCATGGCGGAGAGCGTAGGTCCAGTTCAAATGGGTCTGAAGAAGCCAGTTCACGTGTTGGATGTGGAGGCTTCCGTACGCGACATCGTCAACATGACAACCATCGCTGTCATCGATGCGCAATTAAGCAGTAAGTAATAAGTAAGCAAGTCCTGTCATAGGCTTGCGGCAATAAGTTCAAAGGAGGGTGCGTCAGAAATGATGCACCCTCTTTTCGTATGTAAGGGGGCAGTGCTTTTATTTTTTTTTATTTATATAATTACCAGATTTGGGAATTTTTATCTATTTTTGCGGTAATTAAGTACAAAACATTTCACCGCATGAAGATAATCTTTAAGGATGATGCGTTGTCTGAATTGTACGAAACGGGCAAAACCAAAGCTCGAAAATATAAACAGGTTTGCAAGAACAAGAAACTGATCGATGGCTATATTCGGGTAGTGAACATCATGTATGACGTGGATTCCACGGAAGACCTGAAGCCATTTAGTTTCCTTCACTATGAAAAATTGAAACATCAACATGGTGAGCCCAAAAGTTCTGTGAGGCTTGTGAACGGGATGGTAGAACGCCTGTTGTTTGTAGAGACAGATGATGGCATTGAGGTAGAATTATTAGAAATTGATAATACGCACTATGGCAACAAGAAGTAACAGATTAGTTCCTGTCAGGGCAATACACCCCGGAGAGATCTTGCGTGAGGAGTTGCAGGAACGTGGTATTAAGCAAAAGGATTTTGCCCAAGTGATAGGTGTGCAGTCCACTCATCTCAACGAGTTTATTAAGGGGAAGCGCAATCTCAACGAAGTCTTGGCCATGAAATTGGAAAGGCATTTGGGGATCCCTTTTAAGACGTGGATGAATCTGCACAATGGGTATGTGTATGATTGCAAGGCGCTGGAAGAGAAGCAAAACGAAGAGCAAATGGCTTTCGCTTTTGAGAAGGCATGCTCCGAGATATTCAATCTGAATCTGTTGTACAAGAAACTTAGGTTGTCCACGCTTCCTTGCCTCGAAAGGGTAGCGAAGCTCAAGGGAATGTTCTCGTTCGATATGTTGTCTTCCGGTGCGTTAAAATCACAAGTGGCTGGACTATACAAGCACAGCGAGAAGGTGCAAATAGATGCGAAGAATATGCAAACATGGCTGCTCCTGAATCGGTTGGCGACTTCAAAGGCGGATGTGGAGAATAGCTATGAAAAAGGGAATGGATTAAAAGCTGCGGAATCAATTGCGGAAATGGCCAATGCCCGTACGCTTTCCCTTCAGGCCATAAAGGATTGTTTAAATCAGTACGGAATTTTGTATGTGGAGGTTGAGAAACTGGATAAGGTCCCGGTTGATGCGTATAGTACTTTTGTGGACAACCATCCTGCCTTGACGGTAACGTATCGCTATAATGACATGGACAAGTTGGCTTTTGATATTCTGCATGAGCTATGCCATATTGAAAAACATCTTTCCGAAGAGCAAAAAGCCTTTATCTCAATAGAGGGGAATATTTATTCCACTGACCCGAGAGAAAAGGAGGCGAACGACTTTGCCCGTCAGCAGTTGATACCTGACGAGGTGTGGGCAAGTATCTTGCGTGTGGGCAGTAGCACTCTTTCTCCGCATAAGATTGTGAGGACAATAGCTCAGGAGGCAAGTAATCGTGGCATTAGCCCTTCCATTGCTATTTCAAGGTATAAGCATGACGCTAATTGGTACAACACTTCAGCATACAGGTCTCCTAAAATACATTAAAAGAGTTTAGCAAAGGAGGGTGCGTCAGAAATGATGCACCCTCCTTTCGTATGTAAGAATCAGTAAGTTAAAAGGGAGGATCTCCGCATGGGTTTCCTCCCTTTCTTTACACAACACAAAAAACAGATTAACCTTTCCCTTTTGGGAACGATAGCAACAGTATACAATCCCCCCATGGCGGGGGGAGGCTTTTTCAAATAACAGTCGATGCGACGGAGGACGCAAAAGCCAGACGACCCTTCCGCTCGCAGAATCTTGAACATTGCTTGCGGAGGTCATATCCCAAGAGCGTTCCTAATATGAAATCCTCTTCGGGCGTCAGCTTGTTCAACGGACGGTCTAAGAAGGAGCGGACAACGTTTAGGCATTCCGGCTCCCCGAAATAGAAGTTCACGTTCCGGTCGTTGACCCGCTGCATGAGGTAATCGATGCCCGCACCCTCCAATCGACGGCAGGCCATCTCCTTATGGCGCACATCCATCGTGTAGAGCACCAGGTTACGAACCCCTTTCTTGAACTCGTATATGTAGTTCGATAAAACTTTAAACTCGCCCGTAGGCATTATCATTTGCATAACCTACCTCCTGAATATTTGTTTTACATCATCTATATAAGACCCTCTTTTATAGAGGCAAGGAAGACGCCCAACGGCTGATGCGCTCGTCTGTCTTGTAGTCCTCGTTCACCTCGTCCAGGGCTAATCCCACGAAGTTTCCACCCTCTACCGAAACGGAAGAATCGAAGGTGTAGTCGCCCGAAGGAACCTCTCCGATGAAGGTCACGCCAGCGCCTGACAATTCGCCCTTGATGATTCCCATGGCGTCGCAGAAAGTGTCGCTGAACGACCCGCTGTCGCCCAATCCGAACAACGCGACCTTCTTTCCCTGCAGGTTCGCCGCCTTGAATTTCTTGATTCCATCGTACCAATCGTCCTGCAACTCTCCCACGCCCCACGTGGAGCTTCCCAATACTAAGACATCATAGCCTTCGATCATGGCTGCGTCCGCCTCCGTCACGTTGTGGACGTCGGACGATTCCACGTTCAACGCTTGGGCGATCCTTCCCGCGACATCCTCCGTGGTTCCGGTACTACTTCCATAAAAGATTCCAACCTTCATACGCTATAGATTTTAATTTTTAATTTTAAACTCTTAATTGACTACGTCGAACTGACGTTTCTTAACTCAATGCAAAGCTATTCCTTCCCGCCCATCCCTGAAATAACGATAAATGATGAAATAAGCGAGTCTGTTCCCCATCTTTGGTGAGCGGAGGGGTATAAGTTGGTGCCGGAGGTGGAAATAAACGTACAAATATTGGGTGGTTACTCATCAAAAAAGAATAAATCATGATGGAATCACAACGTTTTTATATATTTGCATTGTACTTATCTGATACTATGGAACACAGGGCAGACGACCGATCGATTGTTAGATGGCTTAAAGTGAAGGCGATTCTTCCGCTAATCCTATTCGCCACATTCCTCGCAAATGCGCAGGAATATGGTCGGTTTGACCATTTCGGCACGGAAGATGGTCTCATCTCCGATCGGGTGTACAACATCACGTTCGACCAGAACGGATTCCTCTGGCTCGCCACGGATTTCGGCTTCGACCGATTCGACGGAAAGACCTTCAAGCATCATCAAAAGAAGGATTACCCTACCATGCGTAGGGAGGATATCCTCATATGTTACTTGGGGGACAACAACAATATCTTCCTTGGTGGTTACCATGGCCTGATGGAGGAGTATGACCAGGAGAAGGATTCCCTCTACGACCATATGCCTGAGGTCTACAAATCCAGCAAATACGAGGAGACGGAGGGCTTCTATAAGGCGGACGACGGTAGATTCTTCGCGATGACCACAGGGGGAATCTTCCAATTCGACCCGCAAACCCACATGTTCCGTAGCGATACGAAAATCTATGAGGGCACAAAGGAGACCTACATCAAGACCATGTATGTGGATAAGTTCGGTAGGTATTGGGTGGGCTCCATCGACAAATACTATGTCTATGACGCTTCTGGCAAGTTGCTGATGGCTTGTGACCCGCCGGTGGAGGCTTGCGGATTCATCTGCAATCTGATACCGCTCAGCAACGATAGACTGCTTTTCACCACACAGACTCATGAGATGTGGATCTTCGATATCAAGGAGAAGATTGAGAAACCAACCGTGCTGAACGTGCCGTTCGGAAACGTCATCAAAGTGCTGAAGGATAAGAACAACCGCTATTGGTTCGCCACCGATGGCTTCGGCCTCTGGTATACGGACGACGATATCAGCGAGAAGGCTCAGTTCCACTCCATTGTGCCATACAATTCGCAAGGACTGGAAATCAGGAAGATATACTGCATGACGACCGACCCTGACGGTAACATCTGGCTGGGAACAAGGAACTCCGGCATCTGGTGCTATCGGGGAAGTGATATGACAAGCGTCTCCTTCTCCGGCAACTATGGATTCCCGAAGGTGGCTTGCACGGGCATCGCGGAGGACCAGCAGGGTAATTTGATCGTCGGTTCGGACGGTAGCGGTGTCTACTACGTCTCGCCGGACTTCCGGAACATCAGCTTGGTTGAGTTGGAGAACAACAACGTATGCTCCATCGTCGTGAAACACAATGGTGACCTGATCGTGCCGACTTGGGGCGGTGGTACCTACACCATCCATGCGGGCACGAAGGCGATCAGTAAAGAGGACTTCTCCGGCATACATCAGTCGAGCCGATGCTACTTCGGGGTCAGCCAGTACGGAGAGAACCTCTATGCTTGCTCCGCAGGTGACGGTCTCTACAAAAAAGAGGGTGAGAAGGCCTGGGAAAAGGTCATCATAAAGAATGATACCACGGAGCCGGACAAATGGGTGTTCAAGGCCATCGATGCGGACAAACATACCACATGGGTGTTGACCACCACCTCGCTATGGAGACTGCGTGACGGACAATGCGACCTCATCCCTGTCAGGGGGTTAGACCCGCAACGCTTCGCCACCCTCAGCTTGGCGGATGGTGCGTGTGACGGAGAGGGTAATTTCTATGTCACCTCCAACAAGGGTTTCTTTGAGGTGAAGGCGGGACAAAACGTGTGCGAACTCTCCAGTTATGTGCCGGTCAGCAATTACCATAGCATTCAGGCGGACGATGACGGAATCCTCTGGGCGGCGGGCGACAACGGTATCGCACGGATCGACACCAAAAAGCGGACCTGCAGGTTATTGACCGATAGCCGAAACAATATCGCCCTGCACTATTTCATCTTCAGGAGCGGCTTCAAGGACAGCAAGGGAAGGATCCACTTCGGCACGAACGACGGTTTCGTCACACTGGACCCTGCGCACCTTGTCATGGACACAGACATTCCTTACCTCGCCTTCTCAGACTTATATATAGGCAACAATAAGGTGAAGCGGGGCGATGGACCGTTGAAGGACCACAACCTTTGGGAGGGTAAACTGACCTTGGAGCATGACCAGACGGACATCACCGTGCACTTCGACGCGGTCGATTATTCAGAGTTCGACCCTATCCAGTACCGCTATAAGCTCAGCAACCTAAAGGAGGAGTGGAGCGAGATCTCGGGAGACAAATTCGTGCAGTTCTCCCACTTGCCGGTGGGCGACTATACACTGACCATAGAGGCGTTCCGAAACAACAAGGAGTGCCAGCCGAGACAGATCACGCTCTCCATAAAGGTTTTGCCTCCTTGGTGGGAGACTTGGTGGTTCAAGGCGCTGTCCGCCCTTGTCATCACCCTTATCGTCGGAAGCATTATCCTCCTGCGTATCAAAAGATTGATGCATGCGAAGAAGGAGTTGGAGCAGAAGGTGAACGAGCGTACCTCCGAATTGAAGGAGGCACTTACGGACAAAGACCGATTGATCTCTGTTGTGGCCCACGACCTGAAGAACCCTATGTTCGCCATCGTCGGCGCATTGGAGAACCTTTCCAGCGATGCGGGTACGCTTAATGAGCAGGATCGCCAGCGCATCACCAATAGCACGTATGACTCCGCCAAGGCATTGCAGAACGAGATGCTGAAGATTCTTGATTGGGCGCAGTCCAAGAAGGAAGACATCACCTGCCATCCGTCGGATGTGGATGTGCAGTCCGTTATTCGTAATGTGACGCTTCTCCTCTCCAATGTCATGGGGAAGAAACGCATATTGCTCACGACCGATATCCGCCTGACCCATTTCGCCTTCGCCGACCCACGTATGCTGGAGGCTGTTATCCGTAATCTGTTGGGCAATGCGATCAAGTTCACGCCGGAGGGAGGCAGCATATCCATCTTGTCGTGGATGGACAATAAGACCGTCAAGATAGCCGTGAAGGACAATGGTGTCGGAATGTCCGACGAACAGGTGAAACGGTTGCAGGCGGGCGAGTCCACCGTCTCCACGCAGGGCACGAACAACGAGGAAGGAAACGGTTTGGGATACCGTATCTGCCGCAATTATATCCTGCGTAACAACGGTTCCATGGATGTGGAGAGCAAGCAGGGCTTGGGAACCATCATCACCATCACTCTCCCTGCGTCGGAACGTAAGGTGGAGATCAAGGAGGCGTATAAGATGGATGAACCTAAGTCCGTCGAGGATTACTCCATCCTCACGGGCAACACGGCCATCGTCATAGACGACAACCCGCTCATCTGCGAGAACGTGAAGACGTTGCTCTCCTCTTACCTGAATGTCCTCACCGCCAGCAACGGTAAAGAGGCGCTGGAGATCATCGAGCAGAAGAAGCCGGACATCATCCTCAGCGACGTGGAGATGCCAGTCATGAACGGTATCGAGATGAGCCGGATCATCGAGCAATCGGTGGAGACGGAGCATATACCGTTGCTTTTCCTCTCCGCAAGGAACGAGGACTCCGATCGTCTCATCGGACTGAAGAGTGGGGCGGTGGATTATATTCCGAAGCCATTCAGACCGGAAGAGTTGTTACTCAAAGTATGCAATATCCTCAAAATGAGGCAGAAGCAACAGCAGTACATCCTCAATCAGATAATGGAGGAGAGAAGGGGACAGACTGTGGAGGAGGAACAATCCGAGGAGGAGAAGAGGCCGAAGAAGGTCAATCCGTTCGTGAAGCAATTCCTCGAGGTCATCGAGAAGCGTTACACGGAGAGCGACATCACCATAGAAGACCTTGCGCAGGATATGTTCCTTAGCAAGTCCACCCTGACGCGCCGCACCAACTCCATCATCGGCAAGACCCCGCTTGAGATCCTCAACGAGTTCAGGCTGAACGAGGCGATGAGGCAGTTGAAGAACGCCGATAGCGAAACGCAGATCAGCGATGTGGCCTATAATGTAGGCTTCAGCGACCCTGCCTATTTCAGCCGCAGGTTCAGGGAGTACTTCGGCACGAAACCGTCGCAGGTCATTGAGCGAGAATAGGGGATAATTTTGAATTATGAATTAAGAGGAATGATCGATCCGTAAACCTCGAGGAACGGTATAACATAGGCAGGAGTGTAAAACTCTGTGTGAAAAAAGATAAACATGAAAAATTTAATCATAGACCAAGGAAATTCCTCCAGCAAGGTGAGCCTTTACGACGACGGTGTGATGACCTGTTCGGAACGTTATGAGACCCTATGCGTGGAGACCCTCCGAAAGATCCAGCGGGAGTTCGGTTGGGAGAATTCCATCATCTCGTCCGTTGTGGAGACGGACCCGGAGCTGGTGCGATGGCTGACGGAGAATTCGCGGAAGTTCATGCAGTTGGACGAAAACACCCCGTTGCCCATCGGAAATCTATACAAGACCCCCAAAACATTAGGGAAAGACCGTATTGCGGTATGTGTCGGAGCCAACTATTTGAGCCCCGACCGTAATCTGTTGGTGATAGACGCCGGCACCGCCATCACGTACGATGTGGTCAATTCGGAGAACAACTATGTGGGCGGGAACATCTCGATGGGGGTGGACATGCGCTTCAAGGCCCTGAACGCCTTCACCAGCAAGCTTCCCCTTGTGACGAAGGAGGAGGAATCCCCCTTGACGGGAGGAACCACGCGGGAAGCGATCGCCTCGGGTGTTTTGAACGGTATGACCTATGAAATAGACGGTTTCATCGATGCTTTTCGATCGATTTATCCGAAACTTTTAGTGTTTTTAACAGGTGGAAACGCAAAATATTTTGAAAAAAGGATAAAATACTGCAACTTTGTAGTCCCAAATTTATTATCACTCGGGTTAAACCGAATTCTAACGTTTAGATGATTAAGAGAGTTGCATTCATAGGAATAATGGTAGCGGGTGTTTTTACTAACACCTTGGCGCAAAACAATATAAGTTCACCGTACACGCGTTATGGCTACGGGTCGATAGTCGAGGGCGGCTATGGGCAAAGTTCTCAGATGGGAGGTTTGATGGCCGGTATGCGTTCGGCATACTTCACCAATCCATCCAATCCGGCATCGTATACCGCTATTGATTCTCTCAACTTCAGGCTTGAAGTCGGGGCGAGTTGTTCGTTGGATACGTATGCGGATGGAAAAGACTCCCATAGGGGGTTGTCCGGGAACTTGGAGTATTTTGCGATGCAATTCCCGGTTAAGAAATGGATGGCGGTCAGCCTAGGTATTCGCCCTTATTCCAGAGTGGGCTATGAGAATTCCTTCCAAGTGACGGAGCGGACCAATCTCACGCAGGACACGCTCTCCGCCGGATACACCTATGAAGGCGAGGGCGGAATCAACCAGGTCTATTTGGGCATGGGATTCAAGATTTTTCAGAACCTTTCTGTCGGAGGCAATTTGATGTACCATTTTGGCTCGATAGAGCACAATAGCGCAATCATATTTGACAAAGGGTATATCTATCCGTCGAGCCAGAAGCAGAAGATTCGGGTGAATGATTTCTGTGCGAACTTAGGTGCGCAGGCGTCGTTCAAGCTCGGGAAAGAGCGATTCGTGACCCTCGGCGCCACCTATCAGTTCAAGTCGGAATTGAAGGCGGAGGCCAGCAAGACCATCATCGCATCGGATACCACAGTGTTAAATTATGATAATAAATTCGATACACCTGCTAGTCTTGGCATAGGATTTGTATATCATTTTAATAAAAGGGTACTCGCCGGATTTGATTACAAGCGCACAGCTTGGTCCGACATCAGATTCTTTGATGAGAAACCTTTTGAGGATGTGAACAGATTCGCTTGGGGAGTTCAATACCAGCCGGACAAGAATGCGAGGAAGTATTACCAGCGGATGTATTATCGATGCGGACTGAATGTAAGCAAGTCATATTACAAGGTGAACAATGAGGCGCTAGGTAAGATGGCAGTGGATGCGGGGTTCGGGTTCCCGTTGAAGAAAGGGTTAAATCCGACAGTGATCAACGTGGGGTTTGAATATGGCAAGACAGGCAGTTCAGACAACGGGCTCATTAAAGAGCAGTATTTCAAGGGAACGATCAACGTTACGATTAACGAGCGTTGGTTCGTGAAACGGAAATTAGAG
The DNA here is from genome assembly GCA_045226255.1 of Paludibacteraceae bacterium. Taxonomy (GTDB): domain Bacteria; phylum Bacteroidota; class Bacteroidia; order Bacteroidales; family Paludibacteraceae; genus UBA1181. The sequence continues at coordinate 121,275 of JBGVCG010000010.1, read as the reverse complement.
TAGAAACGATAAATTTTAATGATATGAAAACGAATTCAATTTTTCTAGGCGTGGTATTGTTGACCTTACCAACAATGTCATTTGCACAAAAAGGGATTAGTGACGGATCCAAGTATGGTCATGGTGATGATAGTATCAGGTGTATCTCTAATCTGAGCATGATGGCTCAGTACACTAAGCAAAAGGACTATGCAAGTGCTGCTCCATGCTTCGAAATCGTGTACGCTGAATGCCCGAAATGTTCGAAGAACGTCTATACGAATGGTGTGGAGATCCTTGCGGACCAATTGTCCAAGGAAACGGATGCCGCTAAGAAGGAGAAGATATTTGATAGAATGATGAAGTTGTATGATGACCGTATCAAGTATTTCGGACGTGATAAGAAGTATGACAAATACTATATCTTGGGTAAGAAGGCTACGGATTATATCCGTTATGTGCCTGAGAGCAAGAAAGACCCTAACAAGGAGGTGGCATACAATTGGTTGGGCGAAATCATAGATGTTAAGAAGGAGGCTACTCCTGCCGCTGTGCTTCAGCAACGCTTCTATTTGTCTTCTAACTTGTATGCGAGCAACAAGGATGGATTCAGGGATAAATTCTTGGCAGATTACCTGACGGTTTCCGGCTACATAAGCGACAAGATGTCTGCTATGGCGGAGAACGATCCTGAATTGCCTAACTATCAGGCTGCAAAGGCTGATATCGACCAGAAATTCGCCGGCTCGGGTGCTGCTGACTGCAAGACGCTGGATGGCGTGTATGGCAGCAAAATCGAGGCTAACAAGGGCGACAAGGATTTCTTGAACATGGTGCTTTCCTTGTTCGAATTGGCTGGATGCGAGGAGTCTCAGAATTATTTCAAGGCTGCGGCTTACAAGCATAAGATCGACCCTTCTGCCAACTCGGCTAGAGGTCTTGCTTCCCAGTCTATCAAGAACAAGGACTACAACAAGGCGTTGACGTATCTGAATGATGCGATCAATCTGGAGACGAAGAACAACGAGAAGTCTAAGCTCCAGTACATCGTGGCAACGATCTACAGGGACATGAAGAACCCTTCTTCTGCCCGTGCCGCCGCTCAGAAGGCTATCTCCTTCGATAGGACAAACGGAAAGGCTTATCTGTTGATCGGTAACTTGTATGTCTCTTTCAACAGTGACATCAGCGACGATGCTGTCATCCGTCAAACCTCTTATTGGGCGGCTGTAGACCAGTGGGAGAAGGCTAAACAAGCTAGCCCTTCCGTGGCTGCTGAGGCAAACAAGCTGATCAACAAGTACTCTCCGTACTTCCCTGCCGCAGACCAGTTGTTCATGAGAAACATCACGAAGGGACAGACCTTTACTGTGCCTGGCTGGATCAATGAAAAGACGACGGTTAGGTAAGATTGGGTTAGAATTGTGAAACGGAAAAACAACCATAACGGTTCATTCAGTATAGCGGCTGCGATCATCGTGGCTGCTATCTGTTTATTATCCTGTACGGAGAAGATGGATTCCGTACCCGCCGTGGAGCGCTCCAAAAGGCCTTCGTTGCACGCGTTGGACGTGCAGACGCTTGTTTCCGACTCCGGTGTGGTGCGCTATCGTGTGAACACGAAGGAGTGGTTCGTCTACGACAAGGCGGAAGATCCTTATTGGGACTTCCCTTCCGGATTGCGCCTGGAACGGTTCGATCCGCAGAAAAATGTGGATGCGGAGATTCAAAGCAACTACGCCATCTATAAGACGGAGCCTAAGTTGTGGGACCTGAGGGATAGCGTTAAAGCGGTTAATCTTGAGGGCGAACAATTTGAGTGCGACCAGCTCTTCTGGGATGAGAAAGCGGAACGGGTTTACTCCAACGGGAAGATTAAAATCACCCAAAAGGATAGGGTCATTTATGGAAAGGGGTTCGACTCCAATCAGACATTGACAAAATATACGATAAAGAACCCGGAAGGAATTTTCCCTATCAGGGAATAAATTTCATAAAAATGTTTCAGATTGAACGTATTTTTACTAATTTCGTGCGCTAAAAAATGTAAAAAATATAAAATAATTAATAATCAAATAAATGGCAACATTAGAGAAAATTAGGAAGCGGGGTAAGATTGTCATGGTAGTCGTATTCGTGGCATTGCTTTGTTTCGTTATTGGTGATTTCTTGAGTAACTCAAATGCGATTTTCAACTCGAATCGCGAGCAAGTCGGTGAAGTTTGTGGAAAGAAGATGAACTATGCTGAGTTCCAGAAGAGTATTGATGCTTTCACTAATTTCAACAAGTTGGAAGGCAGGAACGTGAGCGATGCTGATGTTCGTACCGAGGCTTGGCAGACATTTGTGATTACCAATATGCTGGAGGACCAAATGTCTAAGATCGGAATGTCTATTTCCGAAGATGAGTTGACGTATTACACGAAGATTAATCCTCATAGGGAGTTGTGGAACCTGCAAATCCTGAAGGATGAGAACGGTAATTTCAGCGTACAGAGATTGGAAGGACTTCTCCGCGCATTCAAGCAGATGGAGGAAAATCCGGACGAGTCATCGAATGAATACCTTAAAGACATGTACAATGGCTGGTTGTGTGTTGAGAATAAGTTGATCAATACAATCGCTTACGAGAAAATCATTACTTTGACGGCGAGCGCCACGAAAGCGCCTGAGGCGGAGAAGAACTTCATCGCTAAATATGCTAACAATCAGGTGGATTTCGCTTGCGCATTCAAACCATACTTCCTGATGCCTGATTCCGCATTTACAGTGTCGGATGAGGAGGGACGCGCCGAGTACGAGAAGATTAAGAATACATTCAAAACGGATAAGTTCCGTTCTATCAAAGCAATCGTTTTTGATGTTCGTCCAGGTGCTGAGGATTCTGCCGAGGCTAGGGCAAGAGCCATCGACAACGAGAATGAATTCAAAAACATCAACACGGTAGAGGACGCTTATTTGTTGGCTGCCCAGGAGAGCGATCCTAGCTTCGCTTCCCCTAATGTCTACATGAAGGAGTCTGATATCGATTTCTCTTTGAGGGAGTTCGCTTTCTCTGGCAAAAAGGATTCTGTTATCCCAACTTTCGTGGATGGTCTTTTCTACAAAACGGCTAAGATCCTTTCTGATGTGGTTAACCGTCCTGACTCTGTGAAGATTTCCCTTATTTTCTTGGCTAAGACTGCTAAGGGTGATGATACTAAGAAGAAAGCTGATAGCATCTATGGCGCAATCAAGGATGGCGCTTCATTCGGTGACATGGCGGAGAAGTTCTCCATGGATAATTCCCAGAAGAGAAAAGGTGAGTTCGGCTGGTTGAGAGAGGGTATGTTCGGCAGATTCAAGGATTTCGATGAGACTGCTTTCAACGGCAAGGTTGGCCAGGTGTTCCAAATGTCGGATAAGGATGATCAAATCATCGTTAAGATCGATTCTCTAACGGCTCCTGTTCGCAAAGTTAAATTGGCTGAGGTGGCTGTGATGATCGAGTCTGGAACTGATACCTATCGTAAATATTACGAGAAGGCTAGCAAGTACCTCAGCGAGAATACTACTCTGGATGATTTCTCTAACAACGCAGCCGCTGCTGGTCTGTTCGCTTATGAGTACTCTCCAATTTTTGAGAATGATTACCAAATCAGAAACAGCAACATCGAGAACGCTCGTAAGGTGGTTAGCTGGGCGTACAGCCATGAGGTGGGTGATATCACTTCCCAACCATTCGAGTTCCCTAACCAATGCGTGATCGCCGCTTTGACTGGTGTGGTTGAAAAGGGATTCCTCCCTTATACCTACAGCTACGCGAACGATTACTCAAAGAGAAAAGTAATGGAGGATAAGAAGGCTGAGGCTACCATCGCAGAGTGGAAGGATAAGGATATTACCGCTTGCACCGAGCGTATCGACACGGTGAAGGATGCACGCTTCGATGTTAACACTCAGGACCCAGCTGTCCTCGCTAGCCTCTGCTCATTGAATGAGGGCGAGACTTCAGCTCCTATTAAGGGTGTGAGCGGTGTCTACAAGATTAAGGTGTTGGGCAAGAAACCTGTTGAGGGGGCTGCTCCAAACAATCGTCGTAGAGATCTGGAGATGTTGTTCAGACGCTCTATGGACGTGTTGCTCGACAAGACTGATATCGTGGATAATCGTTCCACATTCTTTTAATTGAGTTAGTTTAGAATATTGGGCGCGAGGTTAACTTGTATTTTCCTCGCGCCTTTTTTAGTTATATTGTTTTAGATTGTCATCTTAACGCTTCAATGGATAAGCAAAGGAAACCGTTATTGGCATTGTCGCTGGACGAACTGAAAATGATCGTCCAAGGGATGTCTATGCCTACTTTTACGGCCAAACAGATCGCGGATTGGCTCTACAAGAAGCGGGTGACCTCCATCGATGAGATGACCAATCTGTCGTTGGCGAACCGTACAAAGCTGGGCGAGGCGTATGAGGTGGGTTGTTACAAGCCTATCCAAACGACCGTTTCGAAGGATGGTACGAAGAAGTATCTCTTCGAGGTCGCCGGTGGTTTCGTCGAGAGTGTGATGATTCCGGACGGGGACCGTTGCACTTTGTGCGTCTCCACTCAAGTGGGTTGTAAGATGGGCTGTAAGTTCTGTGCGACGGGTAAACAGGGCTTCCATGGCCAACTTACCGCCACGGATATACTGAATCAAATCCAATCCATCCCCGAATCGAAAGAGTTGACCAACATCGTTTTCATGGGTATGGGCGAGCCGTTCGACAATACGGACAATGTGTTGCGTGTGTTGAATGTCCTCACCGCGGAGACTGGCTATGCCTGGAGCCCGAAAAGGGTCACTGTCTCCACCGTGGGACTGATCCCGGGGATGCTTCGCTTCCTGACAGAGAGCCAATGCCACTTGGCGGTCAGCCTGCACAATCCAATAGCGGAGGAACGCTTGGAGATGATGCCGGCGCAGAAAGCTTTCCCTATCGCTCGGGTCCTCGAGGAGATAAAACGGTTCGATTTCACGGGCCAAAGAAGGGTCTCCTTCGAGTATACGATGTTTGAGGGGTTGAATGACCAGCCACGCCACGTCGATGCGCTTGTCCGGCTCCTCTCCGGGTTGGAATGTAGAGTCAACCTTATCCGTTTCCACACGGTGCCGGATACACCTTTCAAGGGTGCTTCCCTGCAACGCATAGAATGGTTCCGTGACCAGCTCAATAAAAAGGGAGTTACCGCAACTATCAGGAAATCAAGGGGAGAGGACATACTTGCGGCTTGCGGATTACTCTCGACCCAAAAATTGTCTGACCAAAAGAATTTGTAATAATCCACTATAATGGCGAAATGATATGAAAGGAAAAATTATATCCATCGTATGCTGTGCGTTCTCGATTTTAGCATCGTTCTCATCGTGTTCGGATAATAACAATGGGTTGTTCACGGTCACAGTGGGCGGAAATGCCTACGACGTGATGGTTGTGGGTGACCCTGACATCTGGAAAAGCGATGCGGGGCGTGCCTTGTTCGACATCTTGGACGAAGATATGCCTGGACTTCCGCAGGCGGAGCCTTTGTTTAATATATTATTTATTAATACACAAGAATTTACGGATATCGTAAAACCTATGAGAAGCCTTGTCTTTTATGATGTGGATAGCTCGCAATACACCCAGGGGAAGGTCTCTTTCTCCAAAGATCGATGGGCTAAGACGCAGGCTATCGTGAGGATCACCGCTCCGAACCAAGAGGAGATGAAGCGTGTTGTGAAGGAGAAAGGAAGGGCTATCGTCGATTTCTTCGTAGACAAGGAGTGTGAGCGTAGCCTCCTCTATTTTGACAGGTATGCGAATGTGGAAGGGAAAAAACTGCTGCATGATAAGTTGGGCATAAGGGTCTCTTTGCCTAATTACATAGACAAAAGCAAGGTCGGAGATAAATTCATTTGGCTCTCTAACGGTAGCGTTGATGCCCGTCTGGATATCCTTGCGTACCGCACTCCTTTCCAAGGAGCAAAGGATATGGGCCTTGAACGTATTTTGGAGAAGAGAGACTCCCTCACGAAGATATATATCCCTGGTCCTTCCGAGGGCTCCTATATGTGTGTGGAGCATGAGGTCATTCCTCCGGTGGAGCGTCATATCCTCTTCAAGGGAAGGAAATGCACCGAGGTGCGTGGCCTCTGGCGTACGGAGAACGAGTTCATGGGTGGTCCGTTCGTCAGCCGTACCTTTGTCGACACTTTGCGTCAGGAAACGGTGACTGTGGAGGCCTTCGTCTATGCTCCGCAGCATAAAAAGAGAAATAAAATCAGACAGGTGGAGGCGGTCCTCCATTCGTTGGAAATTGAATAATTTTTTTTACTTTTGTGAAAAAGAAAGTAGATAATTCTGATAATAAAAGACATGGAAGAAGATAAAATAAAAGTCGGCATTACGCAAGGTGATATCAATGGTATTGGCTATGAGGTGATTATCAAGACGTTGGCCGATATGCGCGTGAATGAGTTCTGCATTCCGATCGTGTATGGTTCCTCGAAGGCGGCCGCCTATCATCGTAAATCGTTGAATATAGAGAACTTCAATCTAAACGTTATATCCAATGCGACGGAGGCGAATCCGAAGCGCTCCAATATCATCAATTGTGTCGATGAGGAGATTAAGGTGGAACTGGCTAAATCCACGGAGGAGGCTGGCCATGCTGCTTTCTTGGCCTTGGAGCGTGCCACGTCCGACTTGCGGGATGGCTTGATCGATGTGCTGGTGACAGCGCCTATTAACAAGAAGAATATCCAGTCCGAGAAGTTCCACTTCCCAGGACATTCCGAATACTTGCAGGATAAGTTCGGCTACGGCGAGAAGGGCCTGATGCTGATGGTGAGCGATGTGCTGAAGGTTGCTGTGGCTACGGGACACGTGCCTATCAAGGCTGTTTCTTCTTATCTTTCGGTTGAAAAGATCGTCTCTAAGCTGAATGATTTGAATAAGACCCTTATCCAAGATTTCTCTGTGGTGCGTCCGCGCATCGCTGTGCTGGGACTTAACCCTCACGCAGGCGACAATGGTGTGCTGGGCTCCGAGGAGGAGGAGATTATCATCCCTGCCATCAAAAAGGCTACGGATATGGGTATTACCTGCTTCGGACCTTACCCTGCCGATTCATTGTTCGGTAGCGGTAATTTCAAGCGTTTCGATGCGGTATTGGCCATGTACCACGATCAGGGCCTGGCTCCGTTCAAATGCATCGCCATGGAGAGCGGCGTGAACTTCACGGCTAACTTGCCTATCATCCGTACTTCTCCTGTGCATGACGTGTCGTACGACAAGGTGGGTGTCGGTGAGGCTTCCGAGGAGTCTTTCCGCAATGCGCTTTACCTCGCCTGCGATATCTACAAGAATAGGATCCAATATGCGGAGCTGAATAAGAATAAGCTGAAGAAGCAGGAGGTGGAAATCAGCGGACAGGTCGAATAGGATTCGGACTGTGTGCATCAACTATAGGGGAGCGTTCCGGTAGGATCGCTCCTTTCCTTTTTCGCTCGATACGCAACGGAAGCCGATCATTAGAGAGAAGGTGGAGGCGTTGCCGGCTTGGCAGAGACGACTCATCGGAAAGGTGTACATGCAGGTGAGGAAGAGGTTCTCTTTGTGGTTCAGCCTTGCCCAAGGGGAGACCATCCTCCCCGTCTGGTAGTTGAGCCCGAGCTCCCACTTCTTCCTCAGCTGCAGGCTGGGGGAGAGCACAGCGCCGAAAGGTGAGTATTTCGCCACGTAGAACATTCCGTTTAAAGCCAGGTGACGGTTGGCGCTCGTGCGGAACCGTTTCCCGCCGGAAAGGTAGAAGTGGGTCGCCTGCTTATGTCCGAAGGCTCGTAGGTGACCGTTCCCTACACCCCGCACGCTGAAGGCGAGGAAATCCTCCCCTTCGAAGCGTAGCCAAGCCCCCATGCGGAAGCGGACCACCACCTCCGTCTCCTTCTGTCGCTCAAAATAAGGGTCTTCGTCATGCCTGAGGAGGGAGAAGTCCTTCCCGATGCATCGGGCTCCTCCGCCCACGTTCAGGGAGAGCCAGGTCCAGTCGGAGACCAGGAAACGGTAGGTGCCGGACATCTCCACCTCCAATAGCTTAGAAATGCCTGCCTTCTCGCACAAGACGATGCCTCCCATGGAGTAGTTCGTTTCCCGCAGTAGTTTATGGACGGTGGCGGATATCTCGCTCGGGCTACCCGCTATCCCCATCCATTGGTTGGTGTATTGAATCGCCACGTTTAGCCCGCTGGTGAATCCCGAACTCGCTGAGTTGTAGAGATATGGGTTCGCCATGTATAACGATGGACGCTCTTCCTGCTGGGCTTTGGTCACCCAGCTTGCCATGATGAATATGGTCAGTAGTAAATGTTTCATGCCTCAATATGATAATTCTATAAAACCAGATAGCGCTTTCGATCCTTGGGAGAGGAGCAGGTAATAGTATGTTCCGACGGGCAATAGTTTCCTTCCCCCTAGGCTGAATCCGTTGTGGTTGTCACCTCCCCAGTGGTTGTCGTAGTGCTTCATGTGGAAGACTTGTATGCCCCATTTGTTGTAGATATAAATCTCATTGTCAGGGTATTGCGACAATGATTCAATCTCAAGTCTATCGTTTATACCGTCTCCGTTGGGGGTTAGCAGCAGATTGTATGTGAGTTCCTTCGCCTTCCCGTTCCCTTCTGCTTCCGACGTTGTGTCCGTAGGCAAAGACGGTCCCTCCTCCACTAGCTCTGGCAGGGTGTCTATGAGTGCAGGCGTGGTGTCCGGCACGATAGGCGGTATGGTATCTACAACCGTAGGCGTAGTGTCAGGCACAACAGGCGGTATCGTATCTACAATGGCAGGCGTAGTATCAGGCACGATAGGCGGTATGGTATCCACGATTGTAGGCGTAGTGTCAGTCACAACAGACGGTATCGTATCTATAATGGCAGGCGTAGTATCAGGCACAACAGGCGGTATCGTATCTACAACGGCAGGCGTAGTATCAGGCACGATAGGCGGTGTCGTATCTACAATGGCAGGCGTAGTATCAGGCACGATAGGCGGTATCGTATCCACAATTGTAGTCGTGGTATCCGGCACAACAGGCGGTATCGTATCCACAATCGCAGGTGTAGTGTCCGGCACAATGGGCGGTATGGTATCCACAATCGCAGGTGTGGTGTCTGGTACAATAGGCGGTATGGTATCCACGATGGCAGGCGTAGTGTCAGGCACGACTGGCGGTATGGTATCTACAACCGTAGGCGTGGTATCTGGTACGATAGGTGGTATGGTATCCACAATCGTAGGCGTGCTATCCTGCACGATAGGTGGTATCGTATCCGCAATTATAGGCGTAGTGTCAGGCACGATAGGTGGTATGGTATCTACAACCGTAGGCGTGGTATCTTGTACGATAGGCGGTATGGTATCCACAATCGTAGGCGTAGTGTCAGACACGATAGACGGTATGGTATCCACGATGGCAGGCGTAGTGTCAGGCACAACAGGCGGTATGGTATCCACAATTGTAGGCGTGGTATCCTGCACGATAGACGGTATGGTATCCACAACTGTAGGTGTAGTGTCTGGTACGATAGGTGGTATGGTATCCACAATCGTAGACGTAGTATCCTGCACAATAGGCGGTATGGTATCCACAATTGTAGTCGTGGTATCCGGCACAACAGGCGGTATCGTATCCACAATCGCAGGCGTAGTATCAGTCACAACAGGCGGTATCGTATCTACAACGGCAGGCGTAGTGTCAGGCATAATAGACGGTATGGTATCCACAATGGTAGGCGTGGTATCTGGTACGATAGGCGGGATAGTATCTACAATGGTAGGTGTGGTGTCTGGCACGATAGGCGGTATGGTGTCCACAATTGTAGGCGTGGTGTCAGGCACAACAGGCGGTATCGTATCCACAACCGCAGGTGTAGTGTCAGGCACAATAGGTGGAATGGTATCCACAATGGTAGGCGTGGTGTCTGGTACAATAGGCGGTATGGTATCTACAACCATAGGCGTAGTGTCTGGCACGATAGGTGGTATGGTATCCACAATTGTAGGCGTGGTGTCCGGCACGACAGGTGGTATGGTGTCCACAACGGTAGGCGTGGTATCCGGCACAATAGGCGGTATGGTATCCACAATTGTAGGCGTGGTATCAGGCACAACAGGCGGTATGGTATCCACAATTGTAGGCGTAGTGTCGGGTGTGACGGGTGGTGTGGTATCTATCACGTGGACAAGCGTGGCGCATTGATCCACCACCTGCGCGGAGTCGTTCCGCAAGGCAAAATCGAACGTGTACGTCCCTGGTGCGAAGGAGTCTGGTTGGAAGGTGCTGGTCAGGTGAAACCGATTGCAGGGGTTGTCGAACTGGGGCGTTGGCAGTTCTACCCAAACACTATCCCTCCCTTCTGCTAGGTAGAGCGTCGTATCTCCCAAGCATCCTTGCAAATGGGACGTTGTGGTTTCCCGTAAGGTTGCCTGCGCTATGTGGAGTCCTAAATCGCACCCTAAGGTGTCTATGCAACCGTTCTCCATCGGGTAGATGGCTACAAGGTGTTGTGCCATGGGAGCGTTTGCTGAGCAAAGGTTTTTCTCGGTGGAGAACTCCAGCAGACTGAGTCCCTCGGGCAGGGAATCGGGCATGCCGCAGATTGTCGTAGGGTAGGCGGAACATCCCGCTGAGGAATCCTCTTGCCAAAGCACGGCGAATCGTGTGGTGTCGGGTAGAATGCTCTTCCAGGTGATGCACTCCTCGCAGGGGGTGGAGGAGACCTCCACGTCGAAAACGTAGGGGATCAGCTTGATCGCAGGCTTGAAATCTTCCTCGGTGAAGGAGGGTACGGAAAAACTTGTGCGTTCCACTACCCATTTGTCCTCCAGGTAGTTGTAGACTCCCTCGAACTTCATCAGGCACTCCTTGCCGGGCGAGGGGTATATGTCGTCCTCCTCATCGAGTAGGGTGCCGTCCGTTAGCCGGTATTGGTAGGCGGCCGCATCTCCCACTGCATCCCCGTAGAAGACGCAATCCAGGGGAACGCTCTCCTCCGTCAAATCCTCCGCTTTGCCCGCAAAGACTGCGATACCGTCCGCCGAAGGACCTCCATTGCCTACCATGCCTATTCTCCATTGCTGCTTCAACCCTATGCCTCCTGCTCCGTCTTGGGCGGTGCAATCGATTGCGAACCAGTTTTTTAAGTGTATGTCTTCGCTATTCGGACCGTTCAATTTCGGGGTGGGACCGCCTATGTAGAACGTCTCGCCCATCTCCACTACTCCTGAATCGAGTTGTATGGCGTAGGTCAGTGTGCTTCCCGTTAGCCAGCCGCTCGGGTGGAGGATTGTGCCGTTGTTGCAGATGATTACCGTGTAGGGCGTCTCCGAGAAATCAATGCGTTCGGATGTCATGAATTGCACGTACTCGTAGACGTTGTCGTAGCTGGCCGGGTCTGCCATTATGCCGCTGATAAGCACGCTTCCGTGGATGTTGCATATTGAACAACAAGCGATTACTATTGCAGATAGAAAGTTTTTTAAATGCATATTTTTATTTTATTACAAACAATAACAGTTCAAATACTACAGGTCTCCGATTGCAAACCTAACAAGTATTCCCAACCACATACCTTGTGTGGTTATCATTCGCGAATGTATAAAATAATTTTATACAATGTACAATATACACAATAAAAATTTTGAAAAATATTACCGGCTAATTCAAAATTCAAAATTCTTAATTCTTAATTATCATTCGGTGATGATTCCCTCGTCGGATATTTGTGGCAGATTGTCGTATATATCCTCCTTTGTCAAGGCTTGAATCACCTTCAGCACACGTTTGTCGGGGTCGATGTGAGGCCCCTTGTTCGGTGGTTTGATTTGGTAGGTGGAGATGATTTCCGCACTGATGAAGTTGCCCGTCTGTTGCTCCATCTTCACCCTAAAGATAGGGGCTAGACCGTTCACCCCCTTGATGTTCACGTTGCTGTAGGTGGCGAAGTTGCCCATGCTATAGGCGATGAACTTGTTCTTATAGATCTCTACGGCGCGGGTTACGTGAGGACCATGTCCCAGCACGATGTCCGCTCCGGCGTCGATGGCCCGGTGGGCGAATTCATAGACATTCCCTCTGTTCTGACCGAGGAAGTTCTCGTAGTTTCTCGGAACGTGTTGGTATTTGCTGCCTTCAGCTCCTCCGTGGAAGGATACGATCACGATGTCGCAGGTCTGCCGTAGTTGTTTTACCAGCGAGTCCAATACTTCGTAGTCGGTGATTTGCACGGTGCCCCGATTAGGTGCGAAGGCGCAGAAACCGTACTTGACACCGTTCTCGACGAATTCCGCGGTAGGTTTCTCCGTGAAGCCCGCCCAATTGATCTGCAGGCTGTCGAATAGTCTCTTGGCGTTCTCCTTGCCCTTCTCTCCGAAGTCTCCGCTATGGTTGTTCGCCACGCTCACCACATTGAAGCCCGCCTCTTTGTAGTATTGCGCAAAGCGGCAAGGCATACCGAACTTGAAGCAAGTCTTGGGGTCGTTGCAGTTCTTCGCACCTACCTCCGTGTCGGTGAATGTGCCTTCCACGTTGCAGAATACGATGTCGGAGTTCTGGAAATAGGGCTTCACCTCGTCGAAGAACTTATCCTCCTCTTCTTTGGGTGGCAGGTAGGATGTGTTTGGCAGGATACTGCCTATCATGACGTCCCCCACCGCTGTGATGGTGATCGTATCGTGTTTGTCGGTCGGTTCGATGACCATGAGGGTGTCTGTCCCCTGCGCTAGCGAGTCAGCTCGTAGCGTGTCGATCGCCACTACGGCCTGATTCTCTTGTTTGTTGGTCAGTGTGTCGACCACGGTTTCGATTTTGGCCTTATGTCTTCTTTTGGATCTTCTTCCGGCCTGGCTCTGTGCGCATACGAACAGGGCGAGCAATATGAATAAAAAGTATCTTTTCATTTAATCTATTGGAACGTAATAGGTTATGTTTTGGTTATGCAAAGATAGCAATATGAATTATGAATTTTGAATTTTGAATTAAGAATTATGGAACAGTTCGATGGATTTCCTAGTCCTGAAAGGACGGTATCCTCCAGACAGGGGATTGGCGAATTAAGAATCATGAATTTTGAATTTAGAATTATGATACGTTAGTTCGATGGAGTTAATTGTGTGATATCTGCGGATGTGTGATTCCCCAGTCCTGAAAGGACGACACCCTCCAGGCAGGGGTGTAAACCCCTGTACGGCATAGACGAGGCGTGAAGAGAGCCCCGAAGGGGCGACACCCCGAAAATAATATTCATGAAAGATATATAATAACAACAAAAAAAAATCGTTTAATCATAATATTAACATCCAAAACTATGGCGACATCATTAGTGAAAATTAATGTCCATCTAATTTTTCACACAAAAACTACTAGTGTATGTTTGCGGGGAAATGACATCCCTCTCATTCATAAATATATAGATGAAATCATTAGTGTCCCGTTAATAATGGGACGAGTTAAATATTAATCAAACAATCACGGAATAAGGGGATCATGTCGCTCTTTGACATCATTGGAATAAGTCTTATTGAACAGTACTCTGAGCGAAGTCTTGCCTGTGTGTGATATACTGAGGATTTGCAAGACTTCATAGGTCGAGCGTTTCAACTTCATATCATGCTGGACAATCGCCACGAGGCAGTGTGCAGTGATGGCCGCACTAATCTGTATTCTGACAAACAAGTGCCTCGACCCCGCAAGTTCAGACACTTCGCCATCGAGAATGGCAACATCGTTTGGGGCAAGAACTGGGACTTGATTCCCCCTGTAGAACAGCTGCATGCTGGGACGGTTGCCTGACACAGAAAGTGTAGAACACACAAGGGAGGGAAGCCGAGGCCGAGGATGTTGGCGAGGGTTCCCTCCCTTGCATTGAATTATGTTTATTTGAACAAATTGTCTTTCTCGACGTCTTTTTTTGCTTTGTTTAAAACCTTCTGAATATTCAATGCTTTTATAAAATCATCGATTTCTTTCTCAGATTTGAATGCCATCAAAAAACCTTTGGATTTCATGTATCTATTCGAGGCCGCTGTTAATTCACCTGTATTGAAAATAATTAAGCATTCCCCGTTTCCCATTACCTTGAAATACGGTCTGAAAAGAATATTATATGTGAAGTACCATTTGCTGCCGTAGGACGAAAAGAATGCATCAACAGGTCTAAAATTCGTGTCAAACTCCTTATCGTAGTTTGTGACATTATTGTCCTTTGCTGTCTTAGACCATTCTGCAAATTTTGGTTTGATTGAATTCAGTTGATTGCAAAAATCCTCAACCTCCTTGCTTTTAAGACTGAATCCTATCTTCTCTATACTGCCTTCTTCTTTTGGTTCACAATAGATGTAAAAAGTAAAAGAACCATTTTTTACTGCAGAAGCCTCAATGTCATACGTCTTCTTACCAAAGTATGGCGTATTCTTAACAAAGCACGACATAGAATATTCTGAGACTTTATCCTCTGCAATTAGGGAAAGACTGAAAAACATAGCAAAAATTCCTAAAAAAACTTTCTTCATAATTCAATTTTTTAAGTTATTAATAAAAAGTCTATACTGTTCCGTTGAAGTGGACTAAACGTTCTTTGAAATCGCTGGAATAGAGTATTTTACAATCAATTTTGAGAGTGCACGGATTTGAATTTGTAACTTTGCAACCTTTTAACAGGATTGCAGTTGAACAAAGACTAGTACGTATTTCCCCAATTGCTTGAGTTCTTAGACTATGACAAGTTTCGTCATCTTGTTGAAAGTATGATGCTAACACAAGTATGTCAAGTATCTTACCTGCTGGAATCAACTTCTAACTCTGATGTTTGGTCAGCTCAGTAACTGTGCAAAGTCAAGAAGTTTGGCACAGCTGAGAACGCTGTCAGAATACAGATTTCTGCAGTATTTACCGCCTACTGCCTTGTGGCAATTGTAGCATGACATGGAGTTGAAGCGCTCGTCCTATGAGGCCTTGCAAATCCTCAGCATGTCACTTGCGGACAAAACACCGCTCAAAGAACTATTCGAAAAGACTTATCCCAATGATGTCAAAGAGCAATCTGGTCCCCTTATTCCGGGGCTATTTGATTAATATTTAACTCGTCCCAATTTTAACGGAACAATAATGAGTTAATAATATAATTATATGTCGTGTAAAGACTAGAATGTGTTATTTGCATGACATACAAGGGAATAGAGCATGGAAAGTTGATATGTGCTCATCACGTTATTTGTTCATAAGAATTATGAATTCTATACGAATTTGGAGGTGGCATGTAAAAACCATTCCTCTTTGTTTTATTGGATATGTGTATATGTTTATTTCTCATCATGCCGATAAAAAGTTTTTTCGCAAAAACTATTTATCGCAGGCGTAATAGGGGACAGATAAAAAGAGGTGCGGACCTCTCTACTCGCGTTCACGGGAAGCGTAGGAAGAAACCCGCCAATTCTCAATAGATAAAGCCCACACCAAAGGTGTGAGCATTAACTTGTTTGAGAATTGTATGGCTCGTCCAGTTGTCACCGTGAACAGTCACCAATAATAATTAGCAATTTTAAACACAAACTGCTAACATTCAATTAACTTGCCCGTTTCATAAAGAATCAGTTTCCTACGCTTTTTCTTTTTGAACGCGAATAATAGTTAATGCTGTATGTAAATATTTAAGTTTCCTTAATG
Organism: Paludibacteraceae bacterium; assembly: GCA_045226255.1. Classification (GTDB taxonomy): domain Bacteria; phylum Bacteroidota; class Bacteroidia; order Bacteroidales; family Paludibacteraceae; genus UBA1181. Next base: position 105,575 of record JBGVCG010000010.1, on the reverse strand, counting down.
TCTATTTCATATAAATTTATTATTCTTCATTCAAAGATATAAAAAAAAAAGAAAACATTGTTAATGTGGAAGAAAAAAGTGGAATGTGTACAAGAAGATCATCTGATTGTGTAGTAGTCAATAATCAATGCTTAAGTAATTCAAATCTTGAATAATGTAGCATTTATGTGTGTCACCCCCGATGGGGGTTCATGGAACGCAACGAATCTGTTACACAGGGGCTGACGCCCCTGCCTGGAGGATATCACCCCTTCGGGGTTTGGGTGTGTGATGCCCTGGAATATCGCTTGGCTCTTGCCGAAATGATGAACCTCATACTCCATCATTCCCCCCGACAATAATCTATCAACCTGACGTATATCTCTGACATCCGTAACAATGGCTCATTGCCGACCACAAACAATTGCATCCTGGCACGGGTGATCGCCACGTTCAACTTGCGGTCCACCTCTTGCCCTTCTACCTCGACGGGTTCGCTTAAAACGCCCAACTGGTAGTATTGGCTGATGGTGGTGGAGAAGATGATATAGTCTTTCTGCCCGCCTTGCAGCCGCTCCACCGTGTCGATCACAATCTGCTCCGCCCCTTCGACGCCTAGACTGCGCAACTGCTTGAGTATGACGGCTATCTGATTGCGGAATGGCACGATGATGCCTACGTGCTCGGAGAGTTTGAAACTTGGGTCGGACGCGTTCAGCTGGGCGATGGAACGCACCATCTGCGCCACGACCTCCGCTTCCTCCGCATTGATCTTGCTATTGTCCATCCTGCTGCTCTTGCGCACGTCCACGAAGCCCATCCGCACGGTGCGCACGAACTCATGGATGTTCTTTCCGCTTAGCTCCATGTTCTTCGGGAAACAGGCTAGCTGACGGGTCTCCCCCTCGCTTGTGAATGGTAACTCAACTACTGTCTGGTGCCGGTTCTTACCCACCCGCAGGGCGTTGTGGTAGAACTCACGGCTGACGAACTCGCTGATGGTCGGGTGCATGCGCCATTGCGTGTCGAGCATGCCTGGCTTCACTTCGCTGTGCGCCAGCATGTGACGGTGTAACCGCTCGAACAGGGAGTCCGCGCAATTCTCCAACCCGAACGCGCGCAGTGCGGGGTCTGTCACCTCCGACTCGCTTCTAGGTTGTTGCACGACGGCGGGCAATTGCTTATGGTCGCCTATCATGACGAACTTGCGGATGGCCGCTTCCCCACCTTTCGTCGTGGCGCATAGTAGCCCTAACAGTTGTGGCTCTAATATCTGCGAAGCCTCGTCCACAATGGCCACGTCGAAGTGAAAGAGGTCGAACAACGCTGTCTTGCCGTCCATGGAGGCTACCGTCGCCACATAAATGCGGGGCTGGAATAGCCTGCTTTTCACCGCCGAGCGGTTGGTGCATCCCTCTATCTGGTACTTGAGCAGGTGCTGGCGGAAGGCGGGGTCGCAGTTGAGTTCATTGCCTATGCGGATATAGTCCAATTCGGGGGCGTATCGGTGCAACATCCTGCAGATCTCGTCCACCGCCCTATTGGTGTAGGCCATGAGCAGGATACGGTGCTCGGGGTTCGCCAGGAAGTTGTCCACCATGGTGCGCATCGCTAGGTTGGTCTTGCCTGTCCCCGGAGGTCCCACCAATAGGTAGAAGTCCTCGACGCATAGGGCGTCCCCCACGATGTCGTTCACCTGCTCGCTCTCCGCCGAAGGACGTGGAATGGGTTGTTTCGGGGAGAACCGGAAGTCCCTTCGCCCTAACAGGAGGTCCCGCCGCTCTTTCGGAGCCACGAGGAACGCCCGCAGCGAGCGTGTCACGGCATTGAAGGAGGAGGTCATCATATCGTGCTCCATCGCGTAATGGCTGCTCAGGTTGAAGACGGCGCGGTTGCGTTGCTTGTAGGTGAGGCGTACCACCACGTTGTCCGCATCGAACGATTCGATCGAGCAACGGAAGAGTTGTTTATTGGTCACATTGTCCTGCGCGTTGTTGCGCTCGTAGACCATCACCAGGTCGCCCACCCTGAAATTGGCCAGGTTCTCATCGTCCTGCACCCAGTGGAAACGGATGTTGCGTATCGCCTCCGAATGGTCGGAAACGTCCAGTCCGTCCGTCACGTTGAACTGGTCGATGGTCAGGTCCATGATGATGTTGCCGCTGCGCAGTTTCTCCTCCGCGGGCAGGTTCCATGCGTCGGAGTACCCTCCGTTTCTGTCGGTGGAGGAACAACCGATCTTCGCCAGGAACATTTCCCTCTCCACGAAGGTGAAGAAGGTATGGAAGTAGGCGAGCTCCAGCGCATCGGCCGTGTGCAGGGGCTTCAGCGTGTCGGAGAGCGATGGCTCGATGTAGACCGACCACAGTTTGCCGCACAGGTTGTTTCTGTTCAATAGCTCGGGGGTGAGGTTGGTGTAGAGGTCGCGTGAGCCTCCCTTGAGCAGGTTCCATTCGCTCGCCACGATGTCGTTGCGGAGTTGTAGCGCTTCCCTCACCATCCTGCGGGAGGCGCGGCAATCCTTCATCCTCGGGTAGCGAGAGTAGAGCAGGAAACTGCTCACCTCGGCGTAGTCAAGTCCTAGGTTGTAGTGGAGGAACTCATAGTAGAGCGTCAGCTGCAGCAGATGCTCGTCGCGCACTTCGGGCTCCGTCTTGTTCCATTCGTCCGCCTTGCCGGACTTCAGCTCCACGATTTTATGGTAATCTGCCGACAGCAAGTCCATACGCCCTTGCATGCCTAACGCCTCGCAGATGAACGAGGGCTCCAGCACCACGCCTTCCCGCAGGTGGATGCCCACCTCGTCGAAACTCTTGGCTACCGTGTGCTGGATGTTATTGAATTGTATTTTCGTCGTTTGGAAGAATTCCGCATTGATCTCCTCCATCGTGCAGAAGGGGATCGGGTCCATGTTGAAGGCCTTCTTCATGGAATCCTCGTAGGTGGCGGGCTCCTCCTTCGTCTGGTTCACGCAGTCGTCGAGGAATTGGTTCGCCACGTTACCGATCGTGATGGCGGCCGATTGGGACGGCGGTTCCACCTTGTGCAGCAGGTGGTTCAGCGCATGGCTTCCATAGGGGCGGATGCAGCCCGTGATGGCGGTGATGTCCACGAGGAAGTCTGGCTCGAACACGACCAGCTCAGGCACGAACAACGGGGTGTCATCCTCGCGGGTCTCCACGGAGACGTCCAATAAGTTGATCTGCGCCCCTTCGAAAAGCGAGTCGTTCAGCTTGGCGAAGGTGTCGCCTAGGTGTCGGGTGGCTTGTGCCATCGGTTCGTCACCGCTCAGTTGCGTGTAGGCGGCGGTACATTCTCCGTCGAATGATTCCTCCCCTACGTTCTCCACCTCTCCGTACAATAGGCTCTCCGTCCAGCGGCTGACCGTCATGCGGAGGCGCGCGTACTTGACCATGTGGCGGGTGTCTGGGGTGAATTCCAGGTTACGCCACGACTCGGGCAAGGCCTCTGTCAGTCTGATCGGTATCGGGACACGGAAGAAGAACGATAGGGCCTCCGCCATCGCCTTCACGTCGAAGAGGTAATCCTCCTCCGTGGGAGAGAACTGGTTGTGTAGGGTGTTGCTGATGTGCCGGCGAAGCACCTGCAACGATTTCCTTTGCGGGTAATTGCGCTCCTTGCATATCGCGTCGATGTAGGAGGCTTGGTTGGAATAGACCACATGCAGGTGGCTGCTCAACTCGGATACCGTGCGTTGGAGCATCCTGCCTAGGCGCACGTAGCGTACCCTCATGGGAAATTCTCCCTGAAGGGTTTTCAATAATGATACTAAGTCATCCTGCGCCTGATTTTGCTCTAAAGACAAGTTCTGTTTTTTCATACCGCAAAGGTGCGTAAAAAAAAATATTTATCCAAATGGACTTTTCCTCTCTGAACGTCAGGCACATAAATGTAGCTCGGAAACATATGTTAATAAAAATGTTTTACAGCATTTGCCGCATAGTGAAATAGTTGCTAATTTCGATTCAGATTTAATAACAAACATAAATTTTATCGCATGAAGAAAGTTTTATTCTCAGTATTAAGCCTATTTATGGTTAGTGTCTCTTCGTTTGCGCAGGATGCCAATGCAGGAGATTTCAACATCGGTATTACCGTCGGTGGGGGTTTGGCGAAGATCAATGCGGATGACCCTACCTATCCGGGTTTCACGAGTGAGCGGAAGCCAATCGCCAATATCCAAGGTGGCCTCGTTTTTGATTATGCGTTCGTGAACGGCTTCTTCGCGGAGGCAGGTTTGACGTTCCAAAGGAAGGGTGGAAAGCAAGAAATCGAGACAAAAATCTATAAATCAACCGTTACCACCAATTTGTATTATATGGAGCTTCCTCTGACGCTCAATTTCCGCATCCCTGTCGGAGATTTGGGTCTGATTCCTCAGGCAGGTGCATATGTTGCCTACGGTGTGGGCGGCAAGACAAAGTACACGACAGAGTATAACTTTGACGATGCGGTGAATACGTTGGGTGATCTCGTCAGCGACCTTACGGATGACCCGTCTGTGAAGGTTTACACGGATGTTAGCTTGAATAAGAAAACGGATGAAAGGGAGGAGGACTCTTTCGGTGACAATGCGGCGGACAAGCTGGATTACGGATTGCGCTTTGGCCTTGGCTTGGCTTTCACGGAGAAGGTGAAATTGTCTTTCGGCTATGACCTCGGTCTTGTGGATGTTGTCAGAGGTGACAACAGCAAGTTCAAGAACAGGAATGGTGTCCTTTTCGGAGCACTGACTTTCTATATTAAATAAATAATTATAGAGAACAATTTTCAAGGACTCTCCGCAGTGTTGTGGGGAGTCTTTTTTATGTCTTGAACTATCTGTTTAATCGTATAAATGTTAATCTTTCATATTGTTGTATTTGTAGAAAAACATAGTAATTTATCTGTTGTTTATTTATGCTCGATTTTATGCAAATAGAATGTTGTATAATTAATACATATACGTATATTTGTAAAGTAATGTTAAGAAAAATTGGTTGTTGTTGAATATAGATGGTTTTTGTTTATTTTCTAATTCATTAATTTAATAATTGTAATTATGGTTTTTCCAGACAAAAAAGATTTGATTCGTAAGTCATTGTGTTCCATTGGAATACTGTCGTTGTTTTTTTTTGTGTCGTGTAAGGATGATGATGCGGTGGAGGAGATGAAATCTGAAACAACACAGGAAAAGAAAGAAGAGTCCCCCATTAATTATAGGGCATTGTTCTCTACAAATCACAAAATTTGTGAGGAGGAAGCGAAAGGGATTGCATTGGATGTTGCTTCGTTGTTAGAGGGTGAGGATAATGGTCTTAAATCTGGCAAGGCGAGAGTTGTCGAAGACGTGCGTGTGTTACATTCGGAGAGAACTTCCTTGCGGTCCGGTTCGAGTGCGGAGGTCTCCATTCCTGACACGTTGGCGTATGTCTTCAATTTTGCGGAAGGAGATGGTTTTGCCATCATTAGTGCGGACGATCGTCTGGATTGTCCTGTCCTTGCGTGTGCGGAGAGTGGTTCTATTGGGGATGATACGGATAATCCAGGTTTGGCTATCTTTCTTGAAAATGCACAGGTGTATATGTCTAGATGCATTCTGAAGTTTGAGGTGGAAAAGGATTCGATGATGGAAGTGGCGAAGCAAAAACTTGCTCTGGAGGACTCTGTCCCATCAAATGTGTTGAGAAGAACATTTACGGGTCGATATACTTATCAGACGGCTAAAGCGGTGGGTCCATTGTTGCGGACCAAATGGGGTCAGGATGCCCCATATAATAGATACACTCCACTTTGTAGTGTTAATGGTAACAATACTCCTACGGGGTGTTGTGCGACAGCCATGGCACAGGTGATGGCATATCACAGGTTCCCTCCTCTTTCCTTTAAAGATGAAACAAATAGCTCGATCACTTTGAATTGGTCGAGTATGACCGCTGTACCTCATGCGGGAAAACTGAGTAATGAAACCGCAAAAGATATGATAGCTCGTTTGATGAGGTTTATCGGGAAAACTGCGGGTATGCAATATGAGTGTGAAGAGAGCAAATTATCTACATCCAAATCGATTACGTTCATGCGTAGTATGGCATATAAATGTGGCCTTATAGACTATAACTTCAGTTCTGCGATGAGTCTTCTCGATAAAAAGAATCCTTTCCTGATGCAAGGTGCTGCATATGTACAGGAAGGCGGCAATACTGAACGCAAAGGGCATTTCTGGGTGGTAGATGGATATTCTATTAATGTTGTAGAGCAGTATCAGTACGTTACGAATACTGAAACCGGGAAAACTACTACACGTCGATTGTCTATAGACTATAAGAATTCGTTTCTCCATGTTAACTGGGGGTGGAGTGGCATTGGCGATGGTTATTTTGTCGCTGGTTGTTTTGATCCTATTCGGGCTGTCCAGTTCGATGATTTTGGCGTTGATGTGTATGACTTCAAGTATGAATTAATGATGATATCTGCTTCGCCGTTGCAATGATGATGTTCCATTGTGCAGGTTAGTATCTTACCTCTTCTCGAACGGGCTGAAATTGTCCGCTTCAATACAGGTGAAGTTATAGGTTAAGGGTTATACAAACAACACGGCGGAAGGTATGTGTCCTTCCGCCGTGTTTCTTTTATGGTCCCGCCAAAGCGTCTGCGACTGACGTTTAGCGTATCGATTTCACGAACTTCCCGACCGCTTCCTCACTCGCTCCGTTCTCTTTCAAGTGTTTGATGAAGGCGGTACCGATGATGGCTCCGTCGGCATGGCTGCAAGCGTGGGTGTAGCTGGCATGGTCCTTGATGCCGAACCCGATGACGGTCTTGTTGCGCAGATGCAGGTTGCGGATGCGCTCGAAGTACTGGGTGCGGTAGTCTTCCGACGTCTTGATGTTACCGGTGATTCCTGCGGATGCGACCGTGTAGATGAAGCCTTCCGCCTGCGCGTCGATGTGCTTGATGCGCTCGTCTGGTGTCTGCGGTGCGATGAGCGGGATGAAGTGCAGGCTGTTCTCGTCGAAGAGCGCCTTGTACGACTTGACGTAGGTGTCGAACGGTAGGTCTGGTATGATGAGTCCGTCCACGCCCACACGGTGCGCATCGGCGGCGAACTTCTCTATGCCGTAGTGCATTACAGGGTTGATGTAGCCCATCAGCAATACGGGCATGGTGATCTCCTTGCGCATCTCTTTTATCTGGGAGAACAACTCCTTGATGCTCATGCCATTGTCGAGCGCCACGTTGCCTGCGTCTTGAATCACGGGTCCGTCGGCCAACGGGTCGCTGAAAGGCATACCGACCTCCACGAAATCGACGCCCGCCTTCTCTAGCCCGCGCAAGATGGTCATGAGGTCATTGCGCTGTGGATACCCAGCCATCACATAGATCGATAGCAAGTCCTTCTTGCTCTCTAATATATTGTCTAACCTATTTTTCATGGGTCTCTTATAGTTTTAAATGATTAATATACGTTGCCATGTCTTTGTCGCCTCGGCCTGAGATGGTCACGACCACGTTCTCGTCGCTGCGGAATTTCAGCTTAGGAAGTGCTGCCAAGGCGTGCGAGCTCTCGAGCGCAGGTATGATACCCTCTTCCCTGGTGAGCTGTAGGGCCGCTTGCAATGCTTCGTCGTCAGTTGCGGAGAGTACGGTCTCCCTGCCCACTTCCGCCAAGTAGGAGTGCATTGGACCGATGCCCGGGTAGTCGAGTCCTGCCGAGATGGAATATGGCTCGATGATCTGTCCGTCGTCCGTTTGCATCAGCATGGTGCGTGCGCCATGGATAATACCCTCCGAGCCCCTTGCGATTGAAGCTGCGGTGTCTCCCGAGTCGAGTCCGTGTCCTGCGGCCTCCACAGCGACCAGCTTAACCTTCTCGTCGTTAATGAAGTGGTAGAACGAACCTGCGGCGTTGCTACCTCCACCGATGCAGGCGATCACGTAGTCTGGCAGTTCGTTGCCGGTCTGCTCTTTCAGCTGCCAACGCATCTCTTCGCTGATGATGGATTGTAGCCTTGCGACCAAGTCTGGGTAAGGGAACGGTCCTACGGTGGAGCCTATCACGTAGAAGGTGTCCTCCGGGTTGGAGATCCAATCGCGGAGCGCCTCGTTCGTGGCATCCTTCAGGGTACGGTTACCGCTCTTGGCTGGCACTACCTCCGCACCGAGCATACGCATGCGCGCTACGTTAGGCGCCTGACGCTCGATATCCACCTCGCCCATGTAGACGTGACACTCCATGCCGAGCAACGCACAAGCAGTGGCAGTGGCCACTCCGTGCTGGCCGGCTCCTGTCTCCGCGATGATACGCGTCTTGCCCATCTCCTTGGCAATCAACACCTGACCGATCGCATTGTTGATCTTGTGCGCTCCCGTATGCGCTAAATCTTCACGCTTAAGGAACACATGGGTCGAGTAGATCGATGAAAGCTTCTCTGCGTAGAAGAGTGGGGTAGGTCGTCCCACATAGTCTTTCATGAGTTGCTTGTACTGCGATTTGAACTTCTCGGAATTCAATATCTCAAGATAAATCTTTTTCAGATTCTCAACGTTAGGATAGAGCATTTCAGGGATGTATGCACCTCCGAAACGTCCGTAAAATCCTTCGCTGCTGACATCGTATTTCGACATATATTTATCTATTTAATAATTTAAAAATCTGTTATTTACGTATTAATTCAAAACATCTTTCAAGCAATGGGATGTCCTTCACGCCCGGGGCGGTCTCGAACTTGCTGTTCAGGTCTACGGCGAATGCGCCTGTTTGGCAGGCCCGCTGGATGTTGTCGGCGGAGATGCCTCCCGAAATCAGCCATGGCAAAGGGACCTGGGCTCGTTCGAGGATGGTCCAGTCGAACTCCTGCCCGCACCCGCCATACAGCGGTGTCTTGGTGTCGAACAGGAAGAGGTCGGCACATTGGGCATAGTCCGCGATTGCCGCTAGATCGTCCGCCGTGGAGACACGGAAGACCTTGATCACCTTCAACCCCTGTCGCCTGATGCGCTGGCAGTATTCGACGCTCTCGTCACCGTGCAGCTGCACGTAGTCGAGCCCATACTCCTTCGCGAGGGCGAGGAGCGTTTCTGGCTTTTCGGAGACGAATACGCCCACTCTTTTCGTGGTGCTGGGCAGCACGTTGAGCGCCTCGGCGGACAAGCGTCCCACCACGTATCGGCTGGACTTCGGGTAGAAGATGAACCCTACATAGTCCGGCTTCAAGCGTGCTAATTGGGCTAGGTTCTCGGCATCGGCCATCCCACAAACCTTTATTTTCAACGGTGCGTTGCTCATTTCCCTTGTGATAAACGGTCCGTATACTCTTTGCAGAACGTTAGGCAAGCCTGCCCTGGGTTCTCTGCCGCCATGAAGTTCTCACCGATCAGGAATCCGTCGAATCCTCCGTTCCGCAGCATCACCATGTTGTCTATGCTTCGAATACCGCTCTCAGAGACTTTGGGCGTCTCTTTCGGCAGGAAGGAGGCCATGGAGATGGAGTGGTTCAAATCGACCTCAAAGGTACGAAGATTTCGGTTATTGATTCCTACGACATTGATTGATGGAGTGATATATTCCAACTCCTCCTCGTCGTGGAGCTCCAACAGAACTTCAAGACCAAGCTCGTTGGCTAAGGCGGCCAGATCCTGCGTCTGGGTGCGTTCGAGCACTGCCGCGATCAACAGTATCGCGGAGGCGCCGTTGGCACACGCTTCGTAGACTTGGTATGGATCGTTGATGAACTCCTTGCGTAGGATAGGAATGTTGAGCACCGAAGCCGCTTCCCGCAGGTCCGCGATGGAGCCTCCGAAGAACTGGGTGTCTGTGAGCACGGAAACGGCGCTCACACCTGCTTGCTCGTAGAAAACAACCACCTGCTTGGGCGTTAAGCCTCCGTGGATCACTCCCTTCGAGGGCGATTGGCGCTTGAACTCGGCGATGATTCCGTTGCGCTTCCGCAGGTTTTCCGCAAGGGAGAAGCATGGGCGGACGTCGCGGCACATGGCCTTCACCTCCTCAAGGGAGACCTTCCGCTTCGCCTCGGCCACGCACTCACCTTTCGTCGCCATTATTCTTTCAAGATAATTGTTCATGTCTCGAATCTTCTATGATTGTTATAATCAAGAGTTTAATTCCACGTATTTCTTCAGGACGCCCAATGCCTTGCCTGATTTGAGTGATTCCGTGGCGATCGCGATGCACTCCTCGATGTCTTTGTTCGGCTCCATCACCTTGATGGCGAACGCCGCATTGATGAGCACGACGTTGATCTGGCTCTCCGTAGCGGTACCCTCCAGTACAGCATCGAACACCTCCTTCGCGTCCTCTAACGTCTGACGGCTCGAACCGCTCAAGTCCGCCACGTTGGAGATTGGCATGTTCACATCGGATGGCTTGTAGACCTTCTCCATGTTGTTGGTCACCACTTTGAAATCGCCCGTTAAGGAGATCTCATCGTATCCGTCGATGCTGTTCACGATACCGTAGCCAATGCCCATCTTCTGGTAAACATTGCTGTAGAGACGCATCTGGTCGAGGTTGGCGACACCAAGCAGTTGGTAGCTTGGCTGGCATGGATTGACGATCGGACCGAGCAGGTTGAAGAACGTAGGGATCTGCAATGACTTGCGGATGCCTCCCACATATTTCATGGCGGTGGCGAAGAGTTGCGCATGCTGATAGACGAATCCGCACTCCTCGATGCTCCGTTTGAGCTTGTCGTTGTCGTTGGTGAACTTGACACCGTGGGCCTCGATCACGTTGCTCGCACCGCTCACGGATGTAGCCGCATAGTTACCATGCTTGGCCACCTTGTAGCCGGCACCCGCCACTACGAAGCAGGCGCAAGTGGAGATGTTGAACGTGTTCTTGCCGTCGCCACCCGTACCCACGATATCGATTGGCTTGTAAGGGGAGAGGTCTACCGCCACACCCGTTTTGAGGATTCCCCTGCGGAATCCGAGCAGCTCGTCCACCGTGATTCCCCTCATCTGAAGGGCCATGATGAGCGCGGAGATCTGCTCGTTGCTGTATTTTCCTTGCGTGATGCCTATGAGTATCTGCTCTGTTTCGTCGGATGTCAACTCCTCGTGGAGCACCAGACGTGATAATATCTGTTTCATGATCGTATGATTTATTTGTTTATAAAATTCTCGATAATTTTCCTTCCGTCGGGCGTGAGCACCGATTCAGGGTGGAATTGTATGCCGTGGATGTCATACTCCTTGTGTTTCAGCGCCATCACCAAGCCCTCGTCGCTTGTGGCCGTGACCTGCAACGTGCTAGGCATGGAGGCTGCGTCCACCACCCATGAGTGGTATCTTCCCACAGGGAATCTCTCCGGCAATCCGTTGAACAGATAGTCGTCGTTGGTGCGGCGCACGTCCGTCTGCACCCCATGGAATACGTCCGTCAGGTTGGTGAGCTCCGCTCCGAAGTATTGGCCGATGGCCTGATGACCGAGGCATACGCCAAGGATAGGTTTCTTGCCTGCGTATCTGTCGATCGCGTCGAGCAGCAGACCCGCCTCGGAAGGGATTCCAGGGCCAGGGGAGAGGACGATCTTGTCGTATTGCTCCAAGTCAGGCAAGGCGAACTTGTCGTTGCGGACTACAGTTGTGTCGGCACCCACCTCACGCAGCAAGTGGTAGAGGTTATAGGTGAATGAGTCGTAATTGTCTATGATAACGATTTTCATTGTACGTTCGATTTAATTGTTTCACATTGTTTCTGCCATCTCGATAGCCTTCTTGAGGGCGCCCAACTTGTTGTTCACCTCCTGAAGCTCATATTCCTCGTTGCTCTTGGCCACGATACCGCCGCCCGCCTGGAACCAGAGTTCATTGTTACGGCTGACGAATGTGCGGATGGTGATCGCTTGGTTGAGGGAACCGTCGAATCCGATGATGCCCACGCAACCTCCGTAGGCGCCACGGTTATGAGGCTCGTATTCGCTGATGAGCTGCATGGCGCGTACCTTAGGCGCACCGGAGAGTGTGCCGGCAGGGAAAGTGTCTATGAAGGTGCGGATCGGGTCCGCATCCGCGTCGAGTTCTCCGCTCACACGGCTCACCAAGTGGATGACGTGGCTGTAGTATTGCATATCCTTGTAGAAATCCACCTTCACACCATGGCAGTTGCGGCTCAGGTCGTTGCGGGCCAAGTCGACCAGCATCACGTGCTCGGCGTTCTCTTTCGGGTCGTTTCTCAGGTATTGCGCGTTCTGTGCGTCGATCTCCGCATTACCCGTACGTTTGGTCGTACCTGCGATCGGATCGATGTAAGCCACCCGCTTGCTACCGATGATGCGGCAGTGGGTCTCAGGCGACGAACCGAAGATGCGGAAGCCGCCCATGTCGAAGTAGAACAAGTAAGGGGATGGGTTGATGCTGCGCAAAGCACGGTAGAGCTTGAAGTCGTCTCCTTCGAAGCGTTGGATGAATCGTCTCGAAAGAACGATCTGGAAGACATCGCCACGGAGGCAGTGCTCGATACCCTTGCGGATGTTCGCCTTATGCTCCTCGTCCGTCAGGGTGCTGGTGGTCTCTCCTACAGGGTGGAATCCGTACGCGCGGATGTTGGTGCGGTTCATCTGACGCTCGATGTTTGCGATCTCAGACTCCTCGCCGTCGGCGCAGAGGGAGATGATTTTGAGCGAACTGTTGTAGTGGTCAAACTCAACGATGTTTTTGAACAAGACGTACAGAATGTCCGGCGCGTCGTTTTTGGTCTGGGTCTCATCCTTCACGGCGATGTTCTCGAAGTAGCGCACCGCATTGAAGGAGGTGTAGCCGAAGAGTCCGCAGTGCAGGTTCTCTGCGCCTTGGATGTCGAAGCACGACATGAACTCGCGGATCACCTTGTCCACATGGCACTTCTCCGAGATCTCCCCCTTCACGACCGAACCGTCCGGGAAGGTCATCTCCGACTTCCCATGTCCGATGGCGATGGAGGCGATAGGCGACACACCGATGTACGAACGCGCGTTTTCCATACTGTGATAATCTGAACTCTCCATGAGCGCACTGCTACTGTACAGGTCGCGGAGACGCATGTAGACACTCACGGGAGTGTACATGTCGGCAAGTAGTTTCTTGCTTTGAATGGAATAACTGAATTTCTTCATTTTCTTATTATACTAATTTTGTTATTTTCTGAACTATTGGAAATAAAAAAGCCCGCTGGAGATTTCCAACGGGCTTTCTATATCGTTTAAACACAAACATAAGCACTCGCTCACCTCCGGGATTGAAAGAGAGTCGGGCGCCACCAATAAAGGCTGTTAGCTATGTTCATGTTCATTTTGTTTGCCATATCCGCAAAATTTTACACCGCAAATGTAAACGTTTAATTTTTGAAATGCAAGGGAAGCGACGAAAAAAATTGATGCGGCTCACGACGATTCCCTTTATCGTATTGAATATTAAGATGTTTACTGTTTGCTATTTAGCGATTTACTATTTACTATTCCAGAAACGCAGAATGACATCCTCTGCCTTATCTAAAAGTAAGATTCCTGGGACGGCTATTTCAGTAAATTCTTAACTCTTAACTCTTAATTCTCTTAACTCCCTTTATCTTATCCTCAACCGCTGTCCTGCGCGTATTCTGTCGGATTTCAGGTTGTTCCATTGCTTCAGTTTGGCGACGGATACCTTTCTGCGCTTGGCGATGGAGGAGAGGGAGTCTCCCTTCTTCACGATGTACACGCCCTTGCCGATGGCTCCGCCCTTCATGCCTCTGTAGTAAGGGTCTGCCTTTGCGGGGAGCACCACCGCTCTGTTCAAGGCGAACGAGTCTGCTTTGTAGGCGATGATGGAGTCTTTCTGGTCGATGAAGCTGCTTATGCTTTTCTGCGGGAGGCACAGCGTGTATACCTCTCCGTTGCCAGGGATGATGTCCTTTCTGTATTGCGGGTTGAGGCTACGAAGGAGTTTGATGTCGATCTTCATCACCTCCGCAATTTGCCCCAGGTGAACCCTTTCGCTCAGCCTGATCGTGTCGCACAGCACTGGCATCTGCATCTTTGCTGGGCAGATGTTATGTTCTTTGTAGTAGGTCATGGCGTAGGTGGCGGCGATGAAGGCCGGCACATATCCTCTGGTCTCCAATGGCAGGTAAGGGTAGATGGCCCAATAGTCTTTCTTGCCGTTCGCCCGTTTGATGGCTTTGTTCACGTTGCCCGGACCGCAGTTGTAGGCGGCGATCACGAGCGACCAATCTCCATAGATTTTGTAGAGGTCTCCGAGGAAGCGTACTGCCGCATGAGTGGCTTTGATAGGGTCACGTCTCTCGTCCACCAAGCTATTGCCCTCCAATCCGTACAATTTGCCTGTTCCGTACATGAATTGCCAAAGACCGGATGCGCCCGCGCGGGAGAATGCCAGCGGGTTGAGCGCCGACTCGATGACTGGCAAGTATTTCAGTTCGAGAGGAAGCTTGGCGGCCTCCAGTTCCTGTTCGAAGATTGGGAAGTAGTATTCGCCGATGCCCAGCATGTTCTCCACCTGCTTGCGGCGTTTCAGCACGTATAATTCGATGTGTTTCTTTACGATAGGGTTATAGGCGAGTTCCATGATGGCTGGAATCTTCTGCAGTCTGGCGATGTAGACCTCGTCGCTGCAACCCACTCCGATGCTGTCCGACACGCATTTACGTTTTTTAGGCGCCACGATGACGGATTTGTAATATTCGTTCAGCAGACTATCCATTTTGTTGTCGAAGCCGACAGGGAGATCCGAGTATATTTTGATGGTGTCCCCTTTTGCGTTTGCGGACTCCACCGAGTCGATGAAGGCCAAGTCCGCTTGCTCTTCCTGTTCCTCGATTTCCTCTTCTTGGGCGATGATCTCACTTTCGCTCGCCTCTGTTTCGTTCTCTTCGTCTTGTGCCATCACGTTGGCGCTTGCTACGACCAACGCAATGATTGTCCATAAATGCTTTAACATTATTCCTTTTCCTTAAAAAGTGATGTTACAGCGGAACCCGAATGACCTGCTCTTGTTCATGTGGTCCATACCGTAACTGTTTATGATTGGCTCCACACGGAGCGATAAGTCGTCTGATACTGTGAAATCGTACAAGTGTGCGTCCACGAATGCGTCTACCGCACTCACCATGTACAACGCCACAACGGCGAAAACACTCATGTCCCTTGTTCTGCGGTAGTTGTTCATTTTGGTCCGCAATGTGTTGGGCAACCAATTCTGTGAACCATCGTAGGTGGGGAACAGGGACAAATAGCTGGTAGTGTTCGGGTCGCTGTCGATGATGTCATGGTAGGCGTTTCGGTAGTCGTTGTACATTCGTCCGTTCCATGAGATGAGGTAGGTGCATGCCAATACCCCGCCGTATAAAACAGGAAGTTTCCAGTAACTACGATTGTAAATTTGGCCTAATCCAGGACATACGATGGCATACCAAGTCGCCCGTTTCGGGTTGGGCATGAACGCGTCCTTCTTGTATTTCGTTTTTTTCGCTTTCTTAGGTGAATCGACCACCTCCGCACTTTCGCTAGTTTGTACTTCCTCTTGGCTCGCAGGTGTTGTGACGGTGGTGTTAGTTATAACCAGGCTGGAATCTTCTTGGACGGATACGACGGTGATAGTGTCAGTCATCCCTTCTCCGTAGGAGGATGTCGCCATGGTGAACAAAGCAACTAGCAAAACAAATATGGAGTTAATCTTTCTCAACCGTTCAGCTTGTTTAATCTACGAGTTCTTTATGGAGTCGAATATGTTCATGATTTTCAACAAGTCATCGTCGTTGTTGAATTGGATGGTGATTTTCCCCTTTCCTTTCTTGTCGCATGTCATACTGATCGGGGTGTTGAATAAACCGTTCAGTCTCTCTTTCAGTATCGCATATTCTTCTGGAAGCTCTTTGGCTGGGGAGCCTTTAGAGGCAGTGTTCGCCGGACTTCCTTCCTTGATGCTCTTCGCAATCTCCTCCACTTTCCGGACGGACAAGCCTTCCGTGATGATTCGATTGTAGACCTCCAATTGGGCTACAGGGTCTTCGATGGACATTAAAGCGCGGGCGTGACCCATGTCTACCTTCTTGTCTTTCACCGCCATCTGAATTTCTGCGGGGAGTCTGAGTAGTCGCAGGTAGTTGGCGACCGTGGCGCGTTTCTTGCCCACACGTTCGCTCAATTGGTCTTGTGTGTAGTCACATTTATCCATCAGGTTTTGATAGGCGAGCGCTTCTTCAATTGCGTTCAGGTCTTCCCTTTGGATATTCTCGATGAGTGCCATCTCCATCAGTTGTGATTCGTTCACTTCCCTGATGTAGGCAGGTATGCTCTCCAGTCCTGCGATTTGGGATGCCCTGAAACGACGCTCTCCCGCTACGATTTGGTATTTCCCTTCCGCCAACTTGCGCAGGGTGATGGGTTGTACCACACCGATCTGTTTGATGGAGTCCGCCAATTCGTTGAGGGCTTCCTCGTCGAAGTCGCGACGTGGCTGGTCTGGATTGGCCTCTATCTCTGATATTTTCACGTCGTTGATGGACGATGCGCCTGCGACGCTTCCTTTCTCGTCGTCATCCGTCGGAATCATTGAGTTGATTCCTCTGCTTAGGTTCAAACCTCCGAATTTCTTGGCCATGTCTGTTATGCTTCTACGTTAACATCTTTTGAACATCTTACTAACAATTCGTTAGCCAGACTCATATAGTTGATGGCTCCCCTTGAGTCCGCATCATATGTGATGACTGGTTTCCCGTAACTAGGTGCCTCGCCTAAACGTACGTTTCTTTGTATGATGGTGTCGAATACCATGTCCTTGAAGTTCTTTCTCACGTCATCCACCACCATTCTGTTGAGTGCGGTACGCGCATCGTACATCGTCAGCAGGAAGCCTTCGATCTCCAATCCAGGATTCAGTTTACTCTTTACCAATTTGATGGTGGCGAGCAACTTGGCGATTCCCTCCAAGGCGAAGTATTCGCACTGTACTGGTATGATGATGGAGTCTGCGGCAGTCAGGGAGTTGATGGTGATCAACCCTAGGGACGGACAGCAATCGATGAAGATGAAATCGTAGTCGTTTCTCAACTTCTCCAACATCGCCTTCATGTACTTCTCGCGGTCTTCGAGGTTGATCATCTCGACTTCTGCACCGACCAAATCCACATGAGACGGAATAATCTTCAAGTTCTCAAGCTCCGTGTCGTAAATCGCCTCGTGCGGGTCGATCTCCCCTGAGATACATTCGTACACGGTCTTCTTCAACTTGCGGACGTCAAGGCCTAAACCGGAAGAGGCATTGGCCTGCGGATCCGCATCCACAATCAACACTTTCTTCTCCAACACCGCTAACGATGCTGCTAAGTTGACGGCTGTCGTGGTTTTCCCTACGCCACCTTTCTGATTTGCGATTGCTATGATCTTTCCCATACGAACTCCTACTTTTGTTCTACGCGAATATAAATATTTTTTTTCATACCCTATTTCGTTTGCTCCCCTCGGTGGTTAAAAAGGATTAACACGTTTTCAACAATGCGGACCGAAAAAAGTCGCGATCGCTTTGTAATGCGCTATGGATTAGTTGGTTGCTTATCCTTGCATCTCTTTGCTCAGATAGGCGCCCGTCGCACTCTTTGGATTGTGCGCCACCTCCTCCGGTGTGCCGGTGGCCATGATCTCTCCTCCGCCTCGTCCGCCTTCCGGACCCATGTCGATGACGTAGTCCGCCGACTTGATGATGTCCATGTTGTGCTCGATGACGATGATGGAATTGCCTCTGTCCACTAGTTTGTTCATCACGTCCAAGAGTATCCTTATGTCCTCGAAATGGAGCCCCGTTGTAGGCTCGTCGAGGATGTAAAGCGTGCTGCCGGTCTCTTTCCTCATCAACTCGGTGGCGAGCTTGATGCGCTGGCTCTCACCGCCTGAGAGGGTGGTGGAGGGTTGCCCTAAGCGGATGTATCCTAAGCCAATCTCTTGCAACGTCTTGACTTTGTGGTAGATGGATGGAATGTTCTCGAAGAATTCGACGGCCATGTTGATGGTCATGTCCAACACGTCTGCAATGGATTTTCCCTTGAAACGTACCTCCAACGTCTCTCTGTTGTATCGTTTGCCTTGACAGGTCTCGCAAGGCACGAGCACATCGGGCAGGAAGTTCATTTCGATGGTCCTGAATCCGTTTCCTCCGCAGGTTTCGCACCTTCCTCCCTTCACGTTGAAGGAGAAGCGCCCTGGCTTGTATCCCCTGATCTTCGACTCCGGCAGGGTCACGAAGAGCTCTCGTATCTCCCCGAACAGCCCGGTATAGGTGGCTGGGTTGGATCTTGGCGTGCGCCCGATAGGGGTCTGGTCCACGTTGATGACCTTGTCTATGTTCTCCAATCCCTCGATTCTGTCGTATGGCAATGGGTCTTGCAGAGAATTGTAGAAGTGCTGGCTGAGGATGGGCTGGAGTGTGTCGTTGATGAGTGTGGACTTGCCACTGCCTGACACGCCCGATACGCAGACCAACTTGCCCAATGGTATCTCTACGTTCACGTTCTTCAGGTTGTTTCCTCTCGCTCCGTAAAGACGGATGCTCTTGCCCGTTCCCTCGCGTTTCTCTGGCCTCACCTCTATCCTGCGTTTGCCGTTGAGGTATTCGGCCGTCATCGTATTGGTCTTCAGCATCTCCTTGGGGGTGCCTTCGAAGACGACGTTCCCACCCTTACGCCCTGCCAATGGTCCCATGTCCACGATGTAGTCTGATTCGAGCATCATGTCTTTGTCATGCTCCACGACGATGATGGAGTTGCCGATGTCGCGCAACCGTTTCAGGGAGTTGATGAGGCGTGTGTTGTCCCGCTGGTGGAGTCCGATGCTCGGCTCGTCGAGGATGTAGAGCACGTTGACGAGTTGCGAGCCGATTTGGGTCGCCAGCCTGATGCGTTGGCTCTCACCGCCTGATAGGGTGGCGGTGGCGCGGTTGAGGGAGAGGTAGTCCAGTCCGACGTCGATGAGGAACTGTAGCCTCGTTTGTATCTCCTTGAGGATCTCCGTGGCGATGGTGCGTTGTTTCTCTTCCAACTCCTCGCCCACGTTCTGGGTCCACTCTTGTAGCTCGGCGATGTCCATATTGGCGAGTTGGTCGATGCTTTTCCCTGCGATCTTGTAGTTCCTCGCCTCTTGGTTGATTCGGCTGCCACCGCACTCCGGGCAGACGATCGTCTTGCTGAATTGCTCCGCCCATTTCTGTGAGGTGGCGGAGGTGTCGCCCTCCCGTTGCATCTCGATGTAGCGGATGACACCCTCGAAGCTGTAGGTGCAGTGCGATTCGCCCAACGAACTGTTCTTCACGCAGATGCGCTCGTCCGTTCCGTTGAGGATAGCGTTCAGTGCCTCTTCGGGGATCTCTTCTATCGGGTCTTTCAGGGAGAATTCGTACTTCTCGGCGATGGCCTCCAACATCCAGAAGAAGAGTGATTTTTTATATTTTCCTAACGGGGATATGCCTCCGTTGTAGATGCTTTGCCGTTTGTCGGGTATGATTTTGTCTAGGTCTATTTCATTGACGTATCCCAGACCCTTGCACTTGTCGCAGGCTCCGTGGGGCGAGTTGAACGAGAAGTTGTGCGGGGCGGGTTCCGCATAGGATATGCCTGAAGTGGGGCACATGAGGTGGCGGCTGAAGTGGCGGCTGCTGCCGTCGCTTTTCTTCACCACGATGAGCGTTCCGTTTCCTTGCTTCATGGCGATCCTCACCGAGTCTTTGATGCGCTTCTCGTTCTTGTCGGTGATGACCAGCTTGTCGATGACTACCTCGATGGTGTGGTTCTTGTAGCGGTCCAGCTTCATGCCGTGGGTGATTTCCCTCATCTCGCCGTCCACCCGTACGTTCAGGTAACCCTTCTTGCGGGTCTGCTCGAACAACTCCTTGTAGTGTCCTTTTCGGGAGTTGATGAGCGGGGCGAGGATCAGCACGGCCTCATCCTTGTATTCCGTGTGGATTAGGTTGAGAATCTGCTCTTCGGTATGTTTCACCATCTTTTCTCCTGTCACGTAGGAGTAGGCCACACCTGCCCTTGCGAAGAGGAGACGGAGAAAATCATATATTTCGGTGGTCGTTCCCACAGTGGAGCGTGGGTTCTTGTTGGTTGTCTTTTGCTCGATGGAGATGACGGGGCTGAGCCCGGTGATCTTGTCCACGTCGGGGCGTTCGATATTGCCGAGGAAATTTCTTGCGTAGGAAGAGAAAGTCTCGATGTAGCGCCGCTGTCCCTCCGCATAGATGGTGTCGAACGCCAACGAGGATTTCCCGCTTCCGCTCAGTCCTGTTATCACTGTCAGTTTGTCCCGGGGAATACTTACGTCGATGTCCTTCAGATTGTGGACCCTTGCCCCGTAAACCTCTATCCAGCCAGTTTCTTGTCCTTTCTTCTCCACTTCGATACGCCTTTTCTGATTCTGGCGCGAATTTAGTTATTTTTGGTTTACAAGTAGATTGGAGGCTCAATAATATATTTCGTTGGGTACGGCAGTCCCCTTTCCAGCGTTGGACAGAATACGATATTTCCTATTTGACTATTTCCGATTTACTATTTATTGGTCATAAAGGGAAGAGCCGTGTTCGTTGGAAAGGTTGAATGGCGGGGTAGAGACAAAAAAAAGAGTGCGGAAGTACCACACTCTTTTTGTATTATGCCTAAAAATTTTATTTGAAGATGAATCGGCAGGCGCCTACTCCGACGGTTTGGTCTGTGCTCTTCGCGTTTCCTTGCGCATCATAGATGAGCAGGGTGCTGTTAATCCAACCGTTGATGTTAGCGGTGTAGATATCTCCTGTCTTCGGATCTACGTTAAATCCGTAGAAACCATAGCCCGAAACAATTTCTTTCTCGCTTTTTGAGGCGATGTCATAGCTGCTGATGCCACTTTTCTCATTAGACGTGTATGCTCCCACTACGGTACGATAAAGGATTTCCGTCTTGTCAGGGTTGGTGCAGAGATGTCCCTCTCCTGCGATATTCTCCAATTGTGTGTAGTTGTCTACGGAATCTTTGCTGAAGTCCAATTGGGAAATACCACCCTGTGCGGTGTAGTTCTTGTCGTAACCTATGATGGATACCCATACTTTGTTGTCGCTGTCTTTGGTGAAGTGCTTTGCGCTGAGTGCGGCAGGCAATTTCACGGTCTTCTCGACGGTAAAGGAGGTTGGATTGATGAGTTTCACCTTGTTCCCCTCTCCCACAACAATTTTCCCGTTCCAATTGATGATGCCTTCTGGTTGGTTGTCCAACTTGAGGAAAGTGTCGATTTTCGCTGCGGCGAGGTCTATTTTGTAAACTCTACCCTCTAATTGGTTCCAGTCTGGCACGGAAGTCACGAAAAGGTATCCGTCTGCGACCGCTCCATATCTTGGGGTGATGATTCCTTTAATGGTGGAGATCCTCTTGAAATCGCCTGCGTTTACTATTTCTATCTTGTCCTCGTTGTTGCAGATGAGGATGAGTTTCCCTCTGTCGATGAATCCTGATTCGATGATGGAGGCGAGGGAGTAGGCGTTAGCATATTTGTACACTTGGTTGGTAACCTCTCCATTCTCGTCGATGGTGCTGATGCTTCCGCTCGCATCATTGTAATTTCCTTGGTTTAGGATGATGCAGGTGTAGTCTGTTGAAGACTCGTTACTCTCTTTGTTTTCCTCTTCGTCGTCCTTACAACTGTTGAAGTTGATGGCGAATAGGGAGGCGATAGTAAATAAGCTGAATTGTTTGATAAATTTACTTTTTCCCATTTTGCAATTTTTTCTTTTAGTTGTGCAAATTTAATTATTACTATTAGATTCTCAACCTTTTCTCTCAATTTATCATTCTCTGTGTTCGCGGGTTGTTTTTATCATCTTCGGAGAAGACAGGGGATGTGATCGAAAAGGGAGTGCTGAAAAAAGAATCACCCTTTGCGACGATGATGATTGTACGTCGCAAAGGGTGAATGTCTTTATCTGTTTCCGGATGGCGTGGTGGATTACCATCCGCCCCATTGGCTGCCACCGCCGCCCCATTGACCGCCGCCCCATTGACCGCCGCCGCCGAATGCGCTACCATTGCCGGTTTCTGTCTTGACGTCTAACCTTTGGAATTGGTTGATGTTGAAGTTCTGCTCCGGATCATAGAAGCCGAATTTGTCGAAATAGTTCAGCTCTCCGTTGAAGTTATTGCCCACATAGAAGTTGTAGTTCCTTATGTTGGCGTTGTAGGCGCAGATGGCTCCATTTCCGTTGTTTGCGTTGTATGGGTCGAGTGGCATCTTCAGCGCCGCGATGACGTTGCCTGAATTGTTTGCCACAAGGATGTATTGTCCAGCTTTCAGTGTGAAGCTGCTGTTGTAGATGTGGCCTTCCGATGCGACTGGAATAGACTCGTTGAACATTCCGTTTCCGCCGACCGCTAAGACGAAGCCGCCCTTGTGGGTGATTCCCTCCGCATCCAAAGGAGAGTTCAGGGAGTGCCTTTGCGCCACTACGGTGATACCGCCCGTGATGACCATGTCTCCGTTAGAGTCCAGACCGTCACCTTCCGCCTGTGCGTAGTGGATTCCGCCCTTGAGGTAAATATGTACGTTGTCGGATTTCTCTTGACCGTTGGTGGCGTTCCATGCGTCGTCCGAAGCGATTACGTAGGTGCGGCTGTCTCCGTCAAGGGTGATGGAGGCGCCGGAAAATGCTTCGTAGGAAGATAGCACGGATACACTTCCACCGAGGATGTTCAACTCCTTCTTGCCGAATACGCCTTGGTCGTATGGTGCGTCCACCTCGATGTTTCCGCTGTTGATGGTGAGGATTTCCTCCGCGAGGATACCTGTGTCGTAAGCGTAGATGTCGATGCATCCGCTATTGATGGTGATGTTTTTATCCGCTTTGATACCCTTTGGAGAACCATGCGCCTTGGTGCGGACTCCCTCGATGGATCCTCCGTCGTGGGTATGGGTCTCGTTCTTTTGGCTACCAGCGTTGATGATGAGCTTCAGGTTATTGTCATCTCCGTTTTTCTCTCCGATGGTGACGTTCCCGTCGCACATGATTCCCTTACCCAATGTGGCGGTCAAATTGGCCGATCCGCCTGTCATGGTGAAGTCTTTGCCCGCTTTGATGATTTTTGATGAGGCGTAGCTGTAGGTCGTCTTGGCACCACCGCCCATGCCCCACATGCCACCGCCACCGCCGGATTGGGATTGACCGGTGATGTAGTATCCGCCTTCTATCTTGATGGTCAGGTCACCGCCAGATATCTCCATGTCTCCGTCCGCTTTGATACCCTTGCAGAGGTAAGCGTCCGAACCAATGTTGATTTCCACTTTTCCGTCGGTCAAGGTGAACTTGCCGTCGCACTTGATACCTGTGCAAGATACCGTGTCTCTATTGGCGGTCTCGTTGTATTGCTTTCCTGTCAGGTTGATGGAGGTCTCTCCACCATTGAAGATCACGTTAGCGTCCGCATTGAATCCCTTGGCTGCGATACCGGCTCCGGTAACTTTCACTTTTCCTTCTTGGGCGATCTCAATATCTCCGTCGCAGGCGATGGCCGCGTTGTATCCGTAATCATTGTTCGTGCCGGCAAAAGGCTCTTTCGCACTGAGCTCCGCAATCAGTTCTCCACCAGAAACGGTTACCTTTCCTTTCGCTTTTACCGCCTTGGAACCCTTGCCCGACACTTCTGCGTTCACCTTTCCTCCTGTGATTTCTATGACACTGTCACACTTCAATCCTTTGGAGTCGTCCGCAGCGACGTTGAGGTCTAATGTTCCTCCTTCGATGTGGATGAGCTCGCTGCAATCCACACCATCGCTGGCGGTCTCTGATATCGAGAGGGATCCTCCGTACATCTCTAGACCGTCCGCATTGATTCCATCACCCTTCGATCCGTTGATCTTCACCTCTCCGCTATAGATTTCTACTCGCTTAGAGGAGTTGATGGCATGTTGTTTTTGACCCTTGATGATCAATTGTCCGTTGTCCAAGTCGTTGAATTTAAGCTTGGATTTAGAGTAGAGGGTCGATTTTAGGTTGTTGTTCTCACTGTCTGTGAGGCTTGATTTGCCTTTGAGGTATATGGTCGCCGCATACGATTCGTCGTCCAAGCCCTTGTTCAGGACGATAGGAGAGGTCTCGTTGGTGAGCGAAAGGTTATCCATCACCAGCGTGTAGCCTTTGTCTGGCGTGAAGTTGAACGAACCGTTGGTTGAAGAACCGGAGAGGTAGTAGACGATCCCCTTCTTACCCTCTTCGGAGATGATTGTCACTTCTGCACCGTCTGCATATGCATCGACGTTGTCGTAAGGGTTGTCGATGGTGACGGAATTGCCATTATAGGTGACGAATACGGTGTCGCCGTCACCCTTGTCCAAACCGAAGGTGACGCTGTCGACTTCTGTTAGTGCGTAATTCTCTGATCCACTGTGTGTTTCTATTTGGATCCCTCCGTTTTGGAAACGTATGGTGTCAACTTGAGAGATGGAGAAATTTTTTTCTCTCTCCCCGAAGTGAAAGATGATAGTGCTTTCCGCCCAGATAAATAGGGTGGTGAAGAACAATAATGTAAGTATAATGTGTTTTTTCATGTTGTTATTGTTTTTCTTTTAGTGCCACATAATCAATATCAATTTACCTAATATCGCAAAGGTATAACGATAATTTGGAGTGTGAAAATATATTTAAGTGAAATGTCATTATGTTTCAGTGATGGGGATATGTGTTGAGGTGACATCGACGCTTGTGGATGTGCGTTAAAAGTCCCATCTTATGTTGAAGGAGAAGTTCCTTCCTGGCATTCCCCGGAAAGGGATACTCTGATATTCTTTGCCGAGGAGATTGTTGATTTGTAGGGTGGGGGTGAGGGTATGATCCCGCTTCTCAATGGAATGGATGATGATGTCGTATTCCGTTGCGAGGTCGAGCAGGAAGTATCCCTCCAGGATATCGAATATGTCGGACGAGGTCCTCTCTCCGGTGTAATGCCCGCTCAGCGATATGTCTGCGTGCTTGAATTTGGTTGTCCAAGTGCCAGCGAACGTGTTTCGGGGCAGGAGGGGCATTTGATGGCCTATGAAGGGACGCATGTTTGCGAAACCTTCCCTTATTTCTGTGAAACT
The DNA here is from genome assembly GCA_045226255.1 of Paludibacteraceae bacterium. Classification (GTDB taxonomy): domain Bacteria; phylum Bacteroidota; class Bacteroidia; order Bacteroidales; family Paludibacteraceae; genus UBA1181. The sequence goes on along the minus strand of JBGVCG010000010.1, from coordinate 80,508 downwards.
ATGGTTGAAGAGGCATTTGAGGGAGTGTGTGGTCTTGACGATGGAGAATTTTTGCGTTACGCCCCATTCGATACCTCTTGCCAGCACTTTGTCCACGTTGATAGGCTTCCAGATGGATCCCCGAGGCATCCACATAATCCAGTTGTCCACGTTGTTTCTGTAGAGCGTGGCTTCAATGTTCATGCTGTAATGGCTGAATGTAGCCTTCACTTCGCTTTTGAATTCCAGGTTGAATGAGGTCTCCGCGTTGAGGTCCTTGTTACCCATCTCTCCCCAGTAACGGTCGTTCAGGGTCGGTGCCTTGGTGTTTCTTGCCAAATTGCCTCCTAGCGTCCATTGCACATGCTTCCCCATTACGGCGGGTGTCTTCGCACCGAACGAGAAGGAGAGAGGAATGGATATGTCCGTCACGAATTCTTTCCGCAGACTGCCTCGCAGGGTGAGTCGTTTTATGGGGCTGATTTGTGAGAGGAGGAAGAGTGCGCCTCTCCATTCTTCTGTGCCCTCTTTGTAAGCGTATACTTCTGGTTTGATATAGTGGATATTTCCTCCAATCTCGAAAAATACGGGGGAGTAGAGGTGTGTGCTGTATATCTTGTGGCGAAGGTTGCTGTGAATGGAGATGTCGTGGGTGGCGATCAGGTCATCGTGGTATTTCTCCCGGTCGTTGATCCACGCCGCTTTGTTCCGAAGGCTCCATAGGTGTTTGTCGAATTCGTGGTGCAGAACCACTTTCGTGCTTTGGTCGGATATCTCTTCGTATTTGGATGGGTCGTCGTTGTTCTGCATCATGGGCTGTATGTCGCGGTTGTATTTCGTGAACCATACGTCTCCTCCCAGTGTGTTCCATTGGTTGATGCGGGTTTCTGTCTCGTTGAGTATGCCGTAGTTAAAGTAGCTGGCGTTTTTCTGCCTCATTTCTTCGCCTCTGTAGGAGAACGGGAAGTCGTTGTCGCATTGGTTGAAGAATAGGGCGGTCTTGTTCCTGACCTTCTTGTTGCCGATATGTGATTTGAAACCGACGCTTTTCTTCCCGAAAGAGCCTAGCCCGGCGTCTATGGTGAATCTGCTGGAGGTAAGCTTGCTTACGTTCGAACTGAGTGTGACGGCACCTCCGATGGTTCCTCCTCCGAATATTGTGCTCTCTCCTCCCGGGTAGACATCTATCTTGTCGAAAAAGTAGGTGGGCAATATGCTGTAATCCGTTTGCCCCATGGTAAGCGGACTGATGTTTATTTCGTTCCAAATCACTTGCGTGTGGGATGCGGATGTGCCCCGCAGGGAAAGTGTTGTCATCATTCCGTTACCGTTTTGCCTTACGGGGAATGGTGTGTGTTGTGCGAGGAAGTCCGCGATGGACTTATGCCGTTGCATCTCGATGGAGGTGTTGCTTGCGCTTAGGGAGGAGGCTCCCGAGAAGTCTGATGAGTTTGCCTTTTTTTGTCCGACGACATCTACGATATCTAGCTCGGTCTCTTGAATGCTATCTTTCTCTGATTGGGCATGGAGGAGGGGTAGCGCCCCCAGTGTCGTGAGCAGGAGAATCAGAATACGATTTTGCATGAGATAGGATAATGATCTGAGTATTTCTCCTTCCCGATTTGGAATTGGAGGGCCTTCCCTTCTTTGCTGTGCATGATTTGGTCGATGCGGAAGTGGAAGAGTTTCCCGTTGTAGGTGTATCCGTAGCCGGAACCACATTCGGCGAATGAGTCGATGAGCCTGTCACCCTTCACGGTGTTGTAGGTATATGAGACCGGAACGTCGTTGAAATCTCCACATAGGATGATAGGATACTTGGTCTTTTGGATGAGTTCTTTGATCACCTTCGCTTGTTTAGCCCTGACCTTATATGAGGTGCTCATTTTTGTGGAGACGGAATTCACCACGCTGTTTGCGTCGTCTTTGGAAACCGCCTTGATTTTCCGCAGGGTGGCTTTCTCCTCTTCCGTCAGTTTGTTGCTCTCGAAGTGGCAGTCGAATACCCGTATGGTGTCTCCCTTGAAGAGTATATCCGCATAGATGGCGCTGTTATGCTCCGATTCGTAGTTGATGTAGCCTTTGTTCACGACAGGGTATTTGGAGAGGATGGCGACTCCGATTTGAGCGTTCCATGACAGTTGGTTTTCGTAGACGGCGCAGTATGGATATAGGGTGGATAGCGTGTCCGTGATTTCCTTCTGTGAGAGGTATCCTTTTCGGGTACTGTGTCCGAACTCCTGGATGCATACGATGTCGGATCCACAGTTCAGTATGTATTCCAGCGTTTGGTTCTTCTCCTTGGGGGCGAAGAATTGGAACATCTGGACATTGTAGCTGGTGACGGAGATCGTGTCTCCCGTCGCCTTGTGGTCATGCCCGATGGAAAAGGTCCTGCGTGTCTCGCTGTAGCAGGCCACGAAGGCGATGATTGGGATGAGGAAGTAGATTTTCTTCCTTGCGATCCAAAAGAGTAGGAAGGCTGTGTTGGCCAACAGCAGGTAAGGGAATGCCAATCCCAGGTAAGACGGGAGGATGTGTTCGGCAGGGTCGATGAAGCATGCCGTTTTAGCGATCAGCATGCATAAGGCTACGAGCCCGTTGAACAGGACCGCAAAGGTGTATACTGTGAATCGTATGAAGCCCAGTTTTCTACCTTTTTTTTCCGAAGAGTTTTCCTTTTTCATCGTCGTTTAGTGATTCGTATCCGCTGCTTTTTATCTTGTCGAGAATCCTATTGATCTCTTCATCCTCCTGTTTCTTCCTATAGTTATATTCCTGGTCGCTCTCCTTGGTGTAGGTGACTCTCATATTAGGCTTTCTTCCTGCCCCCTTGAGCAGGTTCACGGTGCGGTGGATGATGTTGTTGATCCAGGAGGTGATGTCCACCCCTTTTTTGTATTTGACGGCGAAGATGTAGCCGGCGACGGCTCCACCGATGTGGGACAGCTCGCCTCCCGCGTTTTCCGCCTTGATCTGCAATATGCTGATCGCCACGCTGATGAGGGCGATCCATTTGATTTTCACATCCCCGAAAAAGAAGAGACGGACGGTCTGGTTGGGTGCGAATACAGCGGTCGCTATGACGATCGCCATGACTGCCGCGGATGCTCCTAACAGTTGGGCGGCAAAGATCTGGTTTTCGAAACGGGGGAATAGGTTGTAGGCGATGATGTAGGTTGCCCCTCCCGCAATTCCTCCTAAGATGTATACCCCCACCAGGTTATGTTGTGTGCAGTGTTGCAGGAAAAGTTTGCCGAACCAATAGAGCATCAGGATGTTGCAAAGGATATGGACGAAGTCCGTGTGCAGGAACATATATGTGACGATGGACCATGGTTGGTAGAGCAATGTGCTGACGCATGCGGGAAGCATGAGCTTGTCGATCCATTGCGCCTCTATGTTGAACAGGGAGAGGACCGCAATGGCAAGGTTGACCAGTAGGAAGACTCCCAAGTTGATGTAGATGAGCTTCGTTAGGGTGGTTCCATGCTTGAACGACTCGATTAGTTCCTCTTTGATTTCTCCTTTCATGATGAATCTCTGTTGATGGGTTCAATGAATTATTGTGAAAATCATTTATCCTATTCTTCGCACGTTCTTTTTCTTCCAGTAAAGGATGAGAATCAGGCCGAATAATAATCCTCCCAGATGCGCGAAGTGAGCGACATTGTCGAAGCTGAAGTTTTTGACTCCGCAGAACAACTCGAGTAGCGCGTATCCGATGACCATATATTTCGCTTTGATGGGAATAGGTATGAACATGAGGAAGAGGGGTTGGTTGGGATAAAACATCCCGAATGCGAGCAACAATGCGAACACTGCACCAGAGGCGCCGATGGTGAGGTGCCTGTTGTAGAAATCGTTGGCGAAGGCGTTCACCTCACCTATAGTGCTTAGGATTTGACCGTTGCCCAAGTTGATCGGCGGGTTCACTCCGCTCTCTATGAGCTGTTTGATTTCGGTGGTGAAAGGAATGAGGTCGTATGTCCATGCGAGCTGCTGCACAATGCCCGCACCGATACCCGTCACGAAATAGTAGATGAGGAACTTGTTCCTCCCTAACGTGCGTTCGATGATTGGACCGAACATGTAGAGGTTGAACATGTTGCACAAGATGTGGACGATGGAATTCGGATCGTGCAGGAACATATAGGTCACGAACTGGTATGGCTTGAAGTCTGTTCCCGACCAATAGTGCAATCCTAAAAGTCCATAGAGGTCTATGTCTATCTTCGGAAGCAGATGAGCAGCGCCAAAAAATAAGACATTGATGATGATCAAGTGTATGCAGATGGACGAACCATTCTTATCCATTCCTATTCCCATATTGAACCTTTATTTTATCTCTGCAAAAATAAATAAAATCCCCGCATATTATGTTGATGAACATAAAATTGTCTATTTTTTTATTTTCTCGACATTTTTCCGTTGTTTTTTTTTGCAAAATTAATATTCGGGATTATCTTTGTTGCGAATACGCTGTTATGGCGACTATAAACGAGGATTTGGGGCAGGACTTTGATGATGTGATGGTGATCTTTTTGATGTGATATTTCAACGATTTATTATATATTTAATTATTATTTGTTATGAATAAGACAGAATTCATTAAGGCAATCGCAGAGAAGAGCGGTTTGACTATTGCGGACAGCAAGAAAGCTGTTGACGCTTACTCAGAGGTAGTAACTGCTGCATTGAAGGGCAACGACAAGGTAGCTCTTATCGGTTTCGGATCTTTCTCAGTAAAGGAGAATCCTGCACGTGAGGGTGTTAACCCTGCAACAGGTAAGAAGATTAAGATTGCAGCTAAGAAAGTTGCTAAGTTTAAGGCAGGCGCAGAGTTGAACAAGGCTCTCAATTGATTGTTTTAAACAAACTTACAGGAGGCGGCTCGTTTTTCGGGTCGCCTCTTTTGTTTTCTTGCGCTTTCCTGACCATAATCGGAGATTTTTATGTATTTTCGCGCAAGTTTTTGTGTGGCATGGCTTCCTCTCCTGATGGAGTCCGCCGTTGGTGCCCGCATTATTTGTAGTAATCGGGAGCCGCTGGCTTCCCTATATCTTTTTGGAAATGAGTTTAGATAAGTCTTTGTTCCAGTCTGTGAAAAAAGCGGTTGAGACGCTCTATGGACAGCCCATCGATGACAAGTTGATCCAACTGCAGGCCACTCGTAAGGATTTTGAGGGCGATTTGACCCTCGTCGTTTTCCCTTTTGTGAAGATGTCCAAGAAAAAACCTGAGGAAACTGCGGCTGAAATCGGCGACGAACTGATGAAGATTGATGGTGCGGTCGAGAAATATAATGTTATCAAGGGTTTCCTTAACATCTCCATCTCGAAAAGCAATTGGGTGGCGCAACTGAACGCCATGCTCGCCGACGACAAGTATGGAACGAAGGCGGTGACACCGGACGCTCCCCTCTATATGGTGGAGTACTCTTCCCCAAACACGAACAAACCGTTGCACCTCGGTCACGTGCGCAATAACCTATTGGGCTATAGCTTGTGCAAGATATTGGAGGCGAATGGGTTGCGTGTCGTGAAGACGAACATTGTGAACGACCGTGGTATCCATATCTGCAAGTCTATGTTGGCTTGGAAACTCTTCGGCAATGGAGAAACACCTGCATCTTCCGGTAAAAAGGGCGATCACTTGGTGGGCGACTACTACGTGAAGTTTGACAAGGAATATAAGGCTCAGGTGAATGACCTCATGGCGAAGGGTAAATCGGAGGAGGACGCTAAACGGGAGGCTCCGCTGATGGTTGAGGCCCAATCGATGCTGAAGAAGTGGGAGGACGGCGACCCTGAGGTGCGTAAGCTCTGGAACATGATGAACGAATGGGTCTACGCTGGTTTCGACGAGACTTACAAGCGTCTTGGCGTGGGCTTCGATAAGATCTATTACGAGTCACAAACCTACCTCGATGGTAAGGCTAAGGTGAACGAAGGCCTTGAGTCAGGCGCTTTCTACCGCCGTCCGGATGGTTCCGTGTGGGCGGATTTGACCCAAAACGGGTTGGACGAGAAGTTGCTGCTCCGTTCCGACGGCACGTCTGTTTATATGACGCAGGACATTGGTACGGCTACACAACGATTCAATGAATATGATATCAGCAAGATGATATATGTGGTCGGTAATGAGCAGAATTACCACTTCCAGGTACTTTCCATCCTCTTGGATCGCCTAGGCTTCTCTTGGGGTAAGGATCTGGTTCATTTCTCTTATGGCATGGTGGAATTGCCGGAGGGTAAGATGAAGTCGAGGGAAGGTACCGTGGTGGATGCGGACGACCTGATGGACGAGATGATCAGTTCCGCCAAAGAGGTTTCCCGTGAGTTGGGAAAATTGGATGGTATGACGCAGGAGGAGATCGACGACATCGCCCGTATCTGCGGATTGGGCGCGCTGAAGTACTTCATCCTGAAGGTGGATCCTCGCAAGAATATGCTCTTCAACCCGAAGGAGTCCATCGATTTCAATGGTAATACGGGCCCGTTCATCCAATATACGCACGCTCGTATCTGCTCCGTCCTGCGTAAGGCTGCGGAATCCAACATCACGTTGCCGAATGCTTTGCCTGCGGATTTGGACATCTCCGAGGTGGAGTCGAACCTGATCCAGACATTGTCAAACTTCCCGGCTGTGGTGGCGCAGGCTGGTGCCGAATATAGCCCTGCCCTCATCGCGAACTATGTCTATGAGTTGGTAAAACAGTATAATTCCTTCTATCATGACTTCTCCATCCTGAAGGAGAAGGATATCCAGCTGGCTCAATTCCGCCTCCTCCTCTCCAAGAAGGTGGCGGCTGTCGTTAAGACGGGTATGTCCTTGTTGGGCATTGAAGTGCCGGAAAGGATGTAATCTTTGTATAGGGAAAAACAGTTATCTTTTGAAAGGTGGGCTCTCTTAGGGGCCCACCTTTATTCTTTTATCACCTTAAGTGTGCGGGTGAATTCGTTGCCGACTATGCGGATGAAGTATATTCCTTTGCGGTAGTTGCCTCCGAATCTATTCTCTCCGTTGAGGAGTCTCTTTACTTCCAGCAATTCCGCCTGTGGTGTGTATACATACATGATTTCGTCACCTTGCGCGCCTGAGAGAAGGAACTCACCCCTTTCGACTTGCGAAATCGTGATGTTGCGGCTTGGAATGTTCGCCACCAAGGTGGTCGGTTTGTCCGCTTTCACCAATTCGAAGTATACGCTATCCATTTGCAGAGTGGATGGCAAGCTATTCCCGATGAATTGCAACTTATGCACGCCTTGGTCGAGGTGAAGCTCCTTCGTGGTGGGTTTGCTGACGGCTTTTGTCGTGGTGAGGAACCAACTTGATTCTTCCGTGTAGAGCCCTGGTATGCTAATGGTGTCTGTAATCTCTTGGTCAACCATTAGGAACAGGATGGCGTCTGATATTGTCGCATTTTGTATCGTCATGTTATACCACCCGCTTTTCAGCACATCGACGGTGTATTTCGTCCATTCACCTTCCGTCGTGAACTCTATCGCATAGTTGCCTGTGGTGACTTGTGACATCGGGAAGAACTCATTGTCGTCTCTGGCGTTCTTGATTCTACGGGTGTCTACCGTCCTTCTGGTGTGGAAGGCCACCTCCGCGCCACCTCGGTCATATCTTTCCATTTGGAAGCCTCCAGGGATAGTGTAAGGCTCACCCTCGTAAGGTGTTGATTCGTACACGGTGAGGGAGAACTCTTGGTAGGCAGTCTTGCCGTTGCTATCGGTCACTTTTATGGTGAAAGTGGTTTCTCCGGCTTGGGTCGGTGTGCCTTGGAGCACGCCGGAACTTGTCAGTTCTATTCCTTCTGGTAATTCGCCGTCGTACAGATCCAGTTTGTATGGCGCATCGCCGCCTTGCAGTTGGATGCTATCGTAGTACGCTTGGAAAGCGACAGCTTGTTGTAGTGTTTGGGTGGTGAATTCAGGGGTCTCTATGTACCTGCCGCAACGGAAGGTCATGGTTTCTCCTCCTTCGCTGATGTCCCAGATGTATATGCCGGATTCTGCGCCGTCTCTCCACTTGGCGTCTGGGTCAGACTCGTCATAGAATACCTTCGGACCGTTGTTTTTGCTCCAGAACGGATGCTCGTATGTCGCAGGTCTGCAATCGAGCAGTTCCTCTTTGTCTGGGTAGCAGTTGTCTCCCTTATCGTAGCTGTGCCAGATGAATATGCCCGTCTCCTTGTTCACTCGGCTGTGGAGGTAATGTCTGTCCCTGATCTCCAGGTAGAACTTCTCCTCGGCGTTATTGCCCTTTCCTTTGTAGACGGCGACGTATCCACAGCCTTTTTGGAGGGTAACGACTCTACCATCCTTGATGTTCGTTATGTCAATCTTTGTGTCATCCAGCCAGCCCATTTGGTCCAAAGCCCAAGGGTTCGGGTAGGATGGGTTCGTTTCACTGCTGATGCTGAAGGCGTCGCCGATGTTGTATCCGGAGGCGTTGTTGGGCTCGTGTTCCTCGTATTGGTAAAAATCGGGCCATCCGCAGATCAAGTGTCCGTTTTCGTGCACGAAGGTACCCATGGTCAGTTTATTGCCCATGTCGGAGATCTGGTAGCCGTGGTGCACATTGCGTCCTTTGTTCCTCCAATTGGAGACCTTCACTTGGTTGACGTTGCTCACGTAGCTTTGGTGAGGCCATAAGCCGGTGGCCCATTTGTTTTTGCAGGTGCCGGCGTAGAGGATGTTCAGCGCCTTGATGCCCTGGTATTCGTTAGCCGATAGCAGATTGAGCTTGTCGGGATGCTTTTTCGCCCAATCGTTGATCGCCGCCTCTATTTGTGGATAGAATAGGTCGATGGTGTAGTCTGTGGCGTCGGACGGCGAGTAGTCGCTGAATTCTTTTTCCGCTGTGTAGTAATTGTCCGGCACGAAGTTGATGTAGGTAAGTTTGCCGTGGGAGATCCACTGGAAGAACTCCTTGATGGAGCTCTGGTTGCCGAATACAGTGCTGTTGTCTCCGTTTAGGAAAGTCTCCACTTGGTCAATCGTTATGCTTGATTTCGTGCTGGGGAAATCTATGAGGATGCAAAGCCCATACACGGTGTCGGGTAGTGCGACGGCGGCACGGAGGACGGGTCCGCTCGTGTCGCTTGCCGGTTTGCCCAATTTGCTTTTCGCTTGGGCGATTTTCTTCGCTTTGCTCTCCTTGCTGATGCGAAGGTCCGTCTGTACGATCATTTTCACCGCTTCTGGGGTCTCTCCTCCGGTGTAGGTGATACCGGTTGAGGCATATTCGTTTCCGTCTTTAGAGAGCATGGCGTAGCAGATTTCTCCGCTGGTTTCATCCGTGGTGAGCGTGTAGTGGTCTACGCTCTCGGCATCGATATAGAATTCCGAGCCATACAGATAGACGGTCACCGTGTCTCCGTTGGGTTGCGTCATCTTATGGGGTGTCCCATTGTACACCATGGCGTGCGTGGTGTTTGCGGATAGCAAATAGATGAGCAATATGTTGATATATAAAACTATGCGTTTCATGGCGTATATATGCTTAATTATTTTACGACCCAAATATATGTTTTTCCGATTCGTTAAGATAAGAAAATTAAATCAAAATGTAAAATAATTCGACAAAAAAATGTCGTGTATATATGAAAAGAGGATGCCGTAGACTGACATCCTCTTACACATACTAATTCTAATTATGATTTAGGTTGTTCGTTCTTTTGAACTTATTTTCTTATTGCGACGCAGGCGTTGTGTCCACCGAATCCCAACGAGTTGGAGATGGCGATGGTCAAGTCTGCTTTCTGCGCTTTGTTTGGCGTGTAATCCAAGTCGCACTCAGGATCTGGGTTGTTGAGTCCGATGGTAGGCGTCACGATGCCCTCTTGGAGTGACAAGGCGGATACGATCACCTCTACGCCACCGGCAGCGCCCAACATATGTCCTGTCATGGACTTGGATGAGCTGATGTGAGCCCTGCGAGCCTCCTTGTCGCCTAACGCCAGCTTGAGGGCTTGTGTCTCCGAGGAGTCGTTCATGTGGGTACCTGTACCGTGTGCGTTGACGTACAACGTGTCCTTCTCGCTGTAGTTCGCCTCGTCGAGCGCCATCTTGATCGCTCTGGAAGCGCATGTGCCGTCAGGTTTCGGTGCGGTGTAGTGATAAGCGTCGCAGGTGTTGCCGTAGCCGCAGATCTCACCGTATATCTTAGCGCCCGTCGCTTTTGCGTGCTCATATTCCTCCAAGATGACGATTCCGGCGCCCTCTCCGATGACGAATCCTTTGCGCTCCGCGTCGAATGGCAGGGAGGCGCGTTTAGGATCGCTCGATTTGGACAATGCCTTGCAGTTGGTGAATCCACCGATTGCCAAAGGGTTGATGGTCGCTTCCGCACCACCAGCGATGATTGCGTCCGCATATCCGTATTTGATGGCTCTGTAAGCCTCGCCGATTGCGTGCGTACTGGTTGCGCAGGCTGTTACGACTGGCAGACATGGACCCTCCGCATGATGTGCGATGGCGATGTTACCTGCCGCGATATTGGAAATCATCATTGGAATGAATAGGGGAGAGATGCGTCCTGGACCCTCTTCGAGCATTTTTTTGCTCTCGTTGAGGAATGTCTGCATACCACCGATACCAGAGCCTACGTAAACGCCGACTCTCTCGTTAGGCAATCCGAGATCACCTCTGTCGTTCATCGCTTGCTGTGCGGCGGCGAGGGCAAATTGACAGTAACGGTCAGCCTTGCGCGCCATGCCTTTCTCCACACCGAAGTCCTCGGCACGGAAATCTCTCACTTCACCAGCGATCTTCACATCCAAGCCAGTCGTGTCGATGTTCTGGATGAAGTCGATACCGCAAACTCCATTCTTCAGATTCTCCCAAAATGTCTTGATGTCTTTCCCGATGGGCGAAATGATGCCCATTCCTGTGATGACTACTCTTCTCATGCTTATTTGATTCTGTTGTTAGCTTTGTTTAATAAGGATTCCGCTTCGCTGACCATCGATTCGATGATTGCCTTGGCAGGGCGTTGCTCTTTGATGAGACCCGCGATCTGTCCAGCCATGAAGGAACCGCCCTTCGCGTCTCCGTCAACAACTGCCTTTCTGAGTGATCCGGCACCGAATGCCATGATCTCCTCGTCGGTGATGGTGTTGTCCTTCTCCATGTCCGCGAATTTCTTGGAGAATGGAGTCTTCAAGGAACGAACTGGGTGACCGAATCTCTTACCCGTCACGATGGTGGCGGTGTCGCTTGCGGAGATGATCTTATCCTTGTAAGTTTGGCTCACGCAGCACTCGTCTGCCACGAGGAAGCAAGTACCGCACTGTACGCCCTCCGCACCGAGCATGAAGGCGGCGGCCATTCCTCTACCGTCTCCGATACCACCGGCTGCCAACACAGGGATCTTCACTGCGTCTACTACCTGAGGGATCAAAGCCATTGTGTTGAGCTCGCCGACGTGACCGCCAGACTCGCAACCTTCCGCTACCACTGCGCTCGCACCGATTCTCTCCATCAGGATGGCGAAGGCGGCGGATGCTACGACCGGCACAACTTTGATGCCAGCTTCCAACCAAGCTTTCATGTATTTAGATGGATTGCCCGCACCTGTTGTGATGACATCCACTTTCTCTTCTACCACTACCTTAGCCACCTCGTCAGCGAATGGGCTTTGCAACATGATGTTGACACCGAAAGGTTTTTTCGTCATTGTCTTGCATTTGCGGATTTCTTCTCTGACGTATTCCGCATTGGCGTTCATGGCGGAGATAAGTCCTAATCCGCCCGCTTCTGATACTGCACTTGCCAATTTGGCATCTGAAATCCATGCCATACCCCCTTGGAAAATTGGGTATTGAATACCGATTAAATCACAAATCTTACTTGAAATCATATCTTTATCTTTTAGATTTTTGTCTTTTTTACCATCTAATTAGGCACGCTCCTGAAGAAAAACCAGCTCCGAATGCGCTGAATACCAGTATGTCACCTTCTTTGATCATGTTCTGTTTGTTGACCTCATCCAATAGTAACGGAACGCTTGCCGAAGAGGTGTTGCCTCGCTTCTCGATGTTGTGAGGGAATTTTTCCTCCGGTTGGTCCAGGTGAGATTTTATGGCATCCACAATGCGTAGGTTGGCTTGGTGTAACATGAAGAATTTCACATCGCTCGCTGTCACGTGCGCCTTGTCCATCACTTCTTGTATGTCGTGCGCCGAACTCTGTACGGCTAATTTGAACACTTCCCTTCCCTTCATCACCAGTTTGGCATACTTCTCCTCTTGTTGGCTGAACGGAGTGATTACCACCCTCGCATTGCAGGAAAGTGCTTCGCTGTAAGTGGTTGATATGCTGATTTCACAGTCTGGTCCCTCGTCCGTGATGATGATGGCTCCCGCACCATCTCCGAAAAGCACGCAACTCTCGCGGCGGGTCCAGTCTGTCATCTTCGTCATGTGTTCCGCGCATACGATGAGGATTTTTTTCGCTCTGCCGGCTTTCATCAAACCGTTGGCGCAGTCTAGCGTGAAGATGAAGCCAGAACAAGCGCCATTCAAATCGAGACTTGGGCAATGTGCGTTGATCGCACCTTGGATGACGCAGGCTAGTGCTGGTGTTTCGAAATCGTTGCTCACGTTGTGGCACAAGATGTAGTCCAATTCGGATGCGTCTATCTTCGCATCTTTCAACGCCTCCTTCGCAGCTTGTATGGCCAATTGTGTGAGATCCTCGTCCGTCGACAACACTCTGCGACTTTTAATGCCCGTGCGGGTGGATATCCATTCGTCGCTCGTGTCCAAGAACTCCGCAAGCATGTCGTTGGTCACCTCTCTCCGTGGAATTGCACTTCCTGTTCCTATGATTTTCATCTTAAATCGTTACGTAATTAGCAGATTTGGAGCTCTGCTTGTTCGCTCGCCAATCTATTAACGCAGTTGCGCCCCTTTTTTGGCAATGCAAAATTAAAAAATCCAATTCCATCGGGAAATTTTATGGTTTATTATGGTTTACGGCACCCCTTAAAAGGGACAAAATTTCGTATTGTGGGGTGAAATTCTGATTATTTTTGCGAAATGAGCGAAATTGACATTGCGAAAAAATTGTAACATGAAGATAATTTAACTATTTTCGCGCATTAAGTGAATCGAGATGGAGAGACATATACCTATATTTATGACGGAGAAGAGGGGCATTCTGCACTTCCTTACGCTGGTTTTTATCCTGGCGGCGCTCTTCTCTTTTGTATATAGGCCGAATGTCTTTATCCGTGGTTTAGAGGGGGAGGGTAGGTCCAATTATTATGTCTTGTCCCTCGTCATCATAGGCTATATTATTATGTCTGCCAGCCGTTTCGCCTTCTACAAGATCAATCGAAAGCATCCTTTCACCTTCCAGCAGTTTTGTTGGTGGATTGTTTTGGAGTTGATTTTCATATCGTTAGGATTGTCCCTTGTGGGTTGGTCGGTGGATTCCGCCCAGCGTCCTTTCCTGCCGATCATGTTGCATACGTCCGTCTCGGTCGTCACCATCTTGGCGTTGCCCTATACGATTTCCTGGCTCTACTTCGCATTGCAGGAGAAAAAGCAGGTGATCAGTGAGATTTCCTCCCAGATCAAGCTGGTGGATAAGGACCATGAAGTGTTGAATTTCTACGATGAAAAGGGCGTTTTTCGTATTTCCATCCGCATAGATGATTTTCTGTATGCCCAATCAGCGGACAATTATATTTACATTTTCTACTTGAACAATCGGGGGGAAAAGATGCGGTTTATGCTTCGCAATTCGTTGAAGAGCATCGAGGAGTCCTTCTCCTCCTACAACATTCGTCGTTGCCATCGTTTTTACGTGGTGAATTTCAGGAAGGTGCGTGTCCTTCGCAAGTCGTCGGAGGGTTTGTTGCTGGAGCTCGATTCGGGCAATTCGTGTGAGGTCATCCCGGTTTCGAAGACGTATGCTACTATGGTGGCGGAGCTTTTTTCGAATTAGTGTTTGGGGGTGTTGGTTGGAGCTTAAGGTCAGTAAAGATGCCCCTTCGGGGCTTAGGGAACAACCAACACAAATGTTTAAGGTCTATAATGTCGCTCCTTCGGGACAGGGGTGCATTCCTGCTTGTGGTATGATGCCCCTTTTTGCGCGGGGGTACACCCCTGCCTATGATGGTTTTGCCCCTTCGGGGTTTAGGAAATCTGCGCTCGTTAGAGGTTGAGCTTAAGGTCGGTAATGATGCCCCTTCGGGGCTTAGGGAACAGCTAACGTTAAATGTTTAAGGTCTATAATGTCGCTCCTTCGGAACAGGGGTGCATTTCTGCTTGTGATATGATGCCCCTTTTCACATGGGTTTACACGTAATTCTTAATTCATAACTCTTAATTCTTAATTCTTATTCGTGATGGTACGGTTCTCCCCGTATGATGGTCATGGCGCGGTAGAGCTGTTCCGTGAAGACGAGGCGAACCATCTGGTGGGAGAAGGTCATGCGGGAGAGGGAGACTTTGTCGTTCGCCCGTTGGTAGACTTCCTGGGAGAATCCGTAGGGACCTCCGACAACAAAGACGAGACGTTTGAGACCCGAGGCGCTCTTCTTTTCGATGTATGACGCGAACTGCTTGGAGGTGAATTCAGACCCCTTGTCGTCCAAAAGAACCACCTCGTCTTCTGGTTGCAAATATTTCAGGATCAGCTCCCCCTCTTTCTGCTTTTGGTTATCCTCCGTCAAGTTTTTCGTGTTTTTTAGCGAAGGTATTTCCTCGATATCAAAAGAAATGTAGAATTTTAGTCGCTTTTGGTACTCGGAAATTGCATTTTTAAAGGATAAATCATTAGTTTTGCCAACTGTAAGAAGTGTGATTCTCATTTTCGCAATTTTTATACTGCGAAAATATTAAAAAAGAGTTTTAGGTCATCGTTTTTGTAGTATTAAATGAAAACATGCCGATAATATTTTGAGGAATTATGAAAATTAAAAAAAGAATCGTCTTGATTCTGCTGTTTGGAGCCGTGATGGCCTCCGCTCATGCGAATCCGGACATTGTGAGGGCTTTCTCGGTGGGGGATGTGCAACGAATTAATTCGTTTTTGGACACGAGTGTGGACTTGACCATAGAGAGAACTGGCAGTTCCAAGAGCAAAATGCAGGCTCAGGACGCTATCTCTTCGTTTTTCAGGAAGCATCGTCCTTCCAATTTTTCCGTGACCCACAAGACGGAGAAGGAGAAGACCGGTTTGTTGATGGGTAAACTTTATACGGATTCGGGCGTATTCCAGGTCCTGATCCTTACTTCGAAGAGTGGTTCGAGGGAGTCGATCTGCCAATTGAAGATCGAACAGTCTGCTAATTGAGGCAGCGTGTACCACCTCTGTCTTTGCATATTAACGAAGGGGTATTCCCCTATAATCTTTGTTTGAAGAATGAAAAGTGAAAATGAATTAATTGAAGATTTGCTGGACCTCGCTTTTGCGGAGGATATCGGTGACGGAGATCATACCACGCTTTGCTGCATCCCTGAGTCGCAGAAGGGGAAGGCGCAACTGCTCATCAAGGAGGAGGGTGTGCTCGCTGGCGTGGAAATCGCTAAGCGTGTGTTCGCCAAGTTCGACCCTGAACTCCAAGTGGAGGTGCTGATCGAGGATGGTGCGCACGTGAAACCGGGAGACATCGCTTTCTACGTTTCCGGCAAGGAGCGTTCCCTGCTTCAGACGGAGCGTATCGTGCTGAATCTCATGCAACGTATGAGCGGTATCGCTACGCAGACAAATAAATATGCCCAGGAGATCGCGGACTTGCACACGAAGGTGATCGATACCCGCAAGACGACGCCTGGTCTCCGTATCTTGGAGAAGATGGCGGTGAAGATCGGTGGCGGCGGCAACCATCGTATCGGTCTTTTTGATATGATTTTGTTGAAGGATAACCATATAGACTTCGCTGGCGGCATCGAAAACGCTGTCTCTAACGCGAAACGTTACCTGAAGGAGAAGGGCAAGAACCTGAAGATTGAGGTGGAGGTCCGCAACTTGGACGAGTTGGATCAGGTGTTGAAGATCGGTGGCGTGGATCGTATCATGCTGGATAATTTCGACACAGATACTACCCGTAAGGCGGTGAAGATCATCAATGGCAGGTGCGAGACGGAGTCTTCCGGTGGCATCACTTTCAAGACGTTGCGTTCGTATGCCGAGTGTGGCGTGGACTTCATCTCTGTAGGCGCCCTCACGCATTCCGTGAAAGGCTTGGATATGAGCTTAAAGGCTGTGAAATGAGAAGATCGCTCCTTCCCATAGTACCTCTTTGCGCACTCTTCATGAGCGCATGTGTGGCTCTCCCTGCGGATACGCCTGCCGGTTCCTCCAATGATTCCTCCAATGGTGCGGAGTCTACGGACCTATCCCATGCGTTCCCGTCCATGGAGGCTTCGGCTGAGCCGGAACGCTCCAGTGCCCCTAGGGAGATGTTTACCCATACGAATTGCAAAGGGAAAACCTATCGTCATGCGAACTACTCGTTTTCCTATTCCGAGGCGGATGAGCAGTCGGAGTGGGTGGCGTATGAACTGACGAGGGAGGAGGTCGAAGGTAGCTTGGACCGCAAGGACGAGTTTTCCGAGGACCCTATCGTGGAGACGGGTTCCGCCGATCCAGGGGATTACCAGAACAGTGGTTACGACAGAGGTCATCTTGCCCCTTCCGCCGATATGCGCTTCGACGCGACGGCCATGGAGGATTGCTTCCTGACCAGCAATGTCTCTCCGCAGGTGAAGGGCTTCAACAATGGAGTCTGGAACGATTTGGAGATGCAGACCCGCTCCTGGACCAGAAAGTATGAGCGGATCTATGTGGTGACCGGGCCTGTCCTTCCGAAGGATGAGAAAGCTGCGAAAAAAATGTATACTACCAAACGTGGCAAGGATGTGCGGACGAACGTCACCGTGCCTGATAAATTCTACAAAATCCTTTACGATTTCTCGAAGAGGGGGAAGGAGAAGATGATCGCTTTCGTGATTCCTAATGAGGCGACGGACACTCCTTTCACGGAGTTCGTCACGACGGTCGACGAGGTGGAACGATTGACGGGGATAGACTTCTTCTCTAATTTGAGCAAGGATTTTCAGGAGAAGTGCGAAAGCCGTTCCGACCTCTCCAAATGGCCGGAAGCCACGTATCTGAACTACTCTAACACGCATTCATTTAACCATTAATCATAACTTTTTTATGAAAGCATTTGTATTTCCTGGACAAGGCGCCCAATTCATCGGAATGGGCAAGGATTTGTATGAAAACATCCCTTTGGCGAAGGATCTGTTTGAGAAAGCTAATGATATACTTGGCTTCCGTATCACGGATGTCATGTTCGCGGGCGACGAGTCTGAGTTGAAGCAGACGAAGGTGACCCAACCGGCTGTCTTCCTCCACTCTGTCATCTTGGCGAAGTCTCTGGGCGAGAAGTTCGCTCCTGATATGGTTGCGGGACACTCCTTGGGTGAGTTCTCCGCATTGGTGGCCGCTGGCGCCATCGACTTCGCGGACGGTGTGAGCTTGGTGTCCAAGCGTGCGCTGGCGATGCAGAAGGCTTGCGAGATGAACCCTTCCACCATGGCTGCCATCATTGGTTTGCCTGACGAGAAGGTGGAGGAAATCTGCGACTCTGTGCAAGGCGAGGTGGTCGTTCCTGCCAACTATAACTGCCCAGGTCAGTTGGTGATCTCCGGTACGATGGCGGGCATCGACAAGGCTTGCGAATTGGCTACGGCTGCAGGTGCGCGTCGTGCGTTGAAGCTCTCCGTCAGCGGTGCGTTCCACTCTCCATTGATGGAACCTGCCAAGGTGGAGTTGGCTGCGGCTATCGAGGCTACGAACTTCCGTGCGCCTATCTGCCCTGTTTATCAGAACGTCACCACGAAGGCGGAGACTGACCCTGAGACGATCAAGGCTAATTTGGTAAAACAACTCACCTCTCCTGTGAAGTGGACGCAGTCCGTGCAGAACATGATTTCCGCTGGTGCTGATAGCTTCACGGAGGTTGGTCCGGGCTCTGTCTTGGTGGGCTTGGTTCGCAAGATCGATAAGGGCGTGGAGACGATCTCCGCCGCACTGTAATCGTTGAGAAATAGAAACGTGGGGGGGATTATCCCTCGATATTAAAGAATACGGGCGTGTCAAAACCAGTTTTTGACACGCCCGCTTTATGTGGACTTATCTGCCGCTCCACCTTCTGAAATTGCTTTTGTTGTTGAAGTCGAAATACCATTGAGGGGTGTTGACCCAAGGACGTTTCTCAATGTCTATGTCGAACCACGGAGCGTTGTTGTCGTCTGGGCTGGCGAGGATCTCTATCTCCTGAGCGGGCATATAGCTTTGGCTGAACATGACCCTCAGTTGCCCCGTCTTCTTGTTGCGTAGCACGTCCATGACGGTCAGGGCGTGGCCAGGGCTGCCTCCGTAGATGAGGATGTCACCCGGACGGAGGTCGGTGGCCTCCGCTTTCTTCAACTCTTTCGAAAGGGTAAGCGTTCCGCAGTAGGTGAATACCAAGGAGAGGTATTTGCGGAAGGTGGCGTAGCTATGGTCGGGTTGTGCGTCCTTGCTCCATGTGGCGTGCCAGTTCTTGTCGAAGTGGACCCGATAGCCGGCTGCCCATTTGGTGTATTCGTAGACGAACCCGTTGCCTCCCTTGAAGTGAATCTTCTCGTATTGCTTGTTTTTCCAGAGGTATTCCGCCCATAGGCGTATGCAGGCGTCGGCACACTGTTGCAGGTCCGAAGGAACCTCCTTCCCGCCCTTGGTGAAGGCTCCCACAAGGTCCATTTTCAGGACACCCACGCAGATTTGGCTGGAATTGTACTTGACGTCACCGTTGTAGTAGCGGGTCTCGTGTCCTTGTGGATATAGTTCCAGATCGAGCAACCATTTGGAGTATTCGTCGGTATATGGGCGCTCCCAATCGTCGTCGAGACATATGTATCGGCTCTTGAGGGTGTTCCCTTGCGGGTCTATGCGGTAGTATTTGCCGCTTGTGTAGGCGCCCTTTTTTTCAGTGGCAATGGAGTCGCCGCTTGGCTTGACGGCCTGAATGGTCACCACTTCCCCCTTGCTTGTCTCGGTAGGCGTTCCTGCGCAGGAGATGAGGGGTGTTCCCACGAGGAATAGCATCATTCCAGAGCCTAGTAATGTGTTGATTTTCTTTCGTGTTTCCATGAGGCTTGAAGTTTAATTGTTTGTATGGTGTTGGCTTGACTGTAGCAGGTCAGGCCTGAATTCGAAGTGCATCGTGTCGAAGTGGTACCACCTCGCTCCTGAGATGAATCCGTGCTTTTCGAATATTTGGATGATCTCTTTGGGGATGCGGTTTGCGTAGGCTATGGAGGCATCTTCCCCCTTGCCTGGGTTCTTCCACCGCCAGTAGTCGGAGAATTTTGTGCATATATCGATGGCTATGCCGAAGCCATGTGCGCTTAAGCGCTTGCTTCCCCGAACGGTGCGCCAGTAGAAGGTGGAGGAGTTGTCGAAGTACTTCTGGAAGGAGGCGGGCAGTTCGGCAAGTTCCTTCGCCACAGCCGCTAAACTGTCGGCTGCGCCGTTCAAGCTACTGAAGAGCAGTTGTTGCTTGAACCATTTCACGCGGACGAGGTGTTTCCTCACCTCCTGTTCGTTGTGTCCGTACATCTCCTTCATTAGTTCCTCGTTGCGGATTCTGCCCGGGTCGTAGTTGCGGGCGGGGAGCCATACGCTGGTGTCGTAGGGCTGGGAGAACATATCCTCCACGTCCGCCTCGTCCATGCGTTCGATGAAGCTCTTCTCCCTCTTGTCGTCGTAGAGCAGGCTCTTCCCGTTCGTCAGCAGGAGGTGGTTGTCTTGGTATCCTTTGACGAGGGCAGGGTAGTTGTCCATCAGCGCTTGGGCACCGATAGGGATCTCTGTTGGGGCTGGGGCCTGCGTAGCCATGGTGGTGTCCGTCCGTTGTGGGATGGCCGGTTGCTCCCCAAGTGTTTGCGAGCAAGCGCATATGCTGAGAGATAGGAACATCGTGATATGTGAGAGGACTATTAAGCGCATGGGCCTGACGGTTTTATTGTTGTTGAATATTGCGAATATAGCGAGGCGGATTGTCATTGTCAAGGTGTAGGAGGGAGGATTGGCGCATCTTCCCCCTTCTCTTATGATAGTTTAACTTAAAAAATGTTTTGTTGGGAGATAAAAAAAGTGGCATGCGAAAAATCGTATGCCACTTTGTGTTTATTAGCTAAGCTAAAATTATTTAGCCAAATAAGCTTTCACATCATCGTTGTGAACAATCTTCTCATCGAAATAGTAAGCGCCAGTCTTTGGAGACTTAACCATCTTGATGACCTTAGCGTATGAACGGCCTTCGCCCTTCTGCATACTTGCGACTGCTTTCTTTGCCATAGTTCAAATCCTATTAAAGATGAATTACTTGATTTCCTTGTGGATAGTGTATCTCTTCAAGATTGGGTTGTATTTCTTGAGCTCCAATCTGTCAGGAGTATTCTTCCTGTTCTTAGTGGTAACGTAGCGAGAAGTACCTGGCATTCCGCTATCCTTCATTTCAGTGCACTCCAAAATAACTTGCACGCGGTTTTCTTTTCCTTTCTTAGCCATTTTCAGTCCTCCTTATTACAAAATACCTTTTCTAGCGGCATCGATCAATGCTGCGTTGAGTCCCTTCTTGTTAATTGTACGAAGCCCTTTGGCTGACACCTTCAGACTGATTGTGCAGTCTTGCTCTGGCCAGTAGAATTTCTTAGTGAACAAATTCACATTGAACAGCCTCTTCGTTCTCCTCTTAGAGTGGGAAACGTTGTTGCCGTTCTGCGCCATCTTACCAGTAATTTCACAAATTCTTGACATTGCTGTTAATCTAAATAAGTTATTACATATAAAGCGGGGCCAAATCCTATCCTGATCCTTCTTCTCAGAAAGCAGCGTAACTATCAGAAATTCAAATAGAATGAACCCAATTTGCTATCATTTTTCGACTGTCGGTGCGCTGCATCTTCGCACTTTCCAATCGGTTTGCAAAATTACAACTTTTTTATTTCCCGACAAATTCTTTCGCGAAAATTATCGCATTTTTTGTCGCCTCCTCGATGTTTTCTGCCCTCTCGGTGCCGAAATGGTAACATCTGCTCTCTGTTTTCTTCCCGTCCGATACTGCCATCCAGACCGTTCCGACAGGTTTTTCTTCGCTTCCTCCGCCGGGGCCCGCCACGCCGGAGGTGGCCACCGCATAGTCTGTCCCGATGACCCTGACCGCCCCTTGCGCCATCTGCTCAACCACCGCTTGACTGACCGCTCCATATCGCTCAATATCTTTCGGATTGACCCCAAGCACGTTGATTTTCACTTCGTTGGCGTATGACACCACCGACCCTTTGTAGTAGTCCGAACTGCCTGGAATGAGGGTGATTTGGTGGGCGATGTTGCCGCCTGTGCAGCTTTCCGCCGTGGCGATGGTCTTCCCTAACCGTTTAAGCGTCTCGCCTAGTTCAATCGCTGGTCTGTTGCCTGTTTCCATCTCTTTTTAGTTTTTTGCTACACAAATATAGCGGATATAGCTGAAACGGATTACTTTTTTATTAATTTTGTGCGATTTCTGTATATATACACGCATATCAATATGATTAAGAGGCTTTTATTGGCTTTGTCCGTGTCGATTTCCTTCGGCGTTCAAAGCATAAGCGCACAGCAAAATACGATTTTTAGGGCTAAGGCTGAGGGCCATTTGGGATGGAACCTTCAGGACGAAGGTAATGTTGCCGGTGCTGAGGTGGGTATGGAGTTGCCTTTGCTCGGCAACCATAACTGGGAGTATGCCTATAACTTCCCTTCCGTGGGTTTCGCCATTGGTGGAAAACATTTCGAACTGCCTGAATATCTGCGGTTCGCGGCGGATGCCAAGGTCTATTTTCATTACCCGGTTATCCATAAGAATGGTTTCGCACTGAATCTAAAGTGGGGAAACGGTATGGGTGGTTTCATCTCCAAAGGGGACTCCCTTAATCCTATCGTGCCTGTCTTCGGCGTATGGAACTTGGGTGTGAACATGGACATCGCTCTTTCGAAACGTTACGGAAGGCCTTTGGCGCAATGGCGCATCTGCTTGGGTGGTAACTTGGATGCTTACCATAACGGACATATCACACGCAAAGCTCATAACTTGTATTACGCGGATGTTTTCTTGGGTGCGAAGTATACGCCGAATGTATGGCCGTTGCCGATTAAGTATCCTGCCAAACGTGTGAAACATATCCTGGCGTTGGAGGCCTATGGTGTGGGGGGTGTGAACCAACTGGAACGCGACGAGAAGTACTTCCTGAACGCGAATATCTGTGCGGGCGCCTATATGCCGATCACCAATGATTACCGTCTTGGTCTCTCGACCGACGCTTTCTACAATGGTGCCTACAATGGCGACCAAAGGACGAGCAATGTGCGCTATAACTTCATCGACGAGAACCGCTTCCGCAACAAACTCCGTGGGGGTGTGGCCTTGGCGAACGAATTGAGAATGGACAGGGTGGTGGTCGGTGTGCACACTGGCTTCTATTTCTATTCGAAGATTAAGATCCCGAAATATGACGAGAACGGTCACAAGAATGATAATAGGATCGAGAGCTATCTCTACACGAAGCTGGTGACCCGCTTCTATATCACACCGAAACTCTTCTTCGTGACGGACTTGAAGACCCATCTCTTGCACGTGGAATGCTTCAATGTCGGATTCGGTTGGGCTATGCCTGACTTCGGCTCACGTATCAAGAATCCGTTCGAGCGCATCTCCTTTAAGAAGGAGGATAAGGAGGAACTCCGTATCGATTAAGGAAGGGCGGAAACCGCTCTGGAATTTTGTATAAATCTGAGGCACCGCCCGAAAGGTGGATGACTCATCTAACAAATATTTTTTTATGGTAATTGAAGACAGAAAATTTGTGGCCGTCTCTTACGAATTGTATGTGGAGGGAGAGGACGGAAAACCTGAATTGTGGGAGACTGCGCCTGCTGAGGCTCCTCTGAAGTTTACTTGCGGTCTGGGCATGATGTTGGAGAAGTTCGAGGATAACCTTCGTGGCTTGAAGTTAGGTGACTCGTTCGATTTCACCATTCCTTATGCGGATGCTTACGGCGAGTATTCCGAGGCTATGGTCGTTGACCTTGACCGTACGATCTTCTATAACGGAGATGGCGTGTTCGACGACGAGCATGTGCAGGAGGGAAAGATCGTGGAAATGATTAATGCGGACGGACAGCATATCAATGGTATCGTCCTCAAGATAGGCAAGGATAAGGTGAAGGTGGACTTCAACCATCCGTTGGCGGGTGAGAACCTGAACTTCAAAGGCAAGGTGCTGGAGCTCCGTGACGCTACGGAGGAGGAGATCGCTGTGGTCTTGCATCCTCATTGTGGCGGTGGCTGCGGTAGCTGTGGCGGTTGTGGAGACTCCGCTGGCGATTGCGGCGGCGGATGTGGTGAAGGTCACTGTTGTCATTAATCTAAGGGAATGAATACTTTCGGTGATATATTGAGGCTGACTACCTTCGGGGAGTCCCATGGTGTAGCCATCGGGGGCGTCTTGGACGGTTTTCCGGCGGGCATCGATGTAGATGTGGAGTTCATCCAGTCTGAGCTGAACAGACGTCGTCCGGGGCAATCCGCCTTGACGACGGCACGTGCGGAGGGTGACCGTGTGGAGATTCTATCGGGTGTCTTTGAAGGTAAATCGACGGGTACGCCCATCGCTTTCGAGGTGCGCAACGAGAACCAACGTTCGGGCGATTACTCCGAACTGAAGGATATCTTTCGTCCTTCCCATGCGGATTATACGTACCAGATGAAGTACGGCATCCGTGACTATGCCGGTGGAGGAAGGGCTTCTGCCCGTACCACCATCGCTCAGGTTGCGGGAGGTGCATTCGCGAAACTTTTGCTTAGGAAATTAGGCGTGCGTGTCTATGCGTATACTTCTCAGGTAGGGGACATCGCCCTCAATCTTCCGTATCAATCGTTAGATCTTGAAGCCATTGATTCCAATGCGGTCCGTTGCCCTGATGCGCAGGTCGCTGAGCGGATGGCGCAGGAAATCCTCAAGGTGAAGGGGGAGGGTGACACTATTGGTGGAATCATCTCCTGCGTGATCAAGGGATGTCCGGTCGGCTTGGGCGAACCACAGTTCGGAAAGCTTCATGCGAAACTGGCGGGCGCAATGCTCTCCATCAATGCGGTGAAGGGCTTCGACTATGGCTGTGGCTTCGATGGTGTCTCAAAAAGAGGGTCTGAGTTGAACGATATATTCGAGCCTAGGCCGGATGGTTCCGTTGGTACCCGCACCAACAATTCAGGAGGTGTGCAAGGCGGTATCAGTAATGGGGAGGACATCTATTTCAGGGTGGCCTTCAAACCTGTGCCTACGTTGCTGATGGACCAAGAGTCCGTCGATACGGAAGGACGTCCCGTTACTTACAAGGCGAGAGGAAGACATGATGCCTGTGTGTTGCCTCGTGCGGTGCCGATTGTGGACGCTATGGCGGCCCTCGTTGTGGCCGACGCCTATCTGCAAGGGAAGGCGAGTGGTCGTTTTATTGACAAATAGAAATTATTTGATGCAACCAGCTAGGGTGGTATAGGAGTGGAGGGCTCTGAAAAAATTGATTTTTTTAGAACCCTCCATGATGTGTACGATAATCAATGTTGACATTTTCTCATAAAAAGTAAAAAGGGAAAGAAAAAATGTTTATTTTTGCCTTGAGCCGGTTTCATCTTTGGGTTGTTTTACATACCGGTGTAATGTGTTGATGGATCTAACAGACCTGACATCTCCGTTTGGAGCCGCTAAAAAGAAGGTGGGCGAACTGTTATCGACAAAGGAAAGACGATATCTGTTTTTTTCCTTTGCCCTCTCTTTGGTGTGCTTCGCTCTAGGCACGTTTACCCAAAGTTTGTATTTCAAGGACTCTTTCAGAAGTGTGGACGTTGAGGCTTTCCAGAACTGCCTTTACGGGAAGGAGGATTTCTCGAAAGCGTGGATGGAGCGTATCCGTAAGAAGATTGCGGAGGGTCGGTTGTCTGATATCTACAACGAGGAGTCTTTGTATGACGAATCGGAGAAGAACGAGGTGGATTTCCATGTCTACAAGGGTGACTCCTTGCTGTTCTGGAGCCGGGATGTGGCGGGTGCGCAGGCGGATGTCGATTTTGACCTGGAGAAGAGTGTCTTTGTCCGTTCCGACAATATGTGCATGGTCGCCATGCAGACGTTCTTCAGGGAGTATCGTTGCGTGGCCCTGATAAAGATAAAAGAGAACTATTCGCAGAAGCAGAATAGTAGTTGGAACTCATTCGCCAAGTCGTTCGATTTGCCGGGGAGTGTGATTGTCTCCGAGGTACAGCAAGAAGGTTTCTCCCCTATATTCTCAGGATCGGGAAACTATCTGTTCTCCATACAGCGGGTGCCGTTGTATGAGGGAAATATGTTGTTGTTCGCCATATCCGTCTTCTTTTGGGTCGTGGGTGTGGGGGCTTTGTTCTTCTTCGCGGACTGTTTGTTGAGGTGGAGCAAATTGAAGACCCGTAAGCAACACACACTGGTCTGGATTGGTGTTTGCATCTTCTTCCCCGCCATGATGTATGCGGTGTCGGTACTTCATGTGCCACCCGTCTTTTTCCGGCGTTTTTCGGATGCGTTGTCATATTCGTCCGCCTTTGCGCCTTCTGCTGACTACCTATTCGTCTATGCGTTATTCTTGGGCGGTTTCCTTATCCTTTTGCGGCGTAACCTGTCGCTTCCCCACAATGTGGTGAAGAGTGACTCGTGGATCCGATCATTCTTCTTCACTTTGTTCCTGAAGTTCTTCGTTTTCGCTGCATTCTCAGCTTTGTACATTTACATTCTCAGCTTGGTCTATGACTCTAATGTGAATTTGGCGCTCCCATCCATTCAGGAGGTGAATAGGATGTCTATATGCTCCGTCTTGCTGATGATGCTTTGGGCCTATTTGCTGTATGAGTGCTTGGATAAGTATAGGGTGTTGTATGCGTCACGTTCGAATATCCGTGCCATTCTGTTGGCGCATCTTGTGCTGACGTCCATTGGCGTCGCGTTGTTCGTGTACTTCCTGTCGTGGGTGGACGGTTGTTTGTTCCTCTTCTCCTCCTTGATAATCCTTTATGTGGAGCTGGGGGATGTTTTCCTGAAACTGAATATGTTCGTGAAGACGGTCATCACTTCGTTCATGCTGGTGAACTTCATCGTCGTTCTCGCCTATTGGCACAGTGAGCGGAAGTGTACCACGGAGTATGGAAAGATGGCCAAGGATGTCGCACTGAACAACTGTGTGCGGGAGGACCCTATCGCTGAGATTGTGTTGAAGGATTATGATCCATATATTTTTGGGGATTCTGTCTTGTCCGGGTTGGCCAATTCCGACAATCCGCTCCGTGATTCGCTTGCCTTGTCCCACTTGACGGATACGTACTTGCGGGTATTCAAGGAATCGTACAATATCAGGGTGCAGATTGAGGATAAGAACCAGAAAGGATTGAGTCTGTGGCGTGCGGGTCTTGGTGCTGTGTCCTACGACTCTTTTAATGAGGTAAAGCGCTCTTTCCGTGTCTTGGAGTCCGGGTCTCATTTCTATGCCTGTGCGGATGAGGCTTTCTCTATATCTTTCCTCGGCATATTGCCTATGGGGGAAAACACGTTGTATGTAAAGTTCTATCCTCGGCTTTCCCGTGAGATCCATGGACTATCAGTTCCTCGTCGCAACAAGAAGGAGATCGGGGTGGAGTATTCCTTGGCTAAGTATTGCGGCTCGGCGTTGTGCTACTCGGACGGAATCTTCCGATACCCCGCCAATTCGCATTGGTTGCCTCGCCCGTATGTGTCCGATGGTGAGGAGCCAAGCTATACGATGAAGGGAAATGGTTATACCCATTATGTCTACTATTTAGAGGATGGAGACGTGTATGCGGTCACAAGCGTGCCGGATAGGCAGAGCTATGTCTATGTCATTTTTGTCACGTTCCTCTTCTCGATATATCTGTTCATCTCCCTCTGCTATTTCTTCTACAACAATGTCAGGAGAAGGAAACAGGACGGCAAGCGTTCCTTTGTGGCCACCATGCAGACCATCTTCATCTTCCCGATGGTCGCCTCGTTCTTTATTCTGTCTGCGGTCACTTTCCCGTTCTTTTCCAGACAGTATGAAAAGACCCACCACACGGATATGCGCGACAAATCTTACGTCGCCCAGCATAACCTGCAGGATGTGATCGGCTATTCGACGAAGATGCAGGGGCATCAGAAGGAGCTTGACGAATATGTGCGTAACGTCTCCGACTTCTATCAAATGGATGTTTTCCTATATGATACGGAAGGTAAACTTTTCTCTTGCTCTAGGCCTATTGTCACCCCGCGTGATAGGATGCGCATGATACTTATGAACCCGAGGATGAAGTTCTGCCAGATACAGGAGCTCTATGTGTTGGAGAAATATGGTCGTATGGATTGTTACTCCAACTATGTGCCGGTATACAACAACAGGAACGAGTGTGTCGGCTACTTGAAACTGGTGTCCATCTGGAACTATTACCACGTGAAGACCCAATTGTTCAATATCATGGTGGTCATTGTGGATATTTATCTCTTCGTGATGGTTTTCTCCATCATCATCATCTGGTTGCTCAATAGGCGGACGGTGAAGCCATTGTCTTTGTTGACGGAACGATTCGCCGAGGTGCGCCTGACGGGAGAGAACTCCATGATCCGGTACGATGCCAAGGATGAGTTGGGTGATTTGGTGCGGCAATACAACAAGATGGTGGGACAGTTGGAGGAGAGTGCCAAGAAACTGGTGGAGTCTGAGAGAGACTTCGCATGGCGTGACATGGCGCGGCGGATTGCCCATGAGGTGAAGAATCCGCTGACTCCGATGAAACTGTGTGTGCAGCAGTGCCAGCGCAAGAAACGGATGGAGTCGGCCGACTTCGACGCCTATTTCGATAAGACGTGTGATATCCTGATTGAGCAGATCGACACGTTGGCGGACATCGCCACATCGTTCTCCTCCTTCGCCAAGGCTTCCGAATCTAAACTGGAGAAAATCGATATCCTCCAGAAGTTGGAACAGGTTGTTTCTCTCTTCGAAAACAACGAGGATGGCGTGGTCTTCACCCTGGAAAAGAATGGATTCGAACACTCTTATGTGATGATGGATGAGAAACACTCTCTGCAGATGTTCACGAACCTCTTCAGCAATGCCATACAATCCATTCCGGAGGAGACCTTCGGCGCTGTGAATGTGACATTTGAGGAGAAAGACGGTTTTGCCCTGATTTCCATTACGGACAATGGCTGTGGTGTATCGGAGGAGGCCCGCCAAAAGATGTTCATCCCGAATTTCACGACGAAAACCAGCGGCATGGGATTGGGTATGGCCATCGTGAAAAGTGTGCTGGATGCGGCGCATGGAGAGATTACCTTCGAATCCGAACTGGAGGTTGGTACTACATTCTATGTAAAAATTCCTTTGTGTAAGGATGCTTAGTTAGCCAAAAATAACTATATTTGAACCCGAAATAAAATTATATGACGGGAAGAAAAAATATAGTGGGGAAGAAACTTTTGTTGTTCCTCTTTTCAAGTTTGATGCTGCCTTTCCTGGTTAATGCGGAGGCGGGCGAAGGTGTTTACCACTTCTTGAACCTACCGTATAACGCCAAACTGGCGGGCTTGGGTGGCGAGAATGTCTCCTTGCAAGCTTCGGATGTGAATATGGCACATGTCAATCCTGCGCTACTCTCCTCTGATGTGCATAATAAAGTATCTGCTACTTATCTGAATTATATAGACGATGCGAACGCTGCTTCGCTCGCGTATGCCTACACGCCGGATAGCCTAAACTTCTTCGGTGTGGGCGCCTTTTTCATTGGCTATGGAGAATTACAGGGGTATGATGAGTACGGCAACCCTACAGACGAGTTCAAGGCCGGTGATTTCTGTTTCCGCATGAGTTATGCCCGCTACTTGGGCGCTGGCATCAAATTGGGAGTCTCCTTTAAACCTATTTATTCCCACATCGAAGATTATAGTAGTTTCGGACTGGCTGTGGATGTCGGTTTCAACTATTTCAATAAGGAAAAGTTATTTTCGGTGGGTGTCGCTGCCCGTAACTATGGAGTGCAGTGCGTGAAGTACTACGATTCTGACACAAGGGAGAGTCTCCCTTTCAACCTGCAACTCGGGTTGTCGAAGGAACTTACCCACGCTCCGTTCCGTTTCTCGGTCACGTACGATCGGTTGAATGACTGGAACTTGGATTACTATCGGCAGGTGAAGAAAAAGGATGTCGTGGGGGAGGAACCTGACGATAACAAAATCAAGGGAGGGGATATGTTCTTCCGCCATTTGATATTTGGCGTGGATGTCTTGTTCTCCAAGAACTTTTATGTGGAAGCCGCATACAATCATCGTAGGAAGAGGGAGTTCGTGTTGCCTGACTCTAGGGGAGGCAATGGCTTCTCGTTCGGTGCAGGACTGAAGGTTTATGCTTTTGCTTTAGACCTTGCCTATTCCATGTATGCGCCAGCGTCGAACACATTCACATTGACCCTGACGACGGATATTGAAAAATTCAGAAAAAAATGAAACGAATCATAGTTGCGATTGATGGTTTCTCATCGTGCGGAAAGAGTACGATGGCGAAGGATTTGGCCAAGAGCGTGGGCTACGCTTATGTGGACAGTGGGGCGATGTACCGCTCCGTCACGCTTTTTTGTCAACGGAATGGTCTGATCAAGGACGGAACCGTGGATGAGCCTTCTTTGAGGGATCGGATCGGTGATATTCACATTGAGTTCAAATTTAACGAGGAGACGCAGCGCAATGAGACGTATCTGAATGGTGAGAATGTCGAGGACGAAATCCGTACCTTGGCGGTCTCTAACCAAGTCAGCATCGTCAGTTCCATCGGTTTCGTTCGTCGTGCGATGGTTGCCTTGCAACAGTCGTATAGCAAGGACAAGGGCATCGTGATGGATGGACGCGACATCGGCACGGTGGTCTTCCCTGATGCGGAGTTGAAGATTTTCCTGACCGCTTCCCCTGAAATCAGGGCACAGCGCAGGTATGATGAGCTGAAACGCAAGGGGATGGAGGAGCCTTATGCGGATATCCTGGAAAACGTGAAACAACGTGACCATTTGGACATGACACGCGCGGAGAGCCCTCTCCGGAAGGCGGAAGACGCTATCGAGCTGGATAACGGCGAGATGACCATCGAGGAGCAAAGAGCTTGGTTGCTCGATATATTCAATGAAAGAGTAAAATGATTATTGAGATTGACGACAATTCGGGATTCTGTTTCGGTGTGGTCACCGCAATCAAGAAGGCTGAAGAGGAATTGACACGTACCCCAAGACTTTATTGCTTGGGTGACATCGTCCACAACAGCATGGAGGTGGAACGCCTCTCCTCGAAGGGTCTGATATCAATCGACCGTGAGACATACCTGAACTTGCGCGATCAGAAGGTGCTTTTCAGAGCGCACGGCGAACCTCCTTCCACTTACCAGTACGCGAAGGAGAATAACCTTGAGATAATCGACGCCACTTGCCCGGTGGTGTTGAACCTGCAGAAGAAAATCAAACAAGCTTATGAGGAGTCGGACCCGACTGATACGCAGATTGTCATCTATGGCAAGAATGGTCATGCGGAGGTGAATGGTCTGGTGGGTCAGACCGAGGGTACCGCTATTGTGGTGGAGGGGTTGTCCGACCTCGACAAGATAGATTTCTCCAAACATATCAGGATGTTTTCACAGACCACCAAGTCCATCGAGGGATTCAACCGTATCGTTGAGGCTATCGGTGAGCGTGTGAAACCTGGATGTAAGTTCGAATACAATGATACAATTTGCAGACAGGTGGCGAATCGTATCCCGAAGATCGTTAATTTTGTGGCGAAACACGAATTGGTGCTCTTCGTCAGTGGAAAGAAAAGCTCGAATGGAAAGGTGCTCTTCGATGAATGTAGGAAGGTGAACCCGAACATTTACATGGTCTCCGATCTGGAGGATGTGGATTATACCATATTCTTGGGCGTGAAATCGGTGGGCATCTGTGGCGCCACCTCAACCCCGAAATGGCTGATGGAGGCTTTGAAGAGGAGAATCGAACAATATCAGAATTATTACTAAGCACTATACATAACATTATGAAGTATCAAATAAACTGCATCGGAATCTTGACGTCTGGAGGTGATGCTCCTGGTATGAATGCGGCCATCCGTGCCGTGACGCGTGCTGCCATATTCCGCGGAATTAAGGTGAAGGGTATATATCGTGGTTACCGTGGTCTTATCTTGGACGAGATACATGAGTTCCAAACCCAAAGCGTGAGCAATATTATCCAACAGGGTGGTACCATTCTGCGTACGGCTCGTTGCAAGGAGTTTATGACCGAAGAGGGTCGTAAGAAGGCCTTCGAGACCATGCAGCAGGAGGAGATTGACGCCTTGGTGGTTTTGGGTGGTGACGGTACTTTCACGGGTGCTCGTATCTTCGCTCAGGAGTTTAACGTTCCGGTCATCGGTGTGCCTTGTACCATCGACAATGACTTGTGCGGAACGGATTATACCATTGGTTACGATACTGCCCTGAATACGATTGTGGACGCTGTCGATAAGATACGCGACACCGCTAATTCCCATGAGCGCCTCTTCTTCATTGAGGTGATGGGACGTGATGCTGGATTCCTCGCGATCAATTCCGCTTTGGCGTCTGGTGCCGAGGCTGCCATCATCCCTGAGATTGTTACGGGAGAAGACCAGTTGGAGGCTTTGATCCAGCGTGGTTTCCGTAAGTCGAAGAATAGTAGTATCGTTATCGTGGCCGAGAGCGAGTTGACAGGTGGCGCGGTAGGCATTGCGGAGCGTTTGAAGAAGAACCATCCGGAATATGATGCCAGAATCACTATCTTGGGCCATATCCAAAGGGGTGGTACTCCGTCGGCCCATGACCGTATTTTGGCTAGCCGTTTGGGCGCCGCCGCTATCGATGCATTGTTGGAGGAACAACGTAACATCATGGTGGGTGTGGATGATGATAAGATTGTCTATGTGCCATTCACTAAGGCTATTAAAGACGACAAACCATTCGATTATCAGTTGATGGAGGTCTTGAAGATCTTGTCGTGCTGATTCTTTTTGCTGGAACATTTTGCATCCCGCGTAGGGGCGTTGTACGCATCGCCCTTACGTGTGGTGCTTCTTGAATATATTGGATGCGATGAAAAAAAAGGTTCCCATAATCATCCTGTTGGTATTGACCGTAATGGTATTGGGTGCTTGCCTGTACAGACAGTTCTTTAACGCTAAGGAGTCCCCTAAAACGCAGGAAATGAGCGGATTGGGCGCTGGTGCTCCCTCTCCTGTTTCTCCGAAGGAGGTGCGTGAGGGTGATGTTGTGTTCCTTGGGGAAAGCCAAATGGGGGCGTGCGACTGGTCTTCGCTCTTTGGGGATGAGTCTTGCCGGACATTGGCTTTTGACGGGAACGATTTAAGGAATGAGACCGAAAGAGTGAAACTTTTTCCCGAAGGTGTTTCCCCTCGAATATTCTTTTTGATGTTTGGGGAGCGGGAATTGTTGGACGGAATGGTGGTCGGTGAGATAGCCGAGGAGTACGGACAGTTTGTTGGACTTCTGAAGGAACGTTTCCCGGCAACGGAGGTGGTGCTGCTGTCCGTGTTGCCGATGTGGCGGCCGACCGACAATGATTTTAATCTGACCATGTCCGTTAAGGTTAAGAATTTCAACATTTTCGTGAAGACGATTGCCTCCCGATATGATTATTCGTACGTCCATCTATATGGGGATTTCGTTACGCCTGAGGGTACGATGAATCCAATATACTCTTCTTGGGATGGTGCCAGTTTGAATGAATCCGCATACGCCGTCATAAAGGACAGATTAAAAGAGTTTTTAAATAATTGATAATTATCTATCAGGTAACTCTGGTATGATGGCCAGGAAATGTTAATTGGTGTAAAATCTAGGGTGGAAAAAACTTTTTTGTTTGGTTCTAATTCATTACTTTTGTCCATTGAGTGTATAGATATGCTTCTTTTCTCCTTGTTGCTCAGTGTAGTATGACGAGAAGGAATAGATGGAAAACACACACAAAAAAGTTAATCTTTAGGAGAAAAGAGTTTTGGTTTTATATAGATAACGGCAATTATCTGGTTTTGAGATGAATATAGTATTTGTAGTAAAAAACATAAAACGTTTCAGTATGAAATTGTTTTCCAAATGGATTATGCGCTTGGGGACGTTGTTCGTCATGTCTCTGGGGATTATGTCCTTGAGTGCGCAGAGCGCTATGACGTTGATGGTCGATGGAACCATGAACACGGTGGCTTGTGTGGATGAACCGTTGGTGTTGAACGCTAGAGTGGCCAGTGGGTATTCTGTGGGTGATGTGGTAGATGTCTATCGGTCATTTAACGGAAGCACATGGACGGCGATCGGTTCCACCACGAGAGACAAGTCGGGCGTATATACGTTTGTGGAGGAGATGGTCAGCCAGAAGGTGATGTACCGCTTTGTTGACCCAGCAAATCCTTCCCAAAGAAGTAATGACGTCACCATCGGTGTGAATTATGATTGTCCTGAGATCTGTCACGTGACTACGACGGGCGAGTACTATTTGGGTACGGACTTCAACCCTTCTGACGGATGTAGCGTGAGTGATATCAGTTTCAATAACAATAACTACTGTTTGGAGAACCACTTCGCCGCGAATGGTATCATCTTCCAAGGCTGTTCGGGTGGACATGTGGAGAAGGGTTGGAAGAGAACCGATGTGGACGTGGCTAAAGGTGTGGTTGGCAATAACTATTACTATGTCTTCAATGGTGGAAACTGTAACAATACACCATTCTTCCTGACGTTCGATAGGGGTAGATACCTGAACAAGACATTCCGTTTCACGATGCGTCTTTACTTGGATCTCACCAATTGCCATAGTTTTGATGAACAGGCGAAGATGAACTTCCGTACGAGTTTCGGTAACCCTGTCGATTTGTGTGTGGATGCCGAGGTGTATGACGGAAGTACGGGTCAACACTTGAGGGATTATGAGGATTGTGCGAGAGGTACCCACCTTGACCACTCTGTCGTCCTGGGTGGTGATATATGGGGATTCGCAAGGAATGGGCATCGTTTGATTCGTATGGAAATCATCTTCTATGGTCAGTTCAAGACACAGAACCAAGAGGAGTTGAAGATCTATCCGGAGTTCCAGCAGTGGCCATCTTGTGCCACAGTGGCGGTCGACTACATCTCTGGTGAGGCGGCTAACGTCTGCTTGGGACGTGGCGCGGTCTGCGTAGGTGAGGATGCTGAGGTGAACGCCGCCGGTTTCCCTAAGGATGCGGAATACATCTGGGAACGTTACGACAATGGCGCATGGCAGCCTTTGTATGTGGGTGGTTTTGTTCAGAGAGGAAAGGATAAACAGTCCATCACCATCCATGTCGATTGGATTGGTAAAAAGAAATTCCGCGTGAAGAGTGACAATGGACATCCGATAGATAAACCAATCGAGTTCGAGGTGACGGGTAAGAACTGTGAGCCTGTTCAACCGACGGGAATCAACGGACCTTCCAATCCGTTCTGTATACCGAATTCGAAGAACGCTGGTAAGTTTGAGGTTTACCCGATGGATGCCAATACGTCTGTGAAATATACTTGGTCGTTCGAAACGCCAAGCGGGGAGACATTCGGTAGTGAGAAAATTTTGTTCAACGGAGGTCAATTGGATACCACCTATCGAGGCGGATCTGTCTTCCTCATCCTCGACAGCAAAGCGGAGGAGGGTGAGTACAAGGTGACGGTTCAGCCAATAAAGATGATGATGGGTACCGACGGACAACCGTACCAGGCTTTGGCGGGTAGTCCGATCTCGAAGACATTCATGGTATATAAGACCCCTCAGGTGCAAGTCTATATGGAAGGCACGGATCCGTTGGCGCAGGCTGAGATAGAGCTTTGCCCTACAGATAAGACCCAGAAGGTGGTGGCTGTCGCTGATGTGAAGGATGGTTTCTATTCCAACTACGTGAACAAATATAGTTATACGTGGAACGATGGAAAGCTTGGGAAGAGGAATGAGACAACTGTTAATCTCCCGGCGTTGGGCGCTTGCGATGGTTCGTATAAGAACCATAGGATGTCGGTGGATGTGAGTATCACTGGCGTGGGATGTCCTACCACCGCCACACAGACATGGAAGGTTGGCAAGGTAGAGAAGCCGACCATCAATTGCGAGTCCGTTCAGGATCTCTCGTTCAGTTTGGGTGAGACGGAAAAAACAAGGGATGTGTATTTCTCATTCCCTTCTAATTATACTTCTGGTTGTGAGACGAATCCGATTCAGAAAATCGATGTCGTATTCACACCGAAGACGGGCAGTGCCATCAGTAAGACATTCGAAGGGAAGGCTTCGGAAATGATCTCCATCGAGAAGATGGTATCCCTCCCTGCTGGAACGGGTACTGTAACTTATTCGGTGATAGATGGTTGTGGTAATGTCGCATCTTGTAAGAAAAACATCGAGGTGGTGGATGGAAATCCTCCGCGGTTGGATTGTGATGCGATACCAAGCTACACGACGAAACTGTCGTTGCAGGAGGGCTGCGATGCGGAACCGAACCACCATTCGGCTACATTGCCTACGATTGTACCTCCTCAGCTGACTGATTTGAACGGAGTGGATGGAACTATCACGGGTACGTACAGGGGACGTGTCTTGAATCCTTCTTCTGTTCCTACCGTTAATCCACCGTTGTTCGCCTTGTTCAGCACAGGAGTTGCCCTGAACGATAATTACCAGGTGGGTACGACTTACATCCTTTGGGAATTTAAGGATGCGTCGGGTAACCCTGCCTATTGTACGCAGAAAGTCGTTGTTGTGGATGACCGCCCGCCAGTGGTCACTTGTCCTGACTTGAATCTCGGTGAGGTCAGCAACAAGCCTGGCTACTGTGGATTGTCCGTCAATGCGTTGATTTCGCAGATGAAGGAGTTCCCTTCCGCAAAGGATACTTGTACCGTCGGTTCTCCGTTGAAGCCAGTTGTCTATTACAGGAATGTCAAAGACGCTGATTTTATTGAGGTGCATGATGGTAATTTCGACGATATCATCTTCTATGTGAACCAGAGTTACGAAATCATATGGCGCTTCTATAAGCTGAACGACAGAAATAATGTTTACGAGGATTGTAAGCAGACGTTTACGGTGAGGGATACGGAGGAGCCTTATTTCGATTGTTCCTCTTTGCCTACGGTTCGTGTGACAGCCAATTCATATAAGCCTAAAAACAGGGGGTATGAGTATTTGGAATATGCGACCAAGGATGATGTCGCAGGCAAGTGGAACGGAGAGAATGTCATCTATACGGGTACGTTGAGTGATGCCTTTGCGAACGGAGACATCCGTATGGTTCAGCCTTCAGAGGTGACGGATAACTGCGATGGTGAAATAGAGGTATTGATATCCATTACTGGTCCGGATTCGACTGGTCGCGATGTGAGGACTACGGTCAAAAAATTAAGTGATTTGGAGAACCATAAATTCTATGTGGGTCTGAGTACAATCACCTATACGTTCATCGATGTGAATAACAACCAAGCCGTTTGTACTCAAAGTGTCATTGTGACGGCGGGTACGACACCTATCCCGGAATGTCCTGATCCGAATCGTGTACTCTATGCGGACAAGGATTGTAAGGTGACGTTCACATTGACTAAATCGGAGGTTCCTTCCGCTCAAATTCCTGTCAACCAGGAGGGTCTGTGGTTCAACTTCCGCCATTGTATGATTGAAGGAAAACATTTCGGATCGAACGGAGACGAGACGGGTTGTTCCGATGTCGCACAGTATTTCCCTAATAAGATCAGTGACTTGCAGGTGAAATACACTAATGCAGGTCCTGGTGGTCCTGGTGGTCCTGGTGCGAACGAGCATACCACGGATGATCTGACGATCTCGAAATTGTGCGAGGGCTATGATAATTGGAACACCTTCAAGGAGTCTCCTGAGAACAAATGGACCTACTGGAGTAATAGCGAATGTGCACAGGAGAAGGTGTTGTCTGAGTCTAATAAACTGACTTCCGTAATGATGTACTCGGGTTATCCGTTCGAGGTGGAATTGATCGACTCGTTGGGTAAAACGGTGAAGAAGGTGCAGAACGCATATTCGAGCGAGGATGTGGTTCCTTCCCGTATCATTGCGCCACGTTGGTATAAGAAAGGTGGTGTGGACGGTGAAGAGTGTAGAGATCAATTCTACACCTGTCGTACACTTGCGGTGAAGGTGAAGAACAACTTCTCGGATGTGATCATGAACGAGACACTGACGAAGGGTGTTTATTCGTTGGTATATCGTTTCCAAAATGAAGAGAATGGTCTGCAGCTGGATAGTTGTGTGATCCGTATTGAGGTGGCGGATACCATCGCTCCAACTTTGGAATGTGCCGATTGGAACAAGACCTCGACACTCTATGCGAACGATGATTGCGTCGTTCCTGTGGAGGCTGTTCCTTGGTTCAGAAAACCTACGGTGGATGATTTGAATGTGAAGGATAATTGCTCATCCGATCCAAGCGATTTCACGATTACGTGGAACAGGAATTTCGGAAAGTTTAATGTCACGGCGGATGTGGCATTGACGGATCCTCTTCAGATAGGTGTAACGACCATGACCTGGTATGTGACGGACGCTTCGGGCAATACTAGTTTCTGCCAGCAGGAGATTACAGTTGTTGATACCACGGGTCCTGCGTATGATTGTTCGTTGCTAAAGGATATTGTGGTAGAGACTGAAACGAACTGTGAGGCGGCCGCTAGCTCGGCTCAGGCTGCCGGACTCGATATTCCTTACGCTGTGGATGACAAGTGTTCTCCTACAGGCAAGCCGATCCCTGGTGTTGGCGTCCGTAGCGACGGCAAGGATATCTTCTCTGATCCTTATCCGAGAGGTACCACGATCATCACTTGGACGTTCTCCGATGCGGTGGGTAACAAGACAGTATGTACCCAAAACGTGATCGTGGAGGATAGAACGGCTCCTGTCTTTGCGAAGTGCGATAAGTTGGAGGAGACTATAATAAAGTTGCCGGGTGAGATGTGTGTGGCATCGAAAAACATGGTGGAGGCTGCTCTCGGTTCCAACACGGCGATAGATGATTGTGACGGAGAGATCCCAGGCGTGCCTCATGTGCTTCTCCCGGGTGATACTGTATATGTGGATATGTATCAATCCTTCAAGAAAGATACTACTTATACGATTGTATGGACATTTACCGATTTGTCCGGTAATACGTTGGAGTGTAACCAGAAATTGACCATTCAGGATACTACGCCTCCGGATCCATCGGGTATTTGCCCTCCTCCTACGAAGGAGGTGTCGGCTGATGTCGATTGCGCCGTTCCGTATGATGAGTTGCAATTGCCACCATTGGATAGCATGGTGCTTGTCGACCCTTGTGATGGTGATATTTATCCGACAGTGGAGGCTAAGGTTTACCTGCCAGATGGTTCCTATCAACTCTATTACAATGATGAGTTGCAGAGTGTGACATATCCTGTCGGTACGCATACCTTCCTGTGGATCTATGAGGACAATGCGGAGAACCTGGATACTTGCCAGATGAATCTGACGGTAGTTGACCATGGCAAGCCGGTTTTGGAGGATTGTGATGTCGATCCGTTAATCCATTTGACCGTCGATGGGGATATCTGCGCCATCGATCCGGACAATGTGAAGACGCATATCCGTGAGCCGAAGGCTTACGACGAGTGCGACGATTATATGGCGCAGACGGGTCTCTCTTGGATGACGCCTGTCATAGAACGTTATTTCATCGATTCCTCAGCAGTGCTTGGAACCGCAGGGGATACGGTTGGCTTCACTTACGACACGACGTTAGTGGCTGATGGAGTTTCCCGCATGTGGGATGTGGATCCGTTCCCTAAGGGTTTGACGATGTTGCGTTGGATCTTCACAGATAATACAGGCAACTGGGTTGATTGTAAGAAGTCGGTTATTGTACATGATTATACGTCTCCGTATTTCGATTGTGATGATATTGACCCGGACACATTGCGTCCTGAGGCCTATAAGGGTGATTGCGAGATTGAATTCGCTGACTTGAAGCATGATGTCCTCGATAAGTTGTCATACAAGGCATATGATGCTTGTACAGGAGATTCTGTGCCGGGTATCCTTACCTTGACGGGCGAAAGGGAGCTCCCTGACGACTACACAATGCAGGTGGGTATCACTTATAAGTTGATTTGGCTTTTTGCGGATGAGGATGGTAATAAGACGGTTTGTCCGCAGTATATCATACCTTCCCATACGAACAATATCAAGTATGATTGTAGTGCGATCAAGGATACTTCAGCCTATGCGGATGCCGATGCTTGTACCATCTCCGCTGAGAACTTGAAACTGAAAATACCGAAAGCTACAGATACGTGTGCGTTACTTTCTGGATTCGAGGGTGAGTATGAGGCGTATGGATTCCGCTCCGATAAACTCCCTATTAACACGTTGTTCCATACGGGTGAGACGGATATCCGTTGGATGTTTGTCAGTCCTTGGAACATCAATGATACGTTGTGGTGCGACCAAAAGGTCACCATCTTGGGTAATAAGCATTTCGACTTGAAGTGTGATGAGCTTACGCCTACCCGTCGTGACACGTTGGCTGACTGCGGTCCGACAGATCCGCTGACCTTCGTGATCGATACGCCTCGGGTGGTTAACCCATGTATCCTTTCTGAGGAGGACCCTAATTATTGGAGTGTGGGTGTGGGTACCCGTTCGGACGATAAACCGCTTGATGCGGCGTTCAACCTGGGTATAACCACTATTGAGTGGGTCTTCACTGATTTCACGAACACGATCAAGGATACTTGTGTGCAGGATATCGTGGTGAAGACATCCTTGGATATGATCTTTAATTGTGACTCCTTGAACAAGGATACCATCAAGGTGGATGTGAAACCAGGTGATTGTACCGTGGATGCATCGAAAGTGAAGGATAAGATCGTTACTCCGTTCGCACTGCATCCTTGTCCGGCTGAGTCGGGCGTGGATACGATCTGGGGTGTTCCTTCCCGTCGCTTCGGAATGTCTATGGACTCTTCCTTCTATGTCGGGTTGTCCGAGATCGTATGGACTTTCATCGATCCGTCCCATACACTCTTGCATGACACGATGACTTGCTCACAGTGGGTTCGTGTCGGTGACGTGAACGAGATGCCTGTCAAGTGTGAGAACTTCCCTGACAAAGTATATCGTTTGAGCCCTGATGATTGTGAGATCTCTTGGAAGGAAATGGATATCGATGTTCCAGGTGTGGTTGATTTGTGCTCTCATGAGATTATCAACCCTGTGGTGACGAGGTCTTCCGGTAAGAAACTGACGGCTGTTACTTCTGTTGAAAATGGTGATACGATCGTTTCTGTTACGGCGGATGACTTCACTGTGGGTGTGGATACCATTAGATGGACCTACTCTTTCCATGGACAGATCTTCGTGTGCGATCAGGTCATCACGGTGAAGGATAGCATGATCCCTATTTATGATTGTAAGGATTTGCAACCAATCATCGTGCCTGCCGTTCCTGGTAAGTGTTATGCTAATTCTAGTGCGGTCTTCGATTCCCTCCCTAATCCATGGCCTCAGGCTGAGGATGCCTGCAACCAGCAGAAGATAGACGGTCGTGTCTATCTGGAGGATGGCCAGGAGTTGACGAAGGCTTCTTCCTTCATCGTTCCTGTCGGCGAACATATCCTGACTTGGATCTTTATCGATGAAACCATCAATGAGTTGGCGGATACTTGCTCCCAATATTTATTGGTGATGGGCGACCAAGCTCCTATCTTCGATTGTGATTCGTTGAAGCATGAGCCTCTCTTGATTGAGGGTTGCGACACGACGCTTGGCAAGTCTTATATCAAGACTCCTTATGCGTTGGATGCTTGTACGAATGATTCCGTTCCAGGTGTGGGTATGCGTCTGGATAAGGGAGATCTTTATGGTGTTTATCCTGTGGGTACGACCTCCATCCGTTGGATCTTCGTGAGCCCATATTCAACTTTGGCTGATACTTGTATCCAAGACATTACGGTCTTGACGAAGCAGGAGTTGGATTTGCATTGTACCGATGTGAACGGAGACACGATTGACGTGGATGTGGAGGAGGGCCAATGCTACTCTGCCGTAGACATCAAGACTCCGTACGCTTTGCATCCGTGCCCTGAGCAATCTAAGGTGGAGAAGATATGGGGTGTTCCTTACCGTTCGGATAACAGAGCGATCACCGATTCGTTCCGTACGGGTCTGACGGTTGTCACCTGGGTCTTCTCGGATACCTCTGGAACAATGTACAAGAGTGTTGACACTTGTTATACTGTCGTCCGTGTGGGTGATGTGAATAAGATGCCGGTGGATTGTAAGAATATGCCGGATACGACAATCATCCTGCCGGCTACCGACTGCGAAATATCCTGGAATGAAATCAATTTCACGGTGCCGGATGTTCGTGACCTCTGCTCCGATTCCTTGATTACACCTACCTTGACTCGTTGGTCGGGTAAGG
The DNA here is from genome assembly GCA_045226255.1 of Paludibacteraceae bacterium. GTDB lineage: Bacteria > Bacteroidota > Bacteroidia > Bacteroidales > Paludibacteraceae > UBA1181. The sequence continues at coordinate 38,870 of JBGVCG010000010.1, read as the reverse complement.
AGATGGAAGAGAGCTTCACAGTTGGACCGGACACGATATATTGGAACTATAATTTCTTTGGACAGGTCATTACTTGTTCTCAAGGCGTTCTGGTGCTGGATTCCGTGGCCCCTGCGTTCGATTGCTCGACGCTGAAGGATACGGTCTTGGTGGCTAAGCCAGGCTTGTGTGATGTCTCCTCGGAGGAGTTGAAACTCTTCTTGGGCGACCCTGTGGCGATAGATTCTTGTACGAATGCCGAAGTGCATGGTAGGGCATATGTCTGCAACGTGATCTCCCCTGATGGCACGTCTGCTTCTCCTTCCCAGGATGGAGGATGCCTCTCGGTGGACGAGATCTCCGTTAAGGTGGGCGACACGTTGTTCATCCGCTGGATCTTCCAAGATTCTTTGTTAAACGCAGTGGCGAAGGAATGTGACCAGACTGTCGCAGTGAAAGGCACGGCTGAGCCTGTGTTCGACTGCTCCGCTTTGAAGGATACGATTCTTTACCTTGAGCTGGATCAGTGTGAGTTGCCTGATGGCAAGTTCGTGATCGATGTGCCTGTCGCTAAGGATTCTTGTACGGGCACGGATGTTCCTGGCGTGGGCGTTCGCCGTGACAACAAGACTTTGGTGGATGTCTATCCGAAGGGTGTTACGGTGGTGGATTGGACATTTGATAGTCCATACAGTGTTACCCCTAAGACTTGTCCACAGAATGTGATCGTGAAGGATACCTTCCCTCCTCAGTTCTTGTGCGAGACGTTGAAGGATACCATCAAGGTGCGCATCACGATGACTTCAGTCTCTGAAACGGAGGTCTCTTATGACGAAGTCGTTGCGGTAGGCTTAGAGGTGCCTCAAGTGAAGGACTCTTGTGATGGTCTGATTGTCGCTGAGGCTACCAGAAGCGATGGCAAGGATTTGAAGGATAATTATGTGTTGGGTGATCCTGTTGATATTACATGGACATTCAGAGATTCTTCCGGTAACGAACGGATCTGTTCTCAGGTGGTTCTCGTGGAGGATTGGTTGATCGAGGAACTTATTTGTCCTTCCGATTTGGACAATAAGGTATTCTCTTGTATCGATGATATTCCTGAACCATATGCTGATTACGCTTCCTTTAAGGATGCGGGTGGTTCTTTCGGTGATGAGAAGAAAATGTTGGAGAATACGTTCTATTATGAGAACCGCTATGAGGGTGACTCTTGCGAAATGACATATATCCGAACCTATCATGTGGAGGATTTCCGCCACAATGACATCTATTGTACGCAAGTCGTGAAGGTGAAGGATACCACTGCTCCTCAGATTCTCTTCGGTTCTTTGCGGGATACTATCCTGACATGTAACGAAGATATCTTCACAGCCGTACCGTTGAAGGCTGTCGACAATTGCGACCCTAATCCTACGGTTACAGTCAGCGAAACGAATAACAGAAGCAGCGACCCTTCTTCTTGCGATTATTCTAGTTATGACATATTCAGGAAGTATGTGGCAGTCGACCGTTGTGGTAATGAGTCTGAATTTGTACAGGTTATTTCTATCCGTGATACGGTCGGTCCAAAATTCAGTATTCCTGATGGGTGGCGTGACTCTGTCCTCGCTAAGAATTTCAAGGCTTGTATCTTCGGTGTGCCTGATATGACGATCGATGCCCGTGAGTTCGTCTCCGACGATTGTACGGAAAACAGTGATATCACGATTATCCAGAACCCTGAAGCAGGTACTCGTATCGACCACTCTTTGAGGGTTTGGGTTTATGCGATCGACAAGTGCGGCAATAAGGATAGTCTTTCTAGATTCGTGATCGTTCAACAGCCTGCTACGATCGTCACATTGGAGGCTAATGATTTGGATACTTGCGTCTCTGAGGTGTCGTTCTCATTGGCGACACAGAATGTCCGTTTCGCGAGAGGATTTATCTTGGATGAGTTGTGGAATGGTAAGATCCGTCAGCTCCCGAGTGTGTTCAGTTATGATTACTATAGGGGATCGTCCGTGAACAATGATATGCTGATGTTCAGTGATAATCCGTACACGAATCTCCATCGTTTCGCGAATATGATTTCACGTTACGGATCCTTCGAGAAGGCCCAGTATGCCTTGACTTCATTGACGAAGAGAGATCAAAGCGATTATTATACGTTTGTGGCGATGGATACCACCACGGGTTGTACGGATACGGCGACAGCTTACATCAACATAGCTGAGAGACCTCGTGTCCGCCTCTCTAGCGCACATCTTTCCGAGTGCGAGGGAAATATGTTGGATCTTAACTCTCATGTGGTCTGCGAGTCTGATATGGGTGCTCCTCTGTCCGCTTCTTATTGGACGTTCGATAGCGTTCCGTTTGAGTTCGAGGATAGCATCAAGGGATTGATGGATCGCTCTTACAACGGGAAGAGTCTTTCGTATGTGCTGGAGAACCGATGCGGTTCGACATCGTCTCTCAACTCTTTATTCATGTTGTGCGACGGTGATGACTTCGGTAAAAAGACCAAAGAGGATTCGATTAAGTTCTTCGGTTCCGCCGATAGATATGATCTCTTCAAGAGGGATATGTTGTATGTGTCTGACTCTATCCTGCTGGACATCCACAAACGTTATAGTCCGGATAGTATCTTAGTGGAGACGGAGCCTAGTAACCCTGTTAGGATATGGAGAGGTGAGGCTGTCACGCTGAAGCTGAAGACAGGATATAACTTCCAATCTACTGAGTGGTACAGGGTGGTTAACAGATTCGACCGTGAGTTCTATGACAATTTGACTTCGAATTACGATTACTATTATGATGCGGATTCAACCCGTTCGGAGTTGGAGGATGAGGAGGATGAACTCTTGTTTTCTGGCACTTCGGAGAACTCATATATTGAGGATATACCTGAGGATACCTCGTATTATTACGTGGTCATCAATGATGGTGTATGTCCTTCCGCAGCTAGTAGCTTGATCCGTGTGGATGTTCTCACACGTATCCCAACCGCCTTCACTCCGTTTATAAGAGATGGTTTGAACGACTTCTTCATGGAACGTCACCCTGTCACTATCTTTGACCGCTACGGGCAGAAGGTCTTCCAAGGTCAGAATGGTTGGGACGGTACTCATAACGGACATCGAGCTGACCCGGGCGTCTACTTCTATGAGGTTATCATGATTGACGGTACGGTGATGAAAGGTTCGGTAGAGATTGTTAAGATTAAATAATTGATTTAATTGTATTTTATGGCGGCGCATTCGGTTGAATGCGCCGTTTTTTTTCTTACAAGAAATGGATTTTTGTGTAATTTTGATTAATATTGCAATCTGAATGCAATTTTTTAATTAATCATTTTGGTATGGCGTGTAATCAGAACCTTCTTTCTATGGGTGTTTCCCTTCTAAATCGTTTCTTAGTGGTTTTTGTATTCTCTCTGCTTTCTGTTGTTGTGAATGCGCAGAAAGCTATGACGTTGATGGTCAATGGGACCATGGACACGGTGGCATGTGTGGATGAACCGTTGATGTTGAACGCCAGAGTGGACAGTGGGTACTCTGTGGGTGATGTGGTAGATGTTTACCGGTCATTTGACGGAAGCACATGGACGTCGATTGGTTCCATCTCGAAAGACAGGTCGGGCGTATATACGTTTGGGGATGTAATGGCCGACCGACAGGTGATGTACCAGTTCGTTGACGCAACGGATTCTACCCTAAAGAGTAATGGTGTCACAATCGGGGTGGACAATGATTGCCCAGGAATCAATTACTTGACGACAACGGACGATTTTTATTTGGGTACGGATTTCAACCCGTCTAACGGATGTGACGAGAGCCAGATTAGTTTCGATAATGATAACTATTGTTTGGAGAACCACTTCGCAGCGAATGGTATCCGATTCCAATGTTGTTCGGCAGGAAAGGTTGTGAAGGGTTGGAAAACGACTGATGTGGACTCTGTAAAGGGCGTGGTCGGCAAGAACTATTACTATGTTTTCAGTGGGGCAAGTTGTAACAATACACCATTCTTCCTGACGTTCGACAGGGATAGGTACCTGGATAAGACGTTCCGTTTTACGATGCGTCTTTATTTGGACGTCACTGATTGTCGTGATTTTGATGATCAGGCGAAGGTGAACTTCCGGACCAGCTTCGGTACTCCGGTTGAATTGTGCGTGGATGTTGAGATGTATGACGGTGAAACAGGTCAACACTTGAAGAATTATGAGGATTGTGCGAATGGTACCCTCCTAGACCACTCCGTTGTTTTGGGTAGTGATGTGTCTGGATTTATGAGGAATGGTCATCGTCTGATTCGTATGGAGATTGGTATCTATGGTCAATTCGAAACGCAATACAATGAGGAACTGCTGTTTTATCCGGAGTTCCAGCAGTGGCCATCTTGTGCCACGGTGGCGATCGACTACATCTCCGCAGATGCATCTGGCTATTCCTTGGGTCGCAAGGAGGCCTGTGTGGGAGAGGATGTCCATGTGAGTGCCGCTGGGTTCCCAAGGGAAGCGGAATATATCTGGGAACGTCGCGACAACGGTATATGGCAGCCTTTGTATGTGGGTGGTTTTGTGCAGAGAGGAATGGATAAACAGTCCATCACCATTCCTGTTGATTGGATTGGCAAAAAGAAACTCCGTGTGAAGAGTGACGAAGGACATCCAATAGATATGCCAGTTGAATTTGAGGTAGTAGGTAAGATCTGTGGGTCACAGGTGATGAAAATCATGTGTCCTGATACAATTTATGTGCCGAACAAGAAGGATTCAGGCAAGTTTAATGTTGATGTTGATCTCTATCTGATGCAAGCCGACACGTCAGTGAAATATATTTGGTCGTTCGAGACGCCAAGCGGGGAGACGTTCGGTAGTGAGAAACCTTTGTTCGACGGTGGCCTGTTGGACACCACCTATCGAGGGGAAACAGTCTTCCTCATCCTCGACAGCCTTGCGGAGGAGGGTGAGTACAAGGTGACGGTTCAGCCAATAAAGATGATGATGGGTACCGGTGGACAACCATACCAATCATTGGTGTATAGCCCAGCTTCGAAAAACTTCATGGTGTACAAGACCGTACCGGAAGGTTCTTTGACGTTTGTGAAAGATGAATCGGGTAGTCGTCCGTTTAGTTATTATTATATTGATAATCAAAGAGTTTCTCTTTCTGGATTGCCTGATGGCTCGGTGGCCCGCCTTTACACGCCTATTGGTTCTTTGTGCTCTGTATGTTGGGCTGATGAGGATGGATGTGCGATGGTTACATTGCCGCATGCCTCAGGTGTATATTTCCTTGTGGTAGATAATCAGTGTGTTAAGATTGTAAAGGAATAGCAGATGCCTTTCGTCGGGGGGATTGCTTCCTTGTGATAAAAACCTTGCGAAGGATAGAAACAGATGCGGCGCATTCATAATGAGTGCGCCGCTATTTTTGTGCTTGTTTTACTTCGCAAGCTTGGTCAAGTCCCAACGTTCCCACAGCCAGTTTGGTAGCATCTGCCATGCATATACGAGTAGTCTGTATTTCCAATCTATGGTGACGACTCTCTTTTTCCTGTGGATGGCCTTCACGATTTTTTGCGCCACCGCTTCAGGTTTCAGCAACATTGGGTATTTGTGCTTCAGTAGGGCGGTGTCGACGAAGCCAGGACGGATCTCCGTGAAAGAGATGTCCGCTTTTCGGGTGGTGGCCAACTGGGATAGTGCTTGCACGTAGGTGCTTTGGAACCTTTTCGTGGCGGAGTAGGCGGGTGCCAGTCCGATGCCTTTGGTCCTTGCGATGGAAGTGATGACAGCGATTTGACCTTTCTTATTGTTTTTCGTAAAGTATTGGAACACGGTGTTGAGCATCCTTGTCAGTCCGCTGCAGTTGGTCTCTATCGTCCGAAGTTCCAGCCCTGGCTCCAACTCTTTGTTTTGGTAGCCAATGCCTGAACTGTGGAAGTATAAGTCTATCCCACCGAGTTGCTCGATGAGTTTTTCTGTCTTCTGGGGTGCGTCCGCTGCGGTGATGTCGATCGGCATATATGCTTTCACGTTGGATAAACTCTCTTTTATCTCTTTGAGGTTATCTTCCCTTCTGCCGGCGATGCCTAGTTCATAGCCCTGTTCGTTTAGTATTTTCGTCACCTCTAATCCAATGCCGGAGGTGGCTCCCATCACAATTGCTTTCATCTTTGTCGAGTTTAAAACTTGTATTTTTATGCAAAAATAAGAAAAACTGCGATAGGAATACTTGTTTTAATAGTTTTTGAGAGGATAATTCTTAATTCATAATTCTTAATTCTCTATATCAGTGCTTTCGTGTAGGCCAACTCCTCCTTGAAGTAATTGAGGAAGGCGGAGGCGGAGGCTTTCTGATAGGCGCCTTTTAGCGTCAGCACGGAGGCGATCATCTTCCCTTTCTGCTCGGCGATGGGGATGGCTACCAGTTCGTTCCTGCCCATGATGGTGGTTTGGGACAAGATGGTCGTGAAGAGGGAGGACTCCACCAATTGCAGCAGGATGTTCACGTCGTTCATCTCCAAGTGTGGATCCAAATGTTCGTCGCAGGTCTTCAGTATCTCGTCCAGTACGCTTCTCGCGCTTAATCCCAGGGAAGGGAGCACCAGCGAATACTTTTTGAGCTCTTTGATGGAGACCTCTTTGTGTTGTGCGAGGACGTGCCGTTTGTGGACGATGGCGCATAGTGGCACTTCGTAGAGGTCGGACACCTCCACTTGGTCTTCCTGTATCCGCATGCTGAAGGAGAATACCAGATCTAGGTCGCGCGCCTTCAGCATCTCCAGAAGCTCCAATGCGGTGCTATATATCACTTCGATCTTGATGTTCGGGTACTCCTTCATGAAACGGAGCAGTATGGACGCTAATCCGAAGCTAAGGCTATAGGTGATGCCTATCCGCAGTGTGCCCTTCCTGATTTCCTGCAAATCCAGCAACCTTTGCATACCCATCTCCGTGTCGTTTATCGTTTGCTTGGCGAAAGGCAAAAATTCGTAGCCCGCTTCCGTTAGGTAGACCCGCTTGCCTATGCGGTCGAAAAGGGTTACGTTCATCTCCGCTTCGAGTTGCTTTATCTGCTGAGATAGAGTGCTTTGCGTGATGTGCAGTTGCTTGGCGGCTTCTGTGAAGTTCAATAACTCCGCTGCTTTGATGTAGTATCGTATTTGTCGCAGTTCCATACTAATCGGTTTTGTCGATTGATATCATAGAATAATATCGGTCACAAAGGTGAGCATTTTTCCTCAAAATACCTAATTTTGCCACTGTAATCGTCAAGTTAATTTTTTAAAAGTTGCTTTTTAATATTTGTAATAGCAAACAACAGGATATATATCTCCTTACTATTATAAGAATATTTACAATAAACAACCAATGTCCTCTACGGCAGATGTGAATCTTCTGTAGGGGATTCCTTTTTATCACCCGTATGTTTCTGGTTCTGAGATGACCAATTCAGTAGGTCCATTCCTGCCTGAACTCCTTATCCCTGTGTGGAAATTCCTTTCAGTTGTGGCTTAAGGGGCCCTGTGGGGAAGGATTATTTCTTCCCGAAGTCGGAATCGAACTTCATCCACTTGATGATCAGCATGCCCGGTATGGTGCAGAGGCAGACCCAAACGAAGAAGTTCGTGTAGCCGATGTGCTCTTGTATCCACCCCGCAAACATTCCTGGGATCATCATGCCAAGTGCCATGAGACCAGTGCATATCGCATAGTGGGAAGTGGAATATTCCCCTTTCGAGACGTAGATTAGGTAAAGCATGAAAGCGGTGAAGCCAAAACCATAGCCGAATTGTTCAAGACCCACCAGACCGCATATCAACGCATAGTTTTCAGGCTGTGCGATCGACATGTATACGTAAAGCAGATTCGGCATGTTCATGCTCAGTACCATGGGCCAGAGCCATTTGGATAGGCCATCTTTTGAGACGACCACACCGCCTAGTATTCCACCGATGGTCAAAGCCAACACACCCACTGTTCCGTAGGCGAAGCCTATCTCCGAAGTGGAGAGTCCAAGTCCGCCGGAGGAAATATCGTCCATCAAGAAGGGTGAAGCGATTTTTGTGAGTTGCGCTTCCCCTAATCTGAATAAAAGGATGAAGAGCACCGCAATGAGAATGCATGGCTTGGTGAAGAAGCTGCCGAATGATGAGAAAAAGGATTTTATGGGGTCTCCCACGCTGACTTTCTTGTCCTTGTCCGTTATAGGCAGTATGCTTGAATGATACAGCGCTAAAAAGAGGAAGAATCCGGCGCAAACGAAGAGCGTTGTTCTCCATGCGAGAGGCGTGTTTCCTGTGGATTTTTCCAGATATCCCGCCAGGATGACAAGTGCGCCTTGTCCTACGATCATGGAGATCCTGTAGAATGTGCTTCGGATGCCCACGAATAGGGATTGCTCCTTCTCGTTCAAGGCCAACATATAGAATCCGTCCGCAGAGATGTCGTGTGTCGCTGAGCTAAAGGCCACCAGCCAGAGTAAAGCCAGCGTGCTTTGGAGGAAAAAAGGAAGGGGGATGCAGAAGGCGACGCCCGCCAATCCTATCGCGATGACACTTTGCATGGCGATGACCCACCATCTTTTCGTTTTCATGATGTCCACGAACGGGCTCCAAAACGGTTTGATCACCCAAGGCAGATAAAGCCAGCTGGTGTACATGGCGGCGTCCGCATTGGACAACCCTAATCTTTTGTACATGATCAGTGCGAATGTGTTTACGATTGCGTATGGAATTCCTTCCGCAAAATAGAGGGTCGACACCCAAGCCCAAGGAGTTATTTTCTTGCTTTTCATCAGTTATGCCTATGTTTTCCCAAAGGTATAAAATTCGTGGGAAATAAAAAAGCCGTTTCCTTTGTCGGGAAACGGCTTACTGCCTTTCTTTGGGTGGGAAATGGGGATCGAACCCACGACCCTCAGGACCACAATCTGATACTCTAACCAACTGAGCTATTCCCACCATCAAATTTGCGGTGCAAAGATATGGCTTATTATCCATTTTTGCAAGACACCAAAAGGGAATTTTTCAAAAAAAGGATGGTTCGATTTCGATTGCATTGCAAATCAAATAATTACAGACGCGAGGAGGGGAATGGAAGGAGAAGAATGGGTCTCGGTCGGACGGGGAAAGGTGGGAAACGGAACTCTTGGCGTCTAAAAATGGCCTCAGGTTTATGTATTTTGTTGCTGAAAGGTTAACTTTGTGAGAAAAGAGATGAAGTATGAAAGAATATAGAAATTATCAGCTGAAGGGTAACAATACGTTTGGCATACCCGCATTGTGCGATAGATTCATAGAATATGCGGGCGACAAGGAACTGAAGAGCCTGTATGAGCAGAATATTTTCAACGGACAGTGGATGTCTGTTGGGTGTGGGGCGAATCTTCTTTTTTGCGGAGATTACCATGGGGTGATCATCCATTCTGTCGCGTCAGAGATCAACGTCTTGGAGGAGAACGATAAGAATCTGTTGGTGAGAGCGGATGCGGGAATCATTTTGGACGATTTCATCGAGCATGCGGTGTCGAAAGGGTGGGGTGGCATGGAGAATCTCTCCGCGATACCTTGCAGTGTCGGTGCCGCACCTGTCCAGAACGTCGGTGCGTATGGTGTGGAGGCGAAGGATGTGGTGGAGAGCGTCCATGTGTTCGATACGCTGAGTGGAATGACCCGTACGTTCTCCAACGAGGAGTGCTCATTCGGTTATCGTAATAGTTTCTTCAAATCTAATCCTCAGTATGTGGTCTTGTCGGTGGATTTCCGTTTGACGAAGGCGGGAAATCATCAATTGCATCTAGATTACGGCAATTTGCGCTCTTCGTTGCCGGCAGACATATCGTCGGGGGATGAGGGTGTGTTGCGGGAAATACGGGAGGCGGTTCGCCGCATCCGCCACGAGAAATTGCCGGATCCGGCTGATATAGGAAGCGCAGGCAGTTTCTTCAAGAACCCTGTGGTGGATCGTGCCGTGGTGGATAGATTATTGAAGGATTATCCCCAAATGCCTTTCTACGAGATGAAAAACGGATGTAAGGTTCCTGCAGGCTGGTTGATTGAACAAGCGGGCTGGAAAGGGAAGAAAATGGGCACAGTGGGCGTGTATGAGAAGCAAGCGCTCGTCCTGGTCAATTTGGGTGGCGCCACAGGATTCGATGTGTGGAATTTGGCGCAGAGTATTGTCGCATCGATTCGAGAGAAATTTGGCTTGGAGATTTCCCCTGAGGTGATAAAGGTTCCTTCCTGATATCTATGCCTTGTCGGTTTCGTGTCGTTCGGGGATATTGTTCGTTGCCTATCGTTTGATTTTTGTTTTTCAAGGAATTTATCCTCCCTATAAAAGCGCCAAGAGCTTAATCGGATGATTAAGCTCTTGGCGCAAACTATTTTTTCATATTTCTCTAAGGTTAGACGGATATAGTATATTTATATAATAGGGTCTAATTTCTGTGGAAACTTACGGAACTCTTTCCTTATCGTTTCTGTTGCAATTTTACAACCGAAATGGCTTTTTGATTGTGGATTATTTGCGTTTTTTTGTGGAGAAACTGAAAAATCCACACGTTTCTTCGTTTTGTCCACACGCACGCTTCCCTATTTGCCCCACCCGAGAGGTCTATAATTGCTTCTAGCCGTTCTCCTTTATTTTCCTGTGAAGTCCCAGCTGGATTGGCGGCTCCGCTCACGTTCTCCTATAAATCAAGAAAAGCCGTGAAAGAATCCACGGCTTATTCTTATTGTGCTTCAAAATGGTACTAAATTAAGGTTTGCATATAGTGTTTATGTTTACAAATAAGGGTCATTGTTATTTTTCGTTGCAATATTATCCCTTTAATGTGGAATCGATGTGTACAATTTGAAGGAATGTGTGGACAATTTTGAGTAATTTCAGGGGAAAAGGGTGGAAAAATGGCTAGAATGCCCGTGTTTACGCTTGTCTTTCGGAAAATGCAAAATCAGTTAAAATACTTTGTGATTTTCATAATAAAAGAAGAAATAAATCGTTTCAGTAATAGAAAAACTAAAAAACAATGTGCGTATGATAAAACTCTTTACTCAAAATTTTCTTACTTATGATTATGAATGGGGCACAGCCGAAGAGGATAACACCCTTAGTGAACTTAACGAGGTAAATTCCTGTGCGGAATATTTGTCCCCGTCGGACGAGTCTATAGCAAAGCTGAAGAGCTTCGCCCGTTCTTTTGTCGTGGATTTGAGCATGGACCCAAATTACACGTTCCCTGTCGCATGAAATAAAATTAATTGTTTACTCGGAAGGAAACGCAAGGGGGTGTTCGCCTCCCTGCGTTTTTTTTGTGGCGTTTTGTCAAGATAGTTCCAGATTCAACTCCCTGGTGAGTTTGGACAAACTAGGGTTGTGCTCCAGCATTTTCACGAATAATTCTTTGCTGGTGTACGACTTCACGTTGTCGCCCGCCTCGCAAATCCTGATCTCCAATTCTATGGCGCCGTTGTGTAGTTCTTTTCGCAGGTAATTCACGAGGCGAATCCTTTCGTCTATCATGATCTCCTCTTGGGATGAGTTATAGACCGCAAGCATGATGCGGAAATCTGTTCCGAGGACAGGCTTGCATTGTTGTATTGTCTGTTGGAGCACTGGCTTGTCCTTGGTGTATTGGGTGTAGTTGTTCCATGCTTTAACGAGCGATTCTTGAGAGAACTCCGTCCTTTCCGCACTTATATTCACCGTTTCCTCCGCCTTTTTCTCCTCCACTTCCACTTTTTTCTGCATCGTGTCCTTGATGGAGAAGCTCATCGCCTTATTCGCACTTTGGGCCGGTGAGCGGTAAGCGTTCGTTTGCGCTGCCGCTTGTGTGTTTTGTGCGGTTTGTGGCATGGGAGCTCCGTTCGTCTTGGTGGCAGGTTTTGTCCCTTGACGGAGAGATGTTGTGCTTGGCAAGAAAATATGGAGGGGAATCTCCTCGACGAAAAAATCGTCTACCCAATTATTTTTTTTTTTTCATCCGACAATTGGCAAAGTCGGATAAGCATCAATTCAACGAGCAACCTTTTGTTTTTGCTGGCTTTGTAATTGAGGTCGCATTGGTTGCAGATCATCAGGGCTTTGTATAGGAAATCGTTCGTGCAGGCTTCGTTCTGCGCCTGCTTTAGATATAGTTCCTTCACATTGGCCCCCACATCCAATAGTTGTATTGTCTGGGTGTCTTTGCAAACCATCAAATCCCTCAAATGGGAGCTTAGACCGTTCACGAAGTTCTGCGCCTCGAAACCTTTGTTGAGTATCTCGTTAAATATCAATAGGCTGTCGGGAACTTTCCCGGCGAAGAATAGGTCAACCAATTTGAAATAGTAATCATAGTCCAACACGTTCAGGTTTTCCAGAACACCCTGATAGGTGATGTTCCCATCCGTGCTGGCCGCGATCTGGTCGAAGATGGAGAGCGCGTCACGCATACCTCCGTCCGCTTTTTGCGCAATGATGCCCAAGGCCTCCGCTTCCGCCTTGATACCCTCTTTCTCCGCCACCATCTGTAAGTGTTTGATGGTGTCTTCGATTCCCATTCGATTGAAGTCATATATTTGACAGCGGGAAAGAATGGTAGGTAATATTTTGTGCTTCTCCGTTGTCGCCAGGATGAAAATCGCATGAGCGGGTGGCTCCTCCAAGGTCTTAAGGAAGGCGTTGAAGGCGGCAGGGGATAGCATATGCACCTCATCTATGATGTAGACGCTGTATTGTCCGATTTGAGGGGGAATGCGCACTTGATCGATCAGCGAACGGATATCGTCTACTGAGTTGTTGGATGCCGCATCGAGTTCATGGATGTTGTACGACCTTTGTTCGTTGAAGGCTTTGCATGACTCACATTCGTTGCACGCGTCACCATCCGCGGTGGGATTCATGCAGTTGATTGTCTTGGCGAATATTCTTGCGCAAGTGGTTTTGCCTACGCCACGCGGTCCGCAGAACAAGTATGCGTGAGCTAGGTGTTTGCTGGCGATGGAACGTTTCAACGTATTGGTCAACGCACTCTGGCCGACAACGGATAGGAATGTGGTCGGGCGGTATTTTCTTGCGGATACGATGAAGTCTTCCATGTCTTATGCTCTCAAATTATATACGCGAAGATAAGAAATTAATTAAGGAGTGTTTCAAAAATTCATCGTTTTAATAAAAAATAGGGTAGGACTCCTTCCCTCCATTTCCAGATGTTTTTGCATCTTGTTGTTTGTCAGGTGCTTGCGACAACATAAAAAAAAGGGAGGGGCTCCCTGCACATTAGGTAACCCCTCCCACACAGTTTTACTAACAGGTGAAAATTTAAATGCTGTCAAATGCGTGGCTCAAGTCATCGATGATATCATCAACGTGCTCCACGCCGATAGAAAGACGTATTGTGGTAGGTGTGATATGTTGTTGCGCAAGTTCCTCGCTAGACAATTGGGAGTGTGTTGTCGTGTAAGGATGAATCACAAGGCTTTTCACGTCTGCCACATTCGCCAACAAGGAGAAGATCTTCAGGTTGTCGATGAATTTCCAAGCGTCGTTCTGAGTCCCTTTGATCTCAAAAGTGAAGATTGACGCACCACCCTGAGGGAAATACTTTTTATAGAGCGCATTGTCCCTATGGCTAGGCAATGATGGGTGGTTAACCGTTTTGACTTTCGGATGATTCTTGAGGAAATCCACCACTTTCAGCGTGTTCTCCACGTGTCGTTCTATTCTGAGCGGCAATGTTTCCACGCCTTGCAATAGAATCCATGCGTTGAATGGGCTGATGGAAGCGCCGGTGTCCCTGAGGATTACCGCACGAATCCTAGTGACGAAGGCGGCAGGGCCAGCGACGTCAGCGAAGATTGCGCCATGGTAGGAAGGATCCGGTTTCGCCAAAGTAGGGTATTTGTCAGCGTTCGCTTTCCAATTGAATTTTCCGCCGTCTACAATCACGCCACCCAGGGAAGAACCGTGTCCGCCGATGAACTTCGTTGCGGAGTGCACCACAATATCCGCGCCGTGTTTCAGCGGTTGAATCAAGATAGGGGCGAACGTGTTGTCCACAATAAAGACGATGTTGTGACGGTGGGCGATTTCCGAAATCCCTTCCAAATTCAGCACGTCAGAATTAGGGTTTCCGAGAGTTTCTCCGTAGATTACCTTCGTGTTAGGCTTGATAGCCTTTTCTACGGCTTGCAAGTCGGAGAAATCGACGATGGTATACTGGATGCCCTGTGTGGAAAGCGTATGTGTGATCAAGTTGTAGGATCCACCATACAAATTGTCTGCGGCGATGATATGATCTCCGTTTTGAAGAACATTCTGGAGCGCATATGTTATCGCAGCCGCACCAGAAGCGACCGCCAAACCAGCCACTCCACCCTCCAGAGCCGCCACGCGCTCTTCGAAGATGCTTTGGGTCGTGTTAGTCAAACGACCATAGATGTTACCTGCATCCCTCAGTCCGAAGCGGTCCGCCGCATGTTGTGCGTTTCTAAACACATAAGAAGCGGTTTGATAAATAGGTACTGCCCTTGAATCGGTTGTAGGGTCTGCTGTTTCTTGTCCGACATGTAATGCCAATGTTTCTAGGTGTAATTTCTTTTCTGTACTCATATTCTTATCCTTTTTTAGTTAATATTTCCGTTTTGTTATCTCTTTGTGATTGACAATGCAAAGATATTGTCAGACGAAATGTGTTCCAAGAAGAATGAAAAAATTGGATAATTTACCTAATTGCAGAATATGTTATGGAATAAAAATCCAAATGTGACTATTTTTATGCTGTCGTGGTGGAATATTTGCGGACTCTCCGCATCCGCAAGTGGAAAAATAAGAAAAATTTGAGGGGAAAGAGGGGAGGAAAGATACGTGTAAATATATATTTAATAAATATAAACTATTGGTTTTCTTTCCCAAACGTTCTCAATATTTCACTCATAAAGATGAACGAATCGAAAGTTGCAAAGAGAAAAAAGATACAAAACTTGCCAAAGATTTTTGTACATTGATAAAAAATGATTACATTTGTAAAGAAATGGTTAATGTGTAATGCATTATGAGAAGTGTTGAAAGCAGCGTGTTTGACGAATTTGTCAAAAAGACGTTCGGGGAAGGATTTGATTGTGGATTGTCCCCCGAATCGAGAGAGAAGATGATGAGACGAGGCCAGATCGTTAGTTTGGAAAAGGGAGAGTTCTTGCAAGTGAAGGGCGATATCAGTAGGTCGTGGGGCTATGTGTGCAAGGGGCTTGTCCGAGTGTATTACGAGCGTAATGAGGAAGAAATTACGGAAGAATTGTCAGAGGACGGGGATGGATTTTTCGATTGCGAAAGTCTTTTTACGCAGACACCGAGTAATCGGTTCGTGCAGATGTTAGAGCCAACGACTCTGTTTCTTTTCCGGAGGATGGACAGTGAGGAGTTCACTTCCGACAGTTACGAGATCAGGAGATTCCAGAGGTATTTGATTGAAAAAGCACTTATCAATAAGAAGAAAAGAATTTTGGACTCCATATTCAATTCAGCGAAAGAGCGTTACAGGATATTGTTAGAAGAGAGGCCTAGCCTCGTGTTGCGCACTCCGTCTAACATTATCGCTTCATATTTGGGGATTACCCCAGAGACTTTAAGTAGGATCAAAGCAAAAAACAATTAAACGTCTGCGAATATGAAAAGGATTATCATAAACAAGAATCTGGTGACGAGCGAGATTCAGCGTTATGTGGGCCCCATTGACCTCAGCGAAGAGTCGTTCTCCAAGTTGTTGAAGATCTCGACCATTGAGAAAATCAAGAAACACGATTTGTTTTTGAAGCCTGGTGACTTCAACGACTACATGGGAGTCGTGTTGAAGGGTATGGTCCAGGTATACCACTATAATAAGGACAAGTTGGTATCCGACTTCTTTGCCGGCGAGGGATGTGGCTTCTTCGACACGCACAGCTTTCTGTTGGGCATACCGTCGGAAGCATATTTCGAAGCGCTTGAACCTACTGTCATCGCGAAGTTCAACAGGAAGAAGTTCCTGGAGGAGGGTGAGAAGGATCCGGAAATCGATTTGATTTATCGGAGGGTGCTCCAATACGCCATCACCATGTCCAATGAGCGTTTGAATTCTATTTTGCATGATTCTGCGGAAGAAAAGTATGTGAATTTGGAAAGCAGGATTCCGGGGCTTACCTCTCGTGTCAGCTCCATCAATATAGCTTCTTATATAGGTGTGACGCAGGAAACCCTGTGCCGCATCAAGTCGAAGCAGGAAGGTTTCTTTTGATCCGATGTGATAAAGGGAGGTGTGGCGGAACGGTGCCGTGCTGCCACACCCTTTGGTTGTTTTTGTTAATGAATGTCAAAAGTTTTATCTATCACTCATGCATTGATAATAAATATAAAACTTGTTGTCAAATAATTGTGTGACATGATATTTATTATATCATATTATAAATTTGACAAAATATAATATTTTTTATGCAAATGTCATAGTAGATTTTTTTCATCAAAACGAATAATACACCACCATTCGGATTCGTTTTTGTAAAAAACATTCTCATTTTGTGCATATTATTGCTCAAAGGACTAAATGAGGTGTTTGCGAAATCAAATTTTATGTTTTATTTTTGCAATGAAAATGAAAACTTATAATGGTATGGATGGTATTGAAAAAAGTTCTTTCCGCGACTTCCTCAAGAAAATTTTTGGCGAAGGCACGGATGCAGAGTTGTCTGCAGAAGCAAGGGAGATGTTGAAGTCTAAGACTCGTATTGTACGTCTCAACAAAGGTGAGTATTTACAGATAGAAGGAGATGTCTGCAAATATTGGGGTTATGTGGTTGACGGCTTGGTAAGGGTATATTATCTGCGCCAGGACGAAGAAATCACAGAACAGTTGGCTTGCAACGGAGAATGGTTCCTCGATTATGAGAGTTTCTTTAACCAATCGCCGAGTAGGCATTTTATACAAATGCTGGAGCCGACTACTCTTTATTTATTCCCTCAGTTGGAGTGTGAGGACTTGTGCGAAAACAATCAGGAGATTAAATTGTTTTTCAGGAAACTAACTGAAGATGTGCTTGTCTCTGAGAAGAAAAGGATCAAGGACACGATCTTCAAGTCAGCGAAGGAACGCTATGAGATATTGCTTTCCGAAAAGCCGAATTTGGTGCTGCGGGTTCCGTCTATTTACATCGCCTCCTATTTAGGCATCACGCCGGAGACGTTGAGTAGAATTAAAACAAAAATGAAGTAAAAAAAGAAAAAAACAAGGATTATGAAAAGGATTATTATTAACAAGAAGTTGGTCGCGGATGAGATCCGTCGATTCTTGGGTCCTGTGGACCTGAGCGACGATGTATTGTCCAAACTCTTTAAAATAGCGACTATCGACAAGGTTAAAAAACACAGCATTGTGCTCGCTCCAGGTGCACAGTGTAATTATCTCGGTCTTGTCCTGAAGGGTATGGTCCAGATTTATCATTACATGGATAATAAATTGGTGTCTGACTTCTTCGCAGGGGAGGGATGCGGCTTCTTTGATGTGGATAGCTTCCTGACTGGCGCACCTTCTGAAGTGACTATCGAGACATTGGAGCCTTCTGTCATCGCGAAATTCGACAAGGAGCAATTCATGAAGTTGTGCGACGAGGATTCGAGAATCGATTTGATTTATCGCAAAATTCTTCAGTACGGCATCACAATGACGAATGAAAGGTTGGATTCGCTTTTGCATGACTCCGCAGAAGAGAAATATATCAGTTTGGAGAACAGAATGCCTGGTTTGACTTCTCGCATCAGCTCCATCAATATCTCTTCTTACATCGGTGTGACACAAGAGACCTTGTGCCGCATCAAATCCAAACAGGGAATTCTATTTTAATACAAATTGTCAAGTGTGTAATGCGCCACGGTTCTTTCGTGGCGCATTTTTTTTGTCTAGGGTGCCTCCTCCCCCTTATTTTTCCTTCGGTATCTCTATTACCTGTCCGTTTTTATTTGTACATTTGCGCATAGAGGGAAAACAAACGACTCATTCCGCAAGGGGAATGGTACTTGCGCATCGGACGGATTCTGTCCGTCGCTCGTTTTCAGGGATAACAATTGTAGAAATGGTGAAAAACAAAAAAATAATAGGGATACATTGTGGCGGAATTTCATGGATGGGGATGCTTCTCTTTTCATTTTTCGCCTTGTCCTTTCTGTGTGCGATCCTCTCTCCTGCATGGGCGGCCGACTGCTCCAACGGATCTATTATCTACAGGGCGGATTTCGGAGGAAATAATCCGGAAGACCCGGTCGCGAAGGGAAGCGGCATCCCGGAATGCAGTGGGTACAGCTATGATGATAACCCTGTCGATTATACAAGGAATGGTAAATATGCTATTCGAAAGGTGGCGGTTTCCGGCCACTATGAATGGTACGATGATATCATTGACCACACCTATCCGAACGATAAGACCAGGGGGTATTTCATGCAGGTGGATGCCTCTCACCTGCCGTGTGAGTTTTACCGTGTGCAGATTGACAATGTTTGCGAGGGATCTGAGATGTATGCTTCATTGTATGGTGCCAGTACGACAAAAAGGTCTGGGGATCTTAATGGTACCGTCAGAATGATTGTCGAAGATGCCGCGTCTGGTGCCGAAATCGATCATTTTGATGTCGAGATACAGAATTCTCAGAGTGGCAAGTGGGTCCAATACGGATTCTCCTTCGTTATCCCTGTTGGGTGTAGCTCCATTGTTTATAGAATCATCAATAATGCGGACCCCTCTGTCATAGGCGGAGGTAATGATTTTTGTTTGGATGATATAGAAATCCGCGCTTGCCTGCCGTTGCCTACCATCACCCCTAAAAAGGGCACATCCCTTTGCCTCGGAGAGAGCGAGACGTTGGTGGGTGATATGGACAATACGGTTGGGTTTACGCTTCCGCTGACGTTCACGTGGTATAAATGTAAAACCCTCAGTTACAATGCGGCGGACTGGGAGGTGGTATACACGGGGAAATCACTGGGGCTGTATGACGTGACAATCGATGACGCTGGCTTCTATAAGGTGCTGGTTACGGGTGCTGGGCAGACGCCTAACCTGAACGCATGCAGTTGCTTGTCGGAATTCTATGAGGTGGTCGTGTCTGACTGTGGTAGTATAGGCCCTCAGCCTTGTCCCGATGGAACACTCCTCTTCAAGGAGGATTTCGGAGGTAACAAGGAAGAAGATCCTAGCGTGAAAACGGAACCGATCCCTCAATGCTCATATGAGTTTTCGGAGGACCCGAGAATCCCTGATTTGACTATGGATATCGGAAAATATAGTATCCGTAAGGTGGGCATAGACCATAATCAATGGTATAAGAATATCTATGATCATACCTATCCGAATGATGGGGAGCGGGGCTATTTCATGCAAGTGGATGCTTCCTCCAAAAGCGGTATATTCTATCAAACTGAGATAACCGGGCTTTGTGAAAATTCAGAGCTTTACATGTCCATGTGGGCGATGAGTTCCAACAAGATAGGCGGATGGGCCAATGCTTTCCTCAAGCTGATTGTGGAAGACCTTGACGGCAATGTATTAGCCAGCTCTGATATCGAAGTGGAAAACTGTAAGGGTTTCTGGGAACAATTCGGAATGAGTTATGTTGTCCCTAGTGGGCAGAGTTCCGTCGTTTATAAAATCGTTAATAACAGTAGCACCAATAGTGGAAACGACTTCTGCCTTGATGACATTGAGGTGCGTCTGTGCAATCCACCAATCACCGTGAATTCCCCAGATAGTTTGTGCGCTGGATCGGATGTCACCTTGACTGCTGATTTTGAGAATGATGGCACATATGCGGAACCCGTCATCTTCACATGGTATAAGTGCGATACCATTTCCTATGAGCCGTCAGACTGGGCGGAAGTGGGGGAAGGGAAGGATCTGACATTGCGCAATGTTAGTACGAGCGACGTGGGGTTCTATCGGGTTTGGGTGAGCGGAAACGGTGCCTCCCAACGAATCAGCAAGTGCAACTCGGCCTCAGATTTCGCTCAGGTTAGCCTTAAAACGTGTGTGTCTTGTAAGGACACCTCAATCGAGCTGCTCGATACGATGCTTTTGGGAAACGCTTATGTGAAAAACGGTTTCAATATTCCAACCCCTGTGCTTGGCGAAAATGTGGATACCCTAAAGTTGCAAGGGGTGGAGGGGTGTGATAGTATTGTCTCTTTGAACCTTTACGTGTACCAAAACACAAGCGATACTATCCGTGCTTCCATCTGCCCAGGCTCATCCTACCAAATGTATGGATTTGATGAGAACTCTGCTGGCACTTTCACGCAACAGCTAAGGAATGTTTGGGGAGGCGATAGCCTTGTGACGCTTGTGCTGGACGTGCTTCCGACCTATAACGACACCATTGCACATACAATTATCCAAGGAGATTCCTACGTCTTCGCAGGCAGCACGTATAATACGGAAGGACTCTATACCACTCGTTTGCAGACGGTTTCGGGTTGTGATAGTATCGTCACGCTGAACCTAACCGTGATCAGTGGTTCGTCCGACACGATCCGCGCCTCCATCTGCTCCGGCGCCTCCTATCAGGCGTATGGTTTTGATGAAAATACAGCGGGCACGTATACGCAACAGTTGAGGAATGTTTCGGGTGCGGATAGCCTTGTGACACTTGTGTTGGAAGTGCTTCCGACCTACAACGACACTATTTCGCAGACCATCATCCAAGGAGATTCCTACACCTTCGCAGGCAGCACATATGACACGGAAGGCCTCTATACCACCCGCCTGCAGACGGTTGGGGGTTGTGATAGTATTGTCACGTTGAACCTTACCGTGATCAGTGGTTCGTCCGACACGATCCGTGCCACTATTTGTTCCGGCGCCTCCTACCAGGAGAATGGTTTTGATGAAAACACAGCGGGCACGTATACGCAACATCTGAGGAATGTATCGGGTGCGGATAGCCTTGTGACGCTCGTGTTGGACGTGCTCCCGACCTACAACGACACAGTTTCGCAGACCATCATCCAAGGAGATTCCTACACCTTCGCAGGCAACACGTATGACACGGAGGGCTTCTATACCACCCGCCTGCAGACGGTTTCGGGTTGTGATAGTATCGTCACGCTGAACCTTAGCGTGATAAACGGTTCGTCCGACACTATCCGCGCCACTATCTGTTCTGGCGCCTCCTATCAGGCGAATGGTTTTGATGAAAATACATCGGGCACATATACGCAACAGTTGAGGAATGTTTCGGGTGCGGATAGCCTTGTGACGCTCGTGTTGGACGTGCTTCCGACCTACAACGACACTGTTTCGCAGACCATCATCCAGGGCTCTTCCTACACCTTCGCAGGCAACACATATGATACGGAAGGCCTCTATACCACTCGTCTGCAGACGGTTTCGGGCTGTGATAGTATCGTCACGCTGAACCTTAGCGTGCTGAACGGTTCGTCCGACACTATCCGCGCCACTATCTGCTCCGGCGCCTCCTATCAGGCGAATGGTTTTGATGAAAATACAGCGGGCACATATACGCAGCAGCTGAGGAATGTTTCGGGTGCGGATAGCCTTGTGACGCTTGTGCTGGACGTGCTTCCGACCTACAACGACACCATCAGGGATGAGTTCTGTGCGGGAGAAACATACAGTCAGTATGGGTTTAATGTAAGTGCGGGCGGCACATACAGAAATGAGCAGACGAGCGTCTACGGTTGTGATAGTGTCGTTACGTTGATACTGGAAGAGTTGCCGTCCTATACGATGACAATAAACGACACCATCTGTGAGGGTGATTCCTACGATGACAATGGGTTCGACATTCCATCTCCGGAGGAAGGGACAACGACCCATACGCTTTCTTTCCTGCCAACTTATGGCTGCGACAGTATTGTGACCCTTTTCCTCAGTAGATTACCGCTTCGTCACACCACCAAGAAGTTTGTCATTCGAGAAGGGGAGTCCGCTGTCTTCGGAGGGGAGACATACGTTGATGAGGGAGAATACCATCAATTTGTGCGTTCAAGCAATTCCTGCGAGGATATTGCGATTGTTGTGAAATTCAAGGATAGCGAGGAGAAGACGGACACGTTCAGTTTCGTTGAAATCATACCTTCGGAGATCCTCGTCAGGGGTGGAGGTCAGGATAATCGTTGGCATGTGGAGAACATCGAGTTATACCCTCAGGCAGTGGTGTCGATTTTTGACCGATATGGAAAGAAAATCTTTGAAATCAACGATTACAACGATGCGACAGGGTGGGATGGAACCTACAATGGATATGCTATGCCTTCGACCGATTACTGGTATATGATTGATGTCCACGAAATCGACAGGGTGTATGTTGGTCATTTCACGCTGATTCGATGGTAGGCGGGAGGAATCTCTCCTAGGGCGGGAAGAATTGCGCCGTGATAAGTAAAAGATTCTGGTTATATAGTTTAATGGATTTGTAAAGAGATGGATGTTAAGATTGAACCTTCGTGGAAGGAAGTATTGGCTGACGAGTTCGAGAAGCCTTATTTCTCGTTGCTGACGAGTTTCGTGCGGAAAGAGTATCAGAGCACGACGTGTTATCCGCCTGCTCCGTTGATTTTCAACGCATTCAACCAATGCCCTTTCGATAAGGTGAAGGTGGTCATCATCGGACAAGACCCTTACCATGGGTATGGGCAGGCGCACGGCCTCTGCTTCTCCGTGAATGACGGGGTGCAGTTTCCTCCTTCTCTCGTCAATATTTTCAAGGAGATCGAGCGGGACCTCCACATTCCTTTCCCGCAGTCCGGCAATCTTACCCGATGGGCGAATCAAGGCGTTTTCCTGCTCAATGCCACGCTGAGCGTGCGTGAGGGGATGGCTGGTTCGCATCAGAACAAAGGGTGGGAGGAGTTCACCGACCGTGTGATCAAGGAGATCTCCGACAAGAAGAATAACGTGGTCTTTATGCTTTGGGGCTCCTATGCGCAACGCAAGGGGGCGGTCATCGATACGAAGAGGCACCTCGTGCTCAAGGCGGTCCATCCGTCACCGCTCTCCGCCTATCGCGGATTCATCGGATGCGGACATTTCAGCCAAGCGAACCAATACCTGACGTCGAAAGGATTGACGCCTATACAGTGGTGATTGTGTGATTTTTCTCCCGGAGATATGGAGTGCACTTTTTCTCCTTACGGAGACACGGAGTGCACGGAGGTGGATTGTGAAAGTGTTTCTCCGTGAGCGACCTATTCCTCCGTTCTTTACTTTTCGTTGTTCTCCATTCCCAAAAGCTTCAATGCGTTTTTGTATAGGATCGCATCCTTTTCCTCTTGGGTCAGGTTGAGTCTGTTGAAGCGTTCCAGCTCTTCTTTGTGGTCCCACATCGGGTAATCCACACCGAACAACATCTTCTCGACGCCGTGGTCGTGGATGAGCTTCTCCGCATAGGCAGGCTCTAATTTCCACAGTGAGCTGGAGGTGTCGAACCATACGTTTTTCCCTACGAGATACTTCTCAGACTCGTCCCATTGGGTGTATCCTCCGAAATGGGCCGCCACCACCTTCAGTGTAGGGTGCTTCTCCAGCACGTGGGCGATGCGCTTCGGTCCAGAGTAGTCGTATCTGAAGTCGCCCGCATGCACAAGTACCGGCATACCCAGTCCGGCGATGACTTCATAGATGTCGTCCATCTCACGCTCGTCGATCGGGAACTTCTGGAAGTCCGGGTGTAGTTTGATGCCCTTCAGTCCTGCGGAGTAGATGCGAATGAGCTCGTTCTCGTAGTTCTCGTACTCAGGGTGGATAGTGCCGAAACCGATGAACTCAGGGTGTTCGGATACCTCTCCGATGATGTAGTTGTTGATAGATTCCACTTGGTGGGGCGCTGTCGCTGTGGAGTGTACGATGTAGTAGTTGACGCCGATGCGTCGTCCGCTTGCCAATAAATTCTCTGGGCTACCGTTGTATTTCATCTGGATATGGTAGAACTCGCCTATCGTATTACTCGCCTTGTCCGCAATCTTAGCGGGGTATATGTGTGCGTGGAAATCTATTATCATATGACGTAAAAATATGTTCGGAAACTCTATTTTTGATGCGCGAAATTAGCAAAAAAACTTTATATGTGGCAAATGGGGGTCTGAACATTTGATTGATAGTTCCCCCGACGTCAATGTTGTCGTATTGATAAGTGTTAAGAAGTGTATTGTAAATCTAAAACTTAGCCGCAAAAACAATTATCTTTTCAAATATATTCCATTACCTTTGATAAGATTGATTTTTATAAAAAGCATTCTTTGTTGACTGTCAAAATATATCTTTTGCCAAAAAACAAATAGAGAGCCGTTCCTTGTGGAATTTTATGATTACTCCATACAAACAGAATGTGTAACGATATGTTGGTTGTAATGGTTGTGTAATGTTTTTGTTTCCATGGACAGATTTCTTATGCGAGGTTGTCAGGAAATAGAATCCTTATTGAAAAGTTAGGTTGTTTAAAATAAGATGCTTATGGTTAAAATTTTTACAAAGCGCCGAGGAAGATGGCTAAGATTGCCGTTACTTCTCCTTTTATTGGTATGTCCTCTGATAGCCAGTGCGGGGACGAAGGTTCCTTATGGAGTTTTCAACGAAAGTGATAAATCTTTCACGTTGATGTACGGGGAGTCTCCTACGGACGACATGTACACTATCGTGACAAACTCAGGCGGTTACCAAACCACTAATACCTGGAACTCCAAGACAGCCGGTGAATTGAACGCTGACAATGTCCTGAAGGTGACACTCGATCCGTCGTTCAAGGATTATCGTCCGAATAGTATAAACACTTGGTTTAATGGGTTCACGAAAATGACAGCCATCGACGGAATAGAAAATTTGGTGACTGATAGTGTTCGTACTATGGCTGGCGTGTTTGCCGGATGTGAGAACCTTACCTCATTGGATCTTGGGCATTTCAATACAGAGAATGTTCTATCGATGTATGGGATGTTCTCTTACTGCAAAAGTCTTAAGTTGTTAAATGTCAGCAGTTTTAACACGGAAAGGGTCTCTGACATGACTCAGATGTTCGGGAATATGCCCAGTATAGAGATATTGGACCTCAGTAGTTTTTCCATGGACAATGTGTCAAGCGCTATGGGTATGTTCATGCAGGACACCTCCTTATTGGCCATCATCGCTAATGATAGTTGGAACGATGCTCATGCGGGTTCTAACGGTAGGTTGGGTGATGTGTCCAATGTGTTTTTCCTAAATTGCAAACATTTGGTCGGCGGAAAAGGAACCACGTACGATAAAGAGAAGGTGGGTGATGAATATGCGCGTATTGATGGAGGAGTGGACAATCCTGGCTACCTCACATCCGTTGATGATGTTGAGTATGAACCTTATGCCATATTGGATACGAAGGACTCCGTTTTCACTTTGCGGTATGGATATGTAGGTTCCCAGCCTGCGTATAGGTTTGTCAACAATAGTGTTACAAACAGGAATTGCTGGATTTCGGACAGTGACACGATTGATGGCGAGAAAAGGTTTAACATGAAAAAAATAGTGCTCGAATCGTCATTTCAGAAATATATGCCAACCTCATTGTCCCGTTGGTTTGAAGATTTTTCGGGAATCACCACCATCGAAGGAATAGAAAACCTGAGGACGGATTCGGTGACCGACATGAGCCGCATGTTTTATCAGTGCAACTCGCTTCAGTCGTTGGATGTGAGTCATTTCAATACGAGTAAGGTGACAAACATGAGGCAGCTGTTTAACGGCTTGAGAGAGCTCGAAACGTTGGATGTGAGAAACTTCGACACGCGTAATGTGGAAGACATGCAATATATGTTCGCCGGCTGCTTTAAACTTAAAACGCTGGATATAAGTGGGTTTGATATGCGGAGTGTGACGAATATGAATAGTATGTTCTCCAATTGCCGCTCCCTTGTCTCCTTGGATTTAAGGGGGATAAACACTCCGAATGTGACGCATATGTCCGGAATGTTTGCACAATGTTACAAATTGACGTCCTTAGACCTGTTGTCGCTCGACACCCGGAAGGCGAAGAGTATGTTTGAAATGTTCCTCCTTGACTCCGCTCTGGTCACTATTGCGGTAGGCGAAAATTGGAGTACTGAATCATTGCAGAGTGAGGATGAAGGGAAGGATATGTTCAGAGGATGTGTTTCACTTGTGGGAGTGATGGGTACCACCTATAATGCTGATTATGTGAATGAAGCCTATGCTCGCATAGATGGTGGAGAGGGACGCCCTGGCTACTTTGCCGATGTGATTAAGGAGTCCAAATTCGCCCTTACGTACATGTTGGATGATAAGGTGTATCAGGTGGATTCTATTGCTGCCGGAGGCAATATCACACCTGCCGAAGTGCCGGATAGGATGGGAATTCCTTTCTCCGGATGGAGTGATTTGCCGGCGACAATGCCTGATTCGAATGTCACGGTAAAAGGATATAATAAATATCTCCTCACCTACATCGTGGATGGTGATACCTTCCATGTGGACACTGCAACTTATGGGGTAAAGTATATCCTGTATACCAGTAAGGTTGAAGAACCTGTCAAGGAGGGCTATACCTTCTTAAGTTGGGCAGGAGGTGGTCGTCTCCCTGCCACAATCACTTCCGACCTGACGCTAATCGCTAAGTTCAAAGTCAACACCTACGTCCTTACCTATATGGTGGACGAATCTGTGATCTTGGTGGATACTGTAGCCTTTGGTGACACCATCATGCCTGCGGATGCTCCTGCCAAAGATGGTTATGTGTTCGAGAAATGGGAAGCCCTTCCGGAAATAATGCCAGCTACAGACCTCACGGTGAATGCGGTGTATAAGCAGTCAACGGATGTCGCGTCGCAAAGAAACGAGAAGGTACGGGTATGGTCATCCGACAAGAGCATCTTTGTGGCGGTGCCTGAATCTGTGCCATATCGTGTTTATGATGTGACAGGAGCTGTCGTGGCGCAAGGAGTGGCGGAAAAGGGTGAAACGAAGATCGCCATGACCCACCGGTCGATTTATATTGTTAAACTCAATGAATTGATATTCAAGGTGGTTCTTGAATGATGTGATAGAATTAATTGTTGCGGGAAACAGCGGGGCGCTTGCTTCGCTGTTTCTTTTTGCCCGCTTATGGCGCTCACGAATTTGTTATTGCCAAAATATGTCTTAAATTTGTTAGAAAAACCTTAAAGAATAATATCGGAGACTTTCAGAAAAAATGCGCCGTAGAGACATCTCAAAACATCCCTACGGCGCCCTCCTTAACTATAAAATATATTACAAAAGAACTCTTAATTGACTACGTCGAACTGACGTTTCTTAACTCTTAACTCCCTAAATGTCCCTCTGGTCCTTCTCCGAGTAGTTCTCGAAGTACTCCGCTATTTCCCTTTCCGCGCTATCGCTGAAAGCGTAGGACTCGTCGTGTTGGCTGACATCCAGACCCATGCGCTCAGACTTGACGCTGACACGCATCGGAATCATCTTATTAGTGACCCAATAGAGTGCGAAGCTGACGATGAACGTGTAGGCGACGACAATGACGACGCCCAAGACACTGTTGAGGAACTCCGTCCAGTTGCCGTGGATCAGACCCGTGTAGGAGAAGACACCCGTGAGGATGGTGGCGAAGATACCGCCCATTCCGTGGGTAGGGAACACGTCGAGCGCATCGTCGATGCTTGATTTCTCTCTCCAGTGCACTGCAGTGTTGCAGACGAGCGTTGTGAGCAATGCGATGATGAAGCTTTGGCTCGTCGTCACCACGTCCGCACAAGGCGTGATGGCCACCAGACCGACCACTGCACCGACCGCCGCACCCATGCCGGAAGGCTTCCTGCCACGCAGGCAATCGATGAAGATCCAGCTCATCATGGCCGTCGCACCAGCTGTGTTCGTGTTGAGGAACGCCTTGATGGCGATGCCGTCCGCCGCTAAGCTAGAACCACCGTTGAAGCCGAACCAGCCCAGCCACAGCAAAGCCGCACCCAACAAGACGAAAGGCACGTTGGCCGGGATGTGGTTCTCCGACCGCACGTTCGTTCTGCGGCCCAGGAAGAGCGCGCCGACGAGTGCCGCCACACCACTGGAAGCGTGCACGACGATACCGCCCGCGAAGTCATGTATGTTCAGCCATTTATGCAACAAACCATCCGGATGCCACGTCCAATGGGCAAGCGGACAGTAGATGAAGATGCAGAAGAGCATCATGAAAACCATATAAGCGGAGAAACGTACACGCTCCGCGAAAGAACCCGTGATAAGGGAAGGGGTGATGATGGCGAATTTCATCTGGAAGATCGCATACAACGCCAACGGTATGGTGGCGGTCAGGTAGGGTTCAGGCTTGGCGCCCACATTGTGGAACATGAAATATTGAATCGGGTCTCCGATCAGACCCAGTCCGCCCAAATCGTTTCCGAAAGCGAGGGAGAACCCGAAAATCACCCACAGGACGCTGATGATACCCATGGCGATGAATGATTGCAGGATGGTGCTGATGACATTTTTCTTTCCCACCATACCGCCGTAGAAAAAGGAGAGACCCGGAGTCATCATCAGCACGAAAATCGTGGCGGTAATCATCCATGCCACATTGCTCGATGTGCACTCATCCGTCTCCACAAACTCCCATAGACCCTGTTCTTCAGGAATGAAGATACCCAATGCCGCTATGATAGCCATGAACGACATCATGATAATCCATCTCTTTTTTGTTTTCATAATAACTGATATTAAATATTGTACATAAATTATCTTTTCTTGTCGATTTTTAGTGTCTAATTGCTCTTAAAAATCGGATATTCATTGCATATTGTAGTTAATATTTTGTGTTTTCAATCATAATGACACGCAAAAATACTATTTATCTTTCAAATAGCAAGTCAAAACGTAATATTTTTTACAAAAAGTTTCTTATTTTTTTGTTTTGAAAACTTTTTATTGTTTTTACTTGCGTGTTTGTAGCAAAAAGATTTACTTCGCGTATGTTTTGTAGTTTAATTGTCAACAAGAGGAGGATTTATGGAGACGCTACGTCATGAATGCGGCATCGCTATGATTAGGTTGCTGAAACCATTGGACTATTACCGTCAGAAATATGGTACGGACGGCTATGGTTTAGGCAAGCTCTATCTAATGATGGAGAAGCAGCATAACCGAGGTCAGGAGGGTGCGGGTGTCGCGTGTGTGAAGCTTCATTCCACACCGGGGCACGAGTATATGTTCAGGGAAAAGGCGGAGGGCAAGGATGCCATCACCAAGGTCTTTTCCTCCATCGGCCACTTGTTGGCCACACCAAGCGAGGATGACCCATCAGGCACACCACCGTTTCAAGGCGAGTTGCTGATGGGTCATCTTCGTTATAGTACCACAGGCAAAGGGGGCTTGCGCTATGTGCACCCGTTCCTGCGCCGCAACAACTGGCGGGCGAAGAACCTTTGCATCTGCGGTAACTTCAACATGACGAACATCGACCACATCTTCCAACTCCTGACGGAGCAGGGACAGTACCCGCGTATCTACAGCGACTCGTACATCATGCTGGAGCTGATGGGCCATCGCCTGGACCGTGAGGTGGAGCGCCTCTACCGTGAGGCGAAGGAGTCGGGTAGGGTCAATACGGAGATCACCGACTATGTGGATACGCATGTGGACATCAGCAACGTGTTGTCCTCCACCATGCCTCACTTCGACGGAGGCTATGTGGTCTGCGGTCTGACGGGTAGCGGTGAGATGTTCTCCATGCGTGACCCTTGGGGTATCCGCCCCGCCTTCTTCTACCGGAACGATGAACTCGTCGCTGTGGCGAGCGAGCGTCCGGTGCTTCAGACCACCTTCGATTTGTCTTGCGACGAGGTGGAGGAGCTGAAGCCGGGTCAGGCGTTGATCGTGGGGCAGAACGGAAAGCTCTTCCTGAAGTCCATCATCGATCCGAAGCCTTATTCCCCTTGCGTCTTCGAACGCATCTATTTCAGTAGGGGAAATGACCAGGACATCTACCAGGAGCGTAAGATGCTGGGTAGACAGTTGCAGGAGGCTATCCTGAAAGCGATAGACGGAGATGTGGAGAACACGGTCTTCTCCTATATCCCTAACACGGCGGAGGTCGCCTACTACGGTATGGTGGAGGGATTCCGCGAGAACTTCTCCCACGTGCGCGCGGAGAAGGTGGTTTCCAAGGATATCAAGCTGCGTACGTTCATCACGGAGGGCAAGAGCCGAAACGACCTAGCCGCTCATGTCTACGATATCACCTACGGCAGCGTGCGGCCTGGGGTGGACAACCTAGTCGTCATCGACGATAGCATCGTGAGGGGAACCACCTTGCACGAGAGCATCATCAAGATATTGGACCGTCTCCATCCGAAGTGTATCGTTATCGTAAGCTCCGCTCCGCAGATCCGTTACCCGGACTTCTACGGCATCGACATGAGCCGGATCGGCGACTTCATCGCCTTCAAGGCTGCTGTGGCGCTGCGGAAGGATAGGGGAGAGGCCTCGATGCTGAAGACGTTGTACGACGCGTGTGCGGCTTCCCTTGCCGACGGTAATTGGAAGAACGGAGAGAATATCCTGAGGCAATTGTACGATGGCTTGTCCGTCGACGAACTGAACCAGAAAATGGTGGAAATCCTCTGCCCAGAAGGGGTGACGACACCAGTGAAATTGGTCTTTCAAAGCATTGAGGGACTGCACCATGCGATCCCGAAACATCCAGGCGATTGGTACTTCACGGGGCATTACCCGACGGAGGGCGGACTACGCATGCTTTACCGTTCGTACATGGATTGGTATGAGAGTGGAAAAAAATAATGGATAATAATTGAACAAAATAGTATGACAAGGTATATCTTTGTGACAGGTGGTGTGGTCTCTTCCTTGGGGAAGGGAATCATCTCTTCCAGTATCGGTAAACTGCTGCAAGCGCGTGGCTATAGTATTACTATCCAGAAGTTTGACCCGTACATCAACATCGACCCGGGTACGCTGAATCCGTATGAGCACGGAGAGTGCTACGTGACGGTCGATGGCATGGAGACGGACTTGGACTTGGGCCATTACGAGCGTTTCACGGGTATCCATACGACGCGCGAGAACTCGATCACGACCGGACGCATCTACAAGACGGTGATTGACCGGGAACGTCGTGGCGACTATTTGGGTAAAACCATACAGGTCGTGCCGCATATCACGGACGAGATCAAGCGCAGGATGTTGCGCACGGACGGTACGAAGGATGGTGAGGACCGCTTGCCGGACTTTGTCATCACAGAGGTGGGTGGCACCATCGGAGACATCGAGTCCGCTCCTTTCATGGAGGCGATTCGTCAACTGCGTTGGGAGTTGGGCAAACGCGCGGTTTGCGTGCACCTCACCTACGTGCCTTACCTGAAGGCGGCGGACGAATTGAAGACCAAGCCGACCCAACATTCCGTCAAGGAGTTGCAGGGAATGGGTATCCAGCCTGACGTGCTGATCCTGCGTACGGAGAAGCACTTGTCGGACGGT
Source organism: Paludibacteraceae bacterium (assembly GCA_045226255.1). Classification (GTDB taxonomy): domain Bacteria; phylum Bacteroidota; class Bacteroidia; order Bacteroidales; family Paludibacteraceae; genus UBA1181. The sequence continues at coordinate 7,409 of JBGVCG010000010.1, read as the reverse complement.
GTGCGCCAAAAGGTGGCCTCCTTCTGCAACGTCGATCTGGAGTGCGTGGTGCAGAGCGAGGATTTGCCAAGCATCTATGAAGTGCCGGTCAACATGCAACGGCAGGGATTGGATGCGGCTTTGTTGCGTAAGTTCGGTATCCCTGTGGGTGAGACCCCTAAGATGGAGCCTTGGCATCGCTTCCTTGCGTTGAGCAAGTCCGCCACGAAGGAGGTCAACATCGGTCTGGTGGGCAAATATGACCTGCAGGATGCCTACAAGAGCATCCGAGAGAGCCTTGCGCTCGCCGGCATATACAACGGTGTGAAGGTGAAACTGAATTTCATCAACAGCGAGACGTTGCAGGCTGACCAGTTTGATTGGAGCCAAGTGGGTGGCGTAGTCATCTGCCCGGGCTTCGGACAGAGGGGCATCGAGGGAAAGATCGATGCCTTGAAGTACTGCAGGGAACACAACGTGCCGACGTTCGGTATCTGCTTGGGTATGCAGATGATGGTCATCGAGTTCGCAAGGGACGTGTTGGGCTACAAGGACGCCAATAGTGCGGAGATGGACCCTAACACGGCGCATAATGTGATAGACATTATGGAGGAGCAGAAGACCATCACGCAGAAGGGTGGCACGATGCGTTTGGGCGCATACGATTGCGAACTGAGGGAAGGTTCACGTGTGAGACAAATCTACGGGGAGGAGTTGATACGGGAGCGCCATCGCCATCGTTATGAGTTCAATAACAAATATTTGGGCGAATACGAGGAGAAAGGAATGCAGTGCGTGGGTAGGAACCCGGAGAGCGGATTGGTGGAGATCGTCGAGATCCCAGGCCTCCGTTGGTTCATCGGTACGCAGTTCCATCCTGAGTACTCCAGCACGGTGCTGAATCCGCACCCATTGTTTATGGATTTTATAAAAACGATTATAGATGAATAAGAAAGCGATTTTACGGCTCAGCGACGGCACTGAGTTTCATGGCGAGAGTTTCGGCTATGAGGGTGCCGTGGCAGGTGAGGTGGTGTTTAATACTGCCATGATGGGTTATCCTGAGAGTTTGACGGACCCTTCCTACGCTGGGCAAATCCTTGTGATGACGTTCCCTCTCGTGGGAAATTATGGTGTGCCAAGTGAGTCTACAGAACAGAACGGACTATCTACCTTCATGGAGAGTGATAGGATCCATGTCCGTGCATTGGTGGTGAGCGACTACTCCGTCCATTACAGCCACTGGAACGCTAAGGGTTCCTTGGCGGAATGGTTGAAGAGAGAAAAGGTGGTGGGTATCACGGGAATCGATACGCGTGAGCTCACCAAACGTCTTCGTGAGTATGGTAGCATGAGCGGTGTGATCATCACGGAGGGACAGCAGGATATTCCTTTCGAGGATCCTAACCTTGTCAACCAGGTGGCGCTCGTCAGCACGAAGGAGGTGGAACATTTCGGAAACGGTAGCAAGCGGGTCTGCTTGGTGGACATGGGTGTGAAGCAGAATATCATCCGTGAATTGCTCAAGTTCGACGTAAGCATAACGGTTGTCCCTTGGGACTATGACTTCACGTCGGAGGAGTACGACGGTCTCTTCATCTCGAACGGTCCGGGCGACCCTAACCTCTGCACCAAGACGGTGGAGCATGTCCGTAAGTTCATGCAACAGAGCAAACCTATCTACGGTATCTGCATGGGTAACCAGATCCTTGCGCTTGCTGCGGGTGCTAAGGTGACCAAGCTGAAATATGGTCATCGTGGACATAACCAGCCTGTGCGTCTGCTTGTGAATGGTAAACTGACCAACCGTTGCTTCATCACCTCCCAGAACCATGGTTATGCGGTGGATAATGATACGATCCCAGCTGATTGGGAGCCTCAATTCATCAACATGAACGACGGATCGAACGAGGGTATCCGCCACAAGACCAAGCCTTGGTGCTCGGCGCAGTTCCACCCGGAGGCTGCCAGCGGTCCTACCGATACGGAGTTCATCTTCGGACAGTTCTTCAAGGCGATGTGCGACCCTAAATCGATGATGGTCGCCGAGGCGCAGGAGACGTTCGAATCGTTTGAGAAGCCTAAGAAAGTCCTCTTGTTGGGTAGCGGTGCCTTGAAGATCGGTGAGGCGGGCGAGTTCGACTACTCGGGTTCCCAGGCCCTGAAAGCCTTGAAGGAAGAGGGCATCCATACTATTTTGATCAACCCTAACATCGCCACGGTGCAGACCTCCGATGGTGTTGCAGATGAGGTCTATTTCCTCCCTGTCACGCCTTATTTCGTGGAGCGTGTCATCGAGAAGGAGCGTCCGGACGGAATCCTGCTCTCGTTCGGTGGCCAGACGGCGCTGAACTGCGGTGTTGAATTGTATAAGAGCGAAGTACTGAAGAAATATAATGTCCGTGTCTTGGGAACACCTGTGCAGGCGATCATCGACACGGAGGACCGTGAGCTCTTCGTCAACAAGTTGGACGAGATCAATGTGAAGACGATCAAGTCACACGCTTGTGAAAATGTGCAGGAGGCTCGTGAGGCGGCTAAGGAACTGGGCTATCCGGTCATCCTCCGTGCGGCCTATGCCTTGGGCGGACTTGGCTCAGGTTTCTGTGACAACGAAGAGCAGTTGAATAAACTGGCTGAGAAAGCCTTCGCATTCTCCCCGCAAGTGCTTGTGGAGAAATCCTTGAAGGGATGGAAGGAGATCGAGTACGAGGTGGTTCGTGACCGCTTCGACAACTGCATCACGGTATGTAACATGGAGAACTTCGACCCGCTTGGTATCCATACGGGTGAGTCCATCGTCATCGCTCCGTCACAGACGCTTACGAACAGTGAATATCATAAGTTACGCGCCCTTGCCATTAAGATCATCCGTCACATTGGCATCGTGGGTGAGTGTAACGTGCAATATGCCTTTGACCCAGTGAGTGAGGATTATAGGGTGATCGAGGTGAATGCCCGCTTGTCCCGTTCCTCCGCTTTGGCTAGTAAGGCGACGGGTTATCCGTTGGCCTTCGTGGCGGCTAAGTTGGGCTTGGGCTACGGCCTCTTCGACCTGAAGAACTCGGTGACGAAGACCACTTCGGCCTTCTTCGAGCCGGCATTGGACTATGTGGTATGCAAGATCCCTCGTTGGGACTTGGGTAAGTTCCGCGGTGTGGACCGTGAGTTGGGTAGCTCCATGAAGTCGGTCGGCGAGGTGATGGCTATCGGACGTACCTTCGAGGAGGCAGTCCAGAAGGGCTTGCGTATGATCGGTCAGGGCATGCACGGATTTGTGGGTAACAAGGAGTTGGAGATCGCCGACATCGATGGTTCATTGAGGGCGCCAACCGATAAACGTATATTCGTCATAGAAAAAGCCTTTGAGATTGGTTATTCTGTGGCGCAGATCCATGATCTCACGAAGATCGATTGCTGGTTCTTGGATAAGCTGATGAACATCCATTTGGTCAACAAGGAGTTGCAGGCAGTCTCTTCGCTTGAATCATTGCCTAACAACCTTCTGAAGCGTGCGAAGGTATATGGCTTCACCGATTTCCAGATCGCCCGTGCGTTGGATATGGGTAGCAAGATGGATATCGAGGACGCTGTGCTGGTCGTTCGTGCGCATCGTAAGCAATTGGGCATCTTGCCTTTCATTAAGCAGATCGATACGCTGGCGGCTGAGTATCCTGCCCAGACGAATTATCTATACCTCACATACTCCGCCGTTAAGAGCGACGTGGAGTGTGAGCGGGACAATCGGACCATCATGGTATTGGGTTCGGGTGCCTACCGTATCGGCTCCTCCGTGGAGTTCGACTGGTGCGGTGTGCAGGCGTTGAACACCATCCGTAAGGAGGGCTTCAGAAGCGTCATGATCAACTATAACCCTGAGACGGTCTCCACGGATTATGACATGTGCGACCGCCTCTACTTCGACGAGCTGACGTTCGAGCGTGTGATGGATATCATCGAGCTGGAGTCGCCTAAGGGTGTGATTGTCAGCACGGGTGGACAGATCCCGAACAACCTCGCCATGAAGCTGGATGCGCAGAAGGTGCCTATCTTGGGTACGCAGGCATGCTACATAGACAATGCGGAGGATAGGGATAAGTTCTCCGCCATGCTCGACCGTATCGGTGTGGATCAGCCAGAGTGGAGCGCCCTGACCTCCATGGAGGATGTGAACGCCTTCATCCAGCGTGTGGGATTCCCAGTGTTGGTTCGTCCGTCGTACGTGCTTTCGGGTGCTGCGATGAATGTATGCAGTAATCAGGATGAGTTGGAACGCTTCCTGACGTTGGCTGCGAATGTCTCCAAGAAACATCCGGTCGTCATCTCCAAGTTCATGCAGAACACCAAGGAGGTGGAGATGGATGCGGTGGCGAAGGATGGCGAGATCTTAGCGTACGCTATTTCAGAGCACATCGAGTATGCGGGTGTCCACTCAGGAGACGCCACGATACAGTTCCCTGCGCAGAAGCTATATGTGGAGACGGTTCGCCGAATCAAGAAGATCTCCGCACAGATCGCTAGGGAGTTGCATATATCAGGACCATTCAACATCCAATACTTGGCTAGAGAGAACGAAATCAAGGTGATCGAGTGTAACCTCCGCGCCAGCCGTTCCTTCCCGTTCGTAAGTAAAATCTTGAAGGTCAACTTCATCGATTTGGCTACCCGCGTGATGTTGGGCTTGCCAGTGGAGAAGTTGAGCAAATCATTCTTCGACTTCGACTATGTGGGTATTAAGGCCTCCCAGTTCTCCTTCAACAGGTTGCAGAAAGCCGACCCTGTGTTAGGCGTCGACATGACCTCTACCGGTGAGGTGGGGTGCTTGGGTGACGATACCTCCTGCGCATTGTTGAAGAGTATGCTTTCCGTCGGCCATCGTGTGCCGAAGAAGACGGTTCTCCTTTCCACAGGACCTGCGAAGGACAAGGCTTCGTTACTGGAGTCTGCCCGCTTGCTCGTCGAGCATGGGTATGAGTTGTATGCGACGCCAGGCACGAGCCGCTTCCTGACGGACAATGGCATCTCCAATACGGAGGTCTTCTGGCCAAGCGATAAGCAGAAGACACCGCAGGCATTGGATTTGTTGCATCAGCATAAGATTGATATGGTGGTTAACATCCCGAAGGATTTGTCCACGGGAGAGTTGACTAACGGTTATATCATCCGTCGTGCGGCGGTGGATCTGAACATCACGTTGATCACCAATTCACGTTTGGCTTCGGCCTTCATCCGCGCCTTCTGCACCACTAAGTTGGACGAGTTGGCCATCAAGAGTTGGAGGGAGTACCGATAAGCCACTATTCGGACGATTGTTTTACACCCCGCAGGTTCGAGACCATGTTATCCTGCGGGGTTCTTTTTTACTCCGTCAATGCGTTACCCCACAATCCGTGTTTCCCAGGGCAACGCCCTGTGTGTGTGATGTGGCATGGTACGTGCAACCTGTAAGGATAATATGAAAAGCGGGCTGTCCCACAGCATGGAATAGCCCGCATCTGTTTTAGGGTAGGTTAGATTATAGATCAACCAGCACCTTCTCGTGACCTACGATGTAGTAGGTGCCTTTCTTCAAACCATCCAAAGCCTCCGATCTCTTGACGTTGGACTTCACGATGATACCGGAGATTGTATAGACGTTTACCAGTTCGTTCATCTCTTCTGCAGACTGAGTTTCCACGCCAACATGTTCATAAGCTTTGCAAGCGTAGAGTTGGATGTCATCCAATACCAAGTCATTACCAAGTTTGTTATAGTTTGGATTTCCAGACGTTCCATTTCCAGCATAGGAAACGACGGACAATTCTATCTCGCTTCCTTGCAATTCGAATTTCAATCGAGCGGCAACCCAATCTTTGCTGTCTATCGATGTTTTTGTCACACGTTTTGACTTGTAAATATCACCAGTTGCCAAATCCTTTACTTGAAGGTAAATATCCACAGGATATTCACCGTTAGAGAATGTGTTCACATAGCAAAGCGCCGTATAGCTGCCTTGGAATAAATTGCTGATTTTGTGTGTGTAAATTGGTGCATCTTGCTCGTTATCGCAGTTTATGAACAGCATACCTCCGTATGCGCTTGTGTCATAGGTGTGGTCAGGAACGAATGTCCAACCGTTTTCTTTCGGATGTTGCCCGTTTCCGAAATAGGCTTCCCAACCCCATTGGGTACCACCTTGAACACCATCATACGAACAAGTCACGTTGGCGGCGACGCAATACTTGCCTTCTATAGACGGAGACAAATCATAGGTTACATTAGCGTCTGGAGTTAAATCAGTGGATGTAGTCCAATCACGTCCATCTATATGTTCTCTTTTCGTCGGATTAGAGAGGTCAATATAATCCCACGTCCAATAATTTGTCGCAGAAGTAAACGTACCGAAGTCTTCCTGCCAAATCAGTTCCATTGGTTTCACGTTGCCTTCGTCGTCCAAGCAGTAGAGGTCGGGATCAAGAGTAGGAGCATCGTCCGCATAGACAATTATCGTGTCATACATATTGCAAGCGTCTATTTTTTCGCCCTTTTCGTTTAAAGTATTGTCCTGAACCTTCAAGATGAATGTCGTGCCATTCTTATCCGCATCTTCCCATTTCACCTCCAACGAATTAGCGATCACACCAACGGTTTTGCCAAGAGGGGCGGATGTTGCGTCTTCTTTGTGCCATGACATTGTGAAGTCGGTATAAGGCTCTCCAGTAATGTCTGTGGTTGTCACATCGTTTGAGGTCAGTGTCACAGACTCGTCTGGACTCAAATGGATGCTCTTCACATCTTTGCCATTCGCATAGATGATAGGTTCCTTCGATTGAATACAATTAGGGAGGTCGGATTCTCCCTCGCAGACGAAGACCTGGATGTCGTCCAAGATGAGGTCGTTGCCATTCAGGTTATATTTGCTGTCACCACAGTCATAAACGACTTCAACCAAAACTGAATCTCCTTCAATGGAAGAAGTGACAGTTGCCTCTTTCCAATCGAGTCCTTCATTTTGGCTATTACGTGTTATGGTTGTGGATTTGGCAACACCCCCCGTCTTCAGGTCTGTTATTTGAATGTGTATCTTCACTGGGTGTGGTGCGTCCGCGAAGGTGTTTACGAAACACCTAGCCGTCACGTCATTACCCTGCAATGTTGAACTGTTGATTCGCTTGGAATAGATCACATCGTTGACTTCGCTGTTTCCGTTGACGAACAACATACCGCCGAAGGCAGAACCTTGATAGGTGTGGTCAGGAACGAATGTGAAGCCGTTTTCAGAAGGATACTTGCCGTTAAAGCACATAGACTCATATCCCCATTGAGTTCCTCCTACTTCATCGGCTGATGAAGTCACATTACCAGCCACGGTAAACGATCCTTGGTCAAATGGAGAAGATGCACATTCTGTCCTAGGGATTTCCAATCCGTAGCAGGTGGACCACTTCTTG
>JBGVCG010000009.1:0-96122 GCA_045226255.1 Paludibacteraceae bacterium | reverse complement strand
CGCCAGCGCAGTCGTGCTGAAGCACTTCCTCATCCCGCAGGCGGAGTCCGTGCAGGAGAACACGCTCGACAAGTATGAGTACTGGATCGACAAGGACTTTGCAGGACGTGTCTCCGGAGCATTCGACGAAAGGGGCATTGTGGACATGGACATAGACTTCTCCAGTCTTGCCCCTGGTCTACACAGCATCGCCTTCCGTGCCCTCGACAAGAACGGGCACGCCAGCGCAGTCGTGCTGAAGCACTTCATCATCCCGCAGACGGAGTCCTTGCAGGAGAACGCTATTGAGACCTACGAGTACTGGATCGACAAGAACGAAGCCGAGCGAGTCTCCGTACCGTTTGCGGAGGGAGGCGTCATCGACATAGATGTGGACCTCTCCACACTTGCGCCAGGCCTGCATAGCATCACTTACCAGGCGAAGGATAAGATGGGGCATTATAGTCCGGCGTTGACGAAATACTTCATCGTGCCGGAAGAGATCATCCCTGACGAGATCGTCGCCTTCGAGTATTGGTTCAACCAGCAACCACGCAAGCGTGTGGAGGTGGAGGCAGCCAATACGGTGACCTTCGATGCGGACATCGACGTCGAAGGAGTGGAACCAGACAGTGTGCTGGCGGACTACCGATTCGACGTGAAGAGCAAGCAAGTCATCTACACGCACGATGTAGTCTTCGGCATGCAAGCCTTCAACCGGGCGGGCGTAGGCACATCGGCGGTCATGGACACCCTCAAGGACTACAACAGCGTCATAGACGTGCCATTCACCACGCTCCAACTCGAACAAGAAAGCAGGGCGGCCTCCCCGACAGGGTGCAAGCTGCAAGGCTATCAGTTCAGTTGCCAGCCAGGGGATAAAGTCTATTGGTTCATGCAAGTAGGAAGCCAACGGATCGATTTCTACGACAAGGAAGGCAACGAGCTGACTGCGGAAGTGGATTTCGTCGACGAAGAGGCGGTAGTAACCCTCACAGCGCCAAGCGACACCATCTATGCGTTGGCATACAGTGCGGCGGAAGAGGGGTTGGAAGACACCATCAGGGTGACCGTACCCGTTGAACTGGTCTTCGAGAACCAAGAACGCAAGTACGGAGAAGAGGATCCGACCTTCACCTACGTGACCAGTCGTCCGGACCTCATCGTAGGCACACCTGTCGGCAAGACGGAAGCGACCGTCACCTCTGGCGTCGGAGAATACACCATCTCTCTTGACGAAAGCAGTATCAGCAACACGATCCTGACAGTGACGGACGGAACCCTCACCATCAACAAAGCAGAGTTGACCATCACGGCAGACGATGCGGAAATATTTGAGGGTGACACAATACCGAAGCTGACCTGGCAAGTGTCCGGCTTGAAAAACGGAGAAAGCGCAGAAGAAGTCTTCAGCGTACAGCCGGCATGCCAAACAGAGGCCACGCAAGAATCACCGAAAGGCACCTATGAGATCACGGTTAACGGAGCCGAGGCAGAGAACTACAGCTTCACCTATGTGGCAGGTCATCTATCGATCACCACACCAGCAGGCGTCCTGACGATTAGGAGTGACGGAAAAGCTCCAGGAGACATCTACACGCTAATGGGTGTGAAAGTCCGTTGCAAGCATGAAAGCATAGACGGATTACCTATAGGAGTCTACGTCACCAATGGACGTAAGATTTTGATTAAGAACTAATTCAAAGCCAAGTAGACTTTTTTCAGAAGAGGATATGTTCATGGGAGCATATCCTCTTCGGTTTTTTGTTCCGTTCTGCAATTCTGAAACAACAAATAGTAAATTATCGTATGATATCTAATGCAATAAATGGAACCGCCGTGCATGATGGTCACGTCAGTCACGGCACAATCGCAAATCCGCCAATATCACAGCCGACTCCTCTTCATCTTCCTTCCCTTTCCATGCGACAATGTAACGCACAGTGGCGGAGGTGATATTGTATCCCTTAGCCAAGAAAGGAGCCAATTCAGACTGTTTCTTTTTCGATAATGAAACCACACGGACCCCATCCATCGTTTTCAAATAATCATAACCTTTCGTTTCATCATGTTCATAGCACAGGGAAGCGCCACTTCTAAGCGAGAGAATCTCCTTCTTTTTATTCTTGAAAAAGTCCAAAAACACATCCCTATGGCTCAATTGAATGACCAATTCATTCGGTTCAGAATACGTGTTATTATCCACATCATACTCTGTGCAGAGATATTTGAAAGGAGCGAACAAACCCGATTCACAATGGATATATAAATTATGCTTCGCACGAGTCAATCCGACATACAAACGTCTTCTAACATCGTCATTGAGGGAAGGCACATTCGACAAGTACAAATAGACTGAATCAAACTCCCTACCCTTCGATTTATGGATCGTGGAAACATAGATTGTGGCAACCTTTCCCTTATAGAAATCTTCCACGCTTGATTCAAACACGAACTCATTCAAGTCACTTTTGTATTTAACCTTACCACTGACAGCCTCGAACTCCTCGAAGAAATTCCGCACAAGCTCCAAACAGGCACTCTTCTCGTACATCTCCACCGTCTTCTCCTTTGCCCTATTCCATTCCTCATCAGTGATGGAAGAGACACCAGGCCGTACATTCACCTGCTTCAAGAAGTAACGTATTTCCGCTAAATCAGAGAAACGGAAGCCATCCAAAGACTGCACCAACTTTGCGTTTAGTCCTTTACGGGAGAGCAAAAGCACCAAAAGAAGCGCCTCTTCATTCGTATTCGTCAGCACACAAGCATTTTCCCCATGATAGGTGGAGGCGACATGGTCAACAAAAGGAAGGAACATATTCCCTTTCACATGCTGCGTCACGGAAAGGAATCCATCGTCGTTAGACATAGAGACAATAGGAGCCGTCTTCATCCGCTCGGAAATGCCCTTCGCAAACTCGTTCGACAAAGAAACGATAGAACGACACGACCTGAAATTATCCGTCATCTCATACTTCTTCGCCTTCAACTCATCGATGAAAGAACGCATATACTTAGAGTCCGCCCCTCGGAATTGGTAAATATTTTGATCATCGTCACCCACAGCGATGACACGCATGTCCTCGTTCTTTTGCATCAAGGCGGCTACCAAAGCGAACTCATTCGCATCCATATCCTGCGCCTCGTCAATAACCAAAACAGACTTGTTGATCCTGCACGCCTCAACCTCCCCATTCTGAATCATTTGGGTGGCAAGAGAGACCACATCCTGCGCATCATCCAGATTGCCAATCTTACCGATTAGGTCGAAGCAATAGGAATGAAACGTCTTAATCTCCACAAAATATGCCGCATTACCAATCAGCGACAAAAGACGCTTCTTAAACTCAGTAGCCGCAGCGCGCGAAAAGGTGAGCATCAATAATTGCTCATGCTTCACATCCTCCATGCAAAGTAAAGAGGCCAACTTATGCACCAAAAGCATCGTCTTTCCACTACCCGGTCCAGCCGCCACAACAATGTACTTCGACTCACTATCCTTTATTATCTCCAACTGTTTGCCAGACAATCTACCAAAGAGTTCCTCATACTTCTTAGGAGTAATATTCTTCTCTATCTCCCAAGCCCGTTCCCCTTCGAAATATTTAGAAATGAACCGCTTGAAATCCATTTGGAAATAATCACGCACATATTGCAACGCCGCATTGTAATCATTCACCATCAAATTCGCATACTCGCCTACAATGTGTACCTGACGTATCTTCTGCTTATAGAACTCATCCAACAAGCGGTAATCCTCCATCTTATAGCGATACTTGGAATCCACCAACCTTCTGATTTCCATTGTATTGTACACGACCATGAAGCCACCCTCCAATTTCAGGGCACCAATCTTCGACAAATACAAGATGGACTCCTCCATTTCCTCAAGAGAAACGGACGACTGAGAAGCAAAAAGCGTATGTTCCTGATTCTCATTATATTCAGAGAGCAAAGAAACCAAAGAAAATTGAACCACACTCTTCCCATTACTATCCGTTTGTTTAGCGGATTGTTCATAAAACCGTTTGATTAAAAACGAGCAGATAGAGCGTCTATTCTCATACTTCGCCCGCAAATTATCCAAAGGAAGACAAAAAGAGAACTCAAAACCGCCATTGGCAGGAACCTCCGATTTCTTCAGATAACGCTTCACCGACAAGAAATACAATATCGTACGGAGGGACTTCACGGAAGAGAAGGATAATCCAGACTTCAACGCCTGATCATTCAATTCCTTGTAAAATACGCAACCATCCTTCGAATCCGACAATTTATCCAACACGAACTCCTCCAACTTAATAAAATTCTGAAAAATCTTATTGGATTTAGACTCCGAATCAGACTTGTCGATAAAGGCAGACATGTCCATGACATCCGCTATAATCTGTTCCTGTTTCATCAAGTTAATAACAGAGATCACAGTCTGTTTCGTCATTCCCAGCCTATCCGCCAGATAATCGACACGAGACTCCGCCTCTGCCTCTGCCACACCAGACTTCAGAACATATTTAGCCGAAATCAAAGATTTTATAATACGGACAGCATTCTCCCTATCTTGCGGGTTAAACAAACGGGAAGCGTTCAGTTTGGAAGTAGCCTCATCCATGTTTCGAACCTTTATACCCGTTGCGAAGACATGAGGAATATTGTATCCACGCTTGATGTACCCTGCATCTTCCAACGCCGAGACAGCAGTCCGTATACGAGTTTCCATATCTTGGACAGAATCGTCCCAACCAGCCGCCCTTGCGATCTCCAAAGGCGAACAAGCCATATAATTCCGCTGTTTAGTCATTGATTTGATGGCAGACCAGACCTGCTGTATCTCTCCGATACTTAACTTTGTCTGATTCAGCAAAATAAAATGCTTATCCAAATCCGCATTACTATACAACACATAGCATTTCGCCTCCATCTCAGGATTCCGGCCTGCCCTACCCGCCTCCTGCACATAATTCTCCAATGAATCCGAGATATCATAATGGACAACCAGGCCGACATCACTTTTATCGACGCCCATCCCAAATGCACTGGTCGCCACGATAGACCGTACCTGATCCGTCATAAAAGCGTTTTGGTTCGCCACCTTCTCGCTCGAATCCATTTTACCATGGAAATAAAGCGTAGGATAGCCATCCCTCGTCAATCTTTCAGACAAAATCTTTGCGCGGGATGTCCTGGAGACATACACAATGGTTGGGCACTCATACGAGACCATCAAATTCCGCAATAGGTTATACTTCTCATCTTCAGACTCAGCGAACATGACAGAATAGCGCAAATTCTTCCTATCAGAAGAAGATGCGAAATGCTTCAACTCAATGCCCAATTTTTTCATGAAGTAGTCATGGATGTCCGAAATGACCTTTTGCTTTGCCGTCGCAGTGAAACAGGAGACAGGGATAGGTGTCTGCATCCGTTTCTTTTCCTGCAGATTCTTAATGAAATCGGCGATATACAAATAATCCACCCTGAAATCATGCCCCCATGAAGAGAAGCAGTGAGCCTCATCGATGACGATACGCACCACATTCCTTGCAAGCAACAGTTTCTCCAACGTTTTAGACCGAAGTAATTCAGGTGCTATGTAAAGGATCTTCGCCATACCATTCGCCACGCACTCGTACGCTTCCGCACGAGAGACTGGATCTAACATTCCATTAATTGTGACCGCATCCTCCCATCCCTTCGCCACCAGGTTATCTACCTGATCCTTCATAAGAGACTGAAGAGGAGAAATCACAACCGTCAACCCCTGCACCGTACGACCCGCCATCAAAGCCGGCAGCTGAAACGTCAAGGATTTACCGCCTCCCGTAGGGAATATACACAACAGGGATTCACCCTTCACCGCACAAGAAACCGCTTGTTCCTGCATAGGCTCCCCGTCAAACGTACGGAAAGCGTCGTAGCCAAAGAACTTCTTTAGTCCGGCATATATATCCAACATACCACGGCAATAGGAGCTATGTTCATCTTCGCAAGGATTATTGCGTAAGGACCAAAGCACATTCTCTATCTCGGGGAAATTACGCAACAGCCAAGGAGGTGTAATGGATGTAGTATCCCCCACACTAATCAGTGCGAGCGAATACGCCAACTCGACAGGGTACTTCTCCGCCATTGCACGGACATCCGCATGAACGCACAAACGGTCTTTAAAAAAAGTTTGAATCAATGTGGCAGGATCACCACTCCTTGTTGTGAACCCAACGTAATCAAAGAAACATTTAAACTCCTCCTTCCCATACAGCAACGTGCAATAGATGATTTGAAGGTCAAGAGGCAAGGCTGTGAAAGCCGCAATCTCATCATGGAACAAATCACGAGCCTTGGAACAATCGTTCAGAGGATTATTCAACTCATCCACCTGTAGCTTATCGTCCTTCAACAGATTATGATAAGGCCTTTTTGGGAAAAGCAAGGGAGAGAGATAGAGTGTGTCTATCGTTTTCGACACATAAGTTGCCGAATTATCACAGAAAAGGTACTGTAAATCATGGTGAATAGCATTGTGTCCACACAAAAAATCAGCATCAGACACAAACCGCAAAAATTCTGGGATAGAATTGGAATGGAATGTGGCACCTTCGTCAGACAATGCACCCACATCATGGACTTTCTTGTCTGACCAACCAACCTCTGTATCAATAAACACTAATTTACGTTTCCCTTGCATTCCAAACCTATGGTAAAGCCTTTGCGCACAAAGGTAATTTTTATTTCACAATAACCCAAACATCCCCCAAAAAGCATAATAAAAGGTTTAGGCCTAACGCAATAAGTAACCATCAATTCATCGGCATTGTCTCAAGAGCATACGACGAGTAGGGTTCTCCTCCTATGCGAATTCCTGACATTGCGCTTACCGAGCATTAAAAAAACAGGAGAAGCCTAGCCCCTCCTGTTTCCCTTTATATAAAAAATCTAATTATAGATCCTTCGCTGAATCAATTGCCTTTGAGATAGAAGCGAAGATATCATCGATAGAGCCAACGCCCTGGATATCCACGCAAGTACCCTCCTTCTTGTAGAAGTCGATCACTGGAGTAGTCTGCTCGTTGTAAGTCTTGATTCTCTTGGTGATGGTCTCCAAGTTGTCGTCGGAACGGCCGGAAGTCTTACCTCTCTCGAGAAGACGCTTGATCAACTCAGCCTCGTCAACGTGGATGTTCAACATCACAGCCACATCCGTGCCCCTCTTGTTCAACATCTTCTTCAAAGCCTCAGCCTGCGCATAAGTACGTGGGAAACCGTCGAAGATGACACCCTTAGCGTCCTTTGCGGAATCCAACTCAGCGTCGAGCATGTTGATGATCAGCTCGTCAGTGACCAACTTACCCTCATCGATGAATGTCTTGGCGATCTTGCCCAACTCAGTCTGATCAGCGATTTGCTTCCTCAAGATATCACCTGTGGAGAAATGCGCATAACCATACTTCTTGATAATGTTCTCACTCTGAGTACCCTTTCCAGAACCTGGGGCACCAAAAATAACTACGTTTTTCATTATTCTATTATTTAAATCAGTTTCACTTTTTATTTTCCGTCATAGACCAACAGTTCAGGAACATTCCTGCCCAAGCCGTCGTAATCAAGGCCATAGCCTAGGACGAACTCGTTTCCGATCTCCTTCCCCACATAATCGATCAGGAGCGGATGCTTCATCGCAGCCGGCTTCGCCAAGAAAGAGACGATGCGGACCGACTCCGGCGCATAACGCTGCACCTCCGACAAGAAAGCTTTCATGGTCTCGCCCGTATCGACGATATCCTCCACGACCACCACATTCCGTCCCTTCACGTCGGCCGGAACAGGAAGGAGAGCCGTCACCTTGCCCGTAGAGCGCATGCCCTCGTATGAGGTGTATTTCACGAAAGCCAACCCGCATGGTATGGTGATCCGTCGCAGAAGGTCCGTCGCAAAGAACACAGCCCCGTTCATCATCACAAGGAAATAGGGATTCTTACCCGCCATGTCCGCATTCAGAGCCGTCGCCAAACGATCCACAATGCTGGAGATATCCTCCTTAGAGAGCATCTCCTCAAAATTTTTATCCTTAACCTTCATCATCTTTCAATTTTCATCATTCTTCTATGACGCGAAGTTAATAAAATTGGAGAAAAAATAACGTACAAATATTAGCAGTCCATTCCGTTTCATTCATAACAATCTTTTCCCCTTTTCAACTCCACCTTATACAGCTATCCATCACGCATCATTCCTGAGGTTTCATGACCACCTCAATCCTATTATTTTGCTCACGCAACCATTTGAGCGTATCGCGCAGTTCGTTACGGGTAATGGACTCCAGCGTGCTAAGGTAATCCTTGGCGAGGTCCTCATGATCGTTGTAATAAGCGACCATCGCATTCAACTGCCAATTGTTCTCCTTCTGGTTCTCGGTACACTTGTTCTTCAAGTTCAGCACCGCCTTGTTGAAGTCTACCTCCTTCGGTCCTTCGGCGATGAAAGAATCCACCTCCGAATAGACGATCTTCTGGAGCTTCTCGTACATCTCAGGGTCGGTATCGTAGCGCATCTGCAGGGAAGCGTACTCGACTGGTTTCTTGGAGAGCGATCCACGCACGGATACTCCGTAAGTGCCGCCCTCGTTCTCTCGCATCGACTCGAAGTAACGGATATCCAATATATCCCCGATGAGTTGCATAATCAGTCTGTTCCTCAATGTATAGCGCATTTCAGCTCCATAGACAACGAAGCTGGACGTCTTCTTGATCTCCAACTCCCTGGAGAAGGTGTTGTTGACGACTCCGTTAGGCCTGCGTATCTGACGGTCAATCCACTGCTCCTCCTTCATCTTCTTCTGGACAGGGATACCACCGAGGTAACGGGTGATAGGATCCTTCATCTTCTCCATGTCAACGTTGCCGACGATGAAGACAGTGAAATCTTTCGGGTCTAAGAACCTGCGGGTGAAGATATCCAGCGAAGTCTTCTGGTTCACCTGCTCCAATTGTTTCAGACCGAACGGAGTGGTTCGCTCGTGATGTCCATTCACCGTCACCTGTACAGAGTCGCTGAAGGTTCGGCTTGGATCCTTGTCCGCATTCACCAGGACCGTGTGGTATTGATTGATCAGCGCTTGGTAGCTATCATCGTCCGTACGGGTACCCGTGAAGAGAAGATAGACTAATTGCGCAAGCGTCTCGAAGTCCTTGACGGAGGATGATCCGGAGAAGGACTCGTTGTAGGCGCCCACGGAAGGACTCAGCCTTACCACCTTGCCCGCTAACTTCTTGCTGAGGTCAATCGCATTGAAGGTTCCCTTTCCGTTGTTCTGTGCGACTGAGACGCAGAGGTTGGCGGAAGGCATATCCGACACATTATCGATCATGGACAAACCTCCCTCACTGTAGCCGTAAAGGATGATTTCATCCTCCTTGAGCTTCGTCGGACGGATGACGATGCGCATACCATTGCTGAGGGTCCACTCGGTCACATTCTCCAACTCACTCACCTTTCGTTCCTTCTTCACCTTACCCTGCTTAGGCATTTTACCGACAAGCGGTGCCTGCAGGTTATTTTCGGTGTAGGATTCCAGCGCCATCGAGGAGGTTTCCTGAAGCATCGCAAGCACCTTCTCCTTGTTCGGGAAGTGGACAGACTCCTTCTCCGGACCCGTCATGAGGACAGTGATCTCCTTCGAAGAGACAGCTGACTTAGCGTGTCTGTTAACCAATTCCAACGTGATGGACGGCAACATTTCCCGAACATTTTTATATTCCCACTCGATGCCTGGGACAGGTTCCTTATCGAGAAAGTTACGGATATACTCCTGCACATATGAACCATTCTTCGTCTTTCCCCTTTCGTTATAGGCCTTCTCCAGGCCACTGAGGAGGCTCTCCTTCGCCCTGTCCAATTCAGCCTGCGTGAATCCGAACCGCTTCATCCGCTCACCCTCCGCCAAGAGTGCGGCGAAACTCTGCTCCTCCTGTCCCTCGACAGGGACAGCCAAGAGGATGAACGCATCCTTCGAACGGACGATTTCACCATATCCGACGGAAGCCCCCGCGAACGGAGCGTCCGCCTTCTGCGATATCTCGTCGAGGCGGTCACTCATCATGGACTCGATCAGATCCCTCACGATGGATATTTTATAGCCAGCCTTGCTACCGACCACCTGATCGGAGAGCTTATCCATACGGTAGTCGATACGGATGGAGGAGGTCTTCGCCTCCTTGTCCGTCAGAATCGCCACGACAGGTTCGGTGACACGTTCCAGTTGATAAACCACACGCTTGTCAGGGTTCACCCGCTTAGGGATGTCGGTCCACATCCGTTTGATGGTGTTCTCGACGCTGTCCACATTCACATCTCCCACAATCACAATGGATTGCAGGTCAGGTCTGTACCATCTATGATAGTAGGCGCGCAAAGTGTCGTATGCAAAGTTGGCGATGATAGCCGTGTCACCAATGATGTCACGTTTCGCATATTGCGAGTTTTTGTAGAGTATAGGCAGGGAAGCCTTCCACAGCCTACGTTTCGCATTCTGGCGACTCCTCCACTCCTCACGGATCACGCCACGTTCCTTGTCGATCTCCTCCGACTTGAGGGAGATGAATCCAGACCAATCGTGCAGGATGAGCAAGGCTGTATCCACAATGCTTGCCCTCATGGTAGGCACGGACTTCAGGTTGTAGACGGTCTCGTCCAACGAAGTGTAGGCGTTGACGTTGTTGCCGAACTGCACGCCGATGGTTTCCAAGTAGTTGATGATACCCTTGTCCGGGAAGTTCTTCGTACCATTGAAGGCCATGTGTTCGAGGAAATGCGCCAAACCGTTTTGATTGTCCTCCTCTAAGATCGCCCCCACATTTTGTGCGATGTAGAAGTCAGCCCTTTCAGGAACCACATCATTGTGTCGGATGTAATAGGTCAATCCATTATCCAACTTACCGTATCGAATGGCCGAATCCATCGGGATATGGCTTAAATCACCAGGGGTGACTGGCGGTTGGGCCGTCATGGCCATCGCGCATAGAAGTGCGGAGGCCGCACAAATGATTTTTTTCATGTCATCAAAAATTAGGGAGTCCGACGACTCCGCCGTGAAAAACAAACGAAGGGAAAAGGATGCTATCGCACCCCCGTATTCCTTTTGCAAATATACATAAATACATCCATATCTTCGGAAAGAATATTGACGTAACGTGGAATTTACTATTTGACGATTTACTATTTACAAGTAGCGCTGGTGAGATAATCTCGCATCATATGCCTAGTCTAAAAGGAAGAACCGTGAGCAGTAACCATCCTAATCCTAAGCACAACAATAAGCGAACACACATTTATCATCTCTTTTTCCAGCAAAATTATTATTTTTGCCGAGTAAACCTCCGTTTTGTAACACTTCGCAAACCCAGGATTTGGCCCAAAAACAGGAACACGTCGGAAGGAGTCGAAAACAGGTTTTTAATAAATTCGTTTTCAACCGATTAGAAAGAAAGATGAGGAATAACATACCACATATACTTGCAATCCTTGTGTACCTCACATTTGGGACAATATGCGTCGCATATAGCGCCAGCAAGGGAATAATCATCAATGAAATTATGCCCAACAATGTGAACACCGTAATCGACGAGGACTATAAATTCCCGGAGGGTTGGGTGGAACTGCACAACACGACAGACCACGACATAAACATCAAGGGTTGGTACTTATCCGACAAACGCACCGATCTTTTTCTATGGAAGATACCTGTAAAGTGTGTCATTCCTTCCCACGGATACAAAATCATCTACACGGACAAGATAGATACGATAAATTCCGAGCACATACATGCCAACATCAACATGGGCAACACCAACGGTAGCCTCTATCTCACCCGTAACGACGGGGAGGTCGAAGACGAGACTCCGAGATATACGGATGCCCCCATCAACCACAGCTACGGCAGATGCCTCTCCAACACGTCAAATTGGGTATGGTTCGAACACGCCACGCCGATGCGTCCCAATTCGGACGATTGTGAGGAAAAGGAAGCCGCCCCTGACGTTGAATATAGTGTTCAAGGAGGAATATACCACAACTCATTGACCGTAAAGCTCACCGCCCCGGATCCGTACAGGAAGAGCATCCGCTACACGCTGGACGGAAGCGAACCCACGGAACAATCCCCGCTTTACAACAAACCGATCGTCATCGACAGCTCCACCGTCATAAAGGCTAAGATCATCAAGGAAGAGATACTGAGCAAGCCCTCCAATGTCAACACCTACATCATAACCGACAGGGAGATGCAACTCCCTATCATATCGCTTTCCCTAAACCCTGAGTACCTGTGGGACGACACACTGGGAATATACGTGGAGGGGAAAACAGGCGTTTACTACAAAGAGGATTTCGGAGAACCATGCAATTACAGGACCAATAGACGACGCCCCCTCAACATAGAGTATTTCGTCGAGGGGGAAAGGGTAATCAACCAACTGTGCGAAGCAAGAATCGCAGGAGGATGGCCCCGCATCGAAAAAGTAAAAGGCATGAAGATATACGCGAAGAAACGGTACGGCAACAATTATTTCTCCTACAAATTCTTTTCCGAGAAAGAGTCCATGGAGGAAGACGGATACAGATGCATCTACCTAAGGAACGGAGGGAACGACGCCCAACTGACAATCATAAAAGATGCATTCCTGCAAAAACTATCAGGCGGAAAGGTCGATGTCGATTACCAAGCCTGCCAATCCGTCATCGTATACCTAAACGGACAATATTGGGGGATAGAAAACCTCAGGGAACCGGACAATGACGATTATTTCTCTTCCAATTACGGAATTGAGAAGATTGATTTGTTCAAAAACCATGAATTGAAGGAAGGCACCCGTGACGCATACGATGATCTATGTGAATTCCTTAACCAGCCTAACTTCTCCCACGAGAAGCTATGCTCCCTTGTGGATGTGAACGAATTCATCAACTACATGTCGCTTCAGGCTTTCGTCGGGAACTACGATTGGCCTAACAACAACTATGTTTTCTGGAGGGACAGAAACAACGGGAAGTGGAGATGGTTGCTGAAAGACCTGGATGGAGGTTTCGAATATTGGCCTACAAACGACCCCAACAAGGATATTATTGGAGTGAATATCAACCCCTTCAATTTCCTTTCGAGGACAGAGCCTTATTATGACCATGGAAACAAGGATTGGGCAACCCGGGTACTGGAACGGATATTGTCCGACACCATTGTGCAAAGGGAGTACATAGAACGGATTGCTATCCAACTGGGGGATATTTTCCATAAATCCGAGCTATACCATGTCATCGACTCAATGTCTTCCATCATAGCGGACGAAATCCCCTACCATAGAAGCCGTTGGGATTTACCGCTAAGCACCTGGGACGATTGCTTCGCTCTGATGCCAGAATGGATTGAAAACAGAAACGATATCCTTTACGGAATGTTAGCTCAATACTATTCCCTGGGAAAGACGATTCCGCTCACCATTAAATCCTCCATAAAAAGCGAAGGGAAGGAAGGAAACTTGTTCCTTTGCGGAGAGCAGTTATACCGTGATAGGTTTGACGGAAAATGGTTCCAAAATGATTCCATTACCATCGAGGCCTCGCCGCTGGTGAATGGCCAAAGATTTGAGAAGTGGCTAGCCCTCTGCACAGACAAGGGGAATGTGGTGAACACCCAATATTTGTATGACAATAAGATAACTATAAAGACAGGCAAAAAAAGATCGTACTCTTTCACAGCCATTTACAAGGACAATGACGAGGATTCTCCGGACCAATCCTCCAACCGCATCATCTCCTTCTTTCCCAACCCGGTCATGGATAAGCTACACATCCAATTCGACATGATTGGCGCATGCCACTTGGAACTTACGGACGTCACAGGACGCGTCATCCTCCAGGAGGATGCCATCAACGACAACCATGTCATGAACATGAGCGGATTGCGACCAGGAATATACTTCCTACACGCCGTATCGGGAGCAGTGGAAGAAAAGAGAGCGTATAAGATCATCAAGCGATGATTCTAGATACAAAAGGGCTCACATCAGATCATAGAACAGCTATCATTTTTCCACAGGTAATCCACGCAACCAATTCAGTAGCAACGAATTGAACTGTTCCGGTTGTTCCATATTGACCATATGTCCACAGTCTGGGATAGTGATTTGTTCCGCATTAGAGAGGTAATTCAACATTCGGCTAGGCTTTTTCCCCTCCAATTCTCCATAGACGATCAACGTACGCACATCAGGCTTAGTCCTTTTCAGACTTTGAAAGGCCTCCTGACCATAGTAGATGCGGGCGGTGACGTGCGTCACCTGCCAAGCCCCCCACTCCATGATCATCTCCTTCAAGGCGGTGCGCATCTCCTCGCCACGGGAACCCGCGCGTCGGATCAGGTCCTCCACCCTGTCCTTTTTGTACTTGTCCAAACCCTGTCGCTGGATCTTCGCGTTGCCTATCCGCTGACGTTCCTTCTCCTCCTTCGTCTTCGGGGTCGAAGGTCCCGGTCTACCGCAAATCTCGCCAGCCACCATCATGCAGGAAAGCAGCCTGTCAGGATGCATCGCAAGCAACTCACCCGCCACGTAAGCCCCCATGGAGAGCCCGACGACATGCGCCTTCCCGATGGACAAAGAATCCATCAACGCAATCACATCGTCCGTATAGGTAAACTGCTGGTAGGGAAACGGATCGGAAGACAAACCATAACCTCGGAGGTCGGGGACAATCACACGGAAACTATCTTGCAGTAGCTCCACCTGCCCCTTCCACATGCGCCTATCCAAGGTATGCCCGTGCAGCAGTATGACTGGTTCCCCCTGGCCATACTCCTCATAGTATATCGTTATGCCTTTACCCACCGAGATCCTTCCTGATTCGGCACCCGCCCAAAACGGGAGGAGAGACAAGCACAATATAGCAAGCCAGCGACTCATTGCCCAATTATTTATTTATCTTCCTGGCGCATAGCCAATTAGATGGATTATTATAACCAATACGGAAGTTCAGCGGACGCACAGAGTCCGTTTCATAGCGTTCCATCAAGTCTGTTTGGTAAACATACTTTCCGAAAAGCTTAAGCGGTTTCATGTAGGTGCCATACAGAGAGACATTCCAATCCTTCAGGTACTTATACGGAATGCCGGAATCATCCTCTAGGATAGCCATGGAGTGACCTAAAATCGCCTCCCTGATCTTAGAGAAGTATGGTTTGTGCATCAAATACGAAGCGGCCTTCAGGTAAGTGACGACATGGTGCTTAGGCAAGGTGGCGTCCAGATAAGCAGCGAAGGACTCCTTGTAGCTACGGTCATGCAGGTTAGCTGACATGTAATAGAGTGTCTGCTCATGCTGCGGAGACTTGGGTTGGAAGAACTTAATCTCCGCCAAGAAAGGTTTCTTTCCGCCTGAAGTGTCGACCAATGCTCCCGCCTCCGTGATGTCCAAAAATCGGGAAGAGATAATCTTACAGTCCCTATGGGCCATCAGCATGGAGATGACAGGCAATATACCATCGATCTCCTCGCTGTCAAAATCATTGTGCATGGAGAGGGTGCGGAAGAAGCTACATTGCAGATAGACATTCAGCGAAGAGGTGTATTTCTTGAAATAATTCTCCTCCGCGTTCATCGCAGTATCAATCGTACCCGTAGGTTCCAGTCCGGCCAGGAAATAATAATCCGCATCAGGGAACAACGTGATCGGATAGAGGAAATCAGGACCACTGAAAGGATAGAAGACGAAGTCGCACGAGTCGCGCAGATCCACCATGTCCCTAGCCATCAGAGTGTCCGCTTTCCGCAAGGTAGAGGAACTAATCTTGATCAGCCCACCGATTTTTTTCGAGTAGGACTTCCACATGTTTAGCTCTTCCTTCGTCAGTTTTGAGCTGTCGCACTCGATGCCCGCATAAAAGCGAGCCGTCTTGTTCACCGCCGTATCCTCGACCAATTCTTTCACAATCGGGTTCTCCAAGGAATCCGGCACGACCTCCACCGTTGTGGAGTCTATATTTACCCCGGGATTCTTCCCCAGGTTGGTATCCGCACAGCCAAGCAGTAGCGCCAGGCTTATGCAAACCAAACATTTCATCAGTTTATTCGCACTCATTTGTCGCATATTTTTTTGTTAACCCAATATAATATCAATCCTGAAAAAATGGTGGCGAAACTCAGTATCGCCGTCCACGGAACATTATCCCCGTCCGTAAAATCCACGTAGAGCATATAGGTGACCGACCATAGGATGATCATCGCAAAGAAGACGATAGGCCAAGGGTATGCCCACGTACGGTAAGGCCGTGACACATTCGGGAATCTATGGCGGTGTACAATTACCCCGACAACCGACAAGAGGGCGCATATCGAAAGGACCACACCCGTGTACTGCGTAATGGCACGGAAGGATCCGGAAAGAAGCATGACAGCGCTGACCAGCCACTGCACCCAGACAGAGACATACGGGCAACCTTTGTCATTCTTTTTCGTCAGGAAGCGAAAGATGCGATGGTCCTCCCCCATCGCTGCGCCGACACGGGGACCCACGAAAACCATGGAACTGATGCTGGAGACAAGCATCACGGTAATTAAGATGCCCATGATTTCCCCTCCATTCTCTCCGAAGATATGTTTGGCGCAGATCAGTCCGATCTCTATCTGTCCCGTCAATTCCGACACGGGGGCAGTGCGCAGAAAAACCATATTCAGGAAGAGGTACAATATCGCCACGAACGCAGTACCGCAAAGCAAAGCGCGGGGAACCGTCCGCTGAGGGTTCTCCACGTCCCCGGAAATATAGGCCGCCGCATTCCATCCCGAATAGGCATAGTAGACCCAAACAAGGGAGATGGCGAAAGCCGGGGAGAAGACCTCCTGCAAAGAGAAATCGCCACAACCGCTGAAATTGGACGAGCCACCAGGCTCCGCGACAAAACCAGCCACGATGAAGACCACAATGATAAAGATCTTCAGCAAAGTGAAAAAGCGTTGAAGGCGAGCGCCGACACGCACATCGAACGCATGAATCAATGTGATGAGCGTCAACACGACCATGGCAAACAGTTTCGCATTCAGTTGAGGGAATATATTCCCCAAGTAGGAACTCATGGCCATGCACGTCAATGCGACCGGTGCGGAGAAGCCCACCACCAAAGAGGCCCAGCCTGAGACAAAGCCCAACGCAGGATGGTAAACAACGGACAGATAATTATATTCTCCACCGGAGCGGGGCATAGAGGCACCCAATTCACTATAGGCGATAGCACCACAGAAAGCGGTCAAACCGCCTATGATCCATATGAACGCAATTGTGATAGGATTGGACAGTCCGACCAACTGGAATCCCAAGGAGGTGAACACACCCACACCCACCATATTAGCGACAACAAATGCCGCTGTCGTCCTAAAACCTATCTTTGCGCCTGACATACACTGAATGTTATAAATAATAAAATTAGACGGGGCTCATCAAAAACACAAGACTATCGGATGTAAAATCAATTCGCGACCCCTCCTAAACAAAGAACAAAGATACATTATTCTATTAGAAAAGCATTATTTTGAGAAATAATATATTATATTTGCGATGATAAAATTTGCGACGATAAAAAGTGGGTCCTAAAGCTTATTGTTTTTCCAGCAAGGACAATACCCTGTAGTTTGAAAAGGTTTTTCTTAGGAACCACAATGAAGGATGAATTTGAATATAGGACAATATATAATTATTAAAGGGTAATTAAAGGGTATCTTGTTATAAATGATAAGATTAGAATGTGTAGAAAAATTTTATTATTAATCGCCACCACCGTTTTTTCCATACTAACGGCAGGTAACGAAAGTTGGGCGCAATGTCCGATTCCAGATTTTGATGAAGTGATTCCGTTCTGTACACATGAGAACGATTATGGCATCACATATCCCGCTGATACCACGAGTGAGAATGTGGATTTCTGGGGGAACAAATACATCGGATGTTTAGGAAGCACACCATCCCCGGCATGGTTCGTCATGCAGATTGAGGATGATGGTGAGATGTTCATCATGATATCCCATTCCGAACAGCAAGACATTGACTTTGTATGTTTTGGACCTTTCGAAGGCACCTCGAAAACAGATATGCTCAAGAAGGTATGCGAAGCTTCTGAAGAGAAATTACAGCTTGAAAGACCAATATCCTCTGGACCATTACAACTTCCAATCGAAGGGTGTACGTATTCTCCCGAATTCACGGCCTTAAATGACTCAATACAAAAATATAGGGAGCTAATGAGACAAGCGGCTATAGAAATCAATGAATTAGACTACCTTTACTCCTATGACCTAATAACTTGGGATGAGTATTCTACAAAGACCGATAGCCTTTATGCACTAAACATCCTATATGATTCCTTGTATCAACCATTAAAAACAATGGATCCGCTATATTACGACATCTCATCCAATTGTTTTCGAAGCAAATTGGACGATTTCCCCAACGGAAACATAGTTGACTGTAGTTACAGCGAGAACGCAAAGGAGATATGCCACATAGAAAATGCCAAAGCGGGAGAGTGGTACATATTGCTTGTGACCAATTACTCCCAAGCGGAAGGAACCATCAACTTTGATGATTATGGCTCATCTGTTCCGACAAACTGCAACATCATCATTGATGCAAGCGTGAACGATGTGTGCCAAGGCGGAGACATCAACTTCCATGTCAATAATGCCCCGAGAAACGCAACTTTCGTATGGACAGGGCCTAATGGATTTTACTCCACGGATAAGAGCCCTATCATACAAAACGCAGACAAAACCCATGAGGGAACGTATTCCGTCCAAATGTGCGCCAACGGAATTTACTCTCCCGTTGTCTATTTGGACGTGAGTGTCAACCCTACTTATCAGACAGACACAACCGTGGACATCAAGGATGGAGAGTCCTTCGCAATCGGTGACGATATACTCACGAATGAGGGCACATATACCTACAACCTAACCTCAACATCCGGATGTGACAGCACCATCACGCTCCACCTGAATGTCAGAAAAATTGACATGACATCCAATAGTCCATTGTGCGAAGGAGAAACACTTGTCTTAGACGTGGAAGAGAATATCCCTGGCGCCACATTCAGTTGGACCACCCCCAACGGACATGTGCTGAACGAGAAAACCATCTCCATACCTAACGTGACGGTAAACGACGACGGACAATACACGTTGACGATGAGCCTCAACGGCAACACGGAAAATGCCGGACACATTACCATTGAGGTTCGCTCGTCCATTACCACAACGAAGGACACGACACTCCACGGCGGGGAAACCATCCTCTTCGGCACGCAGAGCATTAACACAGCTGGAACATACACGGAAACATTCCTCAGAGAGAATGGCTGTGATTCAATTGTGACGCTCATCGTTTCTGATGCGCAGAAAAGTATTTACAGCAACACACCTCTCTGCGAAGGAGAATCCTTGACAATAACAGTATCCGACTTCTATCCGGAAAACAGCCTCCATTGGTTCGGACCGAACAACTTCACCCAAGACGGTGGATTAGAGATCACCATAACGGATGCCCAAGCTATCAACTCCGGCGAATATGTGGTGAAATCGGACGTGTCTATGGGAACGACTGGCGAAATGATCGAATATTTCCGAATACCTGTTGAAATATACAAGAAATACGACATCGACACGACTATCTCTATACCTGCCGGATCGTCTTACACATTCGGTCCCAACCAACTGACCACAGAAGGAACCTACACCGAGACTTTCTCTTCCGCCAACAGCTGCGATAGCATTGTCCATCTCACCCTCCATGTGGGAGACCCAGAAGCTGTCATCAGCGACAACGGACCGCTATGTGAAGGCGACACACTGATATTGTCCCTCTCATCCTGCAATGTCCCGAGCAGTAGTCTTCACTGGTTCGGACCGAACAACTTCAGTCAGGACGGAGGACTTGAACTCACCATTAAGGATGTCAAGGCAAGTGACGCTGGCGAATACATCGTCAAGACGGATCTGTTCCAAAGCCAAACAGGTGACCTGAAAGAAGTCACACGCACGGTCATCACCATACACAGCAAAATCGAGGTCGACACCACCGTCACCATTTTGTCAGGCCTATCCTACACCTTCGGGGCCAACCAACTGACGACAGCGGGAACATACACGGAGACTTTCACTTCCGCACAAGGTTGCGACAGCATTGTGCACCTCACGCTGATCGAAGAGAATCCAGAAGCTACCATCAGCAACAACGGACCGCTCTGCGAGGATGAGCCATTGTCGATAACCGTCGTCTCCAACCATTTCCCGGAGAATAGTCTCCACTGGTTCGGACCGAACAACTTCAGTCAAGATGGTGGCTTTGAAATCACCATCCCT
Source organism: Paludibacteraceae bacterium (assembly GCA_045226255.1). Lineage (GTDB taxonomy): Bacteria > Bacteroidota > Bacteroidia > Bacteroidales > Paludibacteraceae > UBA1181. The sequence goes on along the minus strand of JBGVCG010000009.1, from coordinate 75,753 downwards.
GGAGCCAAGCCAAGCGACGCAGGCGAGTACATCGTCAAGACGGATCTGTTCCAAAGCCAGACGGGCGACCTGAAAGAAATCGCACGCACAACTGTCGATGTATACAACAAAATTGAATTCGACACCACCGTCACCATTTTGTCAGGACTTTCCTACACTTTCGGAGCCAACCAACTGACGACAGCGGGGACATACACGGAGACATTCACATCCGCACAAGGTTGCGACAGCATTGTGCACCTCACACTGATCGAAGAGACTCCAGAAGCTACCATCAGCAACAACGGACCACTCTGCGAGGATGAGCCATTGACGATAACCGTCGTCTCCAACCACTTCCCGGAGAATAGTCTCCACTGGTTCGGACCGAACAATTTCAGTCAGAACGGAGGTTTTGAAATCACCATCCCTGGAGCCAAACCAAGTGACGCAGGCGAGTACATCGTCAAGACAGATCTGTTCCAAAGCCAGACAGGCGACCTGAAAGAAATCGCACGCACAACTGTCGATGTATACAACAAAATTGAATTCGACACCACCGTCACCATTTTGTCAGGCCTTTCCTATACCTTAGGAACCAACCAACTGACGACTGCGGGAACGTACACGGAGACATTCACTTCCGCACAAGGTTGCGACAGCATTGTGTACCTCACACTGATTGAAGAGACTCCAGTAGCTACCATCAGCAACAACGGACCGCTCTGCGAGGATGAGCCATTGACGATAACCGTCGTCTCTAACCACTTCCCGGAGAATAGTCTCCACTGGTTCGGACCGAACAATTTCAGTCAAGATGGTGGCTTTGAAATCACCATCCCTGGAGCCAAGCCAAGTGACGCAGGCGAATACATCGTCAAGACGGATTTGTTCCAAAGCCAGACGGGCGACCTGAAAGAAATCGCACGCACAACGGTAAGCATATACAGCAAAAAAGAGAGCGACACCACCATCACCATTTTGACGGGAGAATCCTACACATTCGGTTCCAACCAACTGACCGATGAAGGAACATACACCGAAACATTCACATCCGCACATGGATGTGATAGTACCGTCCATCTCACCCTCCAAACAGAGGATATAAACATCAGCATCAGCGACAACGGACCGCTCTGCGAAGGTGAAGCACTGATACTTTCAGCGCAAGACGTTCCTAACAGGGTGCAAGTAGAATGGATCGGTCCTAATGGTATCATTTCCAATGATTTGGATGTAACAATAGGGAATATCTCCGCAAGGGATAGCGGAACGTACCGATTGGTGGTATCCATCGTGGACAAAAACATAGATACCTTATCGACCCATGTGGATGTCTACACCAAGGACAAGGTGACGATATTCGATTCAATGAGCGATGACACCTATACGTTCGGCGACATACTTGTCGAAAAGCCTGGCACTTATACGCTATCGCTCAAAAATGAACATGGATGTGACAGTATCGTCACACTTCAATTATCATGGGCCATGGATACATTCCAGATTATCCCAGACGTATATTTCACGCCTAATGGCGATGGTGTAAGAGACTATTGGCATATCGAGAACATAGACAAACGTCCGTCCACCGTTAAAATCTTCGATAGGTATGGAAGGATCGTCAGACTCTATGAGATATACGAAAACGAGAACGGTTGGGATGGGAAAGACGAGAACGGCAATGATGTACCATCCTCCGACTATTGGTACCTCATCAACAACAGATACCAAGACAATATCTACGTAGGACACGTCACTGTATTGAGGTAATCCTCAGACACACGCAAACTACAGGTAATAAACAGAAGGCGGAACTGCTCCATGAGCGTTCCGCCTTTCTTATTTGCCACACAAAAAGCAGGCAAACTTGGCCATGTATTTTACTTATTGTTAATGAACAAAGGATAAACCTTACCTGACGTATTCATAAAGAAGTAATAGCCAGACTTCAATTGATTGCTGTATGCGTTTTTCACGTTCACAGAACGGATGAATTTACCATTCGCATCGTATGCATTGTAGATACCATCAGGAATAATATTCGAATCAGCCGCCACATCAACCAATGCGTTGGTATCTGGTTCCGGATCCGCCTCAAGCAAGTTAAACTCCAGCTTATCTATGTCCGCCCAATCGCCCGTGATTTCCAACTTCAGGACATGCACACCCTTGGTCAGTTTATTCAATGAGGACTTTACAGTTGTGAAATCCTCCCAGCTACCCGTATTAGGCACCTCGATGAAACCACCTGGCGTTCCATCCGCACCAGGGATGATGAAGGTGTTGTCCATATAAAGGGTGAAGGCGGCACCGTTCGAACCAGAGGCGACAGTTGCCACCACCTCGTAGGTTCCTGTTTTCTGCACATCGACAGTATACTCGATCCATTCGCCCGTTTGGGTATAGCCGACAGCTGTATTGTTCATATCCACAGCCTCGTTGCGGTCGCCACCATTGTGGTTCTGTTCATCCAAGTCGTGGTAAGCGTTCCCCTCACCGCCAAAGTCGAACTCCTCCGCCTCGATCACACCAGGGATTAAAGCAGGTGTGCCGTTGAATGGAGTCTGAGGATCAAGAATCTTGATTTTCTTCTTGGATGTGGTGTATTCCTTACCACTGGCGTCATAACCCACCACCCATATGGAGTGTTCTCCACGGGAGACATCCTCCCAGATGAACTCTGCCTGGTCGCTCGCGATGATTTCATTATCCGCATAGATGTCGAATCTGGTAATATCCTCATTCTCCTTGTTCACACCGATTTGCACCTTGCCAGGCTCCGACTCGCTCAACAATATCGTGGAAACGGAGAGGTCCACGGACTGCACCGGGTTGTCACCCAACAACTCCAGCATCTTCTCAGCATACCTCTTACCCAATTCCTTGTATCCCTTTACGGAGAAGTGGTATTGGTCGCCCGCAGACTCACATCCATCCGAAGAGATGACATAAGCTGTAGGGATGACATTAGGCACATTAGCGATGATTTGGTTGTGACCGCTACAAGGACCGGAGTGGCGCACCTCGCCTACCAACAACGGAACCTCTTCCGCATTCAAGCCCACGTCGCTCAATATGGTGCCATAGACGCCCTTCAGTCGGTCCGGCCAATCCGTCTGCCCAGAGTTGTTTTCTCCTTGGTGGATCAAGATACCCTTGATGACACCCACCTCTTTGGCCAGTTTAGCCATCTCGATCATACGCTCATACGGGTTTCCTCCGTAGTCCCTCGCATAATTTTTCAACCAATCCGCTGCTGAATTTATGTAGTTTACGCATCTATTCTTCTCGAACAATTCGATGTCACATCCTCCACAAGCGACGACAACGACACCCACACGGATCTCAGGGTCAAGATTCTCCACCAGCGTACGTCCGAAATTGTCGACAGGACCATAACCGATTCCATTACCATGGAAGCAACGAGCCAAAGGAGGAACCGCCGTATACCACTGTCCCTTTTTCTTTCCGCAGGTGGAGCAATCATTAGCAGTGTATATCCGTTGGAAACGTTCACTCACACCCTGCGTCTCCGAACTAGGCACAGAAGCGTTACCCTCCATGTTGGATTGTCCGAAACAAATATAAATGTGGAAATTAGGGTCCGGATCAGCCTGAGCCAATGCGGTCACGCCCAAAAAGCATAGCATAAACACTATGCGGAATAGTTTATTATTTTTCATGGCATATAATGTTTAAGTATCGCAAATATAGACAAACTCCATCTCCAAACTATGTACTTTTCAGTCAGAGAATATAATTAATTCGGCAACGAAAGGTTTTCTCAACTTTACAAGGAAGATTTTTCTTCCACCCAGGCCAATGAAGTCCGTCACCCACCGCACCTAATCCCCCACTCCATTTAAAGCCCTTCTGAAAATCAAAGAGGAATAACAGAAAGGTTAGATTTTTCAGGTTCATCATCGATTGTTTTTTTTGGTTTGTCGTCGATTGTTTTTTTTACTATATTCGCGGTTCAAAATAGTTTTTTTAGATTTTTTAAGATTGTTGTTTAATTAAATATACAGCGACATTAAATGGAAAGGCGAGTTGTTATAACTGGAATGGGTGTTTACTCTTGCTTGGGCAAGAACCTTGAAGAAGTCAGAGAATCACTTTACAATGGTAAGTCTGGTATCATTTTCGACCCTGTGCGCAAGGAGATGGGCTTCAGGTCCGCACTCACTGCACATCTTGAAATCCCTGATTTGAAGGGACAAGTAAGCAGGAATCAACGAGTATACATGCCAGAACAAGCGAAATATGCGTATGTTGCCACGACAGAGGCGCTCCGCAACGCTCGTCTCGACCAAGACTATATCGACAGCCATGAAATTGGTTTGTTATATGGTAACGATAGTACCGCCGACGCCGTAGTGAAGAGCGTCGACACCATGCGTGAGAAAAAGGATACCACGCTGGTTGGTTCTGGTGCTATCTTCCAATCTATGAACTCCACCGTCACCATGAACTTGGGTTGCCTTTTCAGACTGAAAGGTATTAACCTGACCGTTTCTGGCGCATGTGCCAGCGGTTCCCACGCGATCGGTTTGGGCTCCCTTCTCATCAAGTGGGGCTTGCAGGACTGCATCGTTTGCGGTGGCGCACAAGAGGTGAACCCTTATTCGATCGGTAGTTTCGATGGTATCAACGCATTCTCCACAAGGGAGAGCGATCCTACCAAGGCTTCCCGTCCGTTCGACCGTGACCGTGACGGATTGGTCCCTGGTGGTGGTGCCGCTACGGTCATCATCGAGAGCTACGAATCAGCCGTTAAACGTGGCGCACCGATCTTAGCAGAGGTTATCGGCTACGGATTCTCCTCAAACGGAGACCATATGTCTGTTCCTAACGTGGACGGACCAAGCCGCTCCTTGGAGATGTGCCTTCGTGAGGCGCACGTGGACAAGAAAGATATCGCCTACATCAACGCACACGCCACTTCCACGCCAGTTGGTGACAAGAACGAGGCGAAGGCGATCGCGAACGTATTCGAGGGCTACAAACCAGTGGTTGCTTCCACAAAGGCAATGACAGGACACGAGATGTGGATGGCGGGATCCAGCGAAATCGTTTACTCCATGTTGATGATGCAAAACGACTTCATCGCTCCGAACATCAACTTCGAAAACCCGGACGAAGACTCCGCAAGGTTGAATATCCCTGCGAAACGTCTTGACACTCACTTCGATATGTTCTTGTCTAACTCCTTCGGATTCGGAGGAACGAACTCCACTTTGATTGTAAAAAGATTCACGAAATAATTGTGATGATGGATAAAGAAACGTTTATCGAAAAATTGAACGAATTGCTTGCCGAAGAGTTTGAGGTGGACATTCAGACCATCCGCCCTGAGGCGACAATTAAAATCACTTTGGCGATGGACAGCCTTAGCTTCGTCGACTTGATCGCTGTTATCGAGAATGATTTCGGGGTCAAGATACCGGGGCAGGAGTTGAAGGAACTGAAGGTGTTCTCCCAACTCTACGATTACATTTACGAAAAGATTCAAAAGGAATGAGTTTGGATAAACCATTGTACCAAGGCGAACAAATCAAGGAATTGATACCGCAGCGCTTCCCCATCATGATGGTGGACACGTTGTACGAGGCGGACGAGTGCGACTGCCTGACGGGACTGACGATCGCGCAGGACAATATGTTTTGCGTGGAGGGTGAGTTCATCGAGCCAGGTCTGATCGAGCACATCGCCCAATCCGCATCCGCCCATGCCGGCGTGAAGGCTAAGCTGAAAAACGAGCCTACCCCTGTCGGATACATCGGGGAGGTGAAGAAGTTCAAATTGGTCGCCAAGCCTAAAGCGGGCGCTAAACTCCTCACCTCCATCCATATCGTTTCGGAGGTGCAGAATGTCTCCCTCATCAAGGCGGAGACGAAAGTGGAGGGTGAAGTGGTCGCTTCCTGCCAAATGAAGATATTCATCAAGGAATAAAGACCATGAAGAGAGATTCCTCACGACTGAGCGTGGATTATTCCGGCGAACCGCTGATGAGCCGCATCGAGGTGAAGGTTCGCTTCTCGGAAGTGGATTCCATCCGTGTCGTCTGGCATGGTAGCTACGTCAGGTACATGGAAGACGGACGTGAGGATTTCGGGGAGAAGTACGGACTCGAGTACATGACCATCTTCAAGAACGGATATACGGCTCCCATGGTAGACATGAGCCTGCGTTATAGGCAAAGCGCCACTGTAGGCGACACAGTTATCGTGGAGACTCGCTATGTGCCGACGAAGTCCGCGAAAATTATATTCGAGTACAACATCTTCAGAAAAAGCGACAATGCTTTGCTGTTAACAGCCACGACGACGCAGGTCTTCATGACCAAGTCCGATGGCAACTTACAGCTCAACAACCCTCCTTTTTACGAGGAGTGGAAAAAGCGTTGGGGCGTCGAATGATTTAGCAATTGTATGTATATGCTTCAAAATAGATACTTTACGATTAAAGAGGGAAGAGAAATCGAGTCCGGCTCCGAATTCCTGATTGCCTTGAACCCTGACCATCAGGTGTACCAAGGTCACTTCCCGGGAGACCCGATTTGTCCGGGCGTGTGCAGCATCCAGATGATACGCGAATGTGCGGAGGTTTCTTTGGGAAAGAAGCTTACCATCGGTTCGATCTCACAGTGCCGGTTCTCGGAATTGTTGACTCCCACGAAAAACAAGGAACTGCTTCTTAGAATGACCCTCAACGACAAAGGGGACGGAACGGTCGGCGTGATCGCATCCCTAATGTCCGATGATGCGCAAACATCTTTCTTGGAGTATAAAGGGGACTATTCCCTGTAATGCTAAATGACGTAACAACATGGCTAAATTCACAATAGCTGTCTATAACTACTTCAAGCAACACAAGATTGTCTTCTACGCAGTCATGTTGCTAAGTTTCGCTTTCTTCGTATTCTTCGGAAGGAAGATGGTCTACGAAGAGGATATCACCAAACTTCTCCCGTCTGACAATGGGGGAGATAACTCCAAAGAGATGGTCTTCGCCAACCTGAAGGTGAAGGATAAACTCTTCGTCATATTTAAGATGAAGGATGACAGCAAGGATATCCAATCCTTGAAATCCGCCTGCGACACTTTCTGCGAAAAACTGATGGAGTCTGAGGTCGCCCAAGGGATGATCACGGACATTCTTTACAAAGTGGACGCCGACCTCATTCAGTCGGGGGTGGCTTCCCTATACAATTATCTGCCTGTCTTCCTGGACAGTGCGGATTACGTCATGATGGATTCCCTGACCACCAAGGAGCACATCGATATGCAGATGCAAAAGAACCTCATGACGCTCTATTCCCCTATGGGGGCGATGCTGGGACAAGTGATTGCCCAAGACCCACTCGCCCTGAGGGAGATCTTCGTGAGCAAAAAGGATGCTTTGAGGGATGGATTAGGATCCAATTACACACTGATCAGCCAACATTTCTTCTCGCCAGACTCCGCCATCGCATTGGCTTTCATTTCGCCGAATTTCAAGACGGTGGATTCCAAGCAGAGTGCGAAGCTGATCGACGTGATCGATGAAGACCTTGAGGAACTTGCCAAGGCATTCCCTGAGGTGGAGGTCTATTACCATGGTGCGGCGCCACAAAGCGTCTACAATTCTAGGCAGATCAAGCATGACCTGGTCATGACCCTATCGATCTCCCTGCTTTTCGCATTGCTGGTGATTGGCATATGCTACCGAAACAAATCCACCCTGCTGCAGATGGCGATACCAATCGTGTATGGCTTTTTCTTCGCCCTTTGCGTCATCTACTTCATCAAGGGGCAATTGTCCTTGCTCGCTTTGGGAATCGGTGCGATTGTCTTGGGCGTCGCGGTCAGCTACTGTCTGCACGTCATCACGCATTACAAGTATGTGGGTAACCCGATCAAGGTGTTGGAAGAGCAATCCACACCAGTCTTCTTGGGCTGTCTCACCACCATAGGTGCTTTCTCAAGCCTCATGTTCACTGACGCCGAACTGCTGAAAGACTTTGGTCTCTTCGCATCTTTGGCATTGGTAGGCACCACAACATTCTGCTTGCTCTTCCTGCCTCAGTTCTTCAACGAGGAGAAGAACAAACGCTACGAGAAGGCATTCGTATTATTAGAGAAGATCAACTCTTACCCATTCGAGCGTAAGACATATCTCATCAGCGCCATTGTGGTCATCAGTCTCATCTGCTTCATCGGATCCAAATGGGTGAAGTTCGATTCCGACCTGACCCACATCTCCTACTACGACGACAAGGTGCTGAAATCACAGGAGATTCTCGCCCAACACACAACGAAGGATTGCAGGACCGTCTACTTCGCCGCTGTCTCCGAGAACTTGGATAGCGCATTGTGCTACTCGAAGAAGATGGAGAGCGTATTGGGTAATTTAAAAGACAATTACGGAAAGGTCAGGTCTTTCGGAACATCCAACAGCATGATTTTCATACCATTGGATGAGCAGGAGAGAAGGCTCGACCGCTGGTACTCCTTCTGGACGGAAGAGAAAAAGGAGAAGGTGTTCGCCAACCTGAACGAGGCCGCCCTCAAATATGGATTGGACCCAACCGTCTTCATGGAGTTCCAGAACATGGTTGAAGAGGAGCGCTCCACCCTGGTTTTGGCGGATTCCGACATATTGCCTTCCTCCCTCAAGAGCAACATGATCGAGTACACAGATGGCAAATACATGGTCTTCACACCTGTAAACATGAAGCTAAGCGACAAGAGAGAGGTGTGTGACGAAGTGACCCAGATTCCTCACCTCGTCGTGATTGACCCATATTACTACACGAATAACATGGTGAAACTCATCCATGATGATTTCTCCACGACGTTGCTCATATCCTCCCTCTTCGTGCTTATCGTGCTGTTGCTGAGCTACAAGAGCGTCATTCTGGCGTTGATCGCCTTCCTGCCGATGGCCCTGAGCTGGTACATCGTTTTAGGTGTCATGAGCATCTTCAACATGCAATTCAATCTGATCAATATCGTCATCACCACCTTCATCTTCGGTATTGGTGTCGATTATAGCATCTTCGTCATGGACGGACTGCTCTCCGAATTTAGGATTAGGAAGAACGTGCTTATATTCCACAAGACCGCCATCCTCTTCTCCGCATTCGTGCTGATCGTCAGTGTCGCGTCCCTGATGTTCGCTACACATCCTGCGGTTAGGTCCATAGGCGTTTCCACGCTGATAGGCATGACCACCGCCGTGATCATCTCCTATTCGCTGGAGCCGTTCTTGTTCTATTGGCTCATCAAACGTCCTATCGCCAAGAAGAAAGCCCCTGTCACCCTATTCAACATACTGCACGGGGACGTTTACTTTAAGCTAGGGAAAGACCACATGTCGCTTAAGCAGCAATTACGCAACAACTACGAATACAAAGGCGATCAGGTAGAGAAACAACTGCGAGAGGAAATGGAAATCACCCGCAGCTACAACCTCTTCAATAGTATCTTCCCGCTAGAGGGCAATGTGTTGGAGTACGGATGCGGCTACGGATTCAAGTCCTACTGGTTCGGCATCAACAACAAGCACAGCGAGATAGTCGGATACGACACGGATGAAGATATGTTATTACTTGCGCAACATTGCTATCTGAACAATGACAGAATCAACTTCACCAGTTGCGCAGATGTGCTTCAGAACCCATATGAGACAGTTATAGTGAACAAGGGATGGAAGCTGGAGGACATTGAAACAGCACTTTCGAAAACACGTTATCTGATCACATTCAAGGGCTGTGAGAGCGACATCCTCAAGACTAATTTCATCAAAGAGGATGAAGATGAGCTCTATACACTATACCGAGCAAAGCGATTTTACAAGTAATCTGCGATGAAATATGATGTAGTCATCATAGGAGGAGGATTAGGAGGTTTGGAATGTGGATACACCCTTTCCAAATGTGGGATGAACGTATGTGTGCTTGAGCAGGGAATCGCTTTGGGAGGTTGTCTGCAGACATTCAAGAGAAAAGGGACTGAATTCGACACCGGGTTCCATTACGTAGGGGCATTAGACGAGGGGCAGTCGCTTTGGCGGTTGTTCGACTTCTTCCAACTGATGGATTTGCCTTGGCACAGACTCGACAAAGAGTGCTTCGACGAAGTCATTCTAAATGGTGAACGATTCAAGTTCGTGTCAGGCAGGGCGGAATTCGAAAAGGAGTTAGCCTCCCGCTTCCCAAAACAGAAAGATAACCTGAGAAAATACATGTCCACATTATCCGATGTGGGCGACAATATATTCAAAAGCTTCGACACGGCAGACGCTGTAGATTTCTACCAAAAACCTGCGTTTGTCAACTCCGCATACGATTTTCTGAACGAGACAATCACGGACGAGAAACTCCGCAACGTCTTGGCAGGCACATCACTGAAGATGGAGCTCCATGCCAACCTGCCGCTCTACGTCTATGCGCAGATCAACGACTCCTTCATCCAAAGCGCATGGAGAATCGAAGGTGGAGGACAACAGATCGCAGACTGTCTGGCGGATAGCATCCGCAAGATGGGTGGCACTGTGCGTACCAAAGCCCAGGTAACTGAGTTGGTGGAGAAGGAAGGCAAACTCGCCTATGCAGTCGTGAACGGAGAGGAGCAGATAGAGGCGGACACGTTCATCTCCAACGCCCATCCTGTCGCCACACTAGAATTGGTGAAGGAGAGCCAGGTGCTAAAAAAGATATACCGGAAACGAATCGCCGGCATCCCGAACACATTTGGCATGTTCACCGCCAACATCAAACTGAAAGAGGGCATTCCATACCTGAACCGAAACCAGTTCATCTACGAGACGAACCAGATATGGGACTACGCCTCCTTCGACACGCACCATCGTACGGACGCCGCATTGGTGAGCTATCAAGTCCCTACGGGGAATTCACCATACGCCACGAACATAGACCTCATCACCCCTATGAATTGGAAGGATGTGGAGCAATGGCAAGGGACGAAAGTCATGCGTCGCGGAGAAGAATACGAAGCCTTCAAGAAGCAAAAGCTACAGCAGTGCATATCACTCGCTTCCAAGTACATCACAGGGTTGGAAGAGTGCGTGGAGAACGTATATACCAGCACCCCACTCTCCTACTCCGACTATACCTCCACATACGAGGGAAGCGCCTATGGCATCAAAAAAGACTATCAGAAATTGGTGTTCACCATGTTGACACCTCGCACTCCATTATCTAACCTACTATTGACGGGACAAAACCTGAATCTACATGGCGTCTTAGGTGTTTCCATGACCTCCTTCTTCACCTGTGCCGAAATCCTAGGAATGGAAAAAATTAAAGATTTGTTAAAACTTAAATAAGTTTAATAAATTTTTGTTAAAATTTAGAATCAATTGTTAAAATGTATAAAATTATTGCATTTTGGCATGTTTTTTGTACTATTCATAGTGTACAACAAAAAAGACATACCATTAGAATAAATTTCAATTCGTTTATTGAGTAATTCATGTTGCATCCATCAGTGCGAGAGCATAGATGGATGTTTTTTTGTCACTACTACAGAAAAGCAGCAAAATATATTGGGGGAGAAAACAATCGTCCATGGGTGGAGATTTTCACCACCCATGGAAAAGATTTTTCATTTCATCATTTCAGGCAATAAGCGAAAGAGAAGTCGTGTTTCTTGTGATCCACGGAATTCGCCTTAACAAGGATAATCAAGCCTTCGTAGCCATTAGAAAGAGTGAACTGCCTAGTTTCTCCTGCCTGGGAGAAACTGGTCTCAACATTATCGAACTTAACACTGACCCCATTCGCACCAACAAGTCCCTTCTCCTCATCCAGCATCAGCCAAGCCGATCCCGACTGGGCCTCTTCCCTCGACAAGGTCTTTCCGTTCAGCAAATCAATGAAAGGGTTATCTATATCCACACGTATCATCCGACAATCGTCCCAATTCAAATTACGGAAAGTGATTTTCTGAGGATTAGAGCCATCCGCATCCGCCACGATCAATCTGAGATCACCGACCACATCCGGCGTGTGTACACGGACAAAATCATGGAACGACTCTCTCTGCACATCAATCGCATTCCCCGCTTCATCCTCCGCATAGATCTTCAGACTTCCCAAGGAACGGTTGGACTGCATATAGACATACAATTCATCCTCTCCAGCGAAATACAAGGTCCTATTTAACGGTTTGATCACGCACTCATACACATCCGCTTTATGCTGTTCCTTTTCATCCTTATCTCCCTGTTGTTCTCCACCACCTTCACCTTTCGAATTGTCATTCTCCACCTCACGGCGGTTTTCCGACTCATTTTCACTATCATCATCGCCACAGGAGCAAGGCACAACCAACATTGCCAAACTAAATGTAAAAATTGCGAAACGATTCATTTCCTATACACACATTAATTAAACATAAAAGCACATCAAACCGACACAACAAAGAGCAAGGGTCGGATTTATTTAGTCAGAGAGAGACCTTCCGCCGCGGAAGCACTACTAGGCTGAATCAGCAACGCCTGATTGAAAAGGAGCTTGGCTTTCTCCTTGTTTTTCAGGTAATAGGAATTCCATGCGGAAAGTATAACGATATCATAATCAAATGGATAAAGATGCTCGACCTTATCGAAATAAGGCTCAGCCTTCGCATATTCACCCACATTAAAATACATCAAACCACGGTAATAATTCGCCTTCGTGTTGTTTGGATCCAGTTTCAGGATAGCGTCATATTGCTTCCCCACCTTGATCCAGTCCTTCATCTTAGCGGCCGGCAACACGTATCCGAAGCGCGCCTCCAAAGAGGTGGGTCTCAACTGTATAGCCTTGGAATAATACATGATGGAGACCCGATAGTTTCCCTTGCAATAGTAGAGCCACCCTAAGCGGAGGTTCACCGCATAGATATCCGCCTTCACCTCCTTCAGCACCTCGATGGCCTGGTCGTATTGCTTATTGGACTCATACTCGTAGCTCTTCGCGAAGATGGAACTACGGGTAGGCTCCGCGGCGAAAGAGGAGGATGCGAAGAGCAGACATCCCGCCACGAAGAGGGATGACAGCATCCTACTTATTTTTCCGCTTAGAAATTCCATTGAACACCTCCAGCAATCACATTATCATTCTGACTAAACACATTCAACCCGGCATTTCCATCCACATCCACAAGGAAAAGATTAGACTCCTTCCTCAGATACTTATAAGTCAACATCAGTTCGCAACGGGCATTCAGCAAATAAATGAAACGTGCGGAGCATCTGAACTTTGTCTCGCAAGACAAGGAATAGAACGTATGGCTCGCACGCTCATGGGAATCGCAAAGATTGCCATGAAGGTAGGAAAGGCTACCCCATAAACGGTTCATCAATTTGCCGCCGACCTCGACCTCGCCGATCCAGTTTCCCGGCAGCTCACCCATCGGATAGTAATCATTACCACGCCAAATATACGAAACTTTTGGCGAAATATAGAAGTTCAGATTTCCAAACGGATAGACACAATAGGAGAGGTTGGTCTGAATCGTCTTCAACGTCTCGCCCTTGAAATAAGATGCGCTGAGCGCACCGACGTGTTTACCGTAGGTATAAGACACCAAGCAGCCCAACAGGAAGTCCATACGGCTATGTCTCGTGGAAGAGTGGCTATACTTGTACGTGGAATTGGAGATGTTCTGCCAGAACTGCTGCGTATATTGCGGGTAAGTAAAATTCCCATAATATTGACCATAAGGATTATACAGATAAGACCACCACGGATTATACCAACCCACATAATTGCTATGATTATTATACATATTGTTATAGTCGTAACCGTGGTTCTGACCGCTCTGCGACTCTCCGCCCCCATTGTTGTTATTGTTCTTGGAGGGATCGAAGCCCTGCCAATCCGAACCATTATTTTGCCAATAGTTGTTATTGCCGCCCGGATCTTCCACTCCATTATCCCCCGAAGTGCCATTCCCTGGATCACCCCCTTGCGGAATCTGCCCTTTCTCGTCAGGGGAACCTCCTTCAGAAGCGGAACCACCCTGATTATCATCCCTTTGCAAATCATCCGGAGTCAAATTCCAAGGGAAATTCCACGAACCGAAAGGATACTCACCGGAAGAGGATGCCGCAACCGTATCCAAGACAAAACGCACCTCGTCATAAGATTCACGGCTAACGCGTCCGTAAGGCATCACTTTCCATCGGGAAGAGACGTTGAATTTCGCGGAGACCTCGTATTCGACCCCCACATATTTGGACTTCAAGTTAAAATAGGACGAATTGGAACCCTTCATCTCGACAGGGTTAGTCCTAGATGTAATTCCCACATGATGATTCAGCTCGCACACGGAGCCCAACTCATTTTCGACGTCCACGGAGGCAAAACCACCATTGCCGACGAGATAGCGCTCAAAATAGATATAGGAATCGTCCCAAGCCGTCTTGCTGTCCGCAAAAAGAGCCCCACCCTCCGCATAGATGGAAGAGACAGGCTTGTTGCGCTTCAGTCCGTACAAAGCCACGGAACGGGCAGGCACGCCATAGAACATACGGTTGGCGTCCATGGAACGAAGAGAATTCTTGTAGGAAAAATAGAGGTATTCATTGAGGACGGAATCCAATTGGCACATCTCGTACGCCTTCTCGAAATGAGGGATCGCCTCCATATACTTGCCACGATCATATAGGGAAACACCCTTCGCCCGCTCCGAGAGAAAGTCATTATACCTTTCATCCGTCGGATCGAAACAGTCTTCACCCCATGCCTGCATAGGTATAGCTAAGATGGAAAACAGTAACCCTATGAAAAAATTGTTCCTTGCCATAAATTTTGTAGCACACAAAAATAACAAAACAAACCGACAAGACAAATTTTTAGGAATTTTGACGTAAAAAAAATGGAAGGACAGAGTTGCCATCAACGAAACAATCGGTGTATTGCCTCTAGCGAAATCGCACCATCCGCAGAAATTTTATATTTTTGTTCTATTACTATAAAGGGGAAAACTTTCTAAAATTAAAGCGTCATGTTCAAAGAGACACTCAAATACTCATTGCTATCACTATTAGTCTTGATGGTGGAGTTTGAATGTGGGCTGTTTTTCTGCGGAATCGACGCTGAATTATTACTTATTCTTCCTGTTTTCATCATCGTGGCAGGCACATTTCTTTTTTATAGAAAGAACAAGGATGACGACAAACGGGTCATGAAAAGTCTCACAATTCTCTTGTCCAGTTTGTTCCTGACATGCCTATTTTTCCTTATTGGCATAACATTAGACTATACCATTCGAGTGCTAATCTTTTGCTTTCACACCAGCAATTAAGGCAGGCGTAGCCCAAAATCGACATGGTCATTCGCAGCAGGTTTCATGGGTTTAAATTTCTTCATATCAAAAACAAAAAAGGCACTTATCGGCTCGCAGTTCAATTCCGCGAAGTCTGAAAACCTTACTAATATTTGTAATTCATAAAATCAACCATAGGGATAAGAATATCACAGAAGGAATGAAACAGGAAAATAACAGAGTCAGGAAACAAATCTTTTACCGAAATCGTCACACTACCCGAATCCTTGACAACCCTAAAATCCTCTTGTAGGGGCGTGGCAACTTGAGCTTTAGCCGGAAATGGGAGAAGCATCAGAATGAATACCAGAAATGACAAAACTGGTTTCATAGGCACCCGAAAAAAAGAGGCGATGCAAAAACATCGCCTCTCTAACTCTACTAAAAGGATTGCCTGCGAGGACCACGGAAATTACCGCGGGGACCGCCACCCGGACGTCTCTCCTCACGAGGCTGAGCCTCCTTGATATGAATGGTTCTTCCGTCGAATTCGCCACCCTCCAGCTCTGATATAGCTTTTTTGGCAGCTTCATCGTCCGGCATCTCCACAAATCCGAAACCTCTCGATTTTTGCGTTTCCCTGTCCAAGATAACCTTGGCAGAAGAGACTTCCCCATACTCCTTAAACAATTCACACAAGTCCGCATCCGTAACAGCGTAACTCAAATTTGAAACAAAAATGTTCATTAAAAAACTTTTAAAATAAATAATACGTTCCGATAATGGGGAAGAGATGATAAACTAAGTTTGTAAGCCAAACCCACATTTGACATTCTAACGGCCAAAATCCAATACAAATATAATTCTTAATTGCAAAGAGTTGCTTTTCTTATCGAAAAAGTTTTATAACTTTGCGAAAAAAAATGATGAGAACGATTCGCATTAATATTATTATCTCTATTCTGGCGTTGGTCGTGTGCCGATGTTAGCAGGAGAAAGACATGTTAAGCGCGAAAATCTGACACTCTTTCTCAACAGAAAGAGTTTTTTTATTTTATACAGTAACGGTAATGAAACACGAGTTAAGAAGCACAGTCTGCACCCTCGGCAGGAGAATGGCAGGAGCGAGAGCCTTATGGCGGGCGAATGGAATGAAGGAGGATCAGATAGGAAAGCCTATCATCGCCATCGCGAATTCCTTCACACAATTTGTACCAGGACATGTCCACCTTCATGAGATTGGACAGAAGATCAAAGCGGAGATTGAAAAGCTAGGTTGCTTCGCCGCCGAGTTCAACACGATCGCCATCGACGACGGTATCGCCATGGGGCACGACGGAATGCTCTACTCCTTACCATCCAGGGACCTCATCGCGGACAGCGTGGAATACATGGTCAACGCCCACAAGGCGGACGCGCTCGTCTGCATCAGCAACTGCGACAAGATAACTCCTGGCATGCTGCTCGCCACCATGCGTCTGAACATCCCTACCATCTTCGTATCGGGCGGTCCGATGGAGGCGGGTGTCTGGAAAGACCAGCACCTGGACCTGATCGACGCCATGGTCAAAGCGGCGGACACCACCATATCCGACAAAGACCTGCAGGAGATCGAGCACTGCTCCTGCCCTACCTGCGGCTCCTGCTCGGGAATGTTCACCGCCAACTCCATGAACTGCCTCAACGAGGCCATCGGCTTCGCCCTGCCCGGCAACGGTAGCATCGTGGCGACCCACAAGAACAGGGAAAACCTCTTCGTGGATGCGGCTAAGATCATCGTGGAAAACACTTATAAATACTATAGGGACGGAGACGAAAGCGTACTGCCGCTCTCCATCGCCACCCGTGAGGCCTTCCTCAATGCCATGACGCTCGACATCGCCATGGGAGGCTCCACCAACACGGTGCTCCATCTCCTGGCCGTCGCCCACGAGGCGGGGGTACAGTTCCACATGGATGATATCGACCAACTATCCCGAAAGACACCATGCCTATGCAAGGTGGCGCCTAACACGCAGAAATACCACATCGAGGACGTCAACCGAGCCGGCGGCGTCATCTCCATCATGTCCGAACTCGCCAAAGGAGGGTTAGTCAACACGAGCGTGAAACGAGTGGACGGTCTCACCTTAGGCGAGGCCATCGACCAATACGGCATCACCTCTCCGAATGTCACAGATAAGGCAATCAACAAGTATAAGAGTGCACCAGCCCGTCAGTTCAACCTCGTGATGGGCTCCCAAGAGTGCTATTTCGACACCTTGGACACGGACCGCGCCAACGGGTGTATCCGTGACCTCAACCACGCCTACACCAAAGACGGTGGATTGGGCGTGCTCAAAGGCAACATCGCCTTGGACGGATGCGTGATCAAGACGGCCGGTGTGGACGAGAGCATCTGGAAATTCAGCGGTCCGGCGAAAGTCTTCCAATCCCAGGAAGACGCCTGCGAAGGCATCCTCGGCGGCAAGGTGGTATCCGGCGACGTGGTCGTCATCACCTACGAAGGACCTAAGGGAGGCCCAGGCATGCAGGAGATGCTCTACCCTACCTCCTACATCAAGTCCATGCACTTGGGCAAGGAGTGCGCCCTGATCACCGACGGACGCTTCTCGGGCGGAACGTCGGGACTCTCCATCGGGCACATCTCACCCGAGGCCGCATCGGGCGGCAACATCGGTCTCGTACGCGACGGAGACATCATCGACATAGACATCCCTAACCGTACCATCAACGTACGCCTAAGCGACGAGGAGCTGTCGAAACGTAGAGCGGAAGAGACCGCAAAGGGCAAAAACGCCTGGAAGCCTCAACGAGACAGAGAGGTATCCAAAGCATTGAAGGCATATGCCAGCACAGTAGCCTCCGCAGACAAGGGAGGCATCAGAATCATAGAATAAAACTAATAAGAACCAATATGTCAGACCCAATCAAAGGATCATACATCCTGATGGAATCCCTTCTGAGAGAGGGGGTTGACACTATATTCGGATACCCGGGAGGAAGCATCATCCCCGTATTCGACGCACTGTACGACTACATGGACAAGTTCAATTACCTACTCATGCGCCATGAACAAGGCGCCGTCCATGCAGCAGAAGGATACGCAAGAGTTTCAGGGAAACCAGGCGTGTGCATCGTCACCTCAGGTCCGGGAGCCACCAACACCATCACAGGCATCGGTGACGCCATGATGGACAGTACCCCTATCATCGTCATCACAGGTCAGGTGGGAACATCCTCGTTAGGAACGGACGCCTTCCAAGAGATAGACATGGTGGGCATCACGCAGCCTATCACCAAATGGGCCTGCCAGATACGCAGTGCCGACGAAGTGGCGGACGCTGTCGCCAAGGCCTTCTACATATCGACCACGGGACGTCCCGGACCAGTCGTGCTGGACTTCACGAAGAATGCGCAGAACGAGCTGGCGAACTTCCACTACGAACGATGCACCTACTACCGAAGCTACATCCCCGCACCGCACGTCTGCCCCGAGCAGATCAACGAGGCGGCAAGGCTGATCAACGAGGCGCAGAAGCCACTCGCCATAGTAGGTCAGGGAGTGGTGCTCGGCAATGCGGAGAATGAGCTCCTGCAGTTCCTGGAGAAGGCAGACATCCCTGCGGCATCCACGTTGTTGGGTCTTTCCGCCATGCCTACGGACTTCAGGCTGAACAAAGGATTCGTCGGCATGCATGGCAACATAGCGCCCAACATGAAGACCAACGAGTGCGACGTACTGATCGCGATCGGCATGCGCTTCGACGACCGTGTGACAGGCAACCCGAACACCTATGCGCAGCAAGCCAAAATCATCCATGTGGACATAGACCCTGCGGAAATAGACAAGAACGTCAAGACGACAGCCAAGGTGCTGGGCGACGCGAAAGAGACCCTGTCCGCCCTCACCCAAGCCATCAATCCAGCCCGCCACGAGGCTTGGATCCAATCCTTCGAGCCATACGAGCAGAAGGAGCAGGAGACCGTCATCGAGAAGGAGTTGCACCACGAAGGCGAGCGCATCACCATGAGCGAGATCGTACGGAAAGTATCCGACGCCACACAAAGAGAGGCCGTCCTCGTCACCGACGTGGGACAGAACCAGATGGCCTCCGCGCGCTACTTCCAATACAAGCAGACCAGGAGCATCGTGACATCCGGCGGATTAGGCACCATGGGCTTCGGCATACCAGCCGCCATCGGAGCCAAAGTAGGCGCCCCGGAACGGACCGTTTGCCTCTTCGTGGGAGACGGAGGGTTCCAGATGACCATCGAGGAGCTAGGCACCATCATGCAAAGCAACATAGGTGTGAAGATGATATTGTTGAACAACAACTACTTAGGCATGGTGCGTCAGTGGCAAGAGCTCTTCTTCCACCAGCGATACTCCTCCACGCAGATGGCTAACCCCGACTTCAACCTAATCGCCAACGCCTACCACATCGCCAACCGGCACGTCACCAAGAGGGACGAGATAGACGAAGCCGTGGCAGATATGCTGAAGGATGACCAAGCATACCTCCTCGTCGTGGATGTGGAAGAAAACGGGCTCATCTATCCGATGATCCCCGCAGGCGAAACAGTCACCAACATTTTAACACCGAAAGTATGATGGAGAACAAGAAACTATACACCGTGACAATCTTCTCGGAGAACCACGTGGGATTGTTGAATCAGATCAGTAACATCTTCACGCGCAGGGGGTTGAACATCGAGACACTCTCCGTGTCACCTTCCGCCATCGAGGGCATCCATAAATTCACCGTCACCAGCTTCTCCGACACGGACACGATAGAGAAGGTCGTGAAGCAGATAGACAAAAGGGTGGACATCATCAAATCGTTCTACAACACGGACGAGGAGCTTGTCTACCAGGAGATCGCCCTTTACAAGGTAGCGACCGACCAGTTCCTCGCCTTGGGGTCGATCGAAGAGCTGATACGCAAATACAACATACGCATCCTTGAGATGACCACCAACTGCGTAGTGCTCGAAAAGACAGGGCATTACGACGAGACGCAGGGGCTCTTCGAGGAGTTGAGCGAGAAACTCACCATCCTGCAGTTCATCCGTTCAGGACGAATCGCCATCAACAAATCCAAGATCGAACGTTTGTCAGACATGCTCGCCAAGCTAAACAGGGAGCATCAACAGAAGTAAGAAAGAAATAGAGAAGACATGGAAAAAGTCGGTATCCACACTGTGAGCATCCATCCCTTCGAGGTGGATTTCAAGAACAGGATCACCCTACCCCTCATCGTCAACCACCTGCTGAACACGGCGGGTCGCCATGCCAACGAAAGAGGGTTCGGCATCCAACAACTAAACGAGCACAACCACACATGGGTGCTCTCCCGCCTAGCGATAGAGCTGAACGGTCGTCCGGAATGTGGGGAGACCCTTCGCATCCACACGTGGATCGAAGGCTTGATGAGAAGTTTCACCCAACGTAACTTCCGCTTCGAGACAGGGGAAGGAGAGGTCATAGGCTACGCCAGGAGCATCTGGGCCATGATAGACACAGAGACCCGCCACCCCGTCAACCTCATCGGACAAGGCATCGAGGAGTACATCCACCAGATGGACTGCCCCATCGAGAGACCCGGAAAGATAACCATGCCTGAGCAAGCCTCCCAGTCCTCCTTCGACGTCACCTACAGCGACCTCGACATCAACAAGCACCTGAACAGCGCAAAATACGTGGAGCACATCACCGACACGCTCCCCATCGAGGTGATGGAAAGGAACTCCCCATTCCGCTTCGAGATAGAATACATCGAGGAGTGTCACTACGGCGAACGGATCC
The DNA here is from genome assembly GCA_045226255.1 of Paludibacteraceae bacterium. Lineage (GTDB taxonomy): Bacteria > Bacteroidota > Bacteroidia > Bacteroidales > Paludibacteraceae > UBA1181. Next base: position 54,702 of record JBGVCG010000009.1, on the reverse strand, counting down.
AAACATTCTGGACACAATCCACCCCAGACGAATACCTTGTCGCCCTCTCCAAAGGAGACGGGAAGATGGCCTGCAAGTGCAAAATAACATTCAAATAAGAGAGGAAAAAGACTCCTTATTTGTCGAATTTTTCATACCTTTGTATCTTTATTAGAAGATATATTAATTGACACAATGGATTACGGATTCGACAATGAAAAATACCTCAAGATTCAATCCGAGCACATCAAGGAGAGGATCGGCAGGTTTGGAGACAAGCTCTATTTGGAGTTTGGAGGAAAGCTATTCGACGATTATCATGCGAGCAGAGTATTGCCAGGATTCCAGCCGGACAGCAAGCTGAAGATGCTGATGCAACTGAGCGACTGCGCGGAGATCATCATCGTCATCAGTGCGGTGGATATCGAGAAGAACAAAGTGCGCAACGACCTCGGCATCACCTACGACATGGATGTTCTACGCCTCCGCGACGAATTCAAGAGCAGAGGGCTCATGGTCAGCTCCGTAGTCATCACCCACTACAAAGGACAAGAGAGCGCCAAGGCATTCAGCAAGAAGCTCAAACGACTCAACATAAAAAGCTATTACCACTACACCATCGAGGGATACCCGTCCAACGTGGCGTTGATCGACTCCGATGAGGGATTCGGCAAGAACGACTACGTGGAGACGACCCGTCCGCTGGTGGTCGTGACCGCCCCAGGCCCTGGAAGCGGCAAGATGGCTGTATGCCTGAGCCAGCTCTACCAAGAGAACAAGCGAGGCATCAAGGCAGGATACGCCAAGTTCGAGACCTTCCCGATCTGGAACCTACCACTCAAGCACCCAGTGAACATCGCCTACGAAGCGGCCACAGCCGACCTGAATGATGTGAACATGATAGACCCGTTCCACCTGGAGGCATACGGCAAGACCACGGTCAACTACAACCGTGACATCGAGATATTCCCTGTATTGAACGCAATCTTCGAAGGCATCTACAAGGAGAATCCATACAAATCGCCAACCGACATGGGCGTGAACATGGCGGGCAACTGCATCGTCAACGACGAAATCTGTCAGGAGGCCTCCAAGCAGGAGATCATCCGCCGCTACTACACCGCATTAGGCAACTTGGCGGAAGGAAAGTGCGACGAAAGCGAAGTGAACAAGATCGCACTCCTCATGCAGCAAGTGAAGGTGACGACCGACGACCGCAAGGTGACCGTCGCCGCCAAGGCCAGAGGAGAGAAATCCAAGGTGCCGACAGCCGCCATCGAATTAGCGGACGGAACCATCATCACCTCAGAGACGACCGCCTTGTTGGGCACCTGCGCCGCCTTGCTCCTCAACGCCACGAAACATTTGGCGGGCATCGACCATAAGGTAAAACTGATCCCGGCGGACATGATCGAGCCAATCCAGAACATGAAGGTCTCCTTCCTGAAGGGAAAGAACCCACGTCTGCACACCGATGAGGTATTGGTCGCACTGGCACTGCTCAGCAAAGTCGATCCGAACTGCGAGAAGGCGATGGACCAATTGCCGCAACTGGAAGGCTGTCAAGTACATACGACCGTGATGATCAGTGAGGTGGATAGGAAGATATTCAAGAAATTAGGGGTGGACTTCACCTGTGAACCAATCAAGAAGAGATAACCCTATGATCGCCATAAAGGAAATAGAGAAAGTCGGCGCCTACACGCAATTAATGGTAAGGGTCTTCACCCGACCAGACAAGTGGAGCATGTTTTTCCGGCAATACAAGGAGGAGCTGAAGAAGCAAGGCATAGACTCCTTGGCCATCGTAGTCATCATATCCATCTTCATCGGAGCGGTCATCACCATCCAGATGATCAAGAACATGGAGAACCCGTTGTTGCCGAACACCCTCATCGGATTGGCGACGCGCGACATATTGCTGTTGGAGTTCTCGTCCGCCATCCTATGCCTGATCTTAGCGGGCAAGGTCGGTTCGAACATAGCCTCCGAAATAGGCACCATGCGCATCACGGAGCAGATAGACGCACTGGACATCATGGGCGTCAACTCCTCCAACTTCCTGATATTGCCAAAGATCACCGCATTCGTGACCATCATGCCTTTCCTCGTTCTGACGAGCATGTTCGTCGGCATCATCGGAGGCTACGGAGTGGCCATCTTCACAGACATGATCACCGTGAAGGCCTACGAATCGGGTATCCAATATGCATTCACCCCCTACTACATCACCTACTCCATCATCAAGAGCGTCATCTTCGCCTTCATCATCACTTCAGTCTCCTCCTTCTACGGCTACACCGTCAGGGGCGGCGCGTTGGAAGTGGGTAAGGCAAGTACGGATGCGGTGGTGAACAGTAGCGTGCTCATCCTCTTGTTCGATATCATGTTAACCAAATTACTGCTATGATCGAAGTAAAACACGCCATAAAATCATTCGACGGGAACACCGTCCTCAAAGACGTATCCACCATCTTCGAGACTGGGAAGACCAACCTCATCATCGGACAGAGCGGTTCGGGTAAGACCGTGCTGATGAAGAGCGTCGTGGGCATCCACAGAATCGACTCGGGCGAGATACTTTACGACGGGAGGAACATCACCAGCATGAAGCGGAAGGAGCTCAACACGCTCAGACGTGAGATCGGCATGCTCTTCCAGGGCTCCGCGCTATTCGACTCCATGAGCGTGCTGGAGAACGTGAAATTCCCACTGGACATGTTTACGGAGATGACCGAAGAGGAGAAAATAGAACGTGCCAAATTCTGTTTAGCGCGTGTGGAACTATCCCATGCGTTGGACTTATCCCCTGCGGAGATCAGTGGAGGTATGCAGAAGAGAGCCGCCATCGCCAGAGCCATCGTGCTCAACCCAAAATACCTATTCTGCGATGAGCCTAACTCAGGATTGGACCCGAAGACCTCCCTGTTGATAGACCAGTTGATCCAAGACATCACGCACGAGTTCAATATCACCACCATCGTCAACACCCACGACATGAACTCCGTTATGGAGATCGGTGAGAACATCGTGTTCATCAGCAAGGGAGAGAAGGCTTGGCAAGGCACGAAGGACGAGATATTCAACACAGGCTGCGAACCATTGGAGGAGTTCATCTTCGCATCCAATCTATACAAGGAGATCAAGGAAGCTCACAATTTTTTCCATTCCAAAGGCAACAAACATTTGGAACGATAATGAAGGAGGAGGAATTATGGCAATTTTCAATTTCACAAAAACACCCAATATCAGACGATACCACCACGAGTACATCTACTACGATCCCCAGAAGGAGGAGCGTGAGAAACGCATCGAGCGTGTCCGTAAGAAAAAAGAGGCGAAGGAAAATGGATTGCTATATGCCGACAACATCAGAAACGCCTTCAGCGCACAGCGGGAAGAGCGAAACAAGAAGCGGAAAGGGAACAATGTCCATTATATCATCATGGCGATTGTCATTGTAGCCCTCATCTATTGGCTCAAGTAAGCTCCGACCATTCATTGTTTGTACAACCCAATCTTTAGCCCACCTTAAAAACAGCAGATTCATGAGCGACATCATACACGTACTACCCGATTCCGTAGCCAACCAGATAGCGGCAGGAGAAGTGATCCAACGGCCTGCCTCCGTCATCAAAGAATTGGTGGAGAACTCCATCGACGCAGGTGCGGACAGCATACAGGTCGTGATCAAAGATGCCGGACGAACCCTCATACAAGTGATCGACAACGGCAAGGGCATGAGCGAGACAGATGCGCGCATCGCCTTCGAGCGGCACGCCACCTCCAAGATACAATCGGCGGAAGACCTCTTCTCTCTGCACACCATGGGTTTCCGTGGGGAAGCGTTGGCCTCCATCGCCTCCATCGCACAAGTGGAGCTCCGCACCAGAAGGCCGGAGGACGAAGTGGGCACCCTCATCGAAGTGGCTGGGTGCAAGGTGGAGAACCAAACCTCCGTTTCTTGCCCCGTGGGAACCAATTTCGCGGTGAAGAACATCTTCTACAACGTACCCGCCCGTCGTAAATTCCTCAAATCGAACGCATACGAATTCTCCCAGATAGAGCGGGAATTCAACCGCATAGCGCTGGTATACCCTCAGATAGAGTTCCAGCTCATCCACAACGACCAGATGTGCGCCTCCCTGAAGAAGGGCAACCACAAGGAGCGCATCGGCAACGTCTTCAAGAGCGTCAAAGGCATCACCTCACAGCTTTTCACCATCCATGTGGACTCCACGTTGGCACGCATCCACGGCTACGTGGGAAAGCCAGAGACCGCCAAGAAGAAAAACGACAGGCAATTCTTCTTCGTGAACGGCAGGTTCATGAAGCATAGCTATTTCCATAGCGCAGTGGTGCAAGCCTACGGCACGATGTTGCAGCCAGGCACGTCACCCGACTATTTCATCTACTTCGAGATAGACCCTGAGAGCATCGACGTGAACATCCACCCGACCAAGACCGAGATCAAGTTCGAGAACGAAAGCGCCATCTGGCCGCTCGTCATGTCAGGCGTCAGGGAAGGATTGGGCAAATTCAACATCGCGCCAAGCATCGACTTCGATAGCGAGGGAGCGTCGGAACTACCGGCCTTCTCGCACAGAAGCAACACCTCCGTCAATGCGCCAGAGGTGACGATCGACCCGAACTACAACCCGTTCGAGCGGGAACAGAGCCACAGCTCCTACAGCCGCAAGAGCACAATAGGCTGGGAAAACCTCTACGAAGGGTTCGAGTCCAGCAAATGGACCCCTTCCGACGCGCAGAACTACGCTCCGGACGAGCCAGAGACCAGTCTGTACGCCAACATGGAGCCAGACGAAGAGGATCCGCAAAGGGAGGCCGACACGCAAGCCGACACGGAAGAGACGCATGTGGAATACATGCAGTTCAAGAACAAATACATCATCACGCCCGTCAAGTCCGGACTGATGTGCATCGACCAGCACAGGGCACACGTGAGGATTCTGTACGACCAGTACATGAGCCTCATATCCCGCAAGCAGAACGCCTCCCAACAGATGCTATTCCCTGAAATCATCGAGCTGACAGAGTCGGAAAACATGATCTTGGGAGATGCCTTGGAAGACCTGCAGTACATCGGGTTCGACCTCTCCCCGTTAGGGAAAAACACCTACAGCATCAACGGCACACCCGCCAACATGGAGAACGGTTCGGCCAAGGAATACATCACCAACATCATCGCATCCCTCAAGGAGTCACGCATCGACTTCAAGACCCAGATCGCGGAGCAGGTGGCACTCTCCATGTCGAAACTATCCGCCACACCATACGGAAGGGAACTCAGCGACAAGGAGATGATGTCATTGGTCAATAACCTACTCAGGCTTCCGGAGCCTAACTTCACCCCCGACAACAAGGCGATCCTAAAGATTTTGCCTACAGACGATATAGAGAAAGGATTCAAATAATGGCGAAAGAAGAGAAAGAAGAAGTACGCATAGACAAATGGATGTGGGCGGTACGCCTATTCAAGACCCGCACCATAGCGGCGGACGCCTGCAAAAAAGGGAGGGTCATGATGGGTGGCACCAACGTGAAGGCCTCCAAAATGATTAGGATCAACGACGTGATACAGATCAAGCGGCCACCCGTCGTTTACTCCTTCAAGGTAATCGGACTGAGCGAAAACAGGATGGGCGCCAAGCTCGTGCCCGAATTCATGGAGAACGTGACCAGTCCGGAACAGCTTCAGATATTAGAGTTAAGCAAATATAACATCAGCGGAAGAAGAGACAGGGGAACCGGCAGGCCTACCAAGAAGGAAAGGCGCGACCTGGAAGAGTACATCGAGCCAAGCTATGGGCTGGACGATGATTTCCTCTTCGATTTCTCCGACGATGACGACGATAATGAATAACTAAAAAAACAATAAGATCATGAAAAAATTAGCGTTCACACTCATGCTGGCATTCACATTCATCGGAATGGCCAACGCACAAAGCCTGCAGCTCCACAAGGAGAAGGTAGGCAAAACCTACGTCTACACCTACCAAACAGAGGACGGGGAGGATTACTGCTCCGTCTATACGGACAACGGCACACCGGACAAGTTCGTCAGCGGTCTGCAACGCATCGTGAAAGACGGTAAGATCGGTTTCATCGACAAGAAGGGTGTGATCGTGATCGTTCCACAATACGACCTGGCGGAGCAATTCGCCGGCAACAACTGCCTCGTCAACAAAGGCGCACAAGCTGAAGGCGCGGACGACAACGCACAAGGCGGACTGTGGGGTGTCATCGACAAAAAAGGGAAAGTTGTGATGCCTTGCGGATACCATAAGGTCTGGGACGAGGAGAGAAACACCTACATCTACCACAACGGTACGAAAGGCTTCGAGTTCACCAAGAAGGGCAAGCTCATATCAACCACGAAAAAGAAATAATCATCAGTAGAAGATCATGCTAATCGCAAGGCAAAAGAAAGAGGAGAACATCGCCGAATACATCATCTACATGTGGCAGCTGGAGGATTTGCTGAGAGCCAACCAGCTGGACATCGAGAAGATCCAACAACTCATCATCAACCCCTACCCGGTGGACGAAGGCACCAAGAAGGAGATGAGGGATTGGTACGAGAACCTCATCCAGATGATGAAACTGGAGCATGTGGAGGAGAAAGGACATCTGCAATTCATCAAGAACACCGTGGAGGACCTCAACGACCTGCACATGGAGCTGTTGCAGAAGCCTAAGGAGATTCAATACAACGCCTTGTTCTTCAAGACCCTACCCTTCCTCGTCGAATTCAGGGGGAAGGCGAAGGCGGGCGAAGAGACCAACGACGTGGAGCTCTCGCTGCAGGCATTGTATGGTGTTCTAATGCTCAAGCTACAGAAAAAGGAGGTTACGGCAGAGACGATGACCGCCGTGAAGCAGATTAGCCAATTGCTGGCCGTCCTCGCACAGAAATACAAGACCTGGCTAGAGGAGGAACCAGAGGAGTAGGCAGTGGGAGAGGCACCCCATGAAGACGAACGCATGCCAAATGGAATGGTAGTAGGTGCGGGAATCGTCCTTCCAGAAGAAATAGGTGCCGAACGTGAAAGCGATCCCCTCGCCCAACAACATCCACAGGCTGCTGGCGGGGAATGTCTCGAAAACAGGCTTGATAAGGATGATGATCAGCCAGCCCATGACCAGATAGAGGCCCAAGGAGAACTTAGGATATTTGCCTAAGAAGAATATCTTATAGACAATGCCCAACAGGGTCAGTCCCCAGATGACGAAGAAGCAGACGTTGCCCAACGTGCCGCCAATCGCATGCAACAAGATAGGGGAATAGGAGCCTGCGATGGAGATATAGATCGCACTATGGTCGAAGTAGCGCAACATGCGCTTCTTTTCGGGATCCTTGGACCAATGGTAAAGCGTGGAGGAACCGAACATCATCACCTCGCCCACGACAAAAAGAATCATACCTAAATCCAACGCGGCGGAACCATGGCTGAAGGCCCCTATCAAAAGGGGAATCGCCATCAGGCAAAAAAGGAGCAAGGCAACAGCGTGCGTCCAGGTATTCGCAAATTCAGCTTTTTCTTTATCAAACATATTACTACATCATCACATTAACATCATACGCACATTCTCCCGCACGAAGGAAGCGCCCTTACCGGTAGCCTCCTCCAGTCCGTCGACAAGGCTCTCCACGTACTCACGCTCCCTATCGGAGAGCACACGCAGGAAGCGGGCGACAGAGGCATAGACCGCATAATCGTCAGCGGAGAGGTCACTCTTCAGCGCCGTCTTGCAGGCATCCTCCGCCTCGCCGGTCAACGTGCCGCGCATATACAAGAAAGAGGCCAGCACATAGGCGCCCGCCCTCATGTATTTCCCTTGCATCCCCAACAAAGAGGGAATCAGTGCGTCAGCCCCCTCCATATCACGCAGGAGGTTCAGGCAGAGTTGCTCCACCAACTCCATGTTATGACATTCGGAGAGCCACTTCACCGCCTCCTCGGCGCTGAAGGAATCGGCGGGACAGAGCATCGTGGCCAGCAGCATCATCTCCCTACAGTTCGACACCCACAAGCGTCGAGCCAAGGGCTTGCGCTTCTCCATGCCAGCAGCCATCTCCTTGAGGCGAGGCAACTGCACGCCATAGATCGTCTTGTAGTCCAATCCAGCAGCGGACATGCACTCGGAGACCACACCATTCATAGAGAGATGAAGCATGCGTTTCACTTGATTCACCTGCTGCTCCATTTCCTCGTCATACATGAAAAATTCGTCCATAATTTTGTTCTTGGGAGTACAAAGGTAGTAAATAATTTGGAAAGTGGGGAGGGAAGGGAATAGTGGACTATTCCCTTCGCTTTGAGCGTAAACGGTACATCCTTTCGTTAAAACCACCATGTTCCAAGAAATCCTTTTCGAGGCGTTTCAACTGTTTGAAAAGCAGGTAGTCAGCTTGCTTTATCAGCACGATGCACATGTTGGCAATTGTCTCAGGGGGACGAGTTTGGGCAATATTCATGAAAAAGGCTGTGTCGTTGTGTTTGGTGCCCAGCTCACGCATTTTCAGCAATTCCACGGAATCCTCTTCCCATTGCCTGTGGCAACGAGTCTTTAGGTAATCCTCGTAATCCTCGAGCAATTCCTGCAGACTAGCTTTCGCCACATTTACCAATTTGATCTCTGTCTTAGCGCTTGTGCTACTGGCGGCACACCCCTCTATGATGTTCTGCTTACCGGATCGGGCAGCCTGAATCATCTGGTCACAAGTACGGTCATTACGCCGCAGATAGTGCTCCACAAAGTAGTAAGTCAGACAATAAATCACATCCGCTTTCTGGTACGAAAGCAATTTTTTGTAATCACCTCTGTGAGGTATCAATTCTTCCTTCATCGATTATAACAAAAACAATTAGAATTTATTCATAAAAACAGGCGCAGTAATATCCACGTCCCAATCATGCCGAGCCTCATCCATCTGCCCGACATCGACTACAAAAGTAATATCATTTGAGAGAATATCAGTTTCCCCGAAAAAGATTTATATTCGTTTCTTTTATCATCAATAAATTTAATGATTGTATCGCTACACAAATAACCGAACAATAAACCACCCCTATTCACTCTTCCAAATTCCTTTTTCTTCTATTGTCTCTAGTATTTGCATCATTGCCAGGGAATTGTGTATTATATTTATTTTATCATCAGACAAAAAAGAACATCTAGGGAGGTAGTGTTCAAAAATGATTTTCCCTTTTGCCACAATTGCCATATAAGGAAGCCTAACCGTCATAATATCAATCGTTTTCGTCTTACTTTCCTCTTCAGACAGATGAAAAATGTCGCGAGAGAAGTTTACACCATATTTACGATCATCTATCTCCTTAATGAAGAAACTCTTTTTAGCTTTTTTTGCCATAAGCAATTCGAAGCCATCAAAATCCCCATCATCATAAATAGCTTGATTAGTGACAACAAAAAAGATTACGTTGTCTGACGTTTCAACCAATATGGTATCATAATAAGACATTAACTCGTCAGCCAGATGCAACACATTCTCCCTAACCTTATCAAAATAGCCCAACTCTCTCTCTTGCGTCGGAGCAATGGTATCGCCCGAAACCACATCATTTTGCGCCAAGCAATCGCAGACACATGCCATATAGACTAAAAGGAAAAACAAAAACGCTTTTTTCATAAAAAACAGTTTTAATCAATGTCACTACCAGCAGTAAAGAGGAGGCCGATACCACACCTCACCTCCCCACCACCGTCACCCTAAACGGTTCAGTGCCTTCCACCTCTATCTCGAGCGAATTGCCTGGTTTGCATACCGTGCGGAAGCTCAACGAGCTAACCACCCTACCCTTCACGGAGGTGGAGACCGACGAGCGCATTCCACCACCGGCTGAGGTGCCATCGGCTTGGAAGGTGTTCTCCACGAAAGAGCAAAATGGTGCGACCAGGTCCTGCAGATAGCCCATGAACCCTGCCCTTCGGATGGAGAGCGGAACCTCGTCCGTCAACCTCCAGTTCTCCACATTCCCCACTACCGTCTTGAAATGAGAGAGGAAGAAATAGTAGAGCGCACATTTGCGGTCGCCCTCATATCGCTGGAACTCGAACACGCCCTCCTTGCAGGAGAACCATGCCTTGGAATCGTTCCGCTCGTCATAGAGGAAGGAATAGCCATACTCCTCACAAACGACCCACTCCGCCTCGCCGAACCTATCGGACGAAGAGAGGAACCTCGCCCCCTTCGCGAGGAAGAAGCCGAAAGGCCGCTCGTTCTTGCCAATCAGGTTGAAGAGGGAACTACCCTCGCCTGGCATTCCGCAGGAACAGAGACGGGAACCGTCCGCACCCGCCTCCATGTAGTTGACCAAAGGATACGAAAGCGTAGGCGCACCCGCATAAGGAGCAGACTGGAACTGGAAGTGCAGATGCGGATACGGAGAGAGCCCCGTATTGCCACATAGCGCCAACTCCTCGCCCTTAGCGACCTGTTGCCCCACCACGCACCGAAACGAATCCCTCTTCAGGTGTGCCAGCAAGGAATAGAGCTCCTCACCATGCTTGATGATCACATAATTGCCCCAATTCTGCACCTCGTTGCTCACGCCCACAGGATTGTCGTCGACACTATTCTCGATAGCGACCACAACGCCCTCGCCTGGTGACATCACTGGTTTGCCGTAACAGTAGTAATCCTCCAACCGGGAACCTTCCCCGCGGAACTGACTACCCTCCACCTCCACGACAAAGTCCCATGCATCCGCCCATTGGTCCTTGTGGGTATAGGCCCCGTGAGGACCCTGCGAGACCGTCCAAATTCCACAAAAAGGCAAGTCAAAGGCTTGGTAGCCATACCATTTGAAGCGATTCAGACCCGTACGATGTTGGTACAGGTTCTCCTCCGGCGTGCGCTCCAAGAAATAGGAAAGCGTAGGGGATGAAGTGGTTCCCCGCATCTTCAGCAAGGTGAGGAAAAGAAGGCTCACCAAACAGAAGGAGAGGGAGAATGTAGGCAAATAGAGATACGTCAGCAGCCTAGTCGAAGCGTATACCACGATGAACTGCACCGGCACCAACAGCAAGGACCACAGGAAGGAACTCTTGGAAGGCACCAAATAGCTACAACCCAAGGCGAGCGACGTCAGGATGAAATTGAAGCCGAAGCAGACATAAGGGATATGGAAGAGATCCCCGCCCATGAAAACGTAGAGGAAATAGGCAAGGAGATGGCTGACGAAGGTATAGAGGAAGGCTATCCTAGAATAGCACAATAGGATCACCGCCAAAAGGAAACCCACCATGACATCCTGGCGGAAGAGGATGCAGCTCAAGCCTAAGAAATAGCTGGTCAGCCATTTCGGAAGGGAGACCCAAACGAGGTGGTCGGAAAGGGTCGACAACGAAAAGCCCCCCAACGAGAGCATGCTGTCATGCTCGCCAAAGACGCAATCGAAGACGATCTCCCCGTCCATTTGCTGCGTCAACAGCAAGACCGTCCAGAGGCAGAAGAGGAAAGGGAAGACCAAATAGGGAAGGTGATATTTCTCCAGGATACCGTCCAGACCCGCTATGAGCAGGAGCACCATGATCGAAAGGGCGAAGAGCATGACGAACAACGAGACACCGCAGGGATAAAGCGTACCGATCGCGACACCCACGATGACCGCATTGAAGCCATAAAGGCCATTCACCATCTTAAAACGATTGAGGGACAATAGCATAGCGAGCCCATTCACGAGCAGGCAGCAAAGCAAACCGCACAGGCCGGACATCGGATAGAGGAAGGTCACCAACAGCAAGGCGATCCCCACCCACGAATCGCGGGAGAAGACCAATGCGGAGTAGCTATTCCGCACACTTCTGAGGAATGTCTTCAGTTCACCGTGCATCTATCCTCGACTCCATTGACATCGTTCAAGCATTCAGCGTCACGCAGCAAGATGACCTCACCGTTCTCCTTCACCATCACCACCTTAGGGCGCATGGTGATGAACTGCATCCACTGCGTCACATTATAAGCGCCGACGTTATGAATCAGCAGCAGGTCATTCCTCTTCAACGGAGGAAGCATCACATTATCGCGGATCACGTCTATGTTCATGCACAACGGTCCGCACAACATCGTAGGCTCCACCTGCGAGGTGCTCTCGTAGGTGGCGGTCACCTTATGGTTGTACCAGAAGGAGGTGAAGAGCAGGTTCACGCCCGCGTCGATCACCGTGTTCAGACGGCCGTCCGCCATGCGTTTGTTCGTGATGACGGAGGTGAGCAGAAAGCCTGCGTTATCGACCAACGCCCGTCCTGTCTCCAGCACGATGCGCAGCCGTTTACCGTCAGGAAATTTCATGGTGCGGAAGACGCTGGTGATGGTCTCCGCATAGTCGTCGAACGTCGGGCAGAGGTCCTCGCCCGTCAAGTAAGACGACTTCAACGTATTCTTGGAGGCAAAGCCGCCACCCATGTCCACATAGGCGATCGGCAAGCCCAGTTTCTCCATCGAATCCTTCGCCAAGAGGGCCAGTTTCTCCGCCTCGATGCGGTAGGCGTCAGCCGTTTGAATGAACGTGCCGATGTGGCAATGCAGGCCCACGCAGTTCAGTTTACCCTCCGAAGCGATCTTCTCCAGGGCGTCCCACGCCTGCCCCGACTCCAGGTTGAAGCCGAAGCGGTTCCACGGAGGATAGATCCCCACGTCCATGTTCACGCGGAGGGCCACCCTCGGTTTTATATTTTTCTCTATGGAAAGATTGGTCAGTATGCGGAGTTCCTCCGTGTTGTCGATATGGATCAGGCTATCCCCCTCGATGGCCCTAAGCAGGTCCTGCTCGCTCTTGGCGGGGCCGTTGAAGATGATCAGGTTGGAAGGCACACCGTTCGCGAGGGCCTTGTCGTATTCAAAGCCGGAGACCACCTCCGCCATGGCACCCTCCTCGTGGAAGATGCGGCAGATCGTGTTCAGGTAATTCGTCTTGTAAGACCATGCGAAGCGCACCTCAGGATAGCGTGTGGAGAAAGCCCGCACCGCCTCGCGCATGTTCTTCCGCAGCGTACGCTCGGAAAAGACGAACAGCGGAGAGCCGAACCGGCTACGCAGGCGATCCAGGCCGACACCATCGATCTCGGTCTGAGCGACCACCGCCACGTTCTGGCCCGTCTTGCCCGGCATCGTCGGAACGATCCGTTTCAACATCGGTCTTTCGTATTTCTTCTTTCCCATATCACTTCTCTCCTTTCACTGAGAACTGTCCGAACTCAGATTGGTTAACCACCATGTCCCAGGAATAGCGGATGAACATCTTCCCCACATCGTAATGGTCACACTGGCTAGGCGTCTCCCCCAAAGCCAATTGGACGATCTGTTCCGGTATGTTCTCCCCTGCCGCGGTAGCCAAATAGACCCAAGCCGGCATTCTAGGATTTATCTCGATAAGATAGAGGACACCATCGTCCCCCCTCAATAGTTCCAACTCAAAGGCGCCCATCCAGCGAGTGGTCTCGACGAAGCGGCGGGCCGAATCCATCAGCTGGTCATCCTTGATGGTGACGCCCGCCCAAGCCTTTCCCTTGTCGGTGATGAACTGCTTATGCATCGGCACGCAAGAGAGGAGGTTGCCCTTTCCGTCCCCCACGCCCACGACATTGAACTCACCGCCTGAGATGTACTGCTGGGCGATGACCGGAGCGCCCCATTTGGCCAACAGGTTCCAGAAATAGGTGACCGCCTGTTCCCTGTAACCCGCGTAGTAGGCCTCATAGAAGTTGCCCTTCATCATGATGGGGTACCGCAACTCGTTCTCCGACGAGAGGAGGTCCTCCACAGTATTGCACCGGAAGCTCTTCGGGACACTGAAGCCCATCTTCTCCCCGAAGTCCGGCAAGCGATATTTCTGTCTGGAGTCGAACTGCTCGATAGTGGGCAAGCAGAGGCGGATGCCCATCTCCTCCAGTTTATCCTTGATCTTGATGTAGATGAACAATTCGGCGTCCAAGTTAGGAATGATGATGTCGATATGTTCCCTCTCATGGATGTAGCGCAGCCTATCCAGGAATGTCACCATACCCTCGCTCGGGAAAGGCAGCAGATACGAAACGTCCGTGATGTCCTGCATGTAGGCGCCCGGCTCCAAGGAACCGTAGCAAAAGCCCACGACACGGAAATCGGCGAAACCAGACTGTCTCAGGCTTCTGGCGACCCCGACCCCCGGACCCGGATTGTCCGTCGCATTCATTCCACTTATCGCCACCACCAAGCTTCTCATCAGTCCACCAAGATTCTATATTTTCTCAACAAATAAAAGAAATCATCCACGTCAGCCTCCAATGAGGAAGCCTCCACATCGTACTCCGACAAGAGGCGGTTATATATATCCGTTTTGGAGCATCCCTCCCCAAGCAAGGTCAAGACTAACCTCGCCGTCTGGTTTATGGAAAAGCTCTCACCCGTCATGGAATTGAACACATACCCAGAATCATTTACTATCATTCCAGAAACTAAGTTCATAATAATCTGAGAATACTACAAAGAATACTACGAAAACTAAAGTATATATAAAGCCGCATAACGAACTATTATTTTCAACGAATATTTAATATTTCACAAGAAAACCCCCAACCCTATCCGAAGAAGCGGTTCGAAGCCTCACCTCCGTCCCCTCATTCGAGCCTCCAACGGATCCTACAGACGCCTCCCTCGAACGAAGAGGAAAGCACCTTGAAACGGCCTAACTCGCTCGTGTTCTCGACATGGGCGCCCACGCACGGACACGCGTCGTACGTGCCTATCCGGACAATGCGCAGGTCACCGTCCGCACGCTCCGGAAGCTTGGAGAGATCGAACTGCCGCTCCGCCTCCTCCTTGGGCATGTATTCGCAATAGACCTGCAGATGCTGGCCGATGACCTCGTTCATGCGCCTCTCCAGCTCCGCCACCTGCTGCTCCGTCAGATCCGACGACAGGATGTAATCACACTTCGATTTCTTGCGCTCCACGTGAGCGGAGATAGCCCTTCCGCAGCCGAACATCCGCACCATGGTCTGGTTCAGCAGATGCTCCGCCGTATGCGAAGGCGCAATCCCTTGATCCCTAAACTTCTGACTCGCTTGTTCCGTCGCTTCCATCACTTCGTTTTTTGGCCGGCCACAGAGACACAGAAGCGTTCCATGTCGAAATACTTCCGCGCCAAGCCGATAAGTTCGTCCGCCGTGACGGACAATATGGTTTTCTCACTCTTTCTGTAAAATTCAGTGCCATCGACCCCTTGCGTCAAGAAGGAGAGGTAGGCGTCCACGAAGGAGAAGGAACCGTCCAGCACCCTGGCGTTCTCCCCTAACATGTAACTGCGGACTGAATCCAGCTCGTCCGCCGGTATCAACGAATCGCACAGGAGCTTCATCTCCTTCTTGATCTCCCCGATCGCAGGCTCCACAAACTCGGTGGCCGTCTGCGTGGAGATGGTGAACCGTCCCATCGTAGGGAGCGACCAGAGATACGAGCCGATACCATAGGTGAAGCCCTTCTCCTCCCGCACGTTCGACATCAGCCTGCTGCCGAAATAGCCGCCCAGGACCGTATTGAGGACCGTGAACGCATGATAGTCAGGATCTTTCGCCGACATGCAGATGCTACCCATGAGGATGGCGGACTGGACACTATCCTCCTTCTCTGCGAAGCAGTAGGAGGCATTCAGTTTGTCCCACGCATAGATGGAGGTTGCCGGCTCGTCATGCGTCACCGCGGGAACCGCCCCTAAGGTCGCATCGATCAGGCCACGCACCTTGTCGTCCACCTTGCCGGAGACGATGATGTCGCAATCGCCGAAGGTATAATTGGCCTGATGGAAACGCTTGAGCAGCTCCACGTCCAAGCGGTCGAAGTCCTCCAATTCACCCGCCGATCCGTAAAGGCTTTTCGGTCCGAACAGCGCCGCGTTCAGGTTGCGGGAAGCGAGTGTCGAAACACGCTCGTTCTGTATCAGGAACTGTTGTTTGCGCTTGTTCAGGTATGTCGTGAACTCCTTCTCGGGATATGCAGGCTCCGTGACCACCTCCGTCAGAAGCCTCAACATAGGCTCCAGATGCCTCGTCAAGGCATACAACGTGACGCAGGCAGACTCATACGAGACATTGATGGCGAGCGATGCGCCATGCGAGTCCAGAGCCTCCGCGATCTCGGCCGACGAATGGGTACGGGTACCCTCCCGCATCATCTGCCCCGCGAAACTCGCCACCAGCAGCTGAGGCTGGAAGAGCGCGCCCGCCTTGAAGACGCAATCCACACGGACGATATCCCCGTCACCGAACGGCAGTTCATGCAACCTCGCTCCGTTCCGCAAGCGGGCAAGCGAAGCCTTCGGGAAAGAAACACCCGTGACACGACCCATTTCAGGGCAAACACTACGATCCATATTCCTTCACAAATTTATGAGGGTTCCAACAATCATCTCAACCCTATTTTTTATATCAATTCAAAACAACGAATCACAACGACTCGCCCTGCTGTTCACGGCTACGGAGGAACTGCTCCGCGCGCAACAGATCGTCAGGCGTGTCGATGCCGATGGTCTCCATCTCGGTGATGCCCACCTTGATTTTGTACCCGTTCTCGATCCAGCGCAACTGCTCCAGCGACTCCGCCAGCTCCAGCGAAGACTGAGGCAGCTTCGTGATTTCGGACAACACATCGCTACGGTAAGCGTAGAGTCCGATATGCTTGTAATACTGATGGCGGGCGAGCCACTCCTTCTCCTCCGCCCCGCGCTTGTACGGGATGACCGAGCGGCTGAAATAAATCGCCTCGCTGTTCTTGTTCAGCACCACCTTCGGGGTATTAGGATTGAAGAGCGCCTCAACGCCATCCTCCACCTTGAAGGGCTTGACGAGCGTCGCCAGCTGCGTCTCCGGGTCATCGAAGCAAGCGCACAGGCGCTCTATCTGCTTCGGCTGGATGAAAGGTTCATCGCCTTGGATATTCACGATCACTCGCCTACCCGTCCCCGACTTGACATAAGCCTCGAAGCAACGGTCCGTACCGCTCTTGTGCTGGTCGGAGGTCATCATCACCTTGCCGCCGAAAGCAGTGACCGCCTCGGAGATACGGGTGTCGTCCGTCGCCACATAGACGCAGTCCAGCACCTTGGAGACCTGTTCATACACACGTTGGATCATACTCTTCCCCCCTATCTTCACCAGAGGCTTGCCTGGGAAACGGGTGGAGGCATATCTTGCCGGAATAATTCCTATAAAATCACACTTATCCATATCCTTCCAAACGATTACGAAGCAAAGTTAACAAATCTTTAGCGGTATAAGCTATAAAAATATAAAATATCAAAGGAGGAAGGAATAGAATTACTCACAGAAAAAAAAAGGACACGGAGTAGGACGCAAAACCATCGCATCACCACAAATAGTAAATTGTAAATGGCTAAATAGTAAATCCCCAATGCCAAATAGTAAATTGTAAATAGCTAAATAGTAAATAAAAAAATAGTGTGCAAAAATCTCCCGACTTCTGCACACCCACCTTAACTATGAAAAAATCTACCTGTTTTGTTTGCGTCACAAAGATAAGTCCGTTTTCTCACTTGACAAAACGAAAAGCCTTTTTTGTTTTATTTTTTCGCGGAATACATTTTTATTAAAATTCGTATAAAAATATCAATTCATAAGGCAAAATAAACAAATGGCAGTTGGAAAAATCGATAAAAATAGCGAATATTGCATCATGAAAGTAAGCGTATAGTATATTTTAAAACAAATAAGAGTCCAATACCATGAATAGATTCAAACAAACATCAAAGGTGAAAAAGGCGTTTCTCATCGCGGCATTAGTAGTCATCGGATGTCAAGGCCTATCGGCGCAAGGCAAACCGGGCGAGGCGAACAAATACTGGCGTGAGGACGAATTCTTCAAGAGCAACTACGCCAACGTCGAATTCTCGAACGTGAACGGATTCCTCATGTTGGCGAACTCCATCCGCACCTACCAGAACGAGAGCCAGAAGAAGAACGTCAGAGGAAGCAACGACCCGCTGAACTTCTCCTCCCCGTGGGACTTCTCCAACCTATACAACTCCACGATCGGCACCATCAACACCGCCAAATACACCAGCTACCAACTTGTGGATTGGCTGAACAGTGTGGAGGATGACATGAGCGAACTGAGCGCGGCATCCTACTTCTACCGCTACAAGGCGGGTCATATCGAGAAGGATCCACGATACACAGGCGTCAGCCGCAAAGGAGACTCCCTCATGAAAGTGGCCCTGCCTATGCTGGAAGAGTTCGCCAGCGTCATCCGCTACGACAACAACATCGCAGAATTGTCTCCCCTCATCACCTCCTACCTCACTTGGGTGGACCAGGTCATCAACGAGCAATTCTCTTGGCTGAACCACAAGACAAAGAAGCCATACGCGTATATCACCGCCAAAGTCTCCCCTTTCGACTTCCGGCACACCATCCGCACCTACGAAAACAAAAAGAAATCGAGCACGCTGTTCCAGACCGGATGTGGCATGGTATACGACAGCTGGAGCTGCCATGCGAACGCAAAATGCGAGCACCCGTTCTTCCAATCCCTCTGCCAACCCTTCATCGAGCATTACCTAAAAGAATCGAACAAGAAGAATGAATGTTTCAGAGACTTCCTCTGCTCCTCCCTCTACTTGGCATACTGCAAAGAGAAAGGGGGCAACGAGCTTTACCAAATCGAATTGGAGAACCGGCTCTGCAGCTACAACGGGCAGAACAAAAAATGCGGCAAGCTGACTTTCATCGAGTTCCACGAGGAGTTCAATAAAATCTACTACGCCAAGGGGAATAAAGGGAAGATGGACGTTCTGTGCCAGAAGATGCAGGACTTCGTCAAAGAGAACAAATAAGACCACTCCGCAAAGCGTATGAGCCAATTAGCGAACATACTGATGGCGCACAAGGACGAGGCGCAAGCCCGCCACCTCTCCCGCTTCTTCAAGACAGGACCGGGGCAGTACGGGGAGGGAGACCTCTTCCTAGGCATCAAAGTGCCCACCACCAGGGAGATCGTCAAGCGACAATGGAAGAGCACCGGCTTCGACGAGTTGGAGGAGTGCGTCGCCTCCCCCTACCACGAGATACGCCTGGCCGCCCTGCTGACGCTCATCCAGATCTTCAGCCACGCGAAGGGCGACCCTGAGACGCAAAAAAGGTGCGTGGACTTCTATTTGAGCCACACCGCCCACATCAACAACTGGGACCTCGTCGACCTCACCTGCTACGAGATCATCGGCACGTGGCTCCTCGACAAAGACCGCACCCTACTCTACCAACTGGCGGAGAAGGGCAAGACCATCTGGGAGCAACGCATCGGAATCGTCAGCACCATGAAATTCATCCGTAACGGAGAGACCGACGACACCTTCCGAATAGCGGACATACTGCTCCACCACCCGCACGACCTCATCCAGAAAGCGACGGGCTGGCTCCTGCGGGAGGCAGGGAAAAAGGATGTCGGAAAGCTAAAGGAGTACCTCTCCACCCGCTACAAGACAATGCCAAGAACCACCCTGAGATACGCCATCGAGAAATTCCCCGAAGAGGAGAGGAAGGCGTATTTGAAAAAATAAAAAGGCAGACAACGCGCAATGTTGTCTGCCTTTCCTTTAAGTCCTACAATACCACAAGCCTCACAATAACACCTTCACACGCTGTGCGCCGATCCTGAGGATATAGACTCTGCCCGCAGGCATGGCGAACCGCACGGTCTCCGAGGCTTTTCCTCGCAAGGTACGTATCAATTCACCTTTGGCGCCGAACACCTCAATAGTCTCCTCCGTCCCGCACACGCAGATGGTTCCGTTTTCCGTCCAGACAGAGATGCCACAGAAAGCGGTGTCCTCCCCGTTGGTGACCTCTTCGTTAGGATCTATCTCCGGCTCGAAGAACTGCACCTCCCAGCCCTCCGGGATACTATTGGCACCATATTTCACAGCCAATTTCCTCGGGCAAACGAATGTGCCGGCAGGGGCGACATCAATGACCCAATTATCAGTTTCGTCAACCACGTCCCAAGGAATCCATTCAGTAAAGTGGACCTTGATGTGGGAAAGGCTCTCGCACCCATTGAACATGAAGGTGTAGCAACCCTCCGCCAGCTCGGCGGCAAGCAGTTCTGGCGCTTGCGTCAGACTGGTGCTGTAGGCGAACATGGACTGGCAACAAGATGTGGCCAGCGTGGTAGCTGACATCACAGGCGCCTGCGTCAGGCTGGTGCATCGGAAGAACATATTCGCATAGCAGTAATCAGCCAACGTGGTGGCCGGAAGAGCCGGTGCCTGCGTCAGGTTAGTGCAATGATCGAACATTCCGTAGTAGCAATATTTTTCCATCGTAGTGGCGGGCAGTTCAGGCGCTTGCGTGAAAGAGATGCAATCCGCGAACATCTCCTTATAGCAGGCAGGAGCCAGCGTGGTGGCCCGGAGTACCGGCATCTGCGTCAGTTTGTCGCACCCACTGAACATGGCTTCGTAGCAATTACTAGCCAATGTGGTGGCGGGCAGTTCCGGTGCCTGCGCCAGACTATCGCAATTACTGAACATGCGGTTGTAGCAACCGGAAGCCAATGTGGTGGCAGGGAGTTCAGGCGCCTGCGCCAGGTTGCTGCAATCCTCAAACATTCCGACGTAACAGCTGTTAGCCAGCTTCGTGGAGGAGAGTACAGGTGCCTGAGTCAGACCCGTGCAACCTTTGAACATTTCGCCATAGCAACCTTTAGCCATTGTTGAGGCAGGCAGTTCAGGCGTCTGTGTCAGGTTGGTGCAACCGTTAAACATACCACGATAGCAATTTTCAGCCAATGTGGTGGCAGGAAGTTCGGGCGCTTGCGTCAGGCTGGCACATCCTCTAAACATCTCATAATAGCAGCCATACGTTAGCACCATGGCAGGTAATACGGGTGCCTGCGTCAGTTTACTGCAACCCCTAAACATTCCATAGTAGCAATTCTTGGTCAGTGTGGTGGCAGGAAGCTCAGGCACCTGCGTCAGGTTCGTACAACCGTTAAACATAATCACATAACAGTTGTTGGTCAACGTCGTGGCGGGAAGTTCGGGCGCCTGCGTCAGGCCAGCACAGTTATTGAACAAGCCGTAGAAGCAACCCTCGTTCGGTATCGTATCACTGTCCGCAGTGTCACCAATCAAGCTCATCACGCTACCGCTCGCGGCGATGAGACCTCGCGTCCCGAAGTAAGCGTAGCTATTGCTTCCTTGGGAGAATCCATCAGGGTTAATACCCTTTAGCATGGCCTTGTCTCCTTTCTTCTCCAGGACGACATATTCTCCGTGCGAGAGTCTATACCATTTCCGTCCGCCATCCAAAGAGTACACGACATTAGGCATTTCCACATTCGATTGGGTATTCTTATAGTTTATCGTGAAACTAGCCCCGTCCTTTTCGGCAGTGAAGGTGAGGTAGTTGCACAAAACAACTTCCACGCTGTCAGTGTCGGCCTTGACGACGTAGACTCCGTAGTCGGGCATTAAGAAGCTGATCGTGTCGGTGGTGTTAGCCTGAGCATTCTGTAACAGTTCTCCGTTGGCGTCATACACCTCGACGAGTCCATCTGCACCGCTGACAAGGATGGTGAGGTTCTCCCCCCATGCGGAGAAAGAGACCGAATCGGGCACCTCTCCCTCACCGACATATCGCACCTCCCAACCCACAGGAATTTTGCCCTCTCCATATTTCACAGGCAATTCTCTCGGGCAGACAAATGTGCCGGCAGGGGCGACATCAACGACCCAATTATCAGATTCGGCAGCCTCGTCCCAAGGGATCCATTCGGTGAAGTGGACCTTGATGAGGGAAAGGCTCTCGCACCCATTGAACATGAAGGTGTAGCAACCCTCCGCCAGCTCGGTGGCAAGCAGTTCTGGCGCTTGCGTCAGACTGGTACTGTAGGCGAACATGGACTGGCAACAAGATGTGGCCAGCGTGGTAGCGGACATCACAGGAGCCTGCGTCAGGCTGGCGCATCGGGAGAACATATACGCATAGCAGTAATCAGCCAATGTGTCGGCTGGAAGAGTCGGTGCCTGCGTCAAGTTAGTGCAATGATTGAACATTCCGTAGTAGCAATATTTTTCCAGCGTGGTGGCGGGCAGTTCAGGTGCCTGCGTGAAAGAGATGCAGTCCGCGAACATCTCCTTATAGCAGGCAGGAGCCAGCGTGGTGGCCCGGAGTACCGGCGCCTGCGTCAGTTTGTCGCACCCACTGAACATGGCTTCGTAGCAACTACCAGCCAGCGTGGTGGCGGGCAGTTCTGGCGCCTGCGCCAGACTATCGCAATTACTGAACATGCGGTTGTAGCAACCAGGAGCCAATGTGGTGGCAGGGAGTTCAGGCGCCTGCACCAGGCTTCTGCACTCCTCAAACATTCCGACGTAACAGCTGTTAGCCAGCTTCGTGGAGGAGAGTACAGGTGCCTGTGTCAGACCCGTGCAACCCTTGAACATTTCGCCATAGCAACTGTTAGCCAACGTGGTGGCAGGCAGTTCAGGCGCTTGCGTGAGTCCTGTGCACCCATTAAACATTCCGTAGTAGCATTTGGTGTCCAATGCGGTGATTGGAAGTGCCGGCGTCTGCGTCAGGCTGGTGCACCCCTTGAACATTTCATAGTAGCAACTGTTGGCCAATGTGGTGGCTGGAAGTTCCGGCGCTTGCGTGAGTCCACTACATCCCCTAAACATTCCATAGTAGCAATTTTTAGTCAATGCGGCGGCAGGGAGCTCAGGTGCTTGCGTCAGTCTCGTGCAACCATTAAACATAATCACATAACAATTGTTGGTCAACGTCGTGGCGGGGAGTTCGGGCGCCTGCGTCAGGCCAGCGCAGTTATTGAACAAGCCATAGAAGCAACCCTCGTTCGGAATTGTCGTGCTCGAAGCCGTGCTATCTACCAGGCTCATCACGCTACCGCTCGCGGAGTAGTGGCCTCGCAACTTAAAGTACACATAGGCATTGCTTCCCTGTGAAAATCCATCAGGATTATCTCCCCGCAGGAAAACCTTGGCGTTTTTCTTTTCCAAAGAGACTTCTTGGTAGAATGTGAGATCATTCCAAGTCCGTCCATAGTCCAAAGAGTACTGGACAGTAGGGAGTTTTACTCCTGCCTGCGAAGATTTATATTCCATGGAGAACCCCGATCCGTCCTGTTCCGATGTAAGGGTGAGGTAGTTGTACAAACATACCTTCACGCTGTCGCTGTCTGTCTTGACGACGTAGACTCCGTAATCGGACATTATGAAGCTGGCCGTATCATCGATGCTGGCCTGTGCGCTGTGCAACAGTTCTCCGTTGTCGTCATAGACTTCGACAAGGCCCTCGGCACCGACCACGTGGATGGTATGATCCTCACCCCAAGCGGAGAAGACCACCTCCTCCTTGATGAATTGCACATTCCATCCCTCCGGGATTCTATTGTCGCCATATTGTATAGTCAAATCCTTCGGACAGACGAATGTGCCGGTAGTGGCTACGTTTTTGACCCAGGTGTCTTCATGGTCCGTGTCAGAAAACCATACGACCCAATTCGAGAAGTTGACCTTGATGAAAGAGAGGCTACGACATTCATCAAACATATGTCCGTAACAAGCCGTAACAAGTTTCGTGGCAGGCAATTCGGGTGCCTGCGTCAGACTGGTGCAGTTCTTAAACATGTATTTGTAGCACTCATTAACCAGTGTGGTGGCCGGTAGTTCTGGAGCCTGCGTCAGACTGGTACAACCGGCGAACATAAGGGAGTAGCATCCATTATGCAATTTGAGGGCTGGCAGTTCAGGAGCTTGCGTTAATCCACTACAACGCTCGAACATCCTGCAGTAGCAATAGTAGGCCATCGTGTCAGCGGGGAGTGCGGGCGCCTGCGTCAGGCTGGTGCATCCTTCAAACATACTTTGGTAGCAATAATTGAACAACCTCGTGGCGGGCAGTGCGGGTGCCTGTGAGAGATTCACACAATCCGCGAACATGGCGGCGTAGCAACTGTTAGCCAGCGTAGTGGCGGGGAGTTCAGGCGCCTGCGTCAGGTTGGTGCAACCGTTAAACATGCCCGCATAGCAATAATAGGCCAGCGTAGTGGCAGGCAGTTCTGGTGCCTTCGTCAGACTGGTGCAATTGTAGAACATACCGGAGTAGCAGCTAGGAGCCAATGCGATGGCAGGAAGTGAGGGCGCCTGTGTCAGGCTACTGCAGTCCTGGAACATACCCTGACAGCAATAGTCTGCCACTACGGTGGCAGAAAGTTCGGGTGCCTGCGTCAAATCTGTACATTCCTGAAACATACCCTGGTAGCAATAGTCTGTTAATGTGGTGGCAGGCAATGCAGGTGCTTGTGTCAAGCCGCTGCATCCACGGAACATTTCCTGATAGCAACGGACTGCCAGTGTGGTGGCGGGCAGTTCGGGCGCTTGCGTCAAACCGGTGCATCCACGGAACATTTCCTTGTAGCAACAGTTAGTTAATGTGGTGGCGGGCAGTTCGGGTGCCTGCGTCAGCTTGTCACAGTCAGCAAACAAGCCATAGAAGCACCATTTAGACGGTACCGTATCCTTACGCCCCGTGCTGTCTATCAGGCTCATCACACTACCGCTCGCGGCGATGGAATCGAGGATGACGAAGTGAATGTATTTTTCAGGGCTGTCGGCGTTACTGTCGTAACCAATGGAGAACCCATTCGGGTTGTTCCCCTGCAATAAGGCCTTATCACCCTTTTGGGCCAACGTGACCGTATCGCCGAAAAAGTATTTGGACCATGTCTGTCCGTAATCCAAAGAGTAGAAGATATTATCATATGAAGCAGCCGATTTGCGTCTTATCGTGAAACGGCAATTGTCTACCCCAGCTGTGAAGGTAAGGTAATTGTAGAGGCAAACCTTCACGGTATTCGTATCGTTCTTGATAAGATAGACACCGTAGTCAGGCATAGTGAAACTTATCGTATCGGAGGCGTTGGCCTGAGCGCTATGCAGATGTTCACCCCCAAGATTGTATACCTCAACAAGGCCCTCGGCTCTGGTCACGTATATGGTAAGACTATCCATCCAAGCGATGCACCCCGTCGTATCGGGTTCCTCGGCATCGATATATTGCACCTCCCATCTCGGAGGTATTTTTGCGCCGTAATCTTCGTATTGTTTAGGCAACGCTTTCGGGCAGATGAATGTACCGTGGGAGGCTACTCCACTGGCCCAAGTGCCGCTCCCATAGCGATGTTCGGGATCCCACTCCATCCACTCGGTGAAGTTGACCTTAATTTGCGAGATATTTTGGCATCCGTCAAACATATAGGCGTAACAGTTTTTGACCAACGTCGCAGCAGGCAGTTCAGGTGCTTGTGTCAGGCTGGAGCAACCATTGAACATGCTCATGTAGCAAGTTTCGGCCAATTCCGTGGCGGGTAGTTCGGGTGCATGCGTCAGACTGGAGCAATTCTGGAACATATATGCGTAACAGTTCGTGGCTAGCGTAGTGGAAGGTAGTTCAGGTGCCTGCGTCAGGCCAGTACAACCATAAAACATTCTGCTGTAGCATCCAACAGCTAGTTCCGTGACGGGTAGTTCAGGTGCTTGTATCAGGCCAGTACAACCATAAAACATTCCGCTGTAGCATCCGATATCCAATGTGGTGGCAGGCAGTTCAGGTGCTTGTGCCAATTTAGTGCAACCATAAAACATATCCTTGTAGCATGAATTGGCCAATGTGGTAGCGGGCAGTTCAGGTGCTTGTGTCAAGCCGGTACAACCATAAAACATCCCGTTGTAACAGTCTTTGGCCAGTTCTTGGACTGAGAGATCCGGCGCATTCGATATGTTCTTACATCCTTTAAACATGTTTTGGTAGCACCCCTCAGCCAATGTTGTAGCAGGGAGTTCTGGTGCTTGTCTCAGGTTACGGCATCCATTAAACATTCCATTGTAGCAATTTTTAGACAACTTTGTGGCGGGGAGTGCGGGGGCATTCGGTAGTGTCTTACAACCATTAAACATTTCCTCATAACAGTTCTCAGCCAACATTGTGGCAGACAGTTCGGGGGCACTCACCAGATTGGGGAAATTGTAAAACAATCTGTAAAAACACCTCGCATTGGGGATCGTATCGGTTTCACCCACTCCATCAATCAGACTCATCACACTTCCACTTGCTGCAATGGAACTAGATGAGACGAAACATGTGTAACTATTGATTCCAAAGGAAAACCCCTCTGGATTGACCCCTCTTAGCAGGGCCTTGTCGCCCACCTTTTCCAAAGTGACTGCTTTTTTTGCGAGTTCGGTCCATGTCTGCCCATCATCCAAAGAGTATTCAATGTTCGGATTTGCTGACCCTGTGACAGATTTGGAGAAATAGGCTCCGTCTACCCTCGCCGTAAGAGTAAGATAGTTGGCTGCGGAAGCAACATAGCAGGTGACCAGCAACAAAAATAATGTGGTAAAGGTCTTTCTCATAAGCTTTAGATTTGAGTGTGAGACATAATGTTATTTTTACTAAAATATAAAAAATAAACTGATTTTCAAAAAAGTACACAATATAATTTTTATTTTTCTTGTTAAATTTATATTTTTACCGACATACTAGCATTTTATCGGTTGTTTTTGTTCTGTGGAGTACCAATGTGATGTGTATGGCATAAATGAAGGTTGCAAGGCTTCCTACAATGTGTTATGTTTTGATTGAACGGAGAATGGTTGATGATGTGCGGTTTCCTGAAATGAAAAAACAAGTGGAATTTATATGTAAATATTTTTTAGAAGGAGGAAAAGTTATGGAAATGGACTCTAAACAACGAGAGAGCAGAAGCCTCTCCGCACCAGGATTGTTTGATTATATAGGAACATTCTCGGACACGAATTCAACCATCGCACAACCATTCAAGCATGTTGTTTGTGAGATTCCCTCAACGACAAAATTCTTTGAGTTGAAGATCCTTGGTTCTGTTAAGGACGGCCTCAATTTTGTAAAATTGGTGGACGTTGAACTCTGTTTTGACATAGACAACTTTAAAGTCTCAATAATGAGGGAATTGGGACTGTGCGTGATAGCCCACAGCTATGCAACAGGAACGGGTGCTTATAATGTCAACATATTGCTCGCACCAGAAGATGTGGATTTGAACCATACGATAAATATAGATTTTTTCTCGAACGTTGAACCATCCCAATTATCAATAACCAGCTATGCGACATCCCCGACAGTCAGCGGAACAAGTTTCACGAGAATCCATCCTCTCACAAAATTATCCGATGATTCCTACAACATATCCACAAATGTTGACAGATGGTCTGTTCTGAAAATTCCTGAGAGTGTGAACACCATCGTCGTGAACGATTATGCAGACTACGTTTACCTAATAAGAAGGATAGTAAAACAGAATGGTGAAGCCTTCGCAGATGGTGCTGAACTTACTTTAATGAACTCAACGAACAATGTCGGAGGAAAAGGTCTAGCGTTTCTCAACAACCCGGCACAAGAAACAGGTGTAGGAGCGATATTGTCCTTACCAGAAGCGAAATGGTGGATAGGTGACGATGACTACACAGACACTTTGTCAGATGGAGTAACAAAATACCGCACGTTAATACCTAACGTTATTGTAAAACTTGTTTCATGTGGGGGCAAATGGATTCCTCAACTGATTCCATCTCCGAATGCCTGCATCGGAGAGGTTGACTCTTGTGGATTCAGGGAAGGAACAGAATGGGCGGATTTCAACTTCTACCGTCTGCAATCATTATTGGCAAACAAGGTGAAAGTAATCGATTTGAAAGGCAAGACAATATGCATGAGATTAAGCTCTAATCTAAATCTCGACTATGCCCTGCATCTGTGCAACGGAACCATTAATGTGACTTCCGATAAAGTGGAAGGAGTGGACGAGCAGTATGAGGGGTATAAACTCACGGTCAGCAACGGATTCGCCATCGAGATGAAGGATCTGACCATAAATGACCTTAATGCGAATTGGAATATGTTTATGGCAGATTCTATCGACTTTAGCATTGATTATATCCATATCACAAATTGTAATCTTATTAACATAAGGACATTGATAAATCTCCAATATTACGATTTTGTACCCACAGGAAATTTTCCCAAAGTACACTCGTTGCGGATTATCAACTCGAAAATTGAATGGAATGGATTCAACCCTAAACACTACAATGGCATAAAAATTTACGATGCAGTGTTCGGATCCGTCAAAATCATTAACAATTCGTTCACCAATTATAACGTTGCCATTAATATCAGCAGAAACAATGAATTTAATAATGCAGCGTTGGCAAGTAGCTATTCGGGGAAAACGGACATCACGGGCAACCACTTTGATGGCGGAGTTTGGATAGTGGATAACGTTGATCAGCTTACCACATACCACTGTGCAGTGCTAAGCGAGCAACACGAAACGATTTTTCGCAACAATATAATTGCCAAATGTGTCACAGTCAACAATTCCACATCAACACAGACTGCCACTTACGATTGCTATTTGTCTGACGACATTGTCACCTATGCAAATAATATCGTCAATGACATTCTTAGTTTAGGATCGAATGCGAATGTTTATTGTGAGATATTTAAATCGAAGGCATACAACAACCCATACACAATGCATACTCGATCATTTATCAATAATGTTGTGGAAATTCACCCGGAAATCTACGCAGTGCACTCCCATATAAATAATCCCGCACGAATGACCATGCACTCAACAAACGAGGGCTTCTACATGGATTCCGTAGTGGTAGAAGGCAATAAAATATATGCTCCGCAGGTTTTGTTGCGTTCGAGTTATTTCTATGCCATCAATTTCACATGCCGCAACAACACATACAAATTTACAGGTGTACGCAGCGGCAATGTGCCGATAAACCTATTCCAATTTCATCCATTGGAGAGTGTAGGTCAATATCCGAACATTGAGGATATTGATATTGAGAACAACATCATTGAGTTCGTCAATGTATCCGTGGGGGTATTGAAACTTTCAGCGAAAGTAAATAACTCCGTTAAAATAATTAACAACACATTCATTAACTGTCTGGGGAATGTGCTGGCAAGGATAGGCGATGCCTATATCGATACAGCAAAAATAGATGGCGAATTAAGCGTTTCAGACAATAAAAACATAAATGTCGCTACACCTATTGTCAGTGGAAGTGATTTGCGTGTTGCACCAACCAAGTATTATTACGAACGTTATTTGACAGGAATAGCATTCCCAACGACACACCCTTTGTACATTTATCCCGATTCCACAAATTTGCATGTGAAATTGATTTGTGAAAACGCATATTCAGTAAATAGCACGGTGGTGCTGGCTCGAATCAATTTTTACGATGTGGTAGCTAAAATTGCAGATCCAAATTACACCCCAGTATCAGCTATAATTTATTATAAAGCAAAACTGACAGTGGCACCAGATGGCAATCCAACAAGCGCAGTACTTTACCTAAAATATGACACGGGAACAATTGCATGGAGCACAAGATACGATGGAACTTACACCGTGGGTGACAAAATGTTGGAGGTAGGAGATTACAAAGCTTACATTCGATTAGTATCAGGGCAATTGAGACTACATTGCGCAGACACCCTATCTTACATGGTCAAGCCATATCCAATGACACTCGAATTAGAGACGATTCCATATACGATTTAAAAATATTACGGATTATGAAAAGCACCAAAACCCTTACCCTCCTCGCACTGTGCCTGCTCACCAGGCTCACCGCAAACGCATTCCCCATCCAAGCATGCGACACCACTTGGTACACCGGCGAAGGCACGCAGTACGGTGGCGTGGCCGGCAGCAACGGCGGAAACTGCGGCATATACGTGGAGGAGGACGATATCTTCCACTGCGCGATGAACCACTCCCAATACGACAGCAGCTTCGCCTGCGGCGCCTGCGTGAGGGCGTTCGGTCCGCTGGGGGAAGTCACCGTGAAGGTGGTGGACCGCTGCCCGGAATGTAAGCCGGGCGACATCGATTTCAGCACTGGCTCCTTCGTCAAGATAGGAACCATGGAAGCGGGAAGGATCCCTATCCGCTGGCAATTCATCCCCTGCGAGGAAGAGGACATCAAGGTCAAGTTCGAGAAGGGAACCAGCCAATTCTACTTCAAGGCAATATTCTACGACATCCGTTACAGAATCAGCCAATTGGAGTACCAACGCAGCGACGGCACCTTCGTGCCCATCCACCGGGAGATGTATAACTTCTACGTCGAGAACGCTGGCATAGACGAGGACAAGACGAAGATCGGTCCCTACGTCTTCCGTCTCATATCCTGCGAAGGGGACACCGTCACAACCGCCCCGATCGAATACGAGGCTGGCGTGGAGATCAACACGGGCGTGCAGTTCCCCCTCCACAACTGCGAAGAGGAGAAACCCACAAGCGTAGAGGTGACCATGAAGGAGGAACCCCTCCAGGACCTCCTGCGCATAGAGGCCTACGACATCATGGGTAGATACCTGCGCACCTACAAGGATTGGGACGAGGCGCTGGAAGCCCTCAAGGAGAGAACCAGCCCGACAATCCTGAAGGAGATGGACCGGGCGGGACACATACGGTATCATTTGCGGGCAAAACAATAGTTTTTTACTATTAGCTATTTACGATTTACTATGCAAGGAATCGAAATGGCAGATAGACATATGCGCAGGTAACCATACTATTCGCCCTAACATTAAGCGAATAGGCCTGAAAGGCCTTGACAGATATAGCCCATGGGCAACGCCCTGGGGTTAAAATGACAATATTTGCGACGAAACAATACGGGTTTCGTTTTTTTTCCTATTTTCGCGCAATTAATATCACAAACGAAACACTAATAATAGATTATTATGGCAGAAATAAAAGAATATTTGAAGGCAGCGGAGGAGAAGATGGAGCAGTCCCTACTCTTTTTGGACGACGCTTTGGCGCGCATCAGGGCAGGTAAAGCGAACGTGCGCATCCTGGACGGTGTACGCGTGGACTACTACGGTAGCGTGGTGCCTCTTTCCAACGTGGCGACCATCACCACTCCTGACGCCCACACCATCGCGATCCAACCTTGGGAGAAGAAACTGATCCCTGAGATCGAGAAGGCCATCATGGCTTCCGAGGTGGGCATCACCCCTGAGAACAACGGAGAGATCATCCGCTTGGGCATCCCACCGTTGACGGAGGAGCGCCGTAAGACTTTGGTGAAGCAAACCCGCGCCGAGGGTGAGGACGCTAAGATCAGCATCCGCAACGCCAGAAGAGACGCCATCGACGGTTTGAAGAAGGAGATCAAGAACGGCCTGGCTGAAGACGCCGAGAAGGACGCCGAGGCTGAGGTTCAGAAGATCCACGACAAGTTCATCAAGAAAGTCGAGGACATCCTCGCCGCCAAAGAGAAAGAGGTGATGACAGTATGATCGGACTTGTGGTCAAAAACACAGGAAGCGGCTATTGGGTCAAAAACGATTCCGACGGCCAACTCTACGAATGTAAAATCAAGGGTAACTTCCGAATCAAGGGTATCAAAAGCACTAACCCGGTTGCCGTCGGCGATCGGGTTTCTTTCGATATGCCCGCCTCCGGCATCGGTTGGATCCACGGTATCGAGGACCGCAAGAACTACATCGTGCGCAAGCCCACGAACCTCTCCAAGCAGTTGCACATCATCGCGGCGAACGTCGACCAGCTACTGCTGACGGTCACCATCAACCACCCGGAGACCTCCACCACATTCATCGACAGAGCCTTGGCGACAAGCGAGGCCTACCAGGTGCCCTCCATCCTCGTCATCAACAAAACGGACCTCTACGACGAGGGCGAAAAGGAGTACATGAACGCCCTCATCAACCTCTACGAGACCATCGGCTACCCATGCATCGCCGTGTCCGCCCAGACGGGGGAGAACATCGAGCGGCTCAAGGAGATGATACAAGGCAAGACATCGCTCCTCTCCGGCAACTCGGGCGTGGGCAAATCATCGCTCATCAACGCCATCTGCCCCACCTTCAGCGCCAAGACGGGGGAGATATCCGACGTGCACAACAAAGGGATGCACACCACCACCTTCTCCGAAATGTTCGAACTGGACGAGGAGACAAGCCTCATCGACACCCCGGGCATCAAGGGGTTCGGCACCATCGACTTCAAGAAAGAGGAGGTCGGCCACTACTTCCCCGAGATCTTCAGGGAATCCAGCAACTGCCGGTTCGGCAACTGCACCCACATACACGAGCCAGGATGCTCCGTGCTCCGCGCGATAGAGGAGCACACCATCAGCATATCCCGCTACAACAGTTACCTCAGCATCTTGGAAGACTGCGATGAGGGAAAATACAGATAGAGCCATGAAAACCTCCTTCAACAATCTGAAAAAGATAAAGTACATCTTCTCCTCGGTCGCCCTGCTGATCGTGGGACTGTCCATGTACTACACCCACCTGTTGACGAAGGAGATGGCCAAGGAAGAGCGCCAAAGGATCAGCCTTTGGGCGGAGGCCACCCATAGGCTCGTGACAGACACCGACGAGTCAGACCTCGCCTTCCTCATGAAGGTCATCGAGGGCAACACCAACATCCCCGTACTTGTCGTCGACGAGACAGGGACCGTGACCGTCCACCGTAACATAGAGGTGCCGGAAGAGAACAGCGAAGAGTTCCTGCGGACGATGGTCAAGAAGTTCCAGCGGGAGAACCAACCCATAGAGATCACCATTGACGAAAACATCAAGCACCATCTCTATTACGGCAACTCGACCATGCTGAACAAGCTGGAGTACTACCCCTACATCCAATGGGGCATCATCCTCGCCTTCTTCGCCATCATCTTCTTCGTGTTCGCCAGCGCCAAACGCTCCGAGCAGAACAGGGTGTGGGTCGGACTCTCCAAGGAGACGGCCCATCAGTTGGGGACCCCGATCTCTTCCCTACTCGCCTGGGTCGAGATACTGAAGGAGGAGAAGGTCAACCCGGACCTCATGTCGGAGATGGAGAAGGACGTCAACCGACTGCGCACCATCGCGGAGCGATTCTCCAAGATCGGTTCCATACCGGAGCTCTCCCCGATAAGCATAGACGCCATCCTGCAGAACTCCCTCTCCTATATGCGGAAACGCACCTCCAACAAGGTGCAGATCACCTACCAGACCAAGAGCGAGGAGCCAATCATCGTAGCCCTCAGCCAGCCCCTCTTCGAGTGGGTCATCGAGAACCTATGCAAGAACGCCATCGACGCCATGGAGGGAGAGGGACACATCAACGTGGAAGTGTCACAAGAAAAAGAGAAAGTGATCATCGACGTGAGCGACACCGGAAAGGGTATCCCGAAATCCAAATTCGAGACGGTATTCTCCCCTGGCTTCACCACCAAGAAAAGAGGCTGGGGATTAGGTCTTTCGCTCGTGAAAAGAATCATAGAGGAGTACCACAAGGGGAAAATATTCGTCAAGCACTCTGAAATAGATAAGGGAACCACCTTTAGAATCATCCTAAACAAAGAAGTAAAAAATTGAATGTCAGGTTATTAAATTAAATATTGCAAAAATTTGCAAAATTGAACACGGAGGGAGTCTAAAATATCACTATTTTTTGTAACTTTGCGGAGTTTTTTAGAATCCATACGAAAGTGGAAAGAGAAGAGACATATATTATTCCGCTGAAAGATTTGGAAGTCGGCACACACCGATACCAATACAAATTGGACGACAAATTTTTCGAGGGAGTTGATGGCCCGGAAATACGGAAAGGGAACGTGCAAGCAGACGTGACCGTCCAAAAAAGCGAGCATTCTTTCCTCTTGACATTCCAACTGAAGGGCACGGTCATGGTATTGTGCGACAGATGTTTGGGAGAGATGGATCAGCCGATCTCCTGCGAGGAACACCTCACAGTGAAGTTCGGAGAAAACAAAGAGGAAGAGGACGACCAGTTGGTAATCGTCTCCGAGGAAGATGGAGAGATGGATCTCTCATGGTACATGTATGAGTTCATCGCCCTCCACATACCTATCCGCCACGTTCATCCGGAGGGGGAATGCGACGAGGAGACCGCCAAAGTTCTTAAAGAGCACTTGGCGATAGAACGGGAGCCCGGAGAAGAGACAACAGAGGAGACCAGCGCCGACGAAGGTGGCAAGAAAGAAACCGACCCACGCTGGGACGCCCTGAAAAAACTCATAGACAATAACTAATTTAAATTATAAACAAAATGGCACATCCTAAACGAAGACAAGGTAAATCGAGAGGAGCGAAGAGAAGAACTCATTACAAGGCAGTAGCTCCAACATTGGCAGTATGTCCTAAATGCGGCGCGCTCCACTTATACCACAGAGTATGCGGTTCTTGTGGATACTACCGCGGCATGGAGGCTATCGTTAAACAGGAAGCTGTTTAATCATCGCCTTACAATAAAAACGAATCGGAAGGAGTCCGCCATCGTGTGCGACTCCTTTCTTTTTACTTGAACAAGACATGACACGTTTTTACCTAGTCAGGCACGGTCAGACAGACTGGAACCAGGAGAAGAGGATGCAAGGGCAGCATGAGACGGACCTCACCCCCCTCGGCGAGAGACAAGCGATCGCTTTAGGGGAAAGGCTCGAAGATGTTGATTTCGACCTCGTCTTTTCCAGTCCGCAACGCAGAGCCATGAAGACCACCCAGCTCATACTAGGGAAAAGAAACCTACCCATCATCCCGGACAACGCACTGAAGGAGATCCTGATGGGCGATTGGCAAGGCATACTCATCGACGACCTCATGGAAAGGTTCCCAGAGGAAATCGACCTCTTCTGGCACCACCCCGAGCAATACAAACGGGAAGGTTGCGAGACCTACGACGAGGTGAGGAAACGAGCCGGCCAGTTCATGGAGAGAACCGCGGCGGAGAACCCAGGGAAAACCATCCTCGTGGTCACGCACGGAGCCTTACTGAAAACACTCTACACCTACTTCAAGTACCAACCCATATCGGAAATCGCACACGCGGTGCACCCCCAATCCACAGCCATAGCGGTCGTGGAGAAAAGGGACGGCATCTGGAACGTGATGTCATGGAACGACACGGAACACCTCGCGAGCATCGACGAGGAGGCGGACAGCACTAATACAATATAAAGATACAAGGACGTTTGTCCAGATTAGGACGTTTGGCGGATTTCCACTGGGCGACGCTCTTCGTCTTGATGTACTCCGTCTCAAGCGTGATGTCGCAAGCGACGCACACCTTCGTGGAAGGGCGGCAAACAGACAAAATATTCTCAAACAACTTATCGTTGCGGTACGGTGTCTCGATGAAGATCTGCGACTGACGCTCCACGCTCGCCCGCTTCTCCAGCTGGCGGATGCGCTGGTCACGCTCGTTCGGCTTGATCGGCAGATAGCCCACGAAGGCGAAACTCTGCCCGTTGAAGCCCGAAGCCATCAAGGCCAGCAGGATCGAGGATGGTCCGACCAGCGGGACCACACGCACATCGTTCTCCTGCGCCAGGCGGGCGATATCCGCACCCGGGTCCGCAATGGCGGGGCAACCAGCCTCCGAGATGATCCCCATGTTGATGCCAGACTTGGCCGGCAAAAGGTACGAAGCGATCTCCTCCTGCGGGGTATGATTATTCAAGGTGTAAAAAGTAAGCGCGTCGATATTGATGGAAGGGTCCACCTTCTTCAGGAACCTCCTCGCCGTGCGTACATCCTCCACGATGTAGTGCGTAAGGCCAAGAATCACCTCCCTGTTGTAGGAAGGCAAGACATGATTCACGTCGCACTCCCCCAGCGTATTAGGAATCAAATATATTACACCAGCCATTGTTTTAACATATAAAAAAGAGAAACAGAAGCGTTTCCGAAGCACAAAACATCCGCAAAGTTACAAAATAATAAGTAAAAAGACCATAGTGTTCCCACTTGCAGAAACAGAAAAAAAGAGTTATCTTTGAGGTAAAATAAAGATTAAGGAACGCCGCACCGTATATTATGGTTAAACTTAACAATTACAACAAACAACGGGCGTAAACTTCCATATCAATGGCGGGCCACACCTTCGGGTTGCCTACATGGCACGGTGGATTACAAAGAATGGAACACGTCTAATTCCTATCTTAAGGAGTTTAATTAATTTCGGTGCGGCTTTTTCCATGTACACACCACAAAGAACCTCAGGGAAAACAAACGTATAAACAACTGTGAATCAACTACTAAGCAAACAATCCACAAAAACGTATAAATATTAATTCGAGGGAAGATATCATCTATAGCGAAAAAAAAGCCACAATCCTTTCTAATTAAAGAAAAAAGAGTAACTTTGCACCGATTTTTTGCATAATTATAATGTCTAACGACTAATTATTATTAAATTAATTAAAATGAGTGAATTAACAAAAAACGTAGCGCCTATAGAAGGATTTGATTGGGACGCTTACGAAAATGGCGACGTACAGACGAATGTAAGCCGCGAAGAATTGACCAAGAAGTACGATGACACATTGAACGTCGTAAAGGACAAGGACGTAGTTATCGGAAAGGTTATCTCAATGAACAAAAGGGAAGTTGTAGTCAATGTAGGCTACAAGTCAGACGGTATCGTTTCGATGAACGAGTTCCGTTACAACCCTGATTTGAAGATTGGCGACGAAGTAGAGGTATACATCGAGAGCCAAGAGGACAAGAAAGGCCAATTGATCCTTTCACACAAGAAAGCCCGTGCAGCCCGCTCTTGGGATTGCGTTAACGAGGCATTGGAGAACGACAAAGTTATCACTGGTTACATCAAGTGCCGCACGAAGGGTGGTATGATTGTGGACGTATTCGGTATCGAGGCATTCTTGCCAGGTTCACAAATCGATGTTAAGCCTATCCGTGATTACGATGTGTTCGTAGGCAAGACAATGGAATTCAAAGTCGTAAAAATCAACCACGAATTCAAGAACGTTGTTGTTTCCCACAAAGCGCTCATCGAGGCAGAGTTGGAGCAACAGAAGAAAGATATCATCTCGAAGCTCGAGAAAGGACAAGTATTGGAAGGAACTGTCAAGAACATCACTTCTTACGGTGTATTCATCGACTTGGGTGGCGTAGACGGTTTGATCCACATCACAGACTTGTCTTGGGGTCGCGTAACTCACCCAGAGGAGATCGTAGAGTTGGATCAGAAGTTGAACGTAGTAATCCTCGACTTCGACGACGACAAGAAGCGCATCGCCCTTGGTTTGAAGCAATTGACTCCTCATCCATGGGATGCTTTGGATCCTAACTTGAAGGTAGGTGACAAGGTGAAGGGTAAAGTAGTTGTGATGGCTGACTACGGAGCATTCGTAGAGATCGCTCCAGGCGTAGAAGGCTTGATCCACGTATCCGAGATGTCATGGTCACAGCACTTGCGCAGCGCACAAGACTTCATGAAAGTCGGCGACGAGGTAGAGGCTGTAGTTTTGACATTGGACCGCGAAGAGAGAAAGATGTCTTTGGGTATCAAGCAATTGAAGCCAGATCCATGGGATACCATCGATACAGACTATGCTGTCGGCACGAAGCACACCGCAAAGGTTCGCAACTTCACGAACTTCGGAGTATTCGTTGAGATCGCTGAGGGCGTAGATGGTTTGATCCACATCTCTGACCTTTCTTGGACGAAGAAGATCAAACACCCATCAGAGTTCACTCAGATCGGTGCGGACATCGAGGTACAAGTATTGGAGATCGACAAGGAGAACCGCCGCTTGAGCTTGGGCCACAAGCAATTGGAGGACAACCCTTGGGACGTATTCGAGAACATCTTCACAGTAGACTCTATCCACGAGGGAACCATCATCGAAATGATGGACAAGGGTGCGGTTATCGCATTGCCTTACGGCGTGGAAGGCTTCGCTACACCAAAGCACTTGGTGAAGGAAGACAAGAGCATGGCGAAGGTAGACGAGAAGCTCCAATTCAAGGTTATCGAGTTCAACAAGGATTCTAAGAGAATCATCTTGTCCCACAGCCGCATCTTCGAGGATGCTCAAAAGGCAGCTAACGGAGAAGACACTGAGGAGAAGAAAGAGACTCGCAAGAAGAAGTCAAGCAAGAAGGCTGAACCAATCATCGCAGTGGAGAAAGCCACATTGGGTGACATCGAAGAGTTGGCAGCTCTGAAAAATCAGTTGGACGCTGACGAAAAAAAATAAACGCAAAATATTCGAATAATTTTTATATATGAAAAATATTTCGGATATTTGTGTGGAATTAGAAATTTTAAACAATTAATTTTATAACAAGAGAGTATGAAAAAAAGTTTTTTGGCTTTATTCGCCGCAATGAGCTTAGCATTTACTGCTAATGCACAAGAAGCAGCATCAGATGCAGATCAAGCACAAGCAGAGGCATCAGCATCAGAGTCATTCAACCACTGGTCAGTAGCAGTAGATGGTGGTATCAACTACCTGAGAGCATCAGATCAAAAAGTTGGTTTGGCAATCGGTGGTTTGGTTGAGAGAACATTCAATCCACGTTGGGGATTGGGTCTCGAGTACATGTTCATCAAGAAGGATCAAGATCCTATCAAGGGACGCGCTGAGATGGACGCTAAGTTCCACGACATCGACATCTTCGGTTCTGTGAACCTTTCTAACATCATCGCTCCATATCGTTCTGCAGGATGGCAGAAATTGAACTGGTTCGGAACAGCTGGTTTGGGTGCAACTATCTACAACTATGAGTTCCAAAACGGTAAAGATGACAACGGCGCAAAGATGTTGTTCATCGCTGGTTCTAAGTTGGAGTACAACGTAAGCAAGTGGATCGGCATCTTCTTGGGTGCTCACTATCGTCTCCACTCTAACGCTGAGTTCGTAGGTGGCGCAGCTGGTCGTTCTTACGGAACTGCAGTAGCCGGTGTTCGCGTTAAATTCGCTGGCGAGAGCAACATCCGCAACATCGCTTGGGCTGATTACATCCCTCAAGTTGAGTTGCCTGACTTCAGCAACGTATTCGACGCTCAAAAGAAGGCTTGCGAAGAGGCAGTTGCTAAGATGGAGCAGAAGATCGACGATCAAAACGCTCAAATCAAGAAGTTGCAAAACGATATCAAGTTCACTCAAGACTCTTTGGATCGCCACATCAGAGCTACAAGACCAAAAGTTGCTTACAAGCCAACTGTTGAGGAGGCTAAGATCATCGAGACTGCAATGTCTAACTTGGAATTCGAGTCTGGCAAGGCTATCATCAAGGAAGGTTCATTCCAATACTTGAACGGTTTGGCTGAGTTGCTCGTTAAGCACCCAGAATGGTCAGTTAAGTTGTCTGGTCACACTGACAACGTAGGTAAGGCCGCTAAGAACTTGCAACTTTCTAAGGATCGTGCAGCTTCTGTTCGCGCTTACTTGACTAACAGAGGTGTTGATGGTGCAAACATCGAGGCTG
This sequence comes from Paludibacteraceae bacterium, assembly GCA_045226255.1. GTDB lineage: Bacteria > Bacteroidota > Bacteroidia > Bacteroidales > Paludibacteraceae > UBA1181. Next base: position 15,309 of record JBGVCG010000009.1, on the reverse strand, counting down.
AAGGATTCGGTAGCAGCAAGCCAATCGCTTCTAACAACACAGCTGCTGGTAGAGCAAAGAACCGTCGTGTAGAGGTTAGCTTGTTCTCTAAATAATTATAAGCTGAAAAATAAAAAAGAGCTGTCCTTCGGGATGGCTCTTTTTTTTTTTTTGCCTATAACTCGAAAAAGTTCTACCTCCTGGAGAAATAGACGATAAAGCCCCCAGCGCCTGAACAGCCCACCCAAGCACGAAACATCTAATCTTGACTGACTAATGAAATGGAGGAAGAACACCCTCCTCAAAAAAGCAAACAACAGTAGGAATTATTCCCTACTGAATAGTCGACCATACAAACAAACCTTCAGAACTTGCAAGCGCACGAAGCAAATCCAATAGGTCAGCACGAACATTATAGACGGTCATATAAGTATCCTCGTCATGCAACACCACCAACGATTCCCGATTGTCGAATAGAACATAAACGGAACGCTCCCCTTCCTCCTTGAAGAGGAACATATCAGAAAGAGAATCAGGGTTTGGATTGCTCACCCACCGACGCTCCGAACACCGCACGTCAATCCCCACATAACAGTTTAGTTTGAGCACTACACGGGCAAATTTCGCATACAGAGCTCTCTTTCGCTCAACGTCTTGCCAGAAATAGGCCTCAACCCTGAAATACTGTCCTGAGGATTGCGCGGGGACCTGCTTCGGAAGCATATCCACAAGGCAATATGGTTTTTCCAACAAAGGCTCTATCCTATCGTCTAAATCGACGCAGACGCCCTCATCGATACTCATTCGCTCGTCCATACACATATCAATTAAAAATCATGAAATAACTCCCCAATTCAGGCTTTCCTTCGCCATACGGTCAAGACGCTGGTTCAACAGGAAATTCTTCTCCTCCAACAAGTCCGGGTCCTCGTCCAGCACCTTCTCCGCCACGTCACGGGCGAACTGTATGATGGGGCCATCCGTCGCCAGATTGGCGATCTTAAGGCTCAGGGCGACACCGCTCTGCTGCGTCCCCTCCAAATCACCTGGCCCGCGCATCTTCAAATCAACCTCGGAGATCTCAAACCCATTGTTCGTGCGGGTCATCACCTCCATGCGCTGCCGCCCCTCGTTGGAGAGTTTCGGGGATGTGAGCAGCATACAATACGATTGGTCGGCGCCTCGTCCTACCCTGCCCCGCAACTGATGCAACTGGGACAAACCGAACCGCTCGGCGCTCTCGATCAGCATGACGGAGGCGTTGGGCACATTAACCCCCACCTCAATCACGGTGGTGGCCACCAAGATGTTCAATTCGCCCGATGCGAAGAGCTTCATCTGCGCATCCTTCTCCTCCGACTTCATCTTCCCGTGCACCATGCCTAAATGGTACTGCGGCTCAGGGAATACCTGCTGAAGGGACTCGTAGCCAGCCTCTATATTCGCATAGTCAGACCGCTCGGACTCCTGTATCATCGGATAGACAATATATGCCTGCCGCCCCATGGCAATCTGCTTCTTGATAAAGTCATACAACATACCTCTTGCGGTATCGAGACGATGGATCGTCTGTACCGGCTTACGTCCAGGAGGCAACTCGTCTATGACGGAGACATCCAAGTCGCCGTAAAGCGTCATCGCCAACGTGCGAGGAATAGGGGTCGCTGTCATCACCAAGACATGAGGCGGTTGCTCACTCTTGCTCCACAACTTAGCGCGCTGGGCGACACCAAAGCGATGTTGCTCGTCTATGACCACCAAGCCTAGGCGTGAAAAGACGACATCATCCTCCAACAAGGCATGGGTTCCTATCAAAATCTGCACGGACCCCTCCCGCACTCCTTGCAGGATTGCCTCCCGCTCCTTCTTCTTCGACGAACCAGTCAGGAGCGCCACCCGCACATCCATCCCCTCCAACATCTGCGAGATGGAGGCGAAATGTTGCTGCGCCAGAATCTCCGTCGGAGCCATCATCGAGGCTTGGAAGCCATTGTCCAAAGCCATCAACATGGACATCAGCGCCACCATGGTCTTTCCGCTGCCGACATCCCCTTGCAAGAGCCGATTCATCTGCCTACCACTGGAGAGGTCGCCATATATCTCCCGTATCACTTTTTTCTGCGCATTCGTCAGCTCGAACGGAAGATTATTCTTATAGAATGAATTGAACGTATCACCGATCTTCGTGAACTTGAATCCCGCAAAACGGATCCGCCTATAATTGCGTTGGCGGAGCATATTAAGCTGAATGATAAACAGTTCCTCGAATTTCAGGCGGAACTGCGCCAAACGTAACGCATCGGGTGTCTGCGGGAAATGGACGTTCTTCAACGCGTCATGGCGGGACATCATGTGATGTTGCTCCACAATGTAGGAAGGAAGCGACTCAGGAATACATGCCTCCCCCAACGAATTGAAGATCTCGGAGATGAACTTCTGCAGAACACGGGAGGTCAGGAAGGCGTTCTTCATCTTTTCGGAGGTGTTGTACATGCCCTGCACACCCCCCAACGCCTGCTTGGACATCGCCTCATTGATGGTCTCCATATCAGGATGGACCAAATTGCACTGTCCGTTGAATTCGGAGACCTTCCCGAACACAACATATTCATGGCCAGGCTTGTATTTCTCAAGGACATACTTCACCCCCTTGAAAAACAGCAGTTCAATGGTCGACTCCCCATCAGAGAAGAGCATCACCACCCGTTGCTTGCGGCCCTCTCCCTGCGTGTTCACCCGCAGAATAATGCCTCGTATCTGAACATACATGGAGGCAGGAGAGACCTCCCTTATCCGATAGAACTTACTACGGTCGATATACCTGTAAGGGAAACAGTACAACAAGTCGCCATAGGAGGAAACGTTCAATTCCTTCTTCAGCACATCCGCCTTCTTGGGTCCTACCCCAGGCAAATAGGTTATCTCTTTCTCCAAAAAATCGGGCATATCCTTAATATTCCAGTCTCTCGTCTATACAAAATTACAAAAAAGAAAAGAAAACAGACTATTCCAAAGGACAAAGGTGTGTTCTATTGATCCATCAGCTTCACCCAATGGTCCCTTCCTGGAGAGTGTCAAGTAGAAAAAGTGTGGAATTGCTTGTGTTTTTACCGAAAAAAGACATCAATACAACAAGAATATTCTACGATATGGTCAATATAAATTGGGTAATTGGAATTTTACTTCCCCAAAAGAGCGCCAATGGCACGATTTTTGTCCTTACTTATATGTAGAGCGAACAATTTAGTACTCTCTTGAATAAAAGAATTTGCCACAGCAGGCGACAGCCTCTGTGTCTATATAGGTTGTTTAAAGTATCAGTGTAGTGGGGCTTGGGGCTAGGATTAGTCTCAAGCTTACTTTTTTATACAAAGAATCTATTGGCAACATCACCATAAAAGCGTATCTTTACAAAGCAAAAACAGATAGAAAAATGAAGACGATAAATGATTTGAAGCCCCAAGAACTATGGGCAAGATTCAAGGATATATGTGACATTCCCCACCCTTCCGGGAAAGAGGAGAAAATCGGCGCATTCCTCATGGAGTTCGCCCAAAAACATGGATTAGAAGCCGAGATGGATGAAGTGGGCAACGTGCTTATCCGCAAGAAAGCGTCCAAGGGAAGAGAGAACGCACCTTCCGTACTCCTCCAAGCACACATGGACATGGTCTGCGAAAAGAACGCAGGCACAGAGCACGACTTCGACAATGATCCTATCCGCACCATCGTGGACGGTGATTGGCTGAAGGCGCAAGGCACTACGCTCGGTGCGGACGACGGAATCGGTGTGGCCGCCATCTTGGCTGTGCTTGAGTCCGAAACCATCCAACATGGTCCGCTCGAATGTCTCATCACAGTGGATGAGGAGCGGGGCCTGACCGGCGCGCAACACGTCAAGGCGGGTTGGATCCAATCGAGGAGACTCATCAATCTGGATTCCGAAGAGGACGGACGATTCTGCATCGGATGCGCAGGTGGTATCGACACCGTAGCCACATTCGACCTGAAGAAAGTAGCCGCCCCACAAGGCGCATTCTTCCTCCATATCTTCGTCAAAGGCCTGCAAGGAGGACACTCCGGTGACGACATCAACAAGGGAAGAGGCAACGCTATCAAGATATTGTCCAGATTCCTCTGGAACGAATCGAAGAAATTCCCGATCCACCTCTGCAACATCGAGGGAGGTAACCTCCACAACGCTATCCCAAGAGAGGCGCACGCTACCCTCTGCATCGGATGGGACAAAAAGGAGGAGATCCGTGTGGACTTAAACCACTACATCCACACGATCGAGAACGAATACCCGACAGAGAAGGAATTGGTCATCGACCTCGAATCCACAGACCCGCAAGAGCAGGTTTACGAACAGGAAGGGGCCGACAGACTCATCAGCGCACTCTACGCATGTCCACATGGTGTGATCGAAATGAGCACGGAGATTGAAGGGTTACCGGAGACCTCCACCAACCTCGCCTCCATCAAGGAGAAGGAAGGTAAAATCGTCGTGGCCACCAGCCAACGAAGCTCGACCAACAGCAAGAAGCACGACATCAAGGATCGTGTGGAGGCCGTCTTCTCATTGGCAGGGGCAAACGTGAAACATAGCGACGGATACCCAGGGTGGAAACCGAACATGAACTCCGAACTGAAGAACATCGTGGCCAACTCCTACGAGAGGCTCTTCGGAGAGAAACCGGTAGTGGGCGCCATCCACGCCGGATTGGAGTGCGGACTCATCATCGAGAAGTATCCTGACATGGATATGATCTCCATCGGCCCTACCATCATCGGCAACCACTCACCTGCCGAACGCTGCGAGATCCCTACCGTCGAGAAGTTCTGGAAACACCTGATCGACGTGTTGGAAAAGATATAATCGAAATTAAAAGAACACAAACAACAAACGAAACAGACATGAAAAAGCTTGGATTATCAAACAATAAAGTTTTCTTAGGCGTATGCGGCGGATTCGCCAATTACCTGGACGTGGATGTGACGCTCGTCAGAATCATTTATGCACTCATCACGGTCTTGAGCGCAGGCATAGGCGGAATCATCGCCTACCTAATCTGCTTCGCCATCATGAAAAACAACTAACCACATGGACTTCAAGTTAGTATCTGAATTCGCACCAACAGGCGACCAGCCCCAAGCCATCAACGAATTGGTGAGGGAGGCGGCCGCCGGTACGAAGCATCAAACACTGCTTGGAGTCACCGGTTCGGGCAAGACTTTCACCATCGCCAACGTCATCAAGGAGTTGAAGCGACCCACATTGGTCCTCAGCCACAACAAGACATTGGCGGCGCAACTGTACGGAGAGTTCAAGGCATTCTTCCCGGAGAACGCCGTGGAGTACTTCGTCTCCTACTACGACTACTTCCAGCCGGAAGCCTACCTGCCCAACACCGACACCTACATCGAGAAGGACCTCTCCATCAACGACGAGCTGGAGAAGCTCCGTCTCTCCGCCACCTCAGCCTTGCTGTCCGGAAGAAGAGACGTCATCATCGTATCGTCCGTCTCCTGCCTCTACGGCATAGGCAACCCCGACGACTTCCACGACACCATGATCAACGTGAAGCAAGGCCAGCTCATCAGCATGACCGTGCTCATGCGCAAGCTGGTGGAGAGCCTGTACGTGCGTAACGAAATCGAGCTCGACCACGGACGGTTCAGGGTGAAGGGAGACACGATAGACATCTTCCTCGCCTATGCGGACTACATCATACGCATCCATTTCTGGGGAGACGAGGTGGAAGAGATAGAATCCATTGACCCAGTCAACGGCATACACATCGAATCATTCGAGGAGATAAACATCTACGCGGCCAACCTCTTCGTGACCACGCCCGAAAGGATCAACAAGGCGCTCATAGAGATCGGGGACGACCTCACCACGCAAGTGGAGTATTTCCAAAGCATCGGCAAGGTCTTCGAGGCGAAAAGGCTCTACGAGAGGGTGAACTACGACATGGAGATGATACGGGAGCTGGGGCACTGCTCCGGCATAGAGAACTACTCCCGTTACTTCGACGGACGAGCGCCAGGCACCCGTCCATTCTGCCTGCTGGACTACTTCCCGAAAGACTTCCTGCTCGTCATCGACGAGAGCCACGTGACGATACCGCAAATACACGCCATGTACGGAGGAGACTACTCCAGGAAACGCACACTCGTGGACTTCGGGTTCAGGCTACCTTCCGCATTGGATAACCGTCCGCTCAAGTTCGAGGAATTCGAGAGCATGGTGGGGCAAGCGATATACGTCAGCGCCACGCCTGCGGACTATGAGCTGGAGAAATCGGAAGGCGTGTTCGTGGAACAAATCATCCGCCCGACAGGCCTGCTCGACCCTGTCATCGAGGTTCGCCCAACGCTCAACCAGATAGACGACCTCATCGAGGAGATCCACACCCGCACGGAGAAGGACGAACGGGTGCTCGTCACCACCCTCACGAAGCGCATGGCGGAAGAACTACAAGCCTACCTCTGCAAGATGGGCATACGAAGCAACTACATCCACTCCGACGTGGAGACGCTCGAGCGTGTGAAGATCATGGAGGACCTACGCAACGGGCTCTTCGACGTGCTCGTGGGCGTGAACCTGCTCAGGGAAGGACTCGACCTGCCACAAGTGTCGTTGGTCGCCATCCTGGATGCCGACAAGGAGGGTATGCTACGCTCGCACAGGGCGCTCACCCAGACAGCCGGTAGAGCCGCCAGAAACCTCAACGGACTCGTCATCATGTACGCCGACAAGATCACGCGGAGCATGCAGCTGACCATCGACGAGACCAACCGCAGAAGGGAGAAGCAGATGCAATACAACATAGAGCATAACATAACGCCTAAGGCAGTCGGCAAGAACAGCAAAGCCATTCTGACAAAGGAAGAACCTGCCGAGCGAAAAGAATACAAGGCAAGCAGTACCGCCCGATATGCGGCGGAAGAACGTGCCGAATACCAATCTACCGCAGACTTGGAAAGAGCATTGGAGCAGGCGAAGAAGATGATGAAGGAATGCGCCAAAAGGTTAGAGTTCCTGGAGGCGGCGCAATACAGGGACGAGATCGTGAAATTAGAGGCGGCATTAGCCAAGAAAAAAGGATGAACAGTTTCCTCCCCCAAACACTAACATTAGAGAAGAATACATGTCTCGCAGGAATCGCAAAATAAGAAGATCAGTGGATACACCTGACTTTTGGCAAAACTTCGGAACCTGGATGGAGAAGATAACCGATAATATCTTTACCAGGATTCTGATAATCGCTGTGGTTATGATAATCTTTGCGACACTCTGCACATCAACAAGGATAGGAGACACAATCTTCGGCAACGATGAAAGGTGGACAAAATTCTTTAACCTATTAATTAATACGGCAATCATAGTAGTCTTCTGCATCATAGCCGGCTTCGTATCCTATTTATTGGCACTACTCATTTTTTTCATATCAGAAAAAATCAAGACATGGGGGAGAAAACCCTGGCAGAGGGAAGAGGAAAAGAAGGAGGAGAGGCATTCTGAGCCACTACGTTCCCAAGAGACGCAGCGCAAGCGTCGAAACAGTGGGATTGCAGGCATAGTATCATTGATCATGAAAGCCGACGGAATCACATCGAGGGGAGAGATGAGAGCTGCCAAGAATTACCTGAGGAGACATTACAGTCCCTCCGACTACAAAGAGATTCGAGAGGCGTTAGAGACAAACATGAGAATCAACAATCCGAAATTCGTGAAGCAGTCCTGCATATGGTTAACCGCCAACATGAACTATTCCGAGCGGCTAGGATTCACCGAGTTCCTCTTCGACATCGCCCGCCTAAGCAAAGGCATCGACGTGGGGGAATGGAGACTACTGAATGACATCATGAAGCGCATCTGCCTGGAAGACGAGGACATCGAATACCTATCACGCAAATATTCAAGGGACTACAGCAGAAGAAGCAACAAAAAGGCAAAGGAAGAAAGCAACACCAACGAATTATCCGCCGAAGTCCTATCCGAACCAACACACGATCCATACCTTCGCATTTTAGGCTTAGAGGGGGAAGCCACACCAGACGAGATACAATCAGCATACCACAAACTGGCGAAGAAGTACCACCCCGACACGGTACAAGACGAAGAGATGAAACAGATACTAAGCGAGAAGTTCAAGGAAATCAACCTCGCCTACAACGCGCTGTCAAGATAGAGACAGAAGAGCCAAGGAGGGAAAAAGAAAACGGGGACGCGATATCAAATCGAATCCCCGAAAAAAAACAACAAATATGAAACAAATTTACTCTTGCGTTTCAACTGGGCTTACAGAAACATAAGAACGATTGTCCTTTTTCTTTCTGAAAACCACGATACCGTCCACCAAAGCGAACAGTGTGTGATCCTTACCCATACCTACATTCTCACCTGGGTGGTGTACGGTACCACGTTGACGAATCAAAATGTTACCAGCCTTAGCGAACTGACCACCGAAAATCTTAACACCGAGTCGCTTACTTGCTGACTCACGACCGTTCTTGGAACTTCCGACTCCTTTTTTGTGTGCCATTTTCCTAAATCTTTAAAGTTAAGCGACTACGTTTTTAATTTTCAACTCAGTGAACTGTTGACGGTGACCGTTCAACTTACGGTAACCTTTTCTTCTCTTCTTGTGGAAGACCAAAACCTTGTCACCCTTAACGAGAGGAGAAACAACCTCAGCGACAACCTTAGCGCCAGAGATAACTGGAGCGCCGATGGTGATGTTACCATCATTGTCGATCAACAACACTTTCTCGAATTCCACTTCTGCACCGCGCTCAGAGTCAGCGATGTGGTGGACGAACAACTTCATGTCTTGTTCAACTTTGAACTGTTGTCCTTGAATTTCTACAATTGCGTACATTGTAATAAAAACTTTTAAATTACATCCGGTGGTGGGTCCTTCGACCGCTTATTGTACCACGTAGGAAAAACTGCGCAAAGATATGCATTTTTTTCAAGGATGACTACATTTCCTCCATTTATTTTCGCACTAATCCATAGACAAAAGGCAAAAAAGAAGAGCAAGCGATTCCACAGTTTCCTCAGAGGTCATTCCATGTGTGCAATAACACCAAAAGCACGCCTAAAAATAACATCAAATTACCATTATATTTTTATTAAAAATCAACAATATAAATAATCAATAATTCGAATATTTTTCAAAAAAACAAATGCGAGAAGGAGAGAATATGCCCAACTCTGAAATTTCAGGGAAAAAGAACATAACTCTATGGAAAATAATGAGTAACTTAGCACAATTTTAAGCAACAAATATTGGACGGATGAAAACAAAGGGATTAAAAATATTATCAGTTATAGTAGGGGTACTAATTTTGTCCACAGGGAATGGTCATGCGCAGAGTGTGGCCAGCGATAGTATTCGACCACTCTTCTCGGGAACCATCAACGGAAACTGTTTCATGGTGGGAAACACCAACACCCAAATTGATTTGGCGGCAGGTGCAACCATTGACGAGGATGTCGAAAAAGGAAAAACGAACCTCAAATACATCATGAACACGCCTGGTGGGCCTGCACGATACTACAGCAACCCCACATCAACCCAAGCCAACCAATTCACGATAGTGAACTCCAACTACGCTGATTTTTGCATCGAAGCCCCCGGTTTATGTGGAGAACTCGCAGTCAAAAGCGCAAGACTCACTTGGGGTGGCCGTTTCAACACACAGGGCGCAGCCCCCACAACGGTCTACGTCAAAATCACTGACAGCCAGGGACAATCATTAAACACAAACAATCTCGCCCTCAGAGACTTCATCGAAGTAAGAACAACCGCAAATGTCATAACTTCATCCGAGAATGGTGCGAACGACGGTTTTTATGTGTGCCATGCGGACATAGGAGACATCATCATCGCCCTCGTTACGGACAATCCACCATACGGTGGAGGAGAATACCGCATCTATGTCGCCAATGTGGACGCTAAACTCGCAAACACACAAGCGGGAGAAAACGCAGGTCTCTTCAGCGGATGGAACTTCACCCTTGTTTACAGCCATCCATTGCTGCCTAAACGAAGCATCATGGTATACGAAGGTGACCAATTCGGAGAATCACAACAAACGGGTACAACACCAAGACCGATATACACAAACTTCAGTTTCGGCGCCTCAAATTCCTACAACATAAGCGATACCATTTCCTTCGCATATGCAGCCTTCGGAGGTATGGCCACCCAAAGCCAAGAGAAAATAGTATCCAACAAGGATGGCAAGCTGAATGGCAATTCTTCAGACACGAAGAACTACTACGGTTTCGCCAAAACGAGAATACCTTACAAGATAGAAGACTGCGCCGATCCAAATGCGGCGAGTCAGGACGAAGCGCACTTCAGAGGATTGATCAATTACCAATACGAGGGAAAACTTGGATGCAAAATACACTCGTTCATCAGCCAAGTCAGAGGCTACGATTTGCAGAAAACCACCCTTGATCCAGGGAACTACACCTACATAAATCAAGGCGACAGCAGCTTCAACATCGTCATCACACCAACAACGGAGTACCACTTCTTCACTAACTCGTTGCTTTACATCGGTGCGCCAGACGCTCCTGAAGTGGCACTGCCAATAGAGGTGGACAAAACGGACATTGAACCAGACTCATCCTTCACCTGCAGACTTTACGTAAAGACTGGAAACAACAAGAATGGTCTGACCAACATCGAGGTGAGAGTGCCGATCTCCGAGTATGTGGATTCCATCGTCAACTTCGACATCGCCTTCCATTCCATGTTATCAGATGTCACCGGCAATGGAACGCACAACAACGACACATACACCAAACCGACCATAACCACTGTGAACGGTCTCTCTAAAACAGATTACACAGCTGACGACAAGGTATATGGTTGGAATCCAACAAAAAGTGAGAATTTCAAGAAAAAACATCTCACTACCCTAAACGCGTATTTGGAGACGATAGACAAGGAAAACGACAACTACGCCACAACCAAACCGACGCTTGTGAAAACGAGGGAACTGATATTCTCCTTCCCTAACCTCATCATTCCTAACGCCCTCCAAGACACTGACGCTATCACCATATCTCTTACGCTACACACAAAGAAGGACGACGACCCTGTCTACAACAAAACACTCTACGTGGGAGAGATGCCAAAGGTTATTCCACAAGCGGAAATGAACGTTAGCGACCCTATATCCAAAGACACCTCCGTCATCGAAAGTTCCTACAACCATAAAATTGACTGGGACCAGCTGAAATGTGACGGCAACGGCGGCGGCGGAGGCGGCGGCGGAGGCGGCGGCGGAGGCGGCGGAGGCGGCGGCTGCAAAGGCCTCAACGGATACTCTAAAACGCAAAATGGTATCTTTCAGAAGAACCGCACCACGCAGGTGGAGATCAATGTCGATGCCACGGGCAACTGCAGAGAAACGCCCGACTCCATCATCATCCACTTCTGCGACCCAATCAAACTGACACCATTCATGATCAGGAAACAATTGGCGAAGATGGACTTCGAGATTGATTCCATCAGGAATGTCGACTCCTGCATTTGGGAACAAGCAAAGCGAAACAAACTGATCAACTTCGCAGCGAAACATGGCGTAAACAAATCCAGGATGGAGCAATTGCTCAGCACCATGGATGGTGGATTGCCTTCCATCTCCTCAACTGGAGCAAAGAGCCAAGAATTCCAAGACTTCCTTGACTGCGAAGCTGAACTAGAGGCAGACTCCATCGACTCCATCATCAACATGAAGAGGGATTTCAGCGATGTGCTCGTCTTATTCAATTCGGAAGACACTTCATCCGCAAGTTATTACGAAAAGAATTATTACATCTCTTTGATCGACCCTGCCAAAGAATCGGAGGAATATACAATCAACCAGAGCACAACACTCCAAATATATTACAAATCCCCATGGGAGGTCAACAATAAGAGCTGCAGTGAATATATTCCTATCAAGTTCGTCAAGCACAATCTGGAAGATCCTATCATCGTCTATAACGGAGATACGATCCAACAAAAAGACACCATATTCCTCTGTTTGGGGAACGAACCGGACAATCTGGAAATCCACAAGTCATTCAGAGACTACAACGTCTATGCATCGGTCAACGACACCGCCGAGACACAGAATACGACCTTCAACGACCTTGTTGACCAGACATTCAACGAGGTGGCGATATGGAACATCAAAAAAGACGGCTTCCTCAACACGAACAAACCTGGATTAAGGGAAGTTAGCCTATGGCAAAAAGACTTGGCGCAGAGCTGTAACGGCAACCCATTCGACTTCTACATCAAAGTGCTGGATCTAAAAATAGATCAGTTGCCTGACCTGTCCCAGAACCCGGAGAACACTTTCTGTCAATCGCTGAACCCGAAGGACTCCATCAAATTGTTCGTCACCAAGACGCCTCTACAAACAGACTATGACGTCTATTGGTACAACATCACGAAGGATGCGGATGGCAACCTCAATCGGACAAAGATCGGCGTGGGTGACACCATCTACGTGCCACAAGACTCCGTCGACAACAAGCAGACAACTTCCTTCCGCTACGATGTGACCTTCTACAAAGACCATTGTGAAAGCAATCCGTCCACCATCGAGATCACCATCAACCCGGCAGCGGACACGCTGAAGACGGACACCATCGTCATCTGCCAATACTACCGTCCAACCACAGACGACGTAGTAAATGCCTTGCAGGCACTCAATAGCACAGGTTACGACCTAAGCAACCTGCTGTTCTACACCTACGACGAGACATTCCCGAGCGATATGGACGGAAAGATCAGACATGCGATAGAGAAAGATTCCATCTCTTTGGACAGACTGCTCGACTTGTTGGACACCGACTCTCCTTGCGGAACGGATGGTTACAGACTACTCAACTTCGTGGTTCAAGGAAAGACTGCGAAAGGATGTTTGGGCGCAGGAAACATCATGACCATCAGAGTGAACTGCTACGACAAGACCAAACCTCAGTTCGCCAGTGGAGTGGATTCAGTACGCTACTGTACCGGAGATACACCGCTCAACGAATTCAACGCATACCTTGACGAGCAAGGCGCATTCGGTCCTACCGGATACAAATGGGTATGGTCTCACATCGACTATGCGACAAGCACATTGCCTGTCAATAAATACAAGAGCACTGCCTATGACGTTGTCGTCGACGGAGGTGATCCTATGACGAACACTTCCAACGCAAACTCCAACCAGTTCGTTGTCGTACGTATCGACAGCAACAGTTGCGTCAGCGAACCGGACACCTTCAAGATCGTTGTGGCCGACGCCATCACCAGCTACGCCATGATCGGTGACACGACAACCTCCATCAACCTTAGCCAGACACAAATAGCGTTGACCTATTGTGTCGGAGCAAATCCATACAGCAACAATACGCTTCCGGCTGTCGGTTACCCGTCCAGAGACTACATCATGGAATGGTACCAAAAGGATAATCTGCATGACGACTGCGACTCCATCGAAAGCTACCACATCAACCGTATGGAGCATAGCATCGACATAGACTTCAACCAACCTGACACGCTCTACTACTGTATGCGCCAAGCCACTACCATGGGTTGTAAAGGACCTTGGTTGACCGTCAGCGTATACGTACACGACAACGTCAAAGACAAACCGACGATAGACACCATCGTGATGTGTGAAGGGGACAGGGCACAGAAGTTCAAACTCTCCATCGACCCGAAATACACACTGTATGCATACAAATCGGACACCACGGAGATTACAACCTCAGAAATGATTGTGGACACCACAGCGGGCAGATACCTCCAAACGATGAACAGCAACTTGTACTTCGCACAATACAAGGATAAGGTAACAGGATGCTTCGGAGAATTGGTGGGCGCGAACGCTATCGTCAACCCGAAACCACACACCCCGCTATTCAGCAAGGATACAATCTATCTATGTGCCATCGGAGACACTGTCAGCTTGGCGGAAAAGATTGACTCCAAGATCAACAACTTAGACCAAAACACCACCGTCGTTTGGGAGCCTGAGGATTCCATCATCACCTCCCAAAACAGAAGCGCCAAGTACGCCATCTACCAAAAAGACACGGTAACGGCCTGCGTCAGCGACAAGGTTGAGATCAACATCCGGGTGGAGAACACCATCAAATACAACGAATTCGGCACAAAGGAATTCTGCTACGGCGAGGAGATTTCCCTCAGAGACACCGTTCAAAGACTATTAAGCAGTGTCAACGACATCATCCTGAAGAAAGCGCTAGGATTCAAAGTGTTCCTGCTCAACAACAACTCCAAAGGCATAGAGATAACAAGCGAGGTACGTTCTTCCAAGGTGAAAACGGAAGACGACACCACCCGCTACCTCATAGAGATTTTGGATACCATCAGCGGATGTTCCCGCATAGACACAGCCACGGTCATCTTCCACGGATTGCCGAACGCATACGTCAACAATGACCTGTACGCCTGCCAAAACGTGGAGGCGGAACTGCCTACACCAACCGACCCAACCTATATTTACCAATGGTTGAGGGCCGATGGCACAACGATCAATGGCACCCCGACACGCTTGTCCCTCGTTGCGGATGAGACCATCCGATTGGCTGAGAAGGACAAAGCTTACGGTTGTGCGGACACCTTCGACGTGCACGTGACTGTCTACCCTACCCCTGCCAATGCGCTTACCAACGATACGGCTTTCTGTCAGAACAACCCTGACAAGAAAATCAACGTCGCCATCCAACCGTCTAACGACACGTACAACACAGCGGCGCACCTGAAGTTGCAGTGGTTCTCCCCTTACGGAGACTCCATCAACAACCCTATCGTAACCGACACGGTTGTTATGAATAGCCTTACTAAAAGGTTAAAATATACGGTAAGACAAACCAACACCAGCACCTCTTGCTTCAAGGATACGTCCATCTACGTGACCCTCAAGCAAACCCCAGTGCTGAACATGCCTGACCTGTCAGCCGTCTGCGAACCGGAGATTATCTCCCTCTCTCAGGCAGTGGACGATTACATCACGAACAACATCGGTTCTACTCACTTCGCCAACACGGCAGGGTTGCAATTCCAATACAGTAGAATACTCAACGGATCGGCCACCCTCCTCAGTGAGACTGAAGCGAACCAACTGGCATACATCAACGACAAGGACAGCGTACTTTACGCCTACACCGTGACGGATGCGGACAACGTATGCTCCGCCTCCGACTCTGTCTTCGTCACCATCAACAAGAAACCGCTCATGCCTATCATCGAAGGCGGCAAGGATACCATCTACTTCTGCCAGGAC
>JBGVCG010000008.1:0-11600 GCA_045226255.1 Paludibacteraceae bacterium | reverse complement strand
TCCCGATTCAATTTCCATGTAATATCCCCATCCTGGTATGTAACCCCATTCTCTATCAAAATAGGATTTTGGCAACAGGTCATTTATTTTTAAATCGCCTATTGTAAAGTTTTTATCTGTCGTGCTTGTGTAAATGATTTTATTATTTTCAACTCCGATTGTGTATTTTATATTATTCTCAACAATTGGAAATGAGTTAACTATTGTGTTATATGGAATAAATACAAACGTTCTAAATTGCTTTTTTATCTCATAATAATGGAGGCAGTTCTTGCTGTATTCCAGAGGCTGGCAATTGGGTATAGTGTCTAGTGTAATCCATATTGATGACGAATCAACGCCACACCACACTAGATAATCCTTCAATAACTCGGCACGGTTCATGCTAAGCCTTCGATTACCCCATTTCCAATAGGAAGTTCCGTACCTGGTGATAACGTACGAACAATTAGGGTCTCTTTTTGCGAAAGAAGCGATAGAGTCAAGCATCTTCTGTAGCGTTGGGAAAATAGAATCTGTTTCCGCCTCTGCCCAATTTTCATGTTTGCTATGCCATCTGCTTAAGCCCATATCAATTTGAGAGGAGATCGTAACCATAGTGTTGGATACGCTAAAGGTGATATCATCGTACCACCAATTTGTTTTTTCTTCCTGCTGTCCTTGGCAGGGGAAAATTAGTAGCAAACCTAAAACTATACATAAAATTGTTTTCTTCATCTCGTTTTTCTGTTATAAATGTTTCCTACTATTTTGACAGCATTAAAACTTTCCCCTTTCTTCCGATCTTCAAGCACAACGTTTCCTTAGTGTTAACGGAGTGGCCTTCGCATTTCCCGGGATTCCACTGCGGCATATTCTCAACGAGATGTAAAAGTTCTAATTCAGACTTTGTCAGATGTTCTAATTCCTTCCCTTTTATTCTAGGACCATACACTTTCCCATCCGCATCTACTATAAACACGATATGGTAAGTGCCTTTTTCAATTTTCAGTTTATTGTCCGACAGCCCTTCCCGCAAATATGAAACCAATGCGTTTTTCCCTCCTGGGAATTCAGGTCTAACATCCACATAATCCACATACGCATCATCCACTTCTGAGTCATCAAAAACACCCAAGCAGTGGTCGGCCGGTAAGGAATCTGGATCCATCTTTTCGTACATATCCGACTCGCAAATTCTCAGAACAGTCCTTTTCGAAAGGATATGTGTTTGGGAATAAGTGGGCATACTCGTACACGTATCTGTTCGGAAAGGGACAGTCTCGTCAAGATAAACGGTCACACACGAATCACACCCAATGCTATCATTCCCAGCTATCTCTATATCACCGATCGTATATGCTTCCTCACCTATATGAACAAAACAGGGATATAGCACAACATAATATTTCGGACCTTTAAAAAAAATAAAAGCGTCATACGTTGTGTCTTGCCGTGAAGCATTAATCCTCGTGAACATAAAAATGCTATCACATTGGGGGTTCAGTCCAACATATTTACCATTTTCTTTTATAATACATTCTCCTCGGTCTAAATGATCACAAACTGGCAAATACAACATGCCATAACCATAAGGCGAAACACTATACTCTAGCGTTTTTAGATCATAGTCACGACACTGTAGATTTTGTATAGGAATAGCGGTAGGAATCACAATACGGCTCACTATTTTAAATTTTTGCTCATTGGTTAAAGAGCATAAAAAAGGAATCATTCCTAAGCAAAGGAAAAGTTTTACAATCTTTTTCATATTACCTATTTTGCAGAATAACCGTAACCATCAATCTTTTTGTATTAAACATTGCATAACATACACAAAGTCGTTTAAAAACTCGGAGTCATATACATTCTCTTTCATACAATCTATACTGCTAACGCCACTGTACTCATAGGCTTTGCCATTCACTTGGATGATATACCCCTCTTCATCTCCGTCTAGCTCCCACGGACATTTCTCTTCCAGTTCATTCTTCGCATCCGCCAATGCCTTTTCGTCATACTGCTTTAACCGCTTCCCCTTGCACGTCCGCCTTCTCTGCACCTTCCCTTCCACCAATTCGCGGATTTCTATTCCATCATCTTTATAGGTCCACACATAAGAGTAATTGGAGTATGTGGAGTTTATATAAAAAGCGTTTCCATTCTTTTTATACAAACGATGTACCCACCTTTCTGTCGCTCTGTGGTTCTTCTTGAAATAACGATTTGCGGAATAATGCGTTGCCGTGCAAGACGACAAAAGGAGTAAAACAAGGCCCACAAATGTTAGCTGGAAAATATAAAAACATTTTTTCATGCCAGTATTTTTAATCCTTCGTCGCCTTATCTCACCGCTTATTTCCCTCCGATTTTCACCCTCTTCATCTCCGTACAAGCATTGAATTCAGGGAAGTACATCTGCTCCACTTTGGCAGGATTAAGGGTATAATCGCCTTGGCAGAAAGGTGTTAGTTCTATCGTGAATTCATAGACGCCTCGGTTCAGGGCTGAGCAGAAGATGTTCGTGTGTTCCTTGTAGTGCTCTCTATAGACCTCATTGTTTTTCCAACTCCGATCCTTGCTCGCATAGGTGCAACCTGCAGGGATCGGCACATGAATCATCACGTAGTCCGCATCCTTCTCGACCGTCACCACCACATTCATCTTCACTCGCTCGCTTATCGTCAAAACGGAATCGGAGAAGCTGGTTTGGATGGAGAATCCTCTCCCTTTCGCCTTGTCGGGACGATCCCAATAGGTGGATGAAACGGATAGATAGACGGGTGAGGTGCCATTCTGGGAAATGTCGAGCACACCATCCGCAGGGACTTTCTTCTCATAAGGGAATTGGTCTATCTCCTCTTGCATAGCGCCCGAGAAGCGCACCTTCTTTTTCTCCTCGCCCAAACTTTGCTTCAAGTCATCCGACAAGGTGCGGAGAATCATGGCCGACTCATATGTATTGTGCCAGTGAGAGGTGCGACTAAGTGTTTTCTCATTATAGAAATAGTCACGTATCTTCTGCAGTTCCTCCTTGGAATCCTTGAGCGAATCGGCTTGCAGAATACGATAGACTTGCAACGTGTTCATCATCCTGTTGCTATGCACAGAACGGTCATTGCCAAACTTATAATAAACACATCCCTTCATCGTCTCCTCACGATGCTTGTTCAACCATTCGTAATCAATCGGCAAGCCGCATTTCACCTTGAGTTCCGCCAGATCCAGACTATCCCGGAACGTCAAATCCTTCACCGAATCCAACCTGCTCACCATGGTCCGATAATCCAATTCCAGTCCTAATGAGTGGAGCATCGCCAAGCCAAACAGTTTGTCGGCGGACGAATTGTTCCCCATTAAATCACCACATGTTCTGGCCATGTTTTCCTTCGGGAAGTCGATGTGATATTTTTGAAGCGTTTCTACAATGTAACGGCTGATCCAAA
Organism: Paludibacteraceae bacterium; assembly: GCA_045226255.1. Lineage (GTDB taxonomy): Bacteria > Bacteroidota > Bacteroidia > Bacteroidales > Paludibacteraceae > UBA1181. The sequence goes on along the minus strand of JBGVCG010000008.1, from coordinate 8,175 downwards.
GACTTGACTGATCGGACGTCCACCAACCCCAAAGTCCATTCGGCAACTGTCTCTCCTTCAATGTCTGTACAAGCTCCGCGATCTTCTTCTCGTTCGTTTTGCGACGATGTTTCGAGAGATTCGGGTTCTGGTTGGCCGTCATGAAACCAATCAGCTTAGAGGTGGTTTGCTCGTTGCATCCGTATGGATAATTTGTCAGCATGGAGACCTCATCCTGCAACAAATCGGACTGGGTACTCATCACCCGGATTGTCACGCTATCCGCCTTTTCTGACTGAAGTGACATCCGCAGCATGTCCCGCAAGATGGCGAAACGTCCATCGGTACAAGCGACGCCCTGCGGCATTATCTTCACCTTTCGTCTCTCCCCGTCGTTGAAATGGCTCTCCGAGACGAACTGGTAGACCACGGAGAGGGAATCTCCCTGAGCACGCAGTTGGAGGGTATCCGTCAGCGTGGTAGCGCAACGGTGCGGATGGGTGGAGATCAAAGAGTCGTTCACCGAGAAGGAACTGGTCAGTTGCACCGTGTCTTTCGTGTAATTCGTCAGCTTGCCACGGGCCTGACAGAGGTCCCCGCGCACCAAGAACTCAGGCAGGTATAACCTGGCGGAGAGCGGAACGAAGGATTTGATGGAGCCCTCGGCGGAACCTCTAGCGATATATTTTTTGGCAGGAGCATCCGCCAAATAGATTGTCTGCCAACGGGTAATATTATCCGGGAAGGTAACCGGGAAGCGCACCTTACCCTCCTTGTCGGTCGTCAACACAGGCTGCCAAAAACCTTGGTCGGAGAAGTGGGTGCGAAGCGTGGCGCAGCCCTCCGTTTCCTCAGTCACCGGCGAATCGTCGCTGCCATGTTTCGTTTTTATAATAAGCACACCATTCGCCGCGCGAGCACCGTATATGGCGGTGGCTGCGGCATCCTTCAACACCTCCATCGAGAGAATGTCCGAAGGATTAATTGAGGCCAAAGCCGATCCCACAATAGGCTTTCCATCCACCACATAGAGCGGTTCGGAACTGCCCGACAACGAAGAAAGACCTCTGATCGTCACACTGGAGGCACCCCCCGGCTGACCACTCGCAGCAGTGACTCGAAGACCTGAGAGACGACCAGCCAAAGCTTGTTCAACTGATGCGGTAGGCCCGAAGGACTCATAGGAGACCAGTGAACCTGTGCGATCTTGTTTCTTCATAGGGCCATCTTCCCATATTGGGACGCCATAACCCCCACTCTTTGTGATAGAATCAGACAATGCGGACGGAATAGGATCGTTGGTCCAAAGGAATACGAACAGTCGTTCCACCACAAGGTCAAGACTATCCTCGGTATAGAAGAGATGGCTCATCAACCGACAAGCGAACGAATCAGTCATAATGCGATCCTTTTTCGTGTCGAATCGGACAAAGGAGCGTTTGTTTGGCTCCACTTTTACGGAGTCCAAACGATAGCATGTGGTATCCACGTCCAACAAATAAACACGGTATAGACCCGCTTTAATATCATCGAATTGCCGAACATCTGTCACTGCAGGCATCCCATCTTCATACGGAACCAAGACGGAAGAAAAAACCGGTTTGTCGGATCGAATCCTCAGACAATTGCCTGACTCTTTCTCTTGCGGATAATTCCGATGCAAAGTGTACACGCACCTTTTCTTTTTTGGTTCAATCTTCTCCTTCCGTTTCTCTTCCTCCCTCAGCACACGTTCCAACATCAGCAACTCTCCATCCAGTGATTTAGAATATGACCTGTAGCGAAACTGCGGATAATCCTTTTTTGTGGCTGGACGGGTTACCAATCGATGAGTGGTTGTGTCATACGAATAAACAAGGTTGTGGTCCACCTTCCTCTTCACATCGAAAGAGTCACTCATCCAGCGAACCGAATCCAATATCGGTCCCGCAAAATAACATTTAACGTACCCCTTTTTATTTTTATATGTTCTGTTGAAATGGAGGAGTGTGCCATCCTCTTTCACCAATCGCCCTTGTGGGAAAAATTTAGATTTCTCGAACAACATGATGAAGGGTTTCAGTTGCTTCATCTCCTTTTTGGTCAGGTGGTCACGTCTCTCTTCCCGCTTAACCTGCGGAGAAGTGGTATTTTCATCGAAACTCAGGATTGTGCGTTTGTTGGCCTCCACCTTTACGGAGTCTATGGTATATTCTGCCGTTCTGGTCCTCAGCCTGATGCGATGGTATTCATTGGGTGTGATGGCGAAAGAGAAAGGCGTTTCCCCCGACATGATAAAACAAGGCACATCATCAATGTATGCGACATGAATATCCTGGACATAACCACTACTGCATATGAGAGGCGAAATCTGCGTGAGTGAATCCTCCGGATAATAGCTATACCTATGGATGGTGTCGAGCCTAGGGTAAAGGATGGGATAGGCCGCTATCGTGTCGATGGCAGATATTCTCTCCCAGGAAAGCAGTTTGGAGCTGTTCATGTAGGTGTCCTCGTTCGACGTACTCGTCTTAGAATAATCTACCTGCGGGACGTCCAGATAGGTGTTTGGATAATTCCAAATAGGTGATTTCTCGTTGAACTGGCCATTGATTGCGTAGGCGGTCACATCGGCCCCCTTCACAGGCTTGCCATCCGCATCGGTCACCTGCACCTCCATTTCGCAACTCATTCCAGGGACAATCACGGAAGGTTCATCCACCGCGATATACAGTTGTCGGTTGCTATGTACACGGACGATATCCGTATACTCCATGACCTGACCCGCCCAAAGCACTTTGGACCTCAGGATATAGGACTTCTCTTTGTCCCAAGGATAGTAGGCGGGCAAATCCTTGTCACTGCCCGTGAAAATCACTTCTCCATCCTTGATGACATAGCAGGCCATCGGCAGATGCAACGCATTGGAGACCATCGGGAAGAGGCTATCTCCCGACTCGCGCCATTGCACGGACACCATGGAGGCGGATGAAGGTATCTTTTCATAGGCTGAAGCATACGCCGTTTTGAAGCAATAGGCGGCGTAGGAAGGCTCCACACGCAACATGCAAGGCAGCATGGTGTCCGCCAAATGGATTCGGTTGCCGAATGCGTCCTCCGCGAAAACAGATGCCCGCCCGACCGTGTCTTTACCATTGTATTGAGCCACCGCCGAAAGGGAGTCCCGATTGTGTGAGATGACCACACTATGTTTCCCCGTGTAATAATGTTGCCAACTCAATTTCTTCTCCTCCACATTTCCGTCCGGCATGGAAAGGGTTATTTCGGCTCGGAAACTAATATTGTTTCCTCCCGCGACGGAAGGAGGGAAAGTAAAGGTCAACTCCTCCTTCCCATCGGTCATCTTGTTTTGAGCGGCGAGTTCTTTGGAATAGCAGGAGCGTGCCTCCAACAGTGAATCGACGTTCATTAGTTGGAGGGTAACCTTCACCAAGGCATCCGAGAAGGGGAGTCCATTAGCATCCTTTACCGTCACCTTCACACGGATGCTATCCCCTTTGTAATAGTCGGGCTGATCATACGATCCATCCAGCGTGGCGTCACGCAGAACGTAATCCTCATATTTGAAGGAGGTGGTCTCCAATAAACGTCCTTTCCTATCCCAGAAGGAGACATAGTATTTTTCGTCTAACTGCAACTGCAGGGAATCGGCCAAGACAAAATCATAGGTATAGACGCCATCGGCACAGGGATCCAGACGCTCTTTCAACACCTTGCGGTTATTTTTCCGGGTGAGAGACGGATAATAAGACCCATTGTAATACTGTGAAAGTGAGATCGAGACCGGACGATTGTATCGACGGTTCTTTCGGTAAAAGGATCCCTTCACGCGGACCGTATCATTCGGTTTATACTTCGGTTGACCAATAACAGAAAAGGAGGCCACCTTTGGAGCAAATTTTATGCCTTTCCCATCATAACGCAGGAAATCCTCTTCTTGATATGTTAACTTACGGTTATGTCGTTGATCGCGCCTCACACATTTCCTCATCACCTTGCGATAACGGGATCTATCCTCGTATCGCAAATCTTTCAGATTCATATACTTTCCCGTATAGTAGTTATAATATTCCCTAGAATCGCGGCGATAATCATATTCAGTGTCCTCGGCATAAAAATCGTCAATGCGGGCAGCTATTTTCCAAATCAGGCGCCCAACCTTAGCTAGATAACCCACTGGTTCTTCCTCTCTGACAGAGGCCACCGGATCCTTCACGACACGACCTATCGTGGCGAAGAACTTAGAAGGACGACGCTTTTGTATTTTCCAATTGTAACCTTCCTTATCAATACTGAAATAGCAAAGTTTTCCCTGATGGAGGATGCGCACACTGGCATAATCATAATGTTTGGTCGCCTCATAGCGCTGGGTCGCGGCGTTATAGGGCATCGCCTCTCCGTTTATCGATACCTCCGCATCCGGCAGAATATGATTCAGACTGTCATGCAAAAAGAAAGATAGCTTCTCGTGATCCTTCCCCATGGCGATTTGGAAGGGCGGAACAGCATGATAGCCGTAATAGATTAACCTCCCATCCAAACGGGCCAGGAGATAGTTGCCTGGTGCCATAGAGTCCACCCTGCGTTTCGAATTGTAAAAATCATAGTCATATCCTTCATTGAACTGAGCCACTAACATATTGTCCTCCACAAGCTTCGAGAAGAGCTCATCTGAGAGTGCAATCCGACCTGAAGCGTACGAATGTATCTCATCCGTCATTTGATTGTTGAGGCGGAAGACGTAAGTAGGGCTTTTATAGTCCGTGTTAAAATCGGGAGCCGCTCCGAAAGCTGCCGTCCATGACACCCAAATCAAAAGGAGTAATGTGAATTTCCTCATATAAGAATTTTTATTGTTTTCTTCTTTGTAAATGTCTCAAAAGGCTACTGGCCTGTTTATCCCCTTGCTTGGCGGCTTTCTTGCACCATTCCGCCGCTTTCCCGTAATCCACGGGAACGCCTTCCCCCTTAAAGTAGTGGAGGGCCAAACAGTACTGCGCATCGACGAGGCCTTGCTCGGCGGCTTTCGCATACCATTCGACTGCTTTCGCTTCATCCTTCCGAGCGCCTTCGCCACTATGGTAGCTGTAAGCCAGGTTGTATTGCGCTATTGCATCCCCTTGCTCCGCCGCTATGGTGTATAGTTCAACCGCCTTCTCACAATTCCGCTCCACACCACATCCGAAATTATAGCAGTTGCCCAAATTCCGATAGGCCACCACACTCCCTTGCGCCGCGGCTTCCCGCCATAATTCCAAGGCCTTCTCAAACTCTCTTTTCTGGTAATGGCAGAAGCCTATTCGTCTCAGCACCTCTGGATCCCCTTGCTCAACTATCTTGCCATACCACTCCGCCGCTTTCGTGAGGTCCAGCTCGATACCGATGCCATCGTAGTAACAATCCGCCACTCTTCTTAGCGCCACGGCATCCCCCTGTTCTGCCAGCTCAATGAGCTTGGCTACCTCCTCTTCACTCTCCTTGCTTTTTGGAGTCAGCGCACAAATCGGTTCGATTGGCTCCGGCGGATCCACCCTGTTGGCAGGCTCCTTGTGGGTTGTGGAGGTCAGCGGACCCTTCAGGAGGTCATCGACTGTACTTATCAATTTATCGATGTCAGTATCCAATTTTCTCCTCGTGACGGTTCTTTTGAGCATGTCTAATCTGCTTAGAATCGCCCTTCTCACATGATTGAATTGTTCCTCTTGGGACAAGGTGAAGAAATCCTCCTCAATGATGATGTTGACGCCTATGGACTTTCCCTTTTTGCTATAACCGTCCACATCCTTTATCGCATCGCGTGCATACGCTGTCGGGGCGACTTGAAAATCCAACAATATGAATTCCAAATCATTACCGTATGGTTCGTAGGGGATGTCCTTCAGTTTTTGGGCGATGCCGCCCTCTCCGTCTTCTCCCCAGATTAGGGTACGAAATTCCTTCCCGATCCTGTCCCGCTCTAATTTCTTCTCTTCGGACTCGTCACAATCAGGGTATATGATTACAGTACAGCCTAAGATATTGTTATCCATTGGTTTCAACGATATATTTCATGCTAGGAACACACCAGTCGGGCACGGCTTCGCCCTTGTCAGTCACAGGGCTGGCAAAGAGTGGGGGAGAGCGTTCGGCAAAGAAGGGCTTCCCTTTATTAGTGAAACTTTGAACTTCTCCATCATTTGGGAAGTTGTATGATTAGTTCAGTTTTATGTCTCTTTTGATTATTTATTTGAAATTCCCCAACTCATAGATGGCAGGCAGTGCCTTGCCGTTGTTGTCGTCGAAGAGTCCCCGGTTGATCCAGTTGTCGATGACACCGTTGCCGTTTTCCTCGGGGAACCACCAATAGAGTCCGTCCACGTTGTCGTGCTTCTTCAACTCTATGATGAGGTCTTCCGTGAATTTGCGTTGCCCTTCGGGGGTAGCGGGCCATTTGTTTCGGAAATCGTAGCTGATGCCATCGTTCGGGAACCATTGGTAGTAGTAGGCGGTCTCCACGATCTGCACCCTCTTGTCCGGGAAGTTCTGTTTCAGGCGGTTGAGTGTGTTGGCCAAGACGGAGAGGTCGTTGTGCCAGAAGGGGTAATAGCTCAGGCCGATGATGTCATAGTCCACGTTGTGGTCCTTGATGCGCTTGAAGTAGTTGTAGCTCACGTCGGGTTGTCCCGAGCGCTCTATGTGGATGATGATCTTCGCCTTCGGGCACACCTCCCTGCAGGCTTTGGACGCATTTTGGAGGAACTGGGAGAAGACGTTCCAGTTCTGGTCGCTGCTTGGGTTCACCTTTCCCGTGTTCCACAGCATACCGTAGGAGATCTCATTGCCTATCTGGATGAAGTCCGGCTCCGCACCCTGGTTCTTCAGGGCCACGAGGCACCTTTTGGTGTAGTTGTACAACGTGTCGTTCAGGGCGTATGCGTTGGCGTTGCGCCAAGAGGAAGGCGTGGTCTGCTTGCCGGGGTCCGCCCATGAGTCGGAGTAGTGGAAATCCAGCATGAACTTGAAGCCGGCCTCCTTGATCTGCCTACCCAATTGGATGACGAAAGGCAGGTCTTGCACCACACCGCTGCCGATGTCTTCCCTCGATGCCTTGGAAGGCTCCACGAAGAGTCTCACGCGCATGGCGTTCCAGCCGAGTTGCTTGAAGAACTCCAGCGGTTTCACGCGGTTGCCGTTGATGTCGTAGTAGGGGTTGCCGTGGCCTTCGTAGCGGGGGAGCATGGAGATGTCGCCACCGACCCATCGGGTATCCTCCTCCATCTCCTCATGCGTGAAGAACGTCACGCTGTCCACCTCCGAAAGCGGGTAGGCGTGGAGAATGTTACCGTTCTTCATCAGCTTGAGGTTGTCGTCTTGGAGCTTGATGCTATCCGTGATGGCGATGTCCGTCGAGTCCGTTTTCTCCCCTTGGTGGACCCTGAGCATTGTCTGGGCGGAGAGGGATACGGAGCAAAGCAACGTCGTGAATAATATGCTAAATCTCTTCATCTTAATATGTTTTTGCCCAAAGATAATGAAAAAAGGGAAAGTCGCATTGACCTTCCCTTTTTTATTTTTAGTCCGTACGTCGCCGTACGTTTGTCACGTGCTTATTTCACGATCAATCTCTTAGCGGAAACAGCGCCGTCCTCAGTAGCGATCTTCACTACGTATGTGCCGGCAGGCAAGTTGAACTCAACCTTATCGCTGTTGCTCTTGCTGTAAACGGTCTGACCGAATATGTTGATCAAATCGATGCGATCGATCGCCTTTTCGCTCTTCACGATGAAGTAGTTCTCGGCAGGGTTAGGCATCAAGACGATACCATCCTCCTCAACCTCGATATCCTCAACGGAAACGCCACTTCCCTTAGCGCAGATGCTACCTTTACCCTTGCAGCCTTCCCAGCACATGGAAGCGTAGGTGTACTCGATGGAACCTGATCCACCGCCAACCTCGCAGACGATCTTACAGTCGTAAATACCGCCACCCATGTTGACGCCTTTCTTTTCCCACTCTTTGAAGTGCTCACTAATGTTGATGGTACCGCATTGACGGGAACCTTTTCTTACAGCGAACACTTGTTGGAAGTTACAGTTATCACCCTCGATACAAGGAGCGTTGTTTCTTTGACCCACTTTCAATGTATAAGTTGCGCCATCCATGGTATAAGAACCCTTGTCGCTTGCGCCCCAATACATACCACCTCCATTTGGAGTG
>JBGVCG010000007.1:0-5916 GCA_045226255.1 Paludibacteraceae bacterium | reverse complement strand
ACCCCTCGACTTGCATGTGTTAGGCCTGTCGCTAGCGTTCATCCTGAGCCAGGATCAAACTCTCCGTTGTATGAATTGTTTTTTTTTAGCTCTAGGACATCCGTAGGTTGAAATTGACTTACTTGTAATGCTTTTCCTGTCTTTCCTTTTCGTCTATCGCCATTTCCTCAAAGATCTCTCTTATAGTTCCCCATCACTTCAGTGGGTCGTTTTTTGTTTTGCGGATGCAAAGGTAAAACTTTTTTCTTTTATCCTCCAAAACTTTTAACATATTTTTTTAAGCCCTCTTGGCTTTTTTTCTTTTGCCATCGTTGTTTCTCGAAAGCGGGTGCAAAAGTAGTATCAAACGGAATACAAACAAAATATTTTTGCAACTTTTTTATGTAAAAAACGAAAATAATTCACAATCAATTGAAAATCAGAATGAAAAATTTACATCACAAATGCACCAATCATGGCATCTATGGAGAGAAATCCGCCCTATCGGGCTCTCCCCCACAATAAATCGGCAGCAATTTTTATCATTATTTTGCAGAAATATGCACGAAAATAGAAAAAACGATCAAAAAAACAAGTCTCGAATGCACCTCTCCTTTCATCATGAAAAAGGATTTCTCACCATATTTTCCCTCAGACAGGAAACTTTTCCTACCCTTTTCGCACATATAAATCCACAAATCGTTGTACCACATCCAACATATCTTGAGGAAGATACGAGAGCGCAACATCCAACATATCCTTCGGAATCCCATAATAAGCTTCCGCAACGGAGCCCACAATCGCACCCATCGTGTCCGAGTCTCCCCCATACGACACCGCTTTTCTCAGCGCATCCTCGAAACTATCCGACTGAAGGAAAAGATGCAACGCAAGCGGCACGCAGCCCTGACACGTCTCGTTCCACTGCCCCTTCCGCAGCAGACGAGACTCATAATCCTCCCCATAAAACCGCTTGCAGATATCCAACACATCATCCTTTCCCCCATGAAGGTGCGCAAGATGATGGATCGACAGGGCAATCGCCTGCGCTCCCTTGATGCCCTCCACATGCGAATGGCTACACTCCGCGGACTTCTTCGCCTCCTCCATCACAAGGGAAGATTCGTCGAAAGCCCACCCCACCGCAGCGACACGCATCGCAGAACCATTGCCGTACGAACCATACGGCTGGGGATCATCAGAATGAATCCACCTCACAAAAGAACATCCATACGCACCTTTCGGATTAGGGTACTTCCTGCACCATTCAATCAGGCTGTCACGATACGGGACTTTCCTGAGAATAGCGTCAGCGACAGCTATCGTGCAAATAGAGTCGTCCGTATAAGATGCCCCTTTAGGAAACATCTTAAAACCATAATCTTTTGTGTTCCGGAACTCGTAGACACTGCCTACAATATCCCCAATAATCGCTCCTATCATACACGTTGAATATTTATGATAAAAATACACAAAATATTATCAGCTGGAAAATTTCACACAAAATATATGATAAATATTTCACAAATAATTCATTTACAGCGAATTAAAAATAAAAAGATAGCATAACAACAAGGATATTCTAGGAGAAACCGCCTAAACAGTTTCCAAAAAGAGTATCTTTACAAAAAAAAAGAGAATGGAAGACGTACAATATATGCGCAGGTGCTTTGAATTGGCGCAGAAAGGCATCGGGAACGTGGCGCCCAATCCAATGGTGGGGGCAGTCATCGTCCATCAAGGGGAAATTATCGGAGAGGGATACCATATGAAATGGGGAGGTCCGCACGCCGAAGTGAACGCAGTCGCATCGGTACAAGACCCCACCCTGCTGAAGGAGTCCACCATCTACGTAAGCCTAGAGCCATGCTCCCACTACGGGAAAACTCCTCCATGCGCCAAACTGATCCTAGAGAAAGGCATACCGGAAGTGGTGATATCGAACAAGGATCCTTTCCCGGAGGTAAGCGGAAGGGGAATACGGATGCTGCAAGAGGGAGGCGTGAAAGTACGTACCGGTCTGCTGGAAGAGGAGGGATGGCTCGTCAACCGCCGCTTTTTCACCTTCCACGAAAAGAAACGCCCGTTCGTCATCCTGAAATGGGCGCAGAGCGAAGACGGGTTCATGGACCAGCCCAGAGGAAACGGAGAGCCCGCCTACCATTTCTCCAACGAAACGACGCAACGAATCTCGCATCAACTGAGGGCGAACGAGGCCGCCATCCTAGTAGGGACACGCACCGCATTGTTGGACAATCCCTCGCTGACGGTCCGCCACGTGTCAGGCAACAACCCAACACGCATCCTCATAGACAGGAAGTTGAGCGTGCCAAGCGACTACAACTTATACAATGGTGAAGCGCCGACCCTCGTTTTCACGGAAGCGGAACCAACCTTCAGCGCACCGAACACGGAATTCATCACCGCACCATTCGAGGGAGGAAAACTACCCGTCACTACCCTACTGCACGAATTATACAAGAGGAATCTGCAATCCCTCATCGTCGAAGGAGGTAGCGCCACTCTGCGATCATTCATCGAAAGCGGGCAATGGGACGAGATGCACGTGGAGGTCGTAGCAGGTCTCCAACTCAAGGAAGGGACCGCCGCACCGGAACGCACCGGCAAACTCTTCGAGCAGGTGGGCGAAGGGAAGAATATCGTCTACCGTTACAGAAAGGAGTAGAACGGCAAGAGGAATAACTAGGAACAAAATCTGAGGGGGAAACCCTTATACGCACAATCGATGGATTCGTTGACCGAGGAATCCATCGATTTCTTTTTTCCCGAAAAGATGGGAAATCAACCTTTTTATTATATTTGTATTAAACAACATCAAACTCGTAGCAACCGGTTAACTGGTTCTGCCGGTCCACATGAGAAACACATAACACCAGAACCTATCAGAAAAAATGAAGAAAGTATTATTCTTTTTAAGCGCATTATTTTTCACCACAACAATATATGCGCAACAGTTCACAGAAGAGCAATTAAAGAAGATTCAGAGAGAGAACGTTGTTCCATCCAAGATCATCACCAAAGAGGGAGACACGTTGTTAGGATTCCTAAGGGCGATGCACACCCCTACCCTCCGCGACTTAGGCTATAATCCGGAGCAACCTGCGATCTTAACCATTGTAGTCCCAGAGACGGAATGGGGATGTAAGATCAAGTTCATCAGTGAGGCGGACTTCAATTCAGAGAAGATCAAGCACTCCATGTTCAAGAAATATACGCCGAAGGACATAAAAGGATACATCTACGACTACACGGGCCAGAACCTTATCTTCAGGACCAAATACGTCAAGTGTGGCAATTTCACCTACAATGGAGACTCCTTCGTGAAGTTTAACCAAGAGCTTCCCAACGGAGAATATGCTTGCGAATACTATTTCCCATTCAAGGCGAACGTGTCAGGCTCTCCGACCGTAGAAGAGTTGCAACCATTCACCCGGTCGCACTATGCGATATACAATCCACAAACAGACAAAGTGATTCTTATCGAAGACCAAAAGCCGGAAGAATTTTATGCGCAACGTTGCCCACAGATTGTCGATAACTGGAAAAACGACAAATACACGAACGTTTCCAGCAAGCAGGGAAGCAAGTTGAACAAGTTGGCGAAACTTGCGGCCAAAGTCAATCAGGAAAACAAAGACGAGGCGCGCAACAAAGCGTTCGAAGATTATTTGAATACATGTGTCAAAAAATAAAATTCCAATGTTCAGGTGCGGGTCGGGATGATCCGCACCCGAACATATACCTTAACTAAAAAAGAAACAATCGCATAAAACCTAACCTAAAATCAGTACTTAATATTCATCAATATAATAAAGAACCGTTTCCTTGCTATTTCAAAAACAAATCACTATACTTGTAATATAGCCTTTCGAGGTGATATAGAATGAATTCGTTTGCATAAGTTCTACCAGCAGAAAGAGAGCAGTGTTAATAGACTGATCATTAGATGAAAAGAACTAAACGAAAAGAAGTATGTCAATGGTGTGTATGGAGTGTATGATGTGTACGGTATGTCATGAAATTCCAGGAATAGCCATATTAAAATGTTAGTGAATTAAGAAACAAATATATTAACCTAAATTCTACGACCATGAAACATTTATTCTCAATGGCAGTCGCATTGTTCATGACTGCAACAAGTTTTGCGCAGGTAGTAAGTGAGGCGATATCCGCCACGCTTCAAAGAGGAGAATCCACCTCAGTCTATTACGGCACGGATGCCTTGAAACAGGCGTTGGAGGATGCCGAAGACGGGAACATCATCACCCTCTCCTCAGGAACATTCAGCACACCGGCCAACTTCAACAAGTCCGTCAAAATCTACGGAGCAGGCTATGAGGACGACACGCTGACAGGAGTCGCCCGCACCTTCTTAGCGGGAGGAGTCACAATGGATGGTTTGGATGGACAACATCCAGACTACTTCTATATGGAGGGAGTTTGGATCAACGGAGATGTAAACATCAACAATTTGGAGACCGACACGCTTATCCATGGCACAAAATTCGTCAAGTGCCGTATGGGTACCATTCGCATGAGGAGCAACTCGGATGCGACCATTTTCCGCCAATGCTGCATAAACGGAAGCATTGACGGAAGCAGTTCCATCGCAACAGGTTTTATTGCCCAAAATTGTTATATAACAAATCGAGTACAGTGGTTTGACACCAAAAGTGCGGTTTTGGTCGATCATTGTATATTATCTTATGGTGATTGTTATTATAAACATGGGCCATATCTCTATAAAAATTCTTTCGTTAACAGCTGTCCTGATATAGGAGCAACCGCTGTTAACTGCGTCGGAAATTACAACGATCTATCCAGAGACGATCAAAACACATTGGTCAACTGCTACACCGACTATTCCAAATGGGCTGACTATTTAGCATCCATCTTTGCCGATGGGCAAGGGAATCTCAACTACACACTAGACGGCACCCAAATACCAAGAAGATGGGAGATTGCCAACCCTGATGTTTTCATAGGCGATGACGGCACCGCAGTGGGACCTGCAGGAGGAGACTACCCTTGGGACAAGATTCCTTCCACGCCACGCATCATCAGCAGCAAGATCGGCAACAAGACCGTCGGCGGCAAATTGCACGTGACCGTCAAGGCTGAAGCGAGACCAGTAACCGAGTAACCACTTAACAGAGACAGACAATGAACAGATCGAAACACATAGGACTGTCCTTGCTGGCATTGCTCTGTTGCATCCTTGCGACGGCGAGTGAGCCCGTCACAAAGTATGAATACTGGCTTGACCAGCGGTTTGACAGTCGACAAACCATAACAGACCTGACGGAGGGTTCTTGGGACGCCCAGTTGGATCTGTCCAGCCTTTCGCCTGGCCTACACCGTCTGGCGATACGCGCCGGCACAGACGACGGGCAATGGAGCGCTGTTGTGCTGAAGCACTTCCTCATCCCACAGGCGGAATCCGTACAGGAGAACACGCTCGACAAGTACGAGTACTGGATCGACAAGGACTTCGCGGGACGTGTGTCCGGGGTATTCGATGAGCAAGGCGTTGTAGACATGGACATAGACTTCTCCAGCCTAGCTCCTGGTCTGCACAGCATCGCCTTCCGCGCCCTCGACAAGAACGGACACGCCAGTGCAGTCGTGCTGAAGCACTTCCTCATCCCGCAGGCGGAATCCGTGCAGGAGAACACGCTCGACAAGTACGAGTACTGGATCGATAAGGACTTCGCGGGACGTGTGTCCGGGGTATTCGATGAACAAGGCATTGTAGACATGGACATAGACTTCTCCAGCCTTGCCCCTGGCCTGCACAGCATCGCCTTCCGCGCACTCGACAAGAACGGGCACGCCAGCGCAGTCGTGCTGAAGCACTTCCTCATCCCGCAGGCGGAGTCCGTGCAGGAGAACACGCTCGACAAGTATGAGTACTGG
>JBGVCG010000006.1:0-67054 GCA_045226255.1 Paludibacteraceae bacterium | reverse complement strand
AGGTGTAGTTTATGATGGAGACTTCGTCTATGCTGACGAGCAAAAGACAATATTGGATGCATACCTTGGCAACGACAGTGTTGTCACCATTCCAGATCAAGTGAGAGTCATCGGTGAATATGCTTTCTATAACAAAACGAAACTAAGTAATGTCATCTTCCCGGATTCCCTCACATCCATCAAAAAATATGCGTTTGATGGATGTGATCATCTGTCTCTTGTCATCGTCCCAAACACTGTAAACGCCATCGGAATTTACGCATTCCGAGGAACGGATATACTCTGTTATGGAGGAAGCTCCACAGGTAGCCCATGGGATGCGAGACGACACATCAAAGGTGTAGCTTATGATGGAGACTTCGTCTATGCTGACGAGCAAAAGACAATATTGGTTGCATACCTTGGCAACGATAGTGTTGTCACTATTTCAGATCAAGTGAGAGTCATCGGTGAAAGTGCATTCTATGGAAACACAAAAATGACCTCCATCACCCTCCCGGACTCCATCACCGCCATCGGAGCCACATCATTCAAGAACTGCACAGGCCTATCATCGCTGACTGTTCCAAAATCAGTCACCAAAATCGGAACGGAGGCATTCATGGGCATTGACACAGTATATTATCAGATGGAGACTGACACCATCCTCATCATCAAAGATTTCTATGTAATCCACAACCTGCAAGAATTCTTGACATATAGGGATATAAACAACAAAGGATACCACCCGAACGCAAGACTTGACGCCGACATCGACCTCAGTCCAGTCTGCGGCATCATCAATGGCGAAATTGTCAACTGGGAAACTATCAATCTCGGTGACGCCATGTTCGATGGAGGAAACCATACCATCTCCAACCTCTATATCAACCAATCAACTGGCTATGTGGCATTGATAGACGGTAGGCATATAGAAAATCTAATAGTGAAGAATGCCTATGTAAAAGGAACTTACGCCGCAGGTATAACATCCGCTATAAACCCTCTTCTTCTTGTGAATTGTCACTTTGAAGGTGTTGTTATTGGCTCCGTATTTGCAGGGGGATTAAATTTGTATGGGAAAGCCAGTCAATTAGTCAATTGTAGCAATTATGGATTGGTAATTTCCTCTGGAGATGTGAAACAATCATACGGAGTAGGAATATATGCTCAAGAACCTATCAATTGCTACAATAGAGGAAGAATCATTAACTGGGAAGGGGAAGCTCATGGAATCGGAATGTATTGCTGTGACTCACCAACAAATTGCTATAATGCTGGGGCAATTACAGCAAAGGAAGCCTATTCCATATTTGAAGCTCACAATAATTGTTTCAACCTAAAAACAGAAGGTGTAAATCTGATTAATGAAAAAAACATCCAAGAAATGGATTCCAGTGCATTCCTTTCAGGTGCGGTGACCGATTCGCTGAACAAGTATGTCGCACAAAATCCGAAGACATATGACTGGTGGACAATAGAAGATTCAGTTCCATTGTTTTCATGGGTGCAGGGTGAGGACGGATTTCCTCGCTTCGAAGGGGTGAATTTGCAACCGACGCAGGGCTATGTAGTACGCTTCAAGGGTGCGGTGAACGACATCGAGGTCTCAAGGGATGGCACAATCGCCTTGCCTGTCAGCCCAGACGGATACACCTATATTTTCGCAAATGACTTTGATGGAAAGAACATTGTGAGCGACACCACCGTCACAGTGGCAAAAATACTGAATCCTAACTTCCTAGAAAGAGACAAGGACGAATACTATCTCATCCACAACGGGCATGAGTTGGCCCTCTTCCGCGATGTGGTGAACGACGGAGCAACCACCATCAACGGACGTCTTGCGAACGATATCGACCTCAGCGAAGAGTGTAAGGACAGCGTTTGGATTCCTATCGGAGTCCATAAAGACGGGAAAGATTATATAGCTTTCGAAGGAGTTTTTGATGGTGCCGGGCATTCAATCGAGCATTTATATAACATAACAGATTCACCATATCAAGGGGAGTCCACCCATTGGTATAGAGGATTGTTCGGAAATACAAAAAATGCCACCATACAGAATGTCGTGGTGAAGAATTCCCGTATCACTGGTTTTTGCGTTTCCGCCATTGTGGCCTCGGCCGAGAATACAACCATCGTGAACTGCGGAAGTGAAGCGGAACTGTACGGCTACTCCGATCATGGGGCGGCATCAATGTGTGCAATTATGGAAAGAAACACAAAAGTCATAAATTGCTACAACCTCGGAGTGGTGGGAGGCGAATATCAGGCTGCCGCTATTGCCTGCCATGCCTATGGCAATCCGGAATTGGTGAACTGTTATTCCTCCGCCATCATAACATTGAATTACAGATCTGGAAATGAAGAAACCGGTCCTTTCTGCCAAGTCGAACATTGTGTCCGTTGTTTCACCGATACTGTGATTTGCAATTCTCCAGAGGAATATCCAGGCGTGACAAAAACCTCGACGGACTACATCAAGTCGGATGCCTTCCTAGCGGACATGAATGCTTGGGTAGACTCCATGAACGCCGCACAGTCTGAGATCGTCTTCGCCCGTTGGGTGCGCGACGAGGTGGACGGATACCCGAAGCTACAACCGGCCGACTCTTCATCCGTCTCCACGAAAGAGCAACCAACCACACCTGAGGGCATCTCCGTCTATGCGGTAGAGAGGACCATTTACATCCGCTCGGCTCACGCAGGGAAAGCCACCCTCTACGACATCCACGGCAAGGCGGTCGCAAGCGTCGCCTATGCGGAGGGCATCACCACTATAGATGGCTTGGCGAGCGGTCTCTATGTGCTGAAGGGGATCAAGGTGATTGTGAAGTAAAAGCATAATGTTTAAGATATGATAAACTATAATAAAACCATATTTCCTTCGGGAAATTTAAAGTCCATAGCCAATTATCTTAATTCCAGAAAAAGTACTATGACCTTCTGTGGCTATAACTGTTATTGGATTCAGGAATCAGAGCAGGATGGCACAAAGGAAAAGATACTTTACTCGCCATATTTAGAAGAGAGGACGAGTGATTTGCTTTATGTGGGGAAACGCAGTGGCAGGGACGTGATGGATGTTTACATTTCCAATTCTTCATCCGATCAACTTGTTGTGGAATGTTCCCATTGCACTTTTACTCGTTTCCTCATTATATTCCCTCCATTGATGTTCTTTTTCATCGGTATCTATTTCAAAGAGGATTTCCTGTCCATTATGAAAGTAGTGTTGATTTTATTTGCGGCGTTGAAATTATTGGTACATCTATTCTTTGTGATTGACAAAAATAGGTTAATAAATCATTTAAAAGATTTTTTAAAGGAAGAGCCTATTCAGTCGGTCTCTTCGTGGAAATTGACCTTTTGAGAAGAGACAATTCAGAATTCCCCAGGGGGTATGTCTTGGGCGAGGTGATGGGTTGTCGGTGGAGACGATGTGCACATCGTCTCTATGGTGGAATGCAACAAACAACCAACCATCCACATCCTTTTGCCCCTTCAGGGCGTATTTAACCTCCTCACATTTTCCCCAGGGCGTTGCCCTGGGCTAGGTAATGATATGCCCTTCCAGGGCGGACAATTAACACCCCGCCTCAATATCCGCACGGACAATGGGACGCTGCACAAAACGAATGATCCACACGCCCCAAAAATTCTTTAATGAAATGCCCTTCCAGGGCGGACAATTAACACCCCGCCTCAATATCCGCACGGACAACGGGACGCCGCACAAAACGAATGATCCACACGCCCCAAAAATTCTTAATTCTTAATTCTTAACTCTCTCCCCTCTCCCGTCATCCGCAAATACACCTGCGCGGTGGCGAACACATCCTTCTCGCAATAGGTGGCGATCCGCCGCACATTCTTCTCCTCGTAAAAGACACCCGCCACCTGACTACCGTCGATATCATCCTTCGGCGTGGGGATGTTAAACACGGCGCACAGAAGCTTCAACGAGGTGTAATGCTTGTAGTCTCCGAACTTCCACATGTCCATCGTGTCGAGCAGGCGGACCTCCCACGGCTTCCTCCCCGCAACGTTCAATATCTCGGGCAACTGGATGCCATGGATCAACATACGACGGGCGATAAAGGGAAAATCGAACTCCTTCGCATTGTGTCCGCAGAGGTAATGGCTCGGCGTCTGGCAGGAGTGGTTCAGCAAGTCGGCGAAGTCGAGCAACAACTGCCGCTCATCCTCCCCGTAGAAGGATTTCTCCCTGAAAAGGAGCGCACCCTCCTCCTCGTAGGCGAACCCTACGGATATGCACACCACACGTCCGAACTCAGCGAAGATACCCGCCTCATGGTACATGCTCTCGGCCGTGCTATCTTCCGTGTAACGCTCAGGCACCCGTCGCCTCATCTGCTCCACCTTCTCTTCCCAAAGATGCGCCAAAGCGGGGTCCAATTCACTCAACGTGGCCGTCATAGGGGCCGTCTCAATGTCCAAAAACAGAATGTTTTTCAAATCAGGCATAATTTCTCAGTTTTAAATTGTAAATAAACAGGTATTTGAAACGAAAGGGGGAATGCCCGCAAACCTGCATTCCCCCTTGCTAATATTTTTATTTTTTCTTTGCCTTCATCTTGCGTGTGAGCGTTTGGATGCACTCACGACGAGGGATGATGACGGAGAGTCCTTTGTACTCGACCTCCTCCTTGATGATCTGCAACATCTCCTCATAGTTCTTCTTCAACGGAACGAACACGCGGAGGTGAGCCGGATCCACGCCCAAGCCCAAGCAGATGCTCTCGATCTTGCCCGTACCTTGGGAGTCCTGACCTCCCGTCATGGCGGTCGTCTCATTATCGGAGATCACGATGGTGATGTTAGCGTTCTCATCCACAGCATCCAAGAGACCCGTCATACCGGAATGGGTGAAGGTGGAGTCTCCGATGACAGCCACAGCTGGGTAGATGCCGGCATCCGCCGCACCCTTCGCCATGGTGATGGAGGCGCCCATGTCCACGCAGGAATTGATCGCCTGATAAGGAGGCAACGCACCCAACGTGTAGCAACCGATGTCACCGAACACCTTGCTGTGCTCATAGCCGCGGAGCACCTCGTTCAGGGCCTCGTACATGTCACGGTGGCCACATCCCTGGCACATCTGCGGTGGACGCATCTTCACGACGGATGGTATGCTGTAAACTGACTTATGCTCTCTTCCGAAGGCCTTGCCCACGCTGTCCGGATCCAACTCGCCCGTGCGTGGCAACGTGCCGTCCAAACGACCCATCACCTTCTTCGCCTCGAAGAAACCCTTCAACTGGCTCTCCACGAACGGATAACCGTCCTCGATCACCAAGAGGGACTCACACTCGGAAGCCAACTTGTCGATCATCTTCTTAGGCAACGGGTATTGGGATACCTTGACAACAGGGTACTCGCAACCCTCAGGGTAAACCTCGTTCAAGTAGTTGATACCGATTCCGCAAGCCACCACACCGATCTTCTTGTTGTTTCCGTCGATGTAACGGTTGTATGGTGAATTCTCGGAAGCGGACAATATCTCGCCCTGCATGTCCAACAAGTGTTGGTAACGACGGCGCGCGATGGCTGGCAACAAGACGAACTGACGTGGGTCTGCCGGTACGCTGTTACCGTTCTCTGGCCTCACCTCCTTGCGCTCAACGCCTGAGCGGGAGTGCGCCAAACGGGTGACGATACGCATCAAGACTGGATAACCCAACTTCTCGGAAAGGTCAAAACCGTTGTAGGCCATATCGTACGCCTCTTGCTGATTGGAAGGCTCCAGGATAGGAATCATGGCGAAGTTGCCATAGAAACGGGAGTCCTGCTCGTTCTGTGAGGAGTGCATGGACGGATCGTCCGCCGCCAACACCATCATACCACCATTCACACCCGTGATGGCAGTGTTCACGAAACAGTCCGCCGCAACGTTCATTCCCACGTGCTTCATGCAGACCAACGAACGCTTGCCTCCGTATGACATACCGAGCGCAGCCTCCATGGCCGTCTTCTCATTGGATGACCAATGGCTGTGGATATTACGTTCCTTCGCTTGCTTGGAGTTCTGGATATACTCCGTGATCTCGGTGGAAGGTGTTCCAGGATATGCGTAAACACCTGAAAGTCCACCATCAATCGCCCCTTGGGCAATGGCTTCGTCAGCCAATAACAATTGTTTCATTACTATCGTATCTTTTTATATTCTATTCTCAAAACAAATCACACCTACAAAATTAGTCTTTTTTAGGCTGAAAGACAAACGAACCCCGCAAGAATACGTCATCCGCGGAACTCCAACATGCGGCTGATGTACTTGCCGACGATGTCGAACTCGATGTTCACGATGGTGCCTACCTCGATCTGGCAGAAGTTCGTGTGCTCGTAAGTGTAAGGAATGATGGCCACGGAGAACCCGTCCTTCTTGGAGTCACAGACCGTCAGGCTGACTCCGTTCACCGTCACGGACCCCTTCTCGACCGTCACATAGCCCTTCTTGGCCATCTCGGCGTCCATGTCGTATTGGAAGGTGAAATACCAACTGCCCTCCTCGGATTTCTTGCCGACGCACTTCGCCACTTGGTCCACATGTCCCTGCACGATGTGCCCGTCCAACCGTCCGTTCATCACCATGCTACGCTCCAGATTGACGAGGCTACCCTCCTTGAGGAGCCCTAGGTTCGAGCGACGAAGCGTCTCTTGGATGGCAGTCACCGTATAGGTGTCGGCCGTCTTCTCCACCACTGTCAGGCACACACCGTTATGCGCCACACTCTGGTCTATCTTCAATTCAGACACGAAAGGACAGGTCATCGTGATATGCAGATTCTCCTGATCTTTCCGTAATGCGACCACCTTGGCCGCCGTCTCAACTATTCCTGAAAACATAATTATATATTTATTACTTTTATATTCAATTAATTAACCTAACGTTCCACACTCTTCACGCCTCGGATCGCCTTGATCTTCTTGATCACATCCTCCAACACATGCGTGTCGGACACCGTGATGGTGAGCGTGCCGCGGAAGAGTCCGTCCGAGGAATCCACGGACATGGCGCGGAGCGATACGTGCGTCTCCTTCTGTATCAGGGAGGAGATGTTCGTGACGATGCCTATGTCGTCCGTACCGGTCACATGCAGGGTACAGTTGTACTGCGTGCCTGACTTACCGGCCCATCTCGCCTTGATGAAACGATAGCCGAAGCGGGAGAGCATCTGCGGCGCGTTCGGACAATCCTTCTTGTGTATCTTGATGGTTCCCTTCACGGAGACGAATCCGAAGATATCATCGCCATAGATCGGGTTGCAACACTTGGACAGCGTGTAGAGTATGCCCTGCAGATGGTCGTCTATCACCAAGACATCCTCCTTCTCCGCCCCAGGCTGGATCGTAGGCACATGCTCGAACCCGTCCGCGCTGCGCACCTCGTCCGGTTTGTTCTCCGTGGAGCAGGCCACATAGAGGTCCTTGATCTTGGAGAAATCGATGCTATCGTCCGCCAAGCGTTGATAGAAGATCTGTATCGTGGCGCAACCTAACTTCTTCGCCAGCTTGGCTGCCACCCGCTCGTCGTAATCGAGCTTCCAGTTCTTCAGCCTACGCTTGAACAGCTCCTTGCCGAACTCCACATCGGCCGACTCCTTCTCCTTGAGGATACGCTTGATACGGGTCCTCGCCTTGGTCGTCTGCACGATCTCCAGCCACTCCTCGTGGGGCGTTTGGTTCGCCGAGGTCATGATCTCCACCTGGTCACCGCTATGCAGCTGGTAACGGATCGGCACGTTCTTACCGTTCACCCTACCACCGATGCACTTGGCGCCCAAGCCGGTATGGATCATAAAGGCGAAGTCCAGCAACGTGGCGCCCTTAGGCAACTGCTTCAGCTCACCGCTAGGCGTGAAGACGAAGACCTCCTTGTCGTAGAGGTCCAGCTTGAAATCGTCCATATAGGCCATTCCCTCCGCACTCGGGTTCTGCAGCAGGTCACGCACATTGGCGAGCCATTCGTCGAAGAGGGCCTCCCCCTTCACACCCTTGTACTTGAAATGGGCAGCGAATCCTTTCTCGGCGATCTCGTCCATCCTTTGCGTGCGGATCTGCACCTCCACCCACTTGCCCTCCGGACCCATCACGGTGGTGTGCAACGACTCGTAACCATTTGATTTAGGTATAGATAACCAATCGCGCAAACGTTTCGGGTTGGGCTGGTACATATCCGTGACAATGGAGTAGACCTGCCAGCAGGCCGCCTTCTCCTTCTCTAGCGGAGTGTCCAGGATGATACGGAT
Source organism: Paludibacteraceae bacterium (assembly GCA_045226255.1). Classification (GTDB taxonomy): domain Bacteria; phylum Bacteroidota; class Bacteroidia; order Bacteroidales; family Paludibacteraceae; genus UBA1181. The sequence goes on along the minus strand of JBGVCG010000006.1, from coordinate 58,799 downwards.
GGCGAAGATGTCGTAGATATTCTCAAAGACAGTATTCTGTTTCTTTATTTTGTTCCAAATCGAATAGACCGACTTCGTACGCCCCTTCATCGTGAAGGTGAAGCCAGCCTCCTCCAACCGTTTCTGCACCGGCTCGATGAAGGCCTTGATGTAGGCGTCGCGCTGTTGCTTCGTGTCGTGAAGCTTGTTGACGATCTCCTCGTAGATGACGGGATTGGTTTGCTTCAGGGAGAGGTCCTCCAACTCCGACTTCACCTTGTAGAGGCCCAAACGGTGCGCCAACGGTGAATAGAGGAACGACGCCTCCTTGGCGATGCGGTCCCGACTCTCCGCATCATAGGATTCCAGGTTGCGGATTTGATATAATTGGCTGCATATCAGCACGATCACCACACGGATATCCTCCGCCATGGAGAGCAGCAAACGCCTGAAGGCATCCGACTCTACCGGGGGATGGTTCCTGTACAACTCTCCTACCTTGAGCAACGAGTTGACGAACGTAGCAACCTGCTCGCCGAAGATGGCTTGGACGGATTCGGGGGTGGTCAGTTCGGCAATCACTGCCTCGTAGAGCAGGACACCGACCACCGGCACCTTGCCCAGATCCACCTCCACCTTGATGATGCGGACGATGTCACATCCCCTTTTCATCAAGGGATGGCCTGAAGCGAACAGGCGATACAACTCCTCCCGCTCCTGTGGAAGCAGGTCGTATGTCTCCATCAACTGCAAACAATCGTCTATCATAAACACCTCATTATCATTTCATTTTGGAACCTCTTGCCAATATGATATACACATAGCATACAGTGGAGAGCCAGTCTTCCGACAAATGAAGCTTCTCCTTGTAAGCACGTACGTTAGCGGCCGATTTGATCACGTCAGGGTTCTTGAAATCGCTTGACGTGGAGATTTTATGCACAGACTCGTCGATCAAGGACTTCATCCATTTGCGCAGGAACAACGGCAGACGCAAACCCATTTGCACATCCAACGAAACCGCTGTCATAACCTCCTGCATCAGGGTCTGGAACCAGATACCAAATGGTTGCAGGTCCATCACCTTCTTACAACACTTCTTGATTGAGTTGTCTATCTCCGCGAAGAATGAGTCAGACAATTTATACTCCTCCTTCATCTTCGTGGCGACGAACTTCTTCTCCGCGATGCCAAGACGGCCCTCCGTAGGGATCTTAAACTTCTGCTTCAACACCTTCAACTGAGGCAATTGCTGCAGGTTCATGATTCCTAAAGTAGCGGCGGACGACGCCTGTATATAAACATTGATCAGCGTGATGAAGTTCTGTACCTTCTCCTTCACAAACTCTTCCTTCTTTTGTTTTCTCTTTTTTAAGATTTCAGATAATCCCATTGTTGTATATCATTAATAATTATTGAATTACATACCAATCACTTCGTTTAACGTACTCCATGCCGCTGCAGCAAAGGAAGTATCGTAGGCTCTTGCCCCCTGAAACGTTTGTAGAGGGTCATCGGATGTTCGCTACCACCCTTCTCCAACACCTCATGACGGAAGCGTCCCGCCGTCTCAGGGTCGAATATGCCATGCTGCTGGAACACCGAAAAGGCGTCCGCATCCAACACCTCCGCCCATTTATAGCTATAATAACCTGCGGAATATCCTCCCGAGAAGATATGGTTGAACTGCGTGCTCATCAGCGTGCCCTCCACCGGAGGAAGCGTCTGTGCCGCGCTCCACGCCTCGTTCTCGAACTGTTTCACATCTCCGTCGAAAGGCTTTTGGATCGTATGCCAGCCCATATCCAACAGACCGAAGCTCAGCTGACGCAACGTGGCGTAGCCTATGTTGAAGTTGGCGGCCTTCCTAATCCGCTCGATCAGCTCGGCAGGGATTGGCTCCCCAGTCTTGTAATGCACGGCGAAACCGTCCAGATACTCCTTCTCGAACGCCCAGTTCTCCATCATCTGGGAAGGCAATTCGACAAAGTCACGGTAGACATTCGTGCCCGCCAAGCTCTCGTAGTGGCACTTGGAGACCATGCCATGGATGGAGTGACCGAACTCATGGATGAAGGTGGTCAGCTCGTCGAACGTGAGCAGAGAAGGCAACGAATCGGTCGGACGGGTGAAGTTCATGACGATGGAGATATGCGGACGCACATCCACACCCTTCTCGTCCACATGCTGGCAGAGGAACTCCGTCATCCATGCGCCACCCCGCTTTCCGTCACGCGGATGGAAGTCGGTATACAACACGGCGAGGAAGGAACCATCCTTGTCATAGACGTCGAAGGCCTCCACCTCCTCATGGTAGACAGGGATGCGCTCGTTCTTCTTGAAGGTCAGTCCGTAGAGCTTGGTAGCCAAGCCAAAGACACCCTTCTTCACATGCTCCAGTTCAAAGTAAGGACGGAGCAACTCGTCATTGATGCTATATTTCTCGTCACGTAGTTTCTCAGAATAGAAGGACCAGTCCCAAGGCATGATCTCGAAGTCGGCGCCATGCGCTTTGGCATACTCCTGCACCTCCGCGATCTCCTTCATCGCCGTCGGCTTATAGGCATCCAGCAGATCGTTCAGGAGCTTGTAGACATTCTCCTTGTTCTCCGCCATGCGGTAGCGCAACACACGCGCCGCATAATCCTCGTAGCCCATCAGGTTCGCCATCTCCAGGCGCGCGTTCACGATATCCTTCACCACCTGACGGTTGTCCAATTCACCCTCCGTAGCCTTGGTGTTGTAGGCCATGTAGAGCTTCTTGCGCAACTCACGGTTCTCGGCATACTTCATGAAAGGGGCGTAGCTTGGGTAGGTCAGGTCGAAGATCCAACCCGTCACGTTATTGTCCTTCGCCTTCTTCGCCGCAGCCTCAACGATAGCAGGAGGCAAACCGGCCAGGTCAGCCGAATCGGTGATGGTCAGCTTATAGGCGTTCGTGGCGTTCAAGACATTCTGCCCGTACTTCAGCGTCAGGAGGGACAAGCGCTTGCTAAGATCGCGGAACTTCTCCTTGCCCTCTTCCGAAAGCGTCGCACCGTTCTTCTCGAACGATTCGTAGGTCTTCGTCAGCAACATACGCTGCTCCGCCGTCAGGTTCAGGGTATCACGCTGCTGATAGACTGCCTTGACCCTCTCGAAAAGAGGCGCGTTCAGCATCACGTTGTTGGAATGTTCCGTCTCCAACGGAGAAATCTCCTCGGAGAGACTGTCCATCTTGGCGCAGGTCTCGGCCTCCAACAAATTGTAAAAAACATATTGGATACGGTTCAGGAACTCGCCGGAACGCTCCAACGCCACGATCGTGTTCTCGAACGTAGGTGCCTCAGGGTTCTTCACAATAGCGTCGATCTCCTCGTCATGGAGACGGATCGCCTCCTTCACCGCAGGTAAATAATCATCCAATTTGACCTTGTCGAAAGGGAAGGTCTCATGCGGAGTACCATACTCCGTCTTCAAAAAAATATTATCTATCATTTCTGTCTTATTTTCTTTCACATCACACGATGAGAGGAGGGGCAACGCACATACGGCGGAGGCTATGACCAACCTCTTCCCCACTTCACCGATCCTTGTAATCATTACGTGTCCCATCATAAATCCATCACCAATTTATCGCCCGACACGCTCATCAACGACTCACGTATGTCCAGGGTATACTCCCACACGGAAGCGAACTCATCGAGCTGCTCCAGCTTGAACGTCTCCTGCCCTGCCCGGTCCACCATGTCGAAGAACGTGGCGACCGTGATACGATTGACATCCATGGCCGGCATGTATGCGTCCCGCTCGTCTATCCGCACCTCCGTGAGAATACCCGCCTTGCACAACCGGCGCACAATGACGGAGGCCAAACGCATAGGGATACGGTACTTATCGGACATCTCATTCAATGTCATAGGCGCCTCACCATCCCGGAACCGTTTCGCCACGATCTTGGTGACGGACAAGAGAACGAACTCGTAGTAGCGGTGGCTGATCGTTTTCACATCCTTCTCGAACTCGAAGTTACGGACGTTCTGCAAGGCGAAGGAGATCTCCGCCCCGAACAGTATGATCATCCACGTCGTCTGAATGAACAACAGGGCGAACGGTATGGCGGCCAAACCACCATACACGGCGTTGTAGGAGGTCATCATCGTCTGCAAATAGACGTAGACCCACTTGAACGCGAAGAAGGTGACGCAGGAAAAGGCACCCGCCACCATGGCCGCGGTGAACCTCACCTTCGTGTTAGGCATCACCACATAAATCATCGTGAAGACCACCCACGACACCAAATACGGCATCACGGCCAACACCACCTTCAGCGTCGGCGAGATGATATACGACCCGTTGAAGACGCCCAGCGCATGGTTGAAGTAGAACGAGACACCATTGGAGACCAGCACGAAGATCGGAATGACCAACAGCAGGGAGATGTAGTCGGTGAAACGACGGATATAGTTCCTGTTCTTGGTGATGTACCAGATCTCATTGAACGACATCTCAATCTGCGAAAAGACCTTCATGACGGACCATAGCAACACGCAGATACCGATACCGACGAAGGCGCCGCCCGTGGCATTGTTCAGATAGTTCTCCACAAAATTCAGCACCACCTGCACCATCTCCTGATGGGAGGAGTAGCGGTTGTGCAACAGGTCGACGATGTACGTGTCGAGCCCGAAGCCCCTCGCCATGCCGAACACGAAGGCGAGCAATGGCACCAGGGCGAAGACGGAGTAGTAGGTCAACGCAGAGGCGCGGACCGGCATCTTCCCTTTGATGAAATTCTGGATGGAGAGAACGAGCGTCTTCGCGAAGAGCATAAGGTAGCCTCGCTTGCCTTGCTCGTCGTGTATGGTGGTCCGCCAAATATCAATGGTGACGAACTTCACCTGATCCACAATAAACCGTATGATTTTTTTCATACGCAATTAGCATATCTATTCATGATGGAGATCCGTCACAGAGACTGACAATTCGTCACATCATGGCGTTACACAAAAAAAGAGAGTAGGCGTATAAGCCGAGTTCTGTACCCGCGGACGGGCGTTTGTCATTAATCTAGGACTTATGTCACCATAAGCCTCAAGCAATCTACCCCCCGACATCGGACGGGCAGCCCTACATGCGTCGGTATATTCGATCTTACAACCCGCGACTCGCACAGCTCCCACTGTCACCAGCGGGACTGGTGGGCTCTTACCCCACCTTCTCACCCTTACCTGCAAGCAGGCGGTCATTCTCTTCTGCGATAGTTCGCCCTCACGAACGACTTTCCGTTAGGAAGCGCGGCGCCCTCTGTTGCCCGGACTTTCCTCTGACGTTGCCGCCAGCGACAAACCCTCCTACTCTACTCCGCAAAAGTAATCATTTTTTTCCTTTCACACTGACAATTTTTCACATTTTATACAGATTTATTCATCATCAAACGTTAAAAATAAAGGCCTGATGTTAAATCAGTTTAAATCGAGTGACACGCACATAAAATTGCACAATATTTGCACGTTATCTGATAGGAATGCGACGGTTCGTTCCTGGCACTTGAATTATTAAAAACATAAATACGACTAAGGATATGAAACACATGAAAACCATTGGCACCGCACTGGCGGTGGCCGCTCTGAGCGCAGGTGTTTCCTGCTTCTGTTACAAACAATTCGGTCCGCAGGAGACCATCATCGTGGAAAAAACGACACCCGCACAACACGCCTCCTTTAACAAGGGGGGCATGGTGGACTTCACCGATGCGGCCGAGACTTCCGTCAACGCTGTGGTCCACGTGATGACCGTCATCGAGACCAAGCAATCGAGTTACAACTACGACCCATTCCTCGAGTTCTTCTTCGGGGAGCGAGGCAACCAACGCCAACAGCCTCGGCAACACCAGATGGGTTCCGGATCGGGCGTCATCCTCTCGCAGGACGGCTACATCGTGACCAACAACCACGTGGTCGACGGCTCGGACAATGTGACTGTCGTCCTCAACGACAAGCGTGAGTTCAAGGCTACCATCGTGGGCACGGACCCTAACACGGACCTCGCCTTGCTGAAGATAGACGCGAAGGACCTCCCTACCCTCACCGTGGGCAACTCCGACGACCTGAAGGTGGGCGAATGGGTATTAGCGGTCGGCAATCCTTTCAACCTGACCTCGACCGTCACCGCCGGCATCGTCAGCGCCAAAGCGCGTAGCATCAACATCCTCACCTCCGACATGAAGATCGAGTCGTTCATCCAAACGGATGCGGCAGTCAACCCGGGCAACAGTGGCGGCGCCTTGGTGAACACCCGTGGCGAGTTGGTCGGCATCAACGCGGCCATCGCCTCCCAGACCGGCTCCTACTCGGGCTACTCCTTCGCCATTCCTACCAGCATCATGAGCAAGGTGGTGGCAGACCTGAAGGAGTTCGGCACCGTGCAGAGGGCTTTGCTCGGCGTGCAGATACAAGACATCAACGCCGAATTCGCCAAGGAGAAAGGCTTGGATGTGCTCGAGGGCGCCTACGTGGCAGCCATCAGCGAGAACAGTGCGGCCGAAGAGGCGGGCATCAAGAAGGGGGATATCATCACCCACGTCAACGGCAACAAGGTGAAGAGCGTTTCGGAAACGCAAGACCAAATCAGCCGATTCAGACCGGGCGACAAGGTGGAGATCATCTTCCTCAGGGATAACAAGTCCAAGAAGGCGGAAGTGACCCTAAAGAACGTGAACGGCGACACCGAAATGATCAAACAGGTATCCGCCAACGAATTGGGCGCAACCCTCACCCCACTGAGCAAACAAAAACTCCAGCAGTACGGACTCTCCAACGGATTGGAGGTCTCCAAGGTGATGAGAGGCGGCAAATTCAACCGCGCGGGCATCCCGAACGGCTACATCATCGTCAGGATGAACAACCTCGTAGTGAACAGCCAGGCGGACGTGGATAGGATCGTCAGCAACATCTCCAAGCAAGAGGAGAAGGCGCTCTTCATCTCTGGTATCCTCCCGAACGGAAAGGTGGTCTACTATGCGGTGGATATGAACTAAACAGTAGAAATAGCTTTTATAAACTACATATCAAAACAACGTGATGTAAATAGCTCAAGGTATTATGCCTTGGGCTATTTATTTGTTGGTCACTTCCCTCCCGTCATCCTTTTCAGGTGGCAAAAAGCGACCTCGTTGTTCTCCGTGTTCCGAAGATGCAGGCCGTTTCCTTCGCAATGGCTGAAGAACTCACAATCCTTGCAGATACCCGTCTTCGTCCAGGAGCGGTCTCTCATGATCTGGTACTTGTTTTGCCACACATCCGCGAAATTATCCTTGTAGATGTTCCCTTGGATGAAACGGTCCCTCAGATCAGGGCAGGCGGATATGCTTCCATCCACGAGTATGGAGCCCACATTGATTCCGGCACGGCAAAAGAACAGGTTATCTCTGACACGGCTTTCGTAATCGCCCAGGAAGCCTTCGCAACCGTAGTTGGCCCTTATCTTCCCCTCTTTCCTCGTCTCCTCGATAAAATCGAAGACCGCCTTGAACTTATCGTCAGGCAACTGCAGCCCTGGATTTTCCGCAGCCCTTCCGATAGGGAAGATCGTCGCGATTCGCCAATCCCTCACACCATAATCGATTAGCATCTGTTTGATTTGAGGAAGTTCATCGAAGTTCCTATTGTTGACACACGTCATCACATCATATTCAAGGTCCGTCTGCGGAAGCATCCTGATCGCATTGATGGCACGGTCGTAGGAGAGTTCGTTTTGGCGCAACCAGTTGTGCGAATCCTTCAGTCCGTCAAGGCTGACCGTGCACGAGCGCATACCCGCCCGAAGCAGGGAATCCAAGCGCTCCTTCGTCAGCAAATACCCGTTGGTGACGATGCCCCAAGGGAAACCGAGCTTGTACAGTTCCAATCCGGCCTGCTCCAAGTCCTTGCGGACAAGAGCCTCCCCGCCCGTAAAGACGATCTGGGTATGGTTAGGCTCGACAATAGGGATAATCTCCTTGATGGCCCTGATGAAATCCTCCACCGGCATATCCTGGATGTCGGACATTTGCCGGCAATCACTGCCGCAATGCAGACAGTTCAGCGTGCAACGCAACGTACATTCCCAGAAAATATAGGTCAGTTTATGATCCTTCGCCGCACTGTGCCGATAGATATCGAACAGTCTGAGAGCGAGCTTTTTTTTCAACGGAATCTTTTTCGGATTATCCATATCCACTCAATTTGTTTAATCAGTCACCTACCCAAGAGCCATCGTGGCAAAAAAACATCAGTCATCCAACGGTTAGGGTGACTGATGTTTGGTATGTGCTAAAAATTCGACGTTTTATCAAACATGCAAAATAATCTCTCTAAAGGAGATGCGCCCAGACTATTTCTTCAAGAATTGGGCAACCATTTTTTTATCTCCTGAAATAACGGTCAACAAGTAATTTCCGCTCTTCAGATCGCCCACATAAAGGTTCTCTCCATTCAGGACAGAAACGCTCTTCACCTGTTCGCCGTTCAAGTTATAGATAGCGACATTGGCGTTTTCCACACCCGTCAAGTTGAACCACAAATAATTTTCCACTGGGTTAGCGAACAAAAGGATTTTCTCCGAGGCTTCATCATCCACACCCGTCGGGCGACCGAATATGATTTGTCCAGACTCACCCTCATCCCCAAGGATGATGGTCATCTCTTTCGTATACACGCCTTCGTAAAACGATCTACGACCCAGATTCTCAGGCAAAACAAACTCGTTTTGGTATTCCTCTTCCAGAATAGTGTCACAAGCGGATGATAACTCATTCGAAGCTGATATCCTTATATCGCACCATGGAGTTGCAGTATATTCAACGCTGAATTTTCCATCCTCGTCCGTCAGCACAGCCGGGTAGTCATCGTTCTTACAATGAGTGACTTGTACATTCACATCCTTCAACGGATTGCCGTACTTGTCCGTGACATGGCCACTGAGCTTGAAATCAGCGGAAGGACATCCATAAAGCACAACAAAATCTCTATCAGGGTTATATTTCTCCACCGTGTCAAAAGTATCTATACGGCTATCCCTTCCGATCTCTTTTTCCGTCGTTTGTCCCTGCACGGTGATAAAGCCCATTGACGACAGCAAAGAGACGATTGCTCTTCTGATGATTGACCTTGCTTGTAGTGAAATTTTCCTCATAACAATAAATTTTAAAACACATAAGTTAATTCCAACCGAAGTCAAAACACAAATTGCGCATTAATTACCCTTTGGTGACTCTACCGGATTGTGCCATTCTACCCTATTCGCTCAATTCATTCCCCCATAATGTAAACACGAATCACCTGCAATTATGTCCAATCGAGTTTATGAACATCGTACAAAGATACATCGTTTTCTTGTAAAATCCAATCGATTCGCAGAAAGAATGTAGTCGGCCTGCAAGGCCAGCCCCATAATATAGCCCAGGGCAACACCCTGGGTCATGCGCAAACACACGAATATGCGCCCTGTAAGGGCAAAAGGATTGGAGCACATTCAGGCCACAAAAACCGTCCCGTCTCGCATCCAGGAACATTTATTCCGCAAGATTAGCGCACAGTCCTATCGGCCTGCAAGGCCAGCCCCATAATATAGCCCAGGGTAACACCTTGGTCGTAAATCGTCAAATAATAAATATATCACACACAATCCTCCCAAATTTTCGCCCCTAAAAGATGAACAATCCATTTTTTTTCGTATCTTTGCGTTCCGAATTTTTTCATTTAAGTAAGGAGTAAGACTAAATGAGACAGTTAAAGATTACAAAATCAATCACAAACAGAGAGAGTGCCTCCCTGGACAAGTACCTTCAGGAAATCGGACGTGAAGACCTGATCACCGTCGAGGAGGAAGTCGAGTTAGCGCAAAGGATCAAGAAGGGTGACCGCCGCGCTTTGGAGAAACTGACACGCGCCAACCTCCGTTTTGTGGTCTCAGTTGCTAAACAGTACCAAAACCAAGGATTGAGTTTGCCTGACCTCATCAATGAGGGGAACCTGGGATTGATCAAAGCCGCCGAGAAGTTCGACGAGACAAGGGGTTTCAAGTTCATCTCTTACGCTGTGTGGTGGATTCGCCAATCCATCCTCCAAGCTTTGGCCGAACAGTCTAGGATCGTCCGCTTGCCTCTTAACCAAGTGGGCTCCCTGAACAAAATAAATAAAGCGCTCTCTCAATTCGAGCAGGAGAACGAGAGAAGACCTTCCACCGAAGAGGTGGCTGGATTGCTGGACATGCCGGTGGACAAGATCTCCGACGCGATGAAGATCTCCGGTCGTCACATCTCCGTGGACGCTCCATTCGTGGAGGGCGAGGACAACAGTCTCTTGGACGTGCTGGTGAACGACGATTCTCCTATCGCCGACAAGACCCTCATCAACGAGTCTTTGTCCAGAGAGATCGACAGAGCCCTCTCTACCCTCACGGAAAGGGAGAGCGAGATCATCAAGATGTTCTTCGGTATCGGTTATCAGGAAATGACCCTCGAGGAGATCGGTGAGAACTTCGGTCTGACCCGCGAGCGTGTCCGCCAAATCAAGGAGAAGGCTATCCGCCGCCTCAGACAAAATTCAAGAAGCAAATTGCTGAAGTCTTATTTGGGATAATAGGGATTCCATAAGGAAACTTCCGTAAATTAAAAAACAAAGGGAGGGTGATTTAAACCGAATGCCTTGCCTTTGCCCGATTCTTTGTTAGGCTGTGAAACATGGAAACAGGTGTTCTATGCAGCCTGACGGTTTCGAGACATATGGAATGGATTAATAGTGGCCGCCTTATAAATGGTGAGAAAAAAAATGATAAAGAAAATTCTAACAATCATCGGATTGTCAAGTTGTTTGCTGGTTGCAAAAGCGGAAAAGCAGTATATGACAGTGGTGCAGAAGAACGGATCCAAGATCAGTTTCTCATTAGAGTGGAATCCCATCGTGACCTATGAGAGCGGCAACTTAGTGGTGAACGGGAATGCCAACACGACTTATGCCATCAGTGGAGTCAAGAACTATCACTTTACGGAAAAGAACGAGACGGGTGTAAAGGCCCTATCCAAGGATGAACTACGCATCGTAAGCATAGATGAGACCTCTTTGCAAGTGCAGAACGCTCCAAGTTCGGAAAATGTAGCGTTGGTCAATGCCTCAGGAGTGGTTGTCTTTTCCACGACAACCGCCAATGACGGGTCAGTCATCGTCCGACTTCCCGAACAGAAAGGTGTATATGTGCTCTCTATAGGGGCAAAATCAATTAAGATCATTCGTAAATAACTCACAGGAGAAGAGATGAGAAAAGCTTTACTATCAGTGATGGTGTCCATGCTTGCCTTTGTGGCGCACGCCGTGACCTATATGCAGGTGAAGACCACTGAAGACCAAGTGGTGTTGTATGATGTGGATAAAGTAGAACAGGTCGATTACGTGGACGTCGAGCAGTGGGATTTCGAGAAGAATGCGATGGGAAGCATAAAATGTATGCGCACGAATACTACTGACGGAAAGGAGGACAAATACGAAGTGGAGAAGGTGGTGGAAGTCGATTACGTGGAAAGCCCCGCTAGTGACGTCGTTGATGGGTATGAATATGTCGATTTAGGATTGCCTAGCGGTCTGTTGTGGGCGAAAATGAATGTTGGAGCGACTCAGCCAGAGGATTACGGAGGACTTTACGCATGGGGAGAAGTCATGCCAAAGGAAAATTACTATACGACTACATACGCTCACGCCGGATGTTCTTCCTTCTCAGATTTGGAAAGCAAGGGGGTCGTCTCCAGAGAAGACGTTTTATCACCGAGTTACGATGCAGCCACCTATAATTGGGGTAGCAAATGGAGAACACCCCGATGGGAGGAGTTTCAAGAACTCATTGACAATTGTATTATCACACGAATTAAATTGAATGGCACTGTTGGTTGTAAGGTGGAAAGCAAATACAATCACAATTGGATTTTTTTACCTTCGGCAGGTTATATGAGAGGCACTTATCGCGACTGGGGTCACTATAATGATGATCGCATTTATGATTGGGGTTACTATATGGCCTCCAATGTAAAATACAAATCAGATTGGGAATGGTACATTGTTGATGGATTTTTCCCTCTGTCCATTGAAACCAAACTAGGAGGGTTTGAAGCTTATTATGGCAATAGTGTCCGTCCTGTAACGGGTGAGTACAAGAAACCGAGAAAAAGATACAGTGTCAATTTCTATGATTCAGATAGCACGTTGGTCGAAAGTCAACTTGTATTCGAAGGCGATGATGCCCAATGTCCGGAAATGCCAGAATTAGAAGGTTACGAATTCCTCGGATGGAGTATGTCCAGCGAAAAGGTACGTTCAGACATAGATCTATATGCTTTATATAGGAAAACAGAAGTTGTAGAGATAGGAGGACATGAATATATAGATCTCGGACTGCCAAGTGGTTTGAAATGGGCGACAATGAATGTCGGTGCGAATAATCCAGAAGAATATGGGGATTATATTGCTTGGGGCGAGGTTTCAGCAAAAGAAAAATACACAGAAGAAAATTCGCTAACCTACGGCAAAAATACGGAAACGTTAGCATCGGAAGGGATTATAAATCCGAACGGCATTTTAAATCCACCTTATGATGCCGCCACTCAAAATTGGGGTGACGATTGGAGAATGCCAACAAAAGAAGATTGGGAAGAGTTACGGGACCATTGTGTATGGTCCCAGATAACGTTGAAAGGTGTGAATGGATATAAAGTCGCAAGTAAGCGGAACGGCAATAATTGTTGGATATTTTTACCTTTTCCTGGTTTTTATAGTAATTATAACGTTCTAAGTGAAGACTATGTAGGTTCCTACTGGAGTTCCTCTGTATATAACAACGATAATGCCTCCCATTTGGATATTGATTATTTGGATAAATCTATAATAATAGGGTCTTATAAAGACCGAAGCGATGGGTTATCTATTCGTCCCGTATCTGGGAGCAAGTAATCCCCCCCAATGTCATTGGGCAAAAAACAACAAGGTTCATGCGAACGCTGAAAGATGAAATTATAGAACAACAACGACAAATAAAAACCCAGCGCCTTCTCGGTTGCTGGGTTTATTTTTTTCAGGAATATTTCCCTTTACTCTTACACCACTCCCGAATTCCACAATCCCCGCACTTCGGGTTCTTGGCCGTGCAGACATACCGTCCGTGCAACAGCAGCCAATGATGGGCATTGCCTAATATGTCATGAGGGATATGCTTCACAAGGATCTTCTCGGTCTGCTCAGGCGTCTTGGATTGGTTCGTCAGTCCGATACGGTTGGAGACGCGGAAAACGTGCGTATCAACAGGCATGGCGGGCTGACCGAAGGCTACGGTCAACATCACATTGGCCGTCTTCCGACCAACACCCGGCAAACGGGTCAGCTCCTCCATCGTGCAGGGAATCTCCCCCTGGAAGTCGGAGATGATCATCTTGCCCATCGCTAAAATATGTTCTGCCTTGGAATTAGGATATGATATGCTCTTCACCAACGTCAGCACCTCGTCGAACGTGCCTTCCGACAAGGCGAAAGCATCCGGGAATCGTTCAAAGAAAGCGGGAGTGACCATATTCACGCGCTTGTCCGTGCATTGGGCGGAAAGCATCACCGCCACCAAGAGCTCATAGGGGTTTCGGAAGTTCAGCTCGCTCTCCGCATCCCCCATGTTCGCCTGAAACCATGCGAGCACCTTCCCGTACCGCTCGGACACCGTCATCTGCGCACTACTTTTTAAGCAAACCAGTACACTCGATCACATTCACCACGTAGTCGCCCAACTTCTCACACTCGGAGATCAAATCCATATAGTAGACACCCAGTTGGTAGTTATACAAGCGGTTATTGATGTCATCCACATTCTGGTTCTTCAGCTGCTTGCGGTAGTTATTGATTTCATTCTCAACATTCATAGACTTGTTCACATCCGCCAAGCTGGCATCCGGCGACTTCACGATGTGCTCCATCTGCGTCAGAGACTGATCCACAAGCTCGAACATATTATGCACATGCTCATACTGTTTCTCCGTAAAATCCTCGTTAGGCGAGTTCTGCCTCCTGCGGCGGATGGTGCGCGCCAGGTTGTAGCAACTGTCACCGATGCTCTCCAACTCGGACACTTGCTTCATCATGTGCTGGATCTCCGTCTTACTCTCCGCACTCAATCGTCCCTCGGAGACCTTGTTCAGGTAATCCGCGATCTGCACCTCCATGTTGTCCGTGATATTCTCGTACTTCTCGATACGCGTGAAGAGTTTATTGAAATCCTCGCCCTTCTCTGTGTGCAACAGTTCCGGCACGAAGCGGAACATCTTGTGGCAACGGGTGGCGAAGACATTCACCTCCTTCTTGGCCTCCAGGATGGAGAGCTCGGCCGTAGAGAGCAGACCGCCACCGATGTAGGTGAGGCGGGACTCGTCCTCCTCCGTGTTCGCCTTCGGAGCGATGATCTTGCACACCAAACGTTCCAACGGCTTGATGAACCATATCAGGATCAACACGTTACATACGTTAAAGGAGGTATGGAAAGCGGCCAGCACGACCGTCAGGATAGACTTGTCCTGCGTTTGCGAATGAGGGTCGCAACCCACCAGCCAGCAGACGAAATCGACGAAATGAGGGAAGATGGAGAAGATCCATATCACACCGAACACGTTGAAGACCATGTGCGCCATCGCGGCACGTCTCGCTTGGGTGGAAGCCGAGAGCGCCACCACATTAGAAGTGACCGTCGTACCGATGTTCTCACCCATCACCAAGGCGATACCCATGTAGATGTCCAGCACACCCGCCGAACAGAGCGTCATGGTGATGGCCATGATGGCGGCGGAGCTCTGCACGGAGCAGGTCAACACGCCTCCGATGAATAAAAAAAGGAGATACGAACCGTACCCCCAGCTGCTTAATTTTCCGAAAAACTCCTGCACCGCCACGTTCTGGTCGAGGTGCATGCCCTTAGCGTTCGCACTCAGCGTCGTCAATCCGAGGAGCAATAACGCAAGGCCCATGATAAACTCGCCTAAGTTCCTCCGCTTATTGGAGTAGATGCAGGCGATACCCACCACAATGGCCGCATAGACCACATACTGCATGTAATTGCCACTTCCTCCCAAGACCATAATCCAAGCGGTGGCGGTCGTACCGATGTTGGCACCCATGATGACCGAGATCGCCTGCGTCAGCGTGAGCAAACCTGCACTCACGAAACTGACAGTCATGACAGTTGTGGCGGTGGAAGACTGGATAGATGTCGTTATGAACGCACCCGTCAAAAGACCCGTGAAACGGTTGGTTGTCATCTTGCCGAGGACTTGGCGCAACTTGCTGCCGGCCATCTTCTGTAGTCCCTCACTCATCACTTTCATACCGTACATGAGCAATGCCACAGACCCCGCAAGAACTAATAATGGCAAGTAATCCATAAATATGCTATAAGAAACACTATTTCTTCAAATAACAATTCCGATCGACACGCTTGAAAACCTAATACACGTCATCGAAAATTTCTCCGCAAATTTATATATAATTTTTGGATGAGCCACACCTCGCCAGGCTCATTTCAAGGAAAAATCATTATTTTTCATTGAAAAAACACGTTGAAAGGACAATCAAAACAAACAAAGCCTACGGCAACAAGCCATGGCACCGACATCACAGAAAGGGAGGTGAACCGTAGCAGGGAAAAGGAGCCCCCACCTCATGAGCCAACAGGACAACCAGACGTATATATATTCTCAAAAAAAAAGGAGAACATGAACTTGCATATCTCCGAAAACACTATATTTGTAATGTAAACATTAAAAATCATGAGCAAAAAAACTATCACACTGTGGGCATGTATGCTTTTAGCGACGACAACATTCGCTGAGAAAATCGTTCTAAAACCTAATTGGAACAAAGGAGATGCAAAGTCTTATTTCGTAGAACTTTATACAGACACGGCACGAACCCTAAGCAGCGACATGACCCTCGAAGTGTTGGACAGCAGCGACGGCTACCTGATGTCATGCATCTATTCCAACGAAAAGGATTATACAGGGATGGAAGAGATGGCCATGATGGTAATTGGGAAAGACAAATACGAGAAAATAAAGGCATACACCCCCCACTACACGGTTTCCAAAGAGGGGAAAATCCTCAGAATCAAAAACTTCGACGAATACCTAAAAATTTACGAAACGTCCAAAGATTCAACGGATGACCCTATGAAACAAATGGGTGGGATGCTGTCAAGCATTCTAAAGAGTTTGCTTGCACCCGACGAAAAGAGTTTCATGGACATCAATCTGAAAGAGGTTCTTGCTCAACACAAACACTTCGGGATAGAATACGACACGAAAAAAGAGACAAAGACCACGACTGACATTACCATCAGCACAATCAACTTGAAGGAAGCGAAAGCCATCTCCAAAGTGGAGGTAGTTAACGATCAGATTACCATCACCACAACCGCAAAGCTCAAGGAGAAGGAGTGTATCGCCGCAATCAATCAATGGATCGAGAAATACATGGCTGACGTCGCAAAGGAAACGGGCATGGACATAAATGATCCTAACGCACAAAAGGCTATCAAGGAGATGAAAAAGGAATATGAAAAGTCGAAGGTTTGGGCAGAGTTTGAAGAGCGCGTCACATATGACAAGAAAACAGGCTGGATGATCTCCTACAAATCCAAAGAGACATTCCACTCCTCGGAAGGCGACAACTCACAAAGCATGGTCATCACCCTCAAATAAGAATAGAGAATTAAGAATAGAGAACCATAAATTTACGGGCGGAGCATGAAACGTGACACGAAAAGCGTCTCATCACGCAAAAACGTTTCTAGCCGTTGCCCCTATATTGGAATGCTATAATTACTTTGCAAAAAGTATAAACGTTTTACTGGAGAAAACAACTAAAGTATATTTTATGAAAACACAAATCATCAGCATTGCTGCTCTGGCGCTTGCGTTGCTATCCTGCAACAAGCCAGCAGAGCAAAAACAAAATTTGAACGAAGAGAAGATATGCGAGGCTAAAAAAAGCGCATACGCAACCTTGTACCTCCAAAACGGTGTGAACATAAGCCATTGGCTATCACAATCATCCGACAGAGGGGAAGTGAGAGCCAACAAAATCACGAAGGCGGACTTCGACTCCATCGCCGCCATGGGCTTCGACTTCATACGCCTTGCCGTAGACGAGGAGCAATTGTACGACGAGGCCATGAACAGAGACTCCAGCGCATTCGCCTTGATGCACAATGCCATCAACTGGGCGTTGGATAACTGCTTGAACGTTGTCGTAGACCTCCATATCGTACGTTCCCACCACTTCAACAACGAGAACGGACATCCGAACACCCTCTTCCAAGATCCTAAAGAGCAAGAGAAGATCGTCAACATCTGGAAAGATCTCCAAAAAGATCTGAACCAATATCCGAACGATCGCTTGGCCTACGAGTTGATGAACGAGCCCGTCGCCCCTACTTGCGAGGATTGGAACAAATTAGTGGAGATGATGGTGAACGGTATCAGAGAGACGGAGAAAGAGAGAACCATCATATTCGGTTCAAACCGTTGGCAAATCCCTCAGACGTTCGATTCGCTCCGTGTGCCTGAAAACGACAAGTACATCATGTTGAGCTATCACTTCTACGAGCCTAGCTTGGTAACGCACCACCAAGCCCCTTGGACCGACTACGCTTTCTATGCGGGCAAAGTCAACTACCCAGGCATCCAAGTGACGGACTCCCTCGCTTTGGACTCCCTCTCGCAGAAACAGAAGGACAAGATCGCCTCTATGAACGGAGAATACAACAAAGAGATCATGTACGAGCACATGAAGCTCGCCATCGACAAGGCGGACTCGCTCGGTCTGCAACTCTACTGCGGAGAGTTCGGCGCATACCCATTCTACGTGGACAAAGATGTTCGTTTGCGCTGGTACAAGGACATTTGCAGCATCTTCAAGGAGCATAACATCGCTAATTGCCACTGGTGCTACAAGGGAGACTTCCCTATCGTGAACGAGGATGGATCAGCCAATGAATTGCCAGCCATCATCATCGGAAAGGAATAAGACTACGACCATAATACACAAAACAAAGAGGGATGCCACTCATGTGACATCCCTCTATTCTTTTCAAGGACTAAAGAAAGGAACCGCCCCAAACTTCAAGGGAAGTCCTCTCTCCTACTATATGTTAGAACGGAAGCTGATCCGCCTCGTTCTCCTGCGATGCGTTAGACTGTGCGTCGAACGTAGGCACGTTAGGCATACCGCCCGGCATAGCAGGCTGTGCGGGAGGAACCGGCTGAGAAGCCTGAGAACCCGCAGGAGAAACTCTCCAAGCACGGATATCATTGAACCAACGGCCTTGCCACTCACGGCAATCAATGTCTACACTGACGGTGTAGAACTGTCCTTCCTGAATATTGAACTCATTAATCTTCTGCTCGCCCCAAACATTGAAACACATGCGACGAGGATATTGGGCGTTCGACGTATCATGCTCCATCACATACTCTTGGCTCATCCAAGGACCATTCTTGCCCTCTCCCGTTCTCTTAGGCAAAACAGCAATAATTCTACCAGTAAAATCCATTGTTATATATCATTAAAATAAAGGAGAAACCTATTCTCCAAAAAATAATTTTCACAAAAATACAAAAACTTTACGGACGAAAAGAATTTTTGCGCATTTAAAATACATAAACCAAATTGGTTATTTATCCAGAAAAATAATTATCTTTGTTAAACAAAAAAACGCACAGATATGAGAAAAATCAAATTTTTATCCGTCACGTTAGGAATTATTGTCGCCTTCTGTGGACAACCGTCCTGCACAGTCGAAGACTTGGACTTGGATAATCTAGATACAGACAGTCTCTATATGCAGACTGCGTTGGATGTGCCTGTCGCACAAGTGACAGCCACCCTGAAAGAAATCATAAAACACACAAAAAGTAAGGGTATCATCATAACACCTGATTCCACTTACATACTCACAGGCAACGAAAAGGAGACCATCAAGTTCCCTATCGTAATCCAAAAAGGCTCATTCATCGAAGAGATGGATTCTTTCCCCGGACTACACTTCAACAACAAAGTGGGTGAAGGCCGCGCGATAGACCTCATGGAACAATGCATCCTGAAGATCGAAGTGGAGAATGGGCTGCCATTGACCATAGACTACACGATTAAATTCTACCACAAGGATACCATCACCAAGAAAATGGAAGAGATTACGGAACTACGCAAGGACCAATCCTTCTCCGCAGCTCCTGCCACGCTCAACGAGTCGAACCATACGACTGCAGCCAGCAAGGTCACGAAACACAAAATCTCTTACGACAAGAAGTACATGACGCCACTGAGCATGGTGGATCGAATCAATGTGGAATACTCGTTCTCGATGGAGGAGTATGATCAGTCTATTATTACCGAGAAGAATACAATGAAGATGAAGATCGCCTGCTTCTTCAAAGGCGGTATTTTAATTAACGAATATGATTTCTAAAACAATGTGCACAATGAAAAAGACAGTATTATCCCTACTACTTAGCGTGATTTGTGGCACATTGTCGGCACAAATCTCCAACACACTCTATTTCGACAAACAGAATTACCGTCAGCACCATCTGAATCCAGCCTTCCAACCTGAGGGGAAGCTGTATGTGGGCGTGCCTATCGGATCCACCATCGCCATAGGTGGTGGCAACACCGACCTCACCCTAACGGACATCTTCAAGACTAAAAAAATAAACGGTGAACAAAAGACCCTGCTCTTCTGCGACAAGAACATCATGGCTTCCGACGAATTCCTGGATGCCATCCACGGTCGCGAGAAACTGCATGCCGCCTACGAAATAGACTTGTTCGACGCCGGCTACCGTATCAACGACAAGCTGTTCGTCTCCTTCACCGTCAGCAACAAGATGGAATCCTCCATCTCCATACCGAAAGAGTTCTTCCAATTCTTCTTCAAAGGCATGGAGAACGGAGAAAAATACGATTTCGGAGTCGATAAGATGTCTATCGCAGCCACTATCTACAATGAAATCGGAGGAGGTGTCTCCGCAAATATCGATGAAGACCTCTCTTTGGGAGCTAAGGCGAAATTATTGGTCGGTTATGCGAACGTGAGCTCCAACCTCAGAAACCTGCATATGACCGCAAGCGAAGATGAATGGCAAGTGTCCGGAAGCGGTAACCTACGCATCACCACCCCTACGAGGGAGATTACTGTCGCGGAATCGGACAGAGTCAGCGGCCTCAAATCAAATGGAGAGAAAATCAACCAATCCCAGGGACACGGATTCGCCCTCGACGCAGGTGCCAGCTACAAGATATCCCCAGAACTGAAAGTGTCCGCCAGCGTACTGGATCTGGGCTTCCTCGTATGGACAGGGAATATACAAGAGCTCAATCCACGCGAGCAGTTCAGCTACAAAGGACTCAAATACGAGGTGGGCGAGGATGCCTCCAGCGAACAGTGGTGGCAACCTTACAAGACAAGGTTCAAACGTATGTTGAAGAAGAACGACGATCCTAAGAACTATACCACTTGGCTCTCTGCCAAACTCCTTTTGGCGGGAGAATATTCCCTCATGGAAGACAAACTAAGCATCGGAGCGCTTTCCAAAACTTACTTCATCCGCAAAGCGACAAGGGAGGAGTTCGTCCTCTCCGCTAACTTCCGCCCAATCGAGTACTTCTCCGGCACATTCACCTATAGCCTGTTCGATGGATGGAACAACATTGGTATCGGACTGAACGGCAATGCAGGTCCTATCAACCTCTATGCCGCCATCGACCATATACCGCTAAGGTACGCTACCCTATCCGGACACAAAGTGCCTTGCTACGTGCGTGACACAAGAATCACACTGGGTATGGGTGTCATCATCGGATACAAAAAAGGGAACAAGTACCGCTACTAAAGAACACCAAAAAAATTTGAACAAACATAGCAGACAATGAAAATTAAAATCATCATCATCACAATCCTTTGTGTGATCTTAGGCTTAGGCGCCTTCGGTTATTTCCGCTACTACTACGTTTTCGGCGAGGGCGTCAAGAGCGGCGAGTTGAACTACGTGGTGAAGAAGGGCTACATCTTCAAAACCTATGAGGGTAAAATCATCCAGAACGGACTGAAAAGCGCACCTGCCAACGGCGGCACCATCCAGTCCAACGAATTCATATTCTCCATCGAGGACGAAAGCGTGGCGCTGAAACTCATGGAGATGGGCGACCGCACCGTGGACCTCTACTACAAGGAGTACTTCCACACCTTGCCTTGGAGAGGCAATAGCGTCTATGTGGTGGATAGCTTCATCGTCAAGGCCAACGACATCGTCAAGGCCAGCGAAATACTGCTGAACAAGAACGAATTACACATGACTGTGGGTAGCAAGAAAAAGCTGAATGCGGCCATCTATCCGGAGGAATCGAACGAACGCGCCATCACATGGAACTCCGAAAACAATGCGGTGGCTACGGTCTCATCGGACGGTACCATCACCGCCATGGCTGAGGGCGAGACTTCCATCGTCGCCTCCGTGGGAACCATATCCGCCAAGTGCTTCGTCACCGTCAACGAGAACAGCGAGGAGGAATAACGAATCATATCACAAAAACAACAAGGAACCATATGAGCATACTGAACCGTCAGACGATAAAGAACGTTATCAAATTATCTGTCGCAGTCTTAGCGCCCATCGCCGCCGCTTACCTCAAGGCCAAGCTGAAAAAGGATACGGAGGAGGGCAAGGAGAAGAGTCAAGAGACAACCTCTGAAAGCACTGAAAACGCTGAAAATGCGAAAAACACACAGGAAGTTGAAAAACAGATGGATGCGCCCAAAGTGGATGCGGAGATCAAGGTGAGCGACGAGGCGGGGAAAGCCATCAACATCATCGAAAAGAGTGGATGTAAGATCGCCCACATCGTCAACTGCAACAACATCTCGGAAAAACAGTTGACCGACTTATACCTGCGCATGACAGAGCAAACGAATCCAGGGTTCGTCCGTGTCATGGTGGAACTGGACGATATATTGATCGACAATCTGCTGATAGAATACGAAGAGCACCTGTCTGACATGGAGTCCTTTATCCAGAGCAAACTGAACGCACCTCTCGAAGATGCGGAGTCCATACTCAAGAACCGTTTCGAGGAGACAAAGGAGACCTACACTTCGGACGGTGACATAGATTGGGACAACGAGATAATCGCTTGGGGAAATGAATCGTCAGAATGTGACACGTTGGATTCACTGATATTGAGCCAAAGCGATAATTTACTATGCTTCGTCGACGTGCCTGTACAATCCGCCAGCGACGTATTCTGCTACCTGCCATTCGGAGGAGCGGAGAGCCCTGAGCCACAGGAACACCGAAGCATCGCGAAATATTGGTTCGACAAATACGGAGCGGTCCCTTGCTTCATGTCAGGCGACGTCCTGCAATTCTACGTGAAACAACCCGTGAAAGAGGAAGAAGAAGTGAAAGCTCTCGCACTGCAGCAGTTCGGCTTCTGCTCTGACATCGTCACCCAAGGTTGCGAGACGGTACAGAACCTTGCCACATCCTTAAAGGACTCCAGATTCTGGTACTTCTGGTGGGACTAACCTGCCCTGCAATCAGAAGACCGACAAACAAAATGAAGGTCCGATAGACTCCTTAAGATAAGACTTCGGGCAACGACGACCATCGCCTCACCCGGAAAAAGTAAGAGGGGGAAGCCATCCATCACAGATGCTTCCCCCTCTTCTATGCAGTCAAAAGAACTATCAAGAGAACAACAGCTCACGGTACTTCGGCATCGGCCAGAAGTCATCGTCGATCACCAATTCGAGGTCATCGATGTGGGAGCGTATCTCCTCCATCGTCGGACGTACCACACTGTCGTACACCACGGCTGTCTCATGCTCGCTCCTCGCCGTGTTGGCGGTGTGACGCTCCTCCGTCATGCGCTTCACCAACTTCTTGATGGCGGTGACATGGCTGGAGATCTCACGGATCAGGTCCTTCCTATCCTCCGAAAGCACATCGTACTCCTTCGCATCGAACAACTGTTTCAAACCGCAGAGGTTTTCGATCAGGCGGTTCTGGTAAGCCACCGCGGTCGGCACGATATGGTTGATGGCGATGTCGCCCAAGATGCGCGACTCGATCTGCACCTTCTTCGAGAACTTCTCATACTCCACCTCAACACGACCCTTTAGCTCCACCTCGTTGAAGACATTCTCACCGATCAGCACCTCCATGGAAGACTTGTCCAAGTACTTGCTGATGGCCTCAGGGGCGCTGGTGATATTGGTGAGCCCACGCTTCTTGGCCTCCGCCTTCCACTCCTCGGAATAGCCGTCTCCCTCGAAACGCACTGGCTTGGACTCTATGATCAGTTTCTTCAGAACTTGGAAGATCGCCTCGTCCTTTCCTTTCCCCGCATTGATCAGGTCATCCACCTCCGCACGGAACTCGTTCAACTGGTGAGCGACGGCAGCATCCAAAGCGATGATGGAAGCGGCGCAGTTCGCGGAGGAACCTACAGCACGGAACTCGAAACGGTTACCCGTGAAGGCGAACGGAGAGGTTCGGTTACGGTCGGTGGTATCCAACATGATGTCCGGGATACGCGCGATACCCAACTTCAGGGCGGTCTTCTCCTCAGGGGTCATCTTGTTGTCCCCCACCTGAGTGGCCAAGTCGTCCAACATCTTGGAGAGCGTACGTCCCAAGAAGACGGAGAGGATGGCTGGAGGAGCCTCGTTGGCGCCCAAACGGTAAGTGTTGCCCGCACTCATGATAGAGGCGCGCAGCAGATCCTGATGCTTGTACACAGCCGTCATCACATTCACGAGGAAGGTGATGAACAACATGTTCCCCTTAGGGTTCTTGGCCGGAGAGAGCAGGTTGATACCCGTGTCGGTCGTCAGCGACCAGTTATTGTGCTTGCCGGAACCATTCACGCTGGCGAAAGGCTTCTCATGCAGCAAGACCTGGAAATGGTGCTTGCGGGCAATACGCTTCATCACGTCCATGATCAGCTGGTTGTGGTCGTTCGCCAAGTTTGCCTCCTCGTAGATAGGAGCGAACTCGAATTGGTTAGGAGCCACCTCGTTATGTCTGGTTTTCAAAGGAATACCCAACTTATGCGCCTCCACCTCCACTTCACGCATGAAGGAAGTGACACGCTCCGGGATGGAGCCGAAATAGTGGTCGTCCAGCTGTTGGTCCTTGGCAGAGGCATGACCCATAAGGGTTCTACCCGTCATGCACAAGTCTGGGCGCGCATTGTACAAGGCAGAGTCCACCAAGAAGTACTCCTGCTCCCAGCCCAAGTTCGTATTCACCTTCATCACATTCTTATCGAAATATTGGCAGACCGCCACCGCAGCCTTATCGACCGCAGAAATAGCCTTCAGCAAAGGCGTCTTGTAATCCAGCGCCTCACCCGTGTAGGAGATGAAGATGGTCGGGATACAAAGCGTGGAGCCCACCACGAAAGCAGGCGAAGAGAGATCCCAAGCCGTATAACCGCGCGCCTCGAAGGTGTTGCGGATACCTCCGTTAGGGAAAGAAGAGGCGTCAGGCTCCTGCTGGATCAGCAACTTACCGGAGAAGCGTTCGATGATGTCACCGTTCTCGTCGAAGTCGATGAACCCGTCATGCTTCTCGGCCGTACCGTCCGTCAAGGGCTGGAACCAGTGCGTGTAATGGGTAGCCCCACGTTCACTCGCCCACTTGCGCATGCCCGTCGCGATCTGGTCCGCCACGTTTCTGTCGAACAACACACCACGGTCTACCGCCGCAATAAAAGCATTAAATGCATCCTTGGAAAGATACTCGCGCATCTTCTCCTTCGTAAACACATTGATCGCGAAATAGTCAGACAGCTTGTCCGATGGTATATGCACCGGCAATGGTCGCCTGCTTTGCAACTCCTTCAATGCGTTGAATCTCATTATCGCCATACAAGTTATTTTTTAATAAGACTATAAATTCACGAAACACCCCCTCGTCAGCATAGGAATGTTGCGCAAAATTACATAATTTTTAGATTACACCCCTAAAAATTAGGGGGTATTTTTAGAAAAAACATAAAATTATCGGGAGAAAGCGACAAAAAAGGGAGGTTGACAGGAAAAAACAATCAAAATACGGGTAGATGGGGCATCCGCAAAAAATCACGCTATGGCGGAAGGGCATGTGTATTATTTTAATATATTTGTTACAACAGATTTAACTTATTAAAAAACAACAACCACAATGTTCATAGTCGTAGGATTAATTTTATTCTGTATTTTCCTCTATCTAATGTATAGGCACTACCAACTTAAGAAAAAAATATATGAGGTCAGATGTCAAATGCAACAAGATGGCTTGATACCCGAGAATTCAAATCTAAAATTGATATATCACATGAGCCTCTATTTCTGGTTTATTCCGGTAAATGATTTCAAAAAATTGGGGAACAAGGAACATAACGATTTGTTGAAGAAATGCAACCAACTGAATTACATAATGATAGCATTATTTTTCGCCATACCCATATCAATGTCGTTATTGAGCGGAATATAACTGTTTATAGAATATCCATTGCATACAACATCCATAACGAAGGGCATTGCATTACTAATGCACAAATTTGAGGAACGCACAAGCATTGTCAAAGGGAGTGCAATTGTCCACAATACTCTCAATCATACGCTTTATGCTTAACCACTGGATTTCAATAATAAACAATCTTCCTGGTTATAATGGTTTTTTCCGTGTATACACCATGGTCACCACGAATGGGCTCATTAAATGATCGCTTCTCTTTTATCGTTTGATCACTGAGCCGTTTGCCATTTTCAATGCGGACGCATTCTGTCCAATTGCCCTTTGCGTCGAACTTCGAGTAAGTGTATTTTACAATCTTCTCAAAGTTCTCGAATTCTACCAGTTCCCCATCATCGTTGTATTTATAGTAGCTTTTGAGCTTGAGATTGTCAGGTTTTCCATATCTGACTTTTACCTCGATAATGTCTCCGTTGACATTGTATTTGAACTCTTCAATTTCATCACTTATTTCCTTGTCCGTTTCTCGCCTCAAAGTGCGTGTTAGGGGATCATAAGTATTTCTGTATTCTGCCACATAGCGACCCTTAAGCCCACGTTTTTTGATTGTCCATCCTTTGTCGTTCAAATACTCGATTTCACCACTTTCAAAACTTCCATCCGGATTATATTGCACACATACACATGAATCCTTGTTTAAGGATATCTCCCACCACACGCCCGGTCTTAACAGTTTGTATTTCAGCACCTTGGTTTCTCCATAAGATATTGCATAATGAGCATTATTTGAGACAACAGAATCCAATCGTCCATCACTACTGTAATATTTATTGATTACATCTTTATCTTCTGTCGTACTAGTGATTAATTTCACATTTCCCTTTGGTCGGCCGACTGCATTTCTTAGGAAATCATCAAAAGTGTGCGCAAAAGAGCAGAAACAAGAAAAGAGAAAGACGAAAAATAAAAGGAGACTGTGTTTCTTCATGTCGAAAATTTTAAATTCTGAACTTACTTTACAAATATAGGATAAAAACATAAACATCACACCATAAAAACAGGGGGTTATAAAAACATCCATTAAAACACAAGAATTATTACTATCTTCGCAACAAAGATGACGGGGGCGCGCTTCTACAGCTCGGATTGCCCCCCTCACGGGAAGAACATGACCAGCTTATGCCCCGAAATGACCTCATGAAGAAATATAAAATCATAAAAACAGAAGAGAAACTCTTATAAATACAAGAAAAATGAAAATGACAAAAGTGCTTTATACGATGAAAAACAAAGTTTGTTGTCTCTTTGTAATGCTGTCCATGATTGGATGTCAACAGAAGTCTTCCAAATATTATGTGGACACAGAATCCTTGTTTTTTGAAAGTATAAAGAGTGCATGGAATGATTCCACAAAAGTCATAAATTATTATGCAAATGGGAATGTAATGAATAGAGGATGCTATACTGATACTACAAACTCAAAAGGGTATTTGGAGGGTTTGTTTGAAGAATACTATCCTGATGGGTTCCCTAAGAATCGATGTGTGATGTCCAAAGGTTGTAATGTGAGCCCAAAAGAAAATGGGAAATATTCAGGATATGATATTAAGATAGACTTTGGCGCATATGAGACGATAAATGGAGATATCATCCGTCCATTTCGGACTTTTGTGGATGGTGTTTCGACTGATGAGTACATTGTAGCGGTGTCGGATACGGGGGGGGCTGATTACCTGCCTCCCAAAATGCCAGTGATTATACGCAAATACGAAATAGAATCTGGAGATGATAATCGTGATACATTTAAAATTACAATTGATGAATCTATGTATACGTATTGCATAGAGGATTTAAATCGTTCAAAGGTTGTGAATTCAAATGGAGACACATGTTTTTTGATATTTTTTTACTATAAAAGTATTTTTGACCATTCAAATCCAAATGATAAGAAAATGGTAGTGGTTCATGATTCTCTGAACTGGGAGGTGATAGATTTTGAATTCGAATAATGCTGGTGGAATAATAAAGCTCCCCCACTAAGCCTGCAACAGCTTGCGGATAACCTCCACCTTCTCGTCCATCGGCAAGCATGCGTCCACCCAATGGATGGTGAAGCCACGACGCTCCATTCCCCTGAACCAGGTCATCTGCCGTTTCGCGAACTGATGGATGGCGATCTCCAGCTCGGAGACCATCTGCTCGTACGTGAGGTTACCGATCACGTAGTTCGTCAGATACTTATACTCCAAGCCATAGTAGATCATATCCTCCGCGGAGACACCCGAATCCAAGATGCGCCGCACCTCGTCCACCATGCCCTCATCCAAGCGGGCACGCAAGCGTTTGGAGATCTTTTCGCGGCGCAAGTCACGCGCGATATCCACCCCCACGACAAGGCAATTGATGTCGGGGAAATCGACGAAGTCCTGCGGATGGCTACGGTAATACTCGCAGATCTCTATGGCACGGATCGCACGCTTGGCGGTATCCACATCGGTCGTGTTGTGCAACGTCTTATAGGTGGAGAGGATAGCCGTCAGCTCCTCCAACGATTTACCCTCCAGCGACTGCCTCAGCTCCTCGTTCTGAGGCACAGGCATCATCTTATAGGCCTTGAGGACCGACTCGATGTAGAGGCCGGTTCCCCCGCAGAGGATCGGGAAGACTCCCCTCCCCTTGATATCCTGGTATGCGGACAAGAAATCACGCTGGTACTCGAAAAGATTGTACTTATACCCCGGGTCGGCGATGTCGATCAGGTGGTAAGGGATGGAGACGCCATCGACCACATAGTCGGAGAGGTCCTTCCCCGTGCCGATGTCCATGCCACGGTAAATCTGGCGGGAGTCCGCACTGATGATCTCAGCCCCCAGGCGGCGAGCCAAATGAGCAGCCAAGGTGGTCTTCCCGCTAGCGGTCGGTCCCAATATCGTCAGCATATCATAAGCCATAACGAGCTATTCTTAAGTTCATATCAACGTCCAAAGATAATCAAAACGAGGGAAGGCATCAAGACTCCCGCACACGGTTGCGCAGGAAATGTGCGGCCGTGATGGAGGCGAAAAGCGTCAGGGCGATCATGTCCAGCAATCCACCGACGCAGAAGGTGGTGGAGAAAGAGGTCCATTCGCTCAGGCAACCGCCCCCGAACAGTCCCACACCGATCCCTATGTCCCACGATGTGAGGTAGGTGGAGGTGGCCGTGCCACGCTTGTTGTTCGGTGCGAGCGCGACGAACAGAGAGTTCATGGCAGGGAAGATCGTCCCGTAGCCCATGCCTATCAAGAGTGCGACACCAAAGAAGGTCGCACGCATATAGTCCGAAGGGATACCCAAATAAGGCAAGGCACCCAACAAGAGGTAGGCGAATCCGCCGGCGGCGATACCCACCTTGATCATGAGCAACATCTTGCCCCTATCCACCAACTTGCCCGAAAAGATACGCGACAAGGCGATGCCTGAGGCCAGGAAGAGGTAGAAGAAGGAGGGATTACCCTCGACGGAGAGCTCCTTCGCATACAAGGCGATGAAGGAGGTCATGACCCCATAAGGGATGGCGAGGAAGAAAAGATTGATGCCCGCAGGCACACCCTTCTTCAGGAAGAAACGGTCCAACGAGAGCTTCTCCTTCACGTCCGACTTCGGGCGGTACTTCGTCTTGATCAGGCTACCGATCAGGAAAGAGCAGAGGCTCACGCAAAAGGAGGAGTAGAAGATCGTCTCGTAGCTGTAATGGTCCAAGAGCCACATGCCCACCATCGGGCCCGTCGCCATGGCGAAGTTGTTGGAGAGGCCGAAATAGCCCAAACCCTCGCCCCTACGGCTGGAAGGCATGATGTCGATCACGATCGTATTGCTCGATATGGAGACCATACCAAAGGCCAGTCCGTGCATCACGCGGAGCAAGGCGAAGAGGAAGACCGTCTTCACACAAGGGTAGCCCGCGAAGAGGAGGACAAAGACCGAGAGGGCCATCAGATAGAGTGGTTTGCGCTGGAAAGTGTCCACCAGATACCCCGAGAAGGGACGGACGAAGAGGCAAGCCAGCGTATAGCAGGAAAGGACCGCCCCCACCGTAGACTCAGGCACGGTGAAGACCTCTATCAGATACATGGCTAAGATAGGCATGATCAGGTAGAAGGAGAAGAAGAGGAGGAAATTCGCGCTGCAGGAGCAGACGAAGCTCATCGTAAACAATCTATCTTTCGGGCAATCCATTCAACCATACAAATTAGACCGCGAAATTACGAAAGAATACGCAGACTTGAACCCTTAACGACAAAGAAAACAGAAAGGGTAGCACAAAAAAAGTGCGGCCTTATGACCGCACTTTCCTATTGTATTCCAGATGCACTACATTCATCACTCTTTGGTGGAAGCGCCGCTATCAGCATTCACGCCGAAGATATCCTTCAAACCACCCAAATCGAAGCCAAGGGAGAAACGCAATGTGTTATCCAACGGGCTGTTTTGAGCAACTGCGATCACATAAGCCGCACTCAGTTGGAAGATACTCAGATTGAATCCAGCACCCACATTGAAGTATTTACGGTTACCCTTGTATTTGTTTTCATTGAAGTAACCACCTCTCACCATGAATTTGTTATTGTAAGAATATTCCAAACCGAAAGAGAAGTTAATCTCCCTCAACTCCTCCTTGAAACCATCAGGAGCGTCACCCAAGGACTTGAAGATACCACCGATAGCCGTGGTTTCCTCGTAATCCCTCACAGCCTCGTTGAAAGCCTGCGGAGTATCATATTGATCCGAATTACCGTAAGGAGTAGGCACCAGCAACTTGTTCATATCGACAGCGAACTGCAATCTGTTGTACTCATCAAACGCATAATCGAAAGAGGTACCCAACCTGAAATTGGTAGGGATAAACTGTTGTGTCTGGTCGTTATCATAAGAGACTTTGTTACCGATATTGGAGATGGACATACCCACGCCCACATAAGAAGTGTTCGAGGAGATCTGCACCGGACGGCGGTAAGAAAAGGCGATATCCGCACCGATAGCCTTAGCAGAAGAATATTCCTCCTCATCAAATGCGCCATTGAACAAGTCGGAGTAGATGAAGCGAAGAGCGACACCCGCCGACCAATATTCGGAAAGCAACATAGAGAAGCTACCATCCACAGCGAACTCATATGGCTTAGCAGTACCCAAATTGGTAGGCTCTCCACTATAATTCGGTTGGCCCGTCAATGTGATCTCACCCATAGAGAAATAGCGGAAGGAAGCACCAACAGCCGTTCTTTCAGACGTTTTATAATATCCTGAGAGATAGACCAAATCGATATCGTTGACGATCTTACGCAACCAAGGAGTATATGAGATGGAGAATCCGCCATTACTTTCAGCCTGCACATACTTTGCAGGGTTCCAATATTGTGACATGTTGTCCGGCTTAGTGGCGGCACCCACATCACCCATACCACCGCCCACAGCGTCCGGCGCAATGGAAAGAGACGGGACAGCCGTCTGCAGAGGATTATAAGTTACATCCCCATCAGTCACATTGACAGCGCTGACAGTAAGAGACGAACACAAAGCAGCGGAAAGAAGAACCGCACGTACATTTAATTTTCCCATTTGATATAAATATCTAATTACATTTTCCCAAAGTGTGCTCATTTATGACAAGCATTCAATGACATAACAACACTTTCGCAAATTTATTGCAAATGAAAGCAAAAAAAACGAATCCACCTACATATTTTTTTCAACATTAGCGGTACATCGCGATCATACGACACCAAAATCGGTCTTCCCCGACCATCAAGGGTCCACCTGCGATGAAAAACATACACACCTGCACGGCGCAACCCATCTGTTTATGTCCAGCAGGAACACTAATTCGGGAAAATCGTAGTATTTTGCTTCAACGCGTTTACTATTTTACGAGAAAACACACAAGCTCCCGCAGAATTCAGATGCGCACCATCCTGGAACCATTCCGGATGCTTGTAATATTCCTCATTGGCAATCTCCTGAATACATACGATATGATTCTTCTCGCAAAAAGAGGCGACCCAATTCTCAAACGCCAAATTGCGATCGGCGGAAGGAGACTGAACCACGACAAGAGTTGCGTTATTCTTTTTGCACATATCGACGATATTCACAAAATAGCGGTACTCCGTCGAATCCACCGTGAACTCATTGGTTTCCGACAGTTCCAGCGTATCCAACACCCTCTCCAGAGGAACATACCCCTTCGTGTCATTCACAGGATCTATCTGCACCCGGATCCAATAACTCAAGGTTTTATTATACCGATAAAGAGAACTAAACAATTTCAGCCGTTGTTGCCAATCCGTCTCATTATCGTAATACTCAGTAA
Organism: Paludibacteraceae bacterium; assembly: GCA_045226255.1. GTDB lineage: Bacteria > Bacteroidota > Bacteroidia > Bacteroidales > Paludibacteraceae > UBA1181. Next base: position 26,919 of record JBGVCG010000006.1, on the reverse strand, counting down.
CTTGTTTGCTTATACCATAGTAGGGTTTGGTATCGTTGATCATCGCCAGCCAGGAGCCATCCAATTGAGTCGGTCCCACATCCAGGATAACCATCTTCACCCCACATCTGTCAAAATAAGACTGCAACACCACACCGAAATAAATCATATCCCTTCCATCAAGACCAGCGTTATAGACATCCATTCCAAGGGAATCCGTCATAAGCTGCGCATCATAATGATGATTGGCCGTGGAAGGTCCAAGAACCAGCAAATCCGCCGTCTTATTGAACAAAGACTGCTGAATGGTAGCTATCATGGAGTTCTTGTCAGGGAGAGAGGTAAACACCCGATCTGAAATCACCCCGACTGCAAGGTCTATCAAAACGACCAGCGCAAGAACCGCTAAACCTTTATACACAAATTGCCTCATCAGAATTTGAAATAAATGAAAGAATGACCATCTAATTCACCTGCATAGATAATATAACAGATCATCAATGCGATGCTAACAACACGTACCCAAACATGTTTCGAGTGGAAGAAATGGATGTCACGGTTATACTCCTGCCCCCATTCCCTGAAGAACATCACAAAGATAGCAGGTATCGAATACGTCAGAATAGCGAAGAACCCGCCAGTGAACATCGGTCCGAACCCTTTAGGAATCTGCGCCAGCGTTCCAAAGAAGTCAGACACGCTACTTGCCCTGAAAAGAACAGCGCCCACTGCGAACAGACAGAATGTCAATGCTCTACGGGACCATTTGTAGGCCTCGTTTTTTTTCAGGTCATACTGTTTTTCTAGTTTCTTCCTTCGCTTCTCAACTATCATGGTTATGACGAGCAAAAGACCATGATACAAGCCGAACAAGGCATACGTCCAGTTGGCGCCATGCCAAATGCCGATCACAACAAGGTTCACAACAGTCGCCAAATAGAGTCCAGTCTTCCCCCAATCACGCCAAGCGACATTGAGAGGCATAAAGACATAGTCTGTGATCCATGTGGTCAAACTCATGTGCCATCTGCGCCAATACTCCGCAACATTCTGGGCGAAGAAAGGTCTGTTGAAGTTAGGAACCACCTTCAAGCCCATTATCCGACTCGTTCCGATAGCCATATCCGAGTAGCCACAGAAGTCGGCATACATCTGGATCAGGTAAAGGATGGCCGCAACGATTATGGAGGTCGCATTATGGTGCTCATAGTTGCCGAACACCGCATCCGTCCATGGAGATATCCTGTCGGCTATGCACATCTTTAAAAACATACCCCACAGCACCATCTTCAATCCTTCGGATGTCTCATGCTCGTCAAATTTTCGGGAGGTGGACAACTGAGGCAAAAAGCCTGTAGGCCTATCAATCGGGCCAGAGAGGATGGTGGGGAAGAATGCGACATACGTGCCGAACTGGATAAAATCCTTAGTGGGCTCGATATTCTCGCGATGCACCTCTATCACATAACTCATCAGTTTGAAAGTAAAGAAACTGATGCCAAGCGGCATGATGATATTGAAAGTGCTCAAATTAGTCTTCAGGCCAAACGATTCGAACAAAGAGGCGAACTCCTGCACGAAGAAACCCAAATACTTGAAATAGGCCAACATACCCACACCGAGGACCACCCCCGCCGTAGTGAGGAGAGAAGCCCGCTTCGGATTATCTTGATTGTTTGCCTTAATGAATAGTCCCAGAAAATAAAACACAGCTGTCACGACTAACAACAGCGGAATCATTTTCCAGTCAACCCACCCATAAAAAAAATAGCTGGCCAGGAACAACCATAGATTCTGCAGCTTCGAATTATTCCTGAAAAGGGTAAAATAAGGGATTATCGCAGCTGCAAAGAACAACCAGAAATTAATGGAATTTACAACCATTTCCTATCCAAGTTTCTGTTCTATGGAATCGACCATTTCCCCCACGTTATTCCACTTCATGATTTCGAGGGAAGTGAACTTCAGCTTGAATTCCTTCTCGATAGCCACGATAAGTTGGATATGGCTCAAAGAATCCCACTCCTCAATATCATTAGCGGAAGTCTCTTCCGTCAGATTGGGGCTTTCATCCAGATCCAACACATCCTCAAAGATCTCGTTCAACTTCTCAAAAATCGCATTTCTTTCCATTTACGTATTCTATTTAAATTGTTTTTGTATCTATATAACATTCTCTCTGCTGATACGTATCCAAGAGCAGTTCATATCGAGCGGATGCCGAGCCCTCCACCTTCGTGAAGCCAAGTCCCGTATAATGAGGCTCCACCATCTTATTTTTTGGCGTAGGCAAGTACTCACCGATAATCCGTTTATATCCAGCCGCCTTAGCCCGCTCCACCATCGTGTTGAGGGTGAAATTCTCCATGCCGCGCTTCAGGACACGGCAACTCATGAACCATGTGTCGACGAAAAGAGTATCAGCATCCTGTTTTTTCATAATGACAACAGCGACTAAGCCATTATCACCGAACTTATCCTCCAACGTGAAGCTAAGATCGATCACCTCAGGATCCTCCGCCATAGCGGCGACATCCGCCTCCGTATAGCGAATGGTTCTAAGGTTGAACTGATTGCTACGTTGCGAAAGCTGGGCCACACGAGGGATATTAAACTTAGTGAAGCCACTAACCGTCGAGACCATATTCAGCGACTTCAGGAAGTCAGCCTCATTAGTGAATGTCTTAGAAAGCGAGACACGCTTAGCCTCAACTTGATACTGACTAGTACGATCTTTATCCGCAGAGCTGTAGCTAGCGGTCTCGAACAGATTCAGTCCATAGAGGTATTCCAGATACTCTCCGGGGTCTTCCGGCAAGTCTGGCACAGTAATGCCAGGAATGTTTTCCCGCACTATATTACGTTCAAAAGGATTGTCATCCAGGAACACCATCGAGTCGAAAGCAATATTCAGGATGCTTTGGATGGTGCGGATATTATCCACCTTGGTTTCCCAATTAGCCTGGAAGACAGCGATATCCTCCAGCCTTAGCACCATATCTGGGTGTTTCTCGAAAGGCTCTTTAGCCGTCTCCTCGTTGTTCTTGGAAGCCACACAGATGATAATGCCGCGCTGTTTCAGTTTCTTCACCCACATCTGGAACTCAGTAAATGCCTTGCCGATGCCCAAACCATGTCCCAGTTGGATACCCTCCAGTCCGTCATCACCGATCACGCCTCCCCAAACCGTATTGTCAAGATCGAGGATCAGGCACTTCTTGAACTGACCTTTGATGGCACAGACAATATCCATCACTCGACTAGCCACATAAGGGACAGCCTCCACGCTCAGCACCATTTCCGTGCTCACGTAGACATTAGGGGAGAACATCACGTCCCTACCCAGTTTATTCTGGAGACCCGCTATGTCGCATATGAAAAGATTAGGGTACTGTTGGGAAAGATTCATCAACTCGAAATTGAGTTTGCGAACCTGATACGACAGTGAGGAAGGGACCTTGTTGGCATAACTGCCAAAGACGGTATCCTCAATTTCAGGATAGTTGAAATAGATAATCTTCTTGTCGGACAATGCTGGATTCTCGCATATGGAAGAGAGGAAACCAATCCTATCGTCGGCCAAGTTCAACTGTTGTTCCTGCGTCAGTGCGCTATGGTGTTCGCCTAACTTATGGGTGCTTTGAAACAGCACAATGATATCCGCATTAAATTCATATAGGGTGCTGGTCGGGTCCAGGAACTGACGTTCCACCTGATTATACTCCGCCTCAAAGAGGTCGATGTTATAACCACGCTCCACGCCCATGCCCTTCAACGCAATGGCAAGAAACTGGGTAGCAGTATCACCCACCAATGAAACCTTAACCGTAGGGAGTCCTGCCACGTCTCGTTTTAAATTTTTTTTCAGCTCCTTAAATTGAAACATCACAACATCTTTTGGTTCCAACAGATCCTCCATGTCCGGACCTGCCACAAATATATTTATGACTACACAAAAACTCATGTAGTGTTCCTTCCACATCCTCACCAATCCATTTCTCATGCACTATCATCGACATCATGTGGGCGGATACGGATGCGAAGGTACTCATTTTTTCCATAAATTCCACAATTGAATCACTTACAGTAAGTTCTTATTTTGAAGATTTCCGTGAAAATCATACATATTTTACATTTCAAATCCTTAATAAAACATAAATATTGATTATCTTTGCCCATACAACCCCGATGATTAAGAATTTTTAAGCATTTCACTCTTGATTATCTGAGCAAAAAAGGTTAAATTAGAGAAAATAAAAATTATAAAACGATACGATTATGAGTCTGAAAGACCTATTCATAAGGCCGGAGAACAATCCTAGAAAGCAGGAGAACAACAACCGGCCTGTCGGCGACCCAAACACGAATGGTCCGCGCAAGGAGAAAACGGAATACAACCGTCCTCAACCCGAACCTGAGCCGTCCGCTCCAACAGAGCAAATAAACATGGACAACATCATCCATCATTCGCACCCGGAGCCGGAACAGGAGGGAGAGAACTCTTCCATCACGGAGGTGAACAACGTGAAGAAGAAGAGATTGTGGGAGACCTTGATCAAAAGGAACCTCCCGGGTCCAGACATGCTGGAGTTGAAGAGTTATTCAGCCTCTCTCGAATCCATGGGATTGACGCAGGAGAAAAGGTACGAGGCGGCTTTCAAAATGTTGAAGGCGCAATACCCGGACTTCACGAAGGAAAAGTTGCTGCAATCGATCGACACCTACATCCGTTACATCAACGAGGAGATTGAAAGCGGACGCAACCAATATGCGACCAAGCGCAAACAGACCATCGGCGCAAAGCAAAAGACGCTGGACGACATGGTCAAAGAGAACGAACGGATCCTAAAGCAACTCGAGGAGATGCAAAAGAGGAACAAGGAGTTGACCAACGATATAGAGAAGCTCAAGGCTGAAATCACAGCCAGCACGAAGGAGATCGCCCATGACGAGCAGGTCTTCATCAACTCCGCCAACAGCGTCATCTGCGACCTCATGACCGACAAGGAAGAGATGTCAGCCATCAATGTGGAACAGTAATCATCAATCATAAAATAATATAAAAACAAAATAACTAAGATGGATAGCAATTTATTCGGTTCAAACAACACAGGTGATCAGAACAGCACACCTGTGTCACTCAAAGAAATGTTCAAACGTCCGGGTGGGACATTCGCTAAAATCACAGCGGTAGGCGCAGCGCTAGGCTTGGGATACCTCTTCACGAAGGCATTGCCGTTCTTGGTGGCAGCTGCGGCCAACACACTCGTCCTCATCCTGGAGATCGTAGCCATCGTGGGCATATTGGCGGTATTGTTCAACAAGAACACATGGAAGTGGATCTCGCTTTTCTGGCTCCACATCAACCGCAAAATCGTTGGAATGTTCGTGAAAATCGACCCAATCTCCATCCTCGAGAACTCCATCCGTAAGATGAAGGACAAGTTGAACACCGTACACGAAAACGTCACCAAACTGCGTACGATTCTCGTCAGCATGAACAGCAAGTTGGACTCTTACCAATCACAACAAGAGGATAACATCCGCAAGCTGAAGAAACGCAAGGAGCAATTGGCTGGCAGCAATGGCCTGACATCCAACGAAAAACTGAAGATCCAGATGAGCATCAGCAACCTCAGCAACGACATTGCCCAATTGGACAGCATCATCGAGAGCCAAAAGAAGCGCATCGAGACCTCTAAGAAATACCAAGAGGTGATGGAACGTCTCGAAACCATTGCGGAGGCGAAGGTAGAACGCTCATCCCTTGAACTGAAAAGAACGAAAGATGCTTATGAGTCAGCCAAAGAGCAACGCAGCGCTTTGAAGACTATCTCCAGCATCATGCGCGGCGACTCCCAAAGCCTCGAAGAGGAGATGGCCATCGAGCATATCACGAACACCATCAACTCCAGCGTGGCTGAGATGGAAGGCTTCATCAACGACTCCGACGGCGTATTGGAGAACTACAACCTCGAATCGGCTGTCAACGAAGACCGCGTGGAGGAAATCCTCAAAAAATATGGTCAAAAGGACTCCTTCTCTTCTTTCACCGAAGAATCGAAAATCGACAACAACAGTTTCGGCACCGTAAAGGAGAAAGAAAAGGTGGAAATCAACAAATGGTGTTAACTATCAAAGGAACAATAACTAAACAACAGAATAATTATGAGTTTTTTTAGCAGACTTACTTTCTTAGGAAGATTTACCATCCTCGGCATCATCGCCGCAATCATTTGTGCTATCCTGTATTTCACGGGCATCCTCAGCAGTTGCACAGGCAACAACAACGGAGGGGGACAAACAGGCGGACCTTCATTGGGTTCTTTGACGAAGAAGAAGTATGATGCGACATTAGTCGTTAACCCTTACACCGGCTTCTCCCCTATCGTATGGGGAAATGGTGGACTCGAACCAGCGGACGACTCCTACTTCGCCAAGAAGTACGGATTGAAACTGAAGATCGTTGTCATGGATGATTTCGACGCAGCACGCGCCGCATTGAAGAACAACGAGGCTCAAATCGAGTACTGCACATTGGACGCACTCCCAGTGGAGATGAGTTCAAGCGGAACCATGACGGACATGAAGTACTTTATGTTGCTGAACTTCAGCGCAGGAGCTGACGCACTCGTCGCCAACGCCGCAGTGAACCAAATCAGCGACTTGAAGGGCAAAAGGGTAGCCTATGCGGAGGGTACCGCCTCCCACACGTTGCTCATCAACGCTCTCGAGACCTCGAGTCTGACGATGGACGACATCGTGCCTGTCAAAGTATCCTCCGGTATCGACGCCGCACAAGCGTTCAAGGCTAAGCAAGTGGATTGCGCCGCCGTATGGAGCCCGGACGATGTGGATTGTATCAACGCCTTCAAGGGAGCACACCTGCTTACCTCAACCGCACAATCCAATATGCTCGTATCCGATGGTCTCATCGCCAAGAAAGAATGGTTGGAAAAGAACAAGAACTTAGCCGCAAAAATCGTGGAGGCTATCTTAGCCGCCAATGCGGAAGTTTCCCAAAACAAGAACTCCTTCAACGAGGCAGCACAAATGTTCGCGAAAGAATTTGAGACAGACGTAGATTTCGCCCTCGCATCAAGTTCAACCATCAACTATGCTTCTCTGGAAGACGAAATGAACTGGATGGGACTCAACACGGACTACTCCGGCATGACAGGTGAGCGCATCTATTCCAAGATGTCACGCATATACTCCGGTCTTGGCCTTTGCAAGTCTGTATTGCCTTGGTCAAAGGTAGCTTACACGGATATCGTGGAGATGGTCAACGAGAAAAACGGACTGTCCCCTGAGCAAAAGAAGGCAGCAGGAACAGCCGAGAAGGAGTTCGAGGCACCTACAGTGAAAGAGGACACCGTCAAGGCATTCTCCAACAAAAAGGTGACCATCAACTTCCCTGTCAACGGATTCACCCTCGACAATGAGGCACGCGCCATCATCGACAGAGAATTCGTGGACATCGTGCAGAGCTATGCGAACACTCGTATCCGTATCGAGGGAAACACAGACGCTACAGGAAACTACAACAACAACGTGGAACTCTCCAGAAAGAGAGCGCAAGCCGTTGTGGATTACCTCACCAGCGAATATAAAATCAACCGCAACAGATTCGTAGTAGTCGGTAACGGTCCGAAGCACGCCATCGCTGATGGTGTCAAAGAATCCAACGAGAACTACCGTACGACCGACTTGCAGTTGATCGCCCAATAAGATTACAATAACCATAAAAGTATAGGTGGCATTGTGGCTGCCTATACTTTTTTATTTTCAAGACAGATGAAAGAACTATTTAAATTCGGAGGAAATTTATCCACCAGAGACTCGATGATAACTGGCATTGTGGGAGGAATCGTGCTACTTGTCATCTGGTATATCGTCACCATCACAGGATGGATTTCCCCTAAAATCCTTCCCAACCCCATAGACGTTCTCAGGGCGATCCCTAAATTGATTTCAGAGCGTAATCTGTTCGGCAACATAGGCTACACCGTAGGACTCAACCTCGCCGGCTATGTCATCGCCTTGGTGATCGCTATCCCTATGGGCTTCCTCATCGGTATCTACCCTATCCTACGCTCCATGTTCCAAAAACCGTTCGAGGCCATCCGCTTCCTGCCTTTGCCTGCGGTCAGCGGTATCATGGTGGCCATCTTCGGTCTTGGCTTCAACATGAAAGCCAGTTTCCTCGCCTTGGGTATTTTGATCTACATTCTGCCCGTGGTGACACAGAAGGTACTGGACCTGCAGAACCCGAACAATCCGAAGGATAACGTCTATCTCCAGACCGCCAAGACGATCGGCATGACCAATTGGCAGATGTTCCGCCACGTATACTTTCCTTACGTGATGTCCAACGTCTACAGCGACATCCGCGGACTCGTGGCGATCTCATACACCTACGTCACCATAGCGGAGAACATCAACCGCGAGGGCGGTATCGGAGCCTGCATCACCACCATGACGCGCCAGAGCTCCATGGACTGCGTATATGCCCTGCTGCTGATCATCATCGCAATAGGCATCATACAAGACTTTATCTTCAAGAAGTGTGAACCAATTATTTTCAAACACCGCCGCGCCTAAAGGTGTGCTCTAAAACAGATAACGTTATGGACAGAAATATAGACATTGATAGCTTAATGAAGCACAGCAGGGACGAAGAGACCCCTACAAACGACATCAGGGAAGAGCAGACCGAAACCGTGAGCGAGGCCGATACGGAGATCAACATCGATGCCCTCATGAGGGATAATCACCCGAAAGAGGAATCTATCGAGACGGAGGAGCCTCGCCCAACAAAGAGCACGAAGAAAAGCGCAAGTCCGAGAGGCGACGGTGAGGTGGATGTCATCCGACTCAAGAACATCACCCATATCTTCAACAAGGGAGAGAAGAACGAATACCGCTTGTTCGAGAACTTCAACCTCACCATACCCGACTTGCCTAACCAGGGACAGCTCGTCTCCATCATGGGTGCGTCAGGTTGTGGTAAGTCACAGATGCTCAAGGTGATAGCAGGCCTCAACAAGTTCAACGAGGGAACAGTGGAAATCTACGGAGAGAAATTGTCGGAGAACCACAACTTCCCTATGGTGTTCCAAACATACAGTAACTTCGAATGGTACACCGTCCTGCAAAACGTGATGTTGCCTATGCTCGTCAAGGGCGTGGACAAGGCAACCGCGGAGGCGAAGGCCAAGGACCTCCTGAAACGGGTAGGTCTGGAGGACCATATGGACAAGTATCCTGCCAAACTGAGTGGTGGCCAGCAACAAAGAGTCGCCATTGCCAGATGCCTCGCCTGCGAGTCCCAGATCATCCTTTTCGACGAGGCGACGGGTGCATTGGACATCAAGATGAAACGTGAAGTGCAGAACATCATCCTCAAGATATTCTACGAGATGAAGATGGACCCGACCATCATCAACGTCTCCCACAGCATCGAAGAGGTTTGCTACATCAGCAACAAGGTATTCATCCTGCAGGCTAATCCATGCCGCATTTACAAGGAGATTGACATCCACTACACGGGCGAAGAGACCAAGCCGCGCGGAGAGTGGATATTCAACACAGAGGAGTACGCCAACTACGTGAAGACCATCACGGCGTATATGGACGAGATCTGTAAATAGTTAAGAGTTAAGAATTAAGAATTAAAAGTTAGCTTATTTTTAATTGATACGGGTTTCAAGAAGTCTATATACCGGAAAGGTACATTTTAGTTAAGAGTTGAAATGAGGGGATGCCATGATATGACATCCCCTCATATTATACAAACGATTCCATACTCAAATGAAACCATCGGTACACAGTGTGCAAAAAAACAAAGGGAACAAGATTCCCGTTCCCCAAAAATTAGTACATTTGCAAAACTAAAAGTCACACAATATCATCTATTAATTATGGGACGAAAAAAGGAGCTTCCTCTGCTGGAAAACATTGAGATAACGGGCGTCGCCAACGAAGGAAAAGCGATCGCGCGGGTGAACGACATGGTTGTTTTCACACAGTTTGTCGTCCCAGGTGATATCGTAGACCTACAAGTGACCCGCAAGAAAAACAGTTACATGGAGGGTCGCGTCACCAAGATCCACAAGTATTCGGAGAGACGCGAGGAGGCATTCTGCTCCCACTACGGAATATGCGGAGGCTGCAAATGGCAGATCCTCCCCTACGAAGACCAACTAAAGGCGAAGCAAGACCAGGTGTACAACAACCTCACCAGAATAGGCAAGGTCGAGTTGCCACCTCTCAAGCCGATATTAGGTTCCGCCAAGACACAGCGATACCGTAACAAGCTGGAATTCACCTTCTCCAACAAGAAGTGGCTCACCTACGAGCAAGTGGCCGCCGGCGAGAAGTTCGATAACATGGACGCCCTCGGATTCCACATCCCAGGGATGTTCGACAAGGTGTTGGACATCGACAAGTGCCACCTGCAGGACGAGGTATGCGACCAGATACGTGACTGCATCAAGGCATACGCCCATGCGCACAACCTGCCTTTCTTCGATCTGAGGAACAAGGAGGGGTTCCTGCGCACCATCGTGGTCCGCACCGCCAGCACGGGCGAGATCATGTTGATCGTCGTCTTCTACCACGAAGACAAGGAGCTTAGGGAAGGGCTGCTGAACCATTTGGTGGAGCAATTTCCTCAAATCACCTCCCTCATCTACGTGATCAACGGCAAGTGCAACGACACGATCACAGACCAGGAGACCATCGTCTACAAGGGTCGCGACTGTATCTACGAGGAGATGGAAGGACTGAAGTTCAAGATCGGTCCGAAGTCATTCTACCAGACCAACAGCCAACAGGCCTACGAGCTCTACAAAGTGGCGAGGGAGTTCGCCCAACTCAAGGGAGACGAACTGGTATACGACCTCTACACCGGCACAGGCACCATCGCCTGCTTCGTGGCGAAGCACGCCAAGAAGGTGGTCGGCATAGAATACGTTCCGGAGGCGATAGAAGACGCCAAGGTCAATGCCGCCAACAACAACATCGACAACACGCTCTTCTTCGCAGGCGACATGAAGGCGATACTGACCAATGACTTCATCGCAGAGCACGGTCGCCCGGACGTGATCATCACAGACCCGCCGCGCGACGGCATGCACCCGGACGTGGTGGAGACCATCCTCGCTGCGGAGCCTAAAAGAATCGTCTACGTCAGCTGCAACCCAGCCACACAGGCTAGGGACCTCAACCTGTTGGACGCCAAGTATAAAGTGACAGCGGTGCAACCCGTGGACATGTTCCCTCACACCCACCATGTCGAAAACGTGGTGGCGCTAGAATTAAGAACCGAATAAATCAGTAGATGACAGAGTCATGCAAGTATACCCTATCACACTCATACTAATCATCACGATGGTGCTCATACCGGACATTTACCTCTATTGCCGGTTCATGAGAAATAGGACCAACAAATCCACTGCTATTCTGCACTGGCTCATATCGGCGTACTTCCTCATCATGTCGTGCGGTATACTCTTCAACATCAACCATATCATCTCACCGACGACGCACTTCAAGATGATCATGTTCGTCTGCATCCTCGGTCTGGTATACACCACCAAGGTTGTCTTCTGCACCTTCGACATGGTCTTCTTCCTAACAAAAAAGCGTTGGAGGAAAATACAATACTTGGGATACATCGCGGCAGGCCTCACCTTCTGCACCATCCTATACGCCATACATGTGGGACGTTTCCACTTCATAAAAACAGAGGAGACAGTGGAGATAGAAGACCTGCCCGACTCGTTCGACGGCTACCGCATCCTACACGTAAGTGACTTTCATCTAGGCAGTTTCGGTCACTCGCAAAAACGTCTGGAGTACGTCTTCGACTCCATGGAGGCACAACACCCGGACATCATCGTCTTCACGGGTGACATGGTTAACAACTTCGCCACGGAATGTAACGGTTGGAAATATCTGTTCGACAAATTACACTGTCCCGACACCAAGCTGGCCATCCTAGGCAACCATGACTACGGCGCCTACTACGATTGGGACAACGAAGACCTGCGGTCGATGAATGAGATCGCCATACGTCAGGAAATCAGGGACTTCGGTTTCAAGCTATTGCTGAATAGCCACCACTTCGTCACCCGAGGGAACGACACCATCGCCTTCATCGGCGTGGAGAACTGGGGAACATCCAAACGATTGGAAAACAAGGCAGACTTCCCGAAAGCCTACAAGGGAACAGAACGGATCAAGACCAAGATACTACTCTCGCACGACCCTACCACATGGCCTAGGGGCGTCAGGGACACGACCGACATCGTGCTAACGCTCAGCGGACATACCCACGGAGGACAAATCGGTATCGAGACGAAATGGTTCAGAATGTCCCCCGCCATGTTCATGATCAAATATTGGGACGGGCTCTACAAAGAAGACGACAAATATATCTTCGTCTCCCGCGGAATGGGCTGCGTAGGCATACCAGCCCGACTGGGTATCTCTCCGAGATTCACCATCATCACCCTAAAGAAAAAGAAGAAAGAGCATGAAAGTCAATGAGATAACGTCAGCCATTGAGGCATACGCCCCCCTCGCCTTCCAGGAGAGCTACGATAACTGCGGTATGCAAGTGGGCGACCCCAAGCAGGAAATATCAGGCGTACTCATCACCCTGGACGTCACGGAGGCCGTCATCGACGAAGCCATCCAAAAGGGCTGCAACCTCATCGTATCCCACCACCCGCTCATCTTCAAGGGTCCCAAGAAGATTTGCGGGAACAACTACATCGAGCGATGCATCATCAAAGCAATCAAGCATGACATCGCCATCTACTCCAGCCACACCTGCATGGACAAGACCACGGGAGGCGTGAGCGCGAAGATGGCGGAGAAAATCGGGCTGACAGATATCCGTCCACTCGACGAGGAGAAGCATGACGACAAAATCATAGGGCTGGGAATCATCGGCACACTGCCCCACGAGGAGGATGCCCTGGCATTCCTCAAAAGGGTGAAGGAGACATTCGAAGTGGGAAGCCTACGACACACCCGCCTCAAAGAGGGTGCGAAGGTGAAAAAAGTGGCCATGTGCGGCGGCTCCGCATCGGAGTTCCTCGGCAAAGCCATCGCAGCCAAGGCGGACATCTACCTGACGGCGGACATCAAATACCACCAGTTTTTCGACGTGGAGGATCACATCATCCTCGCAGACATAGGACATTTTGAGTCAGAGCAATTCACAAAAGAGATTTTTTATGAAATTATTTCAAAAATAAATCCTAAATTTGCAGTCCATATATCAGAAAGTAAAACAAATCCGATAAATTACTTATAAAGTATGTCAGAGAAAGATTCGAAAGAGATTACGGTAGAAGAGAAACTGAAGGCTCTCTATGACCTCCAATTGGTTAGTTCCGGAATTGACAAGATCAAAACATTAAGGGGTGATCTTCCATTGGAAGTACAAGACTTGGAAGACGAGATCGCAGGATTGAACACCCGTGTCGCCAACCTGAGCGAAGAAATCCGTCAGATTGAAGCATCCATCACTGGAAGGAAGAGCGACATCGAGATGTCCAAATCCCTCATCACCAAGTATAAAGAGCAACAGGACAATGTCCGCAACAACCGTGAATACGAAAACCTCGCCAAGGAGATCGAGTTCCAAACGTTGGAGATCGAGTTGAGCGAGAAGAGAATCAACGAAGCCATCAACTTGTCAGGCATCCGCAAAGAGGAGTTGGAGAAAGCCAAGAACCTCATCGTGGAAAGAAACGAGGACCTCGTATTGAAGAAGAAGGAGTTGGACGAAGTGATCTCCGAGACGAAGCAAGAAGAAGAGAACCTCCGCGACAAGGCGAAGGAGATCGAAAGCAAGATCGAAGAGAGATTGCTCACCGCTTTCAAGAGAATCAGAAAGAACGCAAGAAACGGTTTGGCTGTCGTTCCTGTAGAGCGTGACGCTTGCGGAGGCTGCTTCAACAAAATACCGCCTCAAAGACAATTGGATATCCGTATCAGGAAGAAAATCATCGTATGCGAGTACTGCGGTAGAATCTTGATCGACCCAGAATTGGCATCTGAAGAGCAAGAGAAATAAATCCAATCTCATACAAAAAAAACGTCCGACCTAAATCGGACGTTTTTTTTGCCTGCATGTTTCCTATCAACCCTTATTCAAGGGGGAAAGGCGCCACCTCGACCACGTGCTCATGCGCTCGCCCGGCTGAAGCGTCACGTACGGAGAGTGATACTCCAACTCCAACAGTGATTTGGCCGCCTCCTTATGCACGAAATTATACAGTTCAATCTCAGCCTGCTCAGGATGTATCGTGGCAGGGTCATGGTGCTCAAACTCCAGCGTCAGACACTCATCACCACAATGCGCGATGATCATAGGCTTGGAGGCCTTGATATAGGCCTTTCCGGTGCACTCCTCGAACCGTCCGTCATTGACCAAAGGCGTGAAGGAGAAGAAACCGTTCTCCACCCTATAGGTCGGTCGTCCCTGGTACGGATGGGAAGGCTCGCCCAAGAAGACATCCTTCCCGGAAGCGACCGGCACGAAATTAGGGTTATGTCCGTTGACCCTCGTGATCAACCACAAATCCCACGAAACAGGCGTTTGGCGAATATTCGTCGCGGAGACCTCGAAGAAGAGGGAACCATCCGCCTCTATCGTCATCCGTTTCGTCATCCGCACCCCGCTGAGGGGAGAAGGCTCCCCTATGATCGTGACGGAATGGGCGGACTGCTCCACCACCTCGTACGCGCCGAAACTAATGTAGGGATCAGGCGGCCAGAAGAGGTCCGAGTCGTACTTCTCCCGATTGAGGTCCTGTTGCCGCCACCACTGGCTCTGCGGACCCACCCACACTTCATGTCCATTGTAAGCCCTGAAATCCAGCATAGTAGGCGACGGACGCAATCCTTCCGGCTCCTCCCACAGGGACGGGTCACTCTCCAACACATTAGGCTTGCCGACACGATGGAAAGAGACAATTCGTCCGCCGACATTCAAAAGAATCGTCGCCTCAACGCCCGCATTTTGTATATGAATCAAAGCCATAAAGCCACTATTTTACAAGAAAAACATCATAGGCGGGGAAGAGAAGGCAACCAACACCTCCGCAGGCCCAACCCTACACAAAAGTAAGAATTAAAAGGATAAAAAGAGAGAATGCCACAACCATTTTTGACGAGCAAGGAGGGAATAGTGTGGGAAATTAGTTAAATTCGCGTAAAAGAAGGATAAGGGAAGGTATGAAACAAATATTTCAACGGCTATACAGACTGGTCCGTTTCCCACAAAGGGAATGGCGCAGGATCGCGGAGGAGAAGACCTCCATCAGCGATCTACGCAACACCTATATCCTTCCCCTCATGGAGATGGTCATCATCGCCACACTGGCCAGCAACATCATCGGGTTCACCAAAGACGCGTACGACACCCTCACTTGGGAACATATCCTGAAAATATGCTCCAAGGAATTGGTAACATGCATCTCCTCCATCTTCATCGGGTTTCACCTAGCCGTGCTCATCCTGAACAGCAAACTCACCTCCAAGCTGTTCCACGACCGTCCGGACTACACCTCATGCGCCCAGCTGGCGACCCACACGCTATCGTTCTATATCATAATCAAGATATTAGCGACGCTCTTCTCCCTCTTCGCCTTCCTATACGCGGCATTACTATATCTCATATACATCATCTGGTTTGGCATTCCATATGTATTTCCTTCCCTTGAGAAAGAGAAATACACCAAGTTCTCCTTCTATGCCGCCTTCATCATCTGCATCACACCTGTGGCGATGGAGAATCTGATGAAGTTCATCTTGAAAAATTAGACAATTATTCTTATGGAAAAACTAAAGAACGACATAGTCATCAAAAACAAACGTGCCACCTTCGACTACGAGTTGATAGACAAATACCAAGCCGGCATCGTATTGGTGGGCACGGAAATCAAATCCATACGCTTGGGGAAAGCGAGCCTGGTGGACACCTTCTGCTACTTCAACGACGGAGAGCTTTGGGTAAAGGGCATGAACATATCCGAATACTTCTACGGAACCTACAACAACCATGCGCCACGCAGGGACCGCAAGCTACTGCTGAACAAAAAGGAGCTCTCCAAAATCCGTAGGCAAACGAAGGAGACCGGCTTCACCATCGTACCAACCAAGCTCTTCCTCAACGAGAAGGGCCTCGCCAAACTGGAAATCGCCGTGGCGAAGGGTAAGAAGGAGTACGACAAGAGGGAATCCCTCAAGGAGAAGGACGACAGACGCCAGATGGACAGGGCCATGAAACGATAAGCGGAGATGGAAAAAGAGATACTTTTTTCCCTCCGGCAAGCCACACCCCGCATCTACGGGATGACACCGATCCAACCCATCGAATGGAGCGTCCGCAGGGGCGAACAATGGTGCATCATCGGTCCGAACGGCTCAGGGAAAACGCTCTTGGCCGATTTCATCGCAGGCAAACACGCCATCCGTTCAGGCACCATCCAATATGGTTTTCAGGGGGAGAGATTCCCTACCGACCGCATACGGAAAGTATGTTTCGAATCTGCCTATAGCTTAGCCGATTACAGAAGCATGTACTACCAGCAACGGTTCCACGCCATGGAGAACGAAGGGACACCCACCGTGCGGGAACTGATTCAGCGGGAAGGGAAAGACCCCGAACACACGAAACGACTGTGCGACAAGCTGAACATCCACCCACTCATGGAGAAGCGGCTCATCATGCTCTCCTCCGGCGAATTACGCAGGGTGCTGATCACGCTATACCTCGCCAAGAAGCCCGAACTCATCATCTTCGACAACCCCTTCATCGGGTTGGACACACGGACCAGGAAAGAACTGGACGACTTCCTTCTGTCGCTCTCCAAGCAACAATCCATGCTCTTCATCGTCCCGACCCCTGACGAGATACCACAGGCCGCCACACACATACTCACAGCCAAGCAACTCCGCTACACGGTTCTAGGGGAGCGCACCAAGCTGACCCCTCAGGCGCTGGAAGAGATCTTCCCCGCCTACGAGCAGACCAGTGTGGAGAACTTGCCAGCCTCGCCGATCACGACGGACGACCGATACGATTATGTGCTGAAGATGAAGGATATCCACCTCGACTACGCAGGAAAGATCGTCTTCGACAAGCTCAACTGGACCGTCCGAAAGGGTGAGAAGTGGGCGCTATTAGGCCCCAACGGTTCCGGCAAATCCACGCTCCTGAGCCTGCTGGCGGCGGACAATCCGCACGCCTACTCACAGGACATCACCCTGTTCGACCGCAAACGAGGAACTGGGGAAAGCATCTGGGACATCAAGCGCCACATCGGGTACATCTCCTCCGAAATGCACCTCTACTTCCAAGGCGACCAGACCTGCGGAAAGATCGTAGCCTCAGGGCTTTTCGACACCATCGGTCTCTTCCGCCAATGCACGGAGAAGGAATACAAGCTCTCGCAGGAATGGATGGAGCTGTTCGGCATAGGACACCTGAAAGAGCGCTCCTACACCAGCCTATCCGGCGGAGAGCAACGCCTGACGCTCCTCGCCCGCACCATGGTGAAGAACCCGGACCTGCTCATCCTCGACGAGCCCCTGCACGGACTCGATGCGCACCACAAACGGCACGCCCTCAACATCATCGAACGTTTCTGCGAACAACCGGGGAAGACGCTCATCTACGTCACCCACCTCAAGGACGAGATGCCCCCTTGCATCGAGCATATCCTAGAGCTGAAAGTTCCGCTACAAGCCTAAGAAACAGCACGGTTACAAGCATAAAAAAGGAAGGAAGCTTCAGCGAGCAACCTTCCTTTAAATTTTTTCATACATTCCCCGAAGGGCTGTCACATAATACAATAAGACTTGTGTGAATCCGAAGACTCACAGTGAGTTAATAATTCGTCAAACAATGGGTTTCATAAACATATCGGTTCGGGAACCCACCATCAACAAGGTAAGATTAGCGGCAACCAAAGTAGAGAGTTTCATCCTTCTCGCAAGAATAGATAACATCCTCACGGAAGAGCCAACCCAAGGCGAGATAGATCTCCTCGTTCTTCAACTTCAGTTCTTTCTTAATCTGGTTAAAGGTCAATTCTCCCTTTTCATTCAGCAAACGCCAAACCTTACCGGAATTTTCTCCAATTACGTTCTGTAGCATGGTTAATAAAATGTTTAAAATATGTTAGAATTTATTCACATCCCTACAAAAATACGAAATATTAATGATTTGCAACAAATGTGAAGACATTTTTTTTGTTAAAAACTTTTTCAAAAAGATATTACACAGCATCTTTTTTCAATTCAATTCCAAATGTCTACACACATCCATCTGCCCAAAGGAAAATATTACTAACTTTGTGCAGGTATAATCATCATATCGCTCACATTTCCAAATGTACGAAATAAAGCAATCCGTTATTCTAAAAAAGGGGAAAAATCGATGAAAAAAAAGATTTTCTTAACCGGAGCGACGGGCACCATGGGTTGGGCAGGTCTGCAGGAACTCGTCAAGAGAGCGGATCGGTTCGACATCACCGTTCTCGCTCGCCCAAGCCGGAAGAACCAGCAGAAACTGGCGCCCCTCATGGATCGGATTCGTGTCGTTTGGGGTGACCTCACACGATATGAGGATGTGCTCAAGGCAACGGAGGGCGCCGACTACGTGCTGCATGTGGGAGGCATGGTTTCCCCTTCCGCAGACTACTTCCCGAACAAGACCCGCCTCGTGAATAAGACCGCGGCGGAGAACGTGGTGAAGGCGGTGCTGGCACAGCCTAATGCGGACGACATCAGGGTGTGCTACATCGGTTCCGTCGCACAGACGAGCGACCGCAACGAACCGAACCATTGGGGACGTACGGGCGACCCTATCTGCATCAGCGTATACGACCATTACGCCATCAGCAAGACCGTGGCGGAACGCATCTTCGCGGAGTCGGGCCTCAAGAGATGGGTATCTCTCCGCCAATCCGGCATCCTATACCCGAACATCATCAAGCAGTTCGACCCGATCATGTTCCATGTGCCACTCCGTGGCGTGCTGGAATGGACAACGATAGAGGACAGCGGACGGGTGCTCGCCAACCTGTGCGACGCAGACCTCCCGGAAAGTTTCTGGAACCGTTTCTACAACATCGGAAGCGGTCCGGCCTACCGTCTCAGCAACTACGAGCTAGAATGTAAGCTGCTCAAGGCGATCCACTGCCCTAAGCCGGAGAAGATATTCGACCCGAAATGGTTCGTCCTGCGCAACTTCCACGGCTACTGGTACCTGGACTCACAAGTGCTGGAGGATTACCTGCACTTCCGTGGCAACGTGCCGGTGGACGATTACTTCAAGCAGATGGGCAAGCAAGTGCCTTGGTTCTACCACCTAGCGGCCATCGTGCCCGGGTGGCTCATCAAGCAGTTCATCCGTCCATTGGCCTACAAGAAACGATGGGGCACGCAATGGTGGATCAAGAACGACGACAAGAAACGAATAGCCGCCTACTACGGCACCAAGGAGGCTTGGGAGAAGATACCGGACTGGCGACACCAGGACCTATCCCACCCTTCGGAGAAAGCCATCGTGCTGGACCATGGCTACGACGAGTCCAAGCCTACGGAGGAGTGGGACATCGAAGACATGCGCCAGGCGGCCCGCTTCCGAGGAGGCCGATGCGTCAGCGAGGAGATGACCAAGGGAGACCGCCGCACCCCGATCGAGTGGGAATGTCAATTCGGCCACCGCTTCAAAGCCTCCCCCACCCTCGTGCTGCTCGGTGGACATTGGTGTCCCGAATGTCTGCCGTCGCCTTGGAACTACGACGAAATAGCGAAGGGGAACCCCTTCTTCGCCCAGATATGGTATCCTACACATAGCAAGGAAGAACACAACCAGTACGGAGAGGAGATCTTCGACGGTTGGGAAAAATGACTTTAGAGCATGGAAAGATTCAATACGACAGCCGACACGATATGTGCCATCTCAACCGCCCCCGGCATGGGAGCCATCGCCATCATACGCCTTTCGGGCGACGAAGCGATCCACATCGCGGACAAGCTATTCGTCTCCGCCAAGAAGGGCAAGCGACTGGCCGACGCGCCAAGCCACACCGCCCATTTCGGCACCATACGGAACGATAACGGGGAGATCGTGGACGAAGTGGTCGCGACCCTCTACATCGCCCCGCACTCCTTCACGGGAGAGAACTCGGTGGAGATAGCCTGCCACGGATCCACCTTCATCCAGCAACGCATCATACAGCTGCTTTTGGAGAAGGGTTGCCGCATGGCCCAACCAGGGGAATTCACGCAACGGGCCTTCCTGAACGGCAAGATGGACCTCTCGCAAGCGGAAGCCGTGGCGGACGTCATCGCCTCCAACTCATCCGCCGCCCATCGTCTGGCGATCAAGCAGATGCGTGGCGGCTTCTCGAAGGAGCTGAGCCAACTGCGCAACAAACTGCTGAAATTCGTCTCCCTCATCGAACTGGAGCTGGACTTCAGCGAAGAGGACGTGGAGTTCGCGGACAGGAGCCACCTGACACAGCTGGTGGAGGAGATCCACACGAGGATCGGCTCCTTGGCGGACACGTTCCAGTACGGCAACGCCATCAAGAACGGCATACCGGTGGCCATCATCGGCGAGACGAACGTAGGCAAGTCCACCCTGCTCAACTGGTTGCTGAATGAGGACCGCGCCATCGTGAGCGACGTGCACGGCACCACAAGAGACATCATCGAGGACACCATGCAGATCAACGGCACGCTCTTCCGCTTCATCGACACGGCGGGCATCCGCAAGACCTCCGACAAGGTGGAGGCGATGGGCATCGAGCGCACCTTCAAGAAGATGGACGAGGCAAGGATCGTATTGGTAGTGCTCGACACGACAGAAAGCATCGAGCGCAACAGCGACTTCATGCGCCAGAACGCCCCGCATTGGGAAGGGAAAGAGGCGGTGGCGCTGCTGAACAAGGTAGACCTATCGAGCGAGGCGCAGCAAGCGGAGCTGCAGCAACTCGTGGCATCCTACGGGCTATCCAGCCTACGCATCTCCGCCAAGAACGACCTCAACAAGCAAGCCGTGCTGGACGAATTGACCCAGCGATCCGGCATCCACGAAGCGGAGACGGAAGGTGTGGTGGTGACGAACCTCCGCCACTACGAAGCCCTTCGCAACGCCCTCAGCGCCATCGACCGTGTCCGTGAAGGCCTGCAGGAGAACCTCTCAGGCGACCTCCTCAGCCGTGACATCCGCGACTGCCTCTTCTTCCTCGCCGAAATCACGGGAGGAGAGATCACAAACGACGAGGTGTTGGGAAATATCTTTAGGAATTTTTGCATCGGAAAGTGATTTTTTGCAAAGAAAAGCATACTATCTGCAAATATAGCTCGTAAATCGCATAATTTCAGGCATTTAAAATTTCGTCCATTTTTGCAGATTTTTGATTTTTAACTTCGATATTTGCAGATTATCACCCATTTTGTCCCCCATCTGTCCCCCGAGATAGTCGAAAATAGCCGAAGGACAAAAATATCTCATAGGACAAACTTTCCGATATGTATTCTTGTAACGTTTCCTTCCTTACTATATTTTATCGTACGTGCTGGGTCAATTGTGACATCTACCATTACACTACCTTTATCGGTATCATTTGAATTAGAGAATCCAACAATGCTAGCAATCTTTGAAACATCCGTATTAATACATGGTAAATCATCGTTTTTAATCAATACAATAGAACCTTTATATTCCTTGTATAAATCAGTGTCTTGGAAATACCCATAATGATTCACAAGAACAAATGGTATATTATCAAAATAACAATCATTAAACCCTCTATGTTCAATATGGAGTATTAAATCAGTATTACTTTCAAAATCCAGCAATGTGTACTTATCATATTGTCCATCTGTGGCATTTTTCACAAACGTTTCAAACCTATCTGGTGACAAATATTCATCATTAACAGTCATTTGCTTAATTGCACTTAAATAGAGGTAAACGAAACGTGATACAATTACTCCCACAATAGATCCAAAAGCAAAAAAGTACTTATCGAGACTCAAATTCTTGAAAAAGCTTTTGTCATATGAAAAAAGACAAGGATTAAGAGATATATTTTCTGTCTTTTCTGCATTATCCCTACCCCACATATGTACATTTGTATATGAACCAATTTGACTTATCTGATTCCAAAAATATGAATTAATATCTTCTTTTATATTTATTGGTAAAACTTCTTCGTAATCTTCAGTTGATGGTTTCTTCGTCAAAGAATCTAAAACATCAACATAGTGCGAGCCATAATTAAATTCGCATATTTTGTGATACATTTTTTTTACGACATATTCTTCTTTCTGTTTGTTACCAATTTTTATGAAATGCTCTTTATTATTTTTAAGTGTTTTTTTTACTTCTTCTGTAACTATCGAATAATACGACAGGCCTTTAGAGTCTTCTAACAATGCAAAAAGTGTTGTGGCAAAAACGTCCAAGAAATCTGGATAAACTTTTTGTCCAAACAAATCATCTGACTTAGAATATTCAAAGTTTCCATCATCTTTAAATTTTGCCTTACATCTAGCATATCTTATCAGCAACATCTGTTTATTATGGGGCAACACGCCAATTCCATATTCGTCGGCAAGAATCTGTCTTGGCAATGTATTCAAACCTTGACGATACGCATAAGCTGCAAGTACAAAATGGTAGTCACAAATGTAATCCCATATATCTTGACTCTTTTGAGAAACACTAGGCTGCTTATCAATCTTCCCTTTTTCAATATACAGCAACAGAGGAAGATTAAGTACATAATTAAACGAATGCTTACACAAATCAAAATAACTTTCAATAAAATGGAGTTCTCCTCTACTCGCAATTTTTAACAATGTTTTAACAAGCATATATACGTCAGAACGATTGGGATACTTATTTGGAGAAAAACCTTTTAACCACGTTGAAATCAACTGAGTCTGTACTTTTTGATCTCTTGCTGACAAGAAATAATCCTCATAAGCTTTGGATAAAAACAATGCAGATTTATACTTATATTGCGCCTCTGGTAAACTTTCATCTTTATTTTCATCTAATGACATCTCTGTATTAATAATTGACTGTATTTTGTTTATAACAGAATAAAATAGATTATAATCATTTTCAACAAAAGCATATCTACATAATTCGGAAAGACGATTAACATAGTTAATATCAGCATTATTTGAATTTAACTTATTATTAACTCTTCCAATAAAATTCCACAGGTACTTACCCCTTTCGCTTTTAGCATTCTCTTTTTTCTTGTTCAACTTCTTTTCGAATTTTTCGTCTTCTTTCTTTGCTTTATTTTTTTCTATATTATATTTCGCCTCAATTTTTCCAATAATATCTGATGGTTTATTAAACGATATACTCTCTTTTACAAAGCTAATTACAGAATAAACAAGGAAACTTACAATAATCATAGATATTGGCGTACAAATCAAATCTACCCATTTATGCCATACTTCAAATGAGAACAAGGACAAGAAACCATATAGCAACAACCATCCGATACTCAATGTTATGCCGGCTTTGAAGTGTTTATATGCATCACAAGAAGAATATAGTTCAGATAGTATTTCAGACTTATATTTACTGTTAATCTTGTTTATAGCATCAAATAAAAAAGGAAATGCAAACGCAAAAATTGCTATTATCAGTGGGAATACAATAGTAGCTACAACATCACTTATCCCCACTCCATATTCGGCAATATTATTACCCAAATATAGCAAGTCATTTAGATGCCTATCATAGGAAGTATCCGTTACAGCGACAATGCCATCTATCTTAATAGCAGATGGAATATTGCCAACATGAGCATTTAGTGTATCAGGTAAACATACCTGGTTTATAACATATGTAGAATCCATTTATAACTATAATTGCATTAAAGAGTTGTCCTGTACTTGCACAGTGGTCTAACTCGGTATTTTAGACAATGTCGAAATCATTATATTTTGTATCAATCTATCCCAATCATTGTCATTGAAACTATTGTAGTCTTCTTCATCACCGTAAAATTCTTTTATTACATCGCTATCTTTCAGTTGATTAATGACATCAATGTATTCTTGTAACGAAAAATCCTTAAAGAAGACTCCTATTATGTAATACAGTAAATCTAAATTTGCACCATTTAATAAAATATTGGCAACATTCTCATCTTCAAGTATTTTTTCCATGTCTTCTTTTGTGTCTATATGGTGTGAAGAGAAGGCATCTAATCCATTATAAACAGGAAATCTATGGTCTTCTTCCATGTAGCCACCGTCTGACTCCATGTAAGTACCACCTATTTTAATATCAATTGTTGATAGATATTTAGCAAGTTCATACGTAAGCGGTATATTCTTTCTGTTTCGATATATATCCCATTGTGTTTTAACCAAATAATAGGAATAGTTTGTATCAGGTGTCCTTCGCATTGTAAGAAATTTATTCTCAATTACTTCAGACCATTCTTCTATGTTGTTTTGAATTCTTTCAATTGTAAATTCAGGAGTTAACTCATCATATGGATATGGATGAGGATTACAAACAATCTCCCAGAAGTCTTTAATGTCTTTTACATAGGGTTCAGCAATTTCTTTAATATTAGGAATATCCAAAAATATTTTAAAGAGTTCTGGCCTGTATTCACCAATAAGTGTTTCCCAATTATCTTTGTTAGTTAATAAATAGGCAAGAAGATTACTGGACGTCCATTTGAAATGCTTATTTGAAATTAAACGCGACTGGCTATACTCTATTTGCGATGATGCAGTAGTATCTCTAAACGAATCGGAGTATGGTAAATCAATACCTAAGGCATACTTGCTAAAATATGTCAGTTCTTCTCCAGTCCATTCGAATTCACACTCTTCAAAAAGTTTCATCCAATCAAGTTCTCCCTTGTATGAATCCAAAAAATGATTTCCAAGGAATCCAAACTTTGTATAATCCAATTCTACTTTGAACCTTCCACAATAAGTATCTTCCTCTAAATTGCAAAATGGAATATACTTCTCGTATTTTTCAAGCATTTCATCTGGCCAAACAAGATTTGATTCGTTAATAAGTTCTTTCCACATAATCTGGTCTTTATACTTTTCTACCAAATCAAAATCCCATTCTATATATTGGTAGATATTTTTATTAGCGAATATCCCATGTCTATCAATATTGGCAATCTTTTCTGGTGCTTTGTCGCTAAAGCCTATTTTTTCACCCATGAAACCATAGTTGAAACTGTAATAACCCTTGAATAGATTGTCATTGCTTCGCACAAAATTGACTTGGTTTTGTGTGAATTTCATAAAGGATTCTATCGATTTTCCTTTCAAGCGTTTATAGTTTTCGGGGAAATAGATGTCCAAAACCAAATCAGGAAAATGGTTTATGATATCTTCTATCTGATGGGTAAAGCAATATCTATCACTGGTGTTGCCTATATCGAATATCGGGAATCCAGCATTTACCAAGGTACTGAAGCTATAATCTTTTATTTTATAATTCAACTGTATCTGCGAGAAAGCTTCATCCCATCTACCTGCATTTATCCTTCGGACACCATCATGATAAGTATGGTAAACTTGATAGTTGTTTTCATTAGGTAATATAGGGCAAGTGTCAGCATCCACGTCTTTCTGTTCAATGATGTAGAGGCCATCATCTTTTCTTTCTACAATACCTTTATGAATGAACCATCCTATTATTGTTGGGTGATTCTTAATCATCAAATTGTATAGCTTCTTATCTCTATTCATAGATTTAATAATGTTCTAATGCTAAATACAATGAATTTACTGTTAATCTCTCTTCCCTTCCATCTTATCTATAAAGGTTTCATAAATCAATGGATAAGCATCACTCGCATTGAATGTTATGCCTGGACGCAAGAGGGATTGCATGTCGTTGATGAATTCAGATTCTTCCATCTTCTCCTGCATATTATTGACAAACTGCTTATAGGACGGAGCCTTGTCAACCACAAACTCCATATATTTCTTGTAACATTGAAGGACTTTATCAACATCCACGTCCTTACGCTGTAAAGCGATATAAAGGTCAAAGAGGTCGCGGCCTTTCTTGCGCTGGTAAAGGGCACGAAGTTTTGTTCCCAACAATTCTTCGAAATGATAGGTCGTCAACTCGGCTTCGCCCGTGAACCATGAGTTCTCCACATTGAGCGGAATCTTTGTCAGCCCAAGAACATTGAAATGTTCGAAGCAATTGATTTCTACTTTCAGACGAATTTGTACTGTGGGCGGTATTTCAGACTCTACCCGGAACAGCATTGTATTGTTGTACCGCTTCTGCTTAGTTACTCTGTCTGGCAGCCAGTCAAGCACTTCGCCCAGTCGGTACATGATAGGCTTGATTGGTCCAGGAGTAATCTGCACCAAGTCAATGTCTTCACTATAGCGTGGCTGAGGCGAGAGATAGAGTTTATGTAGGGCTGTTCCACCTCGGAATGCCAACTGCGATGCAAGGAACTCATCGCTAAAGATGGAAACCAAGGCACGACATATAATCAGATCTTGTTCAATCTGTGCATTATCTATCCAGGGAGCATGCTCACTCCACTGTTGTATCGCTATTCTGTTAATCATATATCGTCTGTTTCTATTTCTACGTTTATGTTTATCTTCCACCGGCTGTTTCTGGATGATGGATTATCTTCTGCCGATGTACTCAATGGTTGATATTTGAAATAACCCGATGATGCACGAAGTTGTTCATACAATTTATCTGCTAACTTCTTTTCCCCGACAACATTTTCAAGTATATAGCCAAGTCGTTGCCATACAACCTTTTTCACATAAGTTGCAAGTGGCGCAAACTGATTATTAATGTCAATCTGCTCTGAAAGTTCTTCAAGTATGGTGGCGACTCGCGAC
>JBGVCG010000005.1:0-31681 GCA_045226255.1 Paludibacteraceae bacterium | reverse complement strand
GAGTCGGACGTGAATGTGCCGAAATCCTCCTGCCAAAGCATTTTTTGAGGTGTCAGTTTGCCATCGGCGCTTTCGCAATAGATGTTGAGGCCAGAAGTGTTTATTTCCTCGCAGACGAAGACCTGGATATCGTCCAGGATGAGGTCGTTTCCATTCAGGTTGTACTCTGTATCGCCACAGTCATATACGATCTCAACCAGAATCGAATCCCCTTCGATGGAAGAAGAGACAGTTGCCTCTTTCCAGTTGAGACCTTCATCTTTGCTGTTGCGTGTTATGCTTGTAGATTTGGTAACAGTCCCCGTTTTCAGGTCAGTCACTTGTAAGTGTATTTTCACTGGGTTTGGTGCGTCAGCGAAGGTGTTCACGAAACATTTAGCCGTCACGTCTTTGCCCTTCAATCTTGAACTGTTAATTTTCTTGGAATAGATCACATCGCCGATTTCGCTGTCTCCGTTGACGAACAACATGCCGCCGAAGGCAGAACCTTGATAGGTGTGGTCAGGAACGAATGTGAAGCCGTTTTCCGAAGGATACTTGCCGTTAAAGCACATGGACTCATATCCCCATTGAGTTCCTCCTACTTCATCGGCTGATGAAGTCACATTACCGGCCACGGTAAATGATCCTTGGTCAAATGGAGAACGTGTACATTTCGTTCTAGGGATCTCCAACCCGTAGCAGGTGGACCACTTCTTTGCATCGTTGTGTGTCACTTTCTTAGGTGCATCCAAGTCGGAATAGTCCCAAGACCAATAGGTGGAGTCGGACGTGAAGGTACCGAAGTCCTCTTGCCAAAGCAATTGTTGGCGGGAAATAGGCTTCCCGTCTTCGACCATACAGTAAGTCATGTCGTTGCCTGTAAGGCCTGTTCCTGCCCCCAGAGACAAGTCTTGATTAGTTTCCTGCGCAAGGGCATTTCCTGCTATTCCTAGTAGGAACATAAAGGGTACTAAATGTTTTTGTAAAGTTTTTTTCATACACATCTATGTTTTGAATTTGTTTGAATTACTATTATAAGAATGTCTAATTTACAAAGTACTTGATTTCCTTCTATTTTTTTCAATCATGCATATGTACGTAAATCTATATTTTGTGCAAATATAAATATTTTAAGATTGTCTGATTCTTATTTTGTGTAAATAATATCTATTTTTAGGTAATTTTAACACTGTTTACAAAAGGACATATTCCAACTATAATTAAAATGGATTGTGTGATAGCCTAATTTATTCAATTCCGCCGAGCTGAAGTTTTTTGCTCTATATGCCTTTCCTTTTTTTCTTCAGATGCTTCTCTCTTGCCAATAGATTGATGTCCAGTTCACTATTGTGGCTCAAATTCAATCCGTTGGGTTTCCATAGATACTTGCGGGTCTCTTTCACGAGGATGTCGGACAGAAATATCAGGGAGATTAGGTTGGGGATGGTCATCAGTCCGTTCATGATGTCCGCAAAGTCCCATACCGCATTGAGGGCGAAGATGGAGCCGAAAAAGGTCGCGACCACGAAAAGGAGACGGTAGACGATGATGAATTTCTTTCCTCCGAGGTATTCTATGGCCTTTTCTCCGTAGTAGGACCACCCTAGGATGGTTGAGAATGCGAAGGTGAAGAGCCCCACCACAAGGACGATCGGACCGACGACTGGTATGGTGCCAAATGCGGCGTGCATCATGCTGACGCCTCCCTCGCACTGCATCTCGGGGTGTGCGTCAAGGCTGCTGACCAAGACGATGCCGGTCATGGCGCAGATGATGACGGTGTCCCAGAAGGTGCCGGTCATGGAGACCAATGCTTGCCTCACAGGGTTCTTGGTCTTTGCCGCCGCGGCGATGATGGGTGCGGAACCCATGCCGGATTCGTTGGAGAACAATCCTCTCGCGACGCCATACCGTATGGTGTTGATGATGGTACCGCCTATGAAGCCTGCGCCTGCGGATTGTGGGTCGAAAGCGGACCGTACAATCGTTGAAATGGCGGTGAGAATGTGCCCGTGGTTACAGCAGAGGATGTAGATACACCCTAGAATGTAGAAGGCGGCCATAAATGGGACAAGTAGCCCGCACACCTTGGATATGCTCTTCACCCCTCCGATCATGACTAATCCCACGAGGAAGGCGATGACGATACCCGTGTAGGTGGTATCGATGTTAAGGTCCGTCTCTAAAAGATTGGCGACGGAGTTGGCTTGCACCATGTTGCCTATGCCGAAGGAGGCGAGGGCGGTGAATAGGCAGAAGAGAACCGCCAGCCATTTTTGCCCTAACCCTCTTTCCAGAGCGTACATCGGTCCTCCGAGCATCTCCCCGTTGGAGGTCTTGACCCTGAACTTCACCGCAAGCAATCCTTCGCTGTACTTGGTCGCCATGCCTAAGACTCCCGTGATCCAGCACCAGAACACCGCACCGGGTCCGCCCAATGCGATGGCGGTACCTACGCCGACAAGGTTGCCTGTACCGATGGTGGCGGCCAAGGCGGTCGCGAGCGCACTGAATGCGCTGACATCGCCGCTGGTGCCTCTCTCCTTCGAGAAGGTCAGTCTAATGGCCTTGAATATGTGGCGTTGAGGGAATTGTAGTCTGGTCGTTAGGAATATGTGTGTGCCGACTAAGAGGAGGATGAGCGGCCATCCCCATAGTAGTGCGCTTACGTCCGAAATGATTGATTCAATTGCTTCCAATGGAATGAAGAGTCGTTAGTTGATAATGTTTCACAAAGATACTTTTTCCCGCCTAATGTGCCATGGCTAATCTTCATATATTTTTTGTGGAATTGATAAGTGCTTTTTACACGGCTTCTCCTCCGTCCCTAAAATAGTAAATTGTAAATCGTAAATAGCTAAATAGTAAATATTGATAATGCAAATGCGCTAAAGCCTACCATCTCGCTCTCCATTAAACTTTGCGAAAAACCTTTGGGGAGTCAGGCAAAAAGGATTTATCTTTGTGGTGAATTTTATGTTAAGTGAAAGATTATGGCTTTGTTGGATAGTATTCGGAATGTGATCGAGAACATCATTCCGACAGCGGACGCTGATGTTACGAAGAATTATCAAATCACCTTCATGGTGCAGGGAACGGGCGATTGGGACGGACTTCACACCCTGACGATACCCGTCAAAGGAAGGTATACGGACGAGAAGGCTATACTGTCCATCCGCAGGGCGAACGGTGTGGAACGTTCCGCCAAAGTGACCATCAACAACGTGAAGGAAGTGCGCTGATGACGATTTTTTGAGGAGATGGGTTTCATCTCCCCGCCGTTTTGTATATATTTGTATTGAAGCATATTAAGCTTATGAAGAAACATATATTGGACTTGGACATAGTGTCCAACGAAATGTTGGGCGATAAGCATGTCCTGATGAAACTGACCTCGTCGGCGGCTCTTCCCGAGATGCGCCCGGGGCAATTCGCGGAGGTGCGGGTGGACAATTCCGCCACGACATTTCTCCGTCGACCGATCTCCATCCATTACGTGGACAAGGAGAAGAACGAGTTATGGTTGCTCATCCAACTGGTGGGTGACGGTACCCGCAAATTGGCCACGTTGAAGGCGGGCGATTCGCTGAATGTGGTGTTGCCGCTGGGTAATGGGTTCTCCGAGCCTCAATCGGGGCAACGTTCCCTCTTGCTGGTAGGCGGTGGTGTGGGTGTCGCTCCATTGCTGGACCTCGGGCGGCATCTGCGTCAGAAGGGCTATGAGCCTACATTCCTGTTGGGCGCGCGCTCCGGCAAGGATCTGTTGCAGATGAAGCAGTTCGAGCGTTTCGGACGTGTCTGCGTGACCACGGAAGACGGGTCGCTCGGTGAGAAGGGCTTCGTGACCAACCATTCGATTTTGAACAACGAATCATTCGACAAAATATATGTATGTGGTCCTACTCCGATGATGAAAGCGGTAGCCTCCTTCGCCTCGAAGAAAGGCATTGACTGCGAGGTGTCGCTGGAGAACAAGATGGCTTGCGGCTTGGGCGCCTGCCTCTGCTGCGTGACCGAGACCCAGGCGGGACATAAGTGTGTATGTTCGGACGGACCAGTATTTAACATAAAGGATTTGACATGGCAGATTTAGCTGTTAAGATAGGCGGGTTGCAGATGCAGAACCCGGTGATGACCGCATCCGGCACGTTCGGATATGGAGAGGAGTACGCTGATTTCATCGATATCAGCCGTATTGGTGCAATTATCGTGAAGGGCACGACCCTTGCTCATCGGGAGGGTAATCCTTACCCCCGCATGGCTGAGACTCCTTCCGGCATGCTGAATTGCGTGGGACTGCAGAACAAGGGTGTGGACTATTTCGTAGAGAACATCTACCCCCGCATCCGCAAGGTGCAGACGAATATGATCGTGAATGTCTCCGGGGCTTGCGTGGAGGATTATGTGGCCACGGCGGAGAAGATCAACGAACTGGAGGATATCCCAGCCATCGAGCTGAACATCTCTTGCCCGAACGTGAAGCAGGGCGGTATGGCTTTCGGCACAACCTGCGCCGGAGCCGAATCGGTGGTCTCTGCGGTCCGCAAGGCCTACAAGAAGACATTGATTGTGAAGCTCTCCCCGAACGTCACAAGCATCGCCGACATCGCAATGGCTGCCGAGGCGGCGGGTGCGGATAGCGTCTCCCTCATCAACACATTGATGGGTATGGCGATCGATGCGGAGAAGATGAGGCCAGTCCTTTCGACCGTAACGGGCGGATTGTCAGGTCCTTGCGTGAAGCCGGTAGCCTTGCGTATGGTATGGCAAGTGGCCAAAGCGGTGAAGATACCAGTTGTCGGTTTGGGTGGCATCATGAACGCCACGGACGCTGTCGAGTTCTTCCTGGCGGGTGCTTCCGCCATTGAAATCGGTACCGCCAACTTCATCGACCCAGCCGTTTCGTTGAAGGTTGTCGAAGGCATCAACGATTACCTGGAGCGTCATGGATGCAAGTCTGTGAAGGAGATAATCGGAGCTTTGAAAGTATAAGGTGGATCATAACACTCATCAAATCAATAATATAAAAATCGGGTATATGAAAAAATACGTGTTATTCATCATTTTGGCGTTGTGTGCGCTTTCCGCACTGGCCGTGGCCTTCCTGAATGGTAAGGGAGACAACCAGGAGAAAAAGGATATAGAGTGGAAATACCTTTCCATGCGAAGCGTATGTTATATGTCCGTGGAGTGTGTGACTCCGGACTTCTCCCCTGTGCAGGAGTCCATCTATGCGAACCGCCTGATGTACGGCGAGTTGCCGATGTCCTTCATCCTGAATTTCGAGACCAATGCGGATAGTGTGCAAGCCCTCACCTGCTTGGTGGAGTGCGAGAACGTGAAGATGGAGGCGGACTTGAAGGAACTCAAACTGGAGACTTCGGACACGAGTAAGGTATGTTCAGGCATCTTTTACTACAACTTGTCTGAATTGGCCACCGAGATAGGGGGGCCTGCCGTGATGAATATGATGAGGGTCTTCCCGGACCGTGTGGCGATATCCATCAAGCCTACCATCGGAGGGAAAAAGCCTTCCAAATACATTAAAGTGAAGAAAAAATGATACGAAACGTCGTATTTGACTTTGGTGGAGTATTGATAGACGCCGACTTGGAAAGCGTTCTGCAAGCCTTTCGGGACATGGGTGTCGACAACATCTCCGAATACCTGAATCTTTACCGACAGAACGGCCTCTTCCTCGATTTGGAGGATGGCACGAAAAACAAGGAGGAATTCAACGAAGCCCTCCGCGCCATGACAGGCAGGAACATACCTGACGAGGCTATCGCGTCCGCATGGTTAGCCATCGTGGAACGGGTGGATCCCAACAAACTATTATTCTTGGAGGAATTACGAAAGAAGTACAAACTATACCTTCTCAGCAACATTAACCCACACGTATTCGAATGGGCCGAGACCCCAGCGTTCTCCGAATTGGGGCAACCGATCCACCACTACTTCGACAAGATGTTCGCCTCCTATCAACTGAAGATGACGAAGCCCTCCCGGGAGATCTTTGAGCACGTGTTACGCACGGCGGGCATCAAGGCGGAGGAGACACTCTTCGTGGACGATGGAGCGAAAAACGTGGAGACGGCGGAGTCCATGGGCTTCCACGTCTATCAGCCACAAAACAGGGAGGATTGGAGGGAGAATGTCTCCCGTATTCTGAGAGAGCAAGGCGTTTGATGGGCGGTTTGCCGCATTAAACCATTTCCTGTTTAATGATTTACTATTTAACTATTTACGATTTACTTTTTACTGTTTAGCATTTTACGATTTGCAATTTAACGATTTGCTATTGGGTGATTTACGATTTACAATTCATTAATTTCCATGGTTGATTGGTCGATGAAATATGCCGATTCGTCGATTTTTGTTTCCCAGTTATCTTGTTTTTACTAATTTTAAGAGTTTAATGTGTGCGAATAAATTATTCTAATTATATGAACAAAAAGAAGGTCATTTTGATTGTCGGGATACTGCTGTTGGCGGTAGCCGCTTATTTTTTATTTTTCGGGAAAAAGAAGATGCCTCAGACCATCATAAAGACAGAGTTGGTGGAGTTGGGGAATATTTCTAACTCGATCACCGCCACGGGAAAGGTGGAGCCTGTCACGGAAGTTGAGGTCGGTACGCAGGTTTCCGGAAAGATCGACAAAATCCATGTGGATTATAACTCGAAGGTGAAGAAAGGCCAGTTGTTGGCGGAGTTGGACCGCTCTACCTTGTCCACCTCATTGGAGTCCGCCAAGACGGATTACTCCAACGCCATGAACGAGTACGCCTACTACAAGAAAGTATACGACAGGAACGTTGCCCTTCACGAAAAGAAACTGATCAGCGAGGCTGAGTTCGAGGAGGTCGAATTCCAATACATGAAGATCTCCAATTCCCTGCGTAAAGCTAAATATGAGGTGGATAGGGCAAAAACCAACTTGGGCTATGCGACCATCACTTCTCCTATCAACGGTGTGGTTATCTCCGTCGAAGTGGAGGAGGGACAGACGGTGGCCGCCAGCATGACGACTCCTACGTTGTTCATCATTGCTGAGAACTTAGTGGATATGCAGGTGGTAGCCAACATCGATGAGGCGGACATAGGTCAGGTCAAGGAGGGTCAAACTGTGCAATTCACGGTGGATGCCTATCCGAACGACAAGTTCGCCGGCGTAGTTCGTCAAGTGCGTTTGGAGCCAACCACCACATCGAACGTGGTGACCTACGAGGTGATCGTGGATGCCAAGAACCCAGACTTGAAACTGAAGCCAGGGCTTACGGCTAACATTACCGTCCTTACATTGAACAAGGATAGCATCATGACCATTCCTAACAAGGCATTGCGTTTCCAGATGGATGAGAAGATTTTGCCTCCGGGAATGAAGGTGAAGTACTTGGATCCTGAGGAGATAACAGGTCCTACCGTATGGGCGATCGTCGATCGTGAAACGGCTGAGCAACGATGCATCAAGACTGGCGCAAGCAACGGTACCCGCACGGAGGTGTTGGAGGGATTGAACCTGGGCGAGCGTCTGATCGTCTCCTCCATCGAGACGGCCGATATGGATTTCAAGAAAGGAAACATGCCACCGGAGGGCGGCAAGGGAGGCAACAGCCCATTCATGCCGAAACGTCCAGGTGGTGGTAAACGTAAATAAGGGATTCACATGGAACAGAAGTACGGAAAAGGCAAGCCTATCATTGAGTTGCGCAATGTGAGGCGTGATTTTGTGGTGGGTGACGAAGTGGTGCACGCTTTGCGTGGCGTTTCGTTCTCCATCTACGAGGGCGAGTTTGTGACCATCATGGGTACGTCCGGTTCGGGTAAGTCCACCCTGCTGAACGCCCTTGGATGCTTGGACACGCCTACCTCCGGCGAGTATTATCTGGACGGTGTGGAGGTTCGTTCCATGGGAAAGAACGAGCGTGCCATCCTGCGCAACCGCAAGATTGGTTTCGTGTTCCAAAACTATAATCTTTTAGCCAAGACCACTTCCGTAGAGAATGTGGAATTGCCTTTGATGTACAACTCATCCATCTCCGACGAGGAACGCTACGAGCGTGCGGTGAAAGCCCTGAAGGCCGTCGGCTTGGGGGAGAGGTTGAACCATAAGTCAAACCAGATGTCGGGTGGACAGCAGCAGCGTGTGGCAATCGCCCGCGCCTTGGTCAACGACCCCGTCATCATCCTGGCGGACGAGGCAACGGGTAACTTGGACTCCCGCACCTCCTTTGAGATCCTGGTACTCTTCCAGGAACTACACGCCAAGGGTAGAACAATCATTTTCGTGACCCACAACCCAGAGTTGTCCCAGTACAGCAGCCGAAACATCCGTCTGCGGGATGGCCAGGTGATAGAGGACACGGTCAACGACCATATAGCGTCGGCGAAGGAGGCTTTGGAAGCATTGCCTGTCCAAAAAGACTAACCGATAAAAGGAGGTTATTATGAATCTTTCGAATCTATTCAAGATTGCTTTTAGGGCAATTAGCAACAATAAGTTGAGGTCATTCCTGACGATGTTGGGTATCATCATCGGTGTGGCCTCCGTCATCGCCATGCTGGCGATCGGACAAGGCTCCAAGAAGAGTATTCAGGAACAGATATCCGAGATGGGCTCCAACATGATCATGGTCCATCCAGGCAACAATGACCGTATGCGGGGTGGGGGTGCCCGTATGAACTCCTCCGAGATGCAGACGCTGAAGAACGCCGACTTCGAGGATATCGCCAACAAATGCACCCGTTACGTGGCGTATGTCTCTCCGACGGTGAGCGGTAGCGGACAGATGATTTACGGCAACAACAACTACCCTACATCCGTCACGGGTGTCTCCTTGGATTATTTGGAAATCAGAAAGTTAACCATCAATAAGGGCGATATGTTCACTGAGCAGGACATTGCCTCATCCGCTAAGGTGTGCGTCATCGGAAAGACCATCGTCGACAACCTTTTCCCTGACCAGGAAGAACCGGTGGGGAAGGTCGTGCGATTCGGCAAGGTGCCTTTCACCGTGGTGGGCGTGCTCACCCCCAAGGGTTACAACAGCATGGGACAAGACCAGGACGCGGTGGTGCTGGCTCCTTACACGACCATACAGAAGAGGGTGAGCAACATCACCTACCTGAATAGTATCTACGCTTCTGCCAAGTCGGAAGACCTCACGAGCAAGGCGATCGACGAGATCTCGGAGGTGCTGAGGACGAACCACAAAATCAGGGAGGGCGCGGAAGATGACTTCTCCGTCCGTTCCCAAGAGGAGTTGAGCTCCATGATGACCTCCACGACGGACATGATGACGATTCTTCTCGCCTGCATCGCGGGCATCTCCCTCGTGGTGGGTGGTATTGGTATCATGAACATCATGTACGTTTCCGTAACGGAGCGCACAAGGGAAATCGGTCTGCGTATGTCCGTGGGAGCGAGGGGTATCGACATCCTCTCCCAGTTCCTCATCGAGGCGGTGATGATCAGCGTGACGGGTGGATTGATCGGTGTGGTCGTCGGTGTCGGGGCCTCGTACGCCCTACAGTTCGCCTTGGGATGGCCGATCTATATCCAGGTCTATTCCGTGGTGCTCTCCTTCCTGGTGTGTACGCTGACAGGCGTCTTCTTCGGCTGGTATCCGGCGAAGCGAGCGTCTGAATTGGACCCGATTGAGGCTATCAGATACGAGTAAACAGGACGGCGCTCCACCATGTGCCCGTCCCACTTTATCAAGAATAAAAAAATATTAGAACCATGTCATTCGTAAGATTATGCTTGTTGTTGATTTTGCCTTCCTTGATGGTCGGCTGTTCCCTCTTCGATTCAGGAAAGAGCGATAGGGAGAAGCTCGGTTTGAAGGGAAAGGTGAAAACCCTTACCGAATATAAGGGTTTGGCGAACTCGAACACTTTTGTACAGGGAAACATCATCTGCCGTACAACTTTCGATGAGCGGGGCAACCAAACGTGCGTCGAATTGTTTGATGAAGAGGGTAAATTATACGAGAAGAGGAATACCACATACGATGAAAACAATCGCAAGACCATTTCGGAGGTGTATGACGTGGAGGGTGCCCTGGAAAGGAGCTTGGTGTTCAACTACGATGAGAACGGGTATATGACGGAGTGCGAAGACTTCAATGGCAGAGGTATTCTGATGTATCGGGCAAACAATGCCTATGACGCTTTGGGTAGGATGACGGAGAATTATATCACTACCCACGACGGTAAGTTTGTCAGCAAGACCACCATGGCATACGATGAGTTCGGCAATGACACCTTGCAACTTATCTTCTCCGACCGATTCACTGTCTCCCGCAAGGAGTACAGGGACTACGACGCGGACGGCAATGTGTCGGAGCTGAATGTCTACGACTCCCTGGACATGCGTATCTCCCAGGAGACCTATCGGTATGACAAGGACGGGAACATGACGGAAAGGTGCACCTATTCGGGCTATTCCGTGTTGGAGGATAAGGCTATTATCTGTTACGAAGAATATGATTGGTGCGGCAATTACCGC
This sequence comes from Paludibacteraceae bacterium, assembly GCA_045226255.1. Classification (GTDB taxonomy): domain Bacteria; phylum Bacteroidota; class Bacteroidia; order Bacteroidales; family Paludibacteraceae; genus UBA1181. The sequence goes on along the minus strand of JBGVCG010000005.1, from coordinate 21,188 downwards.
AAGGCACTGCTCTATGACAAGGATTCCACCCTTTCGGGAGGCACATTCCGTACGATAGAGTATTATTGATCCTCAGAAAGAAACAATCTAAGTTGTAAATGGTTAAATCGCAAACGCATGGGTCTAATGCGTTAGATGAAAACGCTGTGCCGGCAAGGAGCTTTTTAGCCTGCGCTATCATATTTGATTTGTCGGTTTGATATTTTTTCCCTACCTTTGTGTCATACGTTTGCGAAAAAAGCTTGTTTGCCTGTTTCGTGAAAGTTTACTTGTTAATAATACGTTGATAAAATGTTAGTAAAGACTTATGGTGCGGCTGTGCAAGGCATAGACGCTACGATTATCACCATTGAGGTGAATGTGTCGCAAGGTATCCGTTTCATGTTGGTGGGTTTGCCCGACAATGCTATCAAGGAGAGCCACGAGCGGATTATCTCCGCTATCCAGTATTGTGGAATGAAATTTCCTCATTTCCAAGTTATTATCAATATGGCCCCAGCCGATATCCGAAAGGAGGGCTCCGCCTACGACCTGCCGCTCGCCATCGGTATCTTGGCGGGTGCGGGGGATATCCTCTCGGACGAGCTGGACCGCTACGTCATCATGGGCGAGCTCTCGCTGGATGGAACATTACAGCCTATCAAAGGTGCCCTTCCCATCGCTATAAAGGCTAGGCAGGAGGGCTACAAGGGGTTGATCCTGCCTGCGGAGAACGCGAACGAGGCGGCGGTGGTGAATAACCTGGAGGTGTATGGGGCGGTGAACCTTATGGAGGTGATTGATTTCCTGAACAAGAAGCGGGAGATCACGCCGACCATCATTGATACCCGCAAGGAATTTTTCTCGCACTTAGGGCAATTCGAGGTTGATTTCTCGGACGTCAGGGGCCAGGAGAATGTGAAGCGTGCCTTTGAGGTGGCGGCGGCCGGTGGACATAACCTGATCCTCGTCGGACCTCCCGGTGCGGGTAAGTCTATGCTGGCGAAGCGCATCCCGACCATCCTTCCTCCCTTCACGCTCTACGAAGCGTTGGAGACGACAAAAATACACTCTGTGGCGGGCAAGATAGGGAAGGAGACCTCCCTGATGACGGAGCGTCCGTTCCGCTCTCCGCACCATACCATCTCGGACGTCGCCTTGGTGGGTGGTGGCGGTAATCCGCAACCTGGGGAAATATCCCTGGCTCACAACGGGGTGCTCTTCCTCGATGAGCTTCCGGAGTTCAAACGAACGGTTCTGGAGGTGATGCGGCAGCCGTTGGAGGACCGTCGGATCACCATATCCAGGGCCCGCTCCACGGTGGAGTTCCCCGCCAGCTTCATGCTGGTCGCCGCAATGAATCCCTGCCCATGCGGCTACTATAACCATCCGACCCGCGAGTGCGTCTGCGGACCATGCGTGGTGCAGAAATACTTGAGCAGAATCTCCGGTCCGCTGTTGGACCGTATCGACATCCACATCGAGGTGGTGCCAGTCCCTTTCGAGAAACTCTCTGAGTGCCAGCCCTCCGAAACGAGCGAACAGATACGTGAGCGGGTCATACAGGCAAGGAACATACAATTGGAGCGTTTCAAGGGAGAAAAGGGGGTGCATTGCAACGCGCAGATGACCTCCAAGATGTTGCACAAATATGCGCAGTTAGGCGATGAGGCGGCCGCCAAACTGAAGTCCGCCATGCTAAAACTGAACCTCTCCGCCCGTGCCTACGATAGGATCCTCAAGGTGGCCCGTACCATAGCGGACTTGGACCACTCCGAGAACGTTGAGGCGAGACATATCTCCGAGGCGATCAACTACAGGAATTTAGACAGAGAAGGCTGGGCGGGATAATCACCTGCCCAGCCTGCAAATTCGTTTCGCCACACGAAGAGGCGTATCAATCGTTGGATTGCTTGGCGGAATCGGAAGGTGCGATAGGAGTCACCACCTTGCTCGCTTCGCTCTTCTTAGCTGTGTCGTCGGAAGGTTTGCTCGTCACTATCGTGTCAGACACTTTCTTGTTGGAAAGCGTGTCCTTCTTCTCTACGTTTTCCGCAGGTGCCTTCCCCTTGGAGAGTGCGGCCTTCACCTGCCCATAACGATTGGATGCGTTCCAAAGGATCCACTCGTCGTATCCGGCGTCATAGACCGCTTGGATCTGTTGCTTCACCTGCGCGCTACCATAGTTGATGTGGCCAGGCACCCAAGGAGCTGAGAAGCATTGCAGCCAAGCCCTCACCCTTGCCTTCGGAAGAGAATCCTTGGCCAATTCATCCTGCGACAACTGCATCGCCTTCAGGATGGTCGTGTACGGATGAGCGTCCGGCACATCCAGGCCAAAGGTCCTTGACGCATAGTGCGAAGGATAAACCATCGGGCAGATATTGTCCGTCATGGAGGCTATCTTCACGTAGTCCTGCCCCGTGCTTTTCCTGTCCGTAGGGCTACCGATAACCGTACCGAACAAGTCCGCACCGAAGATGATATTGCTCTTATGCAAGCGTTTCTCCACGTAAGAGAAGAAGTCCGTCAATCCCTGCTCCTTCGAGTAGGTGCTGAGGTCCACACCATAGACCGCCTTGTTGGCGCTGCTACCGATAGGGAAACGCACGTAGTCGAATTGTATTTCGTCGAAACCGTCTCTGGTGGCCTGTTCCGCCAAGTCGCAGATATACTCCCAAACACCCTTTTTGAACGGATTCACCCAAGGATTACCCTTGCCGTCCGTAACTGGGGTGCTGTCAGGCTGGCAGAGCGCCAAGTCAGGTCTCTTCCTCGCCAGGATAGGGTCTTTGAAGCAGACGATACGTCCGATGACGTAGATGCCCTTTTCGTGGAGTTCCTTTATGAGTGCGGGCATATCCTTCACGTAGCGGACACATGCGCCAATGCTTTGCGCTTGGGCATTATCCATCTTGTACGTCACGTTTCCACCGTCGTTCTTGATATCGAGGACGATAGCGTTCATCTCCGTCGTCTCCACCAATTCCACAAGGTTCTTCATGTTCTTGTTACCCGCCATCGCACCTGTGATGTAGATACCCTTCACCTTGATCGGTGGGATGAGCAGTTTGCAACCATTCGGGCTGCCTCCTCGGCTCTGTATCAGTATGGAATCTTTGCAGAAAGGTATCTTTTCCAATGCTGGCGGTGCGGAGTCAACCTTTACTGAATCCGTGGTGACGGAGTCGGTGGCTATGACTGTGGAGTCGATGTCATCTCCCACGTATGTGCCTGTACCTTCGCCCATAGGCTGATGTCCGCCGTTCGCACAACCAAACATATATGATAATGCCACAATGGCTAATCCTCGTAAACAATTCTTTCCCCTACTCATTTTTTTTGATGTATTTTTCTGTCTCAGAAGAATATAGGTAATATTAAGGGCACGTTCTAAATGCTTGCCGATCGGTTGACAATCTTCTCAATATCAATTTCATAGAACCCACCTGAAAACTTTTCGCTATATCTCTTTATATGTCTGTAAAATTAATCATTTTTCTCAACTAAATCTAACAAGGGCGGATTTTTTTGTGGGTGGTTTAGGACGATTACACGCTCCTTCAACGAGGTGTAGAATGATTCCTCGCTCTACGTTTCACGAATCGTAAATCTTCAAATAGTAAATAGTAATTTATTAAATGGCAAATAGTAAATCGTAAATTGTTAAATAGTAAATAATCAGCGGATTATAAAACACGAGGCGACAATAGAACTGTCGCCTCGTGTTGTTTCTTAGAAATTATCCACATGCACTTCGAAGAAGGCTTTCGGGTGGGCGCATGTAGGGCAGATCTCTGGCGCCTTGGTTCCCACTACGATGTGACCGCAGTTGCGGCATTCCCACACCTTCACTTCGCTCTTTTCGAATACTTGGGCGGTCTCCACATTTTTCAGCAGAGCACGGTAACGCTCCTCGTGACGTTTCTCGATGGCGGCCACCAAACGGAACTTTCTGGCGAGATCCTTGAATCCTTCCGCTTCCGCTGTTTTGGCGAACCCTTCGTACATGTCGGTCCACTCGTAGTTCTCTCCGTCAGCTGCGGCGGCCAGGTTCTCCGCGGTCGAGCCTATGCCCTCCAACTCCTTGAACCAAAGCTTGGCGTGCTCCTTCTCGTTGTCTGCCGTCTGTTGGAAGATCGCGGCGATCTGTTCGAAACCCTCCTTCTTCGCCTTCGATGCGAAGTAGGTGTATTTGTTGCGTGCTTGGCTCTCGCCTGCGAAGGCGGCCTCTAAATTCTTCTCAGTCTGTGTGCCTGAATACTTGTTTGCCATAATGATAATTTTGAAATTTGATATATTAGTTCGATGTAATCAATTAACTATTTGATTTAGCGGGACATAAGTGATTTGTCCAGCATCTTTTTCCCCTTGACGACTACCACACCACGGTGGTTTTCGGAAACCTTTTTCCCTGAGAGGTCATACCGTTGGCCGTCGTCTGCGGATTCCTGCTCGACCATTTGGAGACCAGTTGTGGCGTTGTAGTCGCAGTCATATTCGATGGTTTGAGAGTCGAGTATGTAGTCGCTGGCGATCACAGGCTTGGAAAGGGCACGTCCGTTTTTGTCGCATTCCAGTCCGGCGTCGATGGTGACCTCAATCGATTCTTTCGGCAGTAATCCACGGAGGGATTGTTCCGAACGTATTGAGCCGATCGCGAAGTAGGCGTCTCGGTAGAGTGGTGCCACGCCCGCATTCTCCACCGTGATTTTAGTCTGCGTGCCATCGGTTACGCATTTGGTGACCACGAAATGATAGCCAGCCATCATGCTGCACTCCTTGAAACGGTCCGCGTTTTTGTAGCTGTTCTTCGAAGGGTTGTCGTTCGCTATCATGAAAGTGATATGGTACTTTTCCGACTGGTCTTTCCAAGTGAGTCCGTACATGCCTTCCTCTCTGGTGAAATTCTTCTGGTCCGAATTGCTGTAATAGCTTATTTCGCCTCCGCAAACACCTGTTTTCCAGCGATCTTTGCCCATTGTGATCCAACATTCCTCATTGTATCCGTCTTTCGAAGTCTTCTCGTGATCCTTGTGCATGAAAGAGTCGTCGAACAATCCGAAAGCCAGTTTCCGCAGATCTTTATCATCCGCGAAAGGAGAATAGTCGTCATCCGCCGCATCGATGCTGATGGCCCAAGGTATGCTACCCATCACGTTGGCTAGATGCAGGAAAAACTCTTTCTGGTAATCTTTGGAAGGGAAGTTTCCGTCTTTGCCTATGTCCACACCGTTCTCGTCGTATATGTGGTATTCGGACCAGTGGCCGAAACCCACTTCCACAAAGGCTATGCGGGGGTCATTTTCGTACTTCTTGGCGAAATCGGTATAGAACAGTTTGGTGAAGCGTTGCAGCTCGGGGCATCTCCAGTCCGCATAGTGGGTATAACCATCGCCGGCCACCGTCTTATCGCTCTCTTTGTAGTCCGAACGGGCTTTGATGTAGGCTGGCACGCCTGTTGTGCCCACATTTTTATCCACCATCGCCTCGCCCGGGTATTCGTAGAAGAAACGGATCACGGCCTGATGGTTGCGGCTCTTGATGTCATCCAGCAGGTTTTCCATGTAGCTCCAGTCGTAGTTTATCGAGCTATCCGCATTGCACCCTTTCACCACTTTGCAAGGTGCCACGTACGAGTATTCCAGCGCATGGCATTTGCCGTAGGCGCTATAATGATCGCTTGCCTCTGTGGTCCACAACACCAGACCCGTCATGGGTTGCACGTTAGTCACTTGGGAACTGAGGCTGACGGGCTTCCAATCGGCCGCAATACTGTTTAATGCAAATACTGCATTGAGAAGAACGGTAAGTGCTATTTTTTTCATATGTTCACTGATAGTTATAATGAATGATTGTAATATATATGCAAATATAAAATAATTTTCAAAAAATCATCTGTGATTGGTTGGAAAAAAGTAATGCTTGTACGCAGCTCTTTCACTTAGGTGAGTCATGGGGTGATCCTTCATCCAACTTTTCTGAAATAGTAAATCGTGAATGGTAAATAGTAAATCGTAAAAACTCATAATTGACTACGTCGAACTAACGTTTCAAAATTCTCCTCCCTCCCCACAAGTGCCCATCTCCCCATTTTTATACCTACAAATAGGGATGTCACCTCTCACCTTTATCCGCTACTTTTGTATGTTAGTTGAGTCCCAAGGATTATTCAGACGAAAAAGGACGATATTTGTGCGGCGGGTGTGTCGTGTGTCGATTTTCGCCGTATCTTTGTGGCAGATTATGGAGAGGATTATTTTGGAGGAATACATTGCAGATCGTAGGCAAGGAAATCATTCCTCCCTTGAAGCAAAAAGTTGGCAAGGAGGCATGAATTGAAATATGAACCAGAAGGACGTTGATATTAGAGAGGACGCTGTGAGAACGCTGGCGGATGTCAGTGAAGGTGGACAGTGTGTCATCGTGAAGGTGAACGGACACGGAGGTTTCCGCCATCGTGTGATGGAGATGGGCTTCGTGAAGGGGGAACGGGTGACCGTCCTCAAGAACGCTCCTCTTCAGGATCCTATCGAATACAAGGTGATGCAGAGCCACGTCTCTCTGCGCCGAAGCGAGGCCAGCCACATCGAGGTCATCCTGATGGATGAGGTGGACGAGGGCGCGTTCTCGGAATCGACCGGCACCTTCTCTGAGGAGGTGCGCAATAAGATTGTCGCCAAGACCAAGACCATCACGGTCGCCTTGGTGGGTAACCCTAACTGCGGAAAGACCTCCTTCTTCAATCATGCGACCGGACTGCGTGAACACGTCGGCAACTACAGCGGCGTGACGGTCTCCTCTAAGGTGGGCACCTTCTACAAGGATGGTTACACGATCCATTTGGTGGACCTGCCTGGCACTTATTCCATCACGGAATACTCCCCTGAGGAACTCTACGTGCGTGAATATATCACCGAACAACACCCTGACGTGGTGCTCAATATCGTGGACTCCTCTAACCTGGAGCGCAATCTTTTCCTCACCACACAGCTGATCGACATGAACGTGCGCATGGTCATGGCGCTGAACATGTACGATGAACTGGAGGGGAAGGGCATGTCCCTGGATGATGCGCAGCTGGAGAAGATGTTAGGCTTCCCTTGCGCACCGACCAACTCCAAAACGGGTAGCGGTATCGACCATGTCCTGGACCACATCGTCTCGGTCTATGAGGAGGCGGATGAGGTCACCAAGCATATCCATATCAATTACGGAACCGAGGTGGAGGGCGCCATCAGCAAGATCAAACCGCTCATCATGGAGCATGCCGAGGTGGCGGTGGACTTCCCTTTCCGCTACGTGGCGATCAAATTGCTGGAGAACGATTCCGTCACTTATAAGCATTTGGAGAAGCATATCGGTGATGTCTCCTCTATCCGTCAGGTGGTGGACCAGTGCCGGACGGAGATCGAGGAGGAGTATGGCGAGGATATGGTCAGCGTCATCACGGGCATCAAGTACGGATTCATCCGTGGCGCCTTGGCGGAGACGTTGGTGGCACCTGAGGAGGATTCGAACGATTCCGCTTATAAGATAGATAAGATATTGACAAACAAATGGTTGGGATTCCCTGTCCTGATATTCTTTTTGTGGCTGATGTTCCAGGCGACCTTCTCGTTGGGCGCCATCCCGCAAGGGTGGATCGAGGCCGGTGTGGAGTGGCTGGGCGAGTCCATGCGTAACCTGCTGGGTGAGGGAATGCTTTCCGACCTGATCGTGGATGGTATCATCGCAGGTGTGGGAGGCGTGATCGTCTTCCTGCCTAACATCTTGATACTCTTCTTCTTCATATCACTTTTGGAGGATACGGGTTATATGGCCCGCGCCGCTTTCATCATGGATAAGCTGATGCATAGGATGGGCTTGCATGGCAAGTCGTTCATCCCTCTGCTGACGGGCTTCGGATGTGGTGTCCCTGCCATCATGGCCACGAGGACGCTGGAGAACCCTAAGGATCGTATCATTACGATGATGGCCATTCCGTTCATGTCCTGCTCTGCCAGACTGCCGGTTTACCTCCTCTTCGTGAGCGTCTTCTTCGAGTCCAATCAGGCGTTGATATTGCTGAGCATCTATTTGCTGGGTATCGCGGTGGCGGTCTGTACCGCTCTGTTGCTGAAGAAGACGAAGTTCAAGAACAATTCCGAACAGTTCGTGATGGAGCTCCCTCCATACCGTATACCGACGGCCCGCAACACCCTGCTGCACATGTGGGAGAAGGCGGTCCAATACCTGAAGAAGATGGGTTCGGTCATCCTGGTGGCTTCGGTCATCATTTGGGCGCTCTGCTATTTCCCTACGCACAACGAGGAGACGGATAAGGTCGATGCTCTGATTGAGATGACGGAGGCGGACGCATCGTTATCGCAGGAGGAGAAGGAGACGAAGCTGGGTGAGCTGGAGTTGAGCCGTGCGTCGGCGCAGAAGGAGAATTCGTTTATCGGACAAATGGGCAAGTTCATCGAGCCGGTGGTTCGTCCGTTGGGCTTCGATTGGAAGATGGGTGTCAGCATCCTCACGGGTGCGGCCGCTAAGGAGATCATCGTTTCGTCGTTGGGTGTCCTCTACCATGCGGACCTCTCCGCCGATGAGGAGTCGGAAGGGTTGAAGACTGCCCTTGCCGCCCATCGGGACAGTGATGGGAACCCGATCACACCGTTGGTGGCGTTCGGTTTCATGGTCTTCGTGTTGCTCTATTACCCGTGCGTGGCGGCGGTGACGGCCATCGCCAAGGAGTCGAACCGCAAGTGGGCGCTCTTCTCCGTGGTCTATACCACTGTGGTGGCTTGGGTGGTTTCGTTCATCATCCATCAGGTAGGTCAATTATTCTTTTGAGGAGGGTATACGATGAATGAGACGTTGCAAACGATTGTGGTGGCGGTGATTGTCGTGGCGGCTGTCGCTTGGAGCATAAGGCGCGCGCTGAAGTCCCGCCGGGGCGGTTGTGGTTGCGGTTGCGGCTGTGACTGCGGGTCGGCCGGGAAGTGCGGTGGCCATGGCTGCGAAGGGTGCCATCAGTGCGACGTCGAGGAGAAGAAAAAGATGTAGAATTAAAAATATAGGGAGGAATCGAAAATGTTTATTGCAAGACAAAAGTTCTCAGACGTTTTGGACGTGAATCCCCAGTTGATTCTAATGTTGCCGCGTTTCGGCATGAAGCTGGGCTTTGGGGAGAAACGCATAGAGGAGATCTGCAGGAGCGAGGAGGTGCCTGTCTCGTTGTTCCTGATGCTCTGCAACGTATACACGTTCGATGACTACATGCCTTCGGACGAGGAGATACGGGCGATAGAGGGCGAGTGGCTCGTCCGTTACCTGAAAGCCTCCCATGATTATTACATCAACCATCGTTTGCCCCATATCCGCAAGCATGTGGAGCGCATCGCCCAAGCGGCCGGCGAGATCGGTGCGGTGCTGATGGACTTCTTCGGCGAGTACCAGAACGAGGTGACGAACCATTTCGAGAAGGAGGAGACCACGCTCTTCCCTCGCATATCGGAACGGATGGACCGCTCTGTGATGTCCAAGGATTCCCATGAGATGACGTACATGCATGACAATATAGGGGATAAATTGAGCGACCTCACCAACATCATCATCAAGTATTTGCCGGCTGAGATCATGCCTAACGAGCGGATCGGGGTGTGGTTCGACCTCGCGCAACTCTCCAAGGACCTCGACAAGCATGCCATCATCGAGGAGAAGATACTGATTCCTTATTTCAGCAGGAAGGAAGGAGGTGAGCTATGAAGACGCGGAACATCGTGCTCATGGAATCCTCCGTGATCATCACGGAAGGCCTGCAAAAAATCATCAACGAAACGCCTGAACTGAAGGTGCAGAAGATCTATCGTTCCTACCCGCAGGTTGTGGGCAGAAGCGGGGCGGATATTCTTGTCGTCAACCCTAAACTGCTCAGGGAAGAGGAGCTGGACAAGTTGTTTCAGGATTGGAAACGTGAGAACGACGAGCTGGTCATCTTGGCGCTCCATACGGATTATACCTCCGCCGTGGTCTTGAAGATGTTCGACAATGTCATTGAACGGGACGATAATGTCTCGGTCATCCTCAACAAGCTACGGACCACCCGTTCCAAGAGCACGGACAAGGACTCTTCGCAAAGCTGTGAACTCTCCGCGAGGGAGAAGGATGTGTTGAGGCTCGTGGCGAAGGGGCTCACCAACAAGGAGATAGCCGACGAACTGAACCTCTCCATCCATACGGTCATCACCCACAGGAAAAACATCACGAGCAAAACGAACATCAAATCCATCTCCGGTCTCACTATCTATGCTATGCTGAATAAACTGATTCAGCAGTAGGAATGTATTCTTTGCGGGTGCATTATCTATGAGGACGGCCTGTCTGCCCCTTTATACATTTCTGAGCGAAAAAAGTTTGTTTTCCATAATTTTGACTATTTTTACAAACAGTAAATTAAAAGAGGAATTGAGATGAAGACAAGAACGGAAATACTACACTTGTTAAGCCTCTATAAGCCAACGGCGGAAAGCAGATATGGCCTGACACGGTTAGGCGTTTTCGGATCTGTGGCCCGTGATGAACAGACGGAGGACAGTGATGTTGATGTGTGTTATGAGGGTAGGGTTCCATCTCTGCTTACACTTGATTTGATTCAGACCGATTTGGAACAATTGTTGGGTAGCCGGGTCGATTTGGTGCGTGTCCGTGATGGTATGAATAGCCTCTTGAGAGAACGTATTCAAAAGGAGTGTGTGTATGTATGACCGTGAGATAGTGATAGATAGCTTGCAAAAAATCCGCAAGACTATTGATACAATTTTAGAAAGGGTCTCCTCTGTTGATGACCCTAATGAATTGCTCTGTTCTCCTGAAGGATCGATGCGCCTTGATGCGGTTTGTATGAACTTAATAGCTTTGGGCGAGGCGGTGAAGGGCCTTGACAAACAGACTCATGGGGAGTTGTTCCCTCATTACCCAGAAGTCTATTGGAATGGGGTAATGCGGATGCGTGATAAAATAGCTCATCATTATTTCGAGGTTGATATTGATGTGGTTTTCCGAACAGTTCGGGAAGATGTGCCTTTGATGAAGGATGTCGTTGATAGAATGCTTGTTGACATGAATAAACAACAATCCTCTATGTGATCATCAGCCATAGAGTGGTGATTTAATGCCTGCCATAATCCTAACCATGAAGGAAATCTCTCATTCCCCCAATAATTACCTTCGCCGAACTTGTAATTCTTAACTTTTAACTCTTAATTTTTAACTATTTGAATCCAACGAATCTTCTTTTTTTGTATTTTCGCATAAACCTTAGAGTTCGAGTATGTTTATGTTATTAACTTTTTAAATATTAATGTGTAATGAAAAAGTATTTAGCTGAAATGGTAGGAACCATGGTCTTGGTTCTTATGGGTTGCGGAACTGCTGTAAGTTTGAATTGCGGTGTGGACACTGCGAGTGTTGTAGGTACTGCGGTAGCCTTCGGTTTGGCTGTCGTTGCGATGGCCTATACGATCGGTGGCATCAGCGGATGTCACATCAATCCTGCCATCACGTTGGGTTGCCTGCTCACCAAGAGAATTTCCCCTAAGGATGCGGGCATGTACATGTTGTTCCAGGTGTTGGGTGCTCTTTTGGGTTCCACGATCCTTTATCTGCTCACTTCGAACGCAGGTTTGGAGGGCACAGGTGCGAACACGCTGCAGTCTGGCGTGAATGTGACGGGCGGACTCCTCGCGGAGGTATTCTTCACGTGTGTCTTCGTATTCACTGTGCTGGGCACTACCGACTCCAGCAAGGGCGCCGGTAACTTCGCAGGCTTGGCAATCGGTCTCTGCCTCGTATTGGTTCACTTGGCATGTATCCGTTACACGGGCACATCCGTTAACCCGGCTCGTTCCATCGCTCCTGCATTGTTCCAACAAGGCGATGCGTTGTCCCAGATTTGGATCTTCATCGTAGGTCCATTCATTGGTGCTGCTTTGGCGGCTTTCGCATGGAACTTCGTGGCTGGATGCGACAAAAAATAATCGCTTGAAGTGACCTTATAACCAACAAAAAATCCGATGACGCATGTTGCGCTTCGGATTTCTTTTTTTATCTTCGCGGAAGATTCAATAAAACAAAAAAATATATCAAATGGCTGAAATGAATTTTGGCGGTGTAATCGAGAATGTTGTTACCCGCGATGAGTTTCCTTTAGAGAAGGCGCGTGAAGTTCTGAAGAACGAGACGATCGCTGTCATCGGCTATGGCGTCCAAGGACCTGGCCAATCTATGAATCTAAGAGACAATGGCTTCAACGTGATCGTCGGACAACGTCCAGGAAAGACGTTCGACAAGGCAGTTGCGGACGGTTGGGTGCCGGGCGAGACATTGTTCGGAATCGAGGAGGCTTGCAAAAAAGCTACCATTATTCAATTGCTTCTTTCTGACGCCGCACAAATCGAGTGCTGGCCTATGATCAAGAAATATTTGACCCCTGGTAAGACTTTGTATTTCTCTCATGGTTTTGCCATCACTTGGAACGATCGTACGGGCATCATCCCTCCAAAGGATGTGGATGTCATCATGATCGCCCCTAAGGGTTCCGGTACTTCCCTCCGTCGTTTGTTCGTGCAGGGCCGTGGTTTGAACTCTTCCTACGCTATTTACCAGGATGCTTCCGGTAAGGCTTGGGAGAAGGTGATCGCCCTCGGTATCGGTGTCGGTTCGGGTTATCTCTTCGAGACTACTTTCGAGAAGGAAGCTACTTCCGACTTGACTGGCGAGCGTGGTTCTTTGATGGGTGCCATCCAAGGATTGCTCTCCGCACAATATGAGGTGCTCCGTGAGAACGGACACTCTCCTTCAGAGGCCTTCAACGAGACGGTTGAGGAGCTGACGCAATCCCTCGGCCCTCTCTTCGCTGAGAACGGTATGGATTGGATGTTCGCCAACTGCTCTACCACCGCACAGCGTGGCGCTTTGGACTGGATGGGTCCTTTCCACGACGCTATCAAACCGGTTATGCAGAAATTGTACAAATCGGTTATCACGGGTAATGAGGCGCAGATCTCCATCGACTCTAACTCTAAGCCGGATTACCGCGCTAACCTGGAGAAGGAATTGGCTGCTCTCCACGACAGTGAGATGTGGCGTGCTGGTGAGGTGGTTCGTAAGCTTCGTCCGGAAAATAACTAATACATTTTTTCCTATAGGATGGAAGGCGGCTCAATGGGTCGCCTTCTTTTTTGCGGGGCACCTTAGGACGAAGGTGTTTGCCATAGTAATGATATTTACTATTTAACGATTTACGATTTACGATTTACGACTTGTGCTGATGCGATCATTTCGCCTCAAACTCCGTGAACTCTTTTCTCCGTGAGGAATAACAGCCCTTTGCTTCGCCTAAATGAAAGTACTGTAAACCATGTAGTTAGATGGATTTTCGTACTCGTTTTAAAACTGACTCCATCGAACTGCCGTTTCATAATTGACTACGTCGAACTAACGTTTCTTAATTCACCATGCTCCTGCCTGTGTTATATCATCCCTTCGGGATTTGGGTGCGCTCTGTTCGAGTAGAATAGCGCCTAATGTCTAAAGTCTAATGCCTGAAGTCTAACGTTTAAATTCTCAATTTCTCGGTGGAATCGCCCTTTTTTGAAAAATACCGCCGATTTTCTACCACTAATTGCCGAATTAGTGCAAGTTTTTCTAGTACTCTTCGTCTATATTTGCAATGTTGTCGGAAGGGACTGAACGGTGCGTGAAAAATCGCAGATGTTTTTCGGATGACTTTCCGACGATCTTGGAACAATTAGACATATATGCTTACATTAATACAATAGTCTGCTCATTAATTGACAATCGAAAAGGCTTCTCCATTTCATAAACCTTGGGAGAAGCCTTTATTTTTTATCTCTTTGTGATACAATGTATTGGTATTTATTATATATTTGGCGGTTGAAGACCATTGTGAGCAGAAATGAAAACAACTAAGGCGATACTAATGTTCATGCTATGTGTGATGTTTTCGCCCGCACAGGCGGCGGTCACCATGGATGTGAGGCCATCGACGACTTATCAGTCTGTTGATGGAATCGGAGGTGGTATTGTCTACTATCTGGATTGGATCGCTAAGCATGAAAAGTGCGAGGAACTCTATGATACTGTTTTCAATGGTTTAGGACTCAGCGCGTTGCGAATGGGCAACTGGGCGCAGGAGGAGGATGCCGACCTGACGTTGGACTCCCTCATCTATGCGGCAGCCAAGAAACGTCTGGGCGATGATTTCTATTTGAACCTCACATCATGGTCTCCACCGGCTTCGTTGAAGTCCAACAATGACATGATGGGTACCAACGGAAACGGCCATAGCTCCTTGAAGTGGTCGAATGGTAGTTTCATGTATGATCAGTTCGGCGCATGGTGGAAACGCTCGCTGGAGCAGTACCGCGCGGTGGGCATTTACCCTGATTACGTGAGCCTGCAGAATGAGGTGGATTGTAACCCGTCCTACTACGGTATGGAGCTGGAGGTGGACGAGAGCGTCAATGGGGTCGCTTCCTATGCGAAGTGTCTGTCCGCCGCCGCTAAGGCCATCAATAAGTTGGAGAACCCGCCGATGATCATCGGACCGGAGGTGCTGGGCATCGGTTGGGACCGTGTGCAGAACTACCTCAACAAGGCGGATACGAAGTTGCTTTCCGCCTATTCGTTCCACTATTACCATAGCGGTAGAAAGGAACACGAGGCGATAGAGCAACGTTATGCTTATCCAGACGATTTCAAAGAGGCGATGCAAGGCCTCTATGAGACATACTCTAAAGAAAACAAACCATTATTTATGACGGAGAATAGCCCGCTGAGGGACCCTGTCGAGATGGACCCGATCTATACGGCTTGGTTCATGTCGCTTGCTTTCACCGTCAACCATGTCTCTTCCTACATCCATTGGAACCTGATATGGGGCGATGCCGGCGATGCTTGCATCAACATAGACACCTTGCTGGTCGACGGAGAGTACCAGAAGATCAAGGGCGGCTACCGCGTGAATGGTGATTACCATGCGCTGCGCCATTTCTCCAAATTTGTGAAGAGGGGCTGGAAGCTTTTGTACGCCACCTCTTCCGATGCGGACGTGCTGATCACCGCTTTCAGGAATCCTGACGATGATGAGTATACCGTTATCTTGGTGAATAAGGGCAGGAGCGCTAAGTCGCTCGAATGCTCCTTCTTCCCTGAGCATTGCAAGGCTACGGTGATCCAGACCGACGTGCCGAAAAAGAAGTGGAGCGAGGTGCTGGGTGTTTACGACTCTTTGGATGTGGTCGCTTTGCCTGCCAATAGCATCACGACCATCGCTTATACGCCTAAGAGTACCAAGTACATCTTCGAGTCTGACACGCTTTCTCCTTGGAATGACCCTGTTTCATGGACGCCGGAGGGTGTTCCTTCCCGTCGTGATACGGCTGTGATCAGCAGAGGAATGGTATTAATGACCGCAGACATAGATGCCCCGTCTTCTGTTATTATCGAGAATGGTGCTGTCGTCTACATGGATAGCGCGGACTATCATTTGGGACAGATCGTGTCGAATGGTGGTGGCCTCTCGACGAAGACAAGTTGTAGCCTTACGGTGGATACCCTCTTCGTGAATGCGCAAACAACCATCGGTGTCATGTCGCTCGACACAAGCGCCTTGATGGTCATGAATGGTGCGATCAAGGGTTCGGAATACTTGGTGAAGATCGGTACGGACACGTTGGTGCCTCGTGTGGACGCCTCTGCCTTCGAGGGCGGTTGGATCATCTCGGGTGGTGCGTTCCGTCTTGAGGATGATAAAGCATTGGGTATGGCTGGCATCGATGTGGTGCTGGGTACGATGTATGTGGATTGTGATGCGGTCACGAACCGTCTGTATATAGGAGACAATGGTAATGTTGTTCTGAATGGTTCGATCGAGGTGAAATCCGCGATGATCGGTCCTGACAATGTCTACGGCGGTGTCTACTATGCGGAGGATTTCCCTGGATTCCTCTCTGGCGAAGGTATGCTCATCGTTGATGCGCCTCGTCCGTTGTTGACGAGGTCGACTAACCATGATACGGTTCAGGTGCTTACGACGAACGATTCCATCAACCCGCTTGTCTTCCATTGGGAGAATGCCTCTACCGTGGAGGTGGATTGGAACCCTATCCGTCCGCGCGGAATCAATGTGTCGATCGATGATTCGTCGTTCTGTGCAACCATCTCCGGAAAGTCCGATACGGTGGGTACGTTCATTTATGAGATCTCTACCGTGGGTGAATATGGCCCAGCTGCCAGCGATAGCGGACGTCTCGTCTTTAACCTCCCTGACAGTACCTCTTCCGTGCGTGTTCAGTTGATGCCTTCCTTCTCCGTCTCCTATCATGACGGTGTGGTGTCCATCTTCTCGGATATCCCTTCCGAGGTGAACTGCTATGCGATGATTACGGATATGTCGGGTAGGGTAGTCGGCGGAAATAGCATTGTCCTTCTTCCTGGAGCCAACTCCTTCGACGTGGATGCGTTGGAATGTGGCGTTTATATGTTGCAGATTCGTGGCAAAGGCATACACAAAATCGTCAAAATGGTGGTGGATTGACCCCCTGACTCTTTTTTACAAACGTTTGACGATTATTTCTTTCTTTTTACAGACGAAAAGGACTTCTTTTGCATTCGTGGATCGGATGGTCCACTTGAATGTGAAACGTAATATGTCTTGAAATGAAAAATGTTTTTAGGGTAGTATTACCATTCCTTTTTACCTTATGGTGTGCGGATCTTATCTCCGCCACGCCTGCTTTCCCTGGTGCCGAGGGCTTCGGCATGTATGTCACGGGTGGACGTGGGGGAAAAGTTTATCATGTGACTTCCTTGGCGGATGATGGCTCGAAGGGTACGTTGCGCTATGCGGTCAACCAATCGGGCGCGCGGACAATCGTCTTTGATGTCTCGGGTACGATCGAACTGACATCCCGCCTGAAGATCTCCAATGGCGACCTGACTATTGCGGGCCAGACGGCTCCGGGTGATGGTATCTGCCTGAAAAACTACGAGACCTACATCGGGGCGGATAATGTGATCATCCGTTTCATCCGCTTCCGCCTAGGCACGGATAAGCCTGACGTCAATAGCGACGGCTCCGTCACCTTGGACAGGGATGCGATATGGGGCCGCAGACAGAAGAATATTATCCTTGACCATTGTTCTATGAGCTGGTGCACGGATGAGTGCGCCTCTTTCTATGACAATACGAACTTCACGATGCAGTGGTGCCTGGTGGCTGAGAGTCTGCGTGGCTCCATCCACCCGAAGGGATACCATGGCTATGGTGGTATCTGGGGCGGAAAGGGTGCCTCGTTCCACCATAACCTGGTGGCTCACCATGACAGCCGTACGCCCCGCTTGTGCGGTAGCCGTTACTCGAACGAGGCCGCCAATGAGTTGGTGGACCTCCGCAATAATGTCTTCTACAACTGGGGTGCGACGAACAGCGGTTATGCGGGCGAGGGCGGTAGCTATAACTTCGTGAACAATTACTACAAGTCTGGTCCCGCCACGAAGTCCTCTATCAAGTACCGTATCTTCGAGGTGTGGGCGGATGATGGCAAGAATAGCCAGTCGCAGGGTGTCTATGGACATTTCTTCGTGAGCGGTAATTACATGGAGGATAAGGGCAACGGCTGGGACTGGAATGGCTTCGATATTAACAACTCCAACAATGGTTCGATGAACCAGAACTCCGTGCGCTCCAATGTGGAGTATGCGGTCACTCCTGTCTCTACCCAAAGGGCGGATGTCGCCTACGAGAAGGTCCTGAAGTATGCGGGCGCCTCTTTGCACCGTGATGCGGTGGATGCCCGTGTGGTGGACGATACGAGGAAGCGTTCCTATACCGCCAAGGGTTCTGTCTTGGGTGGCTTGGGTATCATCGATAAGACCTCTGATGTGGGTGGATGGCCTGTGCTCTCCTCCGCACCTGCCCCGACGGACTCCGACGGGGACGGTATGCCTGACGAGTGGGAAACCGCCTATGGATTGAACCCTGATGACGCCTCGGATGGTGCGAGCCTCGCCTCGGATGGCAGTGGCTACACGAACCTGGAGATATACATGAACTCGCTGGTCTGCGAGATGATGGCGGACGGTGTGGCGGATGCCTTGAACGATGCCTCTACCATCTCCTGCGACCTTCCTCAACAGCAGGTGAACCCTGGGGATACGACGGGTACGGAGGATGATTTGTACAAACCATCCGCTACCGCCCAGCATGTGAAGTATGATTTCGTGGTGGGTGTCGACGGTGATTTCGCCGCCGCTAAGTCCGCCGCGGAGGCTTCCTCCTCTTCCCGCTACATCATCTTCTTCCCGAATGGTGAGTATGACCTCGGCAGACTGACGGGCGACGAGAACCAGAAGACCTCCTTCGGCAAGGCCAACGTCTCCTTCATCGGACAAAGCACGCAAGGGGTGACGCTCTACAATGCGGCGCAATCGGAGGGTATCAGCGTGACGGCCACGCTCTGCCTGAACTCCTCCGCCAAGAATATGTACTTCCAGGATCTGACGTTGCAGAACCGCGCCTATAACGACCCGAATGCCAAGGCGAACCGTTTCGTGGCGCTGCAGGACAAGGGCGACCGTAACATCTACAAGCGGGTGCGTCTGCTGAGCACGCAGGACACGTACTACTCGAACAATGCCTCCGGACGAATCTATTGGGAAGAGGGCGAGATCCACGGAACGGTCGATTTCATCTGCGGAGGCAGTGACGTCTTCTTCGAGCGTTGCCTGCTCTTCCTGGAAAACCGTTCGGGAGACTGCATCGCGGCACCTGCTGGTACGGGGCAATGGGGCTACGTCTTCCATGATTGCACCATCGATGGGTATGATATATCGAACAAGAACTATACGTTGGGTAGGGCGTGGAACAAATCGCCTCGTGCGGTCTATCTGAACACGACGATGAAGCGCCTTCCGACGGACGCCGCCTGGGGAAACCCTATCAACGATGTGATGCCGGTGCTCTTTGCGGAGTATAACAGCCGTGACGCCTATGGCAACGCTGTGAACCTCTCCAACAGACGTTCTTATTACGAGAAGAATGGTAATACCGCCTATATCAATCCTGTCCTCTCCGATGCGGATGCTTCGAAGTATACCCTGCGGAATGTTTTGTCGGGTAGTGACAACTGGACTCCAGATGAGGATGCAAAGCTGGTATCCGCTCCGAAGGTAGCCATGAAGGCGGGTGTCTTGCGGTGGGTGGACAATGATTCCGCACTTTGCTATGTGGTCTTCAAGAACGATGTCTATGTGACGAATGTGGCGACCAACTCGTTCGAGATCCCTTCCGGCACTTCCGAGCAAGACCGCTTTACGGTGCGTGCCGCCAATAGGATGGGAGGCTTGGGCCCTGCGTCCGAGGCGCTCACGTTGCTCGACAACGAGTCTTCGCAGACGGGTGTCGTGGATGTGCGTATGCCCGCTGAGCAGGGAGACGAGTTACGTTATGACTTGAGTGGTAGGCCAATGGAGAATCCAAGGCCGGGTTCCCTCTTCATTATGAATGGCAGAATATATTGGTTGGGCAAATGATGAATTGCCGAATCATCTAATAAATCTATGTGTATTGATGTGAGCATTTGGAACGCATGTTCCGCAAAAAAAAATCCCTGACCGAGTTGGCCAGGGATTTTTTTATCTATCCAATGAATTATTTCTTCTTGAAATAGGTTGGAGTTGCACCTGAACTGATTTCAGAGTTGCTAGCAAGCGTACCGTCGATGATGACAGTAGAACCTGTTTGGTTTCCCTTCAAGCAGAAAAGCACTTTTGATGGGTTGGCTTTCGCACTTGCAGTTTTCCACTCCTCGAAGTCCTCGCTCAAGTAAGAGGCACCAGCGTCGCTCAAAGTCTTTTGTGCGCCATTGATATTGATGACAACCTTTCCGTCCGTTGCTGAAACCACTGTGAATTCCTCGTAGATGTTGGTTAATGTTCCTTTTGCCTCTTTGGTGTAGAGGATCACATCACCTTCCTTCACGCTGATTGAGTTCTCAGTGAATTGGAAGAAATCGTCAGAAGCGTCGTCGCCGCCTTCGTTGTTTTCTGTGTTCTGTTGATTCTGGTCATCCTCATCGTCGTCGTCACCACAGGAAGCGAATGTCAAGGCCGTAGCCAAAGCAGTAAACAAGACTGCCCATTTGAAAATACTCTTTTTCATTTTCTTTTTAGATTAATTGTTAAACAAATATTACTGTTTTAAATGTTGTATTCTCTTTCTTTTGTATGTCTTTCTTGCGTCACACAATTCAAAGTTAGACATATTATTTCCTTTGCCAATGCTTTTTTTCAATATTTTGGTATGCATTACTTAAAATGTGTGAAAATTATAGTCTGGGATAATGGTCCTCATATTTGCTCCGTAATTGACTACGTCGAACGGCCGTTTCAAAATTCTCTCGTGTCGCCCCTTCAGGGCTCATGGTCTGGAAAATGTTTCGTCGCACAGGGGTTTACACCCCTGCCTGTGATATATCATCCCTTCGGGATTTTGGATTCGCAGTTCGTTATAGAATAGCGAACCACTAAAGTCTAATGCCTAATTTCCCTCCTGTCGTCGTTTCTCCTTTTCATTGATTTTTCTTTCTTCCCACTGTTGATAATGATCTCCGATGCGTTTTTTTTCGTCTGAAAATTTGCGCGGACGAATCTTTTTTGCTATATTCATATCGTTACACATTAACACTGAATGTAAATTTACAAAGTATGTCTGGGGTGAGACTGCTTGGGATAAGTGGTCTCCCCTTTTAAAAAGTACTTTGGTTGATATATGAAATGGCCGAAAGGTCATCAGGCTGGAAAAGCCTTTACGACACGCCGGGCAACCGGCACCCCCTTAGGACTGAATCGCGGTCCTAATCCGACGAAAACAGATGAATGGATTGGCCTTGGGCCGATTCTTGAGGCGGGCGGGAACATTTTCCCCTTGGCGGACGTGTCTTGTCTGCGGGAGATCGCCGCTCGGATCCGTTTCTTGCCGCTACGCTGGTCTATGTGGTGGATGAGGAAAGTCCCCAGATTGATTTTTTTAGCCCTTTATTCGCGTTTTCTGTCCCTTGTTGGATGGGGAGGATGAATTTGTCCGCTTAGGCGAAAAAAACACGCTGAAAATTTGCGGAATCCAATCGTTTTTGCTATAT
>JBGVCG010000004.1:0-30079 GCA_045226255.1 Paludibacteraceae bacterium | reverse complement strand
GACAACAGATGTCAGTCCTGTACTGTTGTAGAATGCTTTCTCTGCAATAGTTTTCACATTGTCAGGAATGGTAATCACAGAGTCTGATCCTTCATAAGCAACTAATTTTGTCTTCTGCTTGTCGGCATATACAAAATCGCCGTCAATAACACTTCCCCGAATGAGTGTCTTCGCCCCCCACGGGCCACCTGTGGCTTTTCCGCCATAATAGACTGTGCACTCTGTGCCGTAAAATGCAAAATCCCCGATTGTGGCAACGCTGTCGGGAATAATGAGTTCGGGCAAACTTTTGCAATTCCTAAAAGCGTTATAATCGATGAGAGAAACAGCCTCAGGAATTT
The DNA here is from genome assembly GCA_045226255.1 of Paludibacteraceae bacterium. Classification (GTDB taxonomy): domain Bacteria; phylum Bacteroidota; class Bacteroidia; order Bacteroidales; family Paludibacteraceae; genus UBA1181. Next base: position 29,738 of record JBGVCG010000004.1, on the reverse strand, counting down.
CGATGGAGGCTAATTGAGAACAACCATTGAATGCGGAACTTCCAATAGAGGTGACAGATTCGGGAATTTCTACAGAGGTTAATTGTGAACAGCCTTCGAATGTGAAATTTCCAATAGAGGTGACGGATTCAGGAATAATAACAGAGGTCAAACCGGTACAACCACAAAATGCGGCTTCGATAGAGGTGACGTTGTTGGGAATTTCGATGGAGGTCAAACTTGAACAACCATAAAACGCATATTCCATAGAGGTGACGTTGTTAGGAATTTCGATGGAGGTCAACCTTGAACAACCATAAAACGCATATTCCATAGAGGTGACGGAATTGGGAATAGTGACGGATGTCAGACCCGTACAATCTTTAAACGTTCCATCCATAGAAGTGACGGAGTTGGGAATAGTGACGGATGTCAGACCCGTACAACCATTAAACGTTCCATCCATAGAAGTGACGGAATTGGAAATACTGACAGATGTCAGTCCCGTACAACCATAAAACGCATAGATCCCAAGGGAAGTGACAGAGTTGGGAATGGTGAGTGACTCCAAGCTATTGCAATGTTCAAATGCACGATCACCTATGGTAACGACAGAGTTAGGAATAGTGACGGATGTTAGCTTATTACAAAAATAGAATGCACATTCCCCAATATGGTTGACAGTGTTGGGGATAGTAACAGAATTTATCTTTCCAAAATAATAAAACGCTTTTTCATCGATGGATGTGACCGTATATTCCACCCCATCATATTCTATCTTACTTGGAATATTAACATCGCCCGTTATATTCACATTTGTTGTTACGTAACTTGGGTGTTTTGTGTTCAAGGAGACAGTGCGTTTCACGGAGTCTGTCACCGTGTAGATATACTCGCCAATTTCAAATGCGTTCGCCAATGTTGGTAGCATTGTAAATGCAAGACACATTAGCCATCGGAATAGGTGGCGCATTGTAGTTCTTGTCATTATATCCTTCCTATTGAACCATGTAATCGTGAAAAGATGTTTCATACCATTCGTTTTTTGACAGGCCCTGAGTTTTTTATCCTTCCCGGCAATCGCAGGAACCTACATGCCCATTGCCGAAATCCGTCCATATATTGAACCGATTCGGCAAATGTATCATTATTTCAATATGATTGCAAAAATATGCTGTATAAATTTCACCTTACGGGGTAATTGTTGATTGTTGATAATTGTATTTTGGGGTGAAAAGGTTGTCGATTGTGTCGCCCCGATTAAAAGAAAACCCCTACGGGGTAGGGGATGTGCGTGTTTGGGGCGGATGTTCGTTCCACCATAGAGATGATGTACACAAGAGACGATGTGCACATTGTCTCTACCGCCAACCCGCATATGGTGCCCAATTTGTAATTCTTAATTGACTACGTCGAACTAACGTTTCTTAATTGTCAATTCTCTTCTCTCTTTTTCTGGCGCATTTAGGGCATACACCCTTGATCATGTAATTGATGGATTGTGTTTCGTATCCCTCCGGCAATTGGACGGCGGGAATCTGTATGTCGTGCAGACAGATGGTCTGCTGGCATACCTCGCAATGGAAGTGGGTGTGCATGTCCGACACGCTACACTCATGTTCGCTATGGCACACCTCATACTTGAGGGTGGTGCCGTCGTCTATTTCATGGGTGACATGGTGTTCCTTGAATAGGTTGAGCGTGCGGAATATGCTGGACTTGTCCATATAGGGCAACTCATCCTCCAATTCGGATAGCGAAACGGGCCTTTCTGTGTCCATGAGTTTGCGTAACACGAGCACTCGATTGGCTGTCGTTTTGACACCTTTGTTGGCGAGAATCTCTTCCGCTTGTTTCATCGCCTATTTCTTTATGATCTTCCCTACGAAATGCTTTGTGCCAGTGGTGACGTTGAATATGTATGTGCCGTCAGCCATCTTCTGCAGATCGATAGGATCATCCTCGCCGGATATGTATTGCATGATGACCATGCCTCCCAATTGGTTGGTTACGGTCACGAGGGCCTTCTCCTTGCATCCTTGCACGTATACTAGGTTCTCTGTCGGGTTAGGATAAAGGGTGAACTCTGACGTTGGGTCTTCCATGCGAGTCTCTTTCGTGTTTGTGTGACCACTAACATAAAGTTTTGCGGTGAATTTCTCCTTAGGTGTGACTGTGAAGGTCTCCTCTTTGCAGATGTGGGAGGTGAACTTCGCTTTTGCATCCAAGGCGAACGTCATGTCTGAAGTGGCGCTGTTGATCTGGTGAACCTCCGCGGCGAAGATGTTTTTACCCTTCTTGAACATAGATGGCTTAATCTCTATCTGTGCACGTTGGTCATCGTAGTAGTTCAGCGTGGTGTCTCCGTACGCCAACTCCGCATGCGCTGAGTCTTTAGGCAAGTTGTATCGACCGAGCTCGACTCCGTTGAGGTAGATCGCCACACCATCATCGTAGGTCACATTGGCAGTGAAGCTTTTCATGCCAGCCGTGTCTTCGATTGTGAATACATGTCTGAAGTAGGCTGTGATGAACTTGGCGCTATCTCCTTTCACGAATGGTATATCCGTGTCATATTTGAATCCTCGATCTTTATTAGATGCGTCGTATCCCATGTAACCATGAGCATCTTTCTCCCATTCGGAGTCGTCGTAGTTGAGTTCCTTCCACTTCCCGCTTGGGGCGGAGTCTGCGTGGTGATAGGTCCAACGGGATTCTTTGTTGATGATTTCCTCGGATGATTCCACGAAGGTGGAGAGCTCCCATGCGATGAAGCCGACCCATTGTGGCAACACCGGAGTGACGGTGATTGTTTTCCCTTTCAACACTCGGTAGTCGAGCAACGGGTTGTCTTTGATTTCTCCATTTATCTTGTAACGCATGGTTGGGAAATCGCAAGTGATGTCGACTGGATAGGTGCGCATCTCGATGACGTTCTGGCAATCGTAGATGCCGTTAGACTCTCCTGGTGTCGCTTCGGAGAACTCTTTGTGTTCCGAACATACAGAGAAAACCTTGAAGGATGATGATCCGTCTGTTTCACGTCCGTAGCTGCAGTCTTCCCCGATGGAGTTGAACTTTATGTTGTCCACAACGATGATGGAGTCCCTGACGTCTTTGTACAATGTGAGTTCCTCTCCTGTGCTGGACAACTTGAAACCGAGGTGTTGAGCGCCGCTCTTTCCTCTTCCGTCTGCCCAAAGGAGCAGGTGTCCTTTTGGTGGTATGTTGGTCATCTCATATCCACGTGCGATCTCGACTGTCGTGTCTTTGTCTTTCAAGAAAAATCCTGCCACGTCCACGCTTTGGGTTCCTGTGTTGTACAGCTCGATCCAATCTTCTCCCTCATTGGATTCGGGATCGATGAAGATGGACGATTTGGCGCATACTTCGTTGATGACGATCGTTGGTTTGTCGTAGCTCTCTTCCTGGATGGTGAGTTTTACTTTCACGGTATCCTTTTGGAGCTTTGTGTTGAATGCGTATTTAGGGGATTTTATCGTGTCCATTTCCCATTCTTTAACGATGTAACCGTTTGGAAGAATAGGTTTTATGTTCACATTCATGCCCCTGAACAACCTGATTTTAACTGATTGCTCGTTCATGACCACGTCATTCACGGTGAATCCCTTGATCTTATCTGCGAAATCGCCTTTGCAGGAGATGTATAGGGTGGTCTTTTCGTCCTTGTTGAATTTACAATAGCTGGCCAGGTCTTCTTTGTATTTGCTTCGTCTTGAGTTGGCGAAAGATAACATTCCGTCGATGCCACCATCTGAAGAATCGACGCCTGGCATATCTGCTTTTTTAGTGGCGCAGTGCTCTTTGCTGACAAGCGGTTTGAATGCTTTCGCCTTTTCCTTCAGGACGTCCTCATCGAATGTTGTGTACAGATGTTGAAGTGCCTTGGTCGCGAACATGTTTCTGAATCCTTCGTTCTTCATCAGACTCTTGAAGAGGATGGTCTTCCATTTGCTCTCTTCTGTTATTTCGTATCCGTTACCGGTCGATGACGCGTTAGCCCAGTTGTGCTCGTTCCCTTCTCCCGTACACCACTTGATGGTGTTGAGGGATGCGTCGCAGAAGTTGTTGTCTCCCCATCCATATAATCCTAGGGCGAAGTCCGTATCGTACAGTATCCATCTGAATTTACCACCGATGTGCTTCCTCCAGCATTTTTGGTTGTTGCCGGGCCAGTCGGTATTGACGATGAACTGCTCGAATATCATGTAGTTGATGTATTCCTCCACGTCCATGTAATTGCTGAGCTGTGCCACGTAGTTGTCCTTCTTGTAATTGTTGCTGTCCGTGGCGAATGCTATCATCTCGTTGTAAGCGTTTAAGTCGCCTAAGGCGGCCTCTATCTTGCTCTCTGACATTTCTATGAGGTCGATCTTGTCCTCGTCGATTCCGTAATTCGCTTCTATGTAGGAACCGTTGGTCCGCTCTCTAAGTCCCATGAGCCCTTTGTATTTTCCGTTCAGGTAGTAGCTGACCGGTTGGTAGGCCTGATAGTCGAGATTGTCTATGTCCTTGGCGATGGATTGGATGAATCCGTCTCTGAATCGCATGGTCTCGTAACCGTTTCCTCCGTTTCTCAGTTGGAGGCTGGAGTATTTTTGTCCTTTCTTATCGTTGTCTTTGAAGAAATCGTAGTCAAATATGTCGCTTCCCAATCGCTTGCTGGTGTTGATCTTCAGGGATTTGACATCGTATTTGCGGGAACATCCTCCTATGATGCCTATCATGGCTTCCTGCGACAATTTTTGTTCTCCGTCAACGAAATACTCGAAGTTCACAGCGCGCTTCCATGCCTGATTGTAGTTGGCGCTGTTGGCGATACATCCCTTAGGTCCTGGTATTCCCGAAGTTCCTACGCAGTGGATGCCTATCTCATCGTTGCTCAGGAATTTTGCGTCTGTTACGATGGATACTACTGGCGGATTCTCTCCGCTACACTCGTCCCTTTTTTCACTATAGGTGATGAATGAGCCTGTCAGGATGTCGCTTGGCAGGTATCCTCCCTTGAATGCGCGCGCACGGAAAACCTTAATGGTGTCCACGTCTAGTTTTGTGGTGTCCGGTTTGAATCTTTTGCTATCTTCCGTCGGTGTGGATCCATCTAATGTGTAGCGGATGTATGCTCCTTCCGTTGCGCATGATACCTTTATTCTTTGGGATGGCCACTTGCCTTTGTTGTTCACTCCTGGTTTTACTCCTGTGAATTCGGGTTTTGCGCATTGTTTTAAGGTTTCATATCCGGAGTTGTTTTTTTCGTTTGGAGATGGAACCATGTGCCCCGCTTCTGATTCTTCCTCACCATACACTCCGTATGATAAATGAGGCTTTAGTGACGGATATTTTAGACTGAAGCTCTCTCCTTTCGGGGAGTTTAGCTCTAAAATTCCTCCTTCGGGCTCTACTTTGTATGGCGCGTGTTTTTCCTTTGCGGAGGTGTGGGGGAGTGGCTCGTAGTTGTCAAAGGAGACAACCTTGTACCCTCCTGCTGGTATGGTGATGTCGAAGTCGATGTCCCAACTCCACTTGATGGATTCCTCGGATGAATTATTCTTTGATTTCTTTTGATAGTTGGTTATGTTCCAACCTTTTATGTTTACATCGTCCTTCCCGTCGTTGTAGAATTCCACCCATCCGGTGTACTCTTTTTCTTTGTTCCTATACGTACTGATATTACCTGGCATTATCTCTGAGATGATAACGCTTGCATGCGATAAGAAACTCAATGATAGCATGGTTGCTATCGTTATACCTCTAATTGAAAATATTTTCATGTTATTAGCCCTTTTAGTGTGGACAATATTTGCCCTGTCCTAAAAATTACGCTAAAATATGCTAAGTTTTGTTATTTTCCAAGTGTTGTCGTTTGAAATAGGCATTTCTCTTTTCGTTTTTTCAATTAATGGGCGAAATTGGTCGGCGAAGATTAAGAAATGCGAATTATTTTTTCAATTCTTAATCATCTAGCTCGCGGTAGAATTCTTCCAGGAATTTTTTCAGGAATTCGGTGCGTTCCTTGGCCATCGCCTTGGCGGTCGGGGTGTGCATCAACGATTCCAACTTGAGTAGTTTGTCATAAAAATGAGAGAGGGAGGTGTCGGTCGGATGATTCCAACCGACTTTCCCTTCCTCTCTCTTGATGTTCTCATTGTCGTAGAATAGTCTTCCTTGTGTCGCGCCGTATTCGATGGTGCGGATGATGCCTATCGCCCCGATGGCGTCGAGCCTATCCGCATCCCGGACAATCATGGCGTTGAGACTTGTCAGCGGTCGGTTCTCCCCTTTGTTGTAGGAGATGTTTTGGATGATGTACATCACTTCCGCCACTTCGTCAGGAAGAAAACCTTGCTCTTCGAGGAATCGCTCGACCTTGTTGAGCTGTTCCGTAATGTTCGTGAAGAGTTTCTTGTCTATGCAATCGTGCAACCATGCCGCAGTGAGGATGATCTTCTCGTTTCCGCCTTCCTTTTGCAGGATTTTTTTCGCGTTCCCGACAACTCTTTCCGCATGCTGGTGATTGTGCCCGCTATGATCTTGAGACAACTCGTGGGCTACAAACCGTTGTATGACCGCATACTCCACAATGCTTATCTTCTTCTTGTACTATTGCTGCTCGGTGCTCCCGTGTTGCTGCTTCGTTGGCTTCTTTCACTCCTTGTGTTGGATGGAGTGGAGGATGAACTAGGCGTACTGCGTTGTGGAGTCGAACTGCTCTTTACGTTTTGTTGCTCGTTGGTCCTCTTTTGCGAAGGCACAGGTGTGCCGCTATTGCGCAAATGGTTGTTCTCCGCATCCCGGAAACTTTTGTTGTTTCTCGGTGGTGGTGGGGTCTGTTTGACCCTGTGCTGAGGTGCTGGCCCTTTCCTGAACTGGTCTATCGGATATCTCTTCGGACCTGGCCCTGGATGCCCATAATGTGGATGTCCATAATGTGGATGTCCATAATGTGCAGGCGGTGGCGGCGGGGTGGACCTCGTCGTGTGCGTTGAAACTGTACATGATGCCATCATGAATGCAATGATGCAAGATGTAATAATCGCCGAAAATTTATGTTCCATTTCCTTTCCTTTTTTGTTGTTGTAATTCTATGTAAATATAGAATATAATTCTTAGTTCTCCAAATTTTCTCCTGCTCTAAGCCTTGATTCGAAGGCGTTTCGAAACACTTTTTAAGAACTAATAGTCCCAACCGAACACTACTCCCGCAAATGGTCGGGTCACCTTCTGGGAGGTGTTGTTTTCCACACCTCTTGTAAAGTTATACTCCGCCCCAAGGTATAATTGGTGTTTTTTGTCATATCTCCAACCGAAGTTTACTCCGGACCGGATATTCCAGAAGAATGTCTCTGTGCTTATTCCACCGCCTGGGAGGAGGTATGGAGTCAGTGCGAATTTCTCCCCGAAGCCAATTGGAACGCGGATACCTATGTTGTATTTTATTCCGTAGATAAAGATGGTGTCCCCTGGTATTGTCCTTTCTTCATAGGTGCCCTCTATGATTTCATTCCTGGCGATTATATCCTTCCCTGCGAAGAAGGTGACGGATCTCATTCCGAGGGTCGCGAAGTATCGGTTGATGGAGAGTGTGATGTTGAGTTTGGAATAGTCGTTGAGTCCAAACTGTGCGCTGGTCGCCAATCCTTTCCCTTTATTCTTGATGATGTGGGCACCTGATGCCATCTGGAAACTACCGCCGTTGGAGTCGGAACCGTTCGATACGATTTTCCATTGTCCGTGCTCGTTTGCCCAGTTGAATATCTTCTCTTTCCCATTGTAGCTGAATGTGCTTATGGCTGTCGCACCGGTTCCGCTCAATTTGGTTTCCTTCAGTGTCAATGTCTGCTTTTTCTTCTTGACGCTTTGGGCGAGGTTGTCTGCCAAAAGGATCTTCAACGCTTCTGTTCCTTTCGCTTCTTTCAAATTCTCCCTTATTTCTGTTTGAGCCTCTGATGACGCTTGGCTGAACATCTCTTGGAATGTCTCCTTCGTGATCGAGTAGGTACATTCATCGGATAAGAATGGTATTATCTCCTTGTAGCCGGAAAGCAATGCGTTGTAGAAGTTCTCTCCTGCTGCCTTGACGTTTTCTTCTTGTTTCTGCTCCGATATGTTGGCCGCTTCTGTTATCGCTTGGCTGACGAATTCGTTGATGAATTTCGTCGGAATGGAGAAGTTGGTGTTCTCTCTGCCACCCGCTTTCCAAGTGTTGATACCGATGACGTAGTAGCTAGGCGCACTGCCTTTCTTTTCCTTCCTGATGAGCAATGGACCTCCTGAGTTACCAGCATCCACTTGCGCAGTGTGTTGGATGACGTGGAATTTCTTCTCGTCACCGAAGTCTTTGTCCCTTACGCTCATGTTGGAGATGATTCCTTTACCGAGCTGCCAGACCGGATTGTTTCCTAATCCAGGATATCCCGCAGACCATACATCGTCTCCTTCATTCACAACTTCCGTGTAGAATTCGAGACTTTGTCCGACTTTGAAGTGCTTTGGTAACTCTACGATGGCGACATCGATATCCTCACTTTCCTTTATGACTGGGCAATCCTCGTATTTTATCGCGGTGTCTCCATTGAACTCAATGTTGACCGACTTCAAACCTCGTGTCACATGCTTGTTCGTGATGATATAGTGCCTCCCGTTCTTGCCTTTGATGACGAATCCGGAACCAGACCAACCTTTTTGGTAGGCTTTGTATTCGCTGGCGGCGGAATAGTAACTGTAGTTGGCCAGAATTCCCACCATTTCCGAAGCATGCTTTTTCATCTCTTCCGAAATGTTTGGGGTGACTATGGCTACTTGGTCCTTGAGATTCGTGGTTTTCTCTTCTGCGAATGATGAGAAGGCGAATACTATTGAAAACACGTAAGTGAGTAGTAATGTTAGTCTCTTCATTTTAATTATATTTTTTTTTGTTTGTGATTCAGCTTATTTTATTCGTTTCTTTGTCTATTCCTTATGCCTGTCTTTTTCAATCATTTCTGATTTTCTTGCATTTCAATGGTTCAGGGCGTATGTACGTGTCTAAAATTACCTGGAGATCATCTTTATTATACTTGCCCTCTCGTATGTTTTTGATCATCTGTTTGTCTCCTGGGAAAACGCCTCTCGCCCATCTTGCCCAATTGATTGGTGCCCCTGGGCACATTGAGGCGTATTCGTCCCCTTCGAATAGGAAAAGTGTATTGAGGGTGAACGTGCCCGAACCTTCTCTATAGATTAATGTCAGTTCTCCATTCTCGTCGATCTTATAGCTGTCCGCTTTACATAAAGCTTTCCCGTTTTCCCCCTCCGAGTCTAGAACGCACCAATACTTGTGCCCTTTGTCTGTTATTCTGACCTTTTCAAATTTGTATTTCTTTGTCGGGTTTGCGGCGTTCCAGCAAACGATGTAATCCATCGGCTCTGATTCCAGTTCGACTTTTTCTACTTTGTCTTTTTCATTGATTTTTGAATAGGTGATATAACGCGCTTTGCTGAAAATATTTCCATAGGGTAAGTCCAGGTTTTCAACATATACGACGTTTCCGTCGGTATAGTGTATGTCCGCATTTATTCGAGACACTTTTGGCTCCGCATGAACGATTACACATGCGAAAAAGCTCACTAATATGGCACATGCTATTCTATTGATGTAGTTATGTCTCATGTTAGTATGAATTTATGTGGACTCTATTACTATTCACTTCTTCAAAAATGAGTCCTTCTTCTCGAAGAGTGTGATTGCTTCTCTGCTTTTTGTATATTCTTATCTGTCGACTGTTAATGGAGTGGGACGTTGGTATGTGTCCAGAATCATTTGGAGATCCCCTTTTTTATATTTGCCATTCTTTACGTCCTTGATCATTTGTTCGTCATTTTCGAAAAGGTTTTTCGGATAATATATCCAACTGCTAGGGGTTCTTTGACAGGTTGTAGCGCGTTCGTCTCCTTCAAATAAAAAGCAGGAATAACCCTTACCGTCTATAAAGAACATGCTCATTTCCCCCTTGTCGGTGACACTACAGATGTCTGGTATGCGGTATACTTTACATTTTTTCCCTTCCATCACTAGTATTGCCCAGTGTTTTTTGTCGGAATTATTTTTCCTGATTTTATCAAGTCTGAATCTATTTTCCGGGGTTAATGCGTGCCAACAGATGATGGACTCTACCTCTGTTGAAGGTATGTCGTATTCTACTATCTGACCATTGCTATCGAGCTCGTTATAGCGGATCGATATTTTTGATTGGTCTTTTTTTTCGCAATATCCACATGGCACAGATGTTAAGTGCTCAACATGTTTGACGGTTCCGTCTTTAAGGTACAGGTCCGCTACTGTGGGGGAAAGTTTATCCTCTTTATTTCCCCATGGTTTTGCTTGTACGATGGTATATGCGAATAAACATAGTACTATGGTGCATACGTTTTTAATGATGTGGTGCTGTTTCATGATCGTATGAATTTATGTGGATTCTATGTTTTTTGTTTACTTTCTATTCTTCTTCCTTCCGCTTGAATGGGTCATGTCCGTTAGCGAACGAACATGACACCTATTCGTGCATTGAATCCGTTGATGCTTTTCCTTATGTCGATCTCATCATCCGGGTCTGGAATCAAGAACACATTCAATTGATGCCCACCGTATAGGAATACGTTCAGTGAGTTGCTTATGTTGTATCCCAGTTGGGCACCGGTGCTGAGTTTGAAGAAGAAACCTCCCACGATGTCATCGTGCTCCTTTGACTTACCGATGAGGAAACCCATGCCTGGTGCGACTTGTGGAACGACGAGGAAACGTTTCAGGGTGATGGGAGCTTGTCCCGCAACGCTGTAATCCAAGGTGAACAGACTCGCTTCGTCGTCTGTGAAAGGATAGTATGGCGAACCGTCAGGATTTAATATGAATCCTCCATGGACCTCGTCAAACTCAGGCATGTCTTCCTTGATGCGGATGGCCGCCGTGTTTTTCCCTATGTCTATGCTATGCTTGACGAATGGGTTGTTCATGATGGAATACGTGAAGGTGTAGCTGCTGAATTTGTCGACAGGGTAGAGCGTGGTTCCTAAGGCTAGTTGGACGCCCGTATAGTCGCGGTCGATACCTATCCTTTGCAATCTGTCCGCATTGTTTTTGTCCGCTTTCGCTTTAGGCTTTTCGGCGGCGTTGTTGCCCCAACTCTTGAGTTTCCAGTTGCCGTCTTCATATATCCATGTGCTGACCAATGTCCGCCCTCCTTTGTCGATCTGGACCGTCTGTACATCTGCGTTTGATGTGTATGCGCATGTCTTGACTTTTAATTGCGATCCTTCCGTATTATCCTTTGCGAAGGCGTATGCGACGATGTTTTTGGCTGACTCGAAGAACTCCCCGTTGTTTAGGTCTTTCTCAACAGCTTGTTTTACTGTCTCTGGCAAACTGTTATACCAGGATTGCAGTACGTCGTTGGAGACATCTTTCAGGTATTGGTCGGAAATCAGGCCTTTATTGGTGCTGAAGCCATCTTTCTCCATCTTCAGCAGCTGTTCTACCGATGAGAGGAGTGCCTCTTTGTTCTTCTTTGAGCCTACACTTGCTATTCCTGAAATGAATTGTTGGATGTCTTGCGCTGGAATGGCGTAGTTGGTGTTCTCCCTGTCTCTTCCTTTGTGGAGGTTGAGGCCCATCACTTCGTAGCCGTAAGGGGCGGAGTCGCTTATGACAGTTAGCGGAGATCCGTACATCCCCACGTTGACAGGGGCGGTGTGCTGAAGCAATATATTTTTGGAATCGCCTGGCGTGAACTTGTTGTTTGAGATGATACCGTCACTCATTTGCCAAGTCGCTTTCTTGTTCACGTCGTTGTATCCGAAGGTGTAAATATTCTGTCCGTCTGTCGCGGATTGATTCGTGATTTTTAAACCGTGTGTGGTGTGGTTTTTCGGCATCTCTATGCACACCAATCCGTTGGACGCTCTTGTGATGATCTTTCGCCCAGTTTGCACGTTTCGTGTTCCGTTCTGGTTCAATGTCTCGACTGTTACTCTCGAGGCGATGCCTACGTTCTTACTCACGGATATGAGTTGCTTCTCCCCGGAATCCGTTTCTATGATGACACCTGTCCCGAACGCATTGTCCCTAAGGTTTGTCACTGCCCTGGATTGCTCCCTGTATCCGATTCTGGACAGCCATATCGCGTAGCTTTCCATGAAATCTTTCTGCTCTTGGGTCAGCTCGGGACGTATGATTGCCACTTCACTTTTAATCAGTTGATTGTTTGTGCTCTGTTGGGAGAACACGTTGGCTGGCAACAATGTTGCTGCCATTAATGCCCCATATTTGAATAGCTTGTTCATACTTGTTCCTTATTTTTCTAATTTTAATGGCACTGGTCGTTTGTAGTTGTCCAATACGTATTGGAGGTCTTCTGGCTTGTATTTGCCGCTGGTTACTTCTTTTATCATCTTCTCATCCCCTTTGAAGATGCTTTTGGCAGCCCATTTCCTTGTCCACATCTCCCATCCTCCGTTAAAGTAGCGGACTTGAGTCGCGTATTCGTCTCCTTCAAAGATGAAGTAGGTCAGTGGTGGTCTGTTTTGTTCTCCTTGAAGGATCAGTAAGCCGGATGCTTGTATGTAATACAGGGGGGCTAATCCGTATACCATGCCTTTCTCTCCTGCTTTCTCCAATGTCGCCCATCCACTTTGTTTGCCGCTTTTCGTGATGTATATCTTCTTGAATAGATGCTTTGCTTCCGGGTTGTTTTTGTTCCAACATATGAAGTAGTCAATTGCGTCGGACTGCCAAGTTACTTCTTCCAACTTGCCGTCTTTGCCTGGCTCTAAAACTACCACATCTTGCGGCTTGTATGTGAAGGATATGGCCGCACATCCTCTTGGAATCATAAAGTTGTCCGAATGTTTGATGGTCCCATCCATGAAGAATATGTCTGCCTCGTAGTCTGTCGTTTTATCTTTTGCCTGTGCCGTTGTATAGGCAAGTATCCACATTAGTGCGATGCCAATCAGTCTGAAAGTGTTACTGTGTTTCATGATTTTATGAAATGGGACTCTGCTGTTTCCCCCAACAAGGTTGAGCCCATTATACCATGTTAGAGTTTTCAATTCTATTTGAAACTGATGAATTGCCTGAACTTCATCTTCTTCAGTTTTTGTATCAAATGTACTATTTTTTGGGAATTTTTTTGGTCTTATCGTTAAGAATTATTCTCCGACTTTTATTTCTTGATCGAGGTCAATTGTATGGGTGGTGCATGAATGTTGGTCCGAACGGATATGTTGCCTGTCTGTCCGCTGTGATGGTGTGTCGAGGAAAAGATATTGCTTCCGAGGCGGTGTTCGATGGGTAGGTAGATTCGTATGCTTCGAACTGTAAAAGGGAAGGGGGTGTACCATAAATTGATACACCCCCTTGTGCTTTTATCGTTTGGAGGTCTTTTATCCTCCTCTAGATTCCCCTTAGAATCCGAAGCTTCTCTCTGCGATGAACGTGTAGAGCGGGCTGATGAAGCCTAATGCCAAGATGCAGATCGTACAGATGATGAGTCCGACCTTGGACATGTTGTCGATCTTGATGGCTGGAATCGGATTGTCCGACTTCTTGATGAACATGGCTTTCACTACCAGCAAATAGTAGTAGAGTGAGATGATGGTGTTCAACAAGGCAAGGAAGACGAGCAAGTATTCACCTTGTTCGGCGGCTGCCATGAAGATGAAGAACTTACTGAAGAATCCTGCGAACGGAGGAATACCTCCCAAAGAGAACATGGCGAGCATCATGACCACTGCCAACTTAGGGTTGGTGTCGTAGAGTCCGTCGTAATCGTCCATCGATACCTTGCCGGTCTGGTCCTCGATGCTGGAGATGATTCCGAAGGCGGCGAGGTTGGTGAACATGTAGATCAACGTGTAGAATACGAGCGAAGCCATACCTTGGTCGCTTCCCGCAATCACGCCGAGCATGATGTAACCGGCTTGTGAGATGGAGGAGAAGGCAAGGAATCTCTTCAGGTTCTTTTGCCTGATGGCGAACAAGTTACCCACGGTGATGGTGACAACGATGATCCACCACATGATTTCCTTCCATACGTCCGGGTAGTTGCTGAATGCCTTCATCAAGATGCACATGAAGGCGAAAGCTGCGGCTCCCTTAGAGATGACGGACAAGTAGGCGGTCACAGAAGTAGGCGCGCCTTGGTAGGTGTCCGCTGTCCACAAGTGGAACGGAACGAGGGAGATCTTGAAGCCGATACCCGCGATGAAGAAGACCAATCCCATGATGGAGAGGTTGAAATCGGAGAAGTTGGCTGAGATTCCGTCGAAGTAGAGCGTGCCGCAGGTTGCGTAGATCAGGGAGATACCGAAGATCATCACACCAGACGAGAAGGCTGCGGTGAGCACATACTTGGCTGCCGCTTCGGCCGACTCTTCCCTCTTCTTGTTCATCGCCACCAATGTGGCCATTGGGATGGAGGCGGTCTCCAATCCAATGTAGAAGAGGAGGAAGTTACCCGACGAGATCATCAAGTACATACCCAATAGGGTGGAGAGGGTCAGGAAGTAGAACTCTCCGGCGTGGCTCTCGTTCTCGTGCGTGTTCCAGTAGTATGCGTACAGGAAGACGAGCACGGTGCCTATGTTCAGCATGTTCTTGACGAACATGTGGATCTCTGAGGTGAGGTACATCCCAGAGAATGCTTCGGTCGGACTGTAGCTGTTAGACCATTGGAAACACAAGACGGTGTGGGCGATGAATAGCCCAATTGCCATGATCTGGCTTGCCTTTTTGTTCTTGTCGCCGATGACTAGATCGGTCAACAGAACCAATATCATAACCACTACTAATGATATTTCGTGGTTCATCGATAAGAAATTACTATAGTCCATAAGTGAATAATTTTGCGATGTTTTCAATTCCGCCGCCGATCATGTTCGACAACCAGAGCGGTGCCATACCTATTGCGGCGATTGCGGCGATGAGTCCGAACGCTGCTACTTTCTCATACCACACTGCGTCGGTGAGCGTCTCGTGGTGCTTGTCCTGCACTGGTCCCATGAGGATCTTGCCGACCACTCTCAGGATGTAGACTGCCGTGATCACGATGGAGCTGCAACCGAGGATGACGAATGTCCTATGGAAGAAGTCCGTGTGCTCGAACGCTCCGACGAAGATGGTCATCTCCGCAACGAATCCGCTGAGTCCCGGCAGACCGAGAGAGGCGAGTCCCGCGATCACGTAGCATACGCAGAGGATAGGCATGATCTTCATCAGACCTCCCATCTCACGGATGTCACGCGTGTGTGTTCTTCCGTAAATCATACCGATCAGGGCGAAGAAGAGCGCCGTCATGAGACCGTGTGATACCATCTGAAGGATGGCTCCCGTCATGGCGGTCTTGTTCATCATCAGCAAGGCGAAGAGCACCAAGCCACAGTGGCTCACGGATGAGTAGGCGTTGATGTACTTCAAATCGGTCTGTACGCAAGCGCTGAAGGCTCCGTACACGACGCTGATACCGGTCAGGATGATGAAGATCCATGCGAGGTCTTGCGCCGCATCAGGCATCAGGTACATGGCTACCCTGAAGCAACCATATCCTCCCAACTTCATCAACACACCTGCGTGGAGCATTGAAACGGCTGTCGGTGCGGAGGCGTGACCGTCAGGCGACCATGTGTGGAATGGGAACATGGCTCCCAACACGCCGAATCCCACGAAGGTGAGCGGGAAGAAGATGTATTCCCAACTGATGTCACCTCCGTTCGCCTTCAAGGCTTGCACGTTCGCCGCGATCTCTTGGATGTTGAATGTGCCTTCGCCGCCCTCAGGGATGGAGTTGTAGTAGATGCCGAAGATGCCGACCATCAGGAAGGCTGAACCTCCCATCAACATTAGCGTCAACTTCATGGCTGAATATTCTTTCTTGCCGCTTCCCCACAATCCGATGAGCAGGTACATTGGAATCAATGCCACCTCGTAGAAGAGGAACATCGTGAAGAGGTCCAACGAAATGAAGAACCCGTACACTCCGATGCTCAACATCAGGAACCAGAGGAAGTACTCCTTCACTTTCTCTTCCATGGCGTAGGATACGAACACGCCGGTGATCACCACGATGGAGGAGAGCAGTAACATGGCTACGGATATTCCGTCCACACCAACTGAGTAGTGGATGTTGAATCGCTCATACCACATGGCGGATTCCGTGAAAAGGAACTCCGAGGTGGTGTCGATTTGCCGTAACTCCAGGAATTGAATCGTCAGATAGGTGGAGGTGCAGAGCAATGCGAATCCTCCGATGGACATGATCGTCCGTATCAGACTCTTTTTCTCGCCGTTGATGCAGAATATCACTGCCATCATGACGAGCGGGATGATTACAAATAATGATAATATATTCATTGTAGTACTTTTTATCGGTTAGAGATTAATGGATAGTAACACGATAGTGATAACACCCATGATGAACACCCAAGCGTACTGTTGCACATATCCGCTCTGGATCTCCTTCGTCTCTTGCGAGGTCTTGTTCGTGACCCATGAGAGCAGGTTCATGAATCCGTCGATGATATGACGGTCGAACCATGCGATAGGTTGGCATATCCGTTGGAAGATGATATTGTTCGTCACAAAGAGATATATCTCATCGATATAGAATTTGTTATACGCCCAAAGGTAAGGCTTCTTGATGTAGGATACCGCCTTGTTCGGTCTTCCTGTCCTTTCCAGGTAGAGGAAGGTCGCGATGAGTATACCTACCACGCCTGCGCCGATGCTTGGCAGGGCGATGTTCCAATGGGTGTGAATCTCGTAACCGGTGAAGTCACTCGAAATCAGTTCCGTGAATGAGAGTTTGCCGAATGCCCAGCTGATACCGGTGATGACCGTCACTGCGGCTAAGAACATGAGCGGGAAGGTCATGTTCAATGGTGCCTCGTGCGGCTCGTGCTCGTATCCGCCCTCAGGCTCGCCGAACCAGAAGATGCGGTAGTAGAGGCGGAACATGTAGAAGGCGGTCAAACCTGCCACGAAGTACTCTACAGCGAAGACCCATTTGTTGGTCTCGAACGCTGCCACCAAGATCTCGTCCTTCGAGAAGAAGCCTGAGAATGGAGGTATACCGGCTATCGCCAAGCAGGCGATGAGGAACGTGATGTGGGTGATAGGCAATTTCTTTCTGAGGTTGCCCATCGCATCCATCTCGTTGCTGTGTACGGCGTGGATGATGGCTCCTGCCGCCATGAAGAGCAATGCCTTGAACATGGCATGTGTGAAGAGGTGCCACATGGAGGCCGTGTAACCGAGTCCGTTGACTCCTCCGTAGCCGGAAACACCCAAGGCTACCATCATGTAGGCGATCTGTGAGATCGTGGAGAAGGCGAGCACTCGTTTGATATCGGTCTGCGCGCAGGCGATGATCGCCGCGAAGATACTGGTGAATGCTCCGATGTAGGAGATGATCTCCAATACGTGCGGTGCCTCGAACGTGTAGATAGGGAAGAGCCTTGCTACCAAGTATACACCCGCTACGACCATCGTGGCCGCATGGATCAACGCTGAAGCAGGGGTTGGACCTTCCATGGCGTCCGGCAACCAAATGTGCAACGGGAACATGGCCGATTTACCTGCACCTCCCAAAAAGATGAGGAACATGGCTATCGAAATCACTGGGAATCCGAGGAAGGTCATCGTCCTCAAGTCTGAGTTGACGATTGCATTTACATGGCCGTCGGTGATGAAAGTGAGCTTATCGAAGTCGAATGTCCTCGTGTAGTAGGAGAGGATTAGGATTCCGATGAGGAAGAACATATCCGCGAACCTCGTGACGATGAAGGCTTTCTTCGCCGCGCGCACTGCGGAATGTTTGAAGTAGTAGAAACTGATCAACAGGAAGGAGGATACTCCCACCAACTCCCAAAAGATGTACATCTGGAAGATGTTGGTCGCCACAACCAATCCGAGCATGGCGAAGGAGAAGAGCGAAAGGATGGCGTAGAAACGCTGGAATCCTCCTTCTCCGTGCATGTAACCCATGCTATAGATGTGGACCATCAGGGATACGGTCGAGATGACAATCAGCATGATGGCGGAGAGCGGATCCAAGAGGAAGCCGATGCTGATCACCAGGTCTTCGTTCATCCGCAACCACTCCATGTTGAAGAGGGTCACCTGTTGGTAGGTCTCCCCGATTTGATAATCGCCACTGAAGAAATATTTGAGTGCGATGTAGTAGCAGATCACGGAGACGACGCCAAAGACGGTCGTACCCAAGAGACCTGACACTTTCGGACACATTTTTTTACCGAATAGTCCCAAGATAAGGAACATGCAGAGCGGTAATATTAAAACATAAGGTGCTAAACTCGCTAACTGTTCCATATCATTAATACTTTAATTCGTTAATACTCTTGGCATCGATGTTCTTCTTCTGACGGTAAACATTGATGATGATTGAAATGGCTACCGCAGTCTCCGCCGCCGCAATCGCGATGACGAAGAGGCTGTAGATATGCCCCTCCAAGTATTCCGGGAAGAGAAATCTGTTGGCCACTACGAAATTGATGTTTGCGGCGTTGAGGACGAGCTCGACCGACATCAATATGCTGATGAGGTTCTTTCGTGCCACGAACCCATACACGCCTATGAAGAATAGGAGCGTGCTAAGAATAAAATATGATTCTACTGGTATATTCATTTGTTGACCTCCTTACTCTTTGTTGCGATTGCGATACTTCCGATGATGCAGGCGAGCAGAAGAACACTCACCGCCTCGAATGGTAACAGATATTGGTATTGGTCTGTGCCCATCAGTGCTTGACCGATCATTTGCATATCCACATCCTGGGTCAGTTCGGTCGCCGTGTCATAGTCTGGCAGGAATCCGAATTTGGCGATGACGCTTGCGCAGGTGATTGAACCGACGATGGCCGCTATTAGGCCCATGATGCGTCTCTGACCGATGTTGATTTCCTTGTCCTCACCCAACCCCTTGATCAACAGGATGGCGAAGACGATGAGGATCACGATGCCTCCCGCATATACGGAGAGTTGGACCGCCGCCAGGAACTCGTAGTTGAGCTGAAGGTAGAGACCCGCTATGCAGAACAGCGTGAAGAACAAGTAGGTGGCCGACCTGAGGATCTTGGTCGAAGTGACCGTCAGGATGCCGAATAGCAATATGGCCGCCGCAAGTATGAAAAATATGATGTTGCTTGCTGTTAAATATTCCATGGTCGTTATTGTTGTGGGGTTGTTACTGGTTTTTTCTCCTCTGTCTTCGAACCCTCTTTGTTCAGTTGCTTAACCAATGTCTCTCTTCTGAATACCGAGTGCTCGAAGTTGTTACTCCAGACGATTGCCTTTTGAGGACAACCCATCGTGCAAAGCCCGCAGAATGTGCAGCTTCCCAAGTCATATAGGTACTTGTCCAATGCTTTCTTGGTCTTGCCGTCCTCTGTGGTGATTTGTTTCGTCACTATCTTGATGGTCCCGTTCGGGCAGTTCATCTGGCAGATTCCGCACGCTGTGCACTTGTGCTCGTTGTTCGCGTTGTGCGGCATCGTCAGCTCTCCCCTGAACCGCTCAGCGTATTCCTTCACCCCACGGTTCTCCGGGTATTGTTCCGTGATTGGCTTCCTGATGAAGTTGATCATCGTGATGCGCATACCCTGTAACAGGTTCCATATCCCGGAAAATAGATCTTTGATATACTGTATCATCTTTTCTTCCCTTTAGATTTAAATTATAACCCACACTGCCATGATGAGCAGGTTCAATATACTGATCGGCATGAGGATCTTCCACTCCAGCTTGAGCAGTTGGTCGATCCTAAGCCTTGGGAATGTCCATCTCACCCATAAGCTGAGAAGCACGAGGGCGAAGGTCTTGCCCATGAACCAGATCCAGGATGGAATCTGTCCCATAAGTTCGTTGAACCCGGAAGCCCATCCCGCATTGATCTGCAATGGTTGCCATCCTCCGAGGAAGACGGTCGCAGCGATTCCCGCGATGATGAACATGTTCAGGTATTCCGCCAAGTAGAAGAATCCGAACTGGATACCGGAGTACTCCGTGTGGTATCCGGCCGTCAACTCAGACTCGGCCTCCGGAAGGTCGAATGGACCACGGTTGGTCTCCGCATGTCCTGCGATCAAATAGATGATGAAGGCGATGATGGCGGTTGGTGCCTGGAAGATGTACCAAGTGTTGTATCCGCCTTCTGCGTTCATACCGCCTTGTCCGGCGATGATGTCTGAGATGCTCAGTGATCCTGCGAGGATGACCATCGTCATGAGGGAGAGGCCTGCCGACAACTCGTAGCTGATGAGTTGGGCACCGCTTCGCATCGCACCGATTAAGGTGTACTTGTTGTTGCTGGACCATCCCGCCAAGAGGATGCCGACTACGCCTAACGAGGATATCGCTAAGATGTAGAAGATTCCGACGTTGAAGTCGATGCAGGCTAATCCGTCGCCGAACTGTAACGCACCGAATGTGCAGAACGAACCGGCGATGGCGAGGAACAACGCTGTCTTGAATAGGATGTTGTCCGTGTTCTTGATCGAAATGATCTCCTTCAAAAGGATCTTGACCATGTCGGCCACACTTTGCAGCAATCCCCAAGGTCCTACTCGGTTAGGGCCGATTCGGCATTGGAACCGGGCGCATATCTTTCTCTCCAAAAGGATGAGGATCAATGCAAGCACACAATAGAGACCCAACAGGGCGGCGCCTATGATGACGTACTCGATTGTCGTCGCCAGCCATCCGGGTAGGGCGCCCGTAAGTCCCTCGTGTATTGTACTTATTATTTCACTAAATGTTAACATATCCTTTATTCTTTATTTTGTCTGTGAAAAGAATTATCTGTCCGCACATGGGATTACGTAGTCCAAAGAGGCTCCGATCATGATGAGGTCCGCGATCTTCTCGTTTTGGCAGAGAGGATCCAATGCGGAGATGAGTGTCATGCATGGTGAGCGGAACTTCACGCGGTAAGGGTTCTTGTCTCCCTTGCTGTTGATGTAGACGCCGAAGTCTCCCCTCGCGTTCTCCACCCGCTGGTAGTACTCTCCCTCAGGCAACTTGATGATCGCCGGTGTCTTGGCCTTGAAGTCTCCGTCCGGCAGGTTGTCGATGAGTTGCTCGATGATGCGGAGGGATTGCTCGATCTCGTCCAAACGGATGAGGTATCGGTCGAATGTTCCTCCCTCTGTGCGGAGCATCTCTTGGAAGTCCACTTGGTCGTACACCGCATATGGCTCGATCTTACGCACGTCGCATGACCATCCGGATGCTCTTCCCGCAGGTCCCGTCACGCCTAAGGAAGCGGCGGTCTCCTTGGTGAGGAATCCGATGTTCTCCATACGACCCTTTGCGATCGGGTTGTTGGTGAAGAGGATATGGTACTCTTTGATCATCTTACGCATGTAAGGGATGAACTCCTTGACTTGGTCCACGAACTTCGGACTCACCTCGTTGGCCAATCCTCCGATGACGTTGTAGCCCACCATGAGGCGGCCGCCACCGGTCTCTTCGAAGATGTCCATGATCTTTTCACGGTCGCGCATTCCGTAGATGAAGGCGGTGATGGAACCCATGTCCATGCACATACAGCCCCATCCCAGCAAGTGGGAGGCGATACGGGTCAACTCGTCGAAGATGACGCGGACCACCTGCGCCCTTTTCGGCACCTCGATGCCAAGGGCTTTCTCTACGCAGAGGCAGAAGGCGTGGCGGTTCATCGTTCCTGACAGATAGTCGAGACGCTCTGTCAATTGGAGAATCTGCGGGTAGGTCTTGCTCTCGCACATCTTCTCGATGCCTCGGTGGATGTAGCCGAAGTTCGGGTCCACCTTCTTGATGATCTCACCGTCCAACGATACCCTCAGGTGAAGCACACCGTGGGTGGCTGGGTGTTGAGGTCCTATGTTCACCACGTATTCGTTCTTGTCGAATAGCGCTTTGTGTTCAGTAATGAGTTTGCCCTCCTTGTCGAATCGGATGGATGGAAGGTCTTCCATGGCGTCCGCTGTTTGGTTGACAAGCGGAACTGGGTTCAACTTAGGATCCGCATCGTAGTCTTTCCTGAAAGGGAAGCCGTTCCAGTCTGCCCGCAAGAAGAGGCGGCGCAGGTCTGGGTGGTTGACGAATTGCAGTCCGAAGAAGTCGTATGCCTCACGCTCGTAGAGGTTGGCGGATGCCCAGAGGTCGCTCACCGTCGGAATGGCGAGGTTTTCCCTGTCCGGCGTGTTCACCTTTACGACGACCATCGCCTTCTTGTCTTGGGTGGAGGTGAAGTGGTAAATCACTCCGAAATACTCCTTGTAGTCCATTCCTGTCAGGTTCAACAGGACATCGAACCCATTCTCTTTCAATTTCTCCGCCAATTTCCTCAATTGGTTAGGGGAAACGCAGATGGTAGGGTATTGTTGCTCTTCGATAGTGAGACTGGAGTCTACTGACGAAACTATGTCTTTTATCTTTTTCATATCCTACTCGTTTTCTGCTGTATTGTTTTCTGATTCGTCGGATTTCTTTTCCGCTGCGCTGTTGTTAGGCAACTTGAAGAAGTTCTCCAACTTGATTTTCCTTTGTAGTTGCATCATGCCGTAGAGCATGGCGTCTGGTCTTGGCGGACATCCCGGCACGTATACGTCCACAGGGATGATCTCGTTCACACCGTTCACCACATGGTAGGTGTCCTTGAAAGGTCCGCCGCTGATGGCGCAACCGCCGACAGCGATGACGTACTTAGGCTCAGCCATTTGGTCGTATAGACGCTTGAGCACGGGAGCCATCTTGTGCACGATCGTTCCTGCCACGAAGATGACGTCGGCCTGACGTGGTGAGTTACGCGTAACCTCCCACCCGAAACGGGCGAAGTCGGTACGGGCGGCACCGACGCACATGAACTCGATACCGCAACAGCTGGTGGCGAAGGTCAACGGCCATACGGAGTTGGACCGTCCCCAGTTGATGATGTCGTCCAATACGCCGACCACCACATTCACACCACCCGCGCGGAGTTCTTCAACATACTGCTCTAAGTATTCGTTGTCGTTGAAGTCCTCCGTCTTCATGTTTTTTATTTTGATGTTCTTTACTTCCATTCCAATGCTCCTTTCTTCCATGCGTAGGCTAATCCGAGAACAAGAACGAGAAGGAAGAACGCCACACTGACTAGTCCCATCGTCCCCAATGATTTCATGATGGTCGCCCAAGGGAACAGCAACACTGTCTCCACGTCGAACATCAAGAACAGGATGGCGAATAGGTAGTAGCCCACCTTGAACTGCATCCACGACGTGCCTCTTGTCGGGATACCACATTCGTACGGCTCTCCTTTTTGCGCATTGGTCGACTTAGGCGCTAAAAGCTTGCCTATGATCAGCGCGGCTACCACCATGATGATGGCCGTCACCAATACGACGATAAAAATTTCACCTGAACTCATTGTTATAAACTGTTTTTGTTATTGATATTCTATGACAAAAAAAAACTATACCTTTTTGGGGTATAGTTTCGCATGGTAGTGTGACCTTCCACAAACCATTGTTTCCAACGATTTGTTTTTCAAGCATTTCCTTAGGATGACTTGTTTTTTCATCACACTGAATTTTCTTGTTATGTATTTCTTTTATACAATCGTAATTTTACGTACGCAAAATTGGAAAAGTTATTTGATTTGGACAAATAATTCCTCACGTTTTTTTTAGTGTTTTTTGACAATTTGAAAGTCTTTTCGCTTGAATGTGCGAAAATATCCCTCGATTTTTGCCCTTTTGCGTGTTTGAATGTTCGTTTTGTGACAAATTGAAAGTTTTGCACGTTCGTTACTATGCATTTAGAAAGTTTTCCACAAGATGCATTTTCCCTTTCTGTCGTCGAGGCGGATTCTCTACCTTTTCCCTTCCATCGCCTATTTTTTTTACGTGAATGGTGAATTTTTTAGAACTTACTTTAAATAAGTATGGTGAGTTTTCGTTATCTTTGCAAAAAACAATTAATGACTAAAATATGCTGACGGTAGAAAAAATTGGCGGAACGTCCATGTCCGAGTTCAAGGATGTCTTGAACAATATCATCATAGGGAAGCGTTCCGGCGCGGAGTTTTATAATCGTATTTTTGTTGTCTCTGCGTATAACAATGTGACGAACTGGTTGTTGGAACACAAGAAGACGGGCGAACCTGGTATCTATGTTAAATTCCTTCGCGACGAGAACTACAACGAGGCTCTCGACGAACTTTGCGGCAAGCTGATTGCTTTGAACCGTAAGTACGAGGAGATTAAGCTGGACCAGAAGGTGGCTGACGAATTCATCATCAATAGAATCGCAAAGGCTAAGTCTTACCTCGCTGCTATGCACAGTGTTGTGGCTTCTGGCTATGTCAATAAGCGTGATTTGTTCCTCGCCGCTCGTGAGATCCTTTCTTCTATCGGTGAGGCTCATTCTGCTTTCAATTCGGTCAATATCATCCGTAACCATGGTATCGACGCTACTTTCATCGACCTTTGCGGTTTCGATGATTCGGAGGCGCTTACCATTGACGAGCGTATCCATAAGGCTTTTGTTGGCATTGATTTCTCTAAGACGCTTTGCGTGGCCACTGGCTACACGAAGGGTGTGGAAGGTATCATGCGTGCCTTCGATCGTGGCTACTCTGAGGTGACCTTCTCGAAGATCGCTGTCGAGGTGAAGGCGGACGAGGCGGTTATCCATAAGGAATTCCACTTGTCTTCGGCTGACCCTAAGCTCGTTGGTAAAGACAAGTCTATCCCTGTCGGTCATACGAACTTCATGGTGGCGGACCAATTGGCGGACGTCGGCATGGAGGCGATCCATCCGAAGGCCTCTAAGCCGTTGGAGTTGGCTGGCATTAATATCCGTATCAAAAATACTTTCGAGCCAGAACACCCGGGTACGCTGATTTCCAAGGATTATGTGGCGCAGCAGTCTCGTATCGAGATCGTCTCAGGTACGGATAAGGTGCTCGCTGTTGAGATCCATGATCCTATGATGGTGGGTGAGGTTGGTTTCGACCTTCGTATCATGCAGGTGTTCGAGAAGCATCATGTCAGCTATATCCTGAAATCCACGAACGCTAACAGTATCACGATGGTGATTTGGGATAAGCAAAGCTCTATGCCTTTGGTGGACGAGCTGCAACGTCTCTTCTACCAAGTGACGGTTAAGGAGGTTTCCTTGGTTTGCTGCATGGGTACGAACATCGCTCACCCGGGCTTCCTTTACAGGGCTGCTAAGGCGTTGTGCGACAATAACATCAACATCGAGTGCTTCGCTCAGTCTTTGCGCCAGGTGAATATGCAGTTCGTGCTGAAGCGTGAGGATTATGCCGCTGCCATCTGTGCGTTGAACGATGCGCTTTGTGTGCAGAAAATCGGTTGATGACCGGCTCTTTAATTCGTGAATAATTATAACATGTCTTATAGGATGGGGGAGAGGTGAAGAACGTTTCTCCCCCTCTTCTTTTTACACGGTGTATGGTATCTTCTTCGGATGATGGTCGGATGCGGAACGTTTTGTGCGGTCATGCTACCGCCTTCGCCTCCTATTTGATCTTTGGCTTTAATATATTGGCTTGCAAACTGATCGCCCAGTCGGGACTGGTGCCTCCGATCTGTTTGTTCACTTTCCGTGCCTTGGGTGCGGTGATCCTCTTTTCTTTGCTCTCCCTGTTTATGCCTAAGGAGCGGGTGGAACGCAAGGATCTGTTGCGTATATTCGTCGCCTCGATGCTGGGGCTCTTCCTTACGCAGATTACTTTCCTTGTTGCGATTAAGATTACTACGCCTTTCGATGTCTCTGTGGTGGCTTCCCTGACGCCTATCTTCACAATGTTCTTCGCTGCGATTTATCTGAAGGAACCTATCACCTGGAAGAAGGCTTTGGGTGTGGCCCTGAGTTTCACTGGGGTGCTTTGGCTGATCTTCAACTCCGTTAATGTCTCCTCTGGTGTGGAGACCTCTTCCCCGTTGGGTATCTTCCTGATGGTGTTGAATGGTCTTTTCTTCTCTATCTATCTGAGCATTTCTAAGCCTGTCATTGGCAAGTATAGCGTGGTGACTTACATGAAGTGGATGTTCCTCTTCTCCCTTCTGGTCTCCTTACCTTTCGACCTGATGGATTTGGCCACGTTGGACTATGGTGAATTCTCCACGAGCTTGGTGCTCTCGATTCTCTATGTGGTCATCTTCGCCACATTCTTGGCATACCTCTCCATCTCTTTCGCCCAGCGTCTGATCCGTCCGACGCTTGTGAGCCTCTATTCTTATGTGCAGCCTATCGTGGCGGCTTGCTTGGGTGTCTATTGGGGCATGGATGTGATGACGTGGCAGAAGGTCTGCGCCGCTTTGCTTGTCTTCGTGGGAGTGGCAGTCGTGAACGCTAGTAGGAGCAAGGCGAGTTGAGTAATTAAGAGTTAAGAATTAAGAATTAAGAGTTTAGCGTTGAGGTTTGTTCGTCCTACGTTGTTAGTTGGCGAAACGGGTCTTTCCTTGCCTAATATGTAAAACGGGCGATTCCGTGAGGGGAACCACCCGTTTTCACAGCATGTCCCTTCTCAGGGTGTCATGCTCGTTGTTTAATTTTCCGAACGTCTATTTTATTGATACTGTAGGGAGGATGTCCATGCATTTGCTTAGGCTTGACTCCCTCATGTCATCGTCTATTTTGATGAGTATTCCGTATAATCGTGGACTTTTGTATATGAGGTATATGTCTTCCATACCTTCCTTGAATTCAATGCCTCTTCTGGCAATGTAGTGGGTAGCTGTGTAGTTGCCTTTCCCTAGCGTTGTGTCCGCCTTGTCTATGATTTCTGTGTAGCAGTAGCCAATGAAGTCATTGTACATCTTTTTCTTGAATTCATTGATGTATTCGTTAGCTGCTTCTTTGTTGTCTAATAGTTCATGGAATCTCATGAAGTATATGGTCGTTGCGTAGAGAGGTGTGCCTTCTTCCTCTTGTTGGTTGTCGCTGAGAAGGGAGGCGCAGATCGCATTGTATCGGAATCCGTCGAAGTAGCTGCTTGGATTTGATGGCATGGTGTCCAAGTAAGTGTTGGTCCATTGTTTTACGGGGAATATGGCTGTGATGCCGTACATGTCGTTCAGAACCACATGCTCTTTGTCTATTATATCTTCTGGACGTCCATTGAATGTCTCGTCGTCATCGTTTTTTCTACAAGAGAAGAATAATGTGCTTGCTAATGCGAGGAATAAAATATTCCTTTTTGAAAGTAATGTTTTCATGTATTTGCCCCCCTATTTGTTTATATCACATCAATATGATTGTAGATCTCGACAACCGAATTGCTTTGTTTCTGAATCTTGTTAGATCCTTGTGGTGCCCAAGATGAGATTCGAACTCACACGCCGAAACCGGCACTACCCCCTCAAAGTAGCGTGTCTACCAATTCCACCACCTGGGCAAAAAAATCGACAGAACCGTTAGTTCTGCCTTTTTTGATTTGAGCGAAAAACGGGACTCGAACCCGCGACCCCGACCTTGGCAAGGTCGTGCTCTACCAACTGAGCTATTTTCGCAATTATATCTTTTTCAGTTCTGCGGCATTCACGTTTTCTCCTTGCCAAGGTCGGAATTCCTTTCCTGCTTTTTTGTGGCAAGGTCGTGCTCTACCAACTGAGCTATTTTCGCATTCTTCTATTGCATCCCCTCTTTTGGTTTTGCGTTGCAAAGGTAAGTTTATTTTTCGTACCAAACAATAGCGTTTGTTCTTTTTTTTGCTTTTCTTGCATCGCACTCTTTCTTTTTATCAGTAACTCTCTTTCTTGTAGGTGTTTGGCTTTCTCACAAATTTCTAAAACCATGATATATCCGTCGATATTTAGGATCCTGATTCCCTCCTTCATCGTTGTCATGCCTAATATTTGCCTATTGTCTATGCCTTTTAGTTCATAGGTGACGTCGATGATGGCTGGCGTGTGCGGAAAAATGTGCTTTATCCCGCGTATGTAGAATCTTCCTCTAAGGATCTCCATGTCGAATCCCTTTACGATGGGGTCTTCCCAAGAATAGACCGTGTAGCCGTTCGCTTGCAGGAATTGGATGATGCCTTTTAGGTTCTCCCGCTCGTTTCCGGCCACAAGGTCCGCGTCGCTTGGTGGATTATCCAACACGTCGGGGTATGTCAATTCCAGCCCGAGGCTTCCGAATAATGCGCAGTCGAAGCGTTTCGTTAGTTCGGCCGCCATCCTTTTTAGTTCGATATAGGGTGTCATGATCTCTCCTCCTTATAGTTGGTTGTAATCCGTTTCTGTTTCATACCCAGTCTAGTTTCCCCTTCATGTTCCAGTCTTTGCAGAGGATTCCGTTAGGGTAGTAGATGAGTTTATATATCTTCTTATCGTCCATGTTGCCATGATACTTGATCATCTCTTCGTAGTCAGACATCTCGAAGCTTACGTTGATCTTCCCATCGTATTTATACCCGAAAGAGAAGTAATAGTACCCTTTGATGATATTGTCCAATTTGAACTGCTCATCCGGTAACGCCTCCAGAATGTCCATCAACTCGATTCGGTTCTCTTCGATGTATTGGCGGGTCTTCCCGTGGTCCACTATTTCATCGAACATGGCCAGTTCGCGGAACACCACGTCGGTCACGCCCATCGCCTCAGCGAATTTTAGGTACTCGATGATTCCCGCCACGTTGTGTATGCCTTTCCCCTGTAGTACGGCCACCATCCTGATGGGTATGACCTTGTTCAACCTTTTCACAACGTCGGTGAATACCTCGTTCCGCTTGATGGGCTCGATTTCGCCAGCATTCTTCTTGAACCGTACGATCCATTGGTTCCTCTCCTCGTCGTAGTGGTGCCTGGAACATTCAATGCGGGTGAGCTGGTGTCCTTCGAGCGTCTCGATTAGTCCGTCGTAATCCTTCGCGAATCCAGACAGGTTAGAATACATCACCTTTTCCGTGATGAGTCCGCCTTCGTTTTGGAACTCCTTCGCGATGTCCAATATGATCTTCAGTTGTTCTTTGCTTTCCGTAGGTTCCTTGCCAGACAGGGAGAGGAATATGGGTGTCTCTTTGATGCGCTCCAGCACCTTTCTGAATTTCTCCGCATAGTCCGCGCATATTCCGTTACATACGGTGACGCTTCCGCTGCGCACTAACATCTCAGAACAGAATTGGCAGTTCGCGCTGCATGCATTGTAGATGTATGGAGTGACGGATATCTGGTCTTTCTCCATCCTGTCTTCCATGAACACGTTGCCACCTCTCTTGTTTGCCAACTGTTTGGCGAATCGTAAATAATCTGCATAAAACTTTTTCATACCACTTGAATTTTAATGTTCGACAAATTTTATGTATTTATTACATTGCAAATATACGCATTTAATCCATATAAACAAATAATAAGTATAAAAAATACGCAAAAAATATTTGTTCGATTCGCTGAGTGAAAGCGGAAAATGTAGTATTTGAAAGAATTTTGCATATTATACATGAAATATGCGTTATATATGCGGAGGTTGACTGCGCATTTTGGTTTGTTTGCTTTCTTTTTGCTTGTAATGTATGCTTTTTGATGTCTTTTTGTTGTTGTGTGCGGTGAATTTTGCTTTTGTGATAAAAATTTTATCGTTTTTGTTTGTCGTTTTGAAAATTTTGTATATATTTGTATTGTTGTTAAACGAAGATGTTTCACTTATTAAATTATACGACTATGGTTTTAGGATTATTTTTTTCAGGAGTGTTGGCGTT
>JBGVCG010000003.1:0-242038 GCA_045226255.1 Paludibacteraceae bacterium | reverse complement strand
ATCTCTTTGGAATTCTTCCTCTTGTTGGGCGAAGCATGTGCCACCGAAGAGGAGCATCAAGCCCATGATCACAAATATTTTCAAACTTTTCATATTTCTAGAAATTTAGGATTAAACATATTAATAAAGATGGCAAAAAAACTATTCCGCGCATGGGACAAGGAGGAACTCGGTGGAGACATTCTCTTTATTTCCCACCCTGATACTCTTATCGCCCGTATGGGAGTTGTCTCCGTCCAGATGTTCTTTTGTGCCATCAAAAGAGAAGTGCGGCGCATAATCATCACTGTTCAGCTCAACATCCTCGAAGTTGATCACACCCAACTGCGTATAGCGCGAGTTAGCGGAGACCGCCACCGGCAACGTGGAATTATAGCCATACATAGCAGCGGAATAGCGATCCAAGGCGTCGCGGTTCTCCATTTCAAAGCCGAAAGGACTGAATTTGGTGACCTCAGACGCGAAGGTCCATCCATCCTCCACCTTTTCCCAGTTCTTCACCCTGTTTTGAGTCGGGTTCTGATAGAAGGAAGAGAAGGATTTGTAGACACCGTCACGACGGATATTCGTATTACGGTTCAAGTCAGACTGCGTACGAGGCGTCTGGTAAACCCAAGAACGCTTCACGCGGTAGTTACCCATCTCGCCCGTCAGGAACGGATTTTGAGGGATATCCGACTCGTTCGTCGCACTATATTGTTCACAGAGCATCTCGCCCCAATTAGACTCATACTCCACGGCACCGGCATCCACCACATCCTTGAACTCCAGCTTGCCGTTCTTGATTGGGTTCGACATGAGGGTCAAAGACTCGACTGGGATGCTTTGCTGGTTACGGTGACCAGAGCGGAGCACCTTCACGTCGTAGCTACCGGAATAATCCGTGTAACCCTCCTCATCGACCACCGTCACTTTGTTGTTGGCAGGGTCAACCGATTTCACCCAAACCTTTACCGACTCATTATCTTTCTTATCCAGATCAGTCTCGTTCGAGTTCTTCACCAACAACTCATCGCCCACGCAGAAGAAGTTAGATGCGTTCGCACAATTGTCGAACCTAACATTCTGCGCCTCGTATGCCACATTCTGGTAGGCAGGAGCCATACCCGACTCCACCCAATGGGAAGGCAATTTGAAGGAGTAGATAGAATCGTTGAACTCGTTCACCGTACGGGTGAGGAGCACCTCGCCCGTCTCGTCGTCCCATGCCATATTGGTCGTTTCGACATTAGAACCGAGGTCCTTAGCCACCACCTTATCCAGGATACCGTAGCGAGTAACCACCTTCGTACAAGCGATGGAGCGGTAACGCGCATAATCGGTACTTACAGAAGGCCAACCGGAAGGAGCGATCAACGGGAACATACCCAGCATGGAAGCATCAATATCCAAAGCGAGGCCAAAGTCCATAGAAAGGGAAACACTTTCCCTCTCGTCGAAGACCATATCGATTTCCAGACCCGCTTTCGCATTTTCTTTGACCTTTCCGTCCTTGGAGATGGAAGTAATCTCATTCAGCAAGGAATTAGATCTGTTCTTCTTATAGAAATACTCCACGGAAGAGATAGGCACATTGCTATTCTCCGCATAAACTTTCTGAGACTTTTGTTTACCGTGCATATCGTTAAGTTCAACAGCATAGCTTTGGCTAACGACCACACGATTATCATTACTTTTAGACAACACGCTTATCACAGGATTTATCTTATATGGCTTACGGTCAATACCGATTGCCGAAATAGCCACAGGGAAATCCTTAGCGGTATAGAACTCATTGACGACACAACCCGTCGCTGTACGGGTGACGCCCTCATGTTTCAGCGGCGTAACCGTCACTTGGCTATAGCCAACCGAAGGAGCCGGCATATAGGATTCGCCATATGGTTTTTCGACCACGAACTGGTTGTCAGGAGCCATACACACCTTTTCATTGTATATATCCGGAGAGCGCATTGCGCACTCCTCAATACCTGCCGAAGGCTCATACGAAGCGACACCACTACTGATCACGGTACCCTTCTCGATGCCAGGGTCATTTCCATCGGCGATTTTGGTATAAGTGTAAGTTTGTCCGTATGTGAAATTCTCCTGATTTTTCGAGTTATCATTCAACAACGCACTCTTCATCGAGCCCCAATTATCATCGATGGTAATCTGCTTAACACGAAGTCCACCACCCTTTTGACAATAATTCGGGTTGCACAATCTAAGATAAGAATTCTCAGGGCGAATAGTTCGGCAACAACCCTTGTTATAAATGACTCTTTCCACACCCACAGCGATGGAAGCCAAGTCATTGACGTTACCAAGCATTTTGCGCAGCAGCGTGACAAAATCATTGCTATTCTCGTCATAATGCTTTTGCAGGTAATATTCAGGCTTATTAAGACGGATATACTGGATAGCCGCCTTCTGCATTGGAAGGATAGGATCTCCATGGTCGCCGATTTGCTCCCGACGGAACTTCAAGCAACCGATACCAGTAGCAGGGTTGTAATCACAATCTATGACATGAGCATATCCGTTGACATACTCCTCAGACGACCCATTTCCAGGTCTCAAACTAGTGAGGAACTTAAAGAACACCTCGACATCCATGTCTTTGGTGGTGGCACCGATTCTAACACCACTCGTTCTAATAGGACCGCCGCTATTTCCAGCAGGCAAATATCGGCGGATGAAATCTTCCTTATCCGTCGCTTGAGCTTTCACGAAGACAGCATCATAGCCTTCCTTCATTACATTATTTTTGCAATCGCTCTCCTTCGACAGATTACGTTTTTTCCAAGTTCCCACGCCAAGGACCTTAACCATCTGGGTAGCGCGTTTATCCTGTACGAACGCATAATCGTCAGACTCATACTGCACCTTGATAACACCACCGGTCGGCGACTTGATTTGGGAGAGGGTCCAAGCGGCGACATCCTGATTCAGTGCATCTAGGTCTTCCGCCTTCTGAGAAACATATGGATTATCGAGATCCACATGTCTCGTATAAGAACCCCAACGATTCATCGCATGCGTATTGTAATCCGGATTGAAACCGTAGGTGAATTCATAAGGGCTCATCTGCGCCTTTTTAGAATCGAAATACTTGAAGGCGATGGACGTCAACGTCAACTTACCATCTCCATTGCCATTATAGTTTGGTTCAGCCTTAAATGCAGGGTTATGCTTACACAAGCTATAATCGTAGCTGAACACGACGGTTTGAACAGGGGTCAGAGTTCTCAAGGAACCAGATTTAAGCGCAGCCTTAAAAGCGGCGTCATTAACATACAAGGAAATTGAATCCAACTTCATCAAAGGCTTCTGATTCGATGAAACAGCCACATTCACCTCGCCCGCAGACTCGTAAGCATCCAACCTTTTCGAGTAGAAGAACATCGCCACATGGTTTTTGGACTCGATTGAGTGGATATATTTGATTTCCTTCTCTCCATAGAGATAAGAAGCCTTGTTATCCTTATCAGAGCTCTTGAATCTATCTATGAAATTAGCCCTATCAGATTCATAAGGAGTTCTCCACTTATATGAATTTCCCTCTTTATACAATCTCGCATAGTTGATTTTAGTATACATACCCAAGTCGTCAGGGGTAGGGCCATCGCCCTTCACATCCACATAATCAGGAGAGAGGCAAGCGGACAATTGATAACCGCTGGCATAAGGAGGCAACGTATTACAATTGTAGTAATGATCATCGCCTTTCGTATTATTTTCAGAAGCGTCGTTCGGATCAAACGAAACCATAGCACCATTAGTCTGATCCAAAACATCCTGATCCACTTCACCAACATTAAACGTCACCTCTTTCTGGACGAAGTTATAGATTTGGTCGCCATACACATAACGGGTGCCATCAGGGCGGGTCACTGTAATTTCAGAGATATGATGAGGTTTTCTACCGTCTTGCCCATATCTTTTCATATGCACCATATTCTTTTCGTACGAGCCGTCCGTTTTCATCTCGTAAAGATCCATTTCCTTATTGAGACCGACGAGCGAAGCTTCCTTAGCAGTCAAGTAGGTCATAGTTGAATTACGCTTAGCCCTCGCCTCTCTTTTAATTTCTCTAGGAGAGACGGAAGATCCGGGAACATTTCTTGGAGAGGCAGAAGATCTGCCGGAAAGCGAGAAAGAATTCAAGGCGCCCTCCTGATTAATATTAAAACGCACAGGGCTCACGCCACACATCAGATCATAATATTCATCATCGTACACCGAGAAATCGCCCGAGGTTTTAAAATAAACCTTCTCATACAAATTACCAGGTTCCGAAGAATGGAAAGATGTTTTCGAGAAAGGCTCGTTATTGCTGGTCCACCTACCTGAATACGAGCGGTCGAAGCCGCCCGACAGGTTAACACCCGCCTTAAACATATTAGCTCCAGAGATATCAACACCCACGGCACCATTTCCCGAGCGGTTTTCCACAAGCGGATCATATACCCTACTGACATCACGGAAAGGTCTGAACATTCCCGTGACACCCTGTCCCGAAGCAGTATAAGTATCATATGTCATTTGAGCCAAAGCGATGGCAGGGAGATTTTCCGTGTAGGCTTGATCCTTCTCCCTGTTGAAATCATGCATAGCGTAAGGATTATCCTTGCCCAAATCAGAATAGAGATAGCCATAAGCAGGAGCTCGTTTCGTTTTCTCCGGCATATATTGTCTGCTATATGAGCCATCAATGGATTCCTCACCTGCGAACAAGAAAGCCTCCAAACCAGTACCGATCTCCACCTTCACGGAGTAAGAATTCATGTCATTAGACAATTGAGGCACATAAGTTCTAGGGTTAAGCGGGATAGTAACTGAAGAGCCCAAACAAGCTGAAAATTTCTTATCATTGGCAGGAAGTTTGTTAGACCATTCCAATGTGCTAGTTGGAGTGACCGTGATTTCCCTCATGCCACTTCTAGAATTAAATGCAGTACCGAAGCTAAGACTAGATGTCACAGTAGCATTTTCATCACCTATCTTATTCGAGGAATATCTGGAGAGATTAAACGATGGAGAAATAGACAAACCACTTTCTGTACTATTTTGTAATCCCAAGCCCAAGGATGAGCTGCTCTTATCACCCAAACCCGGCAAACGGAATGATGCGGAGATTCCAGACTGCAAAGCCAACCCCGTATAGTTGTTATAAGCGACAGAACCACTGAGAGAAAGTCCTCTCGAAGCACCTTCGGCGTTAAATCCCAAAATCTCCGGTTTCAGATTCAGTCCGACAGAAGCCGTCCACGAAGGCTTGATATTGGTAGTCGTGACGATTTGGTCTTCTCCATTGAAATCATCAGGGACACCACGGACATTACGGTTGATGATACCACCTGCGTTCAAAGTCCAACCCAAGCCAACCATACTAGCCTGATCCTCCACGCCAATACCGGACGAATAACTAATGTTAATCGGGTAACCATCCACATCCATCAACGGGATGTTATAGCTAAAATCACCCGTAAACAAATCCACCATATTGTCAACGCCCGATGGGGTGAAAGTCGCGAATTCAGGTTGCGTCGGACCACCTGTCAGCGCCCACGCCTGAAAAGGAGAGAACACCAACTGAAACAACCACACAAACGAGACAACTTTTGTCCAATAACTTTTTCTAATCTTGTCTATCATAATATTATCGTTTTTTTCACCTATTAATGTTCCACTACACAAGGGTTGCAAGGATTACATCCATTGACAGTCACAGTCTTTGTCAACGAAACAACCGAAGACTCATCGCAATCATTTCTCTTAACCGTCAACGTAACCTTATAGTCGCCATCGGAAGGGAAATATAATGTGACAGACTGGCCCTCCACATCGAGATTCGGATTAGCCTCCACACTCCAACGATATGAAACCCTAGGGCCCATGTCAGAGGCAGTCAATACAACACCACATTGAGTTGCAGATTCGAAAGAGAAATCCAGATCACTTTGTTTAAGCAACGGACGGACTATGACATTCTTTTTCAGCACACAACCATCTTTCATACCCTCAACCGTATAAGTCTTTTCATCGGAGCCCAACACGACATCCGTAACGGAGCATCTGATACAAGACAAACCGTCTGAAGGATACCAGTAATATTCATCCGCACCATCCGCACGCATTTGAACCTTTGAGCCATTGCACTCCTCGAACTCTTGGACCACATCAAAGTCAAATGGATCCTTAACATTAACGTCCACCGACTTCGTAACGACACAACCGCCAGCGGTGATGACCTTAACCGTATAGGTCATAGAACGATCAGCGATCAACGTCGGAGAAGCGGAAGAAGCGTCACTTAAGCCTTCAGAAGGAGTCCATCTATAAGAAGAACCACCTGTAGCATTCAACCTCACGGAAGAGCCATGACAAGCGGCATCCGCAGAGACAGTGGCGGTAACAGACTTAGGACTCAGCATTTGAACCGTGACATCCTTATCAACCTTCGAACCACACCAAGAGGTGACAGTCACCGTATAGAAATTAGCACTAGAAACAGTGATTGAAGGCTGGGTACTGATAACATCACCAGTATTTACAACACGCCACTGGTAAGAAGCGCCCGGCGCATAGGCGGAAAGTGTCACAGGAGAACCCGCCTTACAGATTTGACGAAGAGGATCCACTTTGACAACCGGCTCAGGACAAGCGACGGTGTCGCAGCTATTCAACAAAGTGTTAAGCGTTGAAATATCCGAATTATTCTTCAGCAACGTAGTCAACCCAATCAAAGGATCCGCCGTCAGCGCACAAGAAGGAATTGACTCCATACCGCCTTCTGAGCAAGGCGTAGTCCACTTCACTTCGACAACACCCTCCTCGGGATCTCTCTTTTTCACATAGGCGAACATGTAAGATGTACCCGCATTCAAATAGATTGAATCAGAAAGCGTGCCGTTATTAGACATGCGCATCACATTATCAATAAACAAGTTACCATGAGTAGTATTGGTTTGGAAGACATATTTACCATCACACGGAGGCGTGATAAATCCAGTCCATACCACATAGTTCGCATTAATCAAGGACAAGTCCTCAGAAAGTGAGGAGACTTGAGAAGAGGCAATTTTCCTACCCGTAAAGCAAGCAGGCTGAACGGTCTCCGGAGAAATCGAATCATACGTAGTCATCAACAAGCCCGACAATTCACGATTATCCACGGAACGCAAGCTTATTTTTCTTTGGGCAGAACAACCCTCCTTCGTGAACTCAACATAATAATCGCCGGCAGGCACATTGGACAAGGAATATCCACTACTCAAATGATTCAATTCAGCGTCAAACCATTTCACGGAGAATGAGTTCAAAGGAGACGCCTCATTATCGGTTGAAGAGACAGAGACAACACCATTGCCACCACAGTCCGGATATTGGTCGACATTCACCCAAAGGTCAGAAGCACAATTACCCGCACCACCACAGTCAGACACGACGATATTGAATTCTTTTCTAGAAACGATGGTATCATTGCCACGCGCACACATCACATCAACCCAATAAGTGGTCGTTTCGGTTGGAGAGACAACGATTCTATCCGTTTTCTCATTCGTGCTCCAACGGTAAGAGATGATACCCGAAGGCGCATTATCCAAGCGCACCTTCAACCTAGCCTTATTACCGAGACAAAGGTGATCAGCCCCTTCCACCTCAAAGGCGATAGTATCAGTAGGGATCGCACCAGAGCCACACAGGCGAACCGAATAAGAAACGCTCACCGTATCGACCATAGAAGCGTTATTGAGATCACGGACAACCAATCTACGAGTCACCGTATAATCGCTCGTCAAAGGAGTTGGAATAGTAACGGAAGTAGTGATAGGATACAACATACCGCCCACATACATCGTATCTAGTTGAGAAGACGGATCCAACCAATTGTAAACGTAAGAACCGCTTCCACCCTTAACATACGCTTCGAGACGAGCGACATTCGTATTCATTACAGTATCACAAATAACCTTGCTAACCGGTGTCACGCTCATACCACAACCCGAGCAGTTCGTGCTAAGGTTGCCATTGTTCCAGTCCCATTTATCGACCGATGACTCACTCGCACCCTGCAAACATACATTAACAGAAGGTCCCACAATTTTATTTACGTTGACACCACTAACCTCTCCTGTAACACGAATACATCCACTTCCACAGAAAGGCACAATAGAGGCGACATTAGATTGAGGTTTGACATTACTAATTTTTCTGAATTTCGTAACTGATCCCGCTTCCAAAGAGAACATCTGATTTGTAGCATGATCAATAGAAGTCACACGATCATAATCGATCAAATTATAGTTTGTGATCTTACAATCCGGATCAGCGATTTGCAAGCTAGAAGAAGATAGGAAAGAACCCATATTCACCAAACGAGAATAATTGAGCATCTTAAACCTTCCGATAGTAGTAATAATACCACGGTTATATAATCTGGATTGCTGGTTCATTTTGGCAGGTTCTCCAGTATTATCATTTTTCTCATTAGAGACTATAGTCACGACCGTTCCAGTGTTCACGATTAATCGAGAAGTTTTACTCATTGAGAAGAATTTCCCTGCCGTTTTTCTTCTTTCGAAGGTGAAAGGTCCCGAGCCATCCAAAATCAACGTACCATCATACGTTTCCATCTTGAGAGAGGTAGGCACATTCGAATGGATATAAAGAGATGTGTTTTCGGACAAATAAATCTCATATGTTTTTCCAGGCTCAGGAATAGTAGCCTGATAGTTACCTGAAAGGAAAACATTTACAGAATCAGGTGCAGGTAACGGCACTAAGATAGCAGGTTGCCCGTTCGTCATCATATAAGCAGTATCGCTCAAATCCAGGTCACCACATTCAGGGACAAAAGGATCCACAGGAATGGTGTCACCACCGCCACCCTGACAGCTTTCCAGGACAGCCACCTTTGCGAGCAACGTTGAGTAGAGCTTACCCGTTGGAACATGGTAAACAAATGCCTTATACTCCTGAGACACAGTTGGCGTAACCGTAATAGATCGTCCAGCATTAGGGAAGCCCTTCCATCTAACCTCGAAATCATCATAATAAGAATCATCGTTTCCTATCATAACCGTCAAGGTCGTTGATGAATTAGGACAAATTTCCGTCTCACCATCCACTCTAATATTCAGGTTATCCTGCTTATATAGATCCGGAACGGTAATTGTTTTTTCGCAGCTAACCGCGCCATTCGTGATGACAACAGAAAAGGCAGTATCCACATTCGCAGGCAAAAGGAAATTAATCGAAGAAGTGGTCGCACCATTGCTCCACAAATAAGACGTACCACCAGAAGCGGACAACGTCACAGCCCCGCCATCTATCATGGAAGTCAACTTAGCCTTCATAACCTCAACACGGTAAGAGGCGGTGTACTCACGTCCTGTGGTAGGGTCAAACACATTCACCGTATAGGTTTCGCTATGCTTAGGCACAACCACGATATTCGGAGACGAATAAGAGCGGTTGTTCACCCATTGGAATGAACAAGCATTACAGCCTGTAGAAAGCGAAGCGGAAAGCAGAACTGTATCACCCATACAAACGATAGGCGTACCTGTGATCGTCACAGAAGGGATACTTCCAGCAGGGATAGAAGGTTTCTGAACATCTATGCTACGCTTACATGTCTTGCCAAACCCATCTGTAATCTTCACTTCGTATTGGGTGAGATCAGCCGATCCAGGAACCGTAATGGAAGGAGTAGTTTCTTGGGTTGACCACTCATAAGAGACGCCTCCCCTAGCGAACAAGACAACTGAATTGCCGACGCCCACACTATCCACATCCACGCTCAACACATTGACGCGGAAAGAATCCGTTCCCGTCGCACCCGTAGCCAAATCCCTCACGTGAACCACATAGGTTTTAGACTCTACTGGGGAGACTGTGATTTGGCTCGTATGGTTTTGGGTCTCGTCCGCGATATTCCAAGAATAAGCGTAACGACCGGAACCGTTGATTTCACCTGCCTTCAGCGTAATAGACTCACCCTCGCACAAGCTCGTATTCGTTCTTGAGGAACTCGGTTCGTCACCAGGAGTAATCACGACAATAATTGAATCAGGCACAGTGACAACGCCAGGCTGTACATTCACCACAGCAGCGCACTGATGTCCATCCCTCGTGACATTTACGGTATAGCTTCCCGCCACATTAGCAGGCACTTCGATAGACTGTGTATTACCGCCATTAGACCAAGCGTAATCACCACCACCCGTCGCAACGAGTTGAGCCGTCAGGTCATTCTGTTTGTTAACTTTGGCAGACATAACAATGACAGTCTTCGTAGCGGTCATCATCTTACCGCTATTCAAATCGGTAACGACAACCTTATATTCTGTAGTAACTTCATCCTTGACACGGATGGAAGCGTTCGTTGAGATCAGCAAATCATTTTTATACCATGCATAACTCAATGATCCGCCCTCCACAGAAACGCTAGCCGACAAATCGATAGAATCCGCCTCGGCATTCAGACAAACGTATGATTTATTGTCCTTCGAGCCCGATCCGTCTACAATCTCCACCTTGTCCGTCTTATTGCTGAAGAAGATGGTATCAAAGCACACATCATCAACGATGAGGAGACAAGTGTCGAATCCGGCAGGATAATCAACCACAAACGGATTGCCCATATATGTTTTTTCGCTAGTCGGATCAGAGACATTCTCATACTTCCACACATATTTCGAACCGCCCGCACCTTGAAGGATAGCCTTCGTTTGGGTCTCTGTCGACAACACCACAGAATAGATTCTGCGCACGACGATAGTTTTCTTCGCCACCTTGTGGAATGAGCCGTCCGAATTGCTGACGGTCAGCACATACGTTGTAGTACTATTAGGGGATACCTCCACCGATTTCGAAGTTGAATTCAATCCCAGCCACTGGTAGGTGTGGTCCTGAGAATCATCGGCTGCGGATAAAGTAACCACATCCCCTTTACATATGTAGATCGTATCGTTCGTCGAAGAGAGCGTATCACCGTCCTTAGTCACGACGACGAACGGAATATACGGAGGGACGATGACTGTGTCGATAATAGGAGTAGTATCACCCACGCCACCGTAGAGTTTCAATTTACACATCTGACCATTTTCCACCCATACATGCACGGTGGAATCCGCAGGCACTTTATTGATGGTCTTCACCACGCCATCCAGCATATAGGTGATTACGCCCATCTCATTAGAGATGACCTGCATTGAAGGGACACTCACATGGGAGCAAGCATATTTCACAAGACCCAAATCCAAATCCGTCACCTTCACACAATAATCACTA
The DNA here is from genome assembly GCA_045226255.1 of Paludibacteraceae bacterium. Classification (GTDB taxonomy): domain Bacteria; phylum Bacteroidota; class Bacteroidia; order Bacteroidales; family Paludibacteraceae; genus UBA1181. Next base: position 230,755 of record JBGVCG010000003.1, on the reverse strand, counting down.
CTTATCGTTGCGCCATCAACAATAGAATCAGTTACTGCGCCAGTATTCCACTCATATGAATAATGGCCGCTTCCCCCGCTCACTATGGAACGGAGAACTATATCCGAGCCTGGGCAAACCGAAGCCGGTCCATCGATGAGGACCTGTAAAGGCTTATGGTTGTCGTACTTGTCATTCAAATTATTGACAACCACATTTGCAGTACATGTTTTGCCACCAATGGTCAAATCAACCGAATAAGTTCTTTCATTTTCGCTCAGCGGAACACTAATATAAGGAGTTTTCGCACCCGTGTTCCACAAATAGGAGTCTGCCTTAGAGGCTGACACGATCACAGCGTCATTTTCCTTAGACAAGAAAGCGCTTGCAGTCAACACATTAATGATAATATCCTTAGAACCGATCTTTTTGGATCCGTTCTCCGTAACATACACCCTATATTTCGTCATCTCAGTCGGATAGACTGTAAGGCGGGAAGCGCCACTTTCAGCAGCAACTTCAATCTCCTTCTCATCAACCACCTTCACCCAACGATAAGTATATTGGGCACCCGGTTTGCCCTGGACATCGACGCCCAAGGAAGTGGAGGAGTTTTGGCAAATAATCGTATCTCCATATATAAGGATTCCATAGGTGAAATCATCATCACCACCACCGACGTCGCCGCCGCCACCGCCGCCACCGCCGCCGCCGCCGCCACCGCCACCAGAGCAACCTTGGCAATGGTTTTGGAGAACAGCGCCTCCTGATTTGTTCTCAGAAGCGCCTTCCACGTAGTGGAACTCACCGGAGAAGCCAGTTTCCGTACAAATGTAGGTCAAATCACCATAAGGAGTAATTAACCCATTATTCGCAACGAAATTGCTCACCTTAGAGATTGTTCCGACAGAATGCAAGCATCCGCCGTCACCACGTATTGGGGAGTTGAGGTGGGAAGATCCTCCCACATTCATAATTGAGTGATTCGCCAAGCAAACAAGTTTATTACTATTCAGCCACATATCCCTATCGACGTTAACCAACGACAAGTTGGAATACGCACCGTCGATTCTCAGGCCTGCCCCCACGATGTTTAGCGTTCCGGTATTGATGACATAAGCATCAGAGTTGAAGTTCACGACAGGTTCCTTATTGGAAGGCGTCAGGATCGTGAGCTCACCACGGTTCACGAAACTAAGTCCGTTTTGGAGGCCACCCAAAATCGTCACTTTTGCACCCTCATTCACATATAGCCATGCATTGTTGAAGGTACAATCTGTCGAGAAGAAGTATTCTCCCGGCCCATCCGCGACCACAGAACCTCCATTCAAATGGAAGGAATACGTACCAGACTGATTAAGAAAGAGAACCTTACCACTGGCTACCTGTATCAGCTGATTCCCCGAATTAGCATAAAGGAGAGAGGAACTACTGAACATACTAACTTCCTTATCTCCAGGATCTGTTGCGCATTGTGCATAAAGATTTTGCAAGCAGCATAAGCTCGACAAGAAAATCAGCACTTGTAAAACTCTTTTGTTCATATCTCGTGAAAATAAACCACAGGGGGCTATTACTATTAATTATTTTATTTAATTCGACATTTATAACTATACCAATAAGCTACACATTATTACCAGCATTGCCTCTAACCACGCAATCGGACAACCTGTCATCGATGTCATTTTCATCCTCGGCAAGTCCACACCTAACACAGACACCACATGAAATCTTCATCATCCACACAATACCCCCCAAAAGCAAAAGGGTAATCAACTCTATATTAAGTACTAATCCAATTAACATTTTCAAAAAGCACCAGTGAAATAATACCGCAAATATAGTACAATGAATCGTTATAAAAAAATAAAAATATGACATAAATAAAGTCTACTATATTATTTATTATATAAAACACTGATAATGTGCCACAAATAAATTACACAATGAATCATTTTATATACCATAGACCATCATAAAAGATAAGATAAGGCATGTATATCGATGGGAAAAGAGGGGAAAGCACACAAAGAAGGAGCAAAAAAAAGCCGTCGAAGCAGAGAACTTCGACGGCTCTATATGTGTTGGAATTTCGATTACCAGTATACGACCGGACAAGGATATTTCTCCTTCACGCGGATCACGTAGATGAGGTTGATTTCATGCGACCACGAACCATTTTTCTTCTTGCGGGAAGTGAATATGTCGTAGACATAATTGGCTTGGAAACTACCGAACTGCACACCAGCCGTCACGGAAGGCGTGTGGACCTCACTAAGGTTAGTACGGTAAGATGCACCGATTATGATAGGGCTAATCAAAGCACATACACTCACATACAAATCCTTGAAGACGTCCTGCTTCTGGAAATTAATCGTACCGAAGATGTAGTTGCTGGAAAGGTCATCACGACTAAACAGACCATTTCTGTACTGAAGGTCGTGGAAATACGTGGTATGCAGGACTAACTTACGCTGCAGTTGATTATCAGGCTTATCCATGAAACCGTTCTTAGGTTCACCAATGTGGTAGATGGCGATACCCGCCGTGAGTCTGTTCTCGATCACATACGAAGCACCAGCGGAGAAATCGGGGAAGACACGGGAATCATTTTGGATATTTTCCATTGTCTCGTTGGTAACTTCCCTATAAAAAGGGTTGTACTGGTCTTCGAACACCAGATCACCCCCCAAGAAGTTCGCATAGAGGGAGGCCTGCAAACCCAAACGGACAAATTGGCCCTCCGTCGTACGGATCGTATGGGAATAGATGAAGTCGAAATCATTGATCTGATATGTACCCGCCGCCATATTATCGTACGAATAAGCGAAACCCACAGAGCACATCTGTTTGTAGAAGTTCTGGTCGTACGAGAATCGGACCGTGTGGTACTTATTCCCCAGCGCAGGCCATTGTTGACGATAATTCAATCCAAAGCGAATCGCATTCGCACCACCCACCAAAGAGGGGTTCAAACTAAACGGCACATTGTTATGGTTCGAAAAAGAGTAATCCTGGGCGAATGTGCCCAAGCACGAACAAACAGCCAATATTATTCCTACACAAAATTTCCTCATTTAGATTCTATTTTAGAATTGTTACATAACCTTTCCTCTCGCCGCTTTTCCCTATGCCCTTGTAATTACTGTAGAAAGTAACGTACCAGCCATAGATTTCATTCGGACAAGGGTGACCGTTCAAATCATTTCCATCCCATTTGTCGTCGATAGAATCACCAACAAACACCGTTTCCCCACATCGGTTATAGATGGTGAAATGGAAATCATCGATATATTCGCCTCCTCGGAAACGGAACACATCATTCAACCCGTCACCGTTCGGCGAAAAGACGTTCGGCGCCCAAAAATCCTTCCATACATACACATAACTAGAATGCTGATATACACATCCATCTTCACTGCGAGCTCTCATATACACTCTGAATGAATCCTCTGTGACAACATCCACATCACGGTACTCATACACGATATCCTCGCCCTCGAGGACATCCGATCCATCGCCCGGATCCCACGACCATTGGGTGTTTTTCGGGAAAAATCCCCTGAAATGAACTGCAGGGGCATCCCTCTCTATCACTGGAGGAAGGATCTGGAACGTCATCTCATTGTGATCTTTCGGTTTAATCCACATCGAATCTGTTCCTTGACAACCATTCTCATCAGTACCCACCACATACACCATCGTAGGTTCTTCAATCAATGCATCTAAATCGTAAGACGATGTGCCAGAAATAGTTAGATTATACGGCTGACTACTCCACACATAATAGGATGCTCCTTCAGCCTCCATTTCGACCTCGGTAGGCTCTCCAGGGCAACCCTTCTTACGAACTTCCTTCAAAGATACATTTAAATCTGGATAAACCTCGACTTTAATCGTTTTTTTTGCATAACATCCGTCAATTAATCTTCCCTTGACCATGTAAGTGGTCGAATTTGACAACGAATACGAGATTGTGGCGGTACTATCACCGGTAGACCAGACATACTCGTCCGCACCCGAAGCGGTCAACGTAAACGACTGATTTTTACATACTGTAGTCTCTCCCATCACGTTCAACGTAGGCATCGGACTAACGGTCACATAGATGTCGAGCGTAGAGGAACAGTCGCCCTCCGACCCGATCAGGGTGATCAGGGAATTATTCTCCGGCATATATACCAGACGTTCCCCTTCCTGGAAGATGGCGTCATTCTGCGCCCAGGTATAGTTGGAGGCTCCCGCAGCCAGCAGCACAACATTATCGCCCTGGCAAACATTCGTCTCTCCTGTGTAGGATATGGTAGGAGGCAATACGGTATGGACTTTCTTCTCAGCCGTACTGGAACATCCATGGGAGTTCCAGGCACGCACCTCAAACGATGCCTCCCCCATGACAGGCTCCGTGACCTCCGCCTCGGACTCACCCGTATTCCAAATGAACTGGATAAGGTCTTCACCGGTGGCCTTCAATGTAACAGAACTGTTCTCGCACACTTTATCAGCTCCCTCTATCGTAATAAACGGATTCGGGCTGACCGTGAAAGGAACCTCCACCTTGGTCGCACATCCATTCTCGTTTGTACCCACCAGCGAAACAACAGAAGAGAGTGTAGGCTTGGACGAATACCTGTCACCGTCAATCAAGGCATTCCACACGAAAGAGTCCGCACCACGGGCTATCAGGTTCAAGGAATCACCCTGACAAAGATCTGTCTTACCATCAACCCAAACAACTGGAGAAGGGAGGACTGTAACCGGCACATCCACTCTTGTCGAACAGCCTGCCGTCGTTCCCTCCACCCAAACCGTCACATTAGTGGACGGAACTGAGACGAACGAATTAGACGTCGAGCCATCACTCCACAAATAGGAGGAGGCGCCCGTAGCGGAAAGATTCAACGCTAGTCCACGGCATAACGTCGTCACACCCGTCACCGTAACGTCCGGCAATGGTATCACATCCACAATGAATTCCCTCTTCGAAAAACAACCTGACGTTGTATCGGTCGCCACAACCTCAAACGTAGTGGTCTCGTTCAAATAGGTTTGGCAAGAAGAGCCGATCATACCATTGCTCCACTGGAAGACGCAGGAGGCATCCTCATCGGTTGCGCTCAAGGTGACCACCGTACCAGCACAGACGCTCACCGGTCCATCTATCGTGAAAGAAGGGACAGGGTGGACATTCACCTTATAGGATGCGGAGGAGACACACCCCTGCTCCGACGTACCCTTCACATAGAAGATCTGACTTGACATCAATGTCTTATCCACATAGCGTTCCACCTCACCCGTGCTCCACTCATAGGAATCTGCGCCTTGGGCATACAGTGAAACAGTTTCACCGGCACATATCTCGTTCTTACCATAAATCGCAACCATAGGGACAGGATTAACCACAATAGGAATCTCCTCCTTCGCCTTACACTTGCCATTGGCACCCTCGACCCAATACATCGAGGTGTTCAGACCCGGCATGCGGTTGACGACCGCACCTTCCGTACCATCGTCCCACACATAAGACTGTGCGCCTTCCACCCATAGGTTCAGTTGTTCGCCCTCGCAGATGTCACGATTACCATAGACCACCATCTTAGGGGACGGGATGACAGGCAACTTATACTGTGCCGTGCCCGAACAACCATTCGTATCGGTTCCAACCACCACATAGGTAGAGGTCTCCAACGGTGAAACGGTCAAGGTATCACCCGGATAGACATTCATCCAGAAATATTCCGAGGCACCCGAAGCGGTAAGGATGGCTTGTTCACCCTCACAAATATCGTCCGGGCCGGAAATGGAAACCTCAGGCAACGGGTTCACCAAGACATTCACACACTTGGTCGTCTTACAACCCGTGTTCGTGTAGGTACCCGTCACGCAATAAGTAGTATTCTGTTGCGGCGTAAAATGCAATGTGTCGCCCTCAGCCGCCGAGCTCCAGATAAACTTGTCGGCATCGCCCCACACCCAGAGTTTAGCAGGCGTATTATAGCAGACAGACGAGTCTCCCTTTATATATATGGTAGGAGAAGAAGAAACACCGACATAGACATCCTTGTCATATTGGCAACTGAACTGGTCAATAATGCTCACCCGATAGGTTTGGCTCGTCTCCGCCCGCTCCGACATGGAGATGTCATGCGAGATGGTATCGCCCGTCTGATTCACCCAGAAGAATTGGTTGCCGATTTGGGAGGAGAGGCATGACAAGACGATCATATCCCCGTAGCATACCCTTTGGTCGCCATCAATGGTGAGGATCGGCTTAGGATTCACCTTCACCATTTTACTGAAGGTGGCCGAACAACCACGGCTCGATATGACCGTAAGGGAGACCTCATACTCACCACCCTCCTTGTATTCGTGGCGAGGAGATGCCTCCGCTGAGTAGTACCCGTCGCCGAAGTCCCACCGGTAGGTTTTGATCTCATCACGTTTCACCACACTCTTGTCTATGAAATCGACCGTCATATTACAAGTATCCTTGTAGTCGAAGTTAGGCTCCAGCACGATGGTAGTCAGCACCGTGTCCGCCAAGATTTTCGTGCAGGCGGAGTTGGAACCGATCATCTCACAGCAGTAATGTGCGCCATCCACGATTTCATCCTTCGGAATGACAGCCACGTTATCTGTGGAAGACAAAGGCATATAATCGTCGCAACGGTACCAGTTATAAGAGACGAAGCCCTCAGGCGCGGTAATCACCGCATCGTCGTTACCACAGTTGCGAGGGATCAGGCGCAACGGCTCCGTCTTGCCCCAGAAGTAACCATACGCCTTGTGGCTACCAGCCATCTCCGAATCATTACCCGCATCCACCAAGCAGTCGTGGGTGATGATATCGATGACGATCGTATAGCCAATGTAATCCGTCAAATCATAGCTCACGGTAGACCATGGCTGATAGACATAGTCCTCCGGACGCTGTTCGTCACTCGTATTCTTTCCGTGCTCCACCTTCGCCTCCGTACAAGTCGCCGGGTTCTGGATCAGGGAGTTGTTGAAGCTGGCGTTTCCTGAGAAGGACATACAGTTCAGGGTCACCTCCTTCCCCTCAGGGGAGAAAAGGCTCACATCCACATAGAAAGCCGGCATTTGGTAAGATTCGTGCTTGTCATTGGTAGGCACGTGAAGCACACACGCATATTTATAGGTAAACAAAGTACTCTGTTCATTCACGACGAAGGTATAGTGCATTCTTTCCGCATAGGCACCAGCCTTCTTGTTTCGGCCCTCCGCATAGCCATTATTTCTACCGATTTGGATAACCGCCTCGTTATCAGGGTTCACATAGAAGTCACTACAAGCGATGATAGGGTCCGTCTGTCCCAAGTCACTGGAGAGCATCATTCGCTGCTCCTTCTTAGCCTGAGCCTCCGTTGTCTTCTCCCATGAATAAACATAGCTATAGACCGCATCCTCGCCTTCGCCTTCCACCGTAGGGAAATACAAGCCCGTGTACAAGCCCCAGCCGTCCAGCGTTCCGCCGACCTTCAAACCGTCATTCACGACGAGGTTCTCCTGCTCCCAATCAATTTCTCCCCAGTCATGTTTCTGCTGCTCCTTCGTTTTGTGTGGCTTGTGTTCATCCTCTCCGCCAGCTCCAGGGCCAGCCTCTCCGCCAGCTCCAGGACCGCCTGCACCTTGTTCGGCACCGCCAGCACCAGCGCCAGGGCCGCCTGCACCTTGCTCAGCACCGCCAGCTCCTTGTTCAGCACCGCCAGCTCCAGGGCCGCCCGCACCTTGTTCGGCACCGCCTGCGCCAGGACCGCCTGCGCCTTGCTCAGCACCGCCAGCTCCTGCGCCTTGTTCAGCACCACCTGCTTCAGGACCACCCGCACCTTGTTCGGCACCGCCTGCACCAGCGCCACCTGCGCCTTGCTCGGCTGCACCTGCACCTTGCTCGGCACCACCAGCATCCCCACCTTGTGCGGGATCATCATTCTGGCCATTAAGATCCTCGCCTTCGGCAACGTCCGGGTTCTGATCGTCCTCAGGATCGACCACATCCTCCGCCTGGGCGGCAAACTGCTCCACCTGTTCATTCGGATTGTTTTCCTCCGCGTTCACATACAAGAACGGGAAAGCACATAGGCACAATATGCCTAAAAAACTACGTGTTTTCATAAGACTACAGCGACACTAATCGCAACCTATTATAATTAATACACTACTAATAACAACACTATCAACAACACCTGATCAGCCTAAATATACTATTCAAAAATGCATCCAAAGACGCACTCGGGTTTATGGTCAAATCTAAATGGACATCCTTCGGGAGTCCATGCCCTTATAAGCAAAAAAATTGATTTTCAGCCCAACAGAAAGGCCAATAATCACATCCCAAAATTAGCATTTGGGATTGTAACAATCAATAAATCAGACGCAAATACAACCAAAACACGCAAATCATCAGCCAACGGACAGATTTCTTAGGTCAAATCACACCTTATCCGAATAGACCAATACGGAGAGTAAATCTTCACGGAGTAATGTTTCGGAGACATCGATCAACATTTCCGAAGAAATCTTCTCCAATTGAGATTTGACAAGTTCCAATGATTCGAACTTATCGAAATAAAGGAAACTACGCGCCAAGGAGAGGACCAGGTTCTCACGGTTCTCCTGCGCAATCGCCAATTGTCCCAGCCACTGACGCTTCAGTTGGAGCAGCTTACGAGGCGGTATCAGTTCGGTGCGCATCCGCTTCAGTTCTTCCATCACAAGGGCGGTGCACTTCTCCCGGTTCTTCTCATCCGTACCAAAATAGACAGAGAAGATACCCGTGTCCGAATAAGGAGTGAATACTGATTCCACATTGTAGGCCATGCCATTCCGCTCCCTCAGCAGGAGATTCAGGCGGCTATTCATGCCAGTACCACCTAATATATTATTAACAAGGCCGAACGCCAAGCGGCGATCATCGTTCAGGTCGAACGCACGGGTACCAATCATCACATGAGACTGGCAAGTATTCTTCTTAATATACTTTGTTTGAGGCACATAAACAGACGGCGAGACCCTGGAAGCGCCAGGCGCCGAGGCCGGCAAATCCATGAGATACTTTTCCGCCCAACGCTCTATCCGCTTGAAATCAACGTTTCCGATGGAGAAAAACAATATCTTGTCCGCCTGATAAGTACGATCGACGAACCGACGAACATCCTCCGACTTATAGTGTTTCAAAGACTTCTTATCGCCCAATATATAACGGCCCATCGGAGAGTCCGAGAAAATCATGTTCTCGAAATCATCGTAGATCAATTCGGACGGGGAATCCTTGTAAGACTGTATTTCATCAATGATGACATCCACCTCCTTATCCATCTCCTTCTGGGGGAAGGTGGAATGGAAGACCACATCAGCGCAGAGCTCCATCGCCCGCTCGAAGTGAGTGGTCAGTACCGTGGCATAGACAAACGTCTCCTCCTTGGTCGTGTAAGCGTTCAATTCGCCCCCGACAGCCTCCACCCTATTCAGGATATGCCACGCCCTACGTTTCCGCGTTCCCTTGAAGAGCAGATGCTCGACGAAATGCGCCATGCCAGACTCCTCCGGAAGCTCGTCACGCGTGCCCACGTTCACGACAAAGCCGCAGTAGGCCACGGGGCTCCTGTCCCGCAAATGCACCAAACGAACCCCATTAGGCAACTTACGATATGACACCGGAGACTCCTTCATCTACGTTCCTCCATCTTTTTCAGTTCCTCGGCGGCGATCTCCACCTTCTCGTACCACTCCTTGCCGAAACGACGAATCAACGGTTCCTTCAAGAAAACATACAACGGCAAATTCTCCTCCTGTCCTTTGGCAAAAGCGCAACGGCAGACCTTCCACCGATGAACGTTCAAAGCCACCGTCCCATTCCGGAGCGTCTCCAGACGGACAGGATACAAATGGCAGGATATTGGTTTATAGAACCCGACACGACCCTCCTTGTAGGCCTTCTCGATAGCGCACTTGCACATCCCCTCTTCGTCAAAATAGGCGAACACACACTCTCCGCCATTTACGATGGAAGTGACCAAATCACCATCCCCATCCACCGTGGAAAAACCTTGCTGCTTTATCACTTCTCGCGACTTCTCCGGCAATTCGTTCCACACGACAGGCAACACCTTCTCCAATTCCTGCAACTCCTCCTTCTCCAACGGAGCGCCAGAGTCACCCTCCACGCAACACTCTCCCTTGCATACGGACAAGTCACAACAGAACCTCGTGTCAAAAAGATCCGTGGAAATTATCGTATCATCGATTTGAATCATCATAATCCTATACCCTTTAAGTGAGTCCAAAAAACCCACCGTTACGTTTCATTGCGCGAAAGTAACGTAAATTTGCGCAAATAGTGTCAAAGAAAGCATTATTCGACTCATTTTTTCACAAAAAAAACATATATTTGTCCGATTTTAAATGAAGGGATAAACCGTATTTCTAAGAAATGATTGTTAAACGTTTTACATTCAACATATTAAACGTAAACACCTACGTGCTCATAGACGAAAAAACGTGCGAGGCGATCGTCATCGACCCTGGATGTCAGACCGTTGAAGAGAGGAACTTGTTCAAAGATTATATCATAGATAACAATTTGAAAATCAAACGGGTGATAGATACGCACCTGCACTTTGACCACATCTACGGACAACGATTCGTGGAGGAGACGTTCGGTGTGGGGGCGGAGGCCTGCAAAAAGGACATCACCTTCCTCAACCACTATCAGGACCTGCTGGTCATGTTCAACATGCCAATGGACGACGAGGCTTTACCGCTCAAAGGATACTTGGTGGACGGCGACGTGATAGAGGTGGGAAGCATCCGGCTGAACGTGCTGCAGGTACCGGGGCACTCTCCCGGCGGACTTGCCTTCTACGAAGAGAAGGAACACTGCGCCTTCGTGGGAGACACCATCCTGGAGGGAGGCATCGGAAGGACGGACATGCACCGTGGCAACTACGACACCCTAGTGAAAAGCATCAAGGAGAAGCTTCTTCCCCTACCCGATGACACCATGCTCTACAGCGGTCACGGCGAGCCTGCCACCTTGGGACACGAGAAGGAGAACAATCCGGAAATCGTTAAGATAATTAAGAGTTAAGAATTAAGAGTTTAACCTACATATAACCAAGCTATTATGGGATCATGTTTAGAGAATAAGCGTTACAAGATGATGAAAGTGAAGGAAGGGGAATACGTTCCTGACGTGGAGAACACCTTTCCTGAAGACGATCCATTCGTTCACAAACTCATATACGAAAACATATACAACGAGGTGTTCGACGAGAACTACCCTTACTTGGACGAGTCTTTCAAATGGAAGGTCGGACATCTCTGGGCCGTTTTCCGCGCCTTCTTCATCTGCTTCTGGGTCAACCCGCTGATCTTCGGTCTACGCATCAAGGGCAGAGAGAACCTGAAGAAGTACAAAAAAGAGCTGAAGGATGGTGCGATCACCGTCTGCAACCACGCCTACAGATGGGACTTCCTCGCAGTATGGCAAGCCTCCAAGCGTTTCAGGCTATGGTACCCTGCCTGGGCGGATAACTTCCAGACGAAGGATAGGGACAATATGCGCCACACCTGCGGAATACCCGTACCGAAGAGCATGAGCGCCATGAAGAAATTCAACCAAGCGTTCGACACGCTCCACGAGCGGAAAGCTTGGTTCCACGTATTCCCGGAGGAGTGCAGATGGAACAACTACAAGCCACTCCGTCCATTCAGAAAGGGAGCCTTCATCTTCTCCTACAAATATCAAATGCCTATCGTGCCAATGGTCATCACCTACCGAGAGCGCACCGGCTTGTACAAATACTTCAAGAAGGACGAGCCATTGTACAACATCACCATAGGCGAGCCTATCTATCCAGACATGAACCTGCCGAGGAAGGAGGCAGTCGACGAGATGAGAGACCGTGTCCACGCCAAAATGGTAGAACTCGCAGGCATCATAGAGAACCCATGGCCAAGTGTACAACCTAACGACAAAGGATAAACATGGAAACAATAAAAAGGATATCATTCTACGCTTTGCTAATCATGGCAACAATCTTCTCAAGTTGCAACAGTGACGTTTACGGGCCGTCAAGTCAGCAAATCACATACATGGGACGTGTTGACAAGAGCAACCCCAATTTCGTATCGTTCTCCTACCCTGGTGTCACCATTCTCACCAGATTCAGGGGGAAGTCCATCACAGCAAGGTTCAAAGATTTAGCGGGGCAAGGAATGCACAACACCTTTTATTGTATCATCGATAACGGAGAGCCTCAAAAAATCGTCCTCAACGAAGGCCAATACGAATATGTGCTGGCTTCACGGCTGAAAGACACCCTACACACCGTCGAGCTCGTCAAACTGACAGAGAGTCTTGTCGGAGAGGTGAACTTCTCAGGATTTATCGTCGGGGACAAAACCGGCGACGCATTCCTCGTCTATGCAGAACCACTACCAGAGCTCAAGATGGAGTTTATCGGCAACTCCCTCACCTGCGGATACGGCAACGAGCTATCGTCCATGACCCCGAAGCAAGGCTTCTCCCCTTTGAATGAAAACAATTACTACGCATACGGTGCCATCACGGCAAGGAAGTTGAATGCGCAATATGTATGCACCGCCTATTCGGGCAAGGGCGTCTGCAGAAATTACGAAGGGGACTCCGAGAACACCATCCCACAGTTCTACGGCAGGATCATCGCCACGAAGCCAGACTCCAAATGGAACCACAGCGATTATATTCCAGACATCCTAGTGCTAAACCTCGGCACGAACGACTTCATGTCTGAGAGCACTACCAAAATCCGAGTGGACTCCATCCAATTCATCGCAGAATACACAGCATTTCTGCAACGCATGAAAGGCTATTACCCTGATGCGGAAATCATCTGCGCCGTCGGACCAGCCCTACACGACAACATGGAATTCTATCCGAACCAACTGACTCGCTACAGTCAATGCGTGCTCACCGCCATTAAAAACGCCGGTGGAGAGGAGAACCATATCCACTATTTCGAGACGGAACCTCAAGAAGGGCCCTTCGGAGAGGACTACCACCCAACCATCGACACGCACAAGAGGATGGCTAACGAATTGGTTTCCTTTATCATAGAAAAGAAGTTGATAAAAACCGAAAAATAGTGCAAAAATAGTTCCCCAATTATTTGGAGACTCCACAAAAACGACTTACCTTTGCACCGCAAAAGAGAAAAACACTCTTCCTTAGCTCAGTCGGTTAGAGCACCTGACTGTTAATCAGGGGGTCCTTGGTTCAAGTCCAAGAGGGAGAGCACAAAGGCTACGACAGATATCTGTTGTAGCCTTTTTTCATAGAAAAAGCTGCCACCATCCATTACAACATACACCTTAATAGGGAATAAAAGCGAGGGAAATAGCTACATATAGCGATTCCACAACCCATCACATCTCCATACCTTTGCAATGTTCGGAGGAACAATAAAACACAATAAAAAAGAGTTGTCCGAAAAAGGATAGAAGATAATTCTGTACAAAAAAAAAGTAAGCCATAATGAATAAATAAAGTCTTCACTCATCCAAGGACAATTACCACATAAGGCAAGAGTCATTGTCTGGGAAGATCATTAGCGGGGAACAAAGGTTTTCCGCTGCTCTTGTTTCCCAGCCACACAAACAAATCAAGCGTAAAAACAACATCACCCGCAAATAATTTTATTAAATTTATACATTTTGCTTGATGTTTTACAAAAAACATATACCTTTGCACTCAGGAAACCACATAATTTCCTTGATAATTACAAAACCACATATTTCGTGGAAGATGATGTTGTAAAAATAATGTGTTAATAGATAAACAACTGGATTTGAATATTTAAGTAATGGTTTGGATTCCATCGTTCAAAGACGATATTTATCAATTCTGCTCCGTAACGATCACCTGTTCTCAATTGGGAACAATTCGGGGAAACAAGATGCGTACAAAACGCACTGAGACAAGGAACGAGGCAAGGAAATAGATGTTTTTATGTGAATCAACCAAACGGCAAGCCCTTCCAACGGCATCAACCATGCAACAGTAATTTTAATAATAACAATAATGAAAAAACGTTTTTCTTTCACCGAAGGCACTCCCCAAAAGCGCCATTGGAACAATGAATTTACCGCATCTCTCGCAAAGAAGATGCTGATTCTGTTGGGAATACTGCTTTTGCCCAACATAAGTAATGCGACCATCCGTATTTTTGAGGTCTCAAAAACTTCCTATGTTTACATAGACAATGGTGCTGCGATAGCAGACCCAGGATCACTACCTGCAGCAGTGGATTCCGTGAACAAATACTCCACCGACTCATGTATGATCACCTTCAATCTACAGGAGAATGACACCATCAAGGTGACCAGCTATGTGGCAAAAGAGATCACAAACGAGACATATACGCTCCTCGACGGAGGAAAGAATGGTGCTAAGATCAAAACATATTATGACTACTTCTCTATCTCGGGTGCCAATCACGTGGTCCTGAAAAATCTGGAATTCGTAAAAGATGATGGAAGTAATGCGCTAAAAATCCAATTGTCAGTGGTTGATGAGATCACAAATTGTAAATTCTTCGACAATAGTTCCACTTATGGCGCATTGAATATACTTTCATCAACAGTCACCAATATAAACAATTGCCTTTTCTCGAAGAACAAAATCGGATTGTCAGCAGATGCAAAATCTTCCGTAACAGTCTCCGATTGTCAATTCACAGACAACACAGTCTATGGAATTTCAGGGAATGGCAACAAGAATCTCATCCTCCGCAATTGCACTTTCACTGGAAACACTGAAGGTATGCGCAATTTTTCAGGCAAAGCGTACAACTGCGCTTTCAATAACAACGAGAGTGCCTCCAACTTGGGATCGGGAGACTTCTACAACTGCTCATTCACTCAAAATTCGACGGCAGCCATACAGGGTGGCGCACATGTCATCAACAGGTGCCACTTCACTAAAAACGGAACTGCAATCAATGCGATTCAAAGCGATGTAGATTCTATATGCTACAGCTACATAGGCAACAACAACATAGGCATAAACATAAGCCAAACTCAAGTAAAAAATATAATTGGCGACACCATCGTTTCCAACGAAACACATGGCATACTCATTCAAGGTCCGTGCACTCACATATACGACAACGTCATATCCAACAATAGAACAGGAATAGAAATAGGAAGGACATCCATTGACTCCATCTGTGGAAATACCATTATCAGCAACAGATCCTCCGGTGTCATCTCTAGTGGCAGAGGAGTAATAAATGTCTTTAGCAACAATTATATCGGAACGAACTCGAAATTCGAAGCATTGGGAAACATGGAAGACGGTGTACAGTTCTCACAAACCTCTGCCACCACACCTTCTGAATTTAAGAACAATATCATAGGAAACAACCGTAGATACGGCATCAATTTTGAAGCCCCCGCCACGAAATTCACCATCGAATCATGTTATGTGGGTGTAGCTCCGGATTCAACCCCGATTCCAAACAGTATAAGTGGAATCTATATCAAAAATTCTCGCGAAACGGTTTTGAAAAACAGCACCATCGCAAATAATGTCAGCGTAGGTGTGAAAACGGAAGGATTTGGGACCTTAACCATCTCGGATTGTTCCATTTACGGGAATAAAGACTACGGAGTCCAAATACTTTCATCAGCAGTCGCCAACATAAACAACTGCCTTTTCTTGAAGAACACAAACGGATTGGTTACAGACACATTATCCACCATAACACTCACCGATTGTCAATTCGCAGACAACAATAAAGGAATTTTAGGATATAGCAGCAAGAATCTTATCCTCCGCAATTGCACTATCTCTGGAAGCAATGAAGGTCTGCTCGCTTTTTCGGGCAAAGCGTATGACTGCGTTTTCAAAAACAACGAGAGTGCCTCTTACTTGGGCTTGGGAGACTTCTACAACTGCTTATTCACTCAAAATTCCACAGCAGCCATACAGGGTGGCGCACATGTCATCAACAGGTGCCGCTTCACTGAAAACGCAACTGCAATCAATGCGATTCGAAGCGCTGTGGATTCTATATGCTACAGCTACATAGGCAACAACGACATTGGCATAAACATAAGCCAAATTCAAGTCAAGAATATAATTGGCGACACCATCGTTTCCAACAAAACCCATGGCATACTCATTCAAGGTCTGTGTGATCATATAATTGACAACGTCATATCTGGCAATGAAATAGGAATAGAAATAGGAAGAACCACTATTGACTCCATCTGCGGGAATACCATCATCAGCAACAAGACCTCCGGTGTCATCTCTAGTGGCAGAGGAGTATTAAATGTCTTTAGCAACAACTATATCGGAACGAACTCGAAATTCGAAGCATTGGGAAACATGGAAGACGGTGTACAGTTCTCACAATCGTCTTCTATACCTACTGAATTTAAGAACAATATCATAGGAAACAACGGCAGATACGGTATTAATTTGGAAGCCTCCATCCCACAACTCACCATCGAATCATGTTATGTGGGTGTGGCTCCGGATTCGACCCCGATACCTAATGCGAAGGGTGGACTCTATATTGGTTCACAAAATCACAAAACAGTTCTGAAAAATAGTTCCTTTGCTATGAATGGCGGCACAGGCGTAAAAGCGGCAGTACAAGGTGAAATGTCCCTTTCGGGTTGTTCCTTCTACGGGAACAAAGGCTATGGCGTCTATTTTGCCTCCGAAACAACCCCATACAATCTTGTGGTTGACAACTGCGTATTTGAGAAGAACGACAGTTCCGCCATATATACAAACTACCCACACGCTGGAGAGGGATCCAACTACGTCGCTTCGTCCATCACCAACACACTCTTCCTCAAAACACAGTGGGTACATTCCATCAACAAAGCGATTGAGACGAATAATCCATTATCAGCTCCAATCATCACATCCATCACAGAAGACGAAAACGGATATCTAATTATAACAGGCAAAGCAGATTCTATAGGAGCGTCTTACATCGAACTTTACCTCAACGACGGGGAATCCGAGACTGCGACAAAATTCATAGCTTCCGACAGCACAGATGCAGAAGGAAACTTCTCCATCAAAACGGGAATTACGACTTACGAAGCCAACATCATCGCAACATCTAGTTATTCGAACGAGACGAGCGCATTTAGTAAAACACTCATTCATTACAATAAAAGCCGAAAGGAATATTTTGTAAAGGTGGATGGAACAGGAAACGGCTCCAGCTGGGAGAATGCGATGGACGGGAAGGGCTTCGTCTCTATGATGGAAAGGGTTCCCGATAGCGTCACCTTCCACTTGGCGGCAGGAACATACGACTTGCAGGAATTGGCAGAAAAAACAGAAGTCCAAATCACCCGTCCGACGACTATCATCGGAAGTTATCCAGCCGACGCAAAAACAGGAGATGTTGCCACACCTTTCAAGAACACCACTCTCTTGAAAACCGGTTACTTCAGAATCAACACCAGTGGTGATGTTGTCTTTGACGGTCTAAGGTTCGAGACAGAGTTCGAACTTGGTGCATACAATGAACAAATGAACAAACAACCAGGACTTACCATTACATTGAAAAATAGCGTCGTGGTGGGGAAAGAGAACAGCACAAATGCAATTTTTGCCTCCCACAAAGGAAAGACTATATTGTACAATGACTCTATCATAGGAAATTACACCTATTCCGCCATAGCTGTCAACGGTAGTGACACCCTAATAGCAAAGAATTGCTATGTTTCAGGATCAGGATGTAAAGGAGGCATAGTGACAGATGGATATGCAGAGATTGATAGTACAATCATTACAGGAAACATGCAATTTGGAGTATTCCAAAATGGCACAGGCGGTCAAATGACAGCCATCAAAAACTGTATCATCACAAGAGACGGAAGCGTTAACGACAAAGAAAAAGGCATAGGCATACGCATGTCCGGGAATACGGCCAATATAATAAACAATCTCGTCGGCATAGATGCCAACGGGGACGTGAAAGGCTTTGACATCGGTGTTTTAATCGAGATGACAACCATATCATCAATCGTCGAGGGCAACATTATTGCCGGCAATGACAGCATTGGCATTGTCATTAACGGAGGAACTAATCTCGTAAAAGGCAACTACATCGGAACAGACAAAAACTTCAACGACTTGGGCAACGGTTCAGACGGTCTGCTCATCGGAGCCAGAAGTAAGGTCAACTTCCCATCCAGCTTGGATAGCGCCAATTACATCGGATTCAACAAGAGACATGGTATCTATAGCCAAGGGAGCATGACTGCTTGTAACGCATCCTTCAATTACATCGGTGTGACACCACAAGGTGATCCGATGCCAAATGGAGAATATGGCATATATATGGAGACTAGCAGACAAGACCAAAACATAAAAGGCAACCTGATCGGTTTCAACGGGAAAGGTGGCGTACATTATGAAGACTATTACACGACGATCACAGAGAACCTCTTCTTCGGGACAAATGGGAAGGCCATAAGCGACCGTCGGACTAGCTATCAATTGGCCATTCCGTCCATCATCCAAGTTAAAAAGGACAATGACCGCATTCTCGTCGAGGGAACTACGGACACGTTCAGGGTATCTACTGTCGAACTCTTCGCCACAAACGGAGGACTTCAAACGGCACATGTGTTCTTGGGCAATACGGTGACAGATAGCACAGGTGCTTTCTCGTTTGCCATCCCTGAGGAAAAACTCTCAGAATATGGTGATACGATTTGTTTCTCCGCAACAGCAACATACGAAATGGGGGGAACCAGCAATCTCTCCGATCCATTCTGTTGCGAGAATTGCCAATGTGTCATCGACACCACCGTCCTCCCTGTGGACACAATCCTTGTGGGTGAAAGTTACTTGGGACAGACATACACGGAAGCAGGATATTATGACAATATCTTCGAAGTGCTCAAAAGACCAAACGGTTGTGATCTCGTAATAAAATACAGCTTGCTTGTTTTACCAAATGAGGGAACAGGAGTAGAGAATCAATTGGCGGGCAGCAAGAGCATCTACCCGAACCCTGCAACAAACGTGCTTTACGTGACCAACAGTTCCACATTCTCCTATGTAATCCAAAACATGCTAGGACATACAGTTATGGAAGGATCATCAAACAATGGTTCAATCGACATATCTGACCTACCTCAAGGATTATACTTCCTAAGATTAGGGAATGAAGTTCTCTTCCAGTTTGTGAAATCACAAGAGTAACAAAACTGAGTTCAAACAAATTCGAAGGTCTCTCCACCGCCCTGCTTCGCAGGAGGTGGAGAGACCTTCATTTTATAAAAGCGTAAGAATAAACTGCTATTATTCGGCGAAAAGAGGGTTGGAGAGAATGCACTACCCAACCAACTTACACGCTAATCATTATGTCCATACTGAAGGGACTCCTCGGCTACCATACGTTGCTCTTCATCAGGGTTCGTCTCATAATATGGTTTGGCAGCAGGCTTCTTGCGATACAAATCGAGGAATGCCTCATTTAGAAGGTAAACAATGCCCTCCAAGGTCTGTTGCCGCACGGCAGGTTTCAGCTGGCACTCCCACACCACCATTGTACGCCAACCTATCGCACGTAATTTATCACGGACTTCCTCATCCCTTTCCTTATTACGCAAGATCTTATTCTCCCAAAAAGAGACATTAGACTTAGGCATTCTACCCTGCTGACAAATATGTCCATGCCAAAAGCAACCATTAATGAAGATTGCGGTGTGATATTTCTTCAGGACAATATCAGGAGTGCCCGGCAGCGAACGCACGTTCAATCGGTAACGGAAACCATTCGCATAGAGATATTTACGGACAATAAGCTCTGGCCTCGTATTCTTGCTACGAATACGAGACATCGTCTTACTGCGCTGTTCTGGGGTAATCTTATCCATAAAAAAAAAGCGGAGCATCGGGTTTCGACGCTCCGCCTAAGTATACATAATTATCTGATTGGGTTCAGGACGTTTGTACGAGAGATAGTCACATCTAAGTCCTCTCCTCCCGAATAAGTTCCACCCGAAACAAAGCCAGAAGGTTCTATCACATCGCCACCAGTCAATTTTCCTCCCACCTTGTACGTATACGTTTGGTCCTTGGAAAGTTTGGCGCTAATGCTAAGTTTGTTAGCAGTTATACCATCCATGAACTTACCATTGTGAGAGAAAATAACAGCACCCGTCTCATCCAACACCTGGAAAGGTGTAAAATCATACGAGAGATCTCCTGCGGTTCCGTAAGTAGAGTTTGCGAATCCTCCATTATGCTTATACTTTCCAACGCCGACACAAACACCGCCTTTTGCGGCGATTGGGCAGGAATACGCTCTTCCCCCATTCGAGCAGGAAGAGATATAACCTCCATTGCAGACCAATTTACCGTTCTGCTCCTCATCGACGTAAATACCATCAGCGGAAGCGGACTCGATCACAATGACAGCGTTGTCATTCACCTCCATATCTCCATCCGATACGATACCGAAGGCACCGTCAACCGTAGCAGTTGAACGGAGATACAAGCTACACATGTTGAAGACAATCTTCTTATCTGTTTTAATCAAAGAGCTAACCTTCGATTTTTCCTCATTCGAAGAATTAACGTAAGAGAACGAAGAGGAAGCGTTTGTCAGCGTCAGTGAGACTCCATAATCGAAAGTCAAACCCATATCTCCATTGAGGAGACGAGCACCCGTAGCAGAAGCGGTAGACGAGAACTCATGGGAGCCATCCACGAAATTGATATAACCATCCGCCTTAATAGCAGTGGTATTTGTGACGCCATCCGCCTCCTCATAAATAGAAGGACCAGACAATGTGCAATTGATTTTACCGCCATAAACATTGACGTCACCATCAGCCTTGATGCAACGAGCGCCCTTTCCACTTACATTGATGTTAATCTCACCACCAGTCATCCAGAAAGCGCCATGTTCACCATTTGCGACCACATTACCTTCCTCGTCGACAAACTCTGTCTCAATCTCAATGACCTTAACCTTTTCCTTGTCAGAAGTAGCGGAGAAAACACCTTTACTCATTCTGAAGTAGCCATCTGTAACATTCAAGCCACCACCTTTCATAGTAAATTGACCACCCACCATCATAAAGTAGTCTTTGACACGAACGCAATCGCCCAAATCGGAATTGACAGAAATATTTCCGCCATTGATTTCGATATAGTCTCCCGATTGGATGCCACGTTTCTGCTTCGCATTCACCTCAAGCGAGCCAGTGGAAGTGTTTTCAAAAACGATCTGTCCCTTACTTCTCACCACCGCATTAGCCGTATCGTTCGCAGAGTCCGTCAAACTATTCTTTCCCTTGAGCACAACCGTCATCGTCTTTCCAGAGAAGGAACGGATAGGAGGAAGCACCTTATTCGAAGTCAGGGTCAAATTATCCATGATGACCTTGAATTTCCTTTCAGAATCGATAGCGAAGTATCCGTTGGAAGCGGAACCAGAAAGAACATAGACAATATCCTTCTGATAGGCCACCGAATTCACGTTGACGCAAGCCCCCTCCGTCTTGATCTCCACAGAGGACTGGTACGGATTCACACACTTAACGCTACCTTCAGAGAAGGTAACATAGACCGTGTCACGAGCGACCAACTGGCTCGCATCCACGAAAGTCAAACTATCCAGTTGTTGGAAGGGGATTTCAGAAACATCTTCACCATTCTCATACAACTTTAAACTTCCTCCCACACACTTCACGCTGTCCACAGTCGGACAATCGGCGAAAGAAAGTTTCCCCCCCGAGCGATGGATAATCATAGAATACTCAGACCATGCGAACACAGAAAAAAGCAACGCAGCGCCTAAGATTATAATTTTTTTCATAACTTACTGATTTTAACAGATTTTCCTGACACAGAAAGCACATATGCCCCTGCTGGAAGAGAAGACAAATTGATGCCCTCCTCCTCATACGAGATTTCACTCACCAATGACCCATTCGCAGCATATACTGAAACCTTCTCGCCATTCTTCACCCCTGCAAGGAATACGACGTCCTTCACTGGATTCGGAAAAGCGAAAAGAGCGATCTGCTCAGCTGCATTTCCATCCACACCCATGGTGACAGAAGAGAATGTAATCTTCTTAATGTTGGACACATTCACCGAAACAGCCTGAGCGCCAGACTTTTCCAGTATTATCAATCCATCCCCAGAGAAGTACATCTTACCAGATTCCTCAACCTTATAACTCTTCAATCCACCATTTTTTTCTAAAACAGAGACTGTAGTCGCCGCTTGCACCGCGAATGAGCACAAAGCGGAAAGCAATATCGCCGGAAAAAACTTCTTCTTCATATCATTAATTATTATAAAATTTCACCAATATATAATTAAACACCTAAATCGAAATACTTTTAGAACACAATTATACTCAATTTTTTGTACATCAGGAAATAGACACCCTATTTTTCATAAAAGGTTGGCGCATTTCTCAATGGGCCAACCACATAATAATATATAGAACAACACAATTTAGGGTCTAAATCCAATGGGAAAGACATTCCGTCAATTCATATCCGACCGATGTCATTCCACGACGCTAAAGTAGTAAAAAAGTTTTATATTTCACTCATATAAAACATTTTTCATCAAAAAAAAGAACATCAAACACTAACTTTAACACCTCCAAAGATATAAAAGCAAACACTTATATATGAAGATATTCAACGAAAACAGATAGTGTTTCAACAAAAAAGGGCTTATCACCCGAACAATTGTTCCAAAGTCTCCAAATCGACATCGACGAAAGGATTGTTGGAATTCACGAACATATCCGAAAGTTGTAATTTTTCCGTCTGCATATTATGAATTTTCTCCTCCACCGTATCCTTCGACAAAAAGCGATAGACAAAGACGGTCTTGTCTTGCCCGATACGATGGGACCTATCGACTGCCTGCATCTCCGCCGCAGGGTTCCACCAAGGGTCTAGAATAAACACATAGTCGGCCGCCATCAGGTTCAGTCCCACGCCTCCGGCCTTCAGCGAAATTAGGAAACAGACCACGGAAGGATCATTCTGGAAGGTGTTCACCACCTGTTCCCTCCGCTGCGTCTCACCCGTCAGCTTCGTGTACTTGACATCCTCCGCATCCAACCGCTCCTGCAACAAATCCAACAGACGCACGAAAGAGGAAAACACCAATACCTTATGTCCCTCTTCCTTCAGATTCTGGATGCGGCGCACCACCTCATTCATCTTCTCGGACTCCACTAGGCAATCATCGAAGAGCAGTTTCGGATGGTTAGATAGTTCGCGCAATCTAGTCAGGGACGAGAGGGCTAAAATAGAGTTTTTGCTCACGCCCGACTCCGCAATTACAGACATCAGGCTATTCCGCACCATGGACTTCTCCCGCTCATAGATCTCCCGATGGGCATCACTCATGTCACAATAAACCAATTGCTCCACGACAGGAGGCAAATCCGCCGCCACCTCCTCCTTCGTCCTACGCAGCAGAAAGGGTTTAATGAAGCGTTTAACCCGCTCCGCACGCTCCTCGTCGCCACGTTTCACGATCGGGTTCACATAGATTTTTCGGAAGGACTCCACAGAGCCTAACACGCCACGGTTCGCCAAGTTCATCTGCGCCCAAAGATCCTCCAACGAGTTCTCTATCGGCGTACCAGACATACAGTAAAAATGGGAGGCTTGCAAGTCCATAACCGCCTTATAGGCTTGAGAAGAGACATTCTTCACATACTGGCTCTCGTCCATCACCACACACTCGAAGTGATAATTCTTCAAGTGTTCGATATCCCTTCGAACCAAACCATATGTGGTGAAAATCAGATGATGACGGTCGAACGTATTAGCCAACGAGGCGGCCGACACCCGATTGCTTCCTGCATACAACAGATGACGGAGTGATGGTGCGAACTTTTCCTTCTCATTCACCCAATTAAAGAGCAACGAGGCAGGCATAATAACCAAGGAAGCTGGTTTCTTTTTCGCATGAGGCTTAACCGTACGGGCTGGTTCAGGTCGCTTGATCACAGGCTGGTCGAACAACGAAGGTTGCGCCGACTCGTACGGCCATTCAAACGTGTCGAACCGCACATCTTCTTGCGGGGAATCGTTCGGATCCGCCTCATATACCTTCAAGAAAAAGGCAAGCAACTGAAGCGTCTTACCCAGACCCATGTCATCCGCCAAACATCCTCCCAAACCATTATCATAGAGTCCCACAAGCCACGAATACCCCACATGCTGGTAATCACGGAGTGTGGTTTTAAGCCCGGCAGGGAGATCTACACGTCGTTCCAGCAATCCCCGGAAGTCACGAACGGAAGAGGACCCCTCCGAGTCCAACATTCCCACATGACACTTGTCCAGTTTGAGGAGGTTCGCATCCTCCCCATTCGCCTCCATGAAGAGGAAAAGATCCTTGTACTGAGCGAACCATGGTTCGGGAATGATAAAAATCTTTCCTGAGCGCAACACATACTCACGGTTGCCATCGATTATATTGCGATGTAGATTAGCAAAAGGGAAAGACTCGTCCTCCACCTGCACCACCGCACGGATGTCAAACCAGTCGTAGACATCGTTAACCTTCACATCGAAATCCAGTTTCGGAGAATCCAAGACGATCTCCTCCTTATCCATCCTCTGCCGAATAGAGAAAGAAGACAACTCCGACCTATGGGTTATGAGGAAATCTATGGTTTCGTACAGCCACGTCCCCGGAATATCCTTGGCGCATGCATAGAAAGAGCTATTTTCCTGACGGAAGCCCATGCCCAACAAGGTGTTGACATACTGACTCTCCGCCTCCACATCACGGTCAATAACCGTGAATCGGAACCCCTCTTCCTCGGACAACGAGACGAAACGTCTCTTGGCGGAAGAGAGATCACAACTGATATCCCCATAGGCGAAACTAAGGCGAAGGGAGGCATGCAAAGAGAGATCCTCCTCCAACGTCAACACAGGGTGCGGAGCATAGTTGCGTTTCTCCACAACAAATCCGTGAGCCTCAACATCCTCCTTTTCCAGCGTAGGCAAGACAAATGACTTCATGTAAGAGGAGACAGTACGGATCGGCACATCGACCCCCTCCTTCTCCAAAAAGGGCAGAAGACGTTTATATTGCATCTTCTCGAATGTGCAAAGTTTCTTGCCCCCCACGAAGCATAACGGATCGGAGGAGAGAAGGATGAACGACCGTTTCCATCTGCGGAAAGGCATATCCATCGTTCCCGAGAAGATTTTCAGCGTATAGGTCAGTTTCTCCTCACCGAGGTCGAACGCAGGTACAGGCCGCGACACTTGGGGCAACACCTCTACCCTATCAGACTGATAGACACCCGAAAAGTTTTTTTCGCGAAGATAGACAGGGATGTCCGTGCCACGAAGCAGGTTCGCCACATCGCAATTGACCCGTTCGATAAACGGAAGAATCTGAGGGTAGTTGTCCCTATTGTTCAAGTATTTCGTCTGGAACTCGGCGACAGACAGTTTCTCCTTGACGAAGATGCGCATCACGAATTGCTCCGCATACTTTTCGCAGAGGCGCACGATCTTAACCTCCACGTCCGAGAGTCCCTCCAAGGGGAAATCCGCTCCCCCCAAGCGGAGGCACTGCAAAGTGTCCGCCTGTTCATCATCGGGCAAAAGGCAGGGTTGGAACCTGTAGCCCCACAAACGATGATCGGAGATAACGACCGCAAACATAATGCGCAAAGACAAAAAGGGCTGAAACCACTAAGATTCCAGCCCATTATTATAAAAATTATTTAGTCAAATAGTTCTCGCTGATGGAGCGGTTGTCCATCACACGTTGGATCGTGTCAGCGAAGAGCGGCGCGATAGACAAGATGTGCGCCTTCTTGCAGTTCTTGTGGAACGGAATCGAGTTCGTGAAGATGATCTCCTCCAAGCTTGACTCATCCACGCGCGTGCTGGCCGGATCGGACATGACAGCGTGGGAAACGAGCGCACGAACGGAGAGCGCTCCACCGTTAGACATGATGCCTGCCGCCTTCGTCAACGTACCAGCGGTGTCCACCATATCATCCAGAATAATAACGTTCTTACCCTTCACATCACCGATGACCGTCATCTCGCTGACCACATTGGCCTTCTCTCTGCTCTTATGGCAAAGAACCATCGGGCAACCCAAGTACTTGGAGTAGGCGTTAGCCCTCTTGGAACCACCGACGTCAGGAGAAGCGATGACCAAGTTCTCAAGATTCATGGATTGGATATACGGCAAGAAGATTGTAGAAGCATACAAATGATCGACAGGCACATTGAAGAAGCCTTGGATCTGGTCGGCATGGAGATCCATCGTGATCAGACGGTCGATGCCGGCAACTGTCAACATGTCCGCAACCAACTTAGCGCCGATAGCCACACGCGGCTTGTCCTTACGGTCTTGACGCGCCCAGCCGAAATAAGGGATTACAGCGATGATCTTATAAGCGGAAGCCCTCTTGGCCGCGTCAATCATCAGGAGCAACTCCATCAGATTGTCTGCGCATGGCACAGTAGATTGAACCAAGAAAACATAATGGCCGCGCACAGACTCCTCATAGGAGACTCCGAACTCACCATCTGCAAATCTCTGCAAATTGATTTTACCTAGTTTGCAACCCAAACAGTTGCATATTTCCTCCGCCAAATACTTCGTATTGGATCCGGCGAAAACTGAAAAAGGATGTTGACTGTCCATTACTACTCTATTAACTGATTTTTTGTTGTAAGCGCGAAATTAATACAAAATCACGAACAATTGTGTCATATAACATAAAATTTAAGCCAATATTCACGGATTTTTCACTTGCCGGTCAAAGCAGCTGCAAGTAATTGCTATTTAATCATTTACGATTTACCATTTTAAGGCATGGCGCACATTTAAAACACGAAGCGCACAATCCTCCGTTTCCCTTTCTAAATGAAACAGTAGAGACCGGCACTCCGCATTTCTTCAAAGGATGCAGTACCACACATGAATTTATTCCACAAGGCAGTAACAATCAACAAATTAAGCACAACACTCTAATACAGAACCGCTTAGAATTGGAAGTAAATGAACTTCTGCAAGTCCGCCGTGATGAACTGGTATATGATGAAGACTGCGATCACCACGTAGAGAGCCATCAGAGGCAACGGTGTGGTGGCGAACCAGAGTCTGTATCTGCGCTTGAAATGCTCCGGCAACCAGTGAATGATCATACCCAAAATGATAAGCGTAAAGACGTAGCGATACTCCCAAACCATGTTAGGAATCACCGCTGTATTCCACTTCGTACCAATCTGATTGACCATATCCTTGGCGGTCATCCAAGCCTGTTCATTCGCCTGCGCAGGGTCCAAGTTGGAGCCGGAACGGAAGAAGAGTCGCGTCCATGTGATGAAGACGAAGGTCTGCAAAACCGCCCAAGCCGTCGCCAACGGTTTCAATTCGGCCGTACCCTCGAAGAAGTGGTAGAGCATACGGATGAAGGAACCAACAGCTATGACACCCATCCAAATCACCGCGATATTCCAGATCGGTGCTGGGAAGAACTTCGCCAGCACGAAGAAGACGGCTGCGATCAGCAAGGAGACCCACGAGCGGACATAGACGTTCATGTCTTTCCAGAAACGGTACACGATCATACCGATACCGTTCAGACCACCCCAGATCATGAAGTTCCAGCTGGCGCCGTGCCACAAACCGCCCAACAACATAGTGTTCAATCGGTTCATGTTAGACGTCAAATTCTTTTTCTTCTCAGGATATTTGTAGCAATTGATCGTAACAATAAGCGCGATGGCCAGCACCACGATAGCCACCCAGATACTACCCGAGAGGATCATGCCCACCAAAGAGATGGTGATGATACAAGCATAAGTACCGATTGAGGCGGTACGGTTTCCTCCCAATGGTATGTAGAGGTAATCCTGCAACCACTTGGAGAGGGAGATGTGCCAACGTTTCCAGAACTCACCCGGATTGGTGGCCTTGTAAGGCGAGTTGAAGTTCTTCGGCAAATAGAAGCCCATCAGCATGGCAAGACCGATCGCGATGTCCGTATAGCCGGAGAAGTCAGTGTACACCTGAAGCGAATAGCCGAACAGCGCGGCGAAGTTCTCGAAGCCGGAGTACATGGTAGGGTTCTCGAAGACACGGTCGATGAAGTTCACTGCGATATAGTCGCTCAAGATGATCTTCTTCGCCATACCATTCAGAATCCAGAAGATGGCGATACCGAACATCCTCCTCGAAAGAAAATATTTCTTGTAAAGCTGAGGTATGAAAGTGCTTGCGCGCACGATAGGGCCCGCCACCAATTGCGGGAAGAAGGTTACATAGAACCCGAAGTTGAGGATATTCTTCACAGGGGCCACCTTATCACGGAAAATATCCATCAAGTAGCTGATACACTGGAATGTGAAGAAGGAGATACCTACCGGAAGCAGGATCCGATCGACCGTAAAGTAAGGCTTGCTAGGGTCCGCCGGGGAACCCAAGGTGGAGAAGATGGAAGGATGGTCTTCCAAGATACGGTTACCAATCATAGAGAAGACATTCTTCACATCGATATGTGCGCCGAATAGGTTCTGCACCATATCCGCAAAGAAATAGGCATACTTGAAGTAGCAAAGGGAGGCCAGGTTGACGATGAGTCCCAGCACCAGCCAAGTGGTCTTCCACCCCTTTTTGGAATGGTAGATGAGGAGGCCGTCGATGTAATTGAAGAGCGTCGCGAAGACTAAGATCAACGTGAACCAACCGCTTGTCTTATAGTAAAATAGCACACTGACGAAAAAGAGGAACGTATTTCGGAGCAACACCTTGCTATGCACCAAGGAGAAGACAGCGAAGACCGCCACGAAGAACACCCAAAAATAGAGCTGGGTGAAAAGCAGCGGAGAGTTTTCATCAAATGCGAATGTATCTTTAAGAAAATTTACAACCAATTCCATACTACCAATTATTCCTTATTATTTTTCTCCAAATATGCGTTTATCAACGCGTTATAAAACAAATCACCAATCAACACATATCCTTTGTGAGTAAAATGCACCTTATCTTTCGCCGCCATGCCTTCCTTCTCCCACAGCTTCATGGAACCTAGACCGCCCATTATCTCGAAGAGGTCCCAGACACTACCGTTATGCTTCTCCGCAAGCTTGTAGAAAGCGTCGCGGGCCTTCAGTCCGTTCTTATTGACCTCATAATGAGTACGACGGTTAGCACGCACCCGCTTATAGGAATCATTGTTCGTCACAAAGACATGGTAACAATTCGGGGAGACGGACTCCACTCTAGAGATGAGGGAGTCATATCGATGGATGAACTTCTCTTCGGAGAAATTCTTCACAAGCGCATCATTGATGCCTATGGCATAAATCACCATATCCGGATGGATAAGGGAGAGGTCCCTATCGAAGTTCTCACAAGAGAGGTACGAAGGGACAGTCGCACCATTCACACCGATGGAGCTATAGACAACACCCGGTTCACTCTTTTCCGGCAAAATACCCGTAATGGTAAACTCATGAAGTACACTGTCCACCTGGTCAAAGACGATGGTGAACGTGTCCACCAAACGATCGAACTCGAAGACATAGACAGAAAGAGCGGAATCAAAACGTGCCGCATAAAGCGAGGAGTCCGTCAGCCGGACGAAAGGCTCCACCATGCAGACGGAATCCGCATAGCCCAGCAAAGTTAACTTATTGCAAGTCCATCGATTAGACCGGTTCTTACCATTCAGGCACACCGTAAGTTCAGCGAGCGAATCAGACGTAGTGACCGCCATGCCCGTCAGACCCAAGACAGCCTTTCTCTCACGCATCACGTTTTTGGTGGTGGTCCACTCACCACGATACATAATCTTATAGTTGGAAGGGTTATTCGTCTTAGCCACCGTATAGGGGAAGATAAGACCGCGCCCTGGTTGGCTTTGGTCGTTGATGGAGTCGAGGTTGCGACGGATCTCGTGCGAATAGATGTCCGCCTGCACGTGGGACCCCCCAATATGCAGGATATTGACCATTCCCTCGTGGCACAAAACGATAGAGTCCAGTTTTTCGAAGAAAGCGTCCCGTCGATCCGTCGATCCAGGCGTGATTATCTTATTCAGCGAATCGGAGATAAAATCATACGTAGGCACGCCACGCCGCAGAAATCCCTGCGCAGCATTAGCACACACACAGGGAATGCAAACCATTAATATAAGAAGCCATCGTCTCATTTCTTCACCTGTTTCACTTGTTTCACCTGATTAGACTGACTGGACTGAGCAGCCTGGTTCACTTGACTCTCTAGTTTCTGTTTCTCCTCCTCCTGTTTCTTTCGCAGTTCATCGCTCCACTTCTTATTTCTCTTCAAGAAGCAATAATAGTCGTAATAGTTCATGAAGGATTGCACGAACATATCAGCGATACGTCCCGCACCCGTCGGTGTGAAGTGAATATAGTCAGAGGCCGCCCAAGCAGGCACATGTTCCACCCATTTGATCATGGAATTTCGTCCACCCATCACCTGGTACATATCCCAGAAGGCGGCGCCGTTCTCCAATGCGGCCTGCTTCATTCCCTCGATGTTCTCTTCCAGGAACGGGTAGGTCTGCAACTCACCATTTATTTTTTGGGACATATCCGCCGGACCGATAAGGATGATCATGGCGCCAGGGTGCAGATTTCTCAGATAACGTATTTGGCTCGCAATCATCTGCTTATACTTCTCCACCCTATCCAAGCTGTATATATGTGGCGTATAGTTTCCTCCGAACTCCAGCAAAATCAGTTTTACATTCAACTCCTTCATGGCAGCCGAAAGGAGATGGGAGGATATTCTGGTAAAGAAGGTACCGGAACTTCCACGGAGAGGGATGTTGTCCATCGCCACACCCGACTTGCCGTCCATCGCCACACCGTACAACTCAGCCGTACCGGACAAGTCCAGTTTCACGCTGGTGACCATCGTGTCCAGTTTCCATGTGAGGACAGAGAATTCCGGGGTTGCAGCCTCTATCACCTGCGTGGAGTCTTGCTTTCCCCACCTAAGTTTAGCGGTGAAATTCTCACCCGTGTTGCCAACCAAAAGGCGGACTTGGGAGAACTTTTTCGCATGGTTGTATACCTTGCTGTTGTTGCAGGTTGTATAACCCAACGTCACCTTTCCACCTCTCAGCTTCGCCATCTGGGCCAAGACACCATAGTGGTCGTCCGGCAGTTTCTGTTGCATTGTTCCATCAGCGATGTAACGAGGCAGACTGTCTGAGAAGGTCTGCACCACCGTATAGGAGCGGATGGGTTGGATGGCAGGGCAAGTACCCGGACCGAAACCACCGAATTTTTTCTGGAATTGTTCACGGACATAACCTGTAATACGGTCCGACTCAATCTGGGAGTCTCCATAATGCAAGATATGCACCACAGGCCCCCTGCCACAGTTCTGCAGGGCGACGAACAGCTTGTCCATCATGTGGAAATCATCGTTAGGGAAGTAGATTCTCGCCGAGCTCTTCTCCGCAAAGTGTTGGTAAGACTTCAAAGTATCCTCGAACGCCTTGCGTTCCTTCTCCTCCTCCGCCATTTGCAACTCTCTCACCTTATCGAGGGAGTCTTGTTCGATTTGGAGACGAAGCTCCTCCTCCGCCTTGCGCAGTTTGCTTTCAGCCGACTCATTGTCACTATTGCTTTTCGACAACGCCTGCGTCAGCGACGGAAACGTAAGGGTGATGCTCTCTTTCCCAATTTGCTCGAGGAAATTAGACTCATATTGCACAACACTGTCATCTTCAATGACAAGAGAGGTATCCACTATACCATTCAGCCTGGCATCCTCTATGGAGTCCAACGCCAGACTATCCACTTTGACCCCCAATGTGTCTTCCGGATCAGGCTGCGCACCTATAGTGATTCCCGAAGAAGGGAAAATTAGACACAACAGCGTTAACACCGCCATCACCGACAAAAAGAAGATCAACGAGATATAAGCTTTCATCAAAATACATTTTTACAAATGCAAATCTACAAATAATTCACTTATAAGGCTAAAAAACTCCACGACAAAGTATTAACAAAGAAAATTCCGCATGAATAACAGCTCCCGCACGAAAAAAACATGCACGCAGAAGAAAAAAGAAACAAAAAGCATTGCGTATTAAAATTAAAACACTACCTTTGCACCGCATTTGGGAATTACCCGATGTGATTGGTACGGTAGTTCAGCTGGTTAGAATACATGCCTGTCACGCATGGGGTCACGGGTTCGAGTCCCGTCCGCACCGCAAAAAAAGGTTGGATGCTCAGCATTCAACCTTTTTTGTTTTTTGTCATAGCATAATACCACACAACTCTTAATCCCTAAATTCCTTCAGGTATCCCCTCTCCACCAGATACTTCTTCACCTCAAGGGAGGTTTTATGGAAAAGGAAGCGTTGCTCCTCAATGCTTAGCTGTGCGACTATCGTGGAAGGAATGATGAAATCGAAGACATCCACGTCCTCCTTCTTCACTTTGGCAGGCACGCCAGCCAAAAGGACATTGCTCTTTTCGCACCCCTTGTTCACAACCGCATTGGCACCAATCACCGTACAATCAGAGATGGTAATATCGCCAAAGATTTTAGCGCCCGGAGCCACGTAGCAATTCTTCCCCAACTTAGGTGCGGCATTGGCATAGCCTGCGCCCGTCCCCATCTGAGTACACACATGGATGCGAGTGTTTTCACCGACGCATCCCCCCTTGTTGATATTCACAGGGCCCAAACAATGAAGGACACAACCTGGTCCCAAAACATTCGGTGGAACATTATAACCAGTCTTCACCGACAGATGCCGGTAATAGATAATGATGAAAAAAAGTTCGAAACTGCGGATGAAACCTTTCTTGCAATTCAAGACATATTCATAGCGTCTCAACACACGAATAAAGCGATAGCTTAGATTCAGCAACAGTGCCCGCAACCTGCCCTTAAACGACGGATACACCGAATAAGCGATCACATCTGCCTTTTTATAAAACTCGTATCTCTCTTTACTATTAATTTGTTCACTACTGTCCAACATAACAACCAAACATTTTTCAATTACAGTTCTATCATTTGCGATAACACATCGATGCAAAATTAAAGAATTCGGCAGAAAACACCATACCCGAATAGCTTTTTTTTAAGAAAACAAAAGGCGGACACACGATGTATCCGCCTTATAAACAATCGAATTCAATAAAAAATCATCCCATCGGAACGTTCATGGCTTCCTCCACGAACTCGTCCCAAAGCATAACAGCATGCGTAGTGACCTCTTCCTCCGGTTTTTTCCTGACGATTTGGGCGAACTGGCCCTCCACCACCAAGGCGGAAACACCGTCCGTATCGGTTCGGTCACCGACCACAAGGATCTCAGGGCCCTCCACCTCCATTTGCGAAAGGATCTCCCACATCAGGCGGGGAGCCGGCTTCAAGGCACCCATGTCAGGAGCGCTGAAACAGAAGTCGAACGTCGAGGGAGAAATACCGACAGCCTCCATACGTTCCTCCGTGCGCTGGTAATCCGAGAAAACAGCCGTCTTCACGTCCCGGTCACGGAGTTTCTGCAAAAGCTCATCCACCCTAGGCTGGGCATGGTAATGCTTCTTCAGGATTTTCAAGAACCTGCCCAGATAGGCCTCGTTGTACCACATCTGGGCTTTCTCGACGGAGACCTTCTGCCTTTCCGCTAGTTGTTGGAAAAAGGCACGATTAAAATTCTCCTCTGTCTCGAAATCCTTGTCCTTCATCCCTTTCCGCACAGAACGCTCGGCACCCACCTTGCAGATGTCCAGAGGGTTCGCCAGAATCAGGTGAAGGGGATAATTCTTCTTGTCGTATAATGTACCATCGAAATCGAAGACAACCGCCTTCACTCTCGACCAATCAATCTTCACCATTATTTCTTAACGAGGTCTTTGAATTTAGCATGACGGTTCTCATCCTGCAACAACAAGTTCAGCTTGAACTGTCCGTCGCGGGCACCCTCATCGATGCAACGTGCCTTGAACTTCTCGAACGATTCGGAAACGAGTATATGCGTGAGCGGATCATGCACACGCAAGGAGTCACGCTTAGCTTGATACTCCATATTACGTTGTTTCAGCTTATCATCCACCAATTTAGTGAACGCCTCAGCTTGTTCCTGCGTAGCATTCTGGTCCTCGAACTCGTAGTAGAAATGGTAAGCGGAAACGCTCAGGTCGGCGAAACCGATGAAGAACTTAACTGGCATATTCAATTCCTTCGCAGCCTCCTCGACAGCACCCGTGAACTGAGTCTCGTGCAGTTTCTCACCCGTCATCGTCACGATACCGTTGATCTTCTGTACCATGTGTACCTTAGGGATGGTTCCGTAGAATCCTTCCACCTCAAGCAAGTCGCTCATCGTGTAACGATAGAGGCCCGCCCAAGTAGTAACGTATGGGCAATATTGCTTGCCAACCTCCAGTTCATGCAGACGCAAGAACTTAGGATTAGGGTTCTCAAGATCACTCTTCTCAACAAACTCGAAGTAGTGCATGTGAGGGAAGAGGACCGTACCGGTCGTATCGTCCAACACCAAGCCCGCACGACACTCGGAAGAGAAGTAGCTGAACTCCAAGTGCATCATCTGCTCAGGGAAGGAGTCCTTGAACTTATCCAGATAGAACTTCGTGTTACCGCACTTCCAAGTGTTCAGGATCTGCATGTTAGGCCAATAGTGCTTAGGCAACACGGTGCCGTACTTCTCCTTCAACGCACGGAGTTCCTTCGCACGCTCAGGGTTTGGCTGCAAATTCTTGCCCTTGATGATGTTTTGTCTAACCTCCTCAGGGATATTGATCTTAGCGCTGATGGTACCCTTCTCGATATCATCCACGTAATCGTCGTAGAACTCGTTCACGTTCTTCTGCATCTCCACGATCGTGGAAGGGTTAGCAGTCACGATCAAGTGCACATTATGCTCGATACCCAAACGCATGATGCAATAGTAGCGTGCCTTGTAGTCAGAGATGGTGAACACATCGGCAGGAGCCGTGTAAGCCACCTTGATGAACTCAGGGCAGTCACGTTGCGTCACACCTGACACAGAGCCGTATACCGTTCCGTCCGGAGCGGCGCCCTCGATAGCCTTGCCCACGATAGAGACGATCTGTCCATCAAAAGTCTTCGGACGATTCTTGATGAAAGAGTACAACCATACCTTGGTCATCTTGCTATAGACGTTGGAGTAGTATTCGTTCGTGATAGGAATCCACTTCGGTTCGCTGGTCGTACCGGAAGTGGTGGCGTACATCTTAGGTTTGCCAGGGAAAAGCACGTTTTCCTCACCATGTTTGTGGCGCTCCACATATGGGCGGAAATCCTCATAGTCGTTAGACTTCACGTTTTCCTCATAGAGTTTGAACAACTCGTCAGCGCTCTTCGCTTCCAAAATTTTGGCGAAGTTGTGTTCCTTACCGTAGACGGAATCCTTCGCATATTCCAAAATACCTCTCAGCGTTTTCTCTTGCGCTTTCTTACAATCTTTAGCTGCTTTGTCCAATTTTCTCCACTGCATCTTACCTGCGATAGAGAGGAGCGTCTTGATTTTCCACGCACCTTTGGTTTTCTCTTCCATATTATATTCCTTCTTTTTTAGTTATTCGTTTATATTTTGGTTAAAAATCGTGCTAAGATAGTCATTTATCGTTAGATAACGGGAAAAATGCTCAAAAACTTAAATTTCCGAGAAAAATAAGCCATATAAATCAAGGAAACACAATACACAGAAGTCCTTGATTAAGGGGAGAACCGCCGCAAGGGGAATAAATTTCCGGAGTATTATCCGCGAACCATAGAGATAAACTCCTTCATTCCCTCGGATGCCCCCTTCTGAATCATATAGATGGGTCTGGACGATGGGACCGTGACCGGTTTAGGGTCTATCACATAGATAGGCACCTCCCTACGCAAGTAATGAACCAACCCCGCCGCAGGATAAACAACCAAAGAACTGCCCACGATTAAAAAGATATCCGCCTGCTCCACCCACTCGATGGCCGGCTCGATCATCGGCACAGGTTCACTGAACCACACGATGAAAGGGCGCAACTGACTACCATCAGAAGCCTTGTCTCCCACGTGGATCTCACTCTCCATAGAGGGTAAGGTCGACACGAGGCTCGTATCATTTGAGGAGCAAACCTTCATCAATTCACCATGGAGATGGATAATGGAGGAACTACCCGCCCTTTCATGCAGGTCGTCCACGTTTTGGGTGATGATCTTCACGTCGAAGTCCTCCTCCAACTCCTTCAATCCAATATGCCCGTAGTTAGGCTGATGGTTCTTCAGGTCCTTGCGCATATCGTTGTAGAAGTTCAATACCATCTCCGGATTACGGTAAAATCCCTCCGGCGTGGCGACATCCTCGACACGATACTCGTTCCACAGGCCATCCGAATCACGGAACGTGCTGATGCCGCTCTCCGCACTGATTCCAGCCCCCGTCAAAACAACCAACCTTTTCTTTCCCATGGTATAATCGATTAGCTATATTTTCTATTCCATATCTCAGAGGCGATGAAAGCACGTCTCGCATCCTCCGTCGTCTTGAAAGAGAATCCATCCGCGCTACCCATATCAACACCTGCCATAGAGGACGGCTTATCAGTGCGAACATTATTTCTGGGTTGCACCTTCTGGTTCCGCACATTCCTGACCGAATCGAATGTCTCCATTTCCGTCGTCAGGAACGGGCTAGAGGACTTCTTTTTGTTAGATGCGACCCTTTCCTTGAAAGGTGTCGTCATCGGCTCCACACCCGAACTTATCGTCTGTGATTTAGCCCTGCTTTCCTCCCGATTCTCCGCCGCCTTAATCTTGCTTTTCATGATAGAATAGACAAAGACGCCGATGACAAGCAATATGTATATGAAATCAAGTGAATCCATACGCAGAATTATAAATTAGCTTCAATCTTAGCGACAATATCCGGCTTCGGATACCCGCCGACCATCTTGTCGACAATCTCTCCATTGCGTACCAAGAAGATAGTTGGGACGTTGCGCACCTTATACATGTCGACCAAATCAGGATTCTCATCCACATCCACTTTGCCGAACACCACACGATCAGCATACGTTTCAGACAATTCCTCCAAGATGACAGCGACGTTCTTGCAAGGAACGCACCAACTTGCGCCGAAATCCAACACTAAGAGCTTATCGCTCTTTACCATCTCTTCGTAATTTGCATCTGTAATATTATTCATACTCGTTATAATTTTTACAATTATTCATACAAAATTCTATCATAAACCATTAGGCGACACTTAGGTCGACCGAACCATCCTGACGCATCTGCTCGAGGTACTCCATCAAAGGACGTGTGAGCTTAATCTTCCTCGTGCGGGACGTCACAGTCACAGGGTTGCCCGTGGAAGGTTCCACCACCGCCAAGGAGAGGTTCACATTGCCATCCTGGCCTTCGATCAACGACAAGAAGTTCGTGACAAATTCCGATGTGACATTCTCCTCCTTGATCTTGATCGTCAGGTTGCCGGAGAAATCGCGGCTCTCTTCCGCCAACGGCTTCACCGTGGCGATGTTGAAGTCGATGAAGTCTCCATACCGACGTTTGGAGTAACTACCGCTGATGAAGACCATCATACCCTTCTCATACGGGGAGAACTTCACAATGTCCTCCGAACGGAAGAGGGCGAAACGATGGGACCCCGAATAATCCTCCACCGTAATGAACCGGCAAGGTGTTCCCTTCTTCGAAACGGTGGAGACCGCCTCCGTGATGACTCCTCCCATCATCAACTCCTGATCTAAATGATTGGCTCCGAAACTTGTGTCCGTCTCCATATCACTCATCCTCACATTGCAAATATAATTTAAAAATACGTAATATGCATCAAGTGGATGGGCAGAAAGATAAATTCCCACCAATTCACGTTCTTTTTCCAACCGGTACAAATCGGACCACGCCTCCGCCTTCGGCAATATCGGCTGCTGTGGTTTCATGCCCACATCCCCGCCAAAAAGGGACTGCACATTGCTCTGTGCGGCCAACTTGCACTGCGTGCCATACTGGCAGAGCACCTCCGACACGGTTCGTCCCTTGTCCGTAGGAGACATGATCTGCTCCCTAGTACAATTCGGGAGGGAGTCGAATGCGCCCGACAACGCCAAGCTCTCCAACGTCTTTCGGTTACAGGCTTTCAGGTCGACACGCTCCACAAAATCGAAGATGGAGGTGTACGGACCGTTCTTCTCGCGCTCCGTCACAATGGCTATCACGGATGCCTCGCCGACGCCCTTGATACCACCCAGTCCGAAACGGATAGCACCGTCT
This sequence comes from Paludibacteraceae bacterium, assembly GCA_045226255.1. GTDB lineage: Bacteria > Bacteroidota > Bacteroidia > Bacteroidales > Paludibacteraceae > UBA1181. Next base: position 192,426 of record JBGVCG010000003.1, on the reverse strand, counting down.
TTGTTCACGGTGAAGTTCATCTCCGACTCGTTGACGTCTGGTCCCTTCACCTTGATCTTCATGGACTTACACTCCTCCATGAACTTCTGCACATCGGTGATGTTATCCTTGCTGAGCGTCAGGTTGGCGGCCATGTACTCCGCAGGATAATGCGCCTTCAGGTAACCGGTCTGGTAGGCCACCCAGGCGTAGCATGCGGCGTGCGACTTGTTGAAGGCATAGGAAGCGAACTTCTCCCAGTCTTTCCATATCTTTTCCAAAATCTCCGGATCATGCCCGTTCTTCTTACCGCCCTCGATGAACTTAGGCTTCAGGATGGCCAGCATAGCAAAAATCTTCTTACCCATCGCCTTACGCAAGGTGTCCGCCTCACCACGGGTGAAGTTGGCCAGCAAACGGCTCAGCAACATCACCTGCTCCTGATAGACAGTGACACCATAGGTATCCTTGAGGTACTTCTCCATCACTGGGATATCGTACTCGATAGGCTCCAATCCATTCTTACGACGGATGAACGTAGGAATATACTCGATAGGTCCCGGACGATACAACGCGTTCATGGCGATCAAGTCGGTGATCTGCGTAGGCTTCAGCTCGCGAAGGTATTTCTGCATACCGGGAGACTCGAACTGGAACGTACCGATGGTGCGTCCCTCACTATAGAGCTGGTAGGTCAATTCGTCATCAATAGGGATGTTGGAGATGTCCACATCGATGCCACGCGCCTTCTTCACGTTGGCGAGCGCCTCCTTGATCAACGTCAGGGTACTGAGTCCGAGGAAGTCCATCTTGATCAAACCCACCGACTCGACCACATGTCCGTCGTATTGGGTCACCACCACATCCTTGTCCAGTTTCTTATCATGTATGGTGCAGACGGGGGCGAATTTCGTCAGGTCGTCCGCACCGATGATCACACCACAAGCGTGGATACCCACTTGACGGTTGGTATCCTCCAACTCCTGCGCATAGGTCAGCATCGTGGAGATGTTCTCGTCCGAACCGTTCTTCATGTCACGCAGCTGCGGAATATACTTGAAGCAGTTCTTGAGGTTCACCTTCGGCATCTTCTTAGGCAGAGTACCCTCCACCGCCTTCACCGACTCCTCATCGAATCCACGGTCTGGAATCAGCGCCTTGATAGCGTTCACCGTAGGGAGCGGCACCTTCTGCACACGGCCGACATCCGCCACGGAAGACTTCGTCGCCATGGTTCCATAGGTGATGATATGCGCCACCTTCTCCTCGCCGTAACGCTTGCGCACCCATGTGAGCACCTTGCTTCGTCCGTCATCATCAAAGTCGACGTCGATATCGGGCAAGGATATACGGTCAGGGTTCAGGAAACGCTCGAACAGCAAATCATACTTCAGCGGGTCGAGGTCCGTGATCCATAGGCAGTACGCCACCACCGATCCGGCGGCGGATCCACGACCTGGGCCCACGCTCACGCCCAACTCCTCGCGGGCGGCGCGGATATAGTCCTGCACGATCAGGAAGTAGCCTGGGAAACCCATGGTCTTCATGATATGCAGCTCGAAGGTGATACGCTCTGTCTGCTCCTCCGTCAGATGGTCGCCGTAGCGTTTCTTCGCTCCGTCCCATGCCAACTTGTTGAGGTAATCCGCCTCCAACTTGATACGATACAGCTTCTCGTATCCACCCAATTTCTTAATCTTCTTCTCAGCATCCTCCTGGCTCAGCACCACCTCATGCTTCTCGTTCTGCGTGAACTCGTCGAAGAGGTCTTTTTCCGTGAATTTTTTACGGTACTCCTCCTCCGTGCCGAAGTCAGCCGGGATATCGAACTTAGGCATGATAGGGTCCGAATCGATGTCGTACACCTCCACCTTGTCCGCAATCTCCAGCGTGTTCGTCAGCGCCTCAGGAATGTCATCGAATATGCTGTACATCTCGTCCGGCGTCTTCAACCACTCCTGCTTCGTGTAGTGCAGGCGGTTCGGGTCGTCGTAGTCCTTACCCGTGCTCAAGCAGATAAGGCGGTCGTGCGCCTCGCCGTGCTCCTCCTCGACGAAGTGCACATCGTTCGTGGCGATGATCTTCGTATTGGTCTTGCGGGCCAATTCGATCAGCACCTTGTTCACCATCTGCTGGCGCTCGTAAGTATCTGTGGCGGCGTTCGGCTTGTCCGTCTTGTGACGCTGCAACTCTATGTAATAATCGTCTCCGAAGATTTCCTTGAACCACATGATAGACTTCTCCGCCTCGTCGATCTTACCTGCGATGATCAGTTGGGGGATCTCACCTCCCAAGCAGGCGGAGCAGACAATAAGGCCCTCATGGTACTGCTTCAGCACGTTCTTATCTATACGAGGGTTGTCGTAATAACCCTCCGTATAGGCGATGGAAGCCAGTTTACAAAGACTTTTGTACCCTGCCATGTTCTTCGCCAAAAGAATCAGGTGGTGACCGCTACGGTCGACGATACGTTCCTTGCCCGTCTCTGCGGATATCTCCTTGACCGTCTTATCCTTGTCATGCAAGGTACGACGTGCGCAGTAAGCCTCCGTACCGATGATAGGTTTGAATGGGACGAAAGCCTCCGCCTTCTCCTTCAGCTTCACCAGTTCAGCCTCCAATTCGGCCTTCTTGGCGGGATCTGTCTCCTTCTCGATATTCTCCTCACACTCCTTCACCTTTTTCTTAGGAGCGCCATTCACCTTCTTGACATAGTCTTTCAGGTCCTTGATGCCGAACATATTACCGTGGTCCGTCAGCGCCATCGCACGCATGCCGGTCCGCATACACTTGTCCACCAAATCCGGCACCTTCGACATACCGTCGAGGATGGAGTAGTGAGAGTGAACATGTAAATGAACAAATTCTGCCATTTTATTAGGGTCTATGATTGAATGCTAACAAAGGCAAAAATATAATGAAAAAAAGAAGGAAAAGAAATTTTCAAGCAAAAGTTATTAACTAAAAGCAACCAACTGACAATTAAGACTTTAGCCTTTTGACTCTAGCCACTAGCCCTCCGACCCTAAAGACCTTCGTCTTCTGCCCCCAGAAGACAAAAAAAGAGAGCCGTCACCGACTCTCTCTGCTCTCCCTCTTGGACTTGAACCAAGGACCCCCTGATTAACAGTCAGGTGCTCTAACCGACTGAGCTAAGGAAGAATTTCCACACCCGAGGATTTCCCTCAAATGCGGTGCAAATTTAGGTTGTTTTCTCGAATAAAAAAAATATATTTGCATATAAATTTCACAAAAAAGAAGAAAAAATATGGTAACAATAGGATTAGGAAACGCACTGGTGGATGTCTTGTCTGTACTGAAGTCTGACGACACATTGAAGAAACTTTCTCTACCCAAAGGGAGTATGCAATTGATAGACAAGGATTTGTCCGCAAAGATACAAGACGAAATCAAGGACGGCGACCGTCATTTCGTCACAGGAGGGTCCGCCTCCAACACAATTTCAGGACTTGCCGCATTGGGAGCGCCTTGCCACTTCATCGGAAAGACGGGAGAGGACGAAGCTGGTGAGTTCTTCAAATCGGATATGGAGAAGCATGGTGTGACCACCCATATCGTCAAGAGCGATTTGCCGACCGGCGTATGCGTCTCCCTGATTTCGCCAGACAGCGAGCGAACCATGGCCACCTGCCTAGGAGCGGCCAGCACACTGACAGAGAACGATTTCGACCCTAACTGGTTCAAGGGTGTGGACCTCTGCCACATTGAGGGTTATTTGGTTCAGAACACCACCATGATCGAAGCAGCCATGAAGATGGCGAAAGCAGCGGGTGCGAAAGTATCATTGGACCTTGCCAGCTACAATGTGGTAGAAGAGAACCTGGAGTTCCTGCAACGTGCCGTGAAGGAATATGTCGACATCGTCTTCGCCAACGAGGAAGAGGCGAAAGCCTTTGCACAGAGGGAACCGGAAGAGGCACTCGACTACATTGCGGAGATGTGCGAAATAGCCGTCGTCAAACTAGGCAAGAAGGGCTCGTTGATCAAAAAGGGAGGTAAAACGGTACGGGTGGATTGCCTGCCAGGCGTGACCGCCATAGACACAACAGGGGCCGGAGATTTGTTCGCTTCCGGATTTCTGTATGGTCTCCACAAAGGATACGACATGAAACGATGCGGAGAAATAGGCTCGCTCGTGAGCGGAAACATCGTGCAAGTGGTGGGTTCAAAGCTGGACGAGTGCAAATGGGAAGAGCTGCGAAGAAAGAGCTAAGACATACTTCAACTAAACATTCGCACCGCCGGATAGATTCATCACGGTATCTATTACACAGAAAATACAAATATTTGAAAACCAGACACAAGCGGAGACAAAGAAAGAATTGTCTCCGCTTGTTGTCATATACACAAAAAACACGTCTTTCGGGATGGAGTCAACAACGATTTCGGGTACTTTTCTAGCGACACAACAGAGGACTTCCGAGAAAGAACACGCAACAAATTATCTATCAGTAAATTATCGGACGATCGAACGCTATGGACAAAAAATGACGCAATGATGACATAATTGCGATACCAATTGACTTTTTTACATCTATTTCCATGTTTAAAATTTGTTAATGAAAAAAAATAGATTTACTTTTGATATTGCTATTAACACAGAAAAATTTATAAGCTTATGGAAGCAAAGTATATACACAAACTATTGAAGATCAACTTAATTGTAGCAATATCGCTAATCCTTACCGGAGCGTCTACCTACGCAGCGACAAGAAACATAGACACGCCAAACCTCAGTTTCGAGAAAGGAACGTTCGAGAATTGGACAAGATACTACGGATATTATGGGCCGTTGACATATACCGAGAATCCAAATTACAGCTACAACGGGCACAAATACAAAGGCCACCACGACGAGAGGAATTCGAGGTTGGTCATCTGTGACGATGTCAACAACACCTTCGGAAACGGAGACCCGATGGATCCGAATGCACAAGACACCTGGACGCTAAAGGAAGAGAACACCACAACAGAACGTGGATACTTCGAGGTGGTAGCAAGTACGGCATTCGATTTTAACCTGGCATGCGACAACATCAGATTAGTACCAGAAGGCTTCGGACAATCCATGCGTATCGGTTCCTACGACACGGCAGAGGTGCATTACAACGACTCCACATTGGTGTCAGAAAAGAACAGGGCGATGGCGGAACGTGCCATTTATAAATTCGAAGTGAAAGAGAACTCCACACTCCTCACGCTTCGTTATGCGGTCATCATGCAGGACGAAGACCCTATTAGCCATCCGCATCTACATCCCGACAACCTGAGGCCCCGTTTCAGCATCAAGGTTTATAAAAACGATGGCACACTGATTCCTTCCCAAGAATGCGGTTCCAAAGTGGAATATCATTCCAGCAGTGACCCAAGGCTCAAACAAGCATGTGAGTATGAGAGGGACAAACAAGAGAAACTGGACTCTGTGGAAACTGCAGAATGTGCGGAATGGAAATGCCTCGGATATAATTATAACAATTGCTTATTGACAGGTGACAGTTGTGTGCGATATATTACAAAATACAAAAACGGGGATTGCATAAGATACCAAGGGTATGGACCGGGTCGGCGATGTGTACAATACCAACAAATCCCATATCAGGAATGTGTCGAATCCCAACAAGTCTGCAAGCAGTACGATTGTCTCCCAGACAAGAAACAATGCATAAGACGCAAATGGCTTTATTTCAACAATGTCACCATGGATTCATGCAACTCATCGAACCCAAAATGTAACGCATCACATGTAAGGGATTTACTGTCACAATTCTATTACGACGGATGGGTGGCGCTAAGCTACGACCTTCGAGAATTAGTGGGTCAAGAAGTTACCATTGAGGTGGAGAATCGAGATTGTCTGGAACTATTGCCTAGATGTGGTGGAGATCGAGAGCACGAAGCCCAAGGAAAACCCATATTTTACACAAACACAGAACCTCTCGTTCCTACAGACAGCGCAGGCTATTTCAACGCATACTGCTCGGTATGTAAGAGGAACAAAACCTTTGTGACCGCTTTCACCGGAGGTTTTCACCGCACCTACGCCTACGTCAACGCCTCTACCCAAAAGATGGAGTTGGTAATCAAGAACTGCGGGAATGGTGAGGATGCGGTCATCACCGCGCCTGATGCTTTCGACACATACGAATGGAAGAGAAGTGACGGAAAAGTCTTTACACCACAAAATCAAAAAACCGCATACATTTGCGCCATACCAGACGCTGATATCAAAGAAAACATGGATTACACCTGCACCATGTACAACAGCGCAGACCCGAACTGCACCAAGGTGATAGAAACATTCCGATTGTTAAAGGACCCTATTACTGCGGATTTCACATGGGACAAAGGATGCTACAATGAGGTGAAGTTTAACAACCTCTCAGAAGTGCATCCTGTCACAATGAGCGACGGAACACAAATAAAAAACGATGAAATCACCTACCAAGTGTGGACCTACTACAACCAAGCAGGAGAAGTGGAAGAGGAAGACGGAGCATTCGAGCCGACAAAACTTTTCAACTGTCAATCTGACAATGGTTGCAGTTTCTCCACTCGATTAATGGTCATCACAAAGAACGACTGTAAAATTCCGGTCATCAAATCAATTGATGTAAGCAGAAGACCGGATGTGGTCATCAATGGAGAGGACTATGTCTGCTACGGAGACTCCACCACACTCAGTTTGGACGATGAATCATATCCTGAGGATTCACTCAAAGCATACAACGAAGATTACTACTACGTATGGCTGAACGAGGTAGGTGACACTCTGAAAAAATCGAGTGGTTCAGACGGAAGATACTGCACCGTAAAACCTGTGAACGGAACCATACAATACAGGTTACAGATTCACCAAAACAGAAGAAGCGTCAACAACAATGTCATGGAATGTGTCTTCGAAGGCTTCCACGACGTATCGGTCATCGAAAAGCCAACCTCAAAAATATCCATCTCCAACATGTACATACCTAATGGGCAAATCAAGCAGGTGGATATATGTAAGGGCACATCAGATATAAAATTGGACGGAAGCACCAGCATGGAGGATTGTCAATACGCATGGTATGACAAAGACACATGGGGCGGAATAGAACAAATCAACGGGAATGATTTCCACGTGATGACGAATGCGAAAGCGGAGCTATCCGGCATCACCGCATCAGATAGCACCAACTTCTATTTAGCCGTGATGGCGGAAAACGGATGTATGCAAGTTGACTCCATCCGCATCAATGCAATGCCATTGCCGGAGTTGACCATTACCGCCAACAACAAAGCCGTCGAAAACGGATACACTGAAATATGCGCCGGAGGTTCAACCACCATGAAAGTGTCCGGAACAGACGCCAGAGGCGATGCGGTCAGGACCTTCGTTTGGACCACTCCGAACCAAGGACAACCAACACTGGACGTCATCACTGCCACGCCAGCAGAAAGCAACCAATATTTCCAGAACGGGAAATATGTATATCGTTACACCGTCAGCGGAAGTGACGTCAAAGGTTGTACAAGCACAGACTCCATATTCATATGGATGTATAAAAACCCAACCATCGAGTTCAACAATGTTCCAAGCGTGTGCGCAGGTTCGGAATTCGAGTTGAAAGTATCAGGGGTCGACTCCTGCTCGGTCGACAATGATTCCGTAGCGGGAAGTACCACTACCCCAGCCAACGGACCTCTGAGTTTCATCCTGACCGCCAACGAATCCAAGAGATTCTACACCGTGGAGGGTTACAAGATAAATGGAGGAATTACTTGTAAGTCCAGCAGCGAATTCAGTCTGACCGTGAACGAAGCACCAGGAGTCGGCATCATAGGTCTCAACAAAATTTGCGTGGGTGACGCACTGTCTCTATCCGCAACAGGAGCTAGTTCATACACTTGGTGGAAGCAAGGGGGAGGAATCACCGGAAGGGAATGGGAATGCACTTGGGACTCTCCAAGCGACGGATGGTATATAGTAGAGGGTGAAAACGCCGGCACAGGATGTAAAAGTAAAGACTCCATATACGTGGAGATTGAACAGGCTCCCGCCATCATAATCACCACTCCAAACACGGATGTGGTGTGTATCGGCGAAACTAAGGTACTGAATGCACAAACAATGGATCCTTCGCTCTCAAACCAAATCATCAAATACACGTGGAGCAGCGGTGCCATTGGCGAACAAATCACCATGGCCCTCAACAACGAGAGTGAATCCATATCTGTGACAGGAGAGACTCAGAATGGATGTAAATCCAGTCATGACACTACCCTGACGACTAAACCATACCCTACATTGACCGCAACCGCTTCCGGCACCTACTGTGAAAATGCGGAAGGGGAGGTTAAATTAAAGGGTGCGGACAGGTATATATACTTAGGAGACACCATCGCCAAAAACCTGAATGCCAATAACGAATACATTTGGAGAATTCCGGATGTGGGCAGAGCCGGAACTAAGGAATTCTTCTTCACAGGTTCACTTAACGGTTGCGAAGAGGAAAAATCCGTCGAAATCACCGTTCTTGAGGCTCCTGCCTTGGCCATTTCCGGCGCAGAAGGTGGCATTTGTAAAGGAGATAGCGCAACCCTTACCGTAACAGGCGGGGAAAGCGGACAAACCTACGTGTGGGAATACAGCGAGGATGGAACGAACTGGAGCACAATCAACAACCTCAATGGCTCATCCATTAAAGTGTCTCCTGATGATAACACATACTATAGAGTATCAGGAAGAGGAAGCAACCTCTGTAACGGTGTATCCGCCCCAACAGCATTGGAAGTCCACAGCAGGCCTATCATTTCCATCACAAAAGATGCAAGCAAGGATTCTTGCGTCAACTCCAAAGTATACCTTTCTGCAGAAGGTGCAGGAACCCAGGGCACCTACGCATGGAGCATCACAGCAGTTGACGGAGGCGCAACCATAGCCAATGCAACTGGAGATAGAATCGAGATTCCTCTTTCTCAAAATGCAAACGTTAGAGTAGTCGGCACAACCAATAAGCTTTGCTTCAACGACACATTCACCACCATCACGGTATATCCTTACCCTGACTTCACCATGGAGAAGGATTTTGTCTGCGAAGGGAACAAAATAGAAATGGCTATCAAGCAAGTCGGCACAACCACAATCGACACTGTCCAATGGATACCATTAGCAGGATTCTCCCTCATGACAGGCACCTATATACAATATGGGGCAAACAGGGATTCGTTCATAGACATCAACCCTGTACCGAATAATTCCATTTACCAAATACAGGTTCACGGAACGACAAAAGAGGGTTGTAAAACCAAAAAGAACTTTAACTTCAGCGTCGTATCAAAACCGAACATCTACATCGTCGGAAAGAAGGACTATTGCGAAGGTGAGACGGTCAGCCTTACCGCCAAAGGTGGTTCTTCATACAAATGGGACAACGGCACGACAGGAGACAGGTATGACTCAATCGCAAGCACACAAAGAACCATCTTCAACGTGATAGGAGAAGACAGCAGGGGTTGCGTAGGCGAGGCAGAGCCATACACCATCACCGTCCACGGCAAACCAGACGTGAGAATTACCGCAGACGCAGATACCGTCTGCAGCGGAGAACCGATCAATCTCCAAGCGAGCGGTGCAACCACCTACACATGGAAACAGGTAAAGAACAATAGCGCAGCGAACGATACGACCAACTATCCATGTTCCTCTTGCCAAAGCATCAACCCGATCGTCACTGAAAAGACCACATTCATCGTAAGCGGTGTACAAGACGGATGCTATGGTTCTGCTCAAAAAGAGCTTAACGTCAAAACAAAACCTACGCTCTCCATCACAATGGCTCAAGACACACTCTGCGAAGGAGATTCCATCACCATCGCAGTATCTTCCGGGAATGCCAGCGTGACATGGTCAATGAATCCAAGCATTAGCCCTAAATCTTTTAGCGAAAGAGAATTTGTATTCAACACCGGCGGACTAAACGAAAGACGCAAATATGTCATCACTGCTGAAACCCAAGAGAAATGTACAGCTCAGATTGACACCACCGTAGAAATCTATTCCGTACCATCCATCGGCATCGATAAAGGGAAGGGATATGTCTGCAAGGGGCAACCAGCGGAGTTGAGTGCGATCGGTGATGCATCCCAAATAACAGGGTATAGTTGGTCAGCTAACCATCCAATTACATATGTCTCGCCGACCAACAATACGTCTGAAAAGATCAATGTGAGATTTGACGATGCCACAACATTCACGTTAACAGCCACATACGCCAAGGGCTGTAGAACTACCAGTCAACCTGCGCTCGTGGAAGTTAACACACTGCCGACGTTCACGGTGAGACAAGACCCAACATCTGCCATATGTTATGGTAAGAATGTGAAAATAATCGCAGAAGGCAATAACATGATCAACACGGGATGGACATGGACAGACGTGGCTGGCAACGATCTAAACAACAAGAGCAGCGTCTACAACATTCAGGAGTTGAGAGGTGCAACCACCTTCGTCATTAAGGGTACCGACATCTCTGGTTGTGAATCGGACACCGTACACTACCCTGTAAATGTTGCGAACGCACCAGATTTCAAACTCAAAGTTGACAAAAAAACAATATGTAAGAACGACAGCGTAAGATTTGAAATCACTGACGCCAGCGACGGAATCATCGGCTACTCATGGGATAACCGAAGATCAACTACCGCCACCACATTAGACACTGCACTGACTATCGCCAAAGTCTATACCATAAAGGTGACGGCAGACAACGGTTCATGTACAACAACCAAATCGGAACAAGTGACAGTGAACGACATACCGCGCGTCACCATCACAAGCCCTAGCGGAAAGAACAGCATCTGTAAAGGTGATAGCATCACCCTACAAGCCAACATCAGCAATATCTCCGACCCGGCCAATGTGAAGTATTCATGGAATAACAAGGCTTGGCGTGCGACAGAAGATAGCACTCAATACTATGCGAAGTACATCTCTTCAGCAAACAGCAACGCCTCTACCATCGGAGCGACCGTTCAGGTACAAGAGGGAGAGTGTAAGTCAACCCCTGCCACATTTAACGTGACAATCAACCAATTGCCAAACGTGGAAATCATTGGTGCGACAGACAAATGTATAGATGATGTGATTACACTGACCGCCAGCGGTGTAACCACGGGCAACTACTCTTGGTTCCAAGACGGCACAAGTGTGGGTGGAGGTGCAGGATATCGCCCTACCATCAGGAAAGAGACAACGGAATTCGTCCTTCTCGGAACCGAAGCCAATGGATGTATCGGAACTGACACTGCAATCGTCAAAGGAAATCCGAACCCTACGTTCGACATAAATGCAGCACCTGTATGTGAGAAGGAAAGCGGAGTCATCTTATTCACGAACATACATAATGCCGACACATTCAAAGTCAGGAGAGACAACGTATATAATGTCATCCATCACGATGCAACTCAATCAGAAGACAGATACACCACAGAGCCTATGACGCAAGGGCAGCTCTACCACGTAACCGCGACGAACATCAAAGGTTGTAAGAGCGAGACCAAGGATCAAATCATCACCGTCAACGCATTGCCTATCATACAGATTTCTAGCAACCCAATATCCAGGGAAATTTGTTTGGGAGATAGTGCCATCCTCTCTGCAACAGGTGGAACGTCCTACATTTGGACCGCTGCCGCAGGATTGACAGCGTCAAACAGCACCAGTGTATTCAAACCAACCGCATCCGGCACCTACACCCTGAAGGTTAAAGGAGAAGGAAACAATGGATGTTGGGACAGCACGGAAATAACAATAACGGTGCATGACATTCCTTCCATAGAAACGGATCCGAACGTGACGGTATGTCAAGGAGACATCGCGAAATTGGAAGCAAAGCCTCAGGCGGGCAGCTCACAGAACTTAACATACGTATGGAACAATGATAATGGCGTCTTGAACGGAGCGATCATCTATCCAGTCATCAACAAGAACGAGAAATTCACAGTCTATGGTTCTGACGACCACTGTAGCAGTGAGCCTGTGGAAGTCAACGTGTCCATCAAGCAGAGGTCTGACGTGACAATCTCTGCCAATGCGATATGCGAAGGAAGCCAAGCGAAAGTGACAATCTCCGCAACGGATTTGAGGAGTGTATCCCTGCAGGGAGGAACAACCTTCGACCAACCCGAGACAACAGGCGGCACCAGAAAACTGGAAATCAATCTCGACGCATTGACAGATTCGAAAACATACACCGCTATTGTGGTGGACACGAATCAATGCTCCCTCGACACCACATTCACTATCAATGTGGTAAAGAAACCAGTCATCTCCTTTGACCCAAGCACAGACGGCAACACCAGCAAGATATGTCTGGGAGACAGCGTGACTATCTCTGCAAAAACAGACTTGGCAAACGCAAATATAAGTTGGGAGCCCGGCAATGGATCTAACGTTTCTCCACAAGCATTTGTCATCAACCCGAATGACAACAGCCAGTTCACATTCACACCAAGTGCACCAAGAGGCATGGGAAATCCATACGTCTTTAATGTGACAGCCACGAACGCACAAGGATCATTGTCATGTTCAAGCAATGAAAGCTACAACGTCGTAGTATACGACAGCGCCAACAACCGAATCACAGGAGACTCAGCTATATGTAAAGGGGAGAACCTCACATTGTCTTCCGAGAACACATTCAGCAGCTACTCATGGACTGAAAACGGCAATACTGGCAACATACTCTCCAGCGCCATGTCCCTGACCGAAAAAATAGATTCCGACAAGACCTACATCCTGACAGTATATGACGTGAATGGATGTAAGAACGTGTCCAGCATCAACGTCAAAGCGATACCAGCACCTGAATTTACGATTGCACCATCCACTGTGTGCGAAGGAAATCAGACTACATTAACGGTGCAAAAGGGGAATTTAGGCACGAACAACAGCAATTACAGTTGGAACAACGTCGAATTCTCATGGGACAATGGAGAAATAGGAGAAACATACTCCGAGAATTTGTCGGACAGCAAAACATATCATGTTGTCGGAACACACAAGTACCAATACCCAGGAAAAATCATTTCTTGTCCAAGCGAACCTGTCCCTGTTACAGCCACCGTCAACAAGAAACCTAAATTCACTATCCTTAGCAATAACACAAAGAATAATACTGTATGCGTTGATGAAAAGATTAAATTCTCCGTGCCAGGCAGCAACATATCATACGTTTGGAACCGAGGTGATGAGAATGGACCTAACAGTAATTATAGATTCACAAACACTGGAGACCATAACGTCAGCAAGCATGGTATAATCACAAGTTCCAACAAAAGAGACTCATGTGTTGTTATGCCAAGCGAAATAACGCAAACCGTAAAAGACATCTACTATTGGGTAACTGTCACAGACAACAGTACGCAATGTAAGGATTCCGACTATGTCATCGCCCACTTAGACATTGTTGACCTCCCGACAGTAGAAAACTACACGGCATGTAGTGGAAGCGACTTGACCGTCACAGCGCAATCAGACCAGGCGATAGACTTCAAATGGTATGCCACAGTCAGAGACCAAGGAACCATATACTTAGGAACTGGCCTATCCTACACCATGACCGCAAGCGACCTAAGGGATATGTTCTTAGGATACGCCTCCGACATGAACATGTTTGTCAGAGCTGTAGACGATTTGGGATGTGAAAGCGAAAAGAAAAACTTCAATGTATATGAGGGCACTAAGCCATCCATCAGCATGTATCCTGAAAAGATATGCGAGGGAGAAACGCCAACCATCCAATTTACCGGCACACACAAAGTTCAGATAATTTCCGAAGGGAACATCGAACTAACAGCAAAGAACGGGAAAGTTAAATATGAGGAAAGAAGGCCACTCTACGGAAAGAGCAAGAGTTACATCATCCATGCATGGGACACCCTTTCTGGGGGAGGAAGAGGTTGCGAAATTGACACAACCTTCGAACTCAAAATCAACCAGAAACCTATTTTCCACATAGAAGATAACGCCGGCAATAAAATAAGCACAAGTATATGTTTCAAAGATACCGCAAAACTTAAAAGTGTAATCGACGACAACATAACGAATGCAAACAACGCAACCTATAAATGGGAGGTAACCAACTACACATTGACTTCCTCCGAAGCGAAAAAAGATAGCATTAAAATACCTGCGACAACAAATGTGCCGCAATACAAGGTGGAATTGTCCATAACAAACAACAATAGTTGTACAGACACAGCTGAATACTATGTCAATGTGAATCCTTTGCCTGAAGTGACTATCATCGCAGATGCCAACCCTGTCTGCGAAGGTGCGCAAACAACGTTGAGGACCAACAATGTATATAGTAATTACGATTGGAGGGAGTGTACCCAAAACGGAACGGCAATCGGAACTGCACTGAGTTCAGACGACCACTACGAAATCACTACAGGCCAAGACTTCAGCAAGTATTTCAAAGTGTCCGTAAAAGACGTGAACAAATGTGTGAACTGGGATACCATCAAGGTCTACACCAAAAAGAAACCGGACTTCAATGTCACTGCAATTCCGATTTGTTACAATGGGTATCCTGTCCTGAAGGTAAAAGGCGACGTGGATGAAATCACATGGCCAGACGGAAGCTCAACCAGCCCTTCCACCAACCCATTAGATTCCTCATGGACCTCTCCTACCCCACTGACAGGTGGTAAGACATTCTCTGTCAGCGCAACAAAGAACGGTTGTGTATCAGATGTCAAGAATGTCAATGTGGCCGTATACCAAGAGCAGAAACTCTCCTTCGATGCAAACAATACTCCGACACAAGGCAAACCGGTTATGGTCTGCAAAGGAACGAAGGATTACCCTATCATCGTACGGAGCGAGACAAATGCCACACTCTCCAATATCCGATGGGGAAATGGAGAGACAACCCATGAGATAAAACCAACGATTACAAAAGACACAAGCTTCACCGTCACTGCCAATGTGGAAGTCTCATCAAACTTGAGTTGTGAGGCCAAAGGAACACAAAGCGTCAAAGTATATCAGACCACACAAATCAACATCAACGGTGGAGGAAAGATTTGCAAGGATGAGGAGATGCGATTCACCGCAAGCGGTTCGGAAAGCTACTCTTGGCACATCGACAAACAGGACGCTGGAAATGTAATCAGCAATAGCAGCGACAGTAGCGAAATCACTGTGAAGAACATCACGAAAGAATTCTCCATCTACGCTACTGGAACAGATGCCAATGGATGTGTCAGCGAGAAATCCGACACGAAGGAAGTCAAACTCTTACCTTCTCCGACCATCAACATCAGCGACCATCCAGACTCCATCTGTAGTGGAGACAGACTTTTGATGACCGCCACACTAGGTGCGGGAGAAGGCTCTGATGTGAGATGGACATTAGGTGCCGGCATCAGCGGTAACAAGGTCGATGCAACCCTGACCACTGGGAATGGAAGCAAGAGAGAAGAGGTATACCGTGTGGAGGCAAGCCTCACTGTTAACAACACCACGTGTAACTCGACCAAGGATATCAACATCACCGTTCTCCCATTGCCAGAACTGATCTTGAGCAGCGACGGTGCATTCTGTGAAGGAGGAAGCACAACTATCACCGCCAAAGAGATATACGGCGCAAATGTGCAATACCAATGGAATGGAGGCAATTACGGTAACGACGGAGTCATCACCGCAACACAAGGTGGCGAATACAGCGTAAAAGCCAAGATGACAGGCGGTCTGCAATGCGAGATGAAAGATCCGAAGACGACAAACATCACAGTAGTTAACAAGCCAAGCATCTCCGGCATTGAATTGACGGGAAGTCCATGTAAGGGACAAAGAGTTAGCCTGAGCCCTAAGGGGAATGGCGGCAACGCTTATGACTACGAATGGTACTATGTGACGAGGAATCAGGGTCAAGGGAATGAAACCGTTCTCATCGAGAGGATGGAAAGGATTCAACCTGTCATCACGCAAGACACGACCTTCCTCTTGATGGCATCCACTACACAGACATTCAGCAATGTGACACTGGTCTGCAAAAGTTCTAAAGACACCACCATCACAATGAATCCAGACCCGATATTCCAATTGTCGGCTAACACCCCATGTTATGGGAAAGACATGATCATCAATGCCATAGGTGACCCAGACTATTCTTATGAATGGACATGGGATGGAGACAAGACCGAAAAAGAGAAGCCATGGGTTAAAATAGAAGGGGTTCAAGGTAGCCACTACTTCCAAGTCACAGCAAAGACAAAATTTGAATGTGCTGCGAAGAAAGATACCCTTGTCAGTGTAAATCCTTTGCCTATCATCAACGGATTTGACGGAAGCAACGTGATCTGCGTGATCGACACGACAAACGTAATCACCGTACGTTGCGACAATCCTAACGACATCAAGAGGTATGTTTGGAAACAACCAGGAATCAATGGCTACACCATCAACGCCAATGACTCATCAAAGATCACCATTAAACCTGTACAAGAGGAAGAGGATGCTCTTTATGGTGTCACTGTGACCGACAAAAACGGCTGCGAATCAAGCATGGACTATACGATAGACATCAAACCGATGCCTAAGACCAAAGCGACGTCCAATCCAGGTTGTCCTGGCGAGCCAACCACCATCCAAGTCGAAGACGAAAAGAACATAGAGAATGTGGCATACACCTGGTTCGAGTACGATGAGACCAAACAAGACAAGAAAGGTGCGATCGTCGGCACAGGAGATAAATTGGAAAAGGAAATCAGTGACTCAGCACGATTCATTGTGACAGCAAGCAGTGAATTCAGCTGTAATACGGATACGACCGTCATGGCGAAGGCTCATCCACTGCCAACCATCACATTCTCAGGAGAAAGGACCATCTGCGAAGGCGACTCTACAATCATCAGGATCACAGCAGACTATCCTGACGGGCAAGCAAGAACAACTTCTTGTTTCTGGCAGGAGATTGATGCCGCAACCCCACATTCAATGATGACGGTAAGGCCTAAGGATACGACTGTATACCACATCAAGATACAGACGGACAACGATTGTAAGATGGATACATTCATCCAAATCAACGTGAAGCCAAGACCTATCGTTACCATTAACAACATGAGGGATGGTAGCGACAATGTCTGCGAAGGAAGTCCTTACAAGATGACAGCCCAAGTGACTAACTTGACGGGCGAGTTCGATTACATGTGGGATAACGACCCTAACAAAACGAATGCGGAATTGAATATCGCAAGCGTAACAGGGAACACGGACTACACGATAGTTGTAAAAGAGAAGAACGTTCTGATCCATCAATGCTCCGACACCACCAAATTCACAGTATATGGTCTACAAAAACCGACTGTGAAGATCGCAAAAGTTGACACAGTCTGCGAGAACACGGAGGCAACCATAGAGGTGGAGAACGCTCAAACAAATAGTTACCAATATGTTTGGAATAACGGCAAGACGGGCTCTAGCATCACAGAAGTGATAGAGAAGAAAACCCCAGCTGACACATTCATCGTGACCTGCATCAATCCACTGAACGGTTGTGAAGCTCACGACTCGGTTACTGTGGGCACCAAGCCGTACCCGATCATCAAGCTATACAATACCTTAAATCAGGAATTCACGAGCAAAGACACCACTACATGTAAAGATGAATCCCTCAAGATCAGGGCAAACGTAACCAACGCAACCAACGGTGTAAGCACAACATACAGGTGGATTAAAGAGAACGACTCTAACTTCCCTCCACAAGACAGCTCATTGTTGGAAACAACCGTGTCGGACGCTTACGTCTACATCGTCACAGCCGACATGGCTGGATGTGAAAGCCATGACACAATCCACACCAATTACCACCCTACCCCAACCGTAACCATAGACGGTGACAGAAACGCCTGTCCAGGTGGGGATGCGGAATTGTTCGTTTCTGTCACAGGAGGACCAGCCAACAGCAGCTACACCATAACATGGGATGGAAAGGAAGAGAAGAACGGAATTGAGACCACCTTCGCACTCGAGGAGAAACATGCGAACAAACAGGACACTATGATTGCCAAGAATCTAGCTTCCGGTGCGAACTACACCTTCTTCGCCAATGCAACGGGAGACAACGGATGTTCCGCAAAATCCGAAGATTTTATGGTAAACATCTGGACTAGACCGACCGTCATCGTAGAGCCTGAAAAGAGTTCCGTATGTGAAGGTGAATCGACTACCATCAGCGCTAGATTAGAGGCTGGCAGCGGAAGCTTCTCATGGAAGATCGACAACAACGAGGAGGTTGGCGACAAGATTGAAGTGGTCATTCTTAAGGATACCACAAGATTCGTTGTCACTGGTACGGATGGAAACGGCTGTAAGAACACGGCAGACACCTTCGTCGTGAAACTCTCCAAACCGACATTGACCATAGATGGCATAAAAGACATCTGTGAAGGTGACGTCGACGGCGTGACACTGAAGATGAAAGGAGCGATACAGTACACGATCGACAACACGAAGAGGTATGAAAGCAATTCCATAAGTGAGATAACACAAGCTGTCATCAATCCTGACGCCACCCGTGATTACGACATCAAATACTCAGACGGAAATTGTTCTGGAGATTCAACCATCACCATCAACGTGAACCCAATCCCTGACTTACGTATCAACGGAGAGGCTGACGGATCCGCCAACATCTGCGAAGGCGATAGCATCATATTGGGAGCAACCAATGGATTGAAGAACTACGGATGGTCTATAACATCGTCCGACAACAACACGTCGACATATACTTCGTACTACAATACGAACAAAGATACGATGGTCATCAAGGCCATAGAGGGAAGGAACATAAGACAAACGATTACAGTATCATTGGGTGCATCCAATGCGAACGATTGTTCCGACTCCGCCCACTACACCATCACCATCAACCCTCAACCTGTATTCACACTTAACGCACAAGCAGCGGTTTGTGAAAACGAAGAGGTGAAATTGAAGGTGACTCAGGCAGCGAATGCAGAGCAATACAGCGAGTTGGATTGGGGAACATTGAGTTCTAGCAACATGGCAACGGAAGTGACCGTCACCTCGACGAAACAAGCAGGAGAAACCGAGAGCTATTCCGTCACTGCCAAGTCCATTAACCAATGTGCCTATACCGCAACCGCAAATGTCGATGTCAAAGCACATCCTAACTTCACCCTTATCGGCGAAGAGGTTTGCGAGAACGACTACGCAGTCATCAAACTGGGAAGCGGTTCGGCAGATTCATTCTTTGTCGAAGGCAACAAGATAACCTTCACCAACAACGAATGGACAGACAACTCCAAGAGACTGACTTCAGGGAAGACTATAACCGTAACAGGAAAAACAGGATATAGACTTGCCAACAACGAAATCCTGGTATGCCAAAAGGAGGAGCAAGTATACGTCAACACGAAACCATTGCCAGACGTGAAGATTACGGCGCCAACCTTCCTCTGCATCAACAACACAACAGCTAAACTGTCAGTGTCTGCTGCAGATAGTTACCAATGGAAGAAATACAATGGGCCAAATTATCAAAACATTCAAGACCTAGCAGGCGAAACAAAAGACACGTTAATCATCACAACGCCTAACGAAAACACAGCTATCCAATACGCTGTCGAAGTAAGCACCAACGGATGTAAGAACAGAGACTCTGTAACCATCCAAGTATACAACACGCCAACATTTACCGCTCCAACGGAATTGGTATATGTTTGTAAAGGCACAGACAAAGAATTGATATTCACAGACAACCAAAGTCTGACCGGTGGCACATGGACATGGAGCACGGGTGCGACGAATACCCAATCCATCATCATTCCAAACATAGACTCAGACATAGATGTCACTGTGCATGCGCAAACGGCACGAGGCTGTGATGCAACGAAGACATTCAAAATCAAGACGAAAGAGAACCCAAGATATCGTTGGGTTCAGGGTGATTTGACCGTATGTAAGGGAAGCAAATCGAACATCATCCTGAGCTATCAGGATGCAACTGGCATCCAGACATTGACCGACTATATCTGGGAAGGAGAGAGCGCTACTCCTAATACGGAAGCATGGACAGACCTTCACATCGAGGAGACCATCAATGAGAGGAAAGACTTCACGGTATCCATGTCGATATTCTACTCGGGGAATGATACCATCGACGGCAACGCCGTCGAATCTCAGGTCACTTGTAAGAGCCAAGAGATCATCACCGTTGACGTGTGGGATTTGCCTGCCATATCCATCAATGGAGGCAAGGCAGACACGACCGTCTGCGCTGGAGATCCTGTTGTCCTCACCGCAACTTCCACCAACATAGAACCAAGTTCTTGGGGATGGAGGTCTAGCAATGGAGAATGGAAGGGTCCTAAAAACTACTCGAATTCAAGTTCAGACACTACCATTACGACGAACAAGAGTACGAACAACAACTACCAAAGCACATACCTTGTGAAAGCGACGGACAATAATGGTTGTACGGACTCCACAGACTTCACTGTATATGTAAACGCATTGCCTCGCATAGAGTTGTCCGCACCGGCACGAGTTTGTGCGGGAACAGACACCTTCGCGACAGCGAAGAGTCAAAACAACGAAGAACTGTTCTATAGCTGGGACGATGGCGCTAGCTTCACGACATCCAATGTATGGGATTTCCACATTGACGACGCAGACAAGACCATCAAGGTGATTGTCAAAGACAACAATGGATGTACAAACACGGCTGATAGCACAACGAAACGTCTTCCAAACCCGGAAATCGTATTTACCGAAAAGGTCGACAACGTATGCTTGGGTGACAGCGTGAAACTCAAGGTGAAAGATAACACCTCTAACACAACCACATTCTATTGGATGGGTGACAAGAGTTACACCAGCGACTCATTTAAAGTGCAGAGCCTGACAGAACTCACCACTTTCACTGTTGTCGGCACAAGAGACATCTGTACACAGAAGCAAACCCACACCGTAGATGTATGGAGCTTACCGAACGTCAAGATCGGTTTGTCGAACACATCCGTATGTAACGGTGGAGAAATAACACTGGACGGACATGGTGCGGACAAATACGCATGGAAGGATATCCGAGGAACCGTTTCAAGAGACGTGAACGACTATGGCAATGAAACGGAGAAGACCTACAAAGACCTGACACAACCAACCACAAAGTACTTGTGGGGTATAGATGTCAACGGATGTGTGAACCAAGACAGCGTATTCATCAGCATCAACGAATTGCCTAAGTTCTCCATCGCTGGTGACACCATCGCCTGCGAAAACGAGGAGGTTACCCTCACCGCCACCAAGGATATTTCAACCATCGGCGGCCTCGGATACGAATGGAAAGACAAGAATGGCACTGAATTGGGCAGAAACGATGAGCTCAAGATCAGAATCACACGTGATACGATGATCTATGTGACCGCTACCAACGCCAACGATTGTAGCGAAAGGGATTCCATCTTCATCGCAATGAAGAAGATTCCAGACATCTATGCAGTACTAGACACGCAGTATGTATGTAAGGATGATCCTGCCACATTGAAGGTTGAATCACACATGTCCGACGTATCATTCAACTGGGTTGATGCAAGGACAGGCACGAAGATCGAGGGAAGCGATCTGAGCAACAACAACAAGACACTGAGCCAGACAATCTCCACCTACAAGGAGTACAAGGCAACTGTCACGAAGCTATACCCTATCTTCGGAGACAGCAAGAAATGTTCTTCCGATACGATCTTCAAGATTACCCCTTGGGAGAAACCGATCATCAAATTGGATGGACAACGTGAGGTCTGCGAAGGTGACTCCGTATTGTTACAGGCAGAAGGCGGTGTAAATGGCAAATATACTTGGTATAAAAAATACCAAGATGAAAACGACCATGAAGTCATCGAGACCATCAAAGTCAACAATGTCAACGTAAATGTAGATGAGTTGAAGATTGTTCCAACAGCGGACTTGACCACTTACATAGTTGAAGGCGAAGACAGTAGAACTTGTAGAAACAACACCAACATCCTTGTCAGGAAGAATGGTTTGCCAAACTTCAAGATCAATGCGCCGAAAGAGGCCTGCGAGGGAGACAAGATCGAAGTTCTTATCGAATCGTCAACAGCCTATAGCTACAAGTGGGACGAAAGCGGTTATCGCACGAACAACTCACACAATTATGTGATTGGCACAACGGACACAACAATCCGCATCTATGCGATTAATCCGGAGACCCATTGCGAGAAACTCGATAGTATCATAATCGGCAGCAGACAACATCCTGAGTTGAAGCTCAATGTCGATGAATACACCTGCTACGGTAGTCCTGCCACCCTCGAAACAAAGAACGATGAAGCCAACACAACGTTCTATTGGTACGAAGGCACCGATGTGAGTGTATCGTACAAGAGCAAAGAAAAGAGTTGGACAACCTCACCTCTGAAGGGTGAGTCCTGGTTCCATGTGGAAGCCGAGAAGAAGTATCAGGACGTAGTTTGTAAGAGCAATGCCTCATTCAGAGTGCAAGTGCTTCTGTTGCCAACCATCAAGATCGAAGAAGGCAACAACTACTCCTCCTGTACGGGAGATCCAGTTACTCTGAATGCCACAGGTGGAGACAAATACGCATGGGATAATAGAGACACCAGCGCAACCCATACGGGAAGCACAGACACCACATTCGTTCCTACACGAAGCGGTGAGAAACATATCCTGTTGGGAGGTGTGACCTACACCAACTACGGAGGAAAGACTTGCTACAATGTGGATTCAACAATCATCACCTTGAACGAGTTGCCAACCTTCACGATAGAAGGCCCGACCGACACTTGTCAAGGACAACGCATCGCCCTCACTGGTAACAGCAACGAAGGATTGAGCTACGAATGGTTGGATACTATGAATAACCACATCTCCAACTTGAAGAGCCACACATTCCTTATCACGAAGGATACGACAGTGAAACTCTCTGCTCGCAACGCATTTGGTTGTAGCAGCAGTCTCACACACTCCGTCAAGATGCACAAGTACCCGGTTCTCCAACTTGATGAAATCAGCGAAAACGTATGTAAGAACCAAAAAGGTAAGATCCGCATCAGCAACACGGAGACGGATGTCACCAGCGTCCAATATCAATGGACACCATGGGGTGAGGAGGGAGCCGTCACAAACACGACCACCATCACTCCGACAGTGCTCAAGCAGACACAGTACACCGTTACAGCATCTAACGTATACAACAACAATGGCGGCGTTTGTCCTACCATCGGGAAATACACCATTAACACATGGGACGACCCAGCCATCATTGTAGAAAATGTATCTGTGTGTCCTGGTGGAGAAGCCACTTTGGTGGCTAGCTGTCCAACCGTAAGCGACGATGCGGCATTCTATTGGGAAGGTGCGAACGAACACAGCGCGACATTCAAGACCCAACCAATCAATCGTGATACGGTATTCCACGTGACGGTAGTGGATGACAAACAATGTACAGGTCATAGTTCCGCCAGCGTGACACTCTATCCTTTGCCTTCGTTCAGTTTGACCAACGACGGACCTGTATGTCGAGGATCAAAGATTACCGTAATGGCAGACAACATGGGTCTGGAATACGATTGGCACGACATGAAGGGATTCCGTCAAAACACGACCTACACGGAGGTTCTGGACAACGACAAGAAAGTCTATGTAACAGCCCGTACGACATACGGATGTGAAAAAGACGACTCCATCATCGTGAAAGTCAAGGATAACCCAACATTGACCCTGACCATGAAGAATAGCGAAGGCAGAGACACCAACTACGTATGTTACGGAGAAGAGATGAAACTGACCGCAGGAGGTGCGAACGGAGGTTACTACTGGACTGTGGATGGAAAGGAAAAGACATCAGAGAACGGCAAGAGCGAAATGTCTCTCGACCAACTCACCATTCCAACCAATGTGAAGTTGCGAGGCATCTCCAACGGTTGTGAGTCCTCAATCGACACAACGATCAATATCTGGTCGTTGCCGAACATCACAATCGATGCTAAATACGCCAATGTATGTATAACAACTTACGACTCCTTATATGCGAAGGGTGGCGTCTCCGGCAAGTACACATGGAGAGGACCAAGCATTTCCGGAAACAATATTCAATGGCAAGGCACATCCGCTTCAACACTGAGCGGAGACAACGTCGAGATTTACCTTGACGCAGCAAGCAACACGACCTTCATGGCGAAATACCAAGTCATTGGTGTCGACGAGAATGGATGTAAAGGCAATGGAGACATAGACATCAAAGTCAACGAATTGCCAACTGTCCATATCGAAGGAGAGAAAGAAGTGTGTCAGGGATCCGAAGCCTCTCTGTACACAACCGGTACAGCAGAGTCGTTCGAGTGGACTATCAACGGTCAAACGTACTACACTCCTAGCATCAATCCTACAATAAAGGAGGACGAAACCACCGTATACGTGATCGGAACAGACAACAACGACTGTAAATCAGCCGATATGGTGAAAATCAAGACCAAGCCAATCCCTCACATCCTCGTTCAAACGAACACGGGCGTAGATACCGTATGTAAGAACGAGAAAGCTAGGATTGATTTGAAGGCGGTAGATATTAACGGCAACGACTTGAGTAATGACGCTACTTGGGAGTGGCAAAATAACAACACCAATAGTTACTGGGAGGAGAATATCTCCAACAAGAAGAACTATAACGTGAGAGTCGAGGTGAACAAATGCCAGAACGACACCACCTTCAGCATCAATGTATGGCCATTGCCTATCTTTGAAATCAAGGGTGACGACGCTATCTGCATCGGCGACAGCACCATCTTGACTGCGGAGGACGACAAGAACGGAAACGGTCCGATGACCTATAGATGGCAACAAACCGAACAAGGAGGTCTCGGTCAGACAACGGAGATAACAGGCCACACTTCTGCGGAATTAGTAGTGAAACCGACAAACATCACAAGATATACTGCCGAAGGAACAGACAAACACCAATGTCACTCGACCGCCACTCACCTTGTGAGAGTGGATGCGTTGCCGACAGACCTCATCATTGTCGCATCGCCTTCCGACAGCATATGTGATGGAGACAACGTGACATTGAAGGCGACAGGTTCCGGCGTAGACTACACTTGGAGCATCGAAGGAACTCAGCTGACGAGCGGAGAGGAACTGACCCACAAGATAGAGAACACCACGGTCTTCACTTTGAGGGGAAGAAACGCCAACGGTTGTGACTTCGAAGTCAAAAAGACCATCTACAAGAAGGAACGTCCTGTCATCGAAGTCGTGGAGAAGCCAGACTACGTATGTTACAACACGGAGGCCAAGATCGTAGTAACCGGTGCTGAGGTCTATAAATGGGACAACAACGAGACTTCGGAGACGATCACCGAAACACTCCTGATGGATAGAACATTCACCGTGAGTGGTTCTTCGAACGGATGTGCCGCCGCACCTATCGATATCCACGTGCCAGTCAAGAGTTTGCCGACCATACTCGTCAGCTCAGACAAGTTGGATAACGAGATATGTCTCAACGACAAGATCAATCTGATCGCAACCGGTGGCAAGTCAGGGAAATACGAATGGGATAACAATGAGACCAAAGACACCATCACGGTAAGTCCTGAAGAAACAAAGACCTATACCGTATGGGGTGAAGATGAGTATGGATGTAGGAACCATAACGACTACACCGTCATTGTACATCCTCTTCCAAAACTCCATATCGACGCATACACGAGCTTGATTTGCGAGGGCGATGTAGATACGCTTTGGGTAGTCAACGACAATCCGAAAGCAGCGGACGGTTCTCAAGTATTGTTCAAGTCCTACGCATGGGGCGACGGAGAAACCGTAGAGAAGATCTACAGCGGCATCAAGCAAGACAAGACCTTCAAGGTGACCGTACAAGACATCTACGGTTGCGTCAACGTTGCGGAGAAACTCATCAACACGAAGCCTTATCCTAAGTTGAACGTAAGCGCACCAAGCTATGTATGCTACAACGAGGAAGACAACATATCGATCACAGGTGCACAGAACTACACTTGGAATGATGGCTCACACGTAAGTCAATTCTCCAACATATTACACAAAGACACCGTCTACAGCGTAACAGGAGAGACGAACGGATGCCAGACAGACACCACCTTCAGCGTGGCAGTGATGCCTTTGCCAAACATCTGGATTTCTTCCAACTTGGATGAGCTTTGCTTGAAACAGAGCATCACCATGAGGGCAAACGGAGGATCAACCTACGTCTGGAACGTACGCGACATTGAGACTAACAGTTCAACCGTGGAGACCGTCACCGTCAAGCCGAACAAAGCGAACCAAACATTCCAATACCACGTGACGGGAACAGACCTCAATGGATGTGTGAACAGAGACACATTCGAGGTGAAGGTGAACCCTGCGCCGATCTTCAACATCTCAGGAAACAAGGAGATCTGTCAAGGAGATATAGACACTCTTTGGGTAACGGGTAACGCCATCAAGTACACATGGACGAACACGGGTGAGCAAAGCGACACGATTCACCCAATCGTAGAGCAAGCGACCACCTATAAGGTAATCGCAGAGTCGGAGAACGGTTGTGTATCGGAAGACAGCATCAAGGTGAAAGTTAAGCCTTACCCAACCATCACCATTAGCGCACCAAGCGCTGTGTGTCATGGAGACAAGGCGATCATGACCGCAAACGGTGCTAACGAGTACGAATGGGAGGGCGATCCATCCAAGAGCAATAAGAAATACACCGATACGCCAGAAAAGGGTACGACCTACACGGTGAAGGGTACGACCAAAGGATGTACAAGCGAAGCAAGCGTTTACGTGGATGTCAATCCACTCCCTTACGTATGGATTACAGGAAACGAGAGCGTCTGCTACGGAGAGGATATGGTTCTCTCCGCCAATGGTGCCTCTTCCTACGTATGGAGCACCAGACAAGTGGGCGAGCACATCAGCCTCACTCCAACTGAGACATCGAAACCGCTTGTCATCTCAGTAACGGGTACGGATGCGAACAACTGTATCAACAGAGACACCTTCATCATCACGGTACACCCACTTCCTGAGGTTAAGATATTGGGAGACAACGCCACATGTAACGGAGACGCCACCCACTTGGAGGCAGTTGGTGCGAAAGACTACGTCTGGAACACATCCGAACAAGGTGCTCACATCTACCCTATCATCACGGCCAACAAGGTGTTCACAGTGGAAGGTACGGACGAATTCGGTTGTAAGAACACAGCATCCAAGACCGTCACGAGGAAGTACTACCCTATCCTCAGCTACTCTGCGCCATCTGCAGTCTGCGACGGATCTGAGGTACGTATCACCGTCACAGGTGCAACTCACTACACTTGGTCAGGTACAGAATCCCTGAAGGCTCAAGGAGGCACCATGTCCGACAC
This sequence comes from Paludibacteraceae bacterium, assembly GCA_045226255.1. Taxonomy (GTDB): domain Bacteria; phylum Bacteroidota; class Bacteroidia; order Bacteroidales; family Paludibacteraceae; genus UBA1181. Next base: position 164,979 of record JBGVCG010000003.1, on the reverse strand, counting down.
CATCCACGAACGTACTATCTACAAAGTGGCAGGTGAAGAAAATGGATGTACCACTGTAAGGGATATCGTCATCGACAAGTATGAATTGCCGACCATCTGGATCAACGGACCTGCCACCGTATGTCAAGGTAGCCAGTTGAAACTCAGCGCAACAGGAGGTAACACCTACACATGGACTTGGGGCAACAACACTTACCGAAACAATACGTTAAGCGACCAACCAGAGAGGACGATGACCTACCGCGTGACGGGTACGGATAATCACAAGTGCTCCAACACGGCAGAACACGAAGTGGTTGTCAAGCCAAATCCTAAGTTTGTCATCAAAGGAGAAACGGAGGTTTGCGAGGGAACAGCCACGACACTCACCGCAGAATCATCAGACAATGCGCAACTCACCTTCAGCTGGAGCAATGGCGCAGGTACGCCAAGCATCACACCAGTCATCAACACAACGACCAAGTTCATCGTTGTAGCTAAAGACGCCAACGATTGTGAAAGCACCGTCTCCCATACTGTCGTCAGCCAGAAGATACCAGAAGTAACATGGACGGGTACAACCACCATCTGTCAAGGAGACAGGTTACAGTTGAATGCGAAGGGCGCCAAGACATATCAATGGACATGTTCTGAGAAGCCAGGTGTCACGCTCTCCACGACCAACTTGATGACTGACTATCCGACGACCAGCGCCATCTACGTATTGGTAGGTTCTAGCAATGGATGTTCGGCCGAGCCGATTAACATACCAGTTAACGCATTGCCGAACCCTAACCTGACGTACCAAGGCAACACGATCATCTGCGAAAACTCGCAATTGACACTGACCGTCTATGGTGCAGACAGTTACTTGTGGAACAACGGATCAAGCAACAAGACAATGATCACCATTCCACCTGCGGGAGACACCATCTTCTCCGTCATCGGAACGGATAAGAACAAGTGTAAGACAGAGTTGAAGATACCTGTCAAAGTCAACAAAAATCCTGAATTCACCATCGACGGTGAGACGGAAGTTTGTAGAGGCGAGTACACTACGTTGACCGCCATAGGAGAAGCCATGACTTACTATTGGGGATATCAGACGCCGACCTACGACAAGAACTTGAGTGGTAACGGCGCACCGATCGCCGTACAGATTGACGTGCCGACTTACGTCTTCGTCAAAGGTGTGGACGAAAGAGGATGTGAGACGGAGAAATCCATCACCGTCAAGATGAAGAATCCTCCATACGTGAAGTACTCCGGCGACACTAAAGTATGTCTTGGAGAGACGATTGAATTAGTCGCCGAAGGAGATGCGAAGGAATACACATGGAGCACAGATGGTGGCATAACCTCCAAGAAAGGCAATCCATACATGTTCACTCCAACAGGTGTGACGAGGCTCATCCTGTCCGGAATCGCAGATAACGGATGTGTTACTTCAGAAGAGATTTACATTGAGACGAATGTCGCGCCTAATGTGGATATCTACGGTGATTCCGTCGTCTGCGAAGGAGGCAACGCCACCCTCATCGCCGATGGCGCAGAGAACTTCATCTGGGTAGATGAGACGGCCAAAAAGACCGAGGAAGGCAGATATGTCGAGCGATTCGGTTTGGAGGCTGGTCCGCACAAATTCCTCATCACAGGAACATCCATCAACAATTGTAAGAACACGAAAGAGTTCACGTTATGGGTTCACAAGAATCCATCCGTTAAGATTCACGACACACTCATCGGATGTCCAAGCACTGGAACGGTTGCGGAATTCAGCATCAGGGAACCGAACATCCACAAGTGTGAGTGGAAGAGCTATCCATTACACGGAGACCTCATCAGCAACTCGGAAAAGAAAGTTTCCGCAGCCATTACGGAACCGACCGAAATCTATGTCGTCGCATACGATGGAAACAACTGTGCATCTTACGACACAATCAAGGTTGATGCACTGCAGTTCAACCCTATCCAATTCGATGTGACGCCAACCATCATCGACGAGAAATCCAACACCATCGAAATGACGGGTATCTTCCCTGAGACAACAAATTGGACCTGGTTGACGGACGACGACACGGAAGACACGCATGGACAGAATGTAAAACACACATTCAAGAACCCAAGCACACGAGATTCATTCATCGTGACAGTTAGGGCAACCGACAAGAATGGCTGTCTCTACGAAGGCGACACCATCGTCTACGTTTGGAAAGACTTCTGGGTACCAAATGCCTTCACACCGAACGAGGATGGCATGAACGACAACTTCAAGTTCAAGGGCACTGAATTCATGACAGAGTTCCACTGGCGCATCTTCGACCGTACAGGACGCATCGTCTTCGAATCGGACGACAGAAACGGAGAATGGGACGGACGAGACCTAGAAGGAGAGAAATGCGGATGGGGTGTATACGGTTATATCGTTGAGTACAAGAGCATCTTCAAGGGCATCGACAAGACCGGAGAGAGACGAGGCACTGTAACGTTGATACGATAAGCAAATTCCTCGTAGGAACGCTTCCTTAAGGTTCCTTCTCCATCTACACACAAAACGACGGTTATCGAGCAATCGGTAACCGTCGTTTATGCATTACAACACTTTATTTTCATGGCGATCTCACTTCGATCACAAATGAATCTAGTGCAAAGGAATACACACATAGCAAAATAAAAATAAAAAACAACACAAAATGCACACAATAAATAGACTTTGCCAATAAAATAACGGAAGAATTTATTGGCGAAATGAAAACTTTAACTTAATTTAGCATATTGAACTATAGTGGAAAGACTACAAGGTAGACCGCTAAGAAATAACTGCTTATGGAAGGAACAAAGTCGATGTATATGAAGTGTATTAAGGATATTAAGATATTATTTACCATTCTGTTGGCGAGCACCTGTATGTGTGCACCCGCATGGGGAGCAATCAACCAAGGCACTCCGAACTTAAGTTTTGAAGACGGAGTGGCTGGATTCCCCACAACCTTTACAGATGATTCTTTGGGCGTTTGGAAAAGGTACTATGGGTTCTATGGAGCTGACCACTTCGACGTGACGCAAATCGTCAACAAGATATCCAAATTTCACTGTTATGAAGCTAGGAAAACGGGAGATATAGGAGATGAAGACAATGACGGATGGGTTAGATATGGAACAGAACTCAGTTATGAGTTGGGAAACAGAGAATCCAATCCATATTCGACAACTTACCCCAACAAAGGTAAATACACAATAGCGAATGGAATGCAAGGAACATTCGACATCATCACAGTCCGAGAACTTGATCCTGGAGTAAATAGAGGAACATGGTATCAACATAGAAGACAGGTTTACAACAGTAGCACAGGACATTACGAATGGGAATATTATTGGGACACTAATTCCGCCAATAAATTGGACGAAACAGACTGTCCCGTCGAAGTCCCGTTTTACACCATGCCTACGAGACTAGAGCCAGGGCAGAAAGTGATTAGAATCGGAAGTTCATCAGGAAAAACGGAGTGCAGATACTCAAGTTATGAGCCACGTGGTTATTATCGACGTGCCCATGCAGAGAGAATGGTGTATTCTTACATTGTAAGTGATTCCAGCACCCTACTCAACGTCCAATTTGCCGCCTTTCTAGAGGATCCAGACGACCCGTCTCAACCAGCCCAAGCAGGTGCTCACATTGCGGACGAACGACCAACCACATCCGTCTCCGTCACCCTTAAAAAGAATGGAAGCGGTTCAATCGTCAAACCAGTCTGCAGTGAATATGAAGCGAGCCTAAACAACGCACAAATGGACTTGGGAATCGTACGGGAAGGATGTAACCACTTCAGCGGTTCAAGATACGTAACCCCAGCACGTTACAAAGATTGGACGACTAATGTATACGATTTGCGAGAAAACATTGGGGATACCGTAACCATAGAAGTATGGGTGCACGATTGTTTATTGGAGCTTCCAATGTGTTCTAATTGTAAGCGTCTATACCACAATACAACCGTAACCTATAAGAATGGCGTTCCATATTTGGACTGCTACAAAACATCGAGAATAATCGACAACAAAAATGGAGTCGCAGGAGAATACGGATGGTCCTCTGACGAAGTGGGTTGTAATACAAGGTACAGAGCCTACCTCAAGCCAACAGCCGGAGGTCACAGCGCTTACTGCTACTTCACCGCATGGACCAAAAAGATGGAGATGTTGGTGGACAACTGTCCAGCAAACAATAGAATCACCATCACCGCTCCGACAGGATTTACCTTCTACGATTGGAAAACAGGTGAAGGCGTTTCCCTGGAAACTGACCCTAACGCACCTAACGTGGCATACGTGGATCGCGCCGCCATCCAAGAGAACATGGACTATATTTGTACCATGAGTGGTGACGACCAAGCTTGTTCAAAAATCCTTGGTATCGTACAATTGGCGAAAGACCCACTTGGCGCAAAATTCTCCAAAGACATCATCTGCGACAATGAGGTGCGATTCACAAACGAATCCTACATCACCCCTGTCAAACAACAGAATGGAGACGTCATCGAGCCTGACAGCATTATCGAATACAAATGGACCTGCACCGAAATTCTCCCGGAAGGATCCACAGATCAACCTATTACCTACACAGAAACGACGACGAAGAAGGACAGCACTCCCGTGTATATACTACAATACACCCAAGCAAACAAAGGACGTTGGAGAGTGACGTTGGAAATCGAGACAAAAAAGGGCTGCCACGACGAATACACAGAAGATATTACCGTATCGCCTAGAGAGGACATAAGCATAGACGGTTTGACTGAAGTCTGTCACGGAGAATCCACCACGCTGCAAATCTCCAACTACAGCGACCCGGAGAACACGTACACATGGTATGAGACAGCGACATTAGGTGTTTTAACAAGCGCAGAAGAGGCAAGCCCGATAAAGACTGGCAAAGGATATGAATTCTCGAAATTGGACTTCACTCCAAACAAGACGCATACTTACCTCTACGTCAAAATTTTACAGCCAGGAGCACAAAACGACTGCTACTATACGAAATCTTTCGAAGTAACCACCAAACCTGTGCCTACCATCTCCGCAAAAATAGTAGAGGGATCGGCTACCCATGGCTCGAACATGAACGTCACGCCAAAATACGTCGATATCTGTGAAGCGGAGGAAGCCCAACTGACCGTAAGCGAGACGACTCAACTCGGCATCAAGAATTGGACATGGAGCGACCTGAAAACCACAGTAAACAACACAGTGAGTCCTCAGGATACGACGCTCTACTACATCTCTGCGGAAGCCAACAACGGATGCGTCGCCAAGGATTCCATCCAAGTCAACGTGATGAAGAAACCGATCTTGAAGATTAACGGTGCGGACGAAATCTGTGTAAACGACCCAACAACATTCTATGCCATAGGGGCTGGAGATGGAGAAGCACAAAGGAAAAGCTACCAATGGTATAGCCTTTCCAGAAACGGTAACAACACAACAGAAAGTCTCATCGGAGCAACCGATACCACCAGCACCGGAGACAAGGTGGATAGCATCACCATCACACACAAAACGCCTTCAAGGATCGGTAGCGACGACTACATGTACCGAATTTACGGAACAAACATCCACGGATGTAGATCATACGTGGACAAACAGATTGTGGTCAGAGACATACCTCACCCTAACATTCCAGATCTTGCTCCTATCTGTAAGGGTGAAAATGTAAGAATCGCCATCTACGGAGGTGACTCCGCACAAGTATTGGAAGAAAACGACCATATCTTCCACAAAATACCATACTCCAACAACATTCAACCGATAAACGACACATTACATATAATCGTCAAAAACGACTATAACAATGTCACCTGCCAGACGACCATAAAGAAATTGGTTCAGCAAGACCTTGTTCCTGACATTGAGATCGAGGGAAATACAACAATATGTTACGGAGACGGCATCGTCCTCAAAGCAAAAGACAACACCGTATATGGCACAAGCACAAACGCAGATAGTGTGCTCAGATACAAATGGACGGATGCGAGCGGAACAACGACAGCCACCATGCAAGCATCCCCTAAGACATCCACCACATACGGAGTCACCCTTACCAAGGGTAAATGTTCCTCCACGGAGTTTGTCCCGGTGACCGTGAACCCATTGCCAAGGGTCATCGCCGAAGCCTACAACGGCAAGGTTTGTCCAAATGGAACCGATACACTGAGAGCATACATCGTAGAGGAGAACGGTGACATCACTGCCCTGTCAAATTGCAGGTGGTACAAGAGCAAAACTGACACCGCCTCAAATAAGCTAACCGCTTACACAGACATTTCTTCAAGGAGAGGAAATGACACCATTCGGGTATCAAACATCACAGAGCCAACCACCTACTACGTGGTGGGAACAAACGCTAATGGATGCGAAAAAATGGCGCAAGTGACCGTCTACATCAAACCTCTCCCAACCATCACCATCGCAGGTGACACCAACATATGCAACAATAGCAACATATCCCTGACTGCCGCAGGTGCGGAAACATACCGCTGGGTAAAAACCGTATCTTCCGTCTCCACTGACACAGTTGCGAACCCGTTGATCGAGAAGGCACAATATAGCCAAGACACAGACATCAAATACACCGTTTATGGAACAAAAGACGGATGTGAAGGCTCCAATGTTAGGACGGTACACGTTTTCAAAGAACCGACCATTACCATCTCAGGAAGACGGGATGTCTGCTTCGGCGACACTGCCAAATTGAAAGCCACTGGAGGCGCACAGGACAAAGGATATCTTTGGTCGGGTCTCGACAGCAAGGTGGACAGCGTAACAGTGATGCCTATCGGTTCGACACAAACCTTCCAAGTGACTGGATACAACGAGATGGGATGTCCTGGTACGGGCCAACATACCATCACAATCCATCCAATCCCTACCCTATCCATCATAAATGCAGATCCTGTCTGCAAGGGTCAAAAGGCGGAGAACATTCAAGTTGTCAGCACCAATTCAAGCGAGACACTGACAGACCAAATCTGGAACAGACTCGACAAAAAGCGCAACCTGATCGAAGAGAACATCAATCCAAGAAATATCGAATTGTCAGACACCACCATATTCCAAGTGAGTGCCAAGAACTCGTATGGGTGCCCTGCTACTACAGAAGCCACCATCATCGTCTATCCGAAACCACAGATTAATGTCGTAGCTCCTAACGTCTGCGAAGGTGAAGAGATTGTGGCCACAGTCGACGGTGCGGCCACATACAACTGGTACGAAGGAAACGGAGCGTCTGCCACCCTCACCAACCAAACCGGAACGAAATACACCAAAACCGTCCAAGGAATAACCTCATACATGTTCAGGGTTATAGGACTTGAAAACGGATGTTCGTCTGACCCAATAGACACATTCGTCCAGATCAAGGCTAAGCCAACATTCTCCATCGTAGGAGACACGGCTTATTGTGAAAACGACACCATGAGACTACATGTCGAAGGCATATCCAACGCCCAAAACCACTTATGGAGCACTGGAGACACCACATCCTCCATCGAGAAACCTGCACTGATGGATATCAGAAGCATCACTCTGACTATCACCAATACGGAAGGATGTACCAATGATAGGACGAGAGGCATCATCGTGAAGAGAAAACCTTCCATCACAATCGAATCGTCCCACAACGCTGTATGTAAAGGGGATTCCGTTGAGATGACCGCTATCTATACGAAAGATGCACAATCCAACTCATTGCGTTATCAATGGGCAAAGAAGGAAAAAGGAGCAGCAGACTACAGTTCTGTGTCAAGAGCATTCAATAGTCGAAGATACAATATCCAGAACGATTCCATCAATCCTACCATAAATGAGACGACCACCTTCAGAGTGGAAGGAACGGAAGTCCATAATTACCAATTGTCAAATTCTGGAGGATACCTCACTTGTGTTTCCTCCGCAGAGAAAACAATCGTGGCCAACCCTATCCCAGATGTAGACATCATGGGTGACACTCTTGTTTGTAAGGGATTGATGACCAACTTCATAGCCTACAACAAAAACAACAATGCCATCATCAAGAGCTGGGAATGGGAATCTTCCAACTTCAGCCAAGGAGAGACACACAACCAAAGTTACACAAGTTCAGGAAGTGTAACAGGTCGCACCAAATACATCGCAACCGCAAAGACAGTGGACGAGTGTACCGGAAGCGACAGCATCATCATCAACATCTATCCGGAATCCAAGTTCACAATAGCAGCGGAGAAGGATTACACCTGTGAGAATGACTCCTTCAAGATATCTGCAGTTCCTGATGCCGGGAATCCAACAGGCATGAGATATACCTATCAGTGGTCACCACAAGGAGGCAAGGGAGAGACGGCGAAAGGTCTCATATACGAGAACACACAATTCTCCCTACAGATTACGGACTCCGCTGGTTGTGAGACAGAAGCGACAAAGACCATCGAATTCAAAAAATTGCCAAAGCTGGCACTCTCCGCAAACGAAATCTGCGAAGGACAGACTGTTACAATCAATGCCTCCGCAGACGAAGTCATGGATAGCATCCAATGGGAATGGTCAGGGAAAACCGCAATCCATAATCTAACGAACCAATCTGACAGAAGAAACGATCAACTCGACACAGTCATCATCAGACAATCCACAACATTCTCCGTAACAGGTACAGACTTGAATGGTTGTGTATCACAGCCTGAAATCATCGTAGTGGATCCATTGATGGCACCAGATCTGAGCATCACGGGTGTCAACAAAGCTTGTGCCGGCAGCAATGTGGACCTCATCGGTGCTACCAGTTCGGAGTACACCATCAAATGGTACCAATACAACAATGGAGCGGACACTGTCGGGGCAGAAATCACAAAATTGACCAACAGTGCGGCCGCCGATACAGTAACGAGCAAAAACGGAGTGCTTTCATTTGAATCTATCAAAACAGGCACGCACAAGTTCATCGCCATCATAAGCAATGGATCGTGTGACACCAGGAAGTCCCACACCATCGTTGTCACCGAGAATCCAACCGTCACATTGTTAACAGAAACAGGGGCTGACATCTGGGAAAGCAAAGAAACAGTGGAAATCTGTGCGGGCGACTCCATCAACGTAAAGACACAAGATTGCACCAATGGAACAGGGGCTAGCAGTTTGTCCTACGCTTGGAACACCTCCAGCACGGCATCCTGCAAGACTACACTGAAACCAGACAATGACATGACTTGCATCGTTACCGTAACAGACGAGGCACAATGTACAGGAAGAGACACCCTGGAAATCACAGTTAACAACAACCCTATCCTGACCATCAACGGAAAGTCAGGAGGAGACACTACTGTCTGCGCAGGCAGCAACAACGCTCAGCAAGTAAGTTTGGTAGCTGGCAATGGTGGAGGAAGCGACTATACTTGGAACGAGGGTCGCATCATCGGTACAGGCACGAATAAAAGCGAAGCCAGCATAACGGTAACAAAAGACACCATCATCACTGTGGAAGGCACAAGTCTGAAAGGATGTCCAGGAACAACCACCTACACCATCAAGACGAGTCCATACCCTGTCTTCGTCACCAGAGACACTACAGCATGTATAGGTGACTATGCCACTGTGAAAGTAATGGAAGGTGATGCGGACACCTACGAATGGTTCTGGGTAGAGAACGGGCAGCAGAAGAGCGCAAAAGGAACCAACCACACTGCCATTCTGAATGCGGCAACGAAAAATTACAAGTTAGTAGCAACCAAAGGTGGCTGTAAATCCGACAGCACAGCGGTGACAGTAACCGGCTACAGGAAACCAGAACTTACCGTAAGTCCAAATCAAGAGATTTGCTTCGGACAAACAATCACGCTACAAGCAGGAAACGCAGACTCCCTGATCGTTTGGACGAAAGGAAATGGATTGACCGACAAGCAAAATGGAGAAGCCTCTGTAACACCGAATGCGACAGGAACACATAAGTATACCGTAATAGGTTACAACAAGTTGGGAGGCTGCCACTCCGACTCCACAGTGACCGTAACCGTCAAGGCTATTCCTAGCTTCATAGTGACGGGAGACAAGACCATCTGCTCCGGGAATCCTTTAACCCTCACCGCAGAAAACAAAAACACGTCGGATAACTCCGTCACATTCAACTGGGAGTGGAAAATAGGCAACGAGACAAAAACGGAGAATAACAAAACGACAATCTCTCCGACATTCACAAACGGCGGTACGGAGAACACAACAGTGGCCATCAATGTCATCGCATCCAACAATATTGGATGTACAGACACAGTTAAACACATTGTAACCGTCAAGCCTTCACCGTCATTCAATGTTCCAGCCATCAATGTCTGCGAGGGAAGTGATGCTATCGTCACCATCGATGGAGTCACATCCATATATTGGGATTTCGATCAAAAGACGACAGGTTCATCCAGAGTGCTTTTAAACGACTCCATCGAATCTCACAAGAACGGGAAAGGCTTTGCCATCATTGGTTATAAGAATGGTTGTGGAAAAGCTGACACGATAAAAGATATCCATATCAACGACAAACCAACCATCACATTCAATACATCAAATAACATTACCAGCATCGGAGGTAAGGATGACGAAGGAAAGATATGTCTCAGCAATGCGACTCAAGAGACAGTAACCATTACCGCAAATCCTATCAACAACGTGACATGGAAATGGAACGGATCTATCAATTCCAACACCTTCACACCTGTGATTAACGCCACAGGAGAAATGACTTACACCGCCCATGCGACGGATACAATAACAAAATGTGAGAGCACAAAGCAATACAAGCTGAACGTTCTCGGCATACCTATCGTCAGAGTCAGTGACGACGGAGGAAACTTCTACACAAGAAACGGAGAAGGGAACATCTGCGAATACGACTCTCTCGTATTGAAGGCAAAAACCGATGGTGAGACGAACGAATCCAACATCAGTTATACATGGGAAGCTGATTCCAATGAGCTACCAACCGCCAACGGGAAGAGTTACACCATCAACAAAAGCCAATTAACATCCGGCACAAAGAAAATAACGATCACAGGTATTAACAGCGACCAATGCGAAGGAACCGCCCAATACACATTGACCGTCAAACCAACACCAAATCCTCAATTCACCTTGCCAGACAGATGTGCAGGAGAGAACATGACAGTTTCCATCTCCAACCCAGAACGCAACACCCGTTATGATTGGGGCTGGGGAGGTGACAACAATGCGGAAAACTCAGTGTCAAATGCGGATCATGTGACCCAGCAATTGCATGAGGCCACGATTTTCACTGTGACCGCAACAAACAACGGATGTAAGAAAGATACCCAGATCACAGTGCCAGTCAGGGAGAATCCTAATTTCGTTCTCACACCTGACAGTATCAGTATCTGTAAAAATGGAAGCCACGACGTGAACATCAAAGTCACCTCTGCAGAGCCTTACTCCTACGCTATGGAGGGAGAAAATATATCTTCAACGACGGCACATACCTTCCATGTTCATACAGACAAGAACAAAAGTTACGCCATCACGGCCCAGAAAAAATACTCAAACAATTTGACTTGTAGAACCACGAAGAACGCAGTTGTCACCGTCATTCCGAACCCGAAACCTAATATCCTTTCGGAAGGGGCTCCATGCGTCGGAAACACAGTCAAGTGGTCAGCGATCGGACAAAATGGATCATCCTATGTATGGCACATCGGCAATGAAACATACAGGGAGAATGGACCACACACATATAATAATTCAGACATCATCTTCTCTGTGGGAGGTCAAGGCAATTCTGAGATTTCAGTAACAATCACACCGGAATTCCCTGACATCACAGTGTGGGTTGAAGAATACCCTGCACACTCAACCGAAGGCACCACTTGCATCGGCGAGTCTGATAGGAAAACATTGTCAAAAGAGAAAAAGCCAAATATCACAACCGCAGACAGCACCCGATGCAAAGGGGATGGACGAAAGACCATCAATTTAACAGGTGCCAAGATCTACAGATGGTTGAATAGCGACGGAACAGCTTACGCAACAGGTTCTTCCTACACAGAAGAATTGACAGCGACCAAGACTTATAGGGTTGAAGGAACAGATGGCAATTGCGTCGACACGGCAGATATCACTGTTTGGGTCAATGAGTTGCCTACCGTTCTCATCGATGCGATAGAAGGAAGAAGATGTATCGGCGACAGCGTCACCATCAAGGCGAAGGCGCAATCCCCAAGCAATGTCCACGAAATGAACAATGCAGGGCAAGGTTTCACCTATGTATGGGACAACAACACATCATATGATGACGATTCATTAAAAGTAGGCATCACCACTACCCTATCCCAAAAGCATACCGTTAAGGTGATAGACAACAGGACTGGATGTGTCGACACTAAGGATACGACCATCACAGGTATTTCTCTCCCTAACGTAACCATTTCGGGAGACAACTCTGTCTGCATAGACACATCTGTTATCCTAACCGCTAGAACGAGCAATAAAACAATCGAGAAATATGATTGGGAAGTGTGGATTGGTGCCACTCAACTAGGCAACAACGAGTTCGAGACATCCAGTGCGCCAGGAAACACCATCACGGTTAACCACGTGAACACCACGACGGTCAATTTGCCGTATGCATTTGTGGCAAAAGCCACGGACAACGACAAGTGCGTTGGCATTTCAGACACATTCTATGTCAACAACAAACCAGATCCTACTCTATCAATCAGAGACGTAGAGGTCTGCAAAGGTGACTTGGCGACTATAAAAATCAACGAAAGCGACAAAGCCGATTACTATATTTGGCCAGACGGAAGCCAAGGAGGTTCACAATGGATCTCCAACTCGGAAATCGGAGGTGCAACCACGTTCAAACTTTCCGCCGTATTAAACGATTGTAAGAAGGATACTTCTATCGTCGTAACTCCGTTCGAGTTGCCAACCCTCAACTTGAAGGTTGAAAACGAAGGTAATGACATCAGCAACAATCCAATTGTCTGCTCGAACAACAATAACATATTGATCTCAGGCATTATAGGATTTGCGAACGGTAACGAAACAGACTACAAATGGAAGTGGAAGAACATCGACAACACCACGAAAATATTGAACGTTTCACCTGACAAGAAAACATCCTATACCCTAGACCTCACCGACGGAAAAGGATGTAGGCAATCTTCCAGTGTAACGGTAGATATCAAAAACCCTGAACAAATCCAGATAGAGGGACCAGACTTCATCTGCGAAGGACTGGATGATGCCTATACACTGTCTGGCCTAACCAATAGCATGTACGAGGTAAGTTTCAACGAAGGTCAATCCGCACAAGCGACATTAGGCTATACAACAGGAAGCAACCAAGTATATATCAGAGGAATAAAAGGAGACGTCACATTGAGCGTGACGGGAATCGGTGGAAATGGTTGTAAATGCGACACGGTAAAGAAGACCATCCGTATGACACCGAAGCCTCAAATCCAATTGGCTGTTTCTCCTAACGATACCGTATGTAGTGGAACAGACGTGAAGATGAGTGCGCACGTTGATCAGGGTATATCCGTGAAATGGGCAACCTTACAGCTCGGATACCTAGACAACAACCAAAAGATGATCAATACGACGGGAAGTGATATTACAGAAGAATTCAGTGTGGTTGCCACAAGCACCGATGGCTGCGTCAACGACTCGACCGTCAAGATAACCGTACATCCATTGCCTACATTAACTGTGGAGGGCAAGAACGTATGTTACGGATCCGACACGGTATTGGTCGCAAGCATTTCAGGCAACAATAACAACCCAACCTACTTGTGGGAGGGTGAAAACATTGACGGAAGGAAAGACAAAGACAGCATCCACGTCAAGAACATTAAATCGGACGCCAACTACAAGGTGACCGCAACAGACGACAACAAATGTCAGAAAGACACGACCGTCAAAGTCAATGTATACAGTAACCCTATCGTTAGCATCAAACGTGACATCGACGGCACAGACGACAAGAAGATCTGTAAGGGAGACCTTCTCTCTCTGACAGAACAGAACCAGGCTAGCAGCGAATACAGGCACGATTGGTACGCCGTAGGAACAGCTGGGAACGAGATGATAGGGAACAATCAAACCCTCAGCAATGTGAGAATCGATCAGGATTCGACCTTCCGAGTAATCGTTTTCAGAACATATTCACTCTACAACCTGACTTGTAAGGACAGTGCAGACTATACCATCGAAAAGAAGGATGCGCCACGCTTCACCGTGGTTCCAGACACAGTATGTTTTGGAACGAACGCAAAAGTATACATAGATCAGAGCACAGCGACGAGTGGTGTCACCTACAATTGGAAAGGAAAGAAGAGCACGGAAAGCGTATTCTCAGAGAGACAATCCGGAAGCTCATCTCTGATCATTCCGAACATGACGGCAACAGATTCCATCAAAGTGACGGGTACCAAGGAAAGTTGTATGCATGACACTACGGTGGCAGTCTTAGTACATGCATTACCAAACATCACAGGCCTCACCCCTGCAACGATTTGCATCGGGCAAGACACATCCTTCACCGCATCCATCACATTCGACAAGACCTACAACAGTGGAAATGCATTAGCAGCAACCAATGGATACGATTGGAAAGCCAGCAAAGACGCCAACAGCATCACCGGCTCTGAGACGATATCTGACAGGCAAGTTAAGGTTAACATCTCACCTAAACAAACTGGAGAACGAGGTTATACCTTGATTGTGACAGACCAAAACGGTTGCGTCAACAGCGACACCGCCATACTGACTGTCAGCGCTAAGCCAAAGATCAACATATCAGGTGTCACATATGTATGTCCTAACTCACCTACGACACTCACCGTAGACAATGCATCCGCATATGAGCACATAACATGGTATGCAAAAGACACGACCACAATCGTAGGCAATGGAAGTTCATTCACACCAGCCATCAAAGAGAAAGACACCACATTCTTCGTTCGTGTGAACGAAGGATCTACTGACGGAAAACACTGTGTGGAGACGAAAGAGGTGACCATCAGGGTTAAGCCAATGCCAAAGATCACATTCAATGGAATCAAAACCATTTGTAAGGGTGCAAGTACACGTATCACACTCATCGGCAACTCTGGAGGCACATACAAATGGCTCGACGGAGCTGCATCTCTCGGTGGCGCATCAGACGTAAATCTCGGACCGACAGCAACAACCACCTACAAAGTTGAAGCTATATCCGACGGATGTTCTAAGATAGAATCCGTCACCATCACTGTCAACCCATTGCCAAATGTTCTCATCAACGGGAAGAAGGAAAACGACACCACAGTCTGCTTGGGTAGTATGTTAACACTGACCAGCGGAGGTAATGCGGAGTCATACCAATGGAGCAACAGATCAACAGATCAGACCTACACTCCAACGGCCCTCACCAACACGAACTACTGGTTGTTAGGAACCAGCGACAAAGGCTGTAAGGATACCGCAAGGTTCAACGTGAAAGTGAAAGAACTCCCTATCGTTAAAACGACAGGCGACATATACGCATGTAAGGGATCTAATGTGAATTTAAGCGTAGAAGATCCAGATGATGCGCCAACTCGCTACACTTGGACGTTAGGGAACACCACTATCTCCACCTCACATGAAGCCACAATACAGAATGTATCCACCACGAACACCTATACCGTAACAAAAATAGAATATCATACGGAAGGGTTCACGTGTGAAAATACAGCTACGCAAAAGGTGATTGTGAAGGAAAATCCAGCTGTCACGATGAGTCCAGACACATCCGTCTGCGAGAACGATCACATCACGCTCACTGCGACCAGTCCATCCTCCACATTCACATGGAAGGATGTCAACAGCACGAACAGCAGTATAAACGTACAGATCAAAAGCGACACCACCTTCTATGTAACCGCAAAGAAGAACGGTTGTGAGACGACAGATTCCGTGAAAATCAAGAAGTTGGAGCTTCCTAAGCTGAAGGCAGAAGTTATCACGAAAGCAAATGACGACACGATCTGCTACAACACAAAAGCTAAATTGGTAGCTAAGGCAAGCAGACAAAGCGCCGCTGCGCCAGGAAGCACTATCTCGTTCACCTACGCTTGGGAGATGAGGAACATTGATGCGGTAATAAATCCAGGCGACACCGCCATGTCACTCCCTCTCACCAATACGATGTCCACTTACAAATTCCCTGTCAAAGTCACTGACGAAAGGGGATGTGTGGGTCGAGACACCGCCAAGGTCAATGTCAAAGCATTGCCATCCATCTCCATCGATGGCAAGAAGTACATCTGTAAAGGGAAGGAGGAGACATATACTGCCATCGCAAGCAATGGTAAGACTCCATACTCATACAGATGGATTGAGGGTAACGACACCGTACAGAATGAGACCTCCAACACACATAAAGTCATGATGGACGCTACGCAAAAGACCATCAAGGCTCATGTGATAACAGACAGGGGTTGTGAGAACACCTCCGCACCATTCACCATCACGCAATGGGAGCTCCCAGTACTCTCCATCATCGGAGACTCCATACTGTGTAGCGGAGAAAGCACGATTATCCGTGTGTCCGGAGCAGGTTCAGACCCTTCCAATTACGTATGGAATGGTAGAGGATTGTCGAACAACGCAACAGGATTGTCCCAATCGATCAATCCTCCGTACACCTCATTCACCAGCGGAAATAATATCTTCCCATACACGATCAAGGGAATAGACAAGAATAAATGCGAGAGCGATACCACCTTCCATATCCGTATCAATCCAAGACCATCAGTCATTCTCAGCAGCGAAAAAGACATCTGCGAGAAACAAACTATAGACTTGAAGGCACAGACTGGTATCACGAGCCACGACATCAAGTATGAGTGGAACACCAACGAAACCAGCACGAACAAGCTAGGAGGTGACACTATCACAGTCAATCCGACGCAGTCGACGACATACCGTGTAGTGACCACCGACATGGAAACACAATGTACGGATACAGCGGAGAAGTTAATCGAAGTCCACAAACTTCCGATCATCGAGTTAGAGGCGAATGCCATCGCATGCCAAGGAAGCGAAGTGAATATAACCGCCAGCCACAGGGGCATCAATGGTACAGCCACCTACACATGGGAGGATTCCATTGCCGCATCCAACGTTTGGAGCGCCATCAACGCTTCTCAAGTCGATGGCAACAAAGCGAAGATCAACATATCCGACAAGGATGTAATGGTTCGAGTAGAGGTGGCGTACAACGCGACAAATCAGTTAGTTTGCCGAGATACGGTTTCGAAGCTAATCGCCGTAAGAGACACACCTAACGTGACAATAAGTTATGAGGATAGTTTATGCTACGGTGGAACCCAAATCTACAAGGTAAAGGCAGACGCATCGCAAGGCAACGAAACTGCCGACTTCTACATCTGGCCGGGTACCACTAACATGACGAGCATCGCCCAATACATTGAGGATACTGTACGTGAAGTCGGTACATATATGGATACTGTGAAAGCGTTCAACCGCTATACGCAGTCCACAACGAGCATCTTGTGTGAACAAACGATACCAATCGAGTTCAAGGTGAACCCAACACCAGAAGTGAAGGTGGATGGACCAGCATTCGTCTGCACAGGCGAGACAGTAGAGCTGACCGCATCCGACACAAGTGCGTACAAGAATATCATCAATGCGGTATGGGAAAAAGGTGGAGTGACGATCAACACCGGAGACATGACAATCTCTGAATCTCCTACCAAGGATGAATTATACAAAGTCACATTGACGAACAACTTGAATTGTTCCGCAACAGGACAATACTCACTCAGCGCTCACACGAAGCCAAGAATATTGCCTAAGGGCGATACGGTCTACTGTAAGGGTGCGACCAGCAACGTATATGTCAACGGCAACAACCTGATATACATCGAATGGAAGAATAAAAACACCAACCACACCATCAAACATGGAGACTCTACGTCTTCCACCCTACTCAGAGAGGAAGATCTGCACCTGAAGGTCAAGATAGAGGGAGACTCAACCTATTCGGTTGTTGCCTACAACAACCAATTCTGCAAGGCGGAAGGAGAAGTGGCAATCACTAAGAAAGACAATCCGAATGTGGATTTGAGTGGACCTGACACGATCTGTAAGGGAAGCGACGCAGTCCTCACTGCATCGGGTGCGACTACTTACGTATGGGAAGGTTTGGCCAATACACGCTCCACTTACACAGAAAAGGGGTTGACTCAAAGCAAGAGATTCATTGTGACAGGTACGACCGACGGATGTTCTTCATCAGATACCATGACCGTGTTCATATGGGATCGTCCGACGATCACCGTCTTTGAGGGAACAAAAGCCGACACAGCCGTATGCTTCCGTGATTCCATCGTGCTCACTGCACAAAAGAAAAACGGAGCTGACATAAGCACATACGAGTGGCAAGGATTCACGGGAGGAAACGCATCCATCTCCGTAACGGCGAACAACGAGCAAAAGTACATCGTTTACGGAACCGACATACATGGATGTATGGACACCGCAGACATCACAGTGAAGGTGAACCCACTTCCTAAATTTGACTTCTCCTACCCTGCCAAGATGTGCGACGGAAAGGACAGCGTTCTAGTGGCCAACAAAGCCGACCTCGCCTATCTGTGGGGTGCGATTGGAGATGGGGTAACTCATTCGTTCGCCAACAACGCAGGCAACACGACAGAGAGGATCACCCTCTCCGACACGACCACATACTACGCATTGGCGAAGGATGGCAATGGTTGCGTCTCCGACACAGTAAAACATAAGATTCTTTGGAAGCCTAATCCGCGGATCAAGATCAGTACGGATAGCGCAGTATGTTACGGTAGTCCTGTGGCTCTCACCGCTGAGGACACTGTGTCCGGATCCATCTACCAGACCTCGTTCAAATGGCTCGACAGCCACCGCAACGTGTTGAAAGAGAACGGAAACAACTACTCAAGCGACCTCTTGAAGAGCGCCACAACATTCACCATTATAGGAGAGAAAGAAGGTTGTCGCTCAGAGGTTGACACCACCATCAGGATTTGGGATCTGCCTGACGTAATCATCACGGACGCAGAGACCCAAAGGTCAGACACAGCGCAAGCATGTAAGGACGGAGAGGTGAAACTCATCGTAACAGTGAAGGATGCGCCGACCCCTTACACCTATAAGTGGGACGATAGAAGCACATCCCCTGCCACCAACAACGACAAGGACACCACCCTTATAAGTCCAAAGAACGAAGGTGAGAGACACGTTGTGCTTGTGACCGACCATCATGGTTGTCAGAACAGAGACACAATTCCTATCCACATCAACCCATTACCATCGTTCGAGGTGAACGGTGTGGCGGACGTATGTTCCGACACGACCAACAAGCTCTACACGACCCCTATAACCATAGGATATCCGTTGAGCTACAACTGGTATGGTTATGTGAAAGACAGTGGAAGGGATACTATCATCACATGGACTGAGAATGGTGTTCAATACACGTCCATCGACAAGGATACCATTTTCTTACCGATCGGAGCAGACACCGTACTGAAGGTGCGAGGAAGCTACAGGATCAACGAAATCACTTGCTATAACACCAAGACCTTCGAAGTGAAGGCTAAGAGGACTCCAGAAATCAAGATTAAAACCAACGACACCACAATCTGTATGGGCGACGTTGTGACACTTGTTGTAACAGGAAACTCCAGCCGATATGATTGGACGAACGACAGAGGAGACTCTCTAAACAGCAAAAAGATCGGACAATTTGAAATGGTTGATACGGTATGGCAAGAGACTAGATATATCGTAGAAGGAGAATTGGATGGTTGTAAGAAGCAAGACTACGTGACCGTAAAAGTTTACGATCTGCCAGGCATCAAGATTCAGACCAATACACCAAGCATCTGCTATGGCGACAGCGTTGTCTTGAAAGCCGTCAGCACGGAGGCAACCACATACCATTGGAAGATCACAGGCAACCAAAGTCTTCTCGGATCCGACAGTGCATCACTGCACGAGTCACCGAGATTGACCACAAGTTACACCGTACTTGCCACTAGCACAGCTACAACCTGTGAGAACAGTGACACATTCGAGGTTCAAGTGAACGAACTGCCGACATTCAGTCTGTCAGCAGATCCACTCGTCTGCGAGGGTGAAAACGCAATAGTCACAGCGAAGCCAGATGACGAAGGAGCACGACTCTCCTATCACTGGAGTGACAACAAGAACGGAGCATTCGAGGATGTAAACATCCATGAATTCGAGACGGATAGCGTAGGTACCCCAGCGACCCTTTCGTTCACTGTTTGGGCACAAGACTCCCTCGGATGTAAGAACAAGGAATCCATAAGTGTTCAGACCAAGCTCTTCCCATTGGCAAAAATCGATTACCCAGACAGCATCTGTAAGGGCAACCAAGCCACGATGACAGGAAAGAATGTGGCCGCAACCTATGCTTGGTATACAGTGAGTGGAACAGACTCCACATTGCTGTCGAACGCCACAAGTTACACCACGCAAGCTCCTGCATTTAAGAATGGCATCACAAACGAGGCATATTTCGTCTCCAAGGTGACGATGCAAGGATGTACGAGAGACACTGGATTCCTGGTATCGACATGGAAGATGCCGGAAATCAAGATTAACAGAGAGCCATCCTACACGATCTGTGAAGCCTTCACCGATACGTTGGTAGCGACAGGAAGCGACATTCCTCTTGTTTCACCGAACCAGGTATACAAATGGGAAAACAATGCATACAGCCACATCGACAGCTTCGAGATCGCACCAACTGACAAGACCACATATCACTTGGCAGGTAAAGACTCCCACGGATGTGAGAATTTCGACAGCGTCACTGTAAATCTGGAGAAACGACCAGTATTCAGATTGGAAAGCAATCCGTCCGTCTGTGCGAACGATACCACCATCGGTTGGATAGAGGTGAAAGCTATTTCCAGCCAAAACCTCAAATATACCTGGAGGACGCCAAGCGGTGCAGATGTACAAATCTACGAGGGTAAGAGTCTGAGCAGCAGGCACGCCGCCACTTATCAGTCAGGTTGGTTGCCACTCACGAAAGACACCACGTTGTACGTGACGGCTAAATCGAATACTGACGAAGGCATGAAGGGATGTGAGGAGATTGAATCATTAACCATCTTGGCAGATCAATATCCAATCATAGATACTGTCAAGAATGTGGACACCGTCTGCATAGGTTCGTCCGCCTACATACAAGTTTCAACAAACATCCCATCCACTCTCGTTTGGAGCAATGGTAGCACGAACAACTTCATCCAAGAGATAATCAACGAGAACAAGAGCAAATTCACAGTGACTGCAACAAGCGAAAAAGGTGGTTGCGAGTCGCATATGGATTTCACTGTCAACGTTTGGGAGTTGCCTACGATCCAACCTATCGACACTGCCATCTGCTACAATGATTCAATAAAATTGACAGCAGTCTGCACCAAGACGGATCCAAGCACAAGTCCGTCCGAAGTGACTTATCTCTGGAACTCGGCAAGTCATGAGGGTGCGACATATACGACACCTCAATTGACCTCCGCTACCACCTACATCATCAAGGTAGAAGATAAGCACAAGTGCGTATCCACAGGAAGAGCCAATGTGGGCATCAACCCATTGCCGGAATTCTCACTGAATCTGCTGGATCCAATCTGTCGAGGCGGAGATGCTAAGATTATCGGAGACGACATAAATCTGCGATACAATTGGAACCACGACGCAGACGCAGACAACTACGGAAATGTAGGATATAGCAGAATTAATCCGTTCATACTGCACAATGTGAATCCGACGGGCACAGACACCACCCTCACGGTTTGGGCGAAAGACAAACACGGATGTGTCAGCAACAGAGACATCACCATCCACGTGAAGGAGTACCCTGTACTCGCCTTTAGAATGGATACCAACTACGTATGTTACGGAGAAGAGAAACTCATCTACGTGTCCGGAGCAAATGACGGATACACATGGACCGTCAACAACGAAACGAGTGACACCAAGAACAATTACTTCAGACTCATGGATGTCAAGGAGGAGCAACACATCTATGTAACTGGTATCACCAACGGTTGTGAGACACCTATCGACACCGTCATCCATGTATGGGCATTGCCTAACATCAAGATCGAGGCTTCGAAGAACAGACTCTGTTTGAACGATTCTGTCAGACTGCGAGGCACGAACGGAAAGAGCGGCAATTACAAATGGATATTCAACGGATCACGTGAAGATTCGACAGACGTGAAGGTACGCAAGATCGGAAAGAACACATACTCTTTGTTCGGCAAAGACGAGAACGGATGTTCGAACACCGACTCAATCTCCATACTTGTCGACACCTTGCCAATTATCCACATCGATGGCAACGATTCCATATGTGTCGGTGGCATTGCTGAACTGACGGCAAGAGGAGCAGAGACCTACGTATGGTCCAACAAGGACAATAGCGACATCGCAAGAGGTAAGAATTACAGTCCAACCATCAATTCAGACACCACTTACACCGTGACAGGAACTGATGGAAACGGATGTGTCGGAAGCACTGACATCGAGATGACAGCCAAGGCATATCCTGTAATCACCCACCATACCAGCACAGGAAAGGATTCCGTATGTACGGGTAATAAGCTTACCATCTACATCAATGGTGCAGAGAACTATAGTTGGCTCAACGAAAACAATACGGACAACTATATCACGCAGGAATTCACCGCACCAAAGACATTCACGGTTGAAGGAACGACCAAGGGTTGTACAACCACCAAGGAAATCAACATTGGTCTCTGGAAGTTGCCTAAGCCTCAACTGGATGCGCCAGAGGCCATCTGTTTCAACAAAGAGGCTGAAATATCCATCTCCCATAATGACACGCAAGCAGGAAGGGAGAACATGCCAATCAGCGTGAAGTGGAGGCATAATGGTTCGACCGATTACGAAATCACCGATAGTCCAAGTGCGGACAGATGGTACTACGCAACCTCGACAGACACGAACGGATGTCGTAACATAGACTCCATATTCGTGAAGGTGAACCCATTGCCTACGGATCTCACCATCAATGGAGAGCAAGCCATCTGTAAGGATTCCATGGTAACACTCCAAGCAAGCAGCAAGTCGTTCGACATTGTTCGCTACGCATGGCATACCCAAGAGGATGGTTCCGACACGACCGCATACGACAAGCACACAGACCAGATCGACTTGGTAGTCACTGAGGGAATGACCATTTATGTGACAGCGACAGACAAAAACACCTGTCAATACACGACCTCTCACAAAGTCATTGCCAAGGATCACCCTGTGTTAATGCCTAACGCCGCTCCTTACGTATGCGACGGTAGCAGAAGCACCATCTCTGTGAGAGGCGCGACAGAGTACATCTGGGATGACGGTTCAACCAACAGTTACCGTACCGTGGAAATCGTGAGCGACACGATCTTCACAGTGAAGGGTATGGCCAACGGTTGCGAATCCACAACCGACACGATCAAGATCGGCAAGTGGACATTGCCTACCATCTCGATCGCCACACAAGACAACAGTGCATTCGAGATCTGCTACGGACAAGAAAGCTTGACCATGATCGCCCAGGGAGGTGTTCCTACCGGCTACATCTGGAACACAAGGGACACCAGCGCAAAGATCACCGTATCTCCTCTGAACACCACAAGATATGAAGTGATGGGAACAGACGAGCACGGTTGTCAGAATAAGGCGGACACGATCGTCACCGTACATCCATTACCGACCATATCCATTGAGGGAGATGCGACCATGTGCGAGAACGACACCATCACACTGAAGGCCAACATAGGTGACGAAGGCGCAGTGGAGAGCTACTTATGGAACACGAACCTCGCAGAATGGGCAAACATGGAGGTGAAGAAAGACTCTCAATACATCGAGTTGCCTATCACGACAGACACCCACTTCGAAGTAATCGTCACCGACACGTTCAAGTGCTGGAACAAAGCGTACAAGGATGTGAAGATGAAGGAATATCCAGTATTGACCTTCCCTTCACCAAATCCGAACTACGTCTGTCTTGGCAATACGGCGACCATATCCGTGGAAGGTGCGAACAGCTACGTATGGGAAGATGGAACCACGCAAAGAAGCTTCATCACGAGCCCATCCAAGGATAGCACCTACGTTGTAGCGGGTACTACCAACGGATGTACCACGATCGACTCCGTGACCATCTACGTCAAAGCATTGCCAATCATCACTATCGAAGGTGATGGAAAGGGCGAGAACAAGGATTCCATCTGCTACAGTGACGAAATCAACCTCACCGCTTCCGGCGCAGGAAATAACGCACAATACTCTTGGAACACAGGTATCACAAACGATCTCCTGACCGTTTCACCGCTCTCCACGACAAGCTACACGGTAGTTGGAACAGACGAGTTCGGTTGTGCGAAAGACACCACATTCACGGTAGGAGTCATTCCATTGCCTTCGTTCGAGATCAAAGGACAGGAACTCATCTGCCAAAACGACACGAACAAGATATGGATAGAATACGAGGACAAGAGCCTCAAATTCGAATGGGGTGGCAACTACGAGATGGATGGAGACACCATCTATCCTAAGGTAGAGAACAACGAGTCCTACCTTGTCACCGCAACAGACCCATATCTGTGTAGCAAGACGAAGAGCTTAGCCGTTAAGGTGAAACCATATCCGGAATTGGATGACGATGCGGTCAAGGAGGTCTGCACGGGCAGTCCTGTCAAGATTACCGTAACAGGTGCCACCGAGTATCTATGGACAGGCGATGCGGTCGGCAACACATTCACCGACATACCTACGCAAGACACGGTTTACTACGTCTATGGTACGACGAACGGATGTACCACATACAAGGAATACCCTATCACACTTCTTCCTTTGCCTATCATCAACATCACAGGCAAGACCCACGACTTGTGTTCTGGGCAGACCATGCCTCTGACTGCGGATGGAGCCAAATCATACATTTGGAGTACGGGTAAAGCATCGAACCGTATCGATATCCGACCTACATCAACCACGGAATACGTAGTAGTAGGTACAGATTACAAGGGTTGTGAAGGCACAGACACCTTCCTTGTCAATGTCCGCCCTCTTCCACAAATCAGCATAGACGGAGACTACTCAGTCTGTGAAGGAAAAGATGCGAAGTTGTTCGTAGTGCCAAGCGGCAATACATCTCCGTTGAAGACGTACATTTGGAAATACGATGGAAACGACATCGGTGACCAAGACACCATCTACACAGAGATTAACACAACGCAAAGCATCAACTTACGCGTCATAGACATCTACGAGTGTGAGGCAACCGCCAACACAACCGTTAAGAGCAAGCCATATCCTAAACTGGTTGTACCGGAGAACGACACTGTCTGCAACGAACGTACGATCACGCTCACCGTGGCAGGAGCCAACGCCTATGAATGGCAAGACAATGGCTATCCGATCGTAAACGATGCGAACACACTCACCAAGGAGATGAAGGCAATCGGTTCACAACAGTTCAAGGTAAGAGGAACAACAGATGGTTGTACCTCCGACTGGTACGACATGAACGTGGAGGTGGTTGATCATCCTATCGTAACCATCAACAGTGATGATGCAGTCTGCATCAATGACTTCATCAATCTCACCGCCAGTGGTATCCGCAACGGAACATACATCTGGAGTGAAGGCTCTCAAGGCGAATCCATCAAGATCAAACCGATGGCCACAACCACTTACTCTGTCATCGGTTATGACAAGTATGGTTGTGAAGGAACCGCCGAGAAGAAGATCACCGTGAACTTCCCTCCTGAGATCAGTATCGACGGACCAAAGGACGTATGTTTGGATGACGGAGATGTTAACCTCACTGTAATCAACAACAGTAACGACATACTCACCTACACTTGGGATAATGGTTCAACTGCACAAAGCAGAAGGGATCACATCACAACCTCAACCCCATATTGGGTGAAGGCGAAAGACCGCAACGGATGTGAATCATACGCCGAGCGAACCGTCTCCGTCACGAAGAATCCATCCATCACGCTCACTGGAAACACACACGTCTGCGAGGATGAGCAAATCGTGATCAGCGCATTCGGTACCGCCACCAGCTACTTATGGTCCAACGGAACGGAAGTGAACCAATTGAACACGCTCGCCGTATTCAACGACGAGACGGCGCAAGGCAACACCTCCACAAGGAGATTCCGCGTATACGGAACCTTGAACGGTTGCGAGAGTCATGTGGACACGACAGTGGTCATCTACAAGAAGCCTCAACTGACATACGAAGGAAACACGACCCTTTGTCAAGGCGAGAAACTGGAGATCACAGGTTATGGAGCAAGACTCTACTCTTGGAGCAATGGAGTCAACACCCAGACACTTGTCGCACGTCCGAACAACAATACCCGATACACGCTCATCGGTATTGGAGACAACGAGTGTAGGAGTGCGGTCGACATTCCTGTGACGGTATTCCGTCAGCCAGAGTTCACCATCTCCGGCGACAGACAAGCATGCCGTGGTTCAAGTGCGAAACTGCAGGCGGATGGTACCGGCATCACCTACAGATGGGGATTCGGAAATGATGATTGTGAAGACGCAGAAAGCGGCAACGGCGCATCAATTGCAGTACCAGTGGTAGGCGCTGAGACACAAGTCTTCGTTAGAGCAATCGACATAAACAATTGTACCGCCACCAAGACAACGAAGATCAAGACGTTGGAGCCTCCTACCCTGACATGCAACGGCAACACGGAAGTATGTGCGGGAGAAAGCGTCAACCTCACCGCCCAAGGTGCAAGTTCATACTACTGGATCATGGGAGGAGACACGACACGAGGCATGAACTTCTCATTCAGACCTAAAGAGAACACCACCATCAACCTGCACGGAACATTGGGTGAATGTTCTTCCAACATGGACGTTTACGTTCACGCTAAACCAGCACCGAACGTGACGATCACAGGTAAGGACACCATCTGTAAGGGTGAGGAAGTGGAACTCATCGCACGTGGTGCATTACGGTTCTTCTGGAGCACAGCCGACTCCACGAACAGTATCACCAAGAGATTGCAGAATTCAATGACCTACACCGTCAAAGGTATCGGATACAACGAATGTAGCGCTATCGCTTCCAAGACAGTACACGTCAACCAATTACCATCTGTAAGAATGTTCGTGAAGAAGGATGGTTGTCCTGAATCCGAGACGAAGGTTGACCTGACTGCAAGAGGTGCGAAATACTACACTTGGAGCAGTCAACCAGCCATCACGGAAATCGTCACGAGCATGGAAGACACGATCCTTGGCGCTGTGATCTCCCAGCCGACCAAAATCATTCTTCATGGTGTGGACGAGAACGAATGTCACTCAACGGATACCGCATTCGTAGAACCAGTTCCATACGAACCGATCCAATTCAAAGTCTCCCCAGGTGTCATCGAGCATGACAACCCTGTCATCTCCATGAACGGATTCTATCCTCCAGAGGCTTTGTGGTACTGGGATCCAGGAGACAATTCGGAAACGATTAACCGTATGAACGCTAACTACACCTACCCTCACGCAGGACTCGTGGATTCGTTCATTGTGAACGTCAGGGCTGTCGACAAACATGGTTGCGAATACCATGGCGACACGACCATCTACATCTGGAAAGACTTCTGGGCACCTAACGCCTTCACACCGAACAAGGATAAACATAACGAGGTGTTCAGGTTCCGTGGAACAGAATTCATGACAGAGTTCAACTTCGTCATCTTTGACAGAAGCGGTAGAATCGTCTTCACAGGCACAGACAAGGATGCGGCTTGGGATGGAACCTGCGACGGCAAAGAGTGCGGATGGGGCGTATACGGATACGTCGTCCACTACAAGAGCACCTTCCGAGGCCTGAACAAGGGCGGCGAACGACGAGGTACCGTGACATTAATTAGATAATCTTTATTTGATAACAGCTATAAACGAGGAATGTGCTAACTTTGCACATTCCTCGTTTAGTAGTATTAAGAGCATGATTCAACAAGAGACCTTCGAAACTAAAACAGGGTTCGACAAAATAAGGGAATTACTGAAAAACCTTTGCTCCTCACAATTGGGCAAAGACAAGGTGGACGAAATAGATTACTCGACCAACTACGACACAGTCATCACCCTGCTCAACCAAACGCACGAATTCACTAAGATCATAGAGGAGGAGGACTTCCCCTCAGATCCTTTCTACGACGTGCGTGAAGGCCTTAAAAGAATCGAAACGGAGGGTTTTTACCTCTCCGAGCAGGAGCTTTACGAGCTTCGCAGGTCCATCGAAACCATAGCGGAAATCGTCAAATTCTTCGAAGAGAAGGGAGAGGAACATTTCTACTACCTCAAACAACTCGCGACAGACGTCTTCACCTTCCCCGACCTCATACGAGCCATCGACCGTATCCTGGACAAGTTCGGGCACATCAAGGACAACGCCACACCAGAGTTGGCCTCCATCCGCAGGAGCATATCCATAGAGGAGAGCGCCATCAGCCGTGCCATCAGCCATGCGCTCCAGCTGGCGAAGAAAGATGGCTTCATCGATGAAGAGACCAAACCGACCTTCCGCGACGGGCGACTGCTCATTCCTGTACCTCCTGCCTACAAAAGGAAGATACGAGGCATCGTACATGACGAGTCCGCTACAGGAAAGACTGTCTTCATCGAACCGGAGGCCGCCGTCGAAATCAACAATAAAATCAATGAACTCAAGACGGAGGAGCGGAAAGAGGTCATCAAAATCCTCACCGCCATCAGTTCCGAAATACGTCCACGGACACCCGAACTCCTGGACTCGTACGATTTCCTCGCCCAAATAGACTTCATACGGGCCAAAGCGTTGTTCGCCCAAGAGACGGACTCCACCCTGCCGAAGATCAAGAGGGAAGCGCTCATGGACTGGAGCATCGCCAAACATCCCCTACTCTTCCTCAACAACCGGAAATTGGGCAAGGAGGTAGTGCCCCTCTCCATCACCCTGAACGCAGACAACAGGATCCTCATCATATCCGGACCTAACGCGGGAGGTAAATCAGTCTGCCTGAAGACAGTAGGATTGCTGCAGTACATGATGCAGTGCGGACTGCTCGTCCCGATGCACGCCAGCAGCCAGATGGGGCTCTTCGGCAAGATACTCATCGACATAGGCGACGAACAATCCATCGAGAACGACCTCAGTACCTACAGCTCGCACCTCACCAACATGAAGCTCTTCGTGAAGCAATGCGACGGGAAGAGCCTGCTGCTCATCGACGAGTTCGGAAGCGGCACGGAGCCTCGCATTGGTGGAGCCATCGCAGAGGCGCTCTTGGACCATTTCAACCAGAAGAAATCCTTCGGTGTCATCACCACCCACTATACCAACCTCAAGAACTTCGCGGAGGAGACGGAGGGCATCATCAACGGAGCCATGCTCTACGACCGACACAGAATGCAACCGCTCTTCCAGCTGGAGATAGGCAACCCAGGCAGTTCCTTCGCCGTAGAGATCGCCCGCAAGATAGGCTTACCGGAATCGGTCATCGAGGAGGCGACACAAAAGGTGGGCGAGGACTTCGTCAACATGGACAAATACCTGCAGGATGTGGTGCGGGACAAGCGCTATTGGGAGGCTAAGCGTCAAAGCATCAAGCAGAAGGAAAAACGATTGGAGGAACTGACCGCCAAATACGAAGAGGAGTTGGAGGAGATGTCCAAGCTGAAGAAAGCGGTCATCCGGGAGGCGAAACAAGAGTCCCAGCAAATGCTCGACCAGGCCAACGCAGCCATAGAAAAGACCATACGGGAGATCAAGGAGGCTCAAGCCGACAAAGAGAAGACCAAGGAGGCCCGCAAGAAATTCGAGGCGTTCAAGGAAGAGCACAAGCAGAAAGATGAAGGAGACATCTCCAACCAAAGAAGGATACAGCCACACAAACCGGCTCCGAAAAAGAGCACGAAAGAGGAAAACAAAGAGACATTCGCCGTGGGAGATACCGTGCGCATCAAAGGGCAAGGCGGCCATGCGACAATCCTCGAGCTGAAGGGAGACAACGCCACCATCGCCATCGGACAGATCAAATCGACCGTGAAGACCAACCGTCTGGAGAAGATGAGCAAGAACATGCTGAAGAAGGAGAATGCGAAGAGCTCGTTCGTCAGCGAGGCGACATCGGACGATATCAGGCAAAGGCAACTGCACTTCAAACGGGAGATCGACGTGCGGGGCATGCGGGGAGACGAAGCCTTGCAAGCCGTCACCTACTTCATCGACGACGCCATTATGGTGAACGTGGACCAGGTGCGAATCCTCCACGGAACAGGCACTGGCGCACTACGTCAACTCATCCGCCAATACCTGCAAACCATCTCTGGAATTAAAAATTTCCACGACGAACATGTTCAATTTGGAGGAGCAGGCATAACTGTTGTAGAATTCTAAATGATTTATTATTTTTGCCTAAATTTTTATAAAAATATAAATTTTTATATTCCATGAAAAAGATAATCAGTGTAATCGCGACGGTTTTTCTGTTATTAACCAATGTGCAAGCACAATATGACGACAGAGTGCAATTCGGGTTTGACATGGGAGCTGGGTTCGCCAATCAATGGGGAAACGCATATGATGCATATGGAAAGAAAGGAATACTAGGCTTTAAATTCGGCTTCTTCCTTGACATCAACTTCAGCGATCACACATTTTTAGAGACAGGAGTCTCCTTCAACAGAAAAGGATGTAGGATCAACGGTCACCAATGGTTGGAGAACGGAGGTCCGCTCAAATTATTCGACAACGAAAGGGCTACGGTCAACCTCTTTTACGTGGAATTGCCGGCACTAATTGGCTTTAGAGTACCTATCGAGTATGAAGTGGCTTGGAAATTCGTAGTCGGACCATACTTCGGTGTTGGAGTTGCTGGAGAAAGAAAATATTGGTTCAAAAACAGGGAGAACGACGGCAGACCAACCCTTATCAGCAGTTTCTCAGAGGATTACGAGAGCCGATTCAAAAGATTCGACCTCGGATTCATAGCGGAAACCGGTATCGAAATCCGACGCATATCCCTCATGATCACCTACGAGTTCGGTATGTTCAACAACTACCACAACGACACGTACCACATACTGGACGCACGCAACAATTGCATCATGGGTACTATCGGGTTTAGGTATTAATCGAACAAAGACAATATAAAAGAAATCGGTTGGCTACATTGTAGTCAACCGATTCTTTTATTACCTAACAGATGATTCACGGATCCTTAGCGTAGAGAGACATCTCTATCACCTCACAACCAGACGGTAATCCGCCTGCACGCCTCCGACCTCCATCTTCACGACATAGACGCCGCTACGCAGATCCAGCGGAAGAATCTCCGCCCCTTCATTCACTATGCCATGGTTCACCATAACGCCTCGAATATCGTACACGTAATAAGGCAAATCGCCCTGCGCACCATTCCGCTCAACATGAAGAATACCATCAGCGTACCATAAATCGAGAGCTGCCGCCTTTCCTTCCACGTCATCCACGGAGGTGACAATCTCCTCACCCTCTTTATAGATCCGCCACAACGAAGCGAGCGGACGGTCGTTAGGGCGCACATTCTGCACCACGTCCCCATTACTCGTCAACACATAATAGCCGCTGTGCGTAAAACGCATGCTGACCACCAAACCAGGGTAATCCTTCTCCTTGGTCAAGCCCAGCTGTTGATGCGCCTTGCCGTTCCATTCCCACAGACCGACAGCCACACCAGCCTCCTTCGTCTCGTTCGGAATCTCCAAGACCTTATCACCGAAGTTGATACGGTAGGCACTACCCGACTCCGCTATCGTTGCCAAAGAGGCGGAGGAGTTACAATCGCCCAGCACGATATCATTGTTATTCGCCTGCAAACACTCGCCCGTCTCCATCGAGTAGAAACGCACCTTGCCCTGTGGCAGATCCGTCGCAGGGTTCTTTGACCACACACGCACCCAGTCGCACTCCAAGTAGGCAGGGTTGTTGCTCGTCACCTCGATAGGGTTACCATTGTCCGTGGCCCATCCACCAATCGCTAAATTGATGATGATATAATTCTTAGCCAACTGGCTGATCTCCGACGGTTTGTTGTAGCTCGCCACCAATTGGTCGTCGAAGTAGAAACTCAGGTACTGATCGTTCCACTCCAAGCCATAGGTATGGAAATCGGCGGACTTATCCGGACCCGTATGCACCCCTCCGAAAGAGGCCTCATGGTCCCAGGCTGAACCGTGGGAGGCGTACCAATCCGTCTTGGTGTAGTGGAGGTAGTAATGATGCTGGTTCCTTGCGTGAGGCACCTCGAAAATGTCTATCTCAGGCGGCCAACCATCCTGCAACGTCCAGAACGCAGGCCACGTGCCCAACTGCTTCGGCATCTTGAAACGTCCCTCGATATAGCCGTATTTCACCTCAAACTTACCCCTCGTATCGATGGCGCCTGAGGTATAGTCCAACGAATAGGTCTTGTCACCGCTCTTGCATGTGGCGGGAGCCTGCGGGTGACGCTTCGCCTCTCCCTTGATACGCAGTAATCCGTCAGAAACGGATACATTCTCCTCCACGCAATAGGCGCGGTGGTTATGGGTATGGCCCCAGTTATAGGTTGGGTTCCACTTAGATTTATCCAACGAATTACCGTCAAACTCATCGTTGAAAACCATCGTCCAACCACTCATGTTAGCCGGTGGATCCGCATAGAGCGAACCTGAAAAGAGGAGGGCCAGCATCACCACGCCCAAGCGAGAAACTATATCTTTCATAACTTCTAAATTATTATCTATAAAACTAATTACAAGCACATTACTTCACGAGCACCTTGGTCGTGCCCCTTTCGCCCTGCACGTCGTACACCACGATGTATGGTCCCTTAGGCAACGGAACAGAGACAAAGGCATCCGAAAGGCCTCGCAGCGTACGCTCGCAGACTCCGCCCATATTGTAGACACGGAGATCCATCTTCGAGGAAGAGAAATTCACCACCCGCAATCCATCCGCCTCGCCATAGGCATAGACGAGAGGAGCCTGGGCAACGGTTCCTTCCGGAAGAGAGGTAGGGTCCATCATGGCGGCATTCGCATAAGGGAACGGTATGATCCGCCATTCGCGGTGCGCATTCTCCCCTGCCCCGCCGGCTTCCCAGACACCAACGTTCGTGCCGATGGAGGTATTAACGCCCTCCAAATCGAACCATTTATCATCGGAGGCGGAGATGATCGTGTAACAGTTTTCACCGTGCTCCACCAAACGGAACTCCTGAGAGGCATTGCCCGACCTCAGCTCCGTCAGTTGCAGGTAGTAGGAACCGTCATCCGTGATGGCCATCTCCTTGCCATTCTTCCTCGTGTATATCTGATAGTTACCGTTCGACAAGCGTCGGAAGCGCCAGCACTGCAGGGAATCGCCTGCGGAGAGGATAGCCAGCTTCAGGTTCTCCGAAGACTCGGCGGAAAGTACCCCTGAAGCGGCACGAGGAACAATCATGTACGCAGCCTCTGGGTTAAGCCCGGTAATTCCCTCGTTAGGAGAGACGCTGAAGACAGCCGTGGCAATCTCCTCCCCTCCCATCACGTAGCTGAACGTCTCGCTATCAATCGTATAGTTGGAGGATTCCTGGCAATTCTGCTTCGAGTTGGTCACGTATAACTTCACGTCGGAAGAGACATTCTTCAGCAAGGTGAGGTCCACATTCACCAGCTTCGTGTTGCTTCCCGTATTCAGCATCACGACAACCACCTCTTTCCCGTCAGGACTCACAGCCGCCAGGATGTCGCCACGACCAGTGGAGAGCAAGCTATAGCCCTGCTTGATGAAACGGGTCACCTGCATACGGACATAGTAATTCTTCACGATGGAGTAGCTCTGCCTAGAGAAATTACCCTGCACGAGGCACCATTGGTCATTGCCCTCCTCCACAAACTGCCAGTCCACCCAAGCCTGCGGCAACATATAGTTCAGGTCGTCGAACATGCGTTGCGCCAAGGAGAGGTTGCCCTGCAAGCCTGTACCGCCGGCACCCGTCTCGGACATCCACAAAGGGAGCCCCGACTCACGCACCAAGTCCTTCAGATTGATTCTATCCATGGTGTTTCCACCATACGTATGCACATTGAACTGCCCCAACATACCCACGATGTCGCCCTCTTTCCGATAAAGTTTCAGCTCATCGATGGCGGTGTTCACGCTCGTCTCGTCGCAAGCGGAGATGACCGTCTTCAAGCCCGATTGCTTCAGTTTAGGGTAGAGCACCCGCAAGAGTTTCACTTGCGAAGAGGGATCGAAGTGGCAACCCTCCTGACCACCGTTGGCGCCCCAGTAGTTCGTGTTCGGCTCATTGAAAGGATCCAACGTCTTGAACTCCACGCCATACTCGCTCTTGAAGTGTTTGCAGACCTCAATGAGGTAGTCGCAGAACTGCTCATAATACTCAGGCTTGAGGTTGTCCGAAGAGGCATTGGAATGGCCCGAAGAGCATCCGCTGTAGGTCATCCAGTAAGGGGCGGAGTTGGAGAACGCCTCGAAGATAGCGTCAGGCCTAGCCTTGTGGATTTTCTCCAGCACCTTACGCTGTCCAGGGTCCTTGCTCCAATCATAGCCGGAGTTGGCGCTCGCCTTGAAGCCATCCATCTCGGCCCGTTTACCCTTTCCGTTGCACATATGACCGTTGTAGTGGGAAGGATCATCCCCTCCCCCGATGTTGTAGCGGAAGATATTATAATTCAGACCATCCTCGTCCGTCAAGAGTTTCACCAGCTCATCCACCTTGCTGTCGTCCCACTTGCCGCACATATTCGCCCACCAGCAGAGGGAGACACCCCAGCCCTCCATCGTCTGTTGCTTCGAGGCTGGATTGAGGCTCACCGTGGTCATCAAGTTAGGGTCATACTTAGCCAATAGCCCGAAGTACTCATCCTCCGTCAGGTTGATGACCGAGCCATGGCGCATGACGGAAGGGAAGGAATATTGGCTGGAATTGAGTTGCGTGAACCGTCCCGACGACAAATCGCTCGTCACCAGCGGGAAGTAGCCTTTTCCCCCGAAATCATCCAGAAGGAGGCACCATTTCTCCTCGTTATTGAACTTGAAGCAGGTAGGACCCTCAACGCCTGAGAGAGAGCTCATATCGCTGCTGATCTCCGTCCAATTGCCCAAAAGCGAGTTGGACTTCTCCATGATGATATACTTACCGCCCGAAGGCAACCCGCTCCTGTGCGGCTCCGTGGCCTCGTTCTTCTTGAAGCGGTAGTAGGTATCGCCCACCTTGATGGCCGTCGCGTCGATCACGCTGATGACCCTGTTGGAAGCGTTCCGCAGTTCGATCCACACCTTCGCCTCGCTGAAGGTCTTGAAATCCTTGGTCGTGCAGTAGTAGACACGGTGTGTGTTATCACCCGAAGGAATCTTGGAGGACCAGAATACCAGATATTGTCCGCTCGCATCGTCATAGACCGCCTCGGGCGCCCATGTGCAACCCGCACCATCAGGCGCGACACGGCACATGCGCTGTTCCGACCAATGGACCAGGTCGGAGGACTCCCACACCATGATAGACTTGCTACCCGTAGTCTGTGCGGCAGACCAGTTGCCATTGCCATTGATTTTCAAGTCCGTAGCGATAACGTAGAATTTCTCTCCGTCCGCCGAACGCATGATAAAGGGATCGCGCAGACCCTTCTCTCCCATGGTGGAGACCAAGACCGGATTACCATCATTGAGGTCGGTCCAGTGCAGACCATCCCGGCTCACCGCAAAATAGATCTGCTCCCCCTGCGAGAGACCCTCGCCCTTGAAATAGGCGAACAGATATGCGGAATAGACCTTCTCCTGTGCGAAGGAAGCCAACGAAGCCCAGACGAGCATTAGAAACGGAACGATACGGCGCAATAGGCCTTTTGTGTTTTTCATCATATTGTATCTATTTAGCAGAAACATCTACCTTAAAACCCGTAAGAAAACGGCGCATAAAGATACATAATTTTTTTACATGAAAGGAGGAGACGAGAGTTAAGAATTAAGAGTTAAGAGTTATGGATAACAGCATCACTTCTCGACATCCGTTTTATACTTAAATCGGTCCAGATGGGTGAAGCCCATGGCGGTCAAGCGTTCCGCGCTTTTCTCCACGTCCGCCTCGGTATTATATTGCTCGATCAGGGGGAGTCTGACGACGACACGCTCCTGCAGTCCTAAATCAGCCAAGCGACGCAGGTTGGAGAGCATCTGTCCAGCATCCTGTCCCGTATAAGCCTTATAAATTGCCTCATTCATATCCTTGACGTCGACGATATAATGGTCCACCACGTCCAACGACTTCTCGAAAAGTGCGTTAGGCACGTTCAGCGAGGTCTCCAGCGTGAGGTTCCAATGCGGTCCGCACAACTCCCTGAACGAGCGGATGAACTCCACATTCAACAGTGGCTCGCCCCCACCGAAGGTAACCCCTCCGCCGGTTGCCAGAAAATAGAGCTGGTCCACCTTCACATAATCATACAACGATTGGGGAGTATGCATGACCAAGTAGGCATCGGCACGGTTGCACTGAGGATTCAGGCAATAGGCACAATTGAGCGGGCAGCCCCAGAAGGCAGCCAAAGTCGTGACACCCTCGCCATCCACCGTCAGACGATGTCTAGCCACACCGATAAATTTCACAGGTTGCATATACGTGAAAATTCTTTTATGACAAGCAAAATTATAACAAAAAGCATTTGCTTCCCTATTACCAGGAAAAAAAGTTATCTTTGCGCACGCAATATGGGAACGTGCACAAACATCCCTGCGAAAACATTAGTAAAGAGATGGCAAACAACCAGGAAACCCATTGGTTCGTGGCAAGAACCAGGGCGAGGCAAGAGAAGAAAATCAGGCAGATTATAGAAGAGATGGGGATAGAAGTCTATCTGCCCGTCCGAGAGGAAATGCGCCAATGGCATGACCGTCGCAAAAAGGTGGAGGTAGTATTGATCCCCAGCATCATATTCCTCCACACCGACAAAGCCACTGCCCTCTCCCTGCCCAACGAACGAGGAGTGCCCATCCGTTTCGCCATCAACACGACACTGGTCAGACATGAAATCATGACCGTTCCCGCCCACGAGATGGAGAACTTCATGAGGTTCCTAAGCTCCAACGATGAAGAATTGCAAATAGATGAAGAGCTCATCTACATACCAGGCACAAAGGTGCGCATCGCACGTGGACCGATGGCTGGCGTGGAGGGAGAACTCGTCAGGGTGGACAACAAAAAGAAGGTTGTCGTCCGTCTCACAGGTCTCATCGCCTGCTCCCTGGAGATTCCGATGTCCAGATTGGAAAAAATAAAGGATTAAGGCGAACGCCAGAGAATTATTTCTCCGTCTCGTTCACCTTGAACTTATCACCTGTTTCGTCCACAACACGCTGATAGTAGCTCTTCGAATAGCCAGGCGTTTGGATATCATCCGGCACGCCCCATCCGTTATCAGTGAACTTACCCTTCCTTTCACGCTTGATGTTTCCATCGGCATACTTCACCATGAGGAATTCGCCCAAAGCCTTCCACTGACGCATCATCAGCACGCTCTGGTTTTCCGAGTACTCCGTGAGGAAACGGTTCGCGTAATCAGGCGATTTCTTGAAGAGAGACTGCGCCGCCTCCTCCACCACCTGCAGGTTATCCTCCAGTTTCTGCTCAAACTCAGCCTGCACCTTGCGGATATCAGGGGCCATATACTTATACTTGCCGTAAGCCATGTTAGAGACCCAATTGAAGACCCAGTAGGCGGAATCCCAAGAGAACTCCAGCAAGCTACCGTTACCCGTCTTGAAGCAATTAGGCACCTCCGTCGTGCCGCAATAGATCGGCACATAGACCGTGAAGGTCGCGTCGTCCACACCGAACCACAGCACACCACCGATCTTACCCGGCAGCCAGCTACGCATCTGAGCGACGAACGAGAAGGCGTTCTTCGGACCAGCGATAGGAGATTCGTTGAAGTAAGTTTGTCCGTCCAACTCCCAGAACCTAGGCTCAAAGCGGTAATCCGCCCCGAAAGGTTCGGCTCCCACATCCTCCGTCAAAGCCAGCGGAGAGTTCTCGAAATGGTCACGCATCAGGTTCTTCAGCTCCAGCAAAGAGACCTTGTTCACAGGCTTCACCCAGAGAGGCATCGGCTCGTCGGACTTGCCCAAGACATAGTCGATGTACTTCTCCATTTCAGGGTTCACCTTGCGGTAGATGCTCCACACCCTCGCATCGCAGAAACGTCTGGCGCTGAACGACATAGGGTCATATGCGGCAGAGAAGCTAAAGTCCTTGTTCTTTCCGTTGAAATAGCCCATCTCCTTGGCGAAAGAGATTACATCCCTGGAATAGCGGCAGTTCTCCCTATCATTCAAAGGGAAAGTAGTAATTCGGGAATGGTTCGTATGGGCACAGATACAGTCGTCCGGCACACGCAAGGCCACCCAAACCGCGCCCCTGATATCAGGGCCTTTGCCGATCATCTCCATGATCCACACCTCGTTAGGGTCTGCGATGGAGAAGGTCTCGCCCGTGCTGCAATAGCCATAACGGTTCACCAGCTCCGTCATCACCTGAATGGCCTGTTGCGCCGTCTTAGAGCGTTGGAGCGTGACGTAGATCAGGTTACCATAGTCCAAGATACCCGTAGTATCCTGCAACTCCTTTCGTCCGCCGAACGTGGACTCCGTGATGCAGACCTGATGTTCATTGATGTTACCCAACACCGCATACGTCTCCGACACCTCGTCTATCTTTCCTTGGTACTTGTGGGTATCCCAGCCGTAGATATCCGTCTGCATATACTTAGCATTGCTCGTGGCAGGGTAAAAAGAGAGTTCCCCGTAGAGGTAGTACGAATCAGCCGAATAGGTACAGAAGGTGGATCCATCCTTCGAGGCAGTCTTGCCCACCATGACATTCGTACCCGCATAAAGACTCATGCTCCCCGCCAACACGGAGGAGAGGCAACACACGACGATTTTACGAAACTTATTCATAATCACCAATAAAATTGAGTGTCATATTCCGCCTCGTTGCCGCAATTATCCTTCACGACAACCCTCAGCGTATGGTTTTTATTTTTCTCGACCAATTTACTATCCATCCAGAACGTGATGAGACGGGTCTTATAATCAAACTCGAACATCACCCACTTGCCATCAATGTAACCGTCATACGAAGCAATACCCGACTGCGCATCATTGATCTTCAGGCGAAGGAACGGTTGGTTCGGAATGTTCTTCGTATGCACCGGCAGAATCGTAGGTTTCACCAAATCAGCCGCCACGGCGAACTTGCCGAACGAATTGGTACGTCCGACCACATAACCGTTGTTATAGTTCGCGCAAATCGCGCCAGCCGGCATCCCCTTTTCTGTCACCTTTGCGATATAATACTTAGACTTATCCTCCAACGAATCATTGGTCACGCGAAGGGAGATGTCGCAGAAGCAATGCACAGGAGCGAACCACGAACCGATCTGATGGATGTCGGAGAAGAAGCCAGGCCTAGTGGGAGCTGTTCTGGAATAGTTCTCTGGAATATCCGTATAAATCGCATTATCAGGCAGTTGCAGACAAAAATCCTCCTTCACGATAAACTTAGCCTCTCCGCAACGGATCAGGCTATCGGCAGGCAAAGCGTTCCGTTCCCAACTCGTTTTCTTTCCGTGGATGACGAAGGCGAACTGGTCCGAATTGCCGAAGTCGTCCGTCACGACATACTTCACTTGATAATCCTTCTCTTTGTCGATGTAAACCGTTCCCGCCAAACCGTCATGAAGATGCAACGGCAGGTTCTTGTCCTTGAAAGACTTCATGAAGAACTCTCCGGTGGAGACTTGCTGCGCATAGTCGATAAAGCCATTCAAAGCACGGGTATCACTGAATTTAATATCATTGATGGTGACATCCGAGATCAGCGCACCGTCCACATATAGTTTCAGATTCCTAGGCGTATACTTAAACGAAGTGTTCGACATGAAGTCGACCGCCTTCACCGCAAAGCCCAATTTTCCCCAAGCCGTGATATTTTGCCCGTTCTTCAAGACACGTTGTTTCGCCTTGTTCACAACCACATTGTAGCGTTGTTCCTTCTGATCATTCACACGTCCCTCGTCATCCAAGCCATAGATCTTCACCGCATTGATACGTGGCGCGCGTGTATCCTTGAGTCCGAAAAACTTATTCAGCAGAAGCGGGTTCTGCAGCGCCTGATCCTCCGTCCGACGGATCTCGAAGTGGAGGTGAGGACCGCCCGAAGCGCCCGTATTGCCTGAGAGGGCGAACTGCTCACCCTTCTTCACAGGAATCACACCAGGAGCGAAATCCATATCGACTTCAAACTTTTTGCTGCCATATTGTTTAGCCTTTACAATAGAATCGATGCGGGGAATGAAGGCATTCAGGTGACCATATACCGTCGTGTATCCATTAGGATGGGCGATGTGGACGCACTTGCCATAGCCAGTACGGCTGATGGAGATGCGGGAGACATAGCCATCCGCCACCGCATAGATAGGTTTATTCTCCTCACCATTCGTCCTGAAATCCAAACCACCATGGAAATGATTCCTTCGCATCTCGGCGAAACTACCGCTCAAAGTGGTCTCGAAATCGACGGGAGAACAAATCTGCCAATTACCGAATTGGGCAGACGAATTCACATACACAGCCACAAAAACCAACAAAAAAATGAATTTCCTCATCCTAATACACTTTACACTTTTAACCGAATGCAAAAATACCAAATCTGTTCCACATAATTTCGCAAATCAATGAAACAAGGGGAACAAAATCTTCCATTTTTAGATTTGTTAAGGATTATTTTATGATGGAGGCGACAAAATATCCCAAAATTTATAAATTTGCATTCCGAAACGAGGAGTTAGACGGACTCCCTTGTTCAGAAACAAAAAAGAATGTCAAATAATTAAATAAGAAGAAATGAAAAAGCTATTATTTTCTTTCATCGCATTGTTCGCAGGAATTGCGACTATGTTTGCGCAGGGTGCGCCAGAGATCTACTTCGAGCAGATCACCCATGACTTCGGGACTTTCCCTGAAGAGAACGGCAAAGTATCTTGCACATTTGAATTCAAGAACGTTGGTAACGCCGACTTGGTATTGCAGAGTGTGAAAGCCTCTTGCGGTTGCACCACTCCTGATTGGACGAAAGAGCCAGTTAAGCCAGGCGAAACAGGTGTTGTGAAAGCCACCTATAACGCCACCGGCCGTCCAGGCTCATTCACCAAGACCATCACGGTGAAGTCAAATGCCGGCGAGAAAAGATTGACCATCAAGGGTGAAGTGATCCCTAAGGCTCAGAAGGTGGAAGACAAGTATCCATTCGAGGTGAATGGTCTTCGCCTGATGAAGAAGAACTGTTATTTCAACACGATCTACTTCTCTGACGAGGCCAACGCTAAGAAGAACGCTAACGCTAAGCCTCAAAGCAAGACTGAGATCATCGAAGTCATCAACAACGGCAAGGAGGACATCAAAGTTTCTTTCGAGAGCGAGAATCCTAAATTGGCCACCGCTAAGATGACCCCTGAGGTTCTGAAAGCTGGCGAAAGAGGTAGCATCGAAGTTACTGTATCTCCTAAAGAGTCTGGCGTTTGGGGAACATTCAAAAAGTCTTTGAAGATCAAGGCTAACGGTAAACCTGCAGACTTCGACATCACCCTCTACGGAAACGTGGCTGAGGATTTCTCTTCCATGACTGCTGAGGAGAAGGCTGACGCTCCTGTATTGACAGTGGGCAACACTATCTCCCTCGAGCCAATCGAGGTTGGTAAGACCAAGACCTTCAAGTTCAAGGTTCAAAACACTGGAAAGAACCCTCTCATCATCCGTTCTTATCACTGCGATGCTAACGGATTCACCATCAAAGCTCCTACTAAGCCAATCAAGACGGGCAAAGATGGCGAGATTTATGTGACTGTTAACGCAGCTAACTCTAAAGCTGGCAAATACAATCAAAGACTGACTTTGGTTACGAACGACCCTAACCGTAGCACGTTCGTCATCAACTTGATCGGAGAGATTAAATAATCCTCTTCCGGGAAGAATATAAAAGCCTTGCGATAGGGATAGACCATCTGTTTATCCCTATCGCTTTTTTTTATACATTTGCGGAAAATTAAATCAGTGAAAAAGTTCTTCGTTTTCATATTGCTCCTTTTATCCTTCACCGCCTGCGTGAAAAAGGATAGATACGTCATCCACGGGAACCTGCGTTGCGTGAATGCCCAAGAAGCCTATATGATGGAGATCAACCAATTAGGAGAACCTGTCATCATCGACAGCACACCCATCCGCAACGGAGACTTCAAATTCAGGGGTCATGTGGACTACCCTACCATGCGATTCATCAAAGTGGGCTCCAGCCGTCCATTCGACGTCTTCGTGGAGAACGAGGAAATAAACATCCGAGGCTCCGTGTTATACCCAGACGAAATAACCGTCACTGGATCCAGATCACAATCGGACCTGAACTTCCTGATGGGCGAATACAAGAACATCTCCAACAAGCGCAACTCCGTATTGGTGAAGATCTCAAACGCCAAGAAACAACGGAACCCGCAATTGGAGAAGAAACTCAACGCCCACTACGAAGCGCTACCCGACTCGCTACTTTACATTACGGAAAGATTCGTGGCCAGCAACCCTTCCTCCATCGGCGCAGCCTACTTCGTGTGCTCGCTCTCCGAATCCTTCTCCATCTCCAAACTGGAGAATATCATCATGAAATTCGACCCGTCCATCTCCAGTTCCCAATACGTCAAATACCTAAACGACGAACTCGCCCTCACGAAAAAGTTCACGGTGGGGTCTCCTGCACCCAACTTCCACCTGACAACCATCGACGGGGACACCATATCACTGGATTACTACGACGGAGACTACCTTTACATAGATTTCGGCGCATCATGGTGCAAAGAGACGAAGGATAGGAACGAAATCCTGTTGGACCTCTACCATCGATACAACCATTTCGGGTTGAGGGTTCTCTCCATCTCCCTGGACTCGGACGAGGAGGAATGGCACGACTTCGCCTGCAGGGCCCCGGAATTGCCATGGGAACAAGCCTCAGACCTGCTATACTGGGCTAGCCCCATCACTAAGCAATACCACGTCAACCAAATACCATGCGGCGTGCTGATCAGCCCCGACAAGAAAATTTTGCTGATCGATGGGAAGAAAATCAACTTAGGCAATTACCTGAAAAAATTATTCGGTCGATAACATGGACTTCATATCGCACTTATACAACGGAGATCACATATGGATAAGCTCCATCATCTGGGGCATCATCGTCGCCGTGTGCCCTTGCACAATGGCGGCTAACATCACTGCCATCACCGCCATGTCCAGAGACAACAAGGGGAAACGCAGCGTGTTCACAAGAGGAATCGCCTACGCCATAGGCAGAGCGACAGCCTATGTGGCATTGGGCATTCTCCTCTTCATCTTTGCGCAAGGGTTACGCATAGGGGAATCTTTCCAGCACCTCTTCGGCCTCTTCTTAGGCCCCATACTCGTCCTTATCGGCATCATGATGCTGGACATCATCCATATCCACGGACTGGCGGACAAATGCATGGTGGTGTTCAACCGAATGGTCAAGCAATTCGGATTCTGGAAATCCTTCCTGCTCGGCATCCTGCTGGCCTTCGCCTTCTGCCCCTACAGCGCCACCATCTACTTCGGTGTCGTCATCCCCTCCTCCCTCTCCGAAGGGAACGGATACATCGTGCCGATCTGCTTCGCCATCGGGGCGACAATACCCGTCCTATTGCTGGCTTGGATCTTTGCCTTCAGCCTGGATTCCGCCAAGAAAACGCTGGATAAATTCCAGCACTACGAACTATGGTTCAGACGTATTTTAGCCATACTCTTTATTATCTCAGGAATTTTGTTTATCTTAGAGTATTACTTCGAACTTTAAACATAATTAGCATGAAAAAACTTTTCTTACTCCTAATAGCCTCATTGTCTTTCGCAATGGCGCAAGCGGCTGAAAAGGCTAAAATCGTCTTCGAG
The DNA here is from genome assembly GCA_045226255.1 of Paludibacteraceae bacterium. Taxonomy (GTDB): domain Bacteria; phylum Bacteroidota; class Bacteroidia; order Bacteroidales; family Paludibacteraceae; genus UBA1181. The sequence continues at coordinate 120,833 of JBGVCG010000003.1, read as the reverse complement.
GAGACATCCTACGAATTCACAGATAACGTATTGGGTGAGACATCCGAGCATGTCTTCGTGTTCAAAAACGAGGGAAAAGCACCGCTCGTCGTCTCCGACGCTGTTCCTTCCTGTGGCTGCGTGAAGCCGTCATGGACCCGCCAACCGGTAGCGCCTGGCGACACAGGTTCGGTCCACGTATACTACACCAGCAAGGTGAGCGGAGCTTTCCATAAAACCATAAAAATCTACTCCAACACCAGCGGAAAGAAACCTGTCCTGACCATTTCGGGAGAGACTAAAGCGAAGAAATAAAGAGATTTTGACGTGTTCTAATACTAAAGGGACGATATAGCGCAAGTACAGCAGGGTTCCCTTTGTCATGAATGTTTTACAATAAAGAAAGCGCCAATCCAAACGGACTGGCGCTTTACTATTTAGGATCAATTCAGATCTTATTTGTCACCGCGGATAGCTGCGATACCTGGAAGAACCTTGCCCTCCATGTACTCCAACATCGCACCACCACCAGTAGAAACGTAGCTAACCTTGTCGGCCAACTTGTTCTTGTTGATAGCAGCCACAGAGTCACCACCACCGATCAAAGAGAATGCGCCATTCTCCTGAGTTGCCTTAGCGACAGCCTGAGCGATTGCGGAAGTACCCTTAGCGAACTTATCGAACTCGAACACGCCCATAGGACCGTTCCAGAGAACTGTCTTAGAGTTAGCGATCACCTCAGAGAACTTCTTGATAGACTCGTCAGCGATGTCAAGACCCATCCATCCGTCTGGAGTCTCGTCAGTCTTGCTAACTTGAGCGTTGGCGTCCTTGTCGAACTTGTCAGCGTTCACTGCGTCAACAGGGAGAAGGAGGTTAACACCCTTAGCCTTAGCCTTGGCGAGCACTTCCTTAGCCACGTCCAAACGATCCTCCTCGCAGAGAGAGTTACCGATCTTACCGCCCATCGCCTTGATGAAGGTATAAGTCATACCACCACCGATGATGAGGTTGTCCACACGGTCGAGCAAGTTGTTGATGATGTTGATCTTATCGGAAACCTTAGCGCCACCCATGATAGCGGTGAAAGGCTTTTGTGCGCTCTTGAGCACCTTGTCCATAGCCTCAACCTCCTTGTTGATCAAGAAGCCGAACATCTTGTTAGCCTCGTCGAAGGAATCAGCGATGACAGCTGTAGAAGCGTGTTTACGGTGAGCAGTACCGAATGCGTCGTTTACATATACGTCAGCGTAAGAAGCCAAAGTCTTAGCGAACTTCTTCTGAGAGTCCTTCATGGCCTTCTTAGCGTCCTCGTATGCAGGATCATCCTTCTCGATGCCACGTGGCTTACCCTCCTCTTCAGGATAGTAACGAAGATTCTCCAACAAAAGGATCTCACCCATCTTAAGGTTCTTAGCTTGCTCGGAAGCGGCAGCGCAATCAGGAGCGAATTGGATCTTGCCCAAGTATTTCTCGATGGCAGGAACGATTTGCTTCAAAGAGAACTTAGGGTCACCTGCATGCGCGTCAGCGTTCTTTGGCTTACCCATGTGGCTCATAAGGATAGCGCAACCACCATCAGCGATGATCTTCTTGATAGTAGGAAGCGCACCACGGATACGGGTATCATCACTTACCTCACCAGTCTCTTTGTTCAACGGAACATTGAAGTCCACGCGAACGATTGCCTTCTTTCCGGCAAAATTGAAATTGTCAATTAGTTGCATAGTACTATTTAAAATTAGAATTCTGAAAAAATCACTTTTTTACGCACGCAAAGTTAATTTTTTTCGTTATTTGCGCCTACGGTTTCCGGGATTATTTCTTAACGATTCTAGCCGTCTTCACACCCTTTCCGTTCTCCAAAGAGAAGAAGTAAATACCAGCGGAAAGAGAGGAAAGATCAACTGCTCCATTGGACATCTCCCCAGAGAAGAGCGTCCTACCCATCAGATCCTTCACGCTGAAACGGCCTTCCTCTGAAGTATAGAGCATATCCACCACCGGATTAGGGTAGAAGGAGAGTTGCTGATCTGCCAAGTAATCGTCACATCCGACGAAGGACTTGCCGTAGAAGAAGAACTCCATCTCCGCGAAGAAATCAACGTCATTGGTCTGGGCATTCAGGAAGTCCGTATGAGCGGCATTGTCAGACTCGTAGTAAACGATTTCCTTCCCTTCCTCGCAAGAGTAATCCATCCTCACCACTTGGTTGCCATCTTCTTTCACATCCTCCACAGCTTTTTGCTGACTTTCGCCGCAGCCGTTTTGCGCAGCCACCGTGTTTATTGTCGGGAGGATAGGACCATTGAACATGCCACCCTCATATTTTACGACCTGATCCGCCTTGCTATGGAAAATCAACGCAGGGATATTAATCGCCTTGCCTACCGTGTCCACGCCAGAGCCTACAAATCCATTAATCACACAGATTTTCTTCGCCTTGCAGGATGAGGAATAGGCATATTTGTAAGCCATCGCACCACCCATGGAGGCTCCTACAACGAAGAAGGAATCGTTCGCATTATAGCTCTTCTGCATGTCCGCATATATCTGATCGATGAATTTCACATCATCCACGACCTCGTTCAACTCACCATAACCCTTCTGCACCACATTAGGCATGATCAATGGAAGAAGGGAAGCGGATGCGCCGGCCATCTCCTTCATGGCATCAACAGAGATACGCGCGCCAGCGCCCCAAGGGTACTTCAGCTCCATCTCCGCAGGCAAAATGCCAAACTGTTTCATGGTGGCGAGTGCCGTTTGTATCTCAGAGTCCTGCTCCTCCAACGCCTGCGGAAGAACCACTAACGCATCATTGACGTCACTGAGCATTTGGGCATTACACAACTCGGCATACCCCTCCGACGTGCCGTTCAATCCATGAAGGATCATCAACACTGAATGACTATGGGACTTGTCAAAACCACTCGGAGTGTACACTACATAACTCCTCTCTAATCCGTCCACCGCTAGCGTCACCTTCTTGGATCCCGCATTCACATTCAACTGAGTGGACAGTAAAATACACAAAGCAATAAAAACTCTTTTCATCCTAATAAATAATTAAATAAAGTGTATATCAGGGAACAAATATACACTTTTTTCTTGGAATTACTTTCTTTATAACAGTAAATCACAAATCATAAATCATAAATGGTATATCGTCAAATAGCAAATCAACCAAGGACAAATCCCCCAGCACACTCCTCCCCCCAAAAGCGGACATTCTGTCAGACAAAATGACAAAAGGATTGTCAGAAAACCGGTTCCGAGCTAAAAATTGGCAGAAAGAAGAGGTCCGTCACGGCAAATATACCTTTGGCACAAACTTTGAAATATTTATGACGTACGGTGGCGGACACCGTGCGGACATATTAACGAACAATTATTATTAAGAATATAATTAACTAAAAAAGATAGAATCATGGGAAAGATTATTGGTATTGACTTAGGTACGACCAATTCCTGCGTAGCGGTAATGGAAGGCAACGAGCCTACCGTCATCGCGAACAGCGAAGGAAAGAGAACGACTCCTTCCATCATTGGTTTCATCGACGGAGGCGAAAGAAAAGTGGGTGACCCTGCCAAAAGACAGGCCATCACCAACCCTACTAAGACGGTTTTCTCCATCAAACGTTTCATGGGAGAGACCTACGATCGTGTGCAGCAAGAGATCGCACGTGTCCCTTACAAAGTGGTGAAGGGTGACAACAACACCCCTCGCGTGGACATCGACGGACGTCTCTACACGCCACAGGAGATCTCCGCTATGATCCTTCAGAAGATGAAGAAGACAGCGGAGGAATACCTCGGACAAGAGGTGACAGAGGCGGTCATCACCGTTCCTGCTTACTTCAACGACTCACAAAGACAAGCCACGAAAGAGGCTGGTGAAATCGCCGGACTCTCCGTGAAGCGTATCGTCAACGAGCCTACGGCAGCCGCTTTGGCTTACGGTTTGGACAGAAAGAACAAGGATATGAAGATCGTCGTGTTCGACTGCGGTGGTGGTACGCACGATGTATCCGTCCTCGAATTGGGCGACGGTGTCTTCGAGGTGAAGTCCACAGCAGGTGATACACACTTGGGCGGTGACGACTTCGACCACCGTATCATCGACTGGTTGGTACAGGAGTTCAAGAACGAGAACGGCGGTATCGACCTGAGCAAGGACCCTATGGCTTTGCAACGTCTGAAGGAGGCTGCCGAAAAGGCGAAGATCGAGCTTTCCAGCACCACTTCCACCGAGATCAACTTGCCTTACATCATGCCGGTTGACGGTGTGCCTAAGCACTTGGTGAAGACCTTGACGCGTGCTAAGTTCGAGCAATTGGTGGACGATTTGATCCAACGTACCATCGACCCTTGTAAGAACGCCTTGGACAAGGCTGGCTTGTCTGTCGGAGACGTGGACGAGATCATCCTCGTGGGTGGTTCAACCCGTATCCCTGCCATCCAGGCCGCCGTGGAGAAGTTCTTCGGCAAGGCTCCTTCCAAGGGTGTGAACCCTGACGAGGTGGTGGCTGTCGGTGCGGCTATCCAAGGTGGTGTGTTGACAGGTACTGTCAAGGATGTCCTCTTGTTGGATGTGACCCCTCTTTCTCTCGGTATCGAGACGATGGGTGGCGTGATGACCAAGTTGATCGACGCCAACACGACCATCCCTACCAAGAAGTCACAAATCTTCTCAACGGCTGCGGACAACCAACCTTCCGTGGAGATCCACGTATTGCAAGGCGAGCGTCCTATGGCGGCGCAGAACAAGACCATCGGCCGATTCATCTTGGACGGTATCATGCCAGCGCCAAGAGGTGTGCCGCAGATCGAGGTGACCTTCGATATCGATGCGAACGGTATCTTGAACGTATCCGCTAAGGATAAGGCGACCGGCAAGGAGCAGAAGATCCGTATCGAGGCTTCGTCTGGCTTGAGCGACAGCGAGATCCAACGTATGAAGGCGGAGGCTGAGGCAAACGCGGAGGCCGACAAGAAGGAGAAGGAGCGCATCGAGAAGCTGAACCAGGCTGACAACATGATCTTCCAGACGGAGAAGAACCTGAAGGAATACGGCGACAAGTTGCCAGGCGACAAGCGCGCGACCATCGAGAAGGCTTTGCTGAAGCTGAAGTCTGCTCACGAGGCGAAGAACATCGTGGACATCGACGATTCGATGGAAGCCCTGAACAAAGCCTTCCAAGACGCTTCTCAGGATATGTACAACGCTCAGCAACAGGCGCAAGGCAACCCTAACGCAGGCGCCGGCTACAACAGTGGCAACGCTGGCGGAAACTCAAACAACGACAACATCACAGACGTTGATTTTGAGGAAGTGAAATAAGATAGATAAACAACTATTTATCAAAAATAATCAAATGAGTGTAGCACAATATGTTACACTCATTTTTTTGTTAATATTTTTCGTTTTTTTATGCTTATATATGGATTATTTATTGTATATTTGCAACATATTTGTAACGCGACTTAATTAACGATAAGGTGCGACTTATATATACTTAATACTACTTAATTCAACTAAAAACATACGATAAATGCCTGCAAGTAAGTATAAATTAGAACGAAAATGCGAAATGTGCGGAAGCACCTTTTTTGCTAAAACTGTTTATTCTGTATACTGCTCTAAACGTTGTAGTGAGGCTGCATACAGAGCAAAAAAACGTGAAGAGAAAAAAGAACAACACAGACAGGAACTTGCAAACAAAGTTCCACAAGAACGCCCATACATTTCCATCGCCGAAGCCGTTGCGATGTTCGGAATTTCACGAGATACTATTTACAGGCTAATAAGAAATGGTAATCTGCCAGCAGTCAATTTGGGAGTACGACTTACAAGAATCAGTCGTGCCCATATCGAAAGTATGTTTCCGTTGGTAGAACAAAAACAGCAAACAACGTCAACGCCTCAACCAACAAAATCATACAATTTTGACGCTTCCGATTCCTATACAATCGGTGAAGTATCAACAAAATACAGTGTTTCCAATTCCACTGTTTACAAAACCATCCGCAAGATAGGTATTCCCACTTGTCAAAAGGGGAAATATGTATTTGTACCAAAAGAAGAAATAGATAGAGTATTCAATCCAAGCAAATAATCCACTATGAAGAAAGCCCTTGCCAATACAAAAGTTACAGTCAAACTTCGTAAATCAGAATACCACAATGAGTGGTATTTGATAATTGAGAGTTATCCAGTGTTCAAGCCCGGCAACACGAAGCCCAGCCGTATTGTAGAGGCAATTAATCGCACCATCACGACCCCCATTTGGGACAAATCTCGCACAGCCAGAACCACCGAAAACAGCAAAACGTTCAAGCCCAAGCGTGATGCAAACGGCATTATTCAATGTAAAAGCGATAAGGATCAAGAATCTTGCATCTATGCCGATAATGTCCGCAAAATTCGTCAACGTGAATATGATAATGCTGCACTTTACACCGATACTGAGGCAGAACAAGCCGAACAAAACGAACGTTCACAGTGCAATTTCATTGAGTATATTAAGAAAACGGCAATACAACGCCACAAACGAAGTTCACAATCTATTATCACCAATTGGAATCGTGTTTGCGAATTGCTCAAACTCTTTGCCGAAGGCAACATCATTCTGTTTTCGCAAATCAACCTTAAACTGATTGAGGATTTCCGTCAGTTTCTTATTACCGCCCCTTGCGGTGGCAACAAGAAAGGAACGGTGTCGCAGAACACCGCCGCCACCTATTTCAGCATCTTCAAAGCCGCACTTAAACAAGCCTTTGTTGATGGCTATCTGACAATAGACCTATCCGCCAAAGTCAAGGGCATACAAGAGCAGGAAAGCCGCCGAGAGCATCTAACTGTTGAAGAACTCAATACACTTGCCGCCACAGATTGCGACCGCCCCATTCTTAAACGTGCCGCTTTGTTTTCTGCCCTCACAGGGCTTCGCCACTGTGATATTCAGAAACTTCGTTGGAGCGAAATTCAAAAAGATGGCGAGAATTACCGTCTTAACTTTACACAGCAGAAAACCAAAGGCGTTGAATACATGCCCATCAGCCAACAAGCCTACATGCTTTGTGGCGAGCCACAAGCCCCCGAAAAACTTGTTTTCGAGGATTTACCCGACCCTTCGTGGATTTCAAAGCCGTTGGAACGTTGGATAAAATCAGCCGGCATCACACGCCGCATCACGTTCCACTGCTTCCGACACACATACGCGACATTGCAATTGGCTGGTGGAACCGACATCTACACCGTCAGCAAAATGTTAGGTCATACCAATGTCCGCACTACACAAGTTTATGCCAAAGTGGTTGATGAGAAGAAAGAAAAAGCAACCGATGTAATCAAAATTGACAATCTCAAAATCAAGGAGGAATAAGCGATGAATCTTACCATTATACAAAACATTTACAATGGCTCTTTACGACCAAATCTGACAAGCGATTTGAAATTTCGAGAGTTGGCAAATATGTTCTCAAATTTGCCTGATAACCTGCAAGCCATTGAAAAATTGTTTACGAACAATTTTCCAACACTTCAATTTGACTTTGAGGAGGAACGACCTAATTCTATTGATGAGATTGCACCCGATTCATATACCCAAATTAACGAGGAATTCATTTCCAAGAAGTTGGAACTTTCCTTGCCAAAGCCGTCATCACCCAAAGAAAAGTTTTATCAAGCAATAGTAAATGCCGAAATGCAAAGAGTTAAACTTGCTATTATCGACTACGCGCCAAAGCAGCGTTCTGACATTGACACACGCAAAATGATAACCAGCACATTAAAAAGCATTCTGCATTTTGCCAAACAAGATAGTCTTGACAATGAACCAATAATATCGGCACTTCGCATACAGTTAGTGTGTTTCTATGTCGAGTTAGTCGCCATCACCTCACCGCTACTAACCCAAGACAAAAACTATCTTTCGTTTGATGATTTGATATTTGAAGTGTTCCAACATTATCCGCAAGATAATGAAGCGATTTCATATCAAACTTTTGTTGCTTCTCTCAAAACAGAAAATTCCATTTTCCCTGCTGTGAAAAGCGAATTGCCATCTTCCGAAGAATACGAGAAAGAGCAGATACAAACCAATTACGAGAAATATATTCAAGAGGTTGAAAAATATAAGTTTGCTGAGCTTGAAAAGGTTAAATGCTTGAATAAAACCAAGCAGAGCAAGTTGATATATCTGATTACAACCAATGATTCTAATTATGCTGTTCCTATGCTCATTCATATAGGGTACTTCGATAAACTGAAAAAGGAGTTCAATATGAGTAATGCAAAGATTTTCAAGCATTGGAGCAAAGCACTAAACAAAGCAGAAAGAGCAATTAAAGGCAACTATAACGCGCTTAACCCAAATTCAAAGGAGGACAAATACAGATACAATTCCGAAGATTTCGTTGACAAAGTGGCTTCGGACTACGAAAATTTGCTGCTATAACTTACTGATAATCAACATCGCCCCTATTTGCCCCTATTTTAGGGTAACACATATCCAAATTTAGGGAAAATATCGCCCTAAAAGCCCCAAATTCTTTTGCACCACTACTTCAGAACGAAGCAGTGGTTTTCTTTTTTAGAGTACGCCCCTGATTCTGAAAACCGCCATAAGGCTTAATCAAAAAATCGGATAAAAAAATCATTCCGATTGGGCGAGGAGATTTTCACAATGTTTCTGCAAGAAACAGATATTTCATTCAACGATATGCCAAAAGCATTGGCGTATCTAATTGGCAAGGTGGACAAATTAGAAACCTTGTTAAGTGTTCAAACAACAGCAAAAGTCGAACCTTCCGACCGTTGGTTCAACCTGCAAGAACTCTGCGAGTACTTGCCCGACCGCCCTGCCAGACAAACTGTCTATGGCTGGATTGGTCAGCACGCAGTTCCTTACCACAAAAAGGGTAAGAAACTGCAATTCTTGAAGTCCGAAATTGATGCTTGGCTCAAATCCGACAAACGCAAAACAGCCGCCGAACTTCATGCCGAAGCCATTCAGTTTGTAAATGGTAAGAAAGGAGGTGCGTTATGAGCGAGCCAAAAACTATCGGACAGATAATGTGCGAAATGGCGGCTAACCCCGCCGAACCGATGGGCAAATTGCTTCGCAAATGCCCTTTAATACAAGCCGAATTGCTTAGACAAGGCGAAATCTCGCTTGACGACCTTTCTGACGAGGAACTTGACAAACTCGTTGAACATACATTTCTCGAAGATTGGATCGACAACCAAGATGTTATGCAATTGCTTCACATCAGTGTTCGCACATTGCAAACGCTACGCTCAAACGGCACTTTGCCGTATTCGCGTATCAACAACAAAATCTATTACCGCCGTCAAGATATTCAAAGAATCCTTGCCGACAATTACACTATGTACCGATTGCGTAACGGCTATGGAAAGAATAGATAAACAAGCGGTTTTGCATCGCACTAATTACGGCATTAGAATCTATTCGCACATTCTGCGCGAATGTTTTCCCGAAGATGAAGTTGTGATGCGGCTCTCTGGCAGGGATTGCGGCTTATGCCGCAACCCTTTTGCCGAGGGTGCTTCTACGCTTCATGTCTTCATCGAGAAGTCAGCCCCTGCCAACACTATGTCGGCGGAGTATGCTAAGCATACCACCACAGACCATTCCATTCCCGATGGTGATGCGTTCGACTTCGCCGAACTGCATTATCACCAATCAGGCGAAGAACTATTGGCAACGCTCAACCGAGAACTGAATCTGCATATTGGAGAAAACAACCTTTGGTACAGAAATACAAGCGAAAGGCTTGCTAATTGTCCAACGTCAACAATCAATTTTCAATTGAAACAGTTTTCGTTCTTTTCCTCGCCAATCACCAACACCAAGCCGAGTAAAAACTTTACTATGCTTGATGCTTACTATTATATAAAAGGTGATACAGCAAAAGAACGCACAAAAAAACTACGCTCGTTTGCTGACGCAAAACAATCGCGTATGTTCAAGGCAGCAAACTTCGATTATTGCACATTCAGCGGTACATTCACCACTCGCACAGATAAAGCCCTCATCAATCATTCGGGCTTGCTGTGCATCGACTTCGACCATCTTCCAAAACTTGATTCGCTTCGCTCTCAACTTTTGAAAGATGAGTATTTTGACACGCAGTTGCTTTTCCGCTCGCCATCGGGCGATGGCTTGAAGTGGGTTATCGAAATTGACATTTCTCAAACCACTCATGCTGATTATTTCCGGGCGGTAGCCAATTATCTTTTTCAAACCTACGGCATTGAGGCAGACAAGTCCGGCAAAGACATTTCCCGTGCATGTTTCCTGCCTCACGACCCAAATTGTTTTATTAATCCTAAATATTTGAATCTATGACTAAAAATAAATTTAATCCACAAGATTGGCTCAACAACCAATCTTTTTCACCAAATACTATTGACCCCATTATCAATTATCAATTTTCCTCTGTCAATTCAAATGACATTGAAAATGTTGTTTCACGTATCGAGGCATCTGCCATCGACATTGCCCCAACCTACGCCGATTGGCGTGATTTGGGCTTTGCCCTCGCTGACGCTTTGGGCGAGAATGGCCGAGGCTATTATCAACGCCTCAGCCGTTTTTATCCCTACTACGCAGCCGCCGAAACTGACAAACAGTTTTCGGCTTGTCTCAAAGCACACGGACACGGCATCACCATCAAAACGCTTTTCCACCTTGCCAAGCAAGCAGGAATCAGCATTGCAAGCAATAATTGTCAATTATCCATTGTCAATTCTCAATTGAAAAATTCCCCAAAATCCCCTATATCCCCAGCAGAGGAAATAGAGGATATTGAGGATATGCCAACATTTTCGCAAGACATCAAAGATACGCTTCCAAGTTTGCTTGCGCAAATTGTCAGCCGAGCCAACTCGCCCGAAGATGCCGACTTGCTTTTGTTGGGTTCGCTCACTGTTTTTTCCGCCTGTTTGCCAAATGTCTTTGGTAACTATGGCGGTCGTGAAGTATTTCCGAATCTGTTTCTTTTTGTAACGGCGCAGGCTTCGGCTGGCAAAGGTCGATTGACACTTTGCCGCCACCTTATTCAGCCTATTCACGATAGTCTGAAACAACTCTACGCCACCGAAATGGAAGAATATAAACGCCTACAAAATGAGTATGCTCTTGACAAGAAAAACAACGAACCACCACAAGAACCACCGCTCAAAACGTTGCTCATACCTGCAAATAGCAGTGCCACTTCGGTTTATCAAGTTTTGAACGACAATCAAGGTGTAGGCTTGATGTTTGAGACAGAGGGCGATACGCTTGCCAACACATTCAAATCCGACTATGGCAATTTTTCTGACGGTTTCCGCAAAGCGTTCCACCACGAAATGATTTCTTACACTCGCCGCAAAGACCGCGAATTTGTCGAACTTGCCAAACCTCGCCTTTCGGCTCTTTTGTCGGGTACACCTCGCCAAATTCTTTCGCTCATTCCCGATGCTGAAAACGGCTTGTTCAGCCGTTTCATCTTCTATTATATGAATGTGCGTTTGGAATGGCTCAATGTCTTTGCCGACAATGAAGAAACGCTTGATCAATATTTTGAGCAGTTAGGTAAACAGTTCTACGAACTTTACCGAATCTTGCAAGCCTCGCAGCCTATTCGCTTTGCTTTGTCTGCCCGGCAACAGGAACAATTCAATTCCTTTTTTGCACAAGTGCAAAAGGAATATTCAAATCTTTTCGGACTTGACATTGTGGCATCGGTCAGAAGATTGGGACTGATAACATTCCGTATCGCAATGATACTCACTTCGCTTCGTATCATTGACGGTGGACAGATTTCAAATCTCATCGTCTGCGACGATTCAGATTTTCAATCTTCCATCATTATGGCTCGTGTGCTTTTGCAACACACCGCCAAAGTTTTCGGCTCGTTACCCACCACAGAGAGCAATGCCCCAAACGGTCAAACTATTATTCGGCAAACTTTTCTCGACAACCTTCCGCCAGAGTTCGACCGCAAGACTTATCTTGCGGTCGCCGAAAAGTTGAAGATTCCTGCCAAAACTGCCGAGAAGTACATAAGTAAATTTTGTGTTGGTGGTCTTCTCAAACACCTTGCACACGATAGTTACGGCAAGCCATAACTATCTATAAAAAACATTGCAAAGCCCTTTCATTCAAGGGCTTTGTTCCTTTATAGGAATATTTATATAAAAAAATACACCGAAAAATAGCAGTCGTTTGCTGAAAATTTGTACTTTTGTACAAAAATTGTCAAGTAGCAATTTTACAAGTATATTAGTAACATTCAAAAATTTGTACAATGTTATTAGCAAACAAAATAAGGACATTACGAGAACAAAATGGTATGCTTCAACGCAAGGTTGCTGCCGCCCTCGATGTAGATGCTGGTCTTTACAGTAAAATTGAACGTGGTGAACGCTCAGCCAAGCGAGATCAAGTGATTAATCTCGCAAGCATATTACATGCTGACGAAAAAGAATTATTGACGCTATGGCTTGCCGACCAAATAAAAGAAATAACAGAATCAGAGAAAGAAATTGCACAAGATGCAATCGAAATCGTAAAATATAGATAGTATATACACTATGAATACAAATGAAATATTCATTAATAATAGTTATATCAATGACACATTGATTCCGACTTTTTTAGTAGGAGACAATTTGTCAATACTTAGTAACATTCCTTCCAACAGTATAGATTGTTGTATAACAAGTCCACCTTATTGGGGACAAAGAAATTATGCTAATGGAGGAATTGGATTAGAAAGTAATCCTAACGATTTTATTTCTAATATATTAAAAGTAACATCTGAATTAAGACGTGTCCTAAAAGATAAAGGTTCATTTTGGCTAAATATCGGAGATACATATAAAAACAAATCTATGCAAGCAATACCTTGGAGAATTGCTATTCGAATGATAGATGAACAAGGTTGGATTTTAAGAAATGATGTCATTTGGAATAAGTTGAAGGGTGCTATGGATAGTTCTTCTGATAAGTTAAGGAATATTCATGAAATGATATTTCACTTCGTAAAGAATAAGGACTATTTCTATGATGATAAGGCTATTAGACAAAATCCTCAAACTACAAGTGTTCGAAATGGTGCAATAGTATCATCGTCAGGAGTTTGTGGTGTGCGTTATAAACGACAAATTGAAATGTCCACTGCTTTAACACCAGAAGAAAAAGAAAATGCGAAAAAAGACCTTCAACAAGTTTTACATAGAGTCGAAATAGGAGAGATACCTGATTTTAGAATGATTATTAGGAATCAGCAACGAGCGACACATTCTGATTCGGAAAAAGTTTCTGGAAGGGCAAAAGAATTAAAAGAAAAAGGTTATTATTTCTTGTTATATAGCCAAAATGGAGCTCTACCTTCTGATGTCTGGGATATTTTACCAGAAGATACTCAAAAACGTGTATCTCATTACGCAGTTTACCCTGAAGATTTATGTAAAATACCAATCTTAGCGACTTGCCCTATCGGAGGTGTTGTTTTAGATCCTTTTTGTGGTTCTGGCACTACTAATAAAGTTGCATACGATTTACAGCGTAAATCAATTGGTATAGATATTTCACAAGACTATATTGATATTGCTCAAAAAAGAATTTCACAAATGCAATTAAACTTTGTATAAGTATGGATAAGATATTAGAATTATTTACAGAAAGTTCTAAAAATAGAAAAGTTAATTGGAAAACAATAGTAAAGAATCAACATTGCAACTACCTAGGCAAGAAATGTGTTAAGGTCAGGAAAAGTACACCTGCAATTTCAATCGGTACATGTACGGTTGCATATGGTAGGAATAAAGACTGCGTTATAATTTGCCCTCATAGATTGCTAGAGAACAAACAAATTTTTATTGATTGTATTCATTTGCTAACACTTCATGAACCTGGTAATCAACTTCACATTATCCCGGAAGTAGCTATTCCTGGTGGAAGTGTTGATTATGTTCTCGCATCAGTGAAAAATGGGAAGGTAAAAGACTTCGTTGGAATAGAACTTCAAACAATGGATACAACGGGGTCAGTTTGGGGACACCGACAAGCTTTTTTACAATCACAAGGAGTTGTTAAAACATCAACTGAGGAATCAACCTTTGGAATGAATTGGAAGATGACAGCAAAAACTATTCTTGTGCAAATGCACCATAAGGTGAATACTTTTGAAACTCTCAACAGGCATCTTGTTTTAGTTTTGCAAGATTGCTTAATGAATTATATGCGGAAAGAATTTGATTTTGGGCACATATCAACCAATGCAAAAATAGGAGATTCCTTTCATTTTCACTGTTATTCATTATCGGTAAATAGGAGTAAGTATCAACTTTCATTAATAGAACGAACAAGTACCGATTCTGATGGAATTGCACAATGTCTTGGATTAAAAGCAGAAGCTAAAGTCGAATTAACATCATTTTTAAAACTCTTAGAGAGTAAATTGTCTTCTAAAACTCTTTTGAAAATTTAATATGAATCCTTTTGTAACAAATATTGCAACATCACTTCTTGACGTAATGAAAGACGGTCGGGAATTTGAAAGTTTGATAAGTTATCAATACAACAATTTGAATATAGTCGGAGAAATCCGCCGTAGCATCAATGAAATAAAAGCCACTCGCCATAATCCTGTATTATGCTATATTGCAAACGTTGTCCATAATAATATCAACAATTCAATTGATGGAACAGATGATTTGCCATTTAATGAAATGGTTGCATCTGTTCCAAGCGAATGTAAAGAAGTGGACATTGTCCTTGTAACACCAGGCGGTTTGGCTAATCAAGTTAACAATTTCGTCAATGCTCTACGACCACGCTTTGATAAGGTTAATTTCATCGTGCTCAATATGGCTATGAGTGCAGGGACTATATTCATTATGTCTGGTGATGAAATTGTAATGTCAAAGCAATCAAAGTTTGGACCTATTGATCCACAAATACCAAACAGAGAGGGGCGTTTTGTTCCTGCACAATCTATTTTATTGGCATTAGAAGACATTCGAAAACGCGGTGAAGAAAAACTAAAGAATCATGAACAACCTGTATGGACAGACATACAACTACTGAAAAATATTGACCCACGTGACATCGGATTGGCGCAAAGTGCAAGCAATTACTCTATTGAAACCGTTAAGGATTTCTTACTCAAATACAAATTTAAGACATGGGAAAAACACTCTTCTAATCAAACTGTCACTGATGAAGAAAAAGAAAAGAGAGCAGAACAAATAGCCAATTTACTATGCAACCATAGTGTTTGGAAAAATCATGGTCATGCAATTAACCGTGATGTTGCAAGAGACATTTGTAAACTCAAAATAACACATTCAGAAGATGTGGATGGTCTTGATAGAGCAATGCGTAGAATGTGGGCAATGTTTTATTGGTTATTCGAAAACACGCAAATGGTTAAAATATTTGTTTCTGAAAATTATTGCATAATAAGAAATGCACCTATTATGAATCCATTAATTCCTGTAAAAAGATGAAAACTTTAGAAGAAGAATTAAAGGTGATTGGCTATTCTGAAGAGTTTGTTAAGGTAATTGCTTCCTCATCTGAAATGGATTGTCCCAATATTGATGTTGAGATAGACGAGTATCAGACTTTTGAGGATGTCATTATCAGTACAAATAATGTTTCCGCAACAAATTGTAACACCAAAACAGACTTTTCTTGATTCATCTTATGTACACCCTCACCGTCAACATATACAAGTACGATCAACTCAAATGGCAAGAACAAGTCTTGCTTGATGCTTCGTCTAAAGCTGAAGCCAAGCAAAAAGCACTGCTTTTACCAACTACTACGCGCTGGGCAATGGACTTAACCCCACGCCCCGATTTACGTACAATCAAGATGCGGAAAAATATTGTGTAACCAATCCCATAGCCTATGCAAATCAACTTCTTTACATTCCGCCCGGTGCAACAAGTAGTAGAACTTGCACTATATACCGGAAAACACAACGATACACACCCCGAATTGGTGTATGCCGATGAATGTCCCGAACTCTGGCAACAGCATTCCGAACTTGCTGATGTCAAAAGTTTGTTCTACTCGCTCACCAACCCGGCCGAATGTAAAGGAACGCAGTACACCGCTCAGATAGATTTGAACAGCCAACGCCGCATTGCAAAGCATATCATCACCCAGCAACTATACAACCATTTCCGCCAAACGCAGATTGCCACCCTTGATAAGATTGACAATGTTGAGGTTTGGATGAGAAACACACAGCAGCCAATGCAGAATTGCACTGAATATCTACGCTTCTCGCTCATACCACAATATGCGGTATTCTCTGACAGTTGGGAATTGGTTGTCTCTTTCAACGGCATTTCAACGGTCTATAACAAACCGCTGTCCGCACTCGATTTACAGACCGACCGTTTCAAAGTTGTTGTCGGTGGCGAGGTGGTCAAATACAAGAATCTGACACCAAATCAAAAACAGCAGATTGACAAGGCTTTTCCAAAAATCAACCGTGAGTTGGTTTCAGAACTGCACATTACAGAGAAACGTTTTCGCAACATCGACAAATATACCACCACATACAACCATATCAACAACTTTGTCCGCCAACACCTGCATACAAGTGAGTTTCAAGCTCTTTTCTGTTTGTCGGGTGAAATGTTCAATGTGCCAGAAGAACGTATCGGGCAAGTGGCTAAAGGTGCTAACCTCTTGCAATTCAAAAATGGTAAAACAGGCATTGACCCTTATAGTTGTGTGTTCGGGTCAAAGTCTATGGATGCTTTGGGCATTTATCAGCCCTCGCCAAAACCGCAAGTTAAGTTTTTCTTCATAGCACAAAAAACTGACACCAGCATATGTAAGTCGTTGTATAATATTTTCACGCAGGGCTACAAACCGATGGTTGACACATCAACAGGCGAACAACGATATGTTTTCCCGCCTCTTGCAACCTGCATAAAACAGCCTTTCAGCACTGACCCGAATGGCAGTATCTACTTTTCTGACTTACAAAATGCCTTGTCTGAAATCAAGACTCAACTTGCCAACAAACCATTAGACCCACAAACTCAATATGTAGCTATTTACATCAGCCCTATTTCCCGTGATGCTGTGAATAGTCCTTATTATGGCTTGTACTTTCAAATCAAAGAGTTGTTGCTCGAAAAGAAGATTACTTCGCAAGTCATTTATAAAGACCGACCAAATAATCAATATTTCAATTTCCATCTGCCTAATATCGCTACAGCCATTCTTGCAAAAATCGGTGGTATTCCGTGGCAGCTGAACAGCCATACGGCAAATAAAGATTTGGTTATTGGCGTTGGTGCGTTCCTATCCGAAAAAGTCGGTGAACGCTACGTTGGCAGTGCTTTCAGTTTCAACCCTAATGGATTGTTCAAAAACTTCGACTGTTGCAAAGCTAACGACCTCGAAAGTATTGTTGCCGGTATCCGCAAGGCAATCGGACACTTTGTTGTTGACAGCGAGACCAATCCCCAACGCCTTATCATTCACTATTACAAAACGATGAGCAAACGAGAGGCAAGACCGATAACGCAAATGCTTAACACGTTGGGGTTGAATATCCCCGTTCTCATTGTTACTATCAACAAGACGGAAACCAGCGACATAGTAATGTTTGACGAGAAGCAACAAGGGTATATGCCATTGAGCGGAACAGTGCTAAAGATTCATAACAACGATTTCCTGCTTTACAACAATTCTCGATACAATGGAAATGAGAATAATATTGATATGCTGTTCCCTGTCCGCATACGCCTCTCTAAAATCGTCAATCAGTCTGACAAAGATATTCCTATGACCGATGCGTTTAATTTGCTGAATCAAGTATATCAGTTCAGTCGAATGTATTGGAAATCAGTCAAGCAGCAGAATCTGCCTATAACGATAAAATACCCCGAAATGGTTGCAGAAATAGTTCCGCACTTCTCTGAAGCGGAATTGCCACAGTTCGGGAAAAACAATCTTTGGTTTTTGTAAACAATTAAAATTCAAAATATCATGTCAAGTGGATTTGCAACACCAATAACAATTAAAGATGCGATAGACAAAATCGTAGCAAGACAGTACCTAATACCAGCAATTCAGAGGAAATTTGTATGGAGTAGTGATAAAGTGGAAACTTTATTTGATAGTATAATGCGAGGTTATCCTATCAACTCTTTTATGTTTTGGGAAATCAAGGAACAAAGCATAAAGAATGATTTTAAGTTTTATCAATTCTTAACTGAATATCGTCAATTTTTCAAAGAAGACAACATTGACATTGACACAAAAGCTTTTCCAGATTTTTATGCTGTAATTGATGGTCAACAGCGACTTACCAGTATTTATCTTGGATTGAAAGGTAGTTATGCATATAAAATGCCTCGTGCTTGGTGGAAAGACGATGAGAAAAGTTTACCCACAAGACACTTATACGTAAATATAGCAAGTCCATTGCCAGATGAAGACGAAAGACAAATGAAATACGATTTCCGCTTCTTGACAAGAAGCGATTACGATAGATTGTCAAAAGAATCCAATGCTATTTGGTTTAAGGTTAACGACATATTAAGGTATGAGGATGCAAATGATTTAGATAACTTTATTGACCAACAAACTTGGAACAATAATCAATTTGCAAAATCAACTATTAGAACTCTTCGCAAAAAAGTATTTGACGAAAAGATTATAAATTACTACTTGGAAACTTCTCAAGAAATAGATGTTGTATTAGACATCTTCATTAGGACAAATAGCGGTGGTGAACCATTAAGTTTTTCTAACCTGCTTATGTCCATTACGACTGCCAATTGGACTTTGCGTGATGCTCGAAAATCCTTAGAAGATGTTGTAAAGAAAGTTTTCGAAATTGGGAAGCCTGGATTTATGGTCAATGCCGATTTTATTCTAAAAGTTTGCCTTGTCCTATTCAATGATAACATCAAATTTCAAGTTAAGAACTTTGACCGTAAAAGTGTTCAACAATTCGATCTGAATTGGGATAGGATAAAGGATTCTATTATTGCGGCATTCAAATTAGTAGAATCTTGGGGATTTAACGATTCGAGTTTACGAGCTAAAAATGCTGTTATACCGCTGGTGTATTATATTTACCACAAAAACTTGGAGAATGATATAAACAACCAAGCACACCATCAAAGTGAAAAAGATGCTATGAGAAAATGGTTATGCTTATCATTGCTCAAAAGAGTGTTTGGCGGTCAATCCGATGCAATTCTTACGACTATACGAAAGGTATTAAGGAACAATCTTAACCTACAAGATTTTCCATTGGAACAAATAAAAGAAGCTTTCAAAGACAATCCAACTAAAAACCTTGCTTTTAGTTCGGAGTATATAGAGGGGTTGTTGACAATTCAAAAGGAAGATCCTAATTGTTATCCTATTTTGGCTTTGATTTATTCACACTTAAATTTTAACCAAGTTTTTCATAAAGACCACTTGCATCCTTTTAGTTATTTTCAGAAACTCAAAGAAACAGATTTTGAGAATAGGGATTTGTTCCTGTTCTATACAAACCCTCTTAATTATAACTCTATTGTCAACCTTCAACTCTTAAATAGTTCTCTTAATGAATCTAAATTAGATACACCTCTTGAGACTTGGATTCAAGATAAAAAGATTGACCTTGACAATCAACTAATTCCCAAGGATGTTGATTTAAGTATAAAATATTTCCCTGATTTCGTTTCTAAAAGAAAGGAATTACTAAAAAAAAGGTTTGAAGAAATTGTCGGGACAACTAATGAATAATACCTGCCCACGCTACAAACCGAGCAGGTAAAAAGGTATTCCGTCCTCGCTCACTTAGGCGTAAAAAACATGCCTGCAAGGGCAAGACAAGTGGCTTCAAAAAATCATAATATTTTTTTCGCCACCCTTGCAAGCACCGTCGGCACACTCTGCTGTTGCGTTCCAACCCACTTCGTTAGGTACTCTCAGCAGGCGTGCCGCCTTGTTTTCTTCCGCCAAGCGTTCGTTCGGTTGTCATTCGCGGCTATTTTTTGCCCCTTAAACCCCAATAAGGTGTTCGCAACCCTCACAAAAAAAATTATAAAGGGGCAAACCGCCGCTTGTTGTGTTGTGCTCGCCTGCGGGTCTCTCAGGCTAATCGGGCTGTCATAGTTTTTGCAATGTTCCGTTTCGTTTTTTTGCCCACCCTTTCAGCGGTTGTGGTCGTGTTCGCTTTATTTCGTACCTCAATCCGCTCGCACCACCACGACTTATATAAGACCCAAGCAAGAGCAGTCATTCCATCGCTCATTGCGTTCGTTCCTCACTACATTTTCTCTTCCATTTCTGCACTTGCCTGCCCACAAAAAAACTACACTTCACGGCAAAAACATACGCCAGCCCTGCGTTTGAAACGTAGGCTGTCAGAGCCATCTCTACAAATCGCTCATTCGTTCCTCATTTCGCTTTTTTCCGTTCCGGCTATCCCTGCCAGCCACCTTCGTTCCACTCGCTATCGGCTCGCGCCTCTCACTACGGCAAGCAGGTAAAGCACTTCACTTCGTTTCGCTGCTTTCCCACTTGCCTTCGTTCGGCTCAGGGCTGCTTTACCTGCTCGGTTTTCCGCTTCGCCCTCGCACAGCCCCCGACCACCCACCCCTGAAAAAAGAGGAAGCGCAGTTATATTACAGCCCTATCAGGCTGATTTTCTTATTCCGCAGTTGATGAGGTTAATTTATTATGTATCAAATATTTATTCCGCCAAAAGAAATAAAAAGAGAATGCAAAAATAACTACGTTTCGGGCATTAGTAAAGGTCAAGCCCTACGGGTTGCTTTCAAAAAAAATCTTCCTTTTCCGCTTTGCTTCAAAGAGTATTTTTTTTGAGCAAACCTTGACAAACGCCCTTCACTTCGTTGACTGATAGGCATTCCTTTTTCTTTCTTCTTTTTTTCTGTTTTTTCTTCTGCCGGGGAAAAATGTTGTGCGCTGTCGCTGGTGCGGCGGTCGTGTCGCAAGCAAGCATTAACACATTAATACACAACATTATGCAGACAGAAGAAATCAAAATCAGCGTGTTCAACGGCAACACCATCGAAAATGCCGTTTATGTACTCAGCAGGGGCAAAAATACAGGCAAAGTTCTCTCGCAACCCTGCCCGAATTGCTATGCTATCAGCATTCCCCAAGCCTCAACATCAGAAGTAAAGGCTGTTGCCAATATTCTGTTTGTTTCGGGAAAACTCAAACCGTTTTTACACGGTTCTGTAATTGAATTTGTTACTGTTGAGAACTACCGAAAATTATTCGTACAACTTTGGAGGATTCTATCGCCCGAAAAGGTTGAGCAAACAGCAAAACAACTTTCAGCGTTAGACCTTTATCAACTCAAAATCCAGCAGCAGTTGAAGACCATCAGCCAACTACGCACCGCCATAGCCTTTGCAGCCCTCGAATGAGGGTTGCAATCGGCAAAACGCTGCAATAAAAAGCACACAAAACCAAAACATAATCAGCAACTTACAATGAATATATTTTTGTCTAAACGGATAAGGTCAGAGCCATATCAAGCCCGTACCAAGTCCGAAGAATCAACAAAATGTTAAACTAAATTTCAAGTCTTATGGGAACTATTAAACAAGGTATTTTGGGCGGCTTTTCCGGCAAGGTCGGAACCGTCATAGGTTCAAGTTGGAAGGGCATCAGTTACATGCGTGGTCGTGCCCAGAGTGTCAAGAACCCTCGAACTGAGGGGCAGATGGGACAACGCAGCAAATTCGCGCTTACGCTCGATTTTCTGAAACCCATTACTGCCTACATTCGCATTGGTTACAAGACTTACGCAAATAAGCAAACTGCATTCAACGCTGCAATGTCGTATATTGTGAAAAATGCTGTTGAAGGAACTTCCCCTGACTATGTGCTTAACTATTCGAGTGTACTTGTTTCGCGTGGCAGTCTTACTCAGCCATCCGCACCTAACGTAAGCATGGCTTCGGGCAAAGCCACCATTTCGTGGACAGACAACACCGGTCAGGGTGATGCTCAACCCACCGATGTAGCAATGCCGTTGGCATTCAATCCCGATAAGGGCGAAGCCGTATTCAACACTTCTGCTGCCACCCGTGCCGACCAATCCGCCGAACTGAATTTTCCTGCCGATTGGAATGGCGACACTGTTGAACTTTACATCGGCTTTGTTTCTGCCGATAGTATCAACGTTGCCAATTCAATCTATTTGGGAAGTCAAACTATCATCTAATCCCCGTTGTGGATTATCTGTTTGCTTGCAAGGAAACCGCCCCATTTGAGGCGGTTTTCTTTTTGCTTCTTGTTTGTTCGCAATGCTATCAAAATACTCGCAATAATCTCGAAAAACACCGTATTTTTAATTTACAACACCTTATATATTTATTGTTTATCAAAATAATTATATACCTTTGTTACTCAGATAATTAGAAGTTATTGATACTTATTTTATATTTGCATCATATTTGCAACATAATAGTATAAAATATTGATATTCAATTTGATTTAACTTTGAGGAAGTTAAATAATCAATTATCATCTATTTACAATCCAAAAGGCGTGTTACCCGCACGAGTAACACGCCTTTTTTAGCTTTAGACAGTATGGAACAGGATTTTAACACGATCATCAATAGCGGTCAGCTGGTACTGGTTGACTTCTATGCCACATGGTGCGTTCCCTGCCAAAGGATGCACCCAGTATTGGAAGAAATAAAGGAGAAGCATGGCGACGCCCTCCGCATCCTCAAGATAGACGTTGAGAAGAACGAGAGCTTCGCGACGCAGCACCGTGTCCAAGCCGTCCCTACCCTTATGCTCTTCCGCAACGGTGAGCCAGTATGGAGGCAGAGCGGCGTGCTGGAGGTGGGTGAGCTGAGCGGGGTGATTCAACAGTACTTGTAGATATGGTCACGACCAAAAGTTGTCAATATTGGCAGTTTTTGGTCGTGATAGTATTTGTATTTATAGTTTCCCCTATACATTACGAACTGTGATTCTCAGAATAGAGAATCTTAAATCATATAGTCAACGAAAAATCCATAAGCGGTTCTGGATGGATGTTTGGGATTGCCTGATTTTGTTGTTCCAATACATACAATCTTAGCTCCATAGTGTTTGCATATATTTACAATGTCCACCACACTTTCTTTCAAATAATACCGAATACGAACATTGTTTCCATAACACAGCAACACCGTAGGATTAACCTCCTCAGAGAGACACTTTTTTATCGTATCCAAGTTCTTTGTATATAAAGTTTCGTCTTTCTCTTCTTGCAGTCTTTTAGGATAAGTGCTTCTTTGGGGATAGAGGTTAAACATCACAAATCCATCGTACCCATTTTTTTCAGCAAAACCCATAATCTTTGTCATTGTAAGATCAGCCCTTTTGTCATCAGCCGTACTTGGGTTAAGTCCAACCACATACAGAGTTCTCTCCCCTTTCTGTACAAGTGCATAACGGACATTATCCTTATCACCTATCATTTTGGGATTGTAGTACATAGAACTAAAAATAATAGAATTCGACTAACTTAACATATTGCGGAGCTTATTAAAATTCTCCTCAACTACAACAGGGTCTTCCAAGCAACAATCAAAAACACTCGCACCTTCGCCTTCTACATCAATCAAATTAACACCAAGCATTTGCAAATCATCTATTTTACTGATGTTCTTCTTTATGTTTTGAACTCCTTCTTCGCCAAAACTAAAGATTTTAACTTCTTTTGTTATTCCATCATTAAGCATGTATTCAAATAGGTAATTAAAATATTGTATGTCAATTTCGCTGAAAGAGAAACCATACACAATGACTTTACTTGCGTTTTTCAAGGCATTGACCAACATAGGAGGTCTATAACCATTGTCATTCGATTTTTTTAAAAATGCCCATTCACCATACCCACACCCACTCTCATTTGTTTCTTTACCTGCACCAAGAATAACATGGTTCTTGCTCAAAGACCCATGCATATAATTTATTCTTAAAGTATCACTAGGTTTTATTCTAAAAGATAAATCATCACTATATTTATCAAAAGATTGAATCAATGGTTCAAGAGGTGTATAATTAAACGAATATATTTCCCCATTAGACTCTCTCCAAAACCTAAACAACAACTGATAGGCTAGATTTTGTTTATCTTCTGGTGCTCCACAATCTATACTATTTAAATAATTGGCAAGGCCAGATTCAATTGATGATAATGCCTTAACATCTCTTTCCCGAGGGGAATTAACAAACTTGTCATACGGCAAATCTGCGAAGTTGAAATTCCAATTAGGTCTTGCATTAGTCCTTTCAAATTCAATCTTACCTGCGTTTTGCATTTGTTCCAACAGATTTTCCTCTTCTACGGAAAATTCATATTGGCGATGAGGGGCTGGGGCCGAGTTGAACTCGTAGATTTTCTTTATTAGTTTTTTTTCATCTTCTGTATACGAATCACCATCATATGTTTTTCCCTCACCTCTTGATTGTGCATATTTCTGAATTGCACTCTCCATATCCATCCATCTCAGAGAGTGAACATCACCTTGACTTGTCCAACCATTCAAGTACCCAATTAGTGGGGCGGGAAAGCTTTTAGGACAGAACTCCGATTCGTAAAAATTCGAGTATTTTGTTGGCCTTTCCAACGCAACATCAAAACCATTTCCAATTACCAATACTGATTTATTGTTTTCCATGACTCAATCGAATATTTCTAAGATATTTATTTAATGCTTCACATTAGGTCCCTCCGGATTCGCCCAAACCGCCTTAGGATTATATTCTATATAGAAGGCGTCAGCGTCTTGGAATTTATACTTTGCTTTACGTGTCGCCCTGATTCTCTCGTCAGGACACGCTTTGTCATCCGAATAATATTCCACGAATGATTGTCCCGGATAATTGCATATCCGATCCACGTAAAACTCATTTTTCACCTTGTGTGGTGTATCATTATTGCCTACATAGTAAACTATTCTTAAGCCAAATGAGTATGGAGTATTATCCTGAGAAAAAGAGGTCGTATTAATTGTACTCTTTCTTGGCATCAAGAACAGATTACAATCTCTGTATATCTGACTCATTATGGTTATATCTGTTTCTTCAATGACTTTGAGCATCCTTGCAGGAACGACGCTTTTTGTCTTCAACTGTCCCTTATGCAAGTCGAATGCCTGGTTATTCATAAAGTAGGCGGTGGATGCCAAATCAATGTAGATATCCTCGTCTGTCTTGTTTACAAAGACAATCTGAGTGGAACCTCCATTTGCCCAGAGATTGTAACTGATGGTGCAGTTGTCATCTTCATACACAACAGCCTTCTCCGTCTTTTTTAGTCCTTCGCCTACAGGTTTTGTATTTACCAACTGATAGTACGAAGTCGGAGCACAAGACGACATGAATAAGCAACAAAGCACTACGCTCAATTTCGATACAACATTCTTCAATTCCATATTAGGACGTTTATTTATTAAACTTGGGCATGCAAATATAACCAATGCTTTATGAATCATCAACACCTAAAAATTTAGTGTGTGTCTCCCCTAACAAACACCTCATCACTTCCCAATCGACTTCACAGCACGATCCAACGCTTCTTGGTATTTAGGATCGATAAATGCTCTGATGTCGCTATAATTCAGGGATATACGGCTATCTTTGGCGTTGAATTCGACAGGGATGAATTTGTCAATTTTACTGAACTTGAACCTCCAGGATGTCGGGAACTCTTTCCATCCATTAAACGAAGTTTTTGTTGCACCAGTACTAAGGAGGTGACTAGGTACGTTCGGACCACGTTTTACATTCGTTGAATCGAAAAGGAAGCCATCGTAATACATGTTAAACGAATTGACATAATCCATGAAGCCCTTCTTGTCCTTAATTAGATCCTTCACGGTTATCTCCTCGCCCGTGGTCTTATCGAAGACAATGAACGTGTCCTTGTCTCTGTTACGCTTAGATAAATTTTCAAAGCCAAACGAGACCACTCCTTCACCCTCACCCAAAACCATATGCATACCTCTTTCAGACTTCGGCACCCATTTCTTGACACCCTCGGCAATCAAATCCTCCGAATCAACATCGGAACTGCCAAACATAACCTCCAACATCCTATTCCGAATCTTCTTGGTGTTCTGGCAACCATTCAACTGAACAGGAATCAGGATTTCTCGGGATTCGAATCCTCCATTTATCCTTTTAACATATATAGTCTGTATTAGGTCTCCATATTTGTTTGTCCACGTGGACGACGTATACCCTTTGTCTCTCTCCATCAACGACCTGGCATACGGGGTCAGCAATGGGTCGTCCTTGGTCAGATAATAACCACAGACATTGATGGATCTACCATTTATTTGGTACACAGAACCCATCTTTTCCTCCCTTGTTAGGGTAGTGAGCAGGTCCGCCGGCTCAATTCTTTTCCCCCTTTTGACATCATAAAAACCCAACTCCATCGAAGAATCTTCCAACTTCAGGATGCCATTCTGCAACGTTATCTCCAGGGGGTATTTCAGTACAGTCCTACGACATTCGTATGATTTGCAGGTGTTGACCGCTGCGGCATACGAAGCCGTGTCGTCACATACAAATTGATTGTAACCCTCCAGCTTTTTAAGTCTCTTATAGAAGTCATCCATCTTTTTGGATCCTTTCAGATAGCCCAGCATCACCTTTCCCAGAGAGTCTACTTTTTGTTTCTCTCTTGTAACGTATTTTACGATATCCTCCTGCAAATAGCGTTTATTACGGTAAGGATAGGCCTCAACGGAGAATTTCATCTGCACAATCAAAGAGAATTCCTCGTACAAGCTCCTCTCATACTTCAAATATATTTGGTCCGAGTCCGGATCAGAATCGAAGTATTTTGCTTGCGCGAAATTGTTCTCCTTTATGATTTTCTCCTTCGACCGAAGCAATATTCCCTTGAAAACGGTCTGGGCGGAGACCTCAAACACACCCGCGTTCAACATAAATAACGCGACAAACGATAGCCAAAAAATCCTTGCCTTCATAAATTTTGCTTTTAGGGGTTTACATTAACCGACAATCCATCCACCCCTCGTTTCCTCGCGACGGATAGAGGATTAACAAATATAGCATATTCCCCGCATCTGGCACTACGATTCGGAAATAAAGCGTGGATATAATCTTAAACACACCTGCTTTTTCAGTGCTAACATAAACAATGCCCGATTCCGTGGATGTTTTTTTATCGAAATAATATGATAAAAGATGGATTATGAATGGATTTTTTTACCTTTGGAAGCGAAACTTTACCATAGAGCAGAATTAGAACTTATGATCACAGGAGAAATCAAGAACCGAATCGACTCGATTTGGGACACGTTCTGGACGGGCGGCATCACCAACTCCATCACGATTTTGGAGCAAATGACTTACCTCTTCTTCATGAAGATGCTTGACGATGCGCAACGTACCAAGGAGGCCAATGCCAACGTGATGGGCGTGGCCGTGAAAGACCCCACATTCAAGGAGGGCAACTGGCTCAATCCCGAAACGGACAAGGAGGTGCCTTACAACAGTCTTCGCTGGAACACCTTCAAGAACATGGAGGCCGAACAGATGTACCGCACCATCAGCAAGGATGCGTTCATCTTCATCAAGAACCTGAACGAAGGCCGCGAATCGGCGTACGGCAAGTTTATGACCAACGCCACCTTCCTGATTCAGAGCCCCCGCACATTGGTGAAGATCGTGGAGGGCATCGACCACCTCGACATGAACAACCGTGACACCATGGGCGACGTCTACGAGTATGTGCTGGGCAAGATGGCGGCCTCGGGCAACAACGGTCAGTTCCGTACCCCGCGCCACATCATCCGCATGATGGTGGAGCTGATGGAGCCTTCGCTGAAGGATACCATCTGCGATCCTGCCATGGGTAGTGCGGGCTTCATCGTGGAATCGGCCAAATACATACAAACGCACTACAAGTCGGAACTGCTGAAGAAGGAGAACGCCGCGCACTACAAGAACGGTATGCTGCACGGCTTCGACACGGATGCCACCATGCTACGTATCGGGGCGATGAACCTGATGCTGCACGGTGTGGATAACCCCGACATCCAATACCAGGACAGCCTTTCGACAGACAACACCGACACCGACCGTTATACGCTCTGCCTCGCCAATCCGCCTTTCACGGGCAGCCTTGACAACGAGGCGGTGAGCAAGAATCTACTGGCGATCACCAAGACCAAGAAGACCGAACTGCTCTTTCTTGCGCTCTTCGTGCGCATGCTACAGATTGGCGGCCGATGCGCCAGCATTGTGCCCGACGGTGTGCTATTCGGCAACAGCTCGGGACATAAGTCCATCCGCAAGGAACTGATTGACAAGCAACGTCTGCAGGCGGTCATCTCGATGCCTTCGGGCGTCTTCAAGCCCTATGCGGGGGTCTCCACCGCCATTCTAATTTTCACCAAGACCAATGCCGGTGGCACCGACAAGGTTTGGTTCTATGACATGAAAGCCGACGGGTTCAGTCTCGACGACAAGCGCACCCCCATCACCGACAACGACATACCTGACGTGGTGGCCCGTTTCCAGAACCTCGAAGCCGAAGAGAGCCGCACACGCAAAGAACAAAGCTTCATCGTGCCGGTG
Source organism: Paludibacteraceae bacterium (assembly GCA_045226255.1). Lineage (GTDB taxonomy): Bacteria > Bacteroidota > Bacteroidia > Bacteroidales > Paludibacteraceae > UBA1181. The sequence goes on along the minus strand of JBGVCG010000003.1, from coordinate 92,197 downwards.
GATGAGATCCGCTCCAACGACTACGACCTGTCCATCAACAAATACAAGGAAGTGGAGAAGGTGAAGGTGGAGTATGAGGCGCCAGAGGTGGTGATGGGAAGGATTGAGGCGCTGCAGAGCGAGATAACTGCGGCGATCAATGAATTCAAATCCAAATACATGTAATCTCCATGGGTATGATACTTGACCATCTAATCAATAGCATACAGTCCATTAACACTGGCTTACGCAATGCAGCCGCGAAAGCCATCAACAAGTGTGTCACCGCCCGCAATTGGCTCATCGGCTACTACATTGTCAATTACGAGCAAAATGGCGAGGACAGGGCCGTCTATGGAGAACGAATACTTCAGACATTAGCCGAGCGGCTTGACGACGAGGGGCTGTCGTATAGAAATCTACGGCTATATCGCCAATTCTATTTGACATTTCCCGAATTGGGAACAAGCGTAAGTCATTTTGTTTTGTCCCAATCCTCAATTTTGCAACCACTGGTTGCAAAATTACAAAGCAACGGAAACGAGCTAATTAGAATTGGGCAACCAGTGGTTGCCAAATTGCAAAATACTGAAAATGAATCTGATAAGATTTGGCAACCAGTGGTTGCCAAATCTAGCAATGAGGAAAGCCGCAGAAAATACGACGACCTGATTGCTCCCGAACAGGTATTTGGCTCTTTGTCCTACTCTCACCTTGTCCAATTGCTGAATATTACCGACCCATTAGAAAAAGCATTCTATGAGATTGAAGCGATAAAAGGCATTTGGAGCAAACGGGAGCTGAAACGACAGATTGACAGCCAGCTCTACCTCCGCACGGGCATAAGTAAGAACAAGGATGCTGTTGTTGCCTTGGCCAATAAAGAGGCCACGACTACCAATATCACCGACATCATACGTTCTCCGTACACCTTTGAGTTTTTAGGGTTGAAGGGCAAAGAGGTTGTTGAAGAAAGCGATCTTGAGAGTGCCTTGATCGACCATTTGCAAGAATTTCTGATAGAATTGGGAAATGGCTTTTGCTTCGAAGCGAGACAAAAGAGAATTCTTATCGACGAAAAATATTATTTCTACGATTTGCTGTTCTACAACCGAATACTTCATTGCGGCGTGATTGTGGAATTGAAGATGGGCGAATTGGACTATTCCGATTTGGCTCAACTGAATATGTACGTCAATTACTACAAGAAGAATTTCATGAGCGATGGCGACAATCCGCCCATAGGCATTTTACTTTGCTCGAGAGCTGGCAACGAAATGGTGGAGTATGCCACGCCTGGCATAGACGAGAATCTGTTTATCTCAACCTATATGCTGAAGTTACCTTCAAAGGAAACACTGTTGCAGTGGTTGAGAGAAAACAACAAGGGAGGAACTAAGAGGTAAGAAGCATGAAACAAAATTGGACATATAAAAAACTTGGAGAGGTTGGTACTGTTATCGGGGGAAGCACACCGAAAACAGATAACCCCGATTTTTGGGATGGCGATTATTCTTGGATTACACCCGCAGAATTGGATGGCTCAAAATATGTTAGCTCCACTGTAAGAACTATCACAGAAAAAGCCGTTGCAAAAACCAATCTTACACTTCTGCCCATTGGAACGGTGTTGCTATCTTCTCGTGCGCCTATTGGCAAGGTTTGCATTACCAAAATTCCAATGTATTGTAATCAAGGGTTCAAAAATATTGTTTGCTCAAAAGAACTGAACAATGAATATTTGTATTGGTGGCTGAAAGGAAAAAACGAATATCTAAATTCACTAGGAGTTGGCGCAACATTCAAGGAAATATCCAAAAGAATTGTGGAACAAATTTCCATCCCCCTCCCCCCTCTCTCCACCCAATCCCGCATCGTCTCCGAGCTCGACATGCTGCAATCCATTATCGACAAGCAGAAAGCGCAACTCTCTGAACTCGACAACCTTGCCCAAGCTGTCTTCTACGATATGTTCGGCGGCCCTGTGGAGAATGAGAAAGGATGGGAGGTGAAGAAGTTGGGGGATTTGTGTATAACCATTACCAAAGGAACAACACCCACAACGGTCGGTTTTTCATTTGTATCTGAAGGAATTAACTTCGTAAAAGTTGAATCATTTGATAATGGGGAAATTGATGCATCAAAACTAACACATATTACAAAAGACTGTAATGATGCTTTATTGCGTTCACAATTAGAAGGTCTTGATTTACTTATATGTATAGCAGGTGCAACAATTGGGAAAATGGCAATAGTTGACAGTTCCATATTGCCTGCAAATACAAATCAAGCATGTGCAATTATTCGTTTGAAAAACAAAGACAGTTTGGTGTATGTTCAGTCTTTTTTAGCACATAAGTTCAAGTCGGATGTTGTACAAATGGGCAAAGGTGTTGCACAACCAAATTTATCATTAGGACAATTACGAGAGTTGTCGATTCCCCTTCCCCCACTATCCCTTCAACAATCCTTCGCCGCAAAAATCGAGGCAATCAAGAAGCAAAAGGTGGCCATACGTCAAAGCATAGAAGAGACGGAGAAATTGTTTAACTTTACAATGGATAAATACTTTGGATAAATAAAAACATTATGGATATACAAGAATTAAAAAATTTTGAAAGCGATTTTTTCAACTTCGGATCAGAGGAGAAAAAGAAATCTCAGTCAATGACAGATTCCGAGATAAATGAAAAATACCTTAAGGGAGAGGTTAGAATCGTCACTGAGCAAGCAAGATATCCATTGAACACAGTACAAGAAGTGTTTTCTGGGGAAGATTATATTCTCAACCCAGAGTTTCAAAGACGTCATAGATGGAACGTGGAGAAACAATCAAAATTAATAGAATCATTTATAATGAATGTTCCAATTCCACCTATTTTTCTTTACGAAAAGGAGTATTCTGTATATGAGGTGATGGATGGACTACAAAGAATTTCCGCCATAAAAGATTTTTATGAAGACAAATATGCATTACGGGGCCTTGAAATTTGGCCTGAGTTAAATGGACGTAAATATTCCGATTTACCAGAACAAATTAAGAAAGGGATTGACAGAAGGTATATATCATCTATTGTACTATTGAAGGAGACTGCAAAAACGGATGATGAAGCAAATATTATAAAACAAATGGTTTTCTCAAGAATCAATAGTGGCGGGGCAAAATTAGAAGACCAAGAGTACCGTAACTCTCAATGCTCAGGAAAATTTAATAATATGATTATTGAACTGGCAAGGAACAACTATTTCTGTGAAATTTTTGACATCCCACAAAAAACAGACGAAGAAAATTTGGCAGAAGATAAGATAAGCGAGGATTTAAAGGATGATCCAAAATTCAAGACAATGAAAGACGTAGAAATCGTGCTACGTTTCTTTGCATTACGTAATATAAACAAATGGAAGGATACAACTTTCACTAGATTCCTTGATCAATTTGCCTATAAAGCAGATCTGTTGGATAACGATGACGTTTTGAATAGTTACAGACTCATATTTGAAGAAACCATAAAATTCGCCTATGACCTTTTGGGAGATAAAGCTTTTTGTATGTGGAAAAAAAATAAGGAGGGGAATTACAAATGGGGAAGAAAAGCCACAATGGTAATATATGATGCATTAATGTATGTATTATCAGATCACTTGAATGAAAAAGAAAACTTTATCTCGAAAAAAGAGGATGTAATAAAAGGATTTGAAAAACTGTTTGAAGAAAACGAATCAGAGTTTAATGGCCGTAACACGACATCCAAGGACACTCAAAAACGAATAAATATCTTTAACAATTTTTTCCAGAATTTTAATATGCATCCATGAAGAATTCCATCACTGAATTTAGGAAACAAATTGAAAATATAAAAACACACCTACATGTGCTTGAAAAATATGAGCTAATCATAAAAAATATGAGTAGCGAAGAGGCTAATTTCATAAAGCGCAATAGCACACAAGAAAAACAATTTGCATATCGTTCTAATATTATCTCTCTTTATGGCGCATTTGAACATTTTATCGAAAACATAATAATTGAATACATAGAATCTATTCAAGAACATATTGCTTCATTCAATGAGTGGGGGCCTGAAATCACTGAGAAATATATTGATTTGTGGAAAAAGCTTCACGGGAAACTGAAGTATCCAAAATACAGTTCCATTAAATTAAATAGCATGGTTGAGAATATATATGGAATTTTTATTGATAATAAAAAGACTTTAATACCAGAATGCTTCCTCCAAAATGGAGGAAATTACCGGTCAAAAGTGATTCTCGAAATGTTTAATGGAATAGGGATAAAAAACATCAATGATTTTGTGATTAAATACGAACCGTTTCAATCATATTTATCCAATAAATTTCCTGAAATTCAAAACATTGAAAAGGACACAAGGACTAAATTATATTTTCGAGATTTGGAGGATTTAGTTGATCGTAGAAATGAAATCGCTCATGGATCTTCTTCTGATAATACAATAGACGATAATTCAGTTATAGAGAAGATTCAATTCGTTGAATCATACGCAGAAGCCATTAATAATTATTTAACAGATAAAGTTTATGAAAGACAATGGGGAAACAATAAAACTAATGAAATTAAAATCACCAATGTGTTTGCTAAAGCTGGGTATGTAGCCCTACTCGACATAAAAGACTTAAGTAAAGATCCTAAAAAAATAATGTCTAGTAGCAAAATACTCGTTAATTATAAAGAGAATGGATGTTCACGTTTTTTTATCACAGAAATTAAAGAAATAAGAGTTGATCTGACAAGTGGAGAAACAGACAAAAAAGTAGATGAGATTGTTGTGGATAATAATGTTGAACAAATCTCAATAAAGGTTTCAGGGGAAGTCAAACGCAATCAAAAAATAATGTTACTATAGACATTGTAGCACAAGAGGAAGGAAAGGCTAGACACGATTCTATGCGAAAAGGATTGATGACAGATTACCCTTTCTTCCCAAAGCATTCATAAGACTTATCCCTATAGGAATTCACTTTCCTTAGAACAGGCATGGAGGCAAAACACCTTTTTGCAGACTAAAAAATTATCGTAAAAAATTTGCATGGCAAAAGGGTTTTAGTGTATTTTCGTATAGGGGATTCTTTTTAAAAAACGTGCGGTCACTGCACACCATAGGATTTTGTTTTTGCGGCATTGCTCAAGTGCCTCAAACCGTAAGCGTATGAGAAACTTCGACTACATAAAACCGCTCGGCCTCGACGACCTGCACCGCTTCTGTTCGGCAGCGGAAGAGCATCAGTGGGGCAACCCCGACTTCTGTGCCATCAATGCCAGAAAGGCGTTGGAGTATATGGTCCGTTCGTTGTATATGATGAAGAACATCTCAACGCCGGAACGAGCCTCGCTGTTCGAGCTGATTGACGGAGAGCCGTTCCGCACCTTCATCAACGACGACCGTGTGATGATGGCGGTCCACTATGTCCGCAAAGTGGGCAACTCCGCCGCCCATTCGGGGAACGTCACGAAGCGGGAATCCTTCTTCACCCTGCTCAACCTCTACAATGTAGTCGGCGCTATCCTCCTGAAACTACGTATGGTGGAGGAGGTGAAGCCATTCGAAAAGGACCTGGTTCCGAAAGGGGTGGAGACCTCGGTGGTCACACCTACGGTGGTGCAGGTAAGGGAGACCGACCCCCTCATCACCGCATCCAGCAGGGAGGCTGTCGCCGACACCACACCCGTGGAGGAGCTCCCTTCCGAGTTTTCGGAGGACGAGACACGCAAGATGTTCATCGACCTCATGCTCCGGGAAGCAGGCTGGGAAGTGCTCGACACAGAAGGCGCCGTGCAACCGTTGAAGGCATGCATCGAGGTGGAGGTCCACGGCATGCCCAACAACGAAGGCGTCGGCTACGCAGACTACGTGCTTTTCAGCGGCAACGGACTGCCACTCGCCGTCATCGAGGCCAAACGCACATCCGCATCGCCCATCAAAGGCAAGCATCAGGCGGAGCTCTACGCAGACTGTCTGGAAGCCCAGTACGGCGTGCGTCCGGTCATCTACTACACCAACGGTTTCGAGACCAACATCATCGACGGATTGGGCTATCCGCCACGACCGCTGTTCGGCTTCCACACGTCCGAAGACCTGGAGCGTTTGATCCAGAAACGAGGCCGGACAGACATCGCGGACTTCTCCGTGAAGGAGGAGATCACCGACCGCCACTACCAGAAGATGGCCATCAAAGCCGTCTGCGAACACTACAACCAGAAACACCGCAAAGCCCTGCTGGTGATGGCCACAGGCACAGGAAAGACGAGGGTCTCCATCTCGCTGGTGGATGTGCTGATGCGCAACAACTGGGTGAAGAACGTGCTCTTCCTCGCCGACCGCACCAGCCTTGTGAGCCAAGCGCACAAGAACTTCGTGAAGCTCCTGCCCAACACCACCACCTGCGTGCTTAGCGAGAAGGATAGCGAAGAGCGGAAGGACCTCAACGCGCGCATCATCTTCTCCACCTACCAGACGATGATCAACTACATCGACACGGACGACAAGCTCTACTCCGTAGGCCATTTCGACCTGATCATCATCGACGAGGCGCACCGCAGCATCTTCGGAAAATACGGGGCGGTGTTCAACTATTTCGACGCCATGCTGGTAGGCCTCACCGCCACCCCCCGCGAGGAGGTGGACAAAAGCACCTACGAGATATTCCAGATGGAGGAGGGACAACCCAACTTCGCCTATGAGCTCGAGGAAGCCGTAGGCGATGGCTATTTGGTCAACTACCACGGATTCAAGCGAGGGTCACTCATCCTAAAAGAGGGCATCCAGTACGACAAGCTTTCAGAGGAGGAGAAACAACAGATGGAGCGGGTGTGGGAATATGAGCAAATAGAAGGGAGAGACATCGCCAACAACGAGATATTCAGCTACATCTTCAACAAAGACACCATCGACAAGGTATTGCAAGACCTGATGGAAAATGGACTGAAGGTGCAGAGTGGCGAACGCATCGGAAAGAGCGTCATCTTCGCCTTCAACCACCGCCACGCGGAGCTGATCGTGCAACGGTTCAACGTCCTATACCCAGAATACGGAGCCGGTTTTTGCGTGTTGATCGACAACTACGTCACCTATGCGCACGACCTGATAGACAAGTTCGAGATACGAGACGCAGACCCACAGATAGCCGTGTCGGTCGACATGCTGGACACCGGCATCGATGTGCCAGACATCCTCAACCTAGTCTTCTTCAAGCCTGTGAAGAGCAAGATCAAATATCAGCAGATGATAGGACGAGGCACAAGGCTGAGCAAAGACATTTTCGGTCCGGACATGGACAAGGAATATTTCTACATCTTCGATTGGTGCGGCAACTTCGACTACTTCGGGAAAGAAATAAACAATCACGAGGCAGCCACCACCCTATCCCTGACCGAGCGCATCTTCTGCTTGCGCACCGACATCGCCTTCCACCTACAACATCAACAGTATCAGGAAGATGCGTACAGCAAGAGCCTGCACGACGATATCAAGGCAATACTCCGCAAGCAAGTCGAGGCGTTGTCGGACAACCATATCTCCGTAAGGATGAAATGGGAGACCGTGAGCCATTTCAAGCAGGCAGACGCATGGGCATACATATCCGACGTGGATGTGGTAAGCTTGAAAAAAGAGATCTCTCCGTTGTTAGCCAAAAGCACGCTGGACGAAAGCGCCAAGAAGTTCGACGTGATGGTCCTGACCATTGAATTAGGGCTTCTCGACCAAGAGGTGAACCCTACGAAAAGCATACAACGGGTAAAGCTAGTCGCCCAGAAACTAGAGGAGATGGCCTCCCTGCCACAAGTCATGGCAAAGATGGGGACGATACAAGAAGTCCTTTCCGAGGCAGCTTGGCAAAACGCATCGTTGCAATGGCTCGAAAAAGTACGAGCCGACCTGCGAGAACTGATGAAGTTCCTTACGGGCGGGATAAAGAGATGGTTCATCGTCAACATCGACGACTTAACCACCGAAGACGGAGAAGTGGAAGGCGTAACGCCCAAAGCAAGCTACAAGCAAAAAATCATGGATTACCTTGCGGAAAACCGGCACTTGCCCGTTTTGGACAAGATCTACAACATGGAGCAACTCACTCCGCAGGACGTGCGCGAGCTAGAGCGCATTCTTTGGGAAGAGTTAGGCAGCAAAGCCGATTACGAGCGATACACGGAAGGGAAAATGTGCGGCTCCAATGTAGCCATCCTCATCCGTTCCCTGATAGGTGTGGACAGGAAAGAGGCCATGCGACGCTTCAGCACCTTCCTATCGAACATGGAGCTCAATTCCGAGCAGGAGGAGTTCCTGATGACAGTGATCAGCTATGTCTGTGAAAACGGAGACATCACGAAGGAGATTGTAGTGAATGAGCCACCATTTGACGAAAGGTTAGATGTTTTCAATGGCTATATGGGACCATTAGCTAAATACATCGACGACATTCACAAAGTTGTGTCGGTATAATTACGAGCCGGGTAATCCTTTGGCTGACAAACCCTTTTTCCCCTTCGTAATGCGTATCGTAGAACATAGGCAATTTGATACACAATGTGTAGCAATTTTCGAAGTCTGATAAGTACGGTAGAATAATCTTATTTCAAGTTTTCTTTACTTCCCAATACCCTCCTTTGTCTGGTCCTACACGACGGATGACACCTTCTGTCTGTAACCGTTTGAGGTGTTTGGAGAGGGCACTACGATTGATGCCAAGTGATGTAGCCATCTGAGTTGTGGTGATTTTGGGATTTTCAGAAATTAGTGCAATAATAGTTTCATTTGTTTTCTGTCCACCTTTTCTGTCCACCTTTTCAGCTTTCTGTCCACCTTTTCTGTCCACCTCGTATGACATAGAATCCTCAAACTGATGTATATCATGTTGGAGGTGTGTTGTGTGGAGTCGCGTCATGTAATCAAGGAAGATGTTGATGTCTTCTTTTTCTCGTGTATCAATGAGTGCTTGGATATATTCTGCTTTATCTTGTTTTAATACTTTTGTCGGTAGTACATCATACTCCATTTGTAGAAGGTTCATAAGCAAACGGCTGGTTCGTCCGTTGCCGTCAACCCAAGGGTGGATAGTGACAAGTTCGTAGTGAGCCCAGAAACTGAGATCATAAATGGCGCATATATCTGACTTGTCGAGAACTTTGCGACGAGCGTTCAGTTCCTCACAAAAAGCCTCCAACTGTTGTGGCACTTTCAGATAATTCATGTAGGAACGTCCACCTACTCCTGCTGTAACATTCACTTTGCGGAGTTCACCTTTTGAGGAATCGAAAACACCTCCGAGGGAATTATACTGAGAACCTGTTCGTGCCATTACCTTGGCTGCAAGGATTATAAGTGAATCAACGGTAATATTTTCATGACGTTTAATCCATATACGTCCATAATCGTAGGCTGCCTTAAGGTCGAGATTCATGTTTTGTTCAACAATGCTGCGCTTGCTTGAAGTGATACCCTCATCAAACAATAATTGCGCTTCCACCTCTGTCATCGTACTGCCTTCAATAGCTGTAGAATGGGTAATAAGAGAGTAGAGATAGAACTTCTCATAGTCTATCTGTTCTGTCATTCTCAGTTCATCATGTTTGCTGAGCAATTGTAGCAATTTCTCTCTGTTTTCTTGAATCATGTAATTGTGTAGTTTGAATAATTACAGTTATTCTCATATCGCACATTCTGTCTTCAAAATTATATATAATCTACCACTTTGAAGGTATTTTTATTATTTGATTTGAATGTTTTTACTCTTCATCCTCAACCTATCGAATCCTATATTCTTTAGGAGATAATAAATTACGTCAATGTTTCTATGTGTGTTTATCCTAAAAATCTTCTCAATTGGAATTGTCTCCCCCTCATCACCTCCCAATCGACTTCACCGCACGGTCCAACATCTCATGGTATTTAGGGTCGATGAATGCCTTCACATCGTCATAATTCAGGAATATACGGCTGTAGTTGGTGTTGAATTCGACTGGGATGAATTCGTCCATTTTGCTGAACGCAAACCACCAGGATGTCGGAAACTCGTCCCATCCATTAAACGGAGCCAAGTATCCACCAGAATGTTTGAGGTAACTACGCAAACTTTCTCCACCCCTAGGACCTCTTTCCACGTTCGTTGAATCGAAAAGGAAACCCGCAAAATACATGTTAAACGAGTTGACATAATCCATAAAACCCTTTTGATCCTTTATCAGATCCTTCACGTCTATCTCCTCACCCGTGGTTTTGTCGAAGACAATGAACGTGTTGCTGCTGTTGTCACGCGCCGACAAATCCTCAAAACCAAACGAGACCACTCCGTCGCCCACGTACAAATGCATTTTCGAACCTCTGCCATACTTCGGTATCCATTTCTGAACACCCTCTGCGACCAAATTCTCCAAATCACCGTCCGAACGTCCGAACATAACCTCCAACATCCTATTCCGAACCTTCTGGGTGTTCTTACAACCATTCAACTGGACAGGAAGCTGGACTGTTCGGGATTCGAATCTTTCATTTGTCTTTTTAGCTTCTATAATCTGTATTTGGTCTCCAAATTCATTCGTTCTCGTGGTCGACCAACATCCCTTGTCTTTCGCCATCAACGACTTGGCGTATGGAGTCAGCAACGAACTATCCTTATCCTTACACACACTGTGAACATACCAATCCTTATCATTGTAGTAAAAATCGATACATTCGCCATCTATACGAGTTACAGCGTTTATCTTTATCGTATCATTATATCTACCCACGAATTGCCGTGCGGTGAGCAGATCTTCAGGCTCAATCCTCTTGCCTGTCTCGACATCATAAAGCCCCAACGTGTTCGGGGAGCTAACATCATGACCTTCAATCATATACAAGACACCATTCTTCACCTCTATCTTCACAGGGTATACACCCCCATGCTTACGGCAACCCATTTTTCTTAAAGTATCAACTACAATGGCGAATGAACGCATGTCATCGTACACGAATTTATCGTATTTTTTCACCTTCTTAAGGCGCTTAACCATGTCATCCAATGACTTGGCTCCCCGCATATAACCATGCATCACCTTTTCAAGAGAGTCGGCATATTGTTTTTCCCTCACAATGTACTTGACGATATCCTCCTGCAGATAGGGATTGTTACGATAAGGATAGGCCTCAACGGAGAAATCCATCTGCACACACAGAGAGAACATCTCGTGCCTAAGTTTCTTAACCTCCCGACTCATATAGGAGACTCCATTTTCAGAATAAACTCCCGTCTCCAGATCGATGGACTCCTCAACTGAACCGATGGAATCCTCTTCCATGGAATCATCCGCTTTAGGGAGTTCCACTTCCACCCATTCCGTACTGGTGTACTCCACCTTCTCCTTCGACCGAAGGATGATTCCTTTGAAAACTTTTTGGGCGGAGACCTCAACCGCACCTGCGTTCAACAACAATAATGCGACAAACGATAGCCAAAAATTCCTTACCTTCATAAATTCTTCTTTTAGGGTTTTACATTAACCGACAATCCATCCACCCATCGTTTCCTCGCGACGGATAGAGGATTAACAAATATAGCATATTTCCCGAATTCTGCACTACGATTCGGCAATAAAGCGTGAATATAATCTTAAACACACCTGCTTTTTCAGTGCTAACATAAACAATGCCCGATTCCGTGGATGTTTTTTATCGAAATAATATGATAAAAGATGGATTATGAATGGATTTTTTTCATTCAAGCTTCACAATCCCTTCAACATCGGAGATTGGCAAGTCCATATACTCCACTAATGCAATGAACATATTCTCGTTCCCTTAAATTTAATATAGGTATTCTATCTGATAAGATTACACCATTCACACCCATTTTCCCTTTTTCACGACCTCCCAATGGCCTCCCCTGTCTGGACCCACACGACGGGCAACACCCTCTGTCTGCAAACGTCTGAGATGTTTGGAGACCACACTGCGGTTGATGCCCGGCGACGCAACCATCTGAGCAGTAGCAACTTGCAGATTATCAGAAACGAGTGCGACAATGTTTTCTCGGGTTTCCTGTCCGCCTCTTTTTAGCACAGCATTTTCTTCTATTAGATCTACCATCCAGCGCAAAGGAAGCACGCGCAAACACCCAGCATTGACATTGCGCAACATGACAAAAACACATTCACCAAGGCGGCAAATTCACCCTTCAGAAAATATGATGGATATCAATGATAACAGGAATTGGGAAGGCCCGAGCATTCATACGGGCCCGTGCAAATATGCACCTATATTAAACAATTTTCATTGATATATATTTAAAAAAGAATAAAAATTAGCGAAACGCAAAAAGGCCAAGATTTTTTCCAACAAAAATTTCTTTGTTACAATTTTTTTTCCCATATTTGCGTATAGCGAGCCAGAATAGTACTCTATTGCTAGAAAGTGTTGATGGTAAATTGTATAATTTTGGTATAGTATATTTTATACGTTAGTAGACTGTTGAATTATGAGGAGAAATTTTTACATATTATTTCTGATGAGTGTCGCATTTCTGTATGCGGCCAATGTGAGTGCTGAGGGATTTTGGAAACGCGTATATTACAACGATTACGGGGGAAATTCAAGAACAGACGCACTGATAGGGCCTGAATTAGCTGCAGGAGAAACGCACCAGTCACTCGAATACGATCCCTCGCTTCAATGGGGATATGTGCTCACAAAACATTGGGACAACAACTCGGAGTGGTACAACGGGGGAGACCATACCTTCCCGGACGATAGGGAGACGGGGTATTTCCTTATCATAAATCCAGACAATAGAAACGACGAGATAGTTGCATACAAGACTCGTTTGGATGGGTTATGCCGAGGCGTAATGTTCCGTTTCACAGCATGGGTGGCCAACATGACAAAAGCCACCTCATCCACCGCAGGATTCCAACCTGTTTTAGGTGTCGGCGTATATGAAGGAGAGACTCCGACTGTGAAAGTATCCGACCAAGCCTATAAAAAACTGACGGTTCCTGCATCCAACCACAGCAACGATGCGCAAGCATTGGATTGGCAGAAACTTTCCATCGATTTCACGCTGAACTCGGACAGGAGCTATGCCTACTTCATCGTAACAATGGTTCAGCCTGAGTCAAACGGTTGGGACTTCGCCATCGATGACATCAGCATCGAAGTGTTGCAACCTAAGGTTGATATCTCCCACAACGATATTTATTACGGAGACCCGTTGACATTAAGCGCAAGCTTCGACAACGACGGATTCTTCTCAGACATGAACAGTGTCGAATACACGTGGGAATACAGTGACAACGGTAACAACTACACCCAAATAGGGAGTGGCAAATACAGCAACGACAAGAACTTCTCATACACGATCAACTCATTCGACAAATCCGTACACAACGGATACTACCGTGTGAGAATCGGCGAAAGCGGAAACATGGACTCTGAGGTTTGCTCTTTAACGAAAGAGATCCAAATCAACGAGACCAACGATAACAAGAAGGTCGTTTTGTGCGCCGGAGAGACAAAGGTGATGGAAGATGGCATGGTATTGGATGCGAATAACCTCCAGACAGGAGACATCAAGAAGAATCCAAACAACAACATCTACTATTACATCACGGTCAAAGAGCCAAAGAAGATAACCTTGGACGACGAATACATCTGTAAGAACGAAGTATACGCAGGACGTGCGCAAGAGTACGTCGGACAAACATTCGCCAACGAGGAGGACATCCCTTACACCAAGCAATATGTAGGCACGGAAGGATGTATCGACTCAACAGAGAGCTGGACGATATCCGTCTCCGGACCGAAGGTGGTGACCAGACCTGACCCTGTCATCTGCCAAGGTGGCGAGGCTTACGGCAAAACGTACAATACGCCTGGAGTATACCCAGAGACGGGTAATGACCCGGACAACACCTGCATCAGCTATTTCTACGAAGTGACAGTCAACCCTGCATATGATATGACAGAGACGGTTTACCTCTGCCAAGGTGAGACATTCAACGGAAAAGTTTATGGTGAGAATGGAGGTCCATTCTACGACTCACAAAACTTCAAGACCAGCTGCGGATGCGATAGTATAGTCGGATACACCATCTATGTTACGGGAAAGACCTACACATATTTGGATCCGGTAACGATTTGCTACGGAGAGTCCTATGTGCACGACGGTGTCACCTACACGGAACCAGGCGTATACACGATTGACGACGTATACACAAACAGCTCAACCGGTTGCGATAGTGTCGTACAATTGAGACTGACGATTTTGGACCGATACGACAATAAAGACAATCCTATCGATACGCTGATCTGCTACGACTCCAAGATGTTCGGTGTTGTATACCCGAATCCGACCACGACGCCAATTCTGGTTCGTGACCCTAAGACATACACCTCTGTCACAGGTTGTGATAGTGTCGTATGGTTCAGCTTGACCGTCCTCCAAATCCAATTGAAGCTGGAGATCAAGTCTGATAGAAACACCGTATGTAGGGGCGAGGAGGTCGAGATCTACATCAAAGAGTTGAAACCTAAAAACGTACCATACACATGGCAACCAGACTTCGGAGGTTCCAGTACGACGAAGAAGGTGTTCACACCGACAGGCGACTTGGACTGCGTCGTAAGGGCTGAACGTGTGATCGACGCTACATCAACCTGCGTCTCCACGGATACGATCCATGTATACGTAAGGGAAGCACCTACATTGACGATCGATTCAGTCGACCAGAAAGAGAACCTGGTGGCTTATACGGTTACGGGTGGTACAGAACCATACAAGATCCTTTTGGATAAGAATGAGATCGGCACCTCCCCTTCCGGAGAGTTGCGTGAATCACCAATCGGAACGCACAAGTTGGTGGCGATGGACAATAACGATTGCCTCGATGCGGCCTACTTCGATATCACACCAATACCTGTCACTCCAGCGGAATATTTCACGCCGAACAATGACGGTCTGAACGACAGATGGACAATCGAGAACATCGATGTCTATCCAAGATGTAACGTCAAGATTTATGACCGTTCGGGTCGAATGCTTGCGAACATCAACTCATATGACAATGAGACGGGTTGGGATGGTACCTACTTAGGCAAGCCACTTCCTTCCACAGATTATTGGTACGTGATCAACCTTCCAGAGTCTGACAGACAGATTATGGGTCACTTCACATTAATACGTTGATCCGGCTACGATTTTTGAACTATTAACTTCCTATATAATAAATTAGTGTTATGTCTCAATTATCGGATTTGATTTTGAAGCAGGTTGCATCCGCCGCTTCCGGGAGCAATTTGGGCAACAATGTCTTGAACGGGTTGTCGGACGCTATTGTCAACAGTCTAAAGCAAACCGCCAAATCAACGGGCGGAATAGAGCAATTGATGGCTTTGTTCACAGGAAAGACATCTGCAGCCAACAGTTCAGTAACAGCATTGGCTTCCCAGATTTTCACGACACAGTTCGCCAACAAACTGGGTCTCTCCTCTTCCGCAACCTCCTCGGCTACGAGTCTTCTGCCAACTATCATCGCTAGCCTCGTATCTGCAGTGATGTCCAAAAAGGCTGGAGGATTGGATTTGTCATCCATTCTTTCCTCTTTGGGAGCCGCTTCCAGCAACTCTACGGCAAGCAAGTTAGGCTACATCGCTGGCGCTTTGGGCAAATTATTCAAGAAGAAATAAAAAAGAAGGGTTTTTATTCAATATGGTAAAGAGCACATTGATTCAAATGTGCTCTTTTTTTTTCAAGCAATTTGTGCTTGAAATCTTTTTGTTTATTGGTGCCTTTCGAGACTATGTAAGAATAATTCCTTGTTGTTGAGGATTAGTGTTTTATAAATAAGAGGGCCTATCTAAGGGCACGATACTCTGTTTCACGGCATATGTGGCCAATCTGACTAAGCCGAGTGACATCAGTGCGTCAGAGAATCCTCCTGTATTGTTTCTTGGTGCCTATATTACACTTATTTCATCGTAGGAATGGCCAACCCAGAATCAAATGACTGGGACTTCGCTGTCGATGGTTTCATCCAAGGCGATAAAAAAGCCCCGTCGCATGATTGTGACGGGGCTTTTCGTATGATAGGCGCCGCTGTTATTTCAGCTTCGCGATGTTCTCTTTCAACGTGGCGATCTTGCTCTCAGCGTCAGACTTCTTCTTGCGCTCTTTCTCCACGATCTCAGGCTTAGCGTTAGCCACAAACTTCTCGTTGCCCAGTTTCTTCTCCACACTGGCGAGGAATCCCTCCAAGTACTTGATCTCCTCTTCCATCTTCTTAATCTCCTCCTCCACATTGACGTTGTTGCCCAACGGAATGGAGATCTCGATGGTGCCAACCATGAAGGTAGCCGCTGTGCCGCTGATTTCGTCGGTCGTCTCGGAAATCTTGCTGACGTTGGCAAGCTTCTGGATGATGGCGTTGTTCTTGTCGTCGAAGCCTTCTCCCTTGTGGTATATTTCGAACGCCTCCTTCGGGCTGATGCCCTTGCTTGCCCTCACGTTACGGATACCCGCGATGATACCCTTGGTGGTCTCCATGCGGTTGATGTTCTTCTCGCAGAACTCCTCCGCATTAGGAAGCAAGCTGACCATGATGCTATCCTTTTGGTCACGCTCTTTGATGTTCTGGTAAAGCTCCTCCGTGATGAACGGCATGAATGGGTGGAGCAGTTTCAGCAACGTCTCGAAGTACTCCAACGTAGCCTCGTAGGTTGCCTTGTCGATTGGCTGTTGGTAGGCTGGTTTCACCATCTCCAAATACCAGGAAGAGAACTCGTCCCAGAAGAGTTTGTATACCGCCATCAACGCCTCGCTCACCCTGTATTTGCTGAAGCAGTCGTTGATTTCCGTGATGGTCTTGTTCAACTGGTGCTTGAACCATTTAACTGCCTTCTGTGCGGACTCAGGTTGCTCGAGGTCTGCCTTCACCTCCCAGCCCTTCACGAGGCGGAAAGCGTTCCAGATCTTATTGTTGAAGTTACGTCCTTGCTCACACAATGCCTCGTCGAAGAGGATGTCGTTACCCGGTTGTGCGGAGAGCATCATACCCATACGCACACCGTCGGCACCGAAGCGATCGATCAGGTCGAGCGGGTCAGGTGAGTTACCCAATGACTTGGACATCTTCCTTCCCAACTTGTCACGCACGATACCCGTGAAGTATACGTTGCGGAAAGGCATATCGCCCTCGTACTCGTAGCCCGCCATGATCATGCGCGCCACCCAGAAGAAGATGATGTCCGGACCAGTCACCAAGTCGCTGGTTGGATAGTAGTATTTGATCTCCTCGTTGCCTGGATTGTTGATTCCGTCGAAGAGGGAGATAGGCCACAACCAGGATGAGAACCAAGTGTCCAAGCAATCCTCGTCTTGACGAAGGTCTTGGATGGTCAGGTTGTTGTTGCCGCTCTTCTTCTTGGCCAATTCCAGCGCTTTCTCCACGCTCTCAGCCACCACATAGCCGCCTTCAGGCAAGAAGTAGGCAGGGATACGGTGTCCCCACCAGAGCTGACGGCTAATACACCAGTCCTTGATGTTCTCCAACCAGTTACGGTAGGTGTTTTTATATTTAGCAGGGTAGAACTTCAGTTCATCCTTCATCACTGGCTCCAGTGCGATCTTCGCCAGGTGCTCCATCTTGAGGAACCACTGCATGGAGAGCTTAGGCTCGATGACCACGTTGGTTCTTTCCGAGTAGCCCACCTTGTTGGTGTAGTCCTCCGTCTTCTCCAAGAGGCCAGCGGCTGCGAGATCCTTCTCGATTTGCTTTCTGACGTCGAAACGGTCTTGTCCGATGTACATGCCGGCCGCCTCGCTGAGGGTTCCGTTATCGTTGAAGATATCTATCGTTTGGAGGTTATATTTCTCACCCAACATATAGTCGTTCACGTCGTGGGCAGGCGTCACCTTCAAGCAACCCGTACCGAACTCGATGTCCACGTAGTCGTCCTCGATAACAGGGATAACACGGTTCACCAATGGCACGATCACCTTCTTGCCGGAGAGCCAACGGTTCTTCGGGTCTTTCGGGTTGATACACATAGCGGTATCACCCATGATGGTCTCAGGACGAGTAGTAGCCACCACAGCGTAACGTCCTTTCGCGTCACGGTGAACGATTTCGCCTTCCGCACCCGTCTCACCTTTCAGGTCATCGTCAGCGACATAATATTTCAGATAGTAGAGTTTGCTATGCTCTTCCTTGTAGATCACCTCCTCGTCAGAGAGGGCGGTCAAAGCCTTCGGGTCCCAGTTGACCATACGCACACCACGGTAGATGAGCCCTTTGTTGTAGAGGTCGCAGAACACCTTGATGACGCTTTCGCTACGAGGCTCGTCCATGGTGAATCCAGTACGGTCCCAGTCGCAGGAAGCACCCAGCTTCTTCAACTGTTCAAGGATGATGCCACCGTGTTTGCGGGTCCACTCCCAAGCGTGCTCCAGGAACTGTTCGCGGGTGAGGTCCGTCTTCTTGATGCCCTCCTGCGCCAGCTTGTTCACCACCTTCGCTTCCGTGGCGATGGAGGCGTGGTCGGTACCCGGAACCCAGCAAGCGTTCTTGCCCATCATACGGGCACGGCGTACAAGGATGTCTTGGATGGTGTTGTTCAGCATGTGACCCATGTGCAACACGCCCGTCACGTTCGGCGGAGGAATAACGATTGTATAGGGTTCGCGACCATCGGGCTTCGATTTGAAGAAGCCGTTATCCAACCAGTATTGGTACCACTTCGACTCCACGTCGGCAGGGTTGTACTTGCTTGCCAGTTCTTCCATATTGTTTGTTACAAATTAATTCCGAATATTTTAGGGTGCAAAGTTAGTGAAAACAAATAGAAGTTTTGTGCTGTGGCGCAATATTTGTGCGGAAAAACCCACGGCAGATTCGTTTACCGCATTAATCATACGACGTTTGCCATTTACGATTTACTATTTAGGTAAAGAATTGTAGGCCTATGCCTCGCCACGAAAATCTTTTGAGATATAGATTGGCTTCAAATTCCTTTCGCACCCTCCATAATACGCTTCAGGTGGCAGAAGTAGAGTTCGTTCTTTTCCTCGTCCCGGAGATGCAGTCCGTTCCCCTCGCAATGGTTGAAGAATTCGCAGTCCTTGCAGATCCCCACTTTGGTCCATGATCGGTCCCGCATGATTTGGTAGCGATTCTGCCATACGTCGGCGAAATTGTCCTGGTAGATGTTGCCTTGTATGAATCTTCCCCGCAAATCAGGACATGCGGATATGCTTCCGTCCACCAGGATAGAGGCCACATTGATACCCGCCCGACAGAAGAAGAAATTATCCCGCACCTTCGTTTCGTAGTCCCCCAAGAAGCCCTCACAGCCATAACCAGCCTTAATTTTACCCTCCTTGCGGGTCGATTCGATAAAATCGAAGACCGCCTTGAACTTATCGCTCGACAATTGTAGGCTAGGATTGTTGGCGGCCCTACCGACAGGGAATATGGTAAAGATGCGCCACTCCTTGATGCCACAGTCGATCAGCAGTTGCTTAATCTTCGGTAATTCGTCGAAATTCCTGTTGTTGACGCAGGTGACCACGTCGTGACGCAGGTTCGTACTCGGCAGGAGACGAATCGCCTCAACCGCCCGACGAAACGAATCCGGGTTTTGCCGCAACCAGTTATGGGACTCTTCCAAGCCATCCAAGCTGACCGTGCACGCCCGCATACCCGCATTGAGCAAAGATTGTAATCGCCTAGGCGTCAACAGGTAGCCATTCGTAACGATTCCCCAAGGGAACTCCATCTCATACAAGGCACGTCCCGCCTCCTCAAGGTCGTGACGGACAAGCACCTCTCCGCCCGTGAAGACCACCATCGTGCGGTGAGGGTTCACGATCGGAACGATTTGTCGCACCGCTTTCAGGAAATCCTGCACAGGCATATCTTTCACGCCCGACTCCTGCCGACAATCGCTTCCGCAATGCTGGCAATTCAGTGGGCAACGCAAGGTGGCCTCCCAGAAGAGGTAAGTCAGTTCGTGAATTTTTGCGGCATTGTGTCTGTAGCTGTCGTATAATCGTAGCGCCAACCGCTTCTTTAAAGACAATTTGTCAGGGCGTTCCATGCACAATTACTTTTTCCTCAAAGTGATGTCCAACGTGTTGTCCGAAACACCCTTATTCCATTCCTTTCCTCCTTTAAAAGGTTCCGTTTTAATATCTTTCAAAAGAGTGTCGACACACGCACCGTCTTTACTGACGAATCGGAATCCCTCCACGATTAAGCCTCCACATTCGTCCTGCAGAAGCAAGGAGTAAGAACCATCCGCTTTGGTCACATTCACATAGTTAAAGAAATTATCATAGAAATAGTCTTCGTAAAGGTCATAGTCGTCCTTGTACCTTTCTAAGACATCCTTATATTCATTATATCTTTTCAGGGTGTATATCTTCACATCAGACAAGGCATTACCCTCTTCATCCGTCACTTTCCCATGAAATATATAGTTCGCGCTCGGACATCCATATTCGTCCGCACCAGGATCGCAGGACTGGACACCCAACAGCGCCAACAGAAACGCCAAGAACTTATTTAACAATCCCAAAAACTTCTTACCCATGATAAAAAATATTATAGAGTTAGAGCACGATTATTTGCCCGCATGAATATCCAACGTAATATCTATCGTATTTTCAGAACGTCCATTAAACCATTTACCATTACCGTCCTTCAGCGGAGCCAAATCCGAATGGGTCAGGAAAGTATCCTTGTACACGTCATCCCCCAGAGAGAAACTCAAGCCTGACTCACTCTCCCAATATGAGATGCGAGGCCTTGCGACATATTTGCCATCCTCATCCGTAGAGGTCAGAGAATCCTCAACTATAAAGGGTTGCCCCTCATCAATGTACTTGTTCACATAGGAAACCTTCACGTTCGGCAACGCATTCCCCTCCTGATCCGTCACCTTACCTCGAAAGATGTACTCAGCAGTCGGCGTGCCATATTCCTCCCCGTTTCCATCGATTGTCTCCTCATCCCCACAAGAGGAGAAACCCATCACCGACAAAATGGAAGTCAATAGCATATTCAAGAACCTATACAAATCTCTTTTCATAAACAGATCATTAATCTTTTTGACAAAGATATCTTTTTTTTCGTTAAATCAAACCCACAAACGTCTGTTTACAGACATAAACGTACGAAACAAGCCAAATAATTATGTATCTTTGCGGCAAAAAGGGAAAAGAGGAGGAAAATATGCCACTGAACATACCATCAAATTTACCAGCCGTCGAAGCATTAAAGAAAGAGAACATCTTCGTAAAAGATTCGGAATCAGCATCATCGCAGGACATCCGACCCCTAAAGATCATCATTCTCAACTTAATGCCCCTTAAAATCACAACGGAGACCGACCTCATCCGTCTGCTCTCCAACACGCCCCTGCAGATCGAAATGGATTTGCTGAAGGTCAAGAGCCATACCTCCAAGAACACTCCCATAGAGCATATGATGACCTTCTACAAGGACTTTGAGACTATCAAGAAGCAACGGTATGACGGTATGATCATCACAGGAGCTCCAGTCGAGGACCTCAACTACGAGCAAGTGACCTACTGGGACGAAATCGTGGAGATTTTCGATTGGGCCAAAACTCACGTCACCTCCACCCTCTTCATCTGTTGGGCGGCAATGGCGGGATTGTACCACTACTACGGAATACCCAAATACTCGCTGAGCAAAAAGAAGTTCGGTGTATTCAAACATAAGATACTAGACGAAAAGAACCCTATCTTCAGGGGATTCGACGATATCTTCTACGCACCGCACAGCCGCCACTCGGAAATCAGGCGAGCCGACATCGAAAAGATACAAGGACTTAAAATCATCGCTGAGTCCGACGATGCGGGCGTATACATTGTGCAAGGCAGAAACGGTCGTGAATTCTTCATCACCGGGCACTCCGAATACGCTCCCAACACACTCCGCGACGAGTATTTCAGGGACAAAGACAAGGGGCTGGAGATTGAAATCCCTTGCAACTACTTCGAAGACGACGACCCGAACAAGGGACCTATCGTCCGCTGGAGAAGCCACGGTAACCTTCTGTTCACCAACTGGTTGAACTACTTCGTCTACCAAAAAACGCCTTACAACATCAGTCGTATACGGTAATGCGCAAGATCGAACTGCTCGCACCTGCCAGAACGGCGGACCATGGCATCGAGGCTGTGAAACACGGCGCGGACGCAGTCTACATTGGTGCGCCTCAGTTTAGCGCAAGAGCGGCGGCCGGCAACAGCATCGAGGAGATCGAACGGCTCGCACGGTTCGCCCACCAGTACTACGCGAAAGTCTACGTGGCGCTCAACACCATCCTCACAGACCAAGAATTGGAGCAGGCGGGAAGCCTCATCCATCAATTATACGAGGCAGGGACAGACGCCCTCATCGTCCAAGACATGGGCATCACCCAGTTAGACCTGCCCCCTATTCCACTCCACGCCAGCACCCAAATGGACAATCGCACCCCTGAGAAGGTGAAGTTCCTTGAAGAGGCAGGTTTCGAACAAGTGGTCCTGGCCAGGGAACTATCCATCGAACAGATACGGGAAATCAGTCAAAGCACCAGCGTCAAGTTGGAGGCATTCATCCACGGAGCCCTCTGCGTAAGCTACAGCGGCGTCTGCTACATGAGCCAGAACGGTTGCGGGCGAAGCGCCAACCGAGGCAACTGCGCCCAATTCTGCCGCCTACCCTACACGCTGACCGATGCCTCCGGACGCATCCTCGCCAAGGAGAAGCACCTGCTCTCCCTGAAGGACCTCAACCTCTCCAGTCACCTGAAAGAGCTACTGGATGCGGGCGTCAGCTCCCTGAAAATAGAGGGTAGACTGAAAGACATCCCCTACGTGAAGAACGTGACCGCCTACTATCGTCAGGCATTGGATAAGATATTAGAGGGGAAGGAGTATGCCTCCGCCAGCTCCGGCCACTGCACCTACACATTCACCCCCAACACGGAAAAGAGCTTCCACAGAGGCTCGACCAACTACTTCCTGCACGGCAGGCAGCGTGACATCATCCAACCCGACACGCCCAAATCCATCGGAGAGAGAATCGGGACCGCCTACTCGCAGAGGGGGGAGATCATCGTCCGCACAGACAAGGCCCTATCCAACGGAGACGGTTTCTGCTTCATCGACTCCAACGGAGAGTTCCACGGCTTCAGAGCCAACACGGCCCAAGGAGATGTCATCATCCCAGCGGAGAAGATAACCCTTCCGCCACGCACCACACTCTTCCGCAACTTCGACCAAGCCTTCGAACGACTCCTCGCCAAAGAATCGGCGGAGAGGAAGATTGACGTGCGAATCACCATTTCAGAGACAGCGGAAGGCTTCGCAGCCACCGCCACGGACGAAGACGGCATAGCCACCTCACTCACCCTCAACGAGGAGAAAACACCCTGTGAAAACGAGGAGCGGCAAAGGGACAATATGCGCAATATCTTCGCAAAGAGCGGCAACACCATCTTCCGTGTCACCAACGTGGAGCTCAACTGCGGCATATACTTCATCCCCGCCGGGAGACTCACCCCTTGGCGGAGAGACCTACTGCAACAATTAGAGGCGGAGAGGGAAAAACGGAGGAAGAAGACCCAGCTAAACTTCCCGCAGACCACCCACGCCTTTCCCGCAGAAAAAATCAGCTACACAGGAAACGTGCACAACGAATCGGCACGACGCTTCTACCAGCAACACGGTGTGAAGGAGATAGCAACCTCTTTCGAGAGCCAGCCGCCCCATAACGTACCCGTCATGACCTGCAAGCACTGCCTGCGCCACACATTAGGCTATTGCAAAAAGCAAGACAAAGCGGCGAACGACATCCAAGAGCCATTGACCCTAATCGCCAACAACGGGAAAGAGTATCACCTCTCATTCGATTGCCATAACTGCGAAATGAGCATTATCGCCCAATAAAATTCAGGCGCTGAAACATCGACGAAAAGGCAGGAGGAATCCATTCCGCCCATAATCTCGACAAACATCAAGAAAAGCTGTGGAAAGCAGTGTATCACGTCGAAGTGGCACAGTTTTTGCATTTTCAAACAGGTCAACCACCACCATAAACGCAACATTTTTGACAATCCGTATTCTTCGCACAAATAACCATTAAGTTTTTACAAAACAAACAAATAGACATCAATAACAGCAACCACTACAAGCAAGAAATATTACAATATAAAGAAAAGTGTGGAATGAAAAAGTGACCAAAAATATGCAATTGTAGATTTTTACCACAACACGAATCATTCATTAAAACTAACTTTGATAACGCAAAAGGCCGATTGCAATAAGGGGTATCAGGCACTATCAGTATATCTATCAAATGAGCGGAACAACGATGAACTCTGGCCCCACCTTAAAAATTTATTTTATTAACTTATTAAACTAAAGAAAAATGGAATTGAAAAAAATCCTTGTAGCAACCATGGGTGTTGCAATGTCAGTTTGTGCAGCGAACGCACAATGTTGGTGGAGTACAAGTAATTATGGATTGTACAACGGTCCGGCAACAGGAAGTGCAAGTAACGTGGCTATCGGAATCACGCCAACCTCAAGCACTGCGAATTACAAATTGTACGTAAAGGGAGCGACCTACCTAAACGGAGCGTTAACCGTTAATTCAACCGCAAAAGTGAACAGCAGTTTAACGGTTTCTGGCACCACCACAATGAACGGGAGCCTCATCTGTAAAGGAACAGACAATAGGTTCAATAAATGGTTGAGAGTGTATGCGACAGATGAAGCGAATAAAGTCAACCTCCTCATTTCGAAGGATAACCGCGTCACAGAGGGAATGAGCATCTCCTCATCAGGCAAAAACAACTATGCAGACTTGTCGCTCTCTGCGATGAACTTCTCTTTTATCACAGATGGCAACGCCAAAATAATGACGATGAAAAAGAACAACGTTAACATGCTCGCAAACCTTGACGTGACCGGCAAGATCACCTGTCACAATGAAATCGAGGTGGCTGAGGTGTTGAAGGCCAATCAAATCAAGGCGCAGGACATCAACGTGGAGTTGAACAACGCAGCCGACTATGTATTCGAAGAGAACTACAACTTGCGTCCACTCAGCGAGGTGGAGAGCTACGTGAAGGAGAACAAGCACTTGCCAGGCGTGCCATCCGCAGCGGAGATCTCTGAGAACGGCATGAGCGTGTCACAAATGAGCAACTTACTGCTTGAGAAGGTAGAGGAACTCACCCTCCACATGATCGAGTTAGAGAAAGAGAACAAAGCATTGAAGGCTGAAGTTGAAATGTTGAAAAAATAATCAAAAATAACCATGAGAATAAAATTATTTATTTCATTATTTTTGCTATCCACCTCGCTTCTCTCCTGGGCATCAGAATTCCCTGACATGTTTAAAAAATCGGGGAAAACAGCGTCCAACATATACGCTATAGTCGTTGTCGGAGGAAGTGAAGAAGGAAGGCATCTATGGGATGGAGCAAAAACTTATCAATTCCTGACCAGATACATGGGTGTTCCTAAAAACCATATAAAAGCATGCTCAGGTGGTGGAGATTCAGGAACATTTCACGACTTTGACGGAGATGGTTCACGTGACGTTAATTACCCTTCTACAATAGATGGCATCACTAAAGCATTCAATGCCATTGGGTCAATCACTAATGCAAACAATGAATTCATATTTTTCATTGTAGACCATGGAAGTAACGACAATATCTCTTTATTCAAAGACGGCATCCAGAGTCAAAAGCTTGCACAATTACTGAAAACAAAGATTCCTTGCAACAAGGTAAATGTGTGGCTTCACGCATGCCATAGCGGCTCCTTTATTGACGATTTGAAAAACCACGACAGAAGCCTAACGATCATCACCTCGACTTCAGGCGATCAGACTGCCCATGGAGATGAGAACAATGGATCGGATTTATTTGATCCATTCTATGGCGCACTATCTGGACAATATCGAATAAAGAACAACAACAACGTTGTTACTGCAGGGAATCTGGAAGCCGACTACAACAACGACGGAGTTGTCTCATATGAAGAAGCATTTGTATTTGCGAAAGACAATGATGACGCAGCCCCGCCGTTAAGCACAAAACTCCACCCGACTGCAGGCTACAACGACATTCCTCGTTTTTGGTCGTCTGACACAGAATATAGATTCTGTCGTCACGAAGATTGGGGCGTTCTAGACGTACCAAACACTATCACCACCGATACGATTAAAGAGGCCATGTATTTGCTAAACGCAAACAACATCATCAAAAACAACGCTAAAGTTACGTATAGCAGTGGCAAATTTATTCGTTTGAAAAAAGGATTCCATGTGGTGAAAGGCGCGAAATTCAAGACTGCGAGGATCGACTGCGAAAAGGAAAAGAGCGGAATTTACGAAGGAGAATTGAGACATCTCACAGTAGGTGAGGATGAGTTCTACGAAGAGTCATTTGAAGAACCGACTACATCAAATCTCACTCTCTACCCTAACCCGACCGATGGAGAATTTTACATCTCCTTCGCTAAAGAAGATGTAGACTTCAACATCTTCATCACCGACATGACCGGCAAGACAGTATACTCCACAAGTGGCACAGGTCACGACCAAAATGTCAACTTGGAAGGTTTGGCAAGCGGAGTCTATTTCGTGCGCATCAGCACGAATGAATTGACCGAAACCCGGAAAGTTATCTTGAGATAAGCAGCAAGGGAAAGACGTGATCTATTGTTTCGGGTCTTCCTCCCGAAACGAAACCTAACCTATCCGCAACGTCTGTTTATGGACGTTGCGGATATTTTTTGATGAGTATACAAAGTGCAACGATAAAATTTTTCAAAAAAAAAACATCTAAATGTTTTCAATCATAAAAATAACCTTTATATTTGCGGTGTAATGTTGTGAAACATGATTCTTTATAGATGTAAGGTTTATGGTTTTCTAAAAGCAAGTCAATCAAGGCTTGCTTTTGGTTTTTTAGCACATAGGATTTCCCCCTCAATTTTTTATCACCAATAGGAATTACAAGCTACGAATTTTTCTTAGTTATCACAGCGATGACATCATTCAAAACATTAGAGCCCAACATCTTAGCAGGCAAAACGTATGCAATCACCCCTGTCACCAGCTGCGCGATCAGTTTCACCAACGCACTCCAATCCAGCCAATCAATCAAGAAGACAAGCGTCGCCATGAAACAGGAGATGAGCAGGTAAGGGAACACGTCCCGCAACTGCTCCCGAATGGGATAGCGCACCACCTCTCTCACAAAGAACAGATCCACCACGTAAGACAACAGGTTGGCCGCCACAAAGCCCCACAACATTTGTTCTATTGTTTCATGGAACAGGAAGAGGAACAATAACGTCAAGGCGTTACGGATTACCTCCAGCAAAAAATTCTTCTTCGGGAAACCCCTCACCACCATAAGGTTCAAGTACATGGTGTGCATCGGCGCCACAAGACCCGCGATCGCCAACACACGGAAATACGGGACGATAGGCATCCATTTCCCCGTAAGCACCACCTCCACCACATTGTCGAAGCAAGCCATGGCCCCCAACATGATAGGGAAGATGCAGAACGCCACCATGCGCATCATCTTGCGCAGATAGTTGAGTTGGCGAGGCTCGTCATCGTTCAGCTTCGAGAGCACCGGATAGGCCACACCCGAAAAGGTGGAGGCGACGATATTGACCGGCAGGAAGTAAAACTTGTAGGACTCCGCATAATAGCCTAAACGCTCATCCCCGAAATAACGTCCGATGATAGGATTGTAGACGTACCGCACAAAGGTGTTCATCAGGCTTGAACCGATCAGGGAAAAACTGAACGTGAAGAGCTCACGTATCACGGAGAAGTCCGGCTTACACCTAGGCCACCAATCACTGAAGAACCACAGAAGCGCCACACGAACAGCAGGTTGCAGCACGATTTGCCACGCCAACGACCAATAGCCGTAGCCCATGTAGATCATCACAATCGTCACAATGCCCGACACAAGCGCACTGATAAGGCTGGCGATGGACATTTTCTTGAAGGCCAGGTTGCGGGTCAGCACGATGCTCTGCACCACACCAAACGAATTGAAGACGATGGAGAGAAAGAGGAATGGAGCCAACGATGCCAACTCTGGCATACGGTAATATTGGGCAATCCATCCCGACCCAAGGAACAGCAAAAGGTAGAAGACCAATCCCAAGAACACATTGAAGCACAAAACCGCCACATACTCCGCATCCGTGTTGTGCTTGCGCCGCACCATGGCGGAGGTGAATCCGCTCTCCGTCAGGATGTTGGACAAGGCGGTGAAAATCGCCAACGCACCTATCAAGCCGAAATCGCCAGGCGACAACAGACGAAGCGTCACCAAGCCTACGACAAACGCCACGACTTGGAACCCTACCTTGTCGATCGCATTCCACAAAATGGAGCGGGTGGTCTCTTTTTTCAAATCCTGTGCCATACCACAAAGGTAGTAATTATAATTAAGAGTTAGGAATTAAGAATTAAGAATTATCGAAGCAGATTACACCTTTGGTTTTGTTTCTATTCATAATTTTGTTATTTTTACAAACGAATATGATAGTATTTGTTGGTATATATTTTAATATTTAAGAGATACAATTATATGCAATATATTTACACTTTAGAGCAAGAGTCCGTCGATGATTTGACGAGATTACTAGCAGGAAATCTGCAGAAAAGGCGATTGGAGAAAGGGCTTTCGCGGAGTGCGCTTGCCATGATGAGCGGTGTCCCGGCACCGACCATCGCCAAATTTGAGCAGCAACACACGATTGCGCTCACCTCCTTTGTGGCGTTGGCGCAGGCTTTGGGCTATACGGCAGACATCAAGCAACTCCTTTCCGAGCCGCATTTCTCCACGATGGAGGAGTTGGAGACCATCAACAAAAATAAAAACAGGAAGCGAGGCAGAAATGAATTCGGCAAATAAACTGAACGTGCATATGGGAGAACGATGCGTGGGGAGATTGACAATGACCCCAGACGGACGTCGTTGCGCTTTTGAGTACGACAAGGAATGGATCGCGACAGGGTTTTCCATCTCACCCATCGAGTTACCCTTGCGCACTGGAATGTTCATCGCACAGCCAACACCTTTCAGCGGGAATTTCGGGATCTTCGAGGATAGTTTGCCGGACGGTTACGGACGTTATCTGCTGAACAGAATACTCAAAAAACAGGGAATCGACGAGCATGGATTAACTCCTATACAACGGCTAAGCATAGTAGGCAGTTCCGGCATGGGCGCCTTATGCTACGTGCCGGAGACATTGGTGGGAGAGGAAAAATCGCTCCCCGCCCTCGACCAGCTGCAACAAATGGCGCTGGACGTGCTTTCCGAAAAAACGGGCAAGGACGAGGATGTGCTCTACTTCAACAGCGGCAACTCGGGCGGCTGTCGTCCGAAGTGTCTAATGAAGGATGAAGAGGGCGAATGGCTGGTGAAATTCCGCCACACCTACGACCCCGTGGATATGGGCAAAGAGGAATACCGTTACCATGAAGCGGCACGGCGGTGCGGAATCAACGTGCCAGACTTTCGACTGATCGACGGTAAATACTTCGCCAGCCGTCGCTTCGACGTGGAGGACGGGCAACGTTTGCACACCGCCACAGCCGGGGCACTGCTCGGTGTCTCCATTCAAACGCCCAAGCTTGACTACAAGAATCTGCTCAGCCTAACAGGCTACTTGACCCAAGACCCCCTGCAGGTGGAAGAGATGTTTCGGAGAATGGTGTTCAATGTCTTAGCGGAGAACAAAGACGATCATCCAAAGAACTTCACCTTCATCTGTCGGGAAGGCAAATGGACGTTGTCTCCCGCATACGACCTGACCCATTGTGCGGCTGGATATAACGGGGAACATGCGACATCGGTGAACAACAACGGTCAGCCGACCTTAGAGGACATGATCGCGGTAGGCACTAAAATCCGCATACCCCGCACTCGTTGCACGGAAATCATCCGAGAGGTCGGAGATGTAGTAAAGGAACATCTCTCCATTCCCACAAATTTATTTACCTTTGTGGAAAGAAAACGAAAGGATTGAATATGACGAAACGGGTTTGTGTCTACTGCGCATCCAGCACACAAGTGGATGACGCGTACAAGCGGGAAGCGAGAAGATTGGGTGAGGTGCTCTCAAAGAACGGCATCGCCTGCAACTACGGTGGCGGAGCGGTCGGTCTGATGGGGGAACTGGCGCAGTCCATGCTCGACCACGGCGGTGAAATCACAGGCATCATTCCCCGCTTCATGGTGGAGAGAGGCTGGGACAACCCTAAGGTGACGGAGGTGGAGACCTCCTCCATGCACACGAGGAAGGAACGGATGACCCAAGACGTGGATGCCGCCATCGCATTGCCTGGCGGTTGCGGAACCTTGGAGGAGTTGATGGAGATCATCACGTGGAAACAATTGGGACTCTTCCTTAAACCTATCATCATCATCAACGTCAACCACTTCTTCGACCCCCTCCTTTCCATGCTGGACAAGTGCGTGGAGGAGAAGTTCATGTCGGAGAAGCTAAAGAAAACATGGACCGTCGTCAACTGCGCCGACGAGGTGCTGGCCGCCATAGAGGAGGGGCATCCGTGGGGAGAAGAGGAGTCCAACAAATACGCAAGCCTATAGCGTCATGGAGATAAGCAAGGAAGAGAAGGAATGGTTCCGGCTACTGTCCGGCAAGAGAGCCTCGCTGGCGGAGCAACTGAAGGATCCGGCGGCGGCTGGCTTCTGGAACTCCGTCGTGGATAAATATTCCGACGAGGCGCACTTCCTCTATGAACTTCTGCAAAACTCCGACGACGCGCAAGCGACGGAAGTCCATATCCATCTGCACAAAGAGAAGCTGGAATACATCCACAACGGTTCGATCCGTTTCACCCTGACAGACCCTAATCGGGAGGATGACAAGGGAACGATCGGCCACCTGAACGCACTGACCTCCATCGGCGCCAGCAACAAGCAGAGCGGCAACTCGATAGGCAAGTTCGGCATCGGGTTCAAATCCATCTTCCGCTATACCGACCGCCCTCACATCGAGGACGATACGCTCTCGTTCGATATACAAGACTATATCGTACCCGTGCCCGCCCCCCGTGCGAAGGAGGGAAGGAAGGCCGGAGAGACCTACTTCCTGTTTCCCTTGAAGAATGCGGAGAAGGATTACCAAGACATATTGCAAAAGCTTCGGACGCTGCACCACCCTCTCTTTTTCCTGTCACACCTGAAAAGGATAGTCTGGGACTCGGACAACGGTGCCCATGGCGTGTACCAACTAGAGACTGAAAGCAAGACGAAGATCGGCTCCGTCACCTACACATTCCTCACCCTGACGCAAGACGATGGGGAGAGTCGCCAGACGAAGCACTTCCACCGCTACACGGAGGGATGCGCCATCGCCTTCGAATCAAACGCGCAACGTGTGCCTCAACCCCTAGAAGAGGAGGAGAACATCTACTGTTTCTTCCCGACCAAGGAGTCTTGCCCGCTCCCCTTCGTGATCCATGCGCCTTTCTTACTGACCGACAACAGGGAAAGCATCAAAGACCATGAGACATGGAACATCCAGCAAGTGCAAGCCTTAGGCGAATTGGCAGGGAAAGCCTTGCAACATCTTGCGCAAAGCAATCAGTTGAAGGATACGCTCTTCGACATCATCCCTTTAGAGAAAAATAAATTCATCAAAAAGACGGGTCCACACTTCTTGACGCCAATCTATACGGCCATCGTCCAGTCACTGCGCACACAGTCTCTGTTCTTTACGGACAACGGGCAATACGTGGATGCCTCCCGTACCCGACACACAGAGGACAAATTGTTGCGCGAGCTCTTCAGCGGAGCACAAGAGGAGATCCTTCCCGACGGTTCCCAAAGGGAATGGTGCTTCCGAGAACTGTACAGAAAAGAGGAGCCTCAACGCTCCATTATTCATAATTATCTAAAAGACAATCGATTAGCAGCCAATACAATCGGTATAGGCGATGTACTAGGCCATATCACCGCCTTCGACATCGAACGGCAAAGTATGGAATGGCTGAAAAAGTTTTACCAATGCCTAGCCAAGAACAGGGTATGTTTGAAGGAAGAGCCCGTCATCCTCTGCGCCGACAACAAAGCGAGGGCAATCAGCCTTGTGAGCGGAGGGGATGCCTCTTCGCAGGCGTTCACAGGAGATGAGAACTCCTCACAATCCGTCCATCCAGACCTGTGGGAGGACGAGAGATGCAGGCGTTCACTCTCTTCCCTCGGGCTGAAAGAGCCTGGTCCGCAAGCCGAAGTGGAACAACAAATCCTGCCCATCTATCGGGAAGGAAGAGCCCACCAATTAGGTGAGGCGGAGATCCTTCACCACCTCAGACGCATTACGGAGTGCTACCAATCCCTGCCCGCGCAAGGAGGCGAGCGGGAAAGATTCGTCAGTCTCCTCAAGGAGATACCTTTCCTTCCCACGGTAGACCATACAGGCAACCGATGCTTCAGCAGAGCCCATCAGACGGTTTTGCGCACTGCCCTACTCAATGATTACTGGGAAGGATGCGCAGATATATACTTCATTGAGAACCAAACGATTGCGGACGCCATCCTTCCGGAGAACAGAAGCACATTCTACGAATTCCTTCTGCAATTAGGGGTGCAAACCCATCTGACAATCCGTGACGTGATACGTACTCCGCTAGAGGCGAAACGGTTAGGCTTAGAGCTGAACCCTGTCAGCCTAAGGCAATACGACAAGGGAGCGCAGGAGATCACGGACAAGGAAATCTGCGGGTGGGACCACTTCATCCAGCACCTCAGTCCGAAACGTTCCGCGGTCTTCTTCCGACTTCTCAGCGAGGAGATCCAGCGGACAACCTCCTTCCTTTTTGCGCAATCGCTCATGGGAGACTACAGCTACGTGGAGAAGGGGAAACAGACCAGAACCCAGCAACGCATCGCCCACACCACTGCCCGAAAGGTCATCTCCGAAACCCAATGGGTGTACGACAAGGCAGGAGGAACCCGAACGCCTAGCGAGATCGGGGAAACCAACCAACTCTCCCCACTCTACAGCATCGCCAGCAACGATATCTTCTTCTTCCTAGGCATAAAGATTTCAGACGACCTGAAAGGCTTAACGAAAGAACAGAAAGAGTCCATCGACATCGTGAACAAGTTCAAGGAGTGCGGATTCACCATCCGTGACATGGAGAAGCTATTGGAGGAGATAAAAGCGAAAAAAGAACGCCAATAAATCCCTTAGAACATACAATAAATCATCGTATTAGGCATAAAAAACGCCCCTACGCAAGAAAAAACACCCATTTTTACCTGAAAG
Source organism: Paludibacteraceae bacterium (assembly GCA_045226255.1). Taxonomy (GTDB): domain Bacteria; phylum Bacteroidota; class Bacteroidia; order Bacteroidales; family Paludibacteraceae; genus UBA1181. The sequence continues at coordinate 58,846 of JBGVCG010000003.1, read as the reverse complement.
AGACCCCTCAGGCATATATTTGATCCACCAATTTGATGTTTATTATTCAAAAATTCTTTAATTTTACAAAAGAATTGGGGAAAAATGATTTGGGACATAGCCTACATAATAATTTTCGTAGTATACATCTACACGATATTCACCACCATCATCTTCATGTTGGTGGAGAATCGCAACCCTGTCAAGTCCATCGCATGGATAATGGTCTTGATATTCCTGCCGGTGGTAGGCTTCCTCTTCTACATCCTTGTCGGTAGGAAATTCAGGAAGAGGCACGTGATCTCCAAACGAAGCTTGCTCATCAACAAGAAGAGCAACACCTCCGACTTGACGGAGCTCCCCAAGCTCAATCTGACCGATGCGCAGAGAAGCATCGCCACATTGGCCTACAAGAACAGTGATGCGCCAATCCACGAGAACAACAAGGTGGACATCATCACGAAGGCGGACCAGCTGTACGAATCCATCATAGCCGACCTGCGTTCGGCCAAGCATCATATCCACATGGAGTACTATATTTTCCTGGCGGACAAGATCGGCTCGAAGGTGATGGATGTGCTGAAAGAGAAGGCGAAGGAGGGTGTCGCGGTGAGGGTAATCATCGACGACGTAGGTAGCTGGCAATTGAAGAAGAAGAAAATCAACGAGTTGCGTGAGGCAGGCATCGAGGTGCAGAGCTTCCTCGAAGTAGGTTTGCCTTACATCAACAGCCGTGTGAACTATAGGAACCACCGCAAAATCATCGTCATAGACGGACAGGTGGGCTACACGGGCGGTTTCAACATAGCGGACCGTTACGTGGAGGGTTTGAGCTGGGGTCCATGGAGGGACACGCACATCAGGATCGAAGGAAGTGCGGTGCTCGGACTACAGAAGAATTTCCTCATGGACTGGTTCTTCGTGAAAAGGGAGCTGATAGAGGACACCGCCTACTATCCTGCCCAGGAGAAGCGAGGCGACTGCTTGGCCCAGATCGTCATCAGCGGACCGGACATGGTGTGGGAGAGCGTGATGCAGATATTCGCGAAAGCCTTCATGGAAGCCAAGGAGCGCATCTACATCGAAACCCCTTATTTCCTGCCTCCGGAGAGTTTGATCACCGCCCTGCAGACCGCCGCCTTGTGTGGCGTGGACGTGCGCCTCATCCTACCGATGAAGTCAGACGCCAGGGTGACACTCTACAGCACCTACTCCTACCTCGACCAGATGTTGAAGGCAGGCATAAAGGTGTACTTGTACCAGCCAGGCTTCATCCACAGCAAGATTGTGGTGGCCGACGACATCGCCATCATCGGAAGCGCCAACATGGACTTCCGCAGCTTCGAGCAGAATTTCGAACTCAACGCGATCATGTATGATGCGTCGATAGCGCAGAAAATGATCGATATATACCACGATGACCTACAATCATCCGTTGAAGTCAAAAAAGAAGAATGGGCGACGCGCCGCTTCAGCCAGAAGATCAAGGAATCATTGGCTAGGCTATTCAGTCCGCTTCTCTAAACCGTAAATTACTTAAAGTAAAATGAACGAATTTTTAGAAATAGAAGAAAAGATTGTTTCCGCACTGAAGACAGTGTATGACCCGGAAATTCCAGTGAACGTTTACGACCTCGGACTCATCTACAACATCAACGTGAAGGAGGATGGTGTGGTGGACATTGAGATGACGCTCACCGCCCCGAGTTGTCCCGCAGGAGAATACTTGGTGGAGGACATACAGATGAAAATCAATGGCATAGAGGGAGTCAAACAATGCAACGTGAACATTGTCTTCGAGCCCGAATGGACCAAGGAGAGAATGTCCGAGGAGGCGCTTCTGGAGTTGGGTTATCTATAAGCAAGCATGGAGACAGCTAAGAAAAAAATATACTTCGCGTCCGACGCCCACCTTGGGCTGACCGTCTACGAGGATAGGTTCACGGCGGAGAAAAGGCTGATTCGGTGGATGGACAGTATCAAACCGACGTGCAAGGCTTTGTACTTCGTGGGGGACATGTTCGACTATTGGTTCGAATACAAGTACGTCATACCCAAGGGCTTTGTCCGCTTCATAGGCAAGATGGCGGAGTTCATCGACGACGGCATACCCGTCTACCTCTACACAGGCAATCATGACGTGTGGATGTTCGGCTATTTCCAAAAGGAAATCGGAGCCACCGTATACACACAAGAGACCATATTGGACCTCGACGGGAAGAAGTTCTACGTTGCCCATGGTGACGGGTTGGGCGACCCAAGCCTCTCCTTCCGGTTCATGAGAGGTTTCTTCCGCAACAAATTCTGCCAATTCCTCTACAAATGGATCCATCCGGACTTGACCATGCCTTTCGGACTAACATGGTCACACTTCAACAGGAAGAAGAAACAGGGAAACGAGGCGGAATCCTACTTGGGAGAAGACCGGGAGTACCTTGTGCAGTTCGCCAAGAAGTACAGCGAGACGCACGACATAGATTTCTACGTCTTCGGACACCGCCACATAGCCCTGGACCTGAACATCGGGCAAGAGAAGAAGGTGGTGATCTTAGGAGACTGGATCACCAATTTCACCTATGCGGTGTGGGACGGCGAGCAGCTAGAACTGAAGAAATACGAAGAGGCAGAATAAAGCAGAAGAACTATCCTAATAATTCTAAAAAACAGAGGAGAAAAAACGAGCAGGAAGGAGAACGAGGAAAACGAGAACCCTTTTTTATTAATTTCGCAGTAAAATCAACGGATAAGAATCATGGCACAACCATTGGCAGAAAGAATGCGTCCGAAGACGTTAGACGAGTACGTCGGCCAAAAGCATTTGGTCGGTGAGAATGGTGTGCTTCGTAGGATGATGGAGCTGAAACATATTCCTTCGTTCATCCTATGGGGACCTCCCGGTGTGGGAAAAACCACGCTGGCCCGCATCATCGCCAACCAGATGGAGCGTTCCTTCTTCACGTTGAGCGCCATCAGTTCGGGCGTCAAGGATGTCCGTGACGTGATAGACAAAGCCAAGAATTCCAGGTTCTTCAGCACAGAGCCCCCTATCCTCTTCATCGACGAGATACACCGCTTCTCCAAGGCGCAGCAAGACTCCCTCTTGGCGGCGGTGGAACAAGGTGTCGTCACGCTCATAGGCGCCACGACGGAGAACCCCTCGTTCGAGGTGATCACTCCTTTGCTCTCCCGCTGTCAGGTCTATGTGCTCAAGCCACAGACCGACGAGGACCTGCTTGCGCTAGCCCACCGGGTAGTGGAGAAGGACGAGGAGCTGAAGCGCAAAAAGATCTTCTTCGACGAGACAGACTCCCTGCTACGGTTCGCAGGCGGTGATGCGAGGAAACTGCTCAACATCATCGATCTGGTCGTCAGTGCGGAACCGGACGACGAGGAGGTGCACTTCACCAACGACAAAGTGACGGAGCGCCTGCAGGAGAACCCCAACGCATACGACAAGAACGGGGAGATGCACTACGACATCGTCTCCGCCTTCATCAAATCCATTCGAGGAAGCGACCCCGACGCCGCCATCTATTGGCTGGCCAGGATGGTGGACGGAGGAGAAGACCCGAAGTTCATCGCACGCAGGCTCGTCATATCGGCAGCGGAGGATATCGGACTCGCCAACCCCAACGCCCTATTGTTGGCCAACGCCTGCTTCGACACCATCCATAAGATCGGATGGCCCGAGGGCAGAATCGTACTGGCGGAGACCACCATATACCTCGCCACCAGTGCGAAGAGCAACTCCGCCTACCTTTCCATAGACAAGGCCCTGGAGTTCGTCAGACAAAACGGGAACCAACCCGTTCCGCTCCATCTACGGAACGCACCGACGAAGCTCATGAAGAACTTGGACTACGGGAAGGAGTACAAATATTCACACGACTACAAAGACCACTTCGTCGTGCAGGAATTCCTCCCGAGCAAAATCTCCGGCACACAGTTCTGGACACCGCAGGACAATGCGGCGGAGAACAGGCTGGCGGACAACATGAAGCGTCTCTGGGGCGACAAAAAGAATTATAACAACATGTAACTCATACAGTCATGAAACACCCAATATTCACGATCCTTGCCATCTGTTGCACCCTAAACGTATGGGCGGACGGAACTCCCAACAGGAATGTGGAGATCGCCAAACACATGGACATCTTCAATGCGGTATACAAAGAGCTGGATTTGCTATACGTGGACACCATTGAGCCACAGAAAACCATCAAAAAGGGCATTGACGAGATGCTGTCGTCGTTGGACCCATACACCAACTATATTCCACAGGACGACATGGACAAACTCAAGATGATGACCACGGGCGAATATGCGGGTGTGGGCTGCGTGATCTCGCAAAAGAAGGAAGGCATCCTCATCACTGACGTGTACGAAGGAATGCCCGCCCAACGTGCAGGCATCCGTACGGGCGATCTCATCGTGGAGATCGACGGAAAGTCTACGGTGGGGTTGAGCGTGACGAACGCTAGCGAACAACTCAGGGGAGAATCGAAAACGCAGGTGACTGTGACGGTCAAACACGCCAATGGAGAAAAGACGAAGACAGTCATCACCAGAGAAAAAATAGCCATCCCAGCCGTTCCATTCTATACGGAAATAGAGCCAGGCATCGGCTATATCTACATCAACGGATTTACCGAAAAAGCGGCGGCACAATTCAAGGAGGTCTTCCTTGAACTGAAAAACGAGAAGAAAATAAAAAAACTGATCATCGACGTAAGGGAAAACCCTGGAGGCATACTAGACGAGGCGGTAGACATCATCAACATGTTCGTGGACAGGAAATCCACCGTAGTATACACCAAGGGAAAGAACCCCAACCTCAACAAGACCTACAAAGCGATGCGCGACCCTATCGACAAGGAGATACCCATCGCAGTGCTTGTGAACCGCAACTCGGCATCCGCCGCAGAGATTGTAGCCGGTTCCCTACAAGACATGGATCGGGCCGTCATCATCGGAGAACGCTCTTTCGGGAAGGGATTGGTGCAAACCACAAGAGATCTGCCACACGGAGGAAACCTCAAAGTGACTATCTCGAAGTACTATATTCCAAGCGGACGATGCATCCAGGCGATTGACTATTCGAAGAAGAACGGGAAGGAATATTCCCAAAGGATTCCAGACAGCCTCACCCACGAGTTCAAGACCATCCACGGAAGGACCGTCAGGGACGGAGGAGGAATCAACCCGGACATTTTTTCGGCTGACACCGTCACATCAACCGTAGAGTATTATCTCTACGAAAAAGACATCATCTTCGACTATGTCACGGAGTACCAGAAGAAACATCCTTCCATCCCCGACATCAAAGACTTCACCTACACAGATGCGGACTATGAAGAGTTCAAAGCATTCGTGAAGAGCAAGGACTTCACCTACAAATTATTCTCGGAGAGCTATCTCACGACCCTCAAGGAGTCGTTAAAGGAGGAAGGCTACGCGGAATACGCAGAGGCTGAAATAAACGCCTTAGAAGCGAAATTGAAGCACGACATCGACACAGACCTCAATCTCTTCAAAAAGGAAATCGTCAGAAGCATCAGCATAGAGATCGCCAAGCGATACTATTACCAAACCGGTATGATCATCGAATCGCTCAAGTTCGACGATTGCAAGAACGAGGCCATCAGGCTGCTGAACGATACGGAACGATACAAGAAGATCTTGTCTGGAGAGATAGACGAAAAGAAATAACACGAAGAGCGTATGAAAGCGATGATATTCGCCGCAGGCTTAGGCACGCGGCTAAAACCCATAACCGACACCTTGCCCAAAGCCTTGGTGCCTGTCGGTGGACGCACATTGCTGGAGCATGTGGTCACGAGGCTGGCGGAACAAGGATTCGACGAGCAAATTATCAACGTGCACCATCATGCGGACAAGATAATCGAGTATTTGAAGGAGAAGAAAAACTTCGGCATCAGGATTGAGTTATCGGACGAGCGGGAGATGTTGCTCGACACAGGAGGAGGCATCCGCAAGGCAGCGCATTTCTTCAACGACGGAGAGCCTTTTTTGGTACATAACGTGGACATTCTTTCGGATGCCAACCTCAAGGGGCTATACGAGGTCCACAAAGAGTGCGGGAACGACGCCACATTGCTCGTCAAGGAGAGGGAGACCTCCCGCTATCTATATTTCGACGAAGAGAATCGGCTGAGAGGATGGAAGAACCTGAAGACAGAAGAGGAGAAGTCTCCATTCTGCGGTTTCACCCCGGAGCGCAACAATAAGTATGCATTTTCAGGCATACACGTGATATCCCCTAGCATATTCAGTTTAATGGAACACTACCCCGCAAAATTCCCCATCATGGATTTCTACATAGAGAATGCGGGGAGAGCGGATATCCGATGCCACGTCAACAACCAGCTGAAGATGATAGACGTAGGAAAATTAGACAGTCTGAAAGAGGCGGAGGAACACTTCCGCGATCTATAATCTATAGTAGGGAAATAAATAAACAAGCAAACAAAAAAGGCTGACGGACAACCGCCAGCCTTTCTCATATTAGTTTCAATATTCTTCAGATTAATGGATGACAGGGACCACACGGAAGTTATCCACGCACATCATGATTTGAGGCTCTCCCTCTGGTTGGCCGAACTGCAAGAAACTCAAGTTCGTAGCCTTCTTCAAGTCGAAGTTGCCATCAAACGGATCCGTGTCGCTCTTCGTGCCATGCCAGAACTCCGTCAAAGGAATTGTGATTGTCGTCCAAGTATCCGTGTAGAATCCATCCTCGCAATCCTTGTATGGCTCCCAGAAGCAGATTGGAGTAATCTCACGACCATGCTTGTCTGGGGAATCGATAGGACCGAAGAAGATCTCCGTCTTAATACCCTTGTAAGCGACCTCTTTAGGCACATAGACCTCAAACTTGAGGGCCAATGAGCTCAAGTCGTATGACTCGAAAGCCTTTGTTGCGACAGAGATAGGACCACGTCCACCCTCCTGAGGGTTTGCCACATATTGGATATACATACATTGGTTCATCATCCATGGATGATCGTATTTTCCATACAACAATCCATAGTTACCGCTACAAGGCTGAGGCAATTTAGCGCCATTCACGAAAGGAGAGATCTCCGTACCCATCTCCAACGTACCAGTGATCAACTCACCGTTCTCGTCGAAAGGATTGTATCCGCCCCAAGTCGCGAGCCTGTAATCAAAGTTCACGATAATATTTCTATTATCACGGAAGAAGAATTTTGAAAGGATAACCTTATCCCCACACTTTATCTTCAGCTGACCGTCCTCGGAGCCCTCCGGAACGACCACAGAGATCTGATCGTTGGAAGATTCCACGATCTTAGCAGGGAAATCAGCTCCTGGGAACATGATCTCACAATTTTTCAGGTTGCTACCGTAGATAACCGCTGTTTGTCCATCAGGAACGTATTCACACAGCATTCTTTCCATCACGGGTTCATTCGTACATGACCCACCGTTCTGCTGAACAGAACCTCCCCCATTGCCGCAGCTAGCCAAACATCCAGCGATAGCCAACGATACTATAAACACATAATTTCTTTTCATGGTGAATTTATTAATTATTACTAATATTCAATCCGACAATTAAAAGGGAAAAACCGTCATGATATCCCCCTCTCTATATATACAAAATTAAGAAATTTCGTCAAATGCGCAAATCGAAAAAGACTTTTTTATCACCGAAGAGGAATAAATCTCTCGGAATCAATTCATAATCATTTCTACTCCACGGTTGGCCGCTGGGAAGGTGTCTTCACCTCGGATCTGGTCCCGGAAGCGATTTGATCCCTATTATTAGAAGGCAGCGTGATTCCCAGCTTCAAACCCGCGGAGAAAAGCCGCACCTTATCGACAATACGAGTAGCGAACACGCTTTCATTGTCCACGAAGAAATCGTCCCAAAGGTCTGGCACACTCTTTTTCTTGTTATCCAAGATGTTAGACAGTCCGTAATCGCAGTAAAATCCGGTATAGAACATCATCTTTTCCGAAACGGAGAAGTTGAAACCGAGCTCGCCATAAACAGCGAAAGCGAGCTTCGTATTAATAGCGCCACTGGCATATGGTTGGCTGTTGACAAAGCCATGATGAGGCAAATCCTTTATGACAACATTCGTTTGGGAATAGTATCCACTGACGGCGTACGTCCCCTCGGACACCTTATAGCGAGCAAGGATTGGCACGACAAGCTTACCGCCCAATCCGGCGACCATATTCGCCTTCTCTGAAAAAGGAATCTTGTAATAGAAGCCCAAAGGGAACTCGAAAGTGTACATCCGTTCCTTCTCCTCCCAACCCGAGAAAGATTCTATCAAATCGAACGATTGACCATTCTCCTGGTCATATGAAGGTGTGACGGCACAACCATCGAGTCTAGTCTTGGAATTATACATCAGGAAATCCGCACCACTACCCAAGCCGAAGTTTGTGTTCTGGAAGAAAAAGACATAGCGAGAGCTGAGGGTGAAGCCAAAGGAGAGACCTGACTCCGCACTCTTCTCACCCGAATCAAGGGGGCGGTCAAGGGTCGGGTCGAAGAAGAAAGTATTCAATCCGCCACCCACTCCAAACGAAAGCATTTCACCCTGTCCGAACATGTTCAGAGAAAAGAACAAGGCTGCGATAAACAAAATCCTTTTCATAACCAGCATCTCAACAATCAAAATTATTTTTTCAATTCACCAGCGCGGGAGACAAATTGGCACGAAGCCCTCCTTTCGTCTTCAAGGACGACGATACAAACGTACCTTCCCTCCCTGATCCACACTTCATTTTCCTTTTTCACGATATCCGTCCAGTATGTCAACTTTCCGTCAATTGTATAGACATACATCCTGGCGCCTGCAAGATCCTCCTCTTTCACACCATGCACGTAGACCGTCACCATACCCCTGTTCGTATACACCGGATAGGATGAGATGGAGAACGGAACATCCAAAGGCTCGAAATACTTACCGCAGACATACATCGTGTCATTATTTGCCGTGACGACGTGTAACGAATAATATCCATCAAGGCCCGGATACTCACAATAATACTGGCCTGTAGCGCCTGGAATATCCACATTGTTTTTCCTCCACTGGTAAGAGACAAACTCATTTCTGGAATTGTCACATACCACGACGTCGTTCCACATCCTCATCACATAGCGCACATCATACCCGATACGAATCGGGACAGTCACTACCTTACTGGACTTGCCCTCTCCGAACATCTGGGCATTCACCCTATACTTACCTGGAGCAATACCCTCAGGGACCTTGAACGTGATGGAACCGGTCTCTCCCTCCTTCACAGAACCCGTAACGTTACGGAATCCTTGCGCAATCTCCTCAGAATCAAAGAAGAACTTAAACGAGTCTGGCACACCATTCAGGATTTCGTAGTTCAAATAATACTCATCACCCGCACAGAACTTACGGTTCATATTCTTGTCTCCGAAGAAGACGGAGGTTCCGCCCGTGATGCTCGTCCATCTGATCTTGATATCACGGCCATCCACGAAGAGCGAGAGATGTACCACACTATCGCAGCCATACTGGGAAAGCAGATTCACCTCGTACTCATAATCTCCGATATGATTAGCCTCCACCGTGAAACCATTCTTCTCATAGATCGTGCCGGCCTTCGTGGTGTCCACCAACTTCACGTAATATGGATGTGAGACGACAAGGTTCAACGTCACCACAGAGTCACAACCCGTGCTGGTGGTGAATGAATCCACGTATGTTCCCGGCTTGGTCAGCAATCTGCCTTGCCAATAGAAGTCTCCGCACGCCACCTCATCGAACACGAGGTTATACTCCTTGTTGATGGTGAGTTTCACATCAATGATGGAATCACAACCATTGGCGCTTGGGAAGACGATGAGGGTATCACCATAGAACTCGTACCCTTGCCAACGAACTGGCAACTCGCTCTCGCAAAGCGTCCTTCTCACCTTCGTCACGGAGGAATGTTTCACGGTCAAGCTCAACCGAGTAATACTATCACAACCCAAGATAGATTGCAGCGTATCGGCGTACAGACCGCTATCGTAGAAATACCTGCCATGCCATTCAAACGAGTCACAAGTGGTAACGGATACCATCGTGTCATATACCGGCAAGACATTCAACCTGAAGATGATGAACGAATCACAACCCTCCTTCGTCGTAAGGACAACACGGGAGGTGTCGCTGTGAATTTCATATCCATTCCAGAGAATAGGAAGTTCATTTTCACAAACCGTATAGAAAATAGTATCCTCGTTGTACTTCGGATAATTGATGGTCAAGTCAATAGAGACGATGCTATCTTCTCCGGTTTCCGTTTTCAGCAGATCATAATAGATTCCGCTCTCCGTCAACGTCATGCCTTGCCACTCGTACGAGATACATGCGTTCACCTTTTCCGGTTGCCTCTCAGGAGGCGGCAAAATCGTCAGTCCGATCGTCACGACAGAGTCACAACCGATAGAAGAAACAAGGTTTTGGGTGTAAATTCCGGAGGAGTCATAACGCACATCATTCCACTCATAGAAAGAGACCGCACTATCCAGCAGGAACACCTCATAAGACGGAAGAATCGTCAAGTGGAGTGTGATGATAGAATCGCAACCGATGGAAGAGGTCAGTTTATAGTTATAATCACCAGACTCACGTATTTCCTTTTCATACCACACATATGGTGCGCAGGATGTATCGCTAAATTCAGACCTAAGGATAGGCAAGCGATTCAAGTGAATGGACACAATAGAATCACAGTCCAACGAATTTTTGATGGTCAATGTCGTATCCGAAGACACCTCATAGTCGTGCCACATCACGGAAGCCGCGTTTTCGCAGATATCCACAGTGTCCTTTCCATGCGTAGGTTCCAGGATGGTCAGGTACAATGTCAGGATAGAGTCACAGCCGAGAGAAGAGATAAGCGTTTGAGTGTATTCGCCGCTCTTCGTATAGACGGAATCGTTCAACGTATACGTGCCGCAAGCCGTACGATAAATCGTATCCTTCATAATCGGCAAGATGGTCAGATGGACAGTTATGATGGAATCACAGCCCGAAGGCGAATCCACTTTCTTCTCCAGCACAGCATTCTCCGTGTAAACCGTACCGTCGACCGTATACGAAACGCAAGCGGTATCATACACCACATTCGTAGGCGAGGACAATACGATCAAATTCAGACGGACGATGGAATCGCAACCATTCGCCGCAAGGAAACGTTGCTCATAAATACCCGTCTCCGTATATATCGAATCATTCAAACGGTAGGAGATACAAACCGTATCGAATATTTCAGTGACAGGGGCAGGAAGGATGGTCAGATTCAGGGTAATCACTGAATCGCAACCATTAGAAGAAGGCAATCGTTGCTCGTACGATCCGCTCTTCCGATAAACGGAGTCATTCAACACATAAGAGCCGCAAGCCGTCTCCGTAATAACCGACGTCGGCACATTCAGGATCGTCAAGTTCAGGGTGACCACAGAGTCGCAACCCGTAATCGACTGTAACCGTTGCACATACACACCACTTTTCGTATACGTGGAATCATTCAGCTGATAAGAACCGCAGGCCGTCTCTGTCAATTCCACCTCGTAGGAAGGATAAACAACGAGTTCCAGCGTCAGCATCGAATCCCTGCCATCAGGCGTAACGAAATGTTGCACATACGTACCACTCTCCGTATAAACGGAATCGTTCAAGACGAATGAGGAGCAAGCGGTATCCCGAACCGTTCCATTCTCCAAGTTCAGTATCTTCAGGGTCAGGGTCAGAATAGAGTCACATCCAACCGATGAGTACAGATGCTGCACGTAAATACCGCTCTTCGTATAGACCGAATCATTCAAGATATAGTATGAGTACGCCGTATCCACGAGGGTACTGTACATGGTCGGCAAAACGGTCAAGTGAAGGATTGAGGTGGAATCCGCTCCCGACGCAGTCTCATAATGTTTGAGGTAAGTGCCAGACTGGGTGAACAATGAATTATCCCATAAGATTCCACCGCTACAAGTAGTATCGCTCCACTCCGTCACAATGCCCTCCAAAATGGTCAGATCCAACCGTACGACACTATCGCAACCGTTTGGTGTCTTAATATGTTGCGTATAGATACCCGATCGGGTATAAATCGAATCGTTCAACTGATACGACCCCTTAGCGATCTCCGTGATGAGCGTATCACCCGCAGGATTGATGTCCAACACTATATAGAGCAATGAATCGCAGCCATTCACCGCCGTCAGCCGCTGCTCGTACACGCCCGACTCGGTATAAGTCTCACCATTGAGGGTGTAAGGTCCACAGACCGTATCATAGATAGTCTGGCTACTAGGTTCCAAAATCGTCAAATGAAGTTTCACGATGGAATCACAGCTACCCCCCGTCGTAAGGAGTTGCACATAATCGCCAGACTTATTGTACTCATACTCATTCAACGCATATGAAACGCAAGCCGTATCGGTAATCTCCACGACAGGGACAGGGTTCACTATCACCTTCAGGGACACAAGTGAATCACAGCCATTGGCACTCTGGAAACGAATAATCGTATCGCCTAAGACCGTCCTACCCTTCCATCTGACAGGAAGCATGCCCTCGCATACGGTAAGAGTATCCGCCCCATAAGAGTTTTCCAAGATCGTCAAATTCAACGTCAGTATCGAATCACAGCCCGTGGAAGAGATTAAATTCTGCACATAGACACCGCTTTGCGTATAAACAGAGTCATTCAACGTATACGAGCCACAAGCCGTATCGGACATCGTCGCACGAGTTGGTTGATAGACAACGAGATGCAAGGTGAGGATAGAATCACAGCCCGTCACAGCGGAGGTGAGCACCTGCTCGTACACACCGCTCTCCGTATAGACTGAGTCATTCAATCGATACGAGACGCATGCGGTGTCATAGATCGTCTCCGTTGCGATCGGCAGCACAACCACCTTCACATCGACCAACGAGTCACATCCCGCCACGCCATGCAAGTTCAACGTCGTATCTCCCGAAACCTGCGAGCCATGCCACTCATACGGCAATTCCTTCACACATACGATGATAGAATCCACACCCAAGGAAGGTGACAGCACCGTCAAGTTCAAATGGATGATGGAATCGCAGACGCCCTCACCATTCCGTACCACGAAGACAGGCTCCGTCGTGCTGCTAGCATACTCAACGCCATCCCTCCAAACATAAGGTTCGCAGGAGATTACCGTATCGTACCTCACATATGACTCATCCGCATAGACCGTCAGATGAGCCGCACCCACTACAACAGGCACACCAGAAGTAGAGAATGTTTTCCCATGCCATACGAAAGGAATCGACCCTGGGCAAACCATCGTATCACGCACAACCGCAAACGAGTCTTCACCGACAAAACTTTTACGTTCGACGCTGTACAGGACAGAATCGATCATTGTATTACGGCTAAGGTCCGTAACAGCATAATAGACCATCACGGAAGGAGACTCATAAACATTCAGGTTCAGGTCTACCCCATTAAAATTCTCATACGAAACACCATCCAAACTATATTGGATGAGAAGATCGGAGAGAACGTCGCAATTATCGGAAACATGATCCGTCACATCGCTCAACGGCACATGGAAGGAGACATTTCCCACAACGGAGTCAGCCACCGAATGAATGCGATTGCCATAAGAGATGCCCAAAGAATCCACCTTAGGTGCGGTAGCGTCCAACACCCTCACCTGCTGATAGAAGTCCGGATTGCTTACCGTATACGTGAGACCATCATTCGCCACGATACCCACACGCCATGAGATGGAATCGCCATCAACAAATTCGTAATAATCGTCAGCCGAAGCATATTGCACTATACCATGGTTGATTCGATAAGCACACAACGTATCCGCCATATCGAACGAGCAGCGATCGCTGAAGTTCGGCATATAATCCCTCAGGCGCACTCTCGCCTTACAATTATCCCCTGCGAACATCACCAGAGACTTCACCTCTCCGGACTCTATATCGTGGGTGGAATTGTTCACATAAACAGTCGTATCCGGGCAATATCCTCCCTTGACCGACGTGACTAACATATACTGATAGTTATCGTGACCGTTAAACTCCAACGTCACCCTTGTTTTGCCATCCCAATCCTCTCCGTGTTGAAGCACACCCTGCTCATACCACGCATACTCAGTGTGCACGCCCGATGGGGTATATCCCATGCGGAAATAATCTCCGTAACAACCCAAAGAATAGACGGTGTCCGCAACAGGCTTATCCACCTTGTCGAAAACAGAGAGATGCACATACACGACAGAATCACAGCGACCCGCTCCATTATCAACCGTGTACGAAAGATCGTAGGAAGAACCGCTGTTATACGTTTTACCGTCACGCCACTGATAATTTCTGACGTTACAGATCGTCAACGTATCATATCTGTAATATGAGCTGTCTATCCTCACGGAAAGCAGGGCCGCACCTATCTCCGCCGATTCGCCAGCGGCATTGAACACATGGCCATGCCACGTGACAGGGAAGGCGGTCGCACAAACAAACGTGTCACGGACTATCGCATACATCTTGCCATCCTTTTCTGTCGCACGCTCCACGGAATAATCAACGGCACAAGCCTCGGAGATATTCCCCACCTCATCCATCACCTTCCAGTACAACGTCCTTTCTGTTTGCGTAAAGACATTCAGATTGAACGTCAGGCCATTGTATGGATTAAAATTGACCCCATCATTGCTGTAGAGCACGTCAAATGAGGAGGCGCACTCGCTGGATGCGGCAGCACTAACATCAGAAGGGAGAACGGAGAAACGAACCTCCCCATTCACGGAATCAGCCACCGAGGCGAAACGTTTGCCCTCCGAAATGTTATCGCAAGCCAAGGATGGAGCCGTAAGGTTCCTCACGCGGATCACCTGAGGATTGACCGTCTCGTCTGACAGGGAAGTATCTTGGGTATTAATCACAACCCTCCAGTGCAATTCGGTTCCGTCCGCAACATTCAGGAGTGACGGCTGATCCGCAAGGTTCACCCACGCTCCCTTGTTCACACGATAATAAACAAGCGTGTCAATCGCATTGTCGGAACTATATGCAAACGCAGGACGTATCGTGGACATATCCATCCGTCTCAAATTACATCCTTCGTTAGCCACACTATCTATCGGCGACATAGCCTCGTACACCACCAAGGAAAGATTGTTTTTCATCACCAAATTCAGGGTGAATACGCTATCACACTTCCCCGCATTCGGTTGGCGATATCCCTCCACACGTACGCTCTCGGTATATGTGACACCGTTTCTCCACGTATAAGGATCCATCGACATCACACTTTCCTCCACATAGAATGAACTGTCGACATACACAGTCAGCAAGGCGGCACCCACCTCTGCTTGTTCGCCGCTGCGGGTGAAGGTGTATCCATGCCAATCAAATGGCAGTTCACCCACACAAAGCACAGTGTCACGAACGATCGCGTATTTTTTGGAACCAACCTCCGTATTTCTTTCCACGCCATACTCAATCGGACACACGGACGATTCATTACCCGCAGCATCACTCACATTCCAGTACAATGTAATCGTAGGCTGGGTGAAGACATTCAAAGGGAATGATTCAATCACATTATATTTCGAGAATGAAAGGCCATCCCTACTGACGAAAACAGTGAAATCAGTAGAACAGTTATCGGATGCCACCATTTTCACCTCGGAAGGGAACACTCTTAACATCACCTCCCCATTCACAGAATCCTGCACAGGCACCAAACGCTTGTCCGAAGAGATTCTCTTACAATCCAGTGTCGGAGCGACATTGTCACTCAAGCGGATCAGCTGCGGAGTGGTCGTCTCGTCAAACACACTGCTATGGTCATCGGCCGTGACAACCACACGCCAATAGATTTTCGCACCATTCTCCACATGAGAAAGGACTGGGTTAGAGGCATAATCCACCCAATCGCCTCCATTTACGCGATAATAGACCGTCGTATCCAAAGCATTGCCTAGGTTATAGACAAATCCAGGCATCAAAGGCTCCAAATCCAACCGAGACAGGAAGCATCCATCATTCATGACACTATCGATAGGAGATAGTGGATCATCTATCTTGATATCACTCGATTCCTTTATCGTCAGGCGCAAAGAGAAGACACTATCGCAGGCACCCGCATTAGGCTGGTGGAAATCATTCACTTCCGTGCTCCTCGTATAGGTTATACCGTCACGCCAGGTATACGGACCAACATTCACGACCGTCTCCGTCTTGTAATAGGAACTATCGATCCGTACAGTCAGCAAAGCCGCACCGATTTTCGCCTGTTCCCCGTCGTGCGTAAAGGTATGTCCATGCCAAGAAACCGGCAAGGCGCAAACCAAAGTATCCCGAACAATCGCGAAGTATTCACCATCCCGCAAGGTGGCACGTTCCACCTCATAGGTAACCGAACAAACATCAGACCGAAGTCCGGCATTGTCCTCCACCATCCAATAAGCGGTAGAGGATGGAAGATCAAACACATTCAAGTTCCCGGCATAACCATTGAACTCGTAGAAGCTAGCCCCATCCAAGCTCACATAAGCCTTCAAAGAAGAAGAGCAGTTGTCGGAAGCGGCGGAAAGCACATCCTCCAAAGTGACAGGGCAAGGTACGACACCATTGACCGAATCAGCCACAGCAATCACCCTTTTCCCCACAGACACACCATCACAAGAGAGCACCGGTCTTTGGTCGTCCCACAAATGAACGACGATAGGATCTGGGGTCACATCCTCCATAATGTCACCCTCATAGGTGCGTACCGAAACGCTCCAACGGATCTCATCCCCAGAAGCGACATCCGACAAGATAGGTGCCGACTCGAAATCGATCCATGGACCATTATTCAAACGATAGCGGTAAGAGGTATCCTGCCCAAGGTTAGAACAATATGAAATTGTTGGTTTATAATCATTCAAATCAAGGCTTTTCAGGAGACAATCATTGTTCGCCGCACTGTCCACCGAAGAGTTAGCCTGATTCTGCACGAAGAAATCATAATTAAGCAAAGCCATGAATATCGTGGTATCAGGGCATGAGCCATCAGGGGCGGAAGCAACAAACAGATACTCCACGTCATGGGTTCCGATCGTCGCCGTGTATGAGTTCGAAGTACCCACCACCCCACCGGACGGGTTCAACCACCGGAAAGAGGTACGGCCACTCGCACTTGGATCGAAGGAGAAAGTCACCTCCTCACCCGTACAATCAATCTTATTCAAATCTCCCTGCGCCAACGAAGACTTGTCAACAGGAGGGTAATACGAGAGATCAAGGGTCACGATCGTGTCGCAATCACCATACCCAAGGATTGTGTCCAAAGCCGTGTGGTTACTTTCCGTATAGGTTTTGCCATCAATCCACACGAACGGTTCGCCACACGAAACATAGGTGTCGGTACGTTCGCAATAGCTGCGAGGTTTTTCGGAGGCACCCATATCAACAGACGGTCCATTGATACGAGGCTTGCCGAAATAGTCAATATCCGTAACTCCAGAAATCGCGCTGTTGCTACCCGCATCCACGCAAGGGGAGTCATCCATCAAGGTGTAATCGCTATTCAAGCGAGGATTGGCGGAGATATTCCCCCTACCCGTGTACCCGCCTTGGACACACGAATATGTCACGTTGGCCACATTAAGAATGGACCTTCCGTTCCCATAGATAATACAGTTGGTAATCTTACAGTTAGAATTGGAGGAATTGACACCATAACGGTTGGCTGATCCTGAACTATTATTATTGTTGACCACCGTACAGTTCAGCATACTACCACCGTTCAGGTTAACGGCCGAAACATTCGATCTACTCAATGTGTTCGAAGCGACCACCGTATTGACCAACAAACCTTCGGAATTGACCAATACAACACCCATAGAAGACTCCGACGAACTATTCCCCGTGATTAGACCGCCCACCACAGTACCCGACACTGCCAAAGGTGCACCATCCGTACTGTTTTGGATAACCGTTCGGTTAAGTCTCAGGACCGCCCCGCTATTGACGTTGACATAATGGTTATAGGAATAGAGTCCCATGGTGGAACTAAGGTTGTTGGCATCAAGCACCACATTCGAGAAAACCACCTCAACACCCCCGTTGATATATATGGACGTATTGTAGATATGAAACAAATCCCAGAAAAAGCTAACGGCTCTTCTTTTTATAGCATAACCATTCTTCGACGTCACCACCACGCTTTGGGCAAAACTAAGGTTTTCCTCCAACGACACATCACTGAGCAACATCAGAGTATCACCCGTCTGCGCCGCATTCACCGCATCGACCAAGTTCGTATAAGCAGAACCGGTGCCCGATTCGCCAACAGTCCGTGTGCGTCCATACACAGATGTGACAGCGCACAAAAGACATACAATTATCCCTAAAAATATTTTAAATCCCTTTGTTTTCATAATCGAACTACAAATCCTGAGCCATTCACCGACGTTCAAAAACACAAATTTATGAAGAAATCCATCATCACCGATCTATCCAACTCACCTAAATAACTTCAAAGATGGTAAAAAATCCACAATGTACCAACATTTATTAACATATTTTTATAACTCAGGCCAAGGATAATAGGAAATAAAGGGGATAGATTGTTAGTAAACATGTTGAAAACAGGTTAAGAAAGTGTTGAGGGAATAGGTGGCAAAGCAAAGGGGACGAGTCCCCGAAGAACCCGTCCCCTTCCCTATACAGTATAATAAAATTACATATTCATACCACCGCAGCAGTGGATAACCTGACCAGACACATACGAGGAGAGGTCAGATGCCAAGAAGACAGCGACGTTAGCCACATCCTCAGGTGTACCACCACGTCTCAAAGGAATTGTATCGGTCCATTGCTTACGAACCTCCTCAGACAATTGCATCGTCATATCCGTCAAGATGAAACCTGGAGCGATACAGTTCGCACGAATACCACGGGAGCCCAACTCCTTAGCGGTAGACTTAGCCAAGCCGATCATACCCGCCTTAGAGGCTGAGTAGTTACATTGTCCAGCATTTCCGGAGACACCCACAACGGAGCTCATGTTGATGATGCTACCACCACGCTGACGCATCATGATAGGCGCACACGCATGGATGAAGTTGAACGCGGACTTCAGGTTCACCGTCAAGACAGCGTCCCACTGAGCCTCCGTCATACGAAGCAACAACGTATCCTTCGTGATACCTGCATTGTTCACCAAAATATCGATGCTTCCGAAATCCTTCTGGATTTGCTCAACCACTTTATGAGTCTCCTCGAAATCAGCGGCATTGGAAGCGTAACCCTTAGCCTTCACACCCAAAGCGGCGATTTCAGCCTCCGTAGCTTTTCCAAGCTCGTCAATCTTCAAATCCGTGAACGCTATATTCGCACCTTCGCTGGCAAACTTCAAAGCGATGGCCTTTCCAATACCTCTGGCGGCACCCGTGATAAGGGCCGTCTTTCCACTTAACAATCCCATAATTATATTCTCTTTTTAGTTATTAATCTTACGCAAAGATATGAATTTATTTCCAATCTCCGTTTCGCTTAATCAAGTCAATCAGTCTTTCGACCGCCTCCGACTCCGGTATGAGTTTCTCCACGCAAGTCTGTCCCTTGTAAAGGTTCACCTTGCCCTTCGCCGAACCGACATAACCATAGTCGGCATCCGCCATCTCACCCGGACCATTCACGATGCAGCCCATGATACCGATCTTCAAGCCTTTCAGATGGGAGGTCTGCTCCTTGATCCGTGCGATGGTGGACTGTAAATCGAACAATGTCCTTCCGCAACTCGGGCAAGAGATGTACTCCGTCTTACTAACCCGCACACGGGACCCCTGCAATATGCCAAACGACAAGGAAAGGAGCGGCTGCTGAGGCACATTCGGAGCCTCAATCCACAAACCGTCGCCCAAGCCATCGATGAAGAAGACTCCCAAATCCGCCGCAGCCTTGATTTGCAAATCCTCAAGACTGGAGTCTTCGTAACTACGTTTCAGCACAACAGGATTCCGCACCCCATCCGCAAGCAGCGCATGGAAAAAGGCACGTTGCTCCCCTACTCCGTTCAGATGGTCGGTGGTCAGCACAATGACCGTACGCTCGTCCAGAGCATTCCGGACATCCTCCGTGTAATCAGGATATGACAACTGCAAAAACTTCAATGGGGAGAGGTCGGATTGCAGGTCCGCAAGACGATCTACCCCATACAACGGGGCACCGCCCAGACGACCATTCTCCAGACTATAGTCCGGCTCCAGTCCACGAGAGGAAACAGCAGAGGACATGATCACGACAGGAAGGGAGCCCTCCCCGATACGGTCCACCTTGAAAGTGCTTCTACGGGCGAAACGGAACGGATCGACCATACCAGAATCCTTTGCGGATATTTTCGCATGACCAGCCCTTTTCGTGATATAATCGACCAACTTACGGGCGACAGGGATCTCACACTCGGGAGCCTCACTCAGCGAGACACGCACCGTATCTCCAATGCCATCCGCCAACAACGCACCGATGCCAAGGGCGGACTTCACACGTCCATCCTCACCATCACCAGCCTCTGTGACGCCCAGATGCAACGGATAACACATTCCCTCCTTCTCCATCGTCGCAGCCAAGAGACGCACGGTCTGCACCATGACCACCGTATTGGAGGCCTTGATAGAGATCACCACGTCATTGAAGCCATCCGCTCTACAGATACGGAGGAACTCCATACAAGACTCAACCATTCCTTGAGGCGTATCACCATATCGGGACAAAATCCTATCAGACAACGAACCATGGTTCACCCCAATCCTCAATGCGGTGTGATGTTCCTTGCAAATGCGGAGTAAAGGGAGCAGACGATTCTTTATCTTATCCAGCTCCTGCTGATACTCCTCGTCCGTATAATCGAAACGTTGGAGCGTATGGACCCTATCGACGAAATTGCCGGGGTTGACACGCACCTTCTCGACATACTGCGCAGCCACCTCAGCGGCGGCAGGGTTGAAATGGATGTCCGCCACCAGAGGCACATCGCAACCCTTATCAGACAAAGATTGGCGAATCAGTTTCAGACTCTCGGCTTCCCTAACCCCCTGGGCGGTAAAACGAACAAGTTCACCGCCAGCAGCAACAATGCGCAACGCTTGTTCCGCACTAGGTTCAATGTCGTTCGTGTTGGTATTCGCCATGGACTGCACCCGTATCGGGTTATCGCCCCCCAAGGACAAGCCGCCGACATGCACGACAGAAGAGGCTCTCCGTTTGTAATTAAACAAATCGTCAGACTGCAAATATTTCATAAGCCACATACGATAAAAAAGATTTCACACATTTCTATGAAGAAAATGCGTGAAATCTTTATTGTAAAGTTCAAATAAGAATTACGAATTACAAATCCTCAATCCCCTATTTAGTCACAAGTTCATTCTTCTTTGAATTGTCCTTATCAACACCATCCTTCTTAGGCAAGAAGCGATGTGCGATAGGCGCAGCGATAAACCAAGAAGAATAAGTACCGACGATAACGCCGACCAACATCGCGAAGATGAATCCACGGATTGTGTCACCACCGAAGACGAAGATGATCAACAACACCACCAAAGTACTCATAGAGGTACTGAACGTACGGCTCAAAGTGGAGTTCAAAGCGTCATTGAACAACTTATGATCGTCACGTGCTTTATACAACTTACGGAACTCACGGATACGGTCGAAGATGACCACCTTATCATTGATAGAGTAACCGATGACCGTCAAGATAGCCGCGATGAACGACTGATCCACCTCCATGGAGAACGGCATGATATTCTTCAACAATGAGAAGATACCCATGATGAACAAAGTATCGTGAACCAAAGCAGCCACAGCACCCAAGCTGAATGAGAGGTTGCGGAAACGAATCAAGATGTAAAGACCGATCACAAGCACAGCGATCAAGACGGCGAAGATAGCGGAAGTCTTGATATCGTCAGCCATTGTAGGACCCACTTTCTGGGAACTCTGCAAACCATATGTGACGGAACCATCCTCCACATCAGCGCCAAATCCACCTTCATTCGTGCGAACATAACGGCTCAAGAACATCTCCTTCGTAACGCCGTCTGGCAGATACGACTTAACGCCCTCGTAAACCATTGCCTCGATCTCATCGTCAATATTGTCAGAAGTCTCCATGATCTTGTAGTTCGTAGAGATTCTCACCTTATTGTTTTCTCCGATGGTGATCACATTCACATTATCGAAGACGTTCCTCAAATTAGAAGCCATCTCAGCCGTATTGATTGGTTGCTCGAAACGAACGATATAGTTACGACCACCAGAGAAGTCGATACCGGACTTCAAACCAGAAGTGAACAACGAAACCAAACCGACAAGCAAAATAACCAAAGAGCCCATCATGAACGGCTTAGCCTTGCCGATAAAGTCGAAGCTAACATTCTGAAGGAAGTTCTTCGTCACAGATGTGCAGAATGGCAAATTCTCCATCATAAGAGGTTTCTTGTTGCTCAAGAAATCGAATATCAAACGAGAGATGAACACTGCCGTGAACAAAGAGCAGAGCACACCGATAATCAACGTGGTAGCGAATCCCTTGATCGGTCCTGTACCGAACACGAAGAGGATGATACCCGTCAAAACCGTAGTGATATTAGAGTCGAGGATGGCGCTCAACGCATTGCCGTAACCATCCGCCAACGCTTGCTTAAGAGGTTTGTTGTTACGCTTCTCCTCACGAATACGCTCATAGATCAACACGTTCGCATCGACAGCCATACCGAGTGTCAACACGATACCTGCGATACCTGGCAACGTCAGAACCGCCTTGAAGGAGGCCAACACGCTGAAGATGAAGAACACATTACAAAGCAATGCGAAGTCAGCCACAAGACCAGGAATCAATCCATAATAGAAGATCATGTAAATCAAGACAAGGATGAATGCCACAATGAAAGAGATGAATCCCGCATTGATAGCCTCTTGACCCAATGATGGACCAACGACATCCTCTTGAACGATATGAGCAGGAGCAGGCATCTTACCAGACTTCAACACGTTAGCCAAGTCCTTCGCCTCCTCCATGGTGAAGTTACCAGTGATTTGGGAACGACCGCCTGTGATCTCGCAGTTGACGTTCGGGAAAGAGTATGCATAGCCATCCAACACGATAGCGACGCTCTTATCGATATTCTTCTTAGTCAGGTCAGCCCATTTCTTAGCGCCCTCCTGATTCATTTCCATGCTAACCTCGGCAGAAGAACCGAATTGGCTGAGATCCGCACGAGCGTCCGTGATAACGGAACCGTTCAACGGAGCCTTACCGTCCCTTCTAGAAGAGTTGATAGCGATCAACTGAACATAAAGACCAGCCTTATCCATTGGCTTGATGCACCATACAGGACGAAGGCTAGAAGGGATCAGACGTTTCTCACGAGCCAATCTGAAATATTCCATAACCTTGGAAGTATCCTTAATCTCAGCCACACCGAGAACAGGACCCTTTCCGTCTCTTCTCTGCATTGGTTGCAGAATAGCGAAGAACGGATTCTGTTTCTTATATTCCTCAGCGGACATATTCTCCTCGTCCAAAGAATCAGCAGCGGCAGACGCAGCGATAAGGCTATCCGCGATAGACTGAGCGACAGTATCCTTCACAGCATTCTCATCCGCATTGGCAGTCTCACCATTCGCCTTCTTTTCAGAAGCGTTCTGCATTTCCCTAGCCATATTGTTTATCGCCTGGAGATTCTCGTATACCTCAGCATAGTCAAATGTCTCCCAGAATTCGAGGTCGGCGGAACCCTGCAACAGCTTACGCACACGCTCTGGCTCCTTCACACCTGGCATCTCGATCAAGATACGACCAGCGATATCCAATTGTTGAATATTCGGTTGAACCACACCGAAACGGTCGATACGGGAACGGAGCACATTGAAGGAGTTGTCTACTGCAACCTTTACCTGTTCCTTCAATACTGATACCACCTCACGATCCTCTGGCGTATCCTTGAATTTATCCTTTAACTCGTATGAGAACAAATAGAACAACGGTTTTCCTGGGTTCGTCTCCTTATAGGCTTCCGCGAAAATGTCCACGAAATCCTTCTGAGTGTTGAGTTGCTTTTCCTTAGCCAACTTCATTGCACTCACAAATTCATCGGTATTGGCTTGGCTTCCTGCCAATGACTTGATGATGTCGGAAACGGAAACCTCCATCACCACGTTCATACCACCCTTCAAGTCCAAACCCAAGTTCAACTCATTCTCGCGGCACTCCTTCAACGTATAACCCAACCAAATCTTCTCTCCCGAAAGGGAGTCGAGATACCTGTTGTATTCTTCCGTACCTTCTCCAAACATCTTAGCAGCTTTGCTCTCATAATGATTGGTGACAAGGCTAAACGAAAGGTAAAAGAGGCAAGCGAATGCGAAAAGCACCGCAATCAACTTTACAAATCCTTTGTTTTGCATTTTAATAACAGTTAATTATAAATAATTTTAAATATATTTTTCACATTAACGGACTGAATCACTGGGCTGAAAAGCGAACCCACTTTCAATCGGAGCGCAAATATAGTTATTTTTGTTTTATTTCACACGCCAAAAATAGACGGATTTTCGAAAAAAAATTGATGCGCAAGGATTCCTCTCCCTTCCCACACACGACAAAAAGCGGAATGGGTCGGCAAAAAAGAGGGGAGGAACCGGCGACATCCGATTCCTCCCCCATATCATAATTGGGGAAATCCTAACGATTAGAACTCCACTTTAGGCGCCTTGTTAGCTCCGTATTCCGACTCGAAATAAGCGCGGGTTCTCAGTCCGAAGATTCCACCTAATATATTATTAGGGAATGAGCGAAGCTCCATGTTGAAATCCTTCGCCGTCTCATTAAACACACGGCGTGACTCCGCGATGCGGTTCTCAGTTCCCTCCAATTGAGCCTGCAAATCGGCGAAACGGGACTCCGCCTTCAAGTCCGGATAGGCTTCTGCCACAGCCAACAACTTGCCCAAAGCGCTGGAAACGGAGCTTTGCGCTTCCTGATACTTCGCCAACTCCTCAGGAGTGATGTTGGACGGATCAATCGTGATGGAAGTCGCCTTGCTTCTCGCCTCGATCACTGCGGTGAGCGTTCCTTGCTCGTGTTTGGCATAGCCTTTCACCACCTCTACCAAATTAGGAATGAGATCCGCACGGCGTTGATACTGTGTCTCCACGTTTCCCCATGCAGCAGTCACTTTCTCGTCCTTCTGCACCAAATTGTTATAGGCGGAAATGCACCAAATCACTAGGACGACAATCGCCCCAATCAAAAAAATCGTACTTTTTTTCATACCAATAAACTTTTATGATTTAATAATTTTTACACTAAAATCTAGAACCAGCGCCGCCGCCACCGAAATGTCCGCCACCGAAGTGACCTCCGGACCTGCCACCGCCGAATCCGCCACCGAATCCGCCGCCATATCCGCCGCCACTGCCACCAGACCTGCGGGAGGTACCGCTCGACTTGTAGATGGTCCGCAGACGAACCGTCCGTTCTCCGCACTTACTACACATATACGTGTCCTGATACTTCACCATCGATCTATCCGAGTATGACATCTCGCTCGTGATCCGTTTCAGGGAATGTTTGCCACAGTGAGGACATTTCTTGCCTTTCCACCAGCTATAGATGAGAAGGAGCGGAAGAAACAGAAGACATCCCCAGAAAATAAGGATTTCAAGGAAGGTCAATTCTTCCTCTTCTTCCTCCCAAGTCATAGAGCCTTGCAACGTCTCATAAACGACACGCACACCCATCGTCATACCGCCGGTCCAATCTCCTTTGCTGAAATAAGGGATCATACATTCCCTCTGAATCCTCTTGCAAATCACATCCGGCAGATACCCCTCCAGCCCGGAGCCAGTGGAAAACTGCACGCAACGCTCCTGCGTGGAAAGCAGGATGACAAGTCCATTGTTCAAAGAGGATTTACCCACACCATATTTCTGTCCGATGCGGATGGCCGTCTCGTAGCAATCATGATTCGCGAGGGAATCCACCGCTATGACAACCACCTCTATGCCAGTAGAATCCTCCAAACGGTCCAACAAAGCATCCATCACCGCCACGGAATCCCACGACAGAATATTCTCAGGATTGCATACATAACGCGACGCATCCTGCAGATGAACCATCTCGATGTTGTCGACGCTGTACTGTTTCGCACAAAGCAAACAAGACGAAAGCAAAGCGATAAAAATAGACAATAATTTCCTCATTCCTTTACTCATTATGCTTCATACAAATATAATGAAAAATGAAAAGATATCACAACACAAAAAGAAAAAAGGGGTCGGAAACATCCAACCCCTTGACAAATAAGAGCATTTTTTTCCTTATTCAGCATCAGCACCAGAAGCAGGAGCCGTAGTAGACTCAACCTGTCCGGTCAACTGAGATTTTGCACCAGCTTCCTCTCTTGGGTAAAAAGCAGCACTAGCGATACTCAACACAACCACCACACACACCAAAAACCAAGTCGCTTTCTCCATGAAATCCGTAGTCTTCTTCACGCCCATGATCTGATTTTGAGCCTGGAAACTGGAAACCAAGCCTCCACCTTTCGAATTTTGCATTAATACTGCACCAATCAAAGTGATGGAAGCAATCACTACAATAATCGTAATAAATGTGTAAATCATTTTTTTAACTTAATTGTTTAAATTCTCTATCAGTCTCTCAAAGAATCTGATTTGGTCTGCAAAGTAAATGCTTTTTTCTGGATTTTTCAAACTTAACTGCCTAAATATTTTTATCGCCTTGTCAAACTTCCTTTGTTTGATGTAAATTTTAGCCAGTGTTTCCGTAAAACACTCGGTGTCTTCTGGTTGATTATCAGGCTGTTCCGGAAGAAGTGGCGCAGGACTCACTTGCAACTCACTGGTCGGGTAACTATTTTCATCAACCGACTCCCGGGAGTATATAAATTCATCGATTAGGCTCTGACCGCGCATCTCCTTCACCGGTTTTCCAGTGTCAATAGGCTTCAAATCGTTCAACAAATCCGTCATATCCGTGACATAAGCCAAAGATGGATTGATGCGGGAGATCCGTTCCGGAGAGGTCCTATCACTCTCCTCCACCACAAGATTTTCAGGGATAGGCTCAGGTTTCTCCTCCTTCTCCGTCGGCACCAAGATCAATTGATACAACGCATTCCGGTCAACGACATAAAGGGAAGCCTTCCTCAGTTCCTGGTCGAAGCGAAGGTCACCCACATTGTGAAGCCCCTTCAGATAGAGCAACCGGAATGTCTGCGCATACGGGAAGCGCTCCACACAATCCTGCAGATCCCTCAGGTGACATTCGGCGACACGACCGGGATGTTCCATTAGCGATATGATTTCACTTGTCGTCATCTCTTACCAATTAGCTACAGTTGCATTAAATATCTGGCTAACGATATCCTCAATCAACAATCCGTTGAGTTCGCCCTGCACTTGGTCGATCGTGTACTCATTGGAGAATGTCTGGTAAGAAGAGAACGTCTTCTCAAAGCTCTCGGTGGAGTTCACCTTGTTCACGAAACGCACGGAAACCGACATCTGCAAGCGAGAGTCGACAGCCTCTCCAGAGGAGTTCACACCACTTGATATCACATTATAACCGGTAATATCACCGGAAATCTGCAAGTCTCCGTCATGATCCACAAAACGGAGTGCGGTCTTGGAAGAGAACTCCTCTTTCAGTTTTTCCGTGAAATCGGACGACAAGGAGGCGTAAACCAACGGCGCCCTATTCGGGAACTCATCAATGCTAATCGTCTTCACGACCGAGTAGTCGATGGAAGAGCCATTGAACTTATAGGATATCTTACAAGAGACGAATGCGCACAACATAGAGGCGATCGCCACGAAAAGATATGTTTTCTTCTTATTCCAAGCCATATTGTTTAATCTTTCTATACAACGTACGCTCGGAGATCTTCAAATCCTGCGCCGCATATTTTCTTTTGTTATTGTGTTTTTCCAGAGCTTTCTTTATCATGTCCTTCTCCGCATCCTCCAAGGAGAAATTCTCCTCCACATACTCCTCCATATCCTGGATGTCCCGTTGAGACTTAATCTTCGTCACGGAAGACGATGACATCGGCGAGGACGGTATGGTCGAGTCTGTCGGGAAGTTGGCATCCACGCCCTGCACATCCTCGTACGGCTGGTGGATATCACGATAGGTATGCACATCCACTGGCTTCATCTGCATATCATCGACATGCATGCCCGCATTCCGCATAATATCATTCACCAGTTTCTTCAAATCGTTCATATCCTTCTTCATATCGAACAAGACCTGATAGAGGATCTCCCGCTCGCTATTGAACGACTTATCGCCCGCTGAGGAAGTGACCATAGGGAGATTAGCCACTGTCGCCTGATCCGGCAGATAGGAGAGCAACGTCTCCTTCGAGATTTCACGGTCCGTCTCCAGCACAGAGATCTGCTCCGTCACGTTTTTCAGCTGGCGCACATTACCCGGCCAGGAATAATGGAGCAGCAACATTCTCGCATCGGCAGACAAAGAGACCGCCGGCATCTTGTACTTCTCCGCGAAATCCGTCGCGAACTTACGGAACAGCAAATAGATATCGTCTCCCCGCTGACGGAGCGGAGGAACAGAAATCGGCACAGTGTTCAGACGATAGTACAGATCCTCACGGAATCGGCCTTCCGATATGGCACGGGGCATATCCATATTGGTGGCCGCCACCACCCGAACATTCGTCTTGTAGACCTCCGAAGAACCCACCTTCATGTATTCTCCCGCCTCCAAGACACGAAGCAGACGAACTTGTGTGGAGAGGGGCAATTCGCCCACCTCGTCCAAGAAAATAGTGCCGCCATTCGCCTCCTCGAAATATCCTTTTCTATCTGAAGTGGCACCCGTGAACGAGCCCTTGACATGGCCGAACAGCTCGGAGTCGATCGTGCCCTCAGGGATTGCGCCGCAATTCACCGCAATGTACTTATTGTGTTTCCGGGCGCTGTACTGATGGATGATTTGGGGAATCCGCTCCTTACCTACACCACTCTCCCCCGTGACAAGCACAGATAAATCGGTAGACGCCACCTGAACAGCCACATCAATCGAACGGTTCAACGCAGGATCCGCCCCCACGATGCCAAACTTATTCTTGACACTTTGCATTTCACTATTGTTCATCATAATAGCCCCCGTCTTACTGAACAGCACAAAAATACAACATTCGAATGGATTTTACCCCAAACATTATTACATTTGTCTAACAAAAAATTTCTAGTATGAAGAAAATAATTTCCACACCTAACGCACCCGCCGCCATCGGACCTTACAGCCAAGCTGTATTAGTTGGCGACACACTCTACACCTCCGGACAAATCGCGATCAATCCCGCAACAGGGAACATCGTCGGACCAACCATAGAGGAGCAAACCACCCAAGTGATGAAGAACCTCGGGCAGATTCTGGAAGCAGCCGGCTTCGCCTACTCCGACGTGGTGAAAACCACCGTATTCATCAGCGATATGGCTAGTTTCGGAACAGTGAACAAGATATATGGCGAGTACTTCGCTGACAATGCGCCAGCTAGATCCTGCGTGGAGGTGAAATCCCTACCGAAAGGTGCATTGATAGAAGTGGAGGTGATAGCTCAGAAATAAGCCTCACCCCCACTCAATAGGCAATAATGCGAAAGCGTCCTGGCCTTGTTCACCAGGCTACGCTAACGCATTCATGTTGTAATCGTTATCCAGTTTCTTACCTTCAGGCGTATAGACGAATGCTAACTGCTCCGCATACGCCTTTTCTATTTTGCCCCGCACCATCTTCATCGTACTGTTAATCATGTGGTTCTGTTCCGAGAAGGGTTCCTTCAGCAGGATGAAACTGCTCGGCAACCACCTTTCAGGGAAGAGTCCCGCATATTCGCCTCCCTTCCTAAAGGCTGAGATTTCGAGGTTAATGGCGGATATCGCCGCTCTCCTCCCCTCCTCGCTCGTCAGGTCGAAGCCCATCCGAATCAATTCCTGCTTGTTCGGCACGATCAATGCGCTGGTGGTCGGTGATTGGTTATTGTAGAGCATCACTTGGTCGATGGTAGGGCACAGCTGCACCAGCGACTCCTCTATGCCTTCCGGACTATATTTCTCCCCGTCACTGGAGATGAGCAAGCTCTTGAACCTACCCTTCACGAAAAGCAGGCCTTCCGGTGTCATGTATCCCAGATCTCCCGTATAGAGCCATCCATCCTTCACGGTCTCAGCCGTAGCGGCAGGATTTTTCCAATAACCGGCCATCACATTTTCTCCCTTCACCACGATTTCTCCAGACTCGCCCAAAGGCAACTCCTTACCATCCGCACCGCAGATTTTCAGTTCTATGGGTTCCACCAATTTACCAGACGAGCCAAACCGGTAAAAGGTTGGCGTATTGGTACTGATGACAGGTGTGGCCTCGCTCAATCCGTAGCCTTGGAACATAGGGATGCCGATGCCAATATAGAACTTTTGCAAATCCTTGTCCAACAACGCACCTCCGCCCACGAAGAATTTCAGCTCGCCTCCGAAGCCAGCACGCACCTTGTCGAATAATATTTTGTCAAATAATTTCACGAGAGGCCACAGAAGAGACCTCACCCCCTTATTGTCCATACAACTCTCCCCGAAATAGGTTTGCCTAATCTTCTTTCCCCAAGAGAAAAGAAGGGAAGCGAGCGCTCCTTGGCTCTGTATGTTCTGCTCAATGTTTTTCTTAAAGCTCTTGGCCAATGCAGGGACACTCAGGATGTAATGAGGCTTCACCTCCTTGATGTTCAACGGAATGTTTTTCAACGTTTCCATCGGGGTCCTACCCACCTGAACAGTAGCGACGGAGGCTCCCTGCATCATCATCACATAGAATCCCACCACATGAGCGAAACAATGGTCGAGCGGCAGGATGATGAGTGTCCGCCACGTAGAATCGATGGTAACCCTAGAAAGGGATTGTTCCACATTGGCGGTATAGTTCCGATGGGTTAGGCAGACACCCTTAGGGTCGGCTGTCGTTCCGCTGGTATACGTGATGGTGGCTAAATCATCGTTCTCTATGCTCCTCCCGACGCTCAGGAACTCATCCATCGAATGACTGGAGAGAAAATCATCGCCCATGCGCATCACCTCCTGGACAGAAACCTCCTTGTCACCATACTCCGCTTGCTCATCCAGCACAATAATCTTTTGCAAAAGCGGCAGCTGGTCTGCGATGAGGCGTACCTTCTTCAACTGCTGTCCACTGACGATGATGAATTTCGCGTCCCCGTGGTTTAATCTGAAGAGCAAATCGTTCTTCTCTTCTAATTTTATGCTCAAAGGCACATTGACGGCACCCGCGTAAAACATCGCCAGTTCGCTGACGATCCACAAGTTCCTACCTTCCGATAGGAGCGCCATATTATCCCCCTTCTTCACACCGATGGACTGCAAACCGGCGCCAAGGCGATAGACCATTTGCTGGACCTGTTCATAACTCGTATGTTGCCACTCCGTTCCCACCTTTTCCATCAGGAACGTGTTGTGGGCATAGCAACGAACCGAATTCTCAAAAACATCTATGATTGTCTTTTTCATATTTTAACTTAATGATTATCAAAAATATATAAATCAAACCATTCCGACACATGGGGTAATCATCAATCCTCACCCCATGTTCACATGCAGGAGTATTCGACTAGCTTTATTGGTCGAAGTCTGGCGTTCATTCCTTATTTTGTAACAAAACTGGGACACACAACCTACTAGGCACAAATATAAAAAAAACAGTCCAACTATTGCATTTTCGGGGAAGGAATCTTCATCAATATCAAGGGCAAAAACATGGTTGATACAGGGAAATAAAAAAAGTGCTGATTTTATTCAGCACTTTCTTTATCGATTTTACAAGTCAATATCCGACTATCATCAGATGAAGGGGTCGATGATCCGCATCAGTCACCCAGGCGTTTAATCAAGGAAGGCAAAGCCTTCTCGAACTTCACGCCATACCAGTGGGAAGGATCGTCCACCGTACATTCGATGGCCTTCACGGTAAAGTCCACCGCAATCTTAGCAGCCTCCTCCAGAGAGTAGCCACGCACCATCGCACCCGTGAACGAACTAGCGAAGACATCACCAGTTCCGTGGAATGCACCACCGATGAAGTCGCGGAAGTAGTAGCTAACCGCACCCGTCTGACCGTTCAGCGTAGCGACACCCACCTTTCCCTCCTCCAGGGAGACACCGGTAAGCAGCACGTTCTTAGCGCCCAAGCCCTTCAGTTTGTGGAGCATGTCCTCGACATATTCCGTCGTGTGATGATCCTCGACATACTTCTCATTGAGCATGAAAGAGGCCTCCGTGAAGTTCGGAAGGATCACATCCGCCTTGGCGCAGAACTTAGCCATTTGGGCAGGGAAATCATCCGTGAAACCAGGGTAGAGCTTACCCTTGTCACCCAAGACAGGGTCTATGATAACCAAGCTATCCTTCTTGGAAGTGTTGTCGATGATATCCGTAATATACGCCAATTGCTTGGGGCTACCGACGTAACCCGTATAGAAAGCGTCGAAGAAGATCTTCTCCTTCTGCCAATGTTGCATAATAGGCACCAAATCCTCCGTCAAGTCACGGAAAGTGAAACCCGTGAAGCCTCCCGTGTGCGTCGAAAGCACCGCAGAAGGCAAAATAGCTGTTTCAATACCCATAGCGGAAAGGATAGGCAATGCGACCGTCAAAGAGCACTGTCCCACGCAGGAGACATCCTGCACTGTCAAAATTCTACAATCTTTCATGTTCAATTAAAGCAAATAAATATAGGGCACAAAGGTATACAAAAATCCCCAACATCGAACGGAGCGGGTCAAAAATCATCTACGTGGATCAACACCCCGTCCGATGTCAGGGAAACAACTATTTCTTCAAAATCTTAGCGATGGCGTAACCATCAGCCGACTTCACGAAAAGCATATAGACACCTTTGTCAAGACGTTCCAGATCAAGGTATTCACCGCTCC
Organism: Paludibacteraceae bacterium; assembly: GCA_045226255.1. Taxonomy (GTDB): domain Bacteria; phylum Bacteroidota; class Bacteroidia; order Bacteroidales; family Paludibacteraceae; genus UBA1181. Next base: position 25,803 of record JBGVCG010000003.1, on the reverse strand, counting down.
GCAAAGAGTTCTCCAATACCACATTGCCCATCATGGAGACCAGTTGGGCGTGCAACACATCCTCCGTGGAAGCAGTGATAAACAACCTATCCGAAGCCGGATTAGGGTAGAAAGAGATGATGAGCTCGTCGGAAACGACATTACGCACCGATGTAGGAGGCAAATTAGCGCCAGCGAAGGTGATCAAGTTCGTGACTTGCCAAGAGACCTTACCCTCATCGACAAACCTCGCATATGAGCGATGAATGTCATGGAACTGATATGTGACAGAATCCAAGATGACAAACGAGCCATTCACCTTCTTCGAGAGGAACAATGTTTCACTCTCCGAGAATGGCAGTTTGAAATTAGCATGCAAAGGTCCCTGCTCCGGATCCTTATCCGCCCAGAATACCAAGAAGCCCTCCGTTGGGATCGTCGTCAAAGCGGCATGACCCGAAGGGATCTCATACATACCCAGCGTATCGATGGAAGAAGAGAGGAAGAGGCCCGCCATATCGACATCTTCTTTGCCGGTATTGATGAACTCGATCCAGTCTTCCGTCTGCCTGAACTCATCCAAATAGACTTTGTTCTTCGTGCATATCTCATTGAAGAATATTCTATTCACGTTAGGATCATAAGAAGCATCCTCCACAAAGAACGCCTCGTAGGAATCCGCACACGTAGCGTCTTGGATCAGCGGCTTACGGATTGTCTCAGAAGATCCATTGCGGGTAACCACCCAATGGTCGAACAGATATCCGGCAGGGGCAATCGCCTCGACCTCACATGGCGTATCCTGGAAATAAAGACCAGAGAAATCATTCATGTTGATAGGCTCCCCGTTCAGCATAAACTTAGCGTTGTGAAGGGAAGAGGAAATGCGCACACGGAGAGAGTCCGGTCCATATAAAGCTTTGATATCCTTATAGATATAAGGGATACGTTTCTCCACAAATTTTCTGATGGAAGCGATGTTATCATCAAAAGAGCCTTCTATCTTTTTATTTTTGGAAAGATATTCCGCATAATACTCCGCCTCTGTCCTCACATTCTCCAGCAAGCTATCCAGGATAGCGTTCATTCTGGCTTCAGAGAAAGTAGTCGCAAGATGGACACAACACTTCGCCAAGAAACGTTTCTTGATCACCTCGTTTTGCATCAACCCCTTGAAAGTCTCGCTCTTATTCGCCAGCGAAGTAATGGAGCGTGTGGAGTAGTTTTGTTCATACAACGAGAAGCCGAAATCAGTATCATAGAGGATCCATCTCCATTTGCCGCCCTTCTTAGGCACCCAAGCCTTGACGTTACCACCCGGCCAGTCCCTATTCACCACATAGATTTCAGCCAAGAAATAGTTCAGGAACTCATTGATATCGACTATGCTATCGATTTTCTCATACATGCCTGGCTCATTGATCGCATCAGAAGAAAGCTTAGCGAGATTCAGCACCCTCTCGTAGGTGGTACCGCTTTGAGCATGAGAACCCTCGTTCATGAAAAACTCATCATCATCATATCCATGATTAGAGAAGATGAAATCCATGTTCGTACGTTCGCGGATGTTCAACATTCCGTAATAAACACCATTCACGAAGACAACGGAAGGTTGGTAAGCCTGATGGTCGATATCCAAGCAAGAAGCGGCGGTCTGCAAGAAACCATCCCTCAAATAAGAACGTCCGAAATCATTTCCGGAATTACGCAAAACGATGCTCTTCCAACGCAAATTAGGTTTCTCCTTGAAGATAGAATAGTCCAACTCGTTATCCCCATAAATCTTAGCCGCATTGACCTTGATGGACTTAACGAACTTGGTTCTTGAGCATGCGCCGAAATTACCGATTTTCACCTCTTGATTCAGTTGCTCCTTTTTGCCATCATCAAACAGCTCGAAGTTAGCCGGGCGGTCCCAATCGTTCCAATAGTTCGCCTCATCGTCTGGTCCGTTGCAATAGCTAGGCACTTCAGAACCATTGTAGCCAGCGACGAGGAGACCCAACTCATCGTCATACAGATAATCCGGGTCAGAAACGACAGAGACAACCGGCAGGTTGATCTCCCTCTCATCGATGAAGTACGTCGAGGAAGTGACATTGCTCGGGATTTGTCCATCGCGGTAAGCCGCGGCACGCAAAGGTGTATTGGAAGAGATCTGAATCGGGCCCTCATAACGGGTACCCTTCTTCTTCGTAGGCTCCGAGCCATCCGTAGTGTAGAAAATCTCAGCCGAACCATCCTTGTCACTGATTTGAACCGTCTGTTGTCCATTGTAGAAACCAGCCTTCAAATCGAACGAAGGAGCAGGTGTCTGAACAGAGGAAGTCGACACGCCATTGTTGGATGCGCCAGGAGTAGCTTGCAAGAAGAACGCCATATCCTTTCCTCCGTCCGCTGTCCTTCCGTACGAAATGTTACGATAGGTGGTATCGTAAACCACACGGTCAATCTGGCGACCCGATTCGTCAAAGAGGTAAAGACCGCCATGCTTAGCAGGAAGTTTGAACGAAGCATGGAAAGGCTTAGGATCCTCGGTAGTGCCATCCAGATAGATGACGAGGAAGCCCCCAGGCTGAATCACTGAAAGCTCCGGATGATCAGCATCCGTGACGATTTGCCACTTGTCCGCGATAACAGACGTGTCAGAGAGGAAGTAAGACGAAACATCCACCGCCTCGCTACCCGAATTATACAACTCAGCCCAACTAGAGAACTGGAACATGTCGTCCACTGTAGAGCAGACGTTCTTCGGCATGACCTCATTGATTACGATTGATGCATAGGAAACCCATGGTGCAACCAATGAAGCGCACAGAAAAAACAACTTTTTCACCATAACATCTTTCATTTTAGAAACATTTATACCTACATAAACTCAAATACAACTGCAAAACTACAAAGAAAAAATAAAAAACAAAAAACAAAAATGGAAGAGGAATCGGCACCGTTCACGATACCCATTCCCCTCCATTATCCATTAATGCATCTTAACCACCTCGATCGTACCTCTCACGATCAGGCCATTGCCCATCTCCACTTCATAGAAGTAGACGGCAGGGTCCGCCGGATGACCATTGTGCAAGCCTGGCCAACCATCCTTGCCTTCGAATACCTTTTGTCCGTAGCGGTCGAAGATGATGACATGATGATTCTTCATGAAGACATCATTCAAGCCATCCTTCGTATGAGGAGTAAAGGCGGTAGGCAACTGCTGCAACACATCCACCTCGGTGAGGCGGGAAGGAGTTTCCGGACAAACACCGTCTGAGATGGTCACATAATAGTAAGCCGTATCCGTCGGATAATCCACGATATATGGATCGGTCATGTAGCCGGAAGACTCATATACCTCGTCCTCCACATCATCCGGATCATTAAAGAAGAAGCCATCGCCCTCGAAGGAGTTATAGTTCTCCATATCGAACTTACCCGACACCTTACGCCATACGAGGTAATGGTAATTGTAGTTCGTCTTGAGGGCCAACGTGATGCTCTCTCCGTTCCAGATACGAGCAGGATCGTGAGGATCCGTCTCGATGATGATGCTATCCGGATCATAACGTTTGTGGACATCCAACAAGATGGAATCAGAAGAGAACAACTGGTTGACACGGAGCATCTCATAAGCGGCAGTATCATTATCCAAGTAAATCAACGTATCTGCCGTAGTGAGGGAATCGTCATAGCAAGACAACAACACATGAGTATGAAGGTTATTGCCCAAGCTATCATACGTGTTATTAGAGGTAGAAGCACCGCATCGGTTCTCCGCATAATAAGCGATCTCCTTTCCTCTGTATTCGTAGGAGACAAGTCCATCGACTGAGTCATTCGAATCAAAACGCTTGCCATCGACCATCCAGTATTGAGCCTTCATCGGAGCACCCATGCTATCGACACATCTCAAGTATGGATCCAACTGAATCATAGTGCCCTCGCAGACTGGCATTTCGGCAGAGATCATGCTAATCTTAGGACGTTCCAAGATATTGATGTAAGCGGAAGCCGTATCGGAACAGCCCGTCGTAGTATCCATGGCGACGAACCAATAAAGACCACTCTCCGACTTCTGATGCAAGGTAGTCAACGCCTTGCTTGTATTCACCTCAGAACCGTACATCTTCACGTACTCGGAGAACTCACTCCTATAGGTCTTCGGATTATCACTATACATCAAGTTCTCATGAGAGATAGAACCCTTATAGTAATCGTAGCTGAACACGCTAGGAAGCTTACGGATTCTACCGTTATACATCACTTGCTCCACATAACCGGAAGCGAAACGTATACTTTGGCTCGCCAAATAAACACCCACCTCGTCGGTCACACAAGTATCCGTAGAGAAGGCGTCGAGAGAGACAATCGCGCTAGGAGACTGAACCCTCACATACTTAGCGACACTGTCAGTGTTACCACACTTATCGGAAACACGTACCCATACCCACATAGAGCTTTGGATAGAGGAACCCGCTGGAGGATTCTGGGAGATGGTAAGGTTATCTATCTCCGTACAGTTATCGTTCACCATAGATTTCACATCCAGCGTGAAATCAGGCACTTCGAACAAACAACCCTTCAACGACTTAGCCAAGACAGTATCGCGCCATCCATCCGGATAAGTGAACGTAGGACCCGTCGTATCACGGATAGCAATGGTTTGGATCATAGAGTCCACATTCTCGCAACGGTCATATGCATAGTAGACACGTTTGATGTCGTAATTGAAGTAGTCGCAAGAGGATGGGTCCTTACCTCTATCGTTGCTCTCCACCATCTCGATACGGACATCCTTACCGCAATTGTCGGTAGCCGTCATCACAACCGGGCTGAAGATGGAGTCCTCACAAGAGAGTGTGGTATCACGCAAGACGAAGTCGAAGAGTGGAGCGATGGTATCCCTGATATAGATAACCTCCTCGCAGGTGTCGATATCACCCCTCGTATCCGTCACCTGATATTTTCTGGTGACGATCATCAAGCAGGAGTCGCCTTGGTAAGTATCCGTGTAACGGAAGGAGCCGTCCACGATCTTATATTCCGTAGTGAAGGAACCACCCGCATCCTTGAACGCCTCGAAAGAGTCGTAGCCTGCAGGGATATCCTCGACACAAGCGAATACCTTTCCGTCGAGATCGCCAGGACAGAAGAGCGTATCCGTACCATGATCCTCCACTTGGACAATCTGCGTACAAGTGCTTGAGTTGCCAGACTTATCGGTATAAGTCCAGACGATAGTCGTCAAACCGATTTCGAAGTTACCCTCCAACGAAGAGCCATCCTCACGAAGACCCGTAGCGGTGATCACACCGTCGCAAAGGTCATCCAACGTAGGAGCCACCAAGCCAGCGGCCACAGCCTCCTCGTAAGTGGTAAAGTTCTTATGACTGGAAGTAGCGGTGATATCCGCATGGATCGTATCCAGATCCTCGCAATGAGGAACAGGTGCGATCGTATCCTTCACGATCACGTGTTGCTCACAAGTCAACGGAGTCGTGCTATATGGGCTGATGAATGTCCACGTCACCGTAGTCGTTCCGACAGGGTAAGCGTCAGACAGTGTGAGACCGTCATCACGGGTAGCTTCACCCGGCACATCATCGTCCGTGCAAGCGTCCTTCGCCACAGGCGTAGGCAAGATCAACTGACCCGCCGGTATCTCGCACTTATCCATAGCGAGGAACAAGGTCGTATCCGTCAACTCGTCGCAATCGAACTTAGGCTCCAAATCGCTTTGGATAAAGACATATTGCTCGCACTCCGCCACTTTCGTAGAGTAGACGCTCGTGAAGGTCCAGACGATGGTATCATGACCCACAACGTAAGAGCTATCCATCGCACGTCCGCTCTTTCTAGTGCCGACGCCCCAGATCGTATCGTTCGTGCAAGCGTCGAGGGCGAATGGAGTATCAACATTCAAATCCTCCGCAGAGATTTCACAGACACCATGCAGCACCTTCTCGATCGGAGAATTCTTCAACGAATCACAATTGAACTTAGGTTCCAAATCGCTTTGGATAAAGACATATTGTTCGCAAGTATCATTGTTCGTAGAGTATTCGCTGTCGAACACCCAAACAATCGTATCATTTCCGACAACGTAGTTATCCGTCATCGACTTGCCACTCTTGCGGGTACCCACGCCCCAGACCGTATCGTTCGTGCAGACATCAAGAGCGAACGGTGTGTTCACGTTCAAGTCAGCCGCAGAAATCTCGCAAACGCCCTCCAGCACCTTCTTGATCGGATCGTTCTTCAACGAGTCGCAATCGAACTTAGGCTTCATATCGCTTTGGATGTAAACGTATTGCTCGCAAGTATCGTTCTGCGTTGAGAATTCGCTGTCGAACACCCAGACGATCGTATCACGGCCGACCACATAAGGGTCATCCATCGCACGTCCGCTCTTGCGGGTACCAACGCCAGGGATAGGCTCATTCGTACAAGCGTCATAAGCGATCGGCGTAGGGATGTTCAAGTCAGCCGCACTGATTTCGCAAACACCCTCCAGTACCTTCTCCACAACCTCCTGCTTCAGGGAGTCGCAGTTGAAGACTGGTTTTATATCGCTCTGGATATAGACGAATTGTTCACAGACAACCGTATCCGTAGAATATTCGCTGATGAAGGTCCAGACGATCGTATCACGTCCTACGACATACGACTCGTCCATGCCACGTCCGCTCTTGCGCACGCCCTCACCGTAAATCTTCTCGTTCGTGCAGGCATCGATAGCGAACGGCATCACGAGGTTCAAGTCAGCCGCACTGATTTCGCAGACGCCCTCCAACACACGCTCCACAGGAGAGTTCATCAAAGAGTCGCAATCGAACTCAAGCTTCTTGTCGCTGCGGATGAATACTGGTTGTTCACAAATAGCCGTTTCGGTAGCAAATTCGCTGATGAAGCGCCAGATGATCGTATCACGTCCCACACGGAAGTTATCGTTCATGTCCAGACCGCTCTTTCTTTGACCCACGCCCCATACCGTATCGTTCGTACAAGCGTCGAGAGCGAATGGTATGTTGATATGCAGGTCAGCGGCGCTGATCTCGCAAGCGTCATGAAGCACCGTGTCGATTGGGTTGTTCATCAAAGAGTCGCAATCAACCTTCGGAGCCATGTCGCTTTGGATGAAGATATATTGTTCACAGACTGCCGTATCCGTAGCGTATTCGCTAGCGAATGTCCAGATGATCGTATCACGGCCCACCTTGTAGATGCCGCCCATCGGCTCGCCGCTCTTACGAACACCCACACCCCAGATCGTATCCTTCGTACAAGCGTCGAGGGCGAACGGAACTTGGAAGTTCAGACTAGCGGAATCGATTTCGCAGACACCATGAAGTACCGTGTCGATCGGACTATTCTTCAAGGAATCACAGTCGAACAGAGGAGCCAAATCGCTCTGGATGAAGATATATTGTTCACATGTGTCGCTAACCGTAGAGTACTCGCTGTCGAACACCCAAACGATCGTGTCGCGACCCACCTTGTAGGTGCCGCCCATCGGCTCACCGCTCTTGCGTGTGCCCACACCCCAGATCGTATCGTTCGTACAAGCGTCGAGGGCGAACGGAACTTGGAAGTTCAGACTAGCGGAATCAATTTCGCAGACACCATGGAGCACCGTATCGATTGGTGAATTCTTCAAGGAATCACAGTTAAACAACGGAGCCATATCGCTTTGGATGAAGATGTATTGTTCACAAAGAACATCCTCCGTCGTATAGGCGCTGGAGAATTTCCAGACGATCGTGTCGCGACCCACATAGTAGGTGCCACCCATTGGCAAACCGCTCTTACGTGTGCCCACGCCCCAAACCGTATCGTTCGTACAGCCGTCCATAGCGAATGGCACTTGGAAGTTCAAGGTAGCGGAATCCACCTCGCAGACACCATGGAGCACCCTCTCGATCGGAGCGTTGTTCAACGAGTCGCAATCGAACTCAATGCCCTTATTGCTTTGGATAAAGACATATTGCTCGCAAATAGCCGTATCGACGGAGTACTCACTGATGAACCTCCATATGATGGTATCAGGACCCACGACATAAGTGTCGGTCATCTTGCGGCCGCTCGTTCTCTCGCCCACACCCCATACCGTATCGTTCGTACAAGCGTCGAGGGCGAACGGAGTAATCACACCCAAGTCCTCAGGCGTGATTTCACACACACCATCCAAGACCTTCTCTATCGGTGAATTCTTCAACGAGTCGCAATTGAACTTAGGAGTCAAATCGCTCTGGATGAAGATATATTGTTCACAAGTATCGTTAGCCGTAGAATATTCGCTATCGAACACCCAGACGATGGTATCACGGCCCACCTTGTAGATGCCGCCCATCGGCTCACCGCTCTTGCGGGTGCCTACGCCCCAGATCGTATCGTTCGTGCAAGCGTCGAGGGCGAATGGAGCCGTGAAGTTCAAACCAGCCGAGTCAATCTCGCAAACACCATGCAACACTGTATCGATCGGTGAGTTCTTCAACGAGTCGCAATCGAACTTAGGCTTCATGTCGCTCTGGATATAGATATACTGTTCGCAAGTATCATTAGCCGTAGAATATTCGCTATCGAATACCCAGACGATGGTATCACGGCCCACCTTGTAGATACCGCCCATCGGCTCACCGCTCTTACGAGTACCTACGCCCCAAACCGTATCATTCGTACAAGCGTCGAGGGCAAACGGAACGATCATGTTGAGGCCAGCGGAATCGATTTCACAAACGCCCTCCAACACACGCTCGATCGGTGCGTTATGCAGGGAGTCGCAATCGAACTTAGGCTTCATGTCGCTCTGGATATAGATATACTGTTCACAAGTATCGTTAGCCGTAGAATATTCACTGTCGAATACCCAGACGATAGTATCGCGGCCCACCTTGTAGGTGCCACCCATCGGCAAACCACTCTTGCGGGTGCCCACCCCCCAGATCGTATCCTTCGTACAAGCATCGAGGGCAAATGGAACCGTGAAGTTCAAAGCAGCCGAGTCGATCTCACAGACACCGTTCAGCACCGTATCGATCGGGCTGTTCTTCAGGGAATCGCAATTGAAGATTGGCTTCAAATCGCTTTGGATGAAGATATACTGGTCGCAAATAGCCGTATCGGTGGAGTACTCGCTGATGAAGGTCCAGGTGATCGTATCACGGCCCACCTTATAGATGCCGCCCATCGGCTCGCCACTCTTGCGGACACCCACGCCCCAGATCGTATCCTTCGTACAAGCGTCGAGGGCGAACGGAACTTGGAAGTTCAAACCAGCCGAGTCAATTTCACAAACACCCTGCAATTCACGCTCGATCGGTGCATTCTTCAGAGAGTCGCAATCGAACTCAAGCGCCTTATCGCTCTTGATGTAGATATACTGGTCACAGTGCACCGTATCGGTAGAGTACTCGCTGATGAAGGTCCAGGTGATCGTGTCACGACCCACCTTGTAAGTGCCACCCATCGGTTCACCGCTCTTACGTACACCCACACCCCAGATTGTATCCTTCGTGCAAGCGTCGAGGGCGAACGGAACCGTGAAGTTCATGCCAGCGGAATCGATTTCGCAGACATCATGCAATTCACGCTCGATCGGTGTATTGTTCAACGAGTCGCAATCGAACTCAAGTTTCTTATCACTCTTGATATAGATATACTGTTCACATTCAGCCACCGCAGTGGAGTATTCGCTGACGAACTTCCAGACGATGGTATCACGGCCCACCTTGTAGACGCCGCCCATCGGTTCACCGCTCGTTCTCGTGCCCACGCCCCAGATTGTATCCTTCGTACAAGCGTCGAGGGCAAATGGAACCGTAAAGTTCATGCCTGCAGAATCCGTTTCGCAGACATCATGCAGCACACGCACGATTGGAGAATCCTTCAGAGAGTCACAATTGAATGTAGGTTCGATATCGCTCTGGATGAACACATACTGTTCACATTCCACCTCAGCGGTAGAGTATTCGCTGGTGAACTTCCAGACAATCGTGTCGCGGCCCACTGGATAAGGTTCAGTCATCGCGCGACCGCTCTTGCGAGTGCCGACGCCCCAAACCGTATCCTTCGTACAAGCGTCGAGGGCGAACGGAGTCTTCACATTCAGACCAGCGGCGGAGATTTCACAGACACCATGCAGAACCGTATCGATCAGCGCATTCTTCAAAGAGTCGCAATCGAAGATCGGCTCCAAGTCACTCTTGATGTAGACATATTGTTCACAGACAACCGAGTTCTTCGCATACTCGCTGGTGAAGGTCCAAACGATAGTGTCACGACCCACAAGATAAGAATCGGTCATATCCCTACCGCTCTTACGCACACCCTTGCCCAAGATGGTATCGTTCGTACAAACATCGATGGCGAACGGAGTGTTCACATTCAAGTCAGCGGCAGAAACCTCACACACGCCATGCAAAGTAGCGGTGATCACCGCGTTCTTCAACGAGTCGCAATCGAACTCAAGTTCCTTGTCGCTCTGGATGAAGATATATTGTTCACAACTATCAAGCGTTGTAGAATAGATGCTTTGGAAAACCCAGACGATGGTGTCACGGCCCACGCTATACGTACCGTTCATCGCCAGGCCACTCTTCCTATGACCGACGCCAGGGACAGGGTCCTTCGTACAAGCGTCGTAAGCGATAGGCGTCACGATGCCCAAAGATGTAGAGTCGGTTTCGCAAGCGTTCTCCAACATCTTCGTGATCGGACTATTCTTCAGGGAGTCGCAGTTGAATATCGGTTTCAGGTTAGTATTCAGCATCAACATCTGGTCGCAGAATACTTTGTTACCTGTTCTATCCTGGAATATCCAGTAAAGGTTATAAAGTGTACCCACCTTGAAGACATCGTTCGCCTTCACGCTGTCGGCGAGGTTCGTCGACGTGGAGAGGATACCAACGATATCGCCATCGCAGTTGTCATGAGCCGTATAAGTGTTCAATGGAATATCCTTGTAAGGCAATTCGCAGACACTGTCAGCAACCACCACCGCCGAATCAGGATTGATGTCGTCGCAGTTGAAGAGAGGCACGGTCGTATCCTTCAGCAAGATAGGGAGTTCGCAGGAATCAGACTTCGTCACGAGGTTATCGCCCGCCTTCACGAACACCCAACGGATCACGTAAGGCGTATTGTAAGGGATCTTATCGTCATCACCCAAGAGCGCCCAAGTATTGGAGCCCTTCACTGAATACTTCATGATGATGCTATCGATAGGAGTATCTACAGACGTCTTGCAATCCGTATAATGAGCGGAAGCGTTCATGTTGAGTTTGGAGAGGCTATCGCTCAAGCTCTTCCAAGGCAACTCGTCGCAAGTCTCCACGATGAACGGATCAGCGCCCGAGTAAGGAGGGCAGTTGATGTCGAAGGTATGGTCATCCAAGATGGAGATCTTCTGCTTGCAGGTGTCGGAAAGGACACCATGGTTATCCTCCGCATACCAATAAACCGTATAGTCACCCACCGCAAAGTTGTCCGTCACCTTAGAAGAGAGTGTAGGCAGAGCCGTGAAGGAAGCATTGTCGTACGAGTAGTAGATCGTCTTCACCTCGCAGTTATCATCCGCCGTAGCAGGACCGAACTCCACATCCGTCTCACATCCCGTTGTCAAGGAAATGGAGATATCGCTTGGACAAGTAATCGTAGGAGCGATGGTATCCAGAACGGTCACCTTATAGTGGCACGTATCAGTCAAGTTATTGTGGACATCCTCCGAGTACCAATAGATGGTCGTATCACCCACCTGAAGCGTATGGTTGAAGGTTGCGCCTAACTGAGTGAACGATTGACCGTCGAAGGAGAAGTATACCTTCGGCTCACCGCAGGCATCCGTAGCGGTAGCAACAGGGAGGTCAAGCGTGATGGAACATCCAGCCACCACCTTCACCGTCGTATCGGTAGGGCAAGTCATCTCAGGAGCGATGGTATCGAGCACCGTCAGAGATTGGCTACACTCGCCAGACTCATTGCCGATCTGATCCTGCACCTTCCACACGATGGTATGGGAACCGTTCGCAATGGTACGAGGCGCCGCACCCACAAGCTCCGTGAAGGTAGCATCGTCGTCCAACTTGAATAAGTACTTGAGGTTACCCTCACCACAATTATCATTGAAGACACCCTGAGGTTTCACGAACTGATAACCGACAGAGTCGCAAGTGATTGGTTTCAGGACAATATTCTCGATCTTAGAGCAATCCATTGTAGGCACGCTCGTATCCTTGAGGATGACCTTGCTTTCGCAGCTGTCATGGATATCCTCCATATTCGTTCCGCTCTTCTCGAAGACCCAACGGATGTCGTAGGAGACATTGTAGGTCAACAGCGTATTATCAAGAAGCGGAGCGTATGCGTTGTCCGGAGCATTGCTTTCCTTGTAGCGCATGATAGGATCGATATGGATGGCCTCACCGTTGTTAGCGCAGTTGAGGCGGGACGCACGCGCCTTCTGCGCATCCGTGTAGTGAGCGAAGACCTCGCTCCAAGTCATATCCGTACAAGTATTGATGATCACATCGTCCTCCGTAGGACAATCCTTGGTAATGCTTGTGTTATCCGTCACTGTGTAGTCACGTGAGCACTCCGCCTTATTGCCGGAAGCATCGTAAGCGAACCACGTGAGGGTGGTCACACCCAAGTCGAAGTGAACCGATTCATTTCCTGTGTAATCACGCTCAGCGTCTGAGCCAACACGATAGGTGCGTCTCGTCACCTTACAATTGTCGGTCACATTCGGGAAGAATATACGCATGGTCGTATCACAACTATGATAGAGTTTGAAGGCAGTATCGGCAGGGCAATCGAAGACTGGAGGCGCCACATCCTTCACCGTATACTCCTTCACACATGTATCGGAGACATTACCCGTCGTATCCTTCGCATACCACTTCAGCAGCGTATCGCCCACCGCGAAAGTGACCTCGAAGGAGTCTGTATAGAAATGTTCCACGCCATCACCCAATTTGTAATAGATGTGGAACGTATCGCAATCCGTCACTGTAGGTGCACCCACCTTGATGGTCGTGTCGCACCCTTGCGTAACATTCAACGCAGGAAGGACAACCGCGTCGCACAGAATAGTCGGAGGAAGAACATCCTTCACGAACAACGTATACGAGCAAGTATCCGATCTATTGCCATGGGCATCAGCGGCATACCATGAAACCAGATGTTCGCCCAAGGAAAGAATAACCTTGTTATCGTTTACCTTATCCGCAAAATTCAAGAACGAAGCGCTGTCAATCTGATACCAATATTCGAGTTGATCATTAGAGGTACAATTGTCTATGAACGCACCGATTGGAGCCTCCAAAAGATATAACGTGTCGCAACCATACGGTTCAAGGACAGGGTTCACGAAGTTACAATTCGCCTTCGGAGCGGTCGTGTCAGTCAAGAAGATCGTTGAGAAGCAAGAGTCCTTCACCGTCTCCAAGATACCACCACTCTTCTCGAACAACCACTTCAAGTCATACTTCACGTCCATCTTGAAGATAGAGGCGTTCGTCACAGCCACGTAAGCGTTTTCAGCCTGAGATTGTTCCTTGTAGAAGAAGGCTGGATCAATCACGATACTGTCATTATTTTGGCAATCCAAATATTTTGCGGCAGCGGCATAATCACCCGTCAAGCGAGACTTCACAACGTTCCATGTCAAATCCAGGCAGGTGTCGATCAGCAAATCCGTATTCTTCGGGCAGACGACATGCACGCCCGAACTATCAGACAACGTATAGGTACGTGAGCAGATAGCCTCATTGCCGGAAGGATCCACCGCACGCCAAGTGACGGTTGTAGGGCCCAATTTGAAGGTCTCCCGGACAGTAGTCGTGTAAAGGGTTTCGCTTCCCGTTCCGATCTTGTAGTACAACTGGTAAGAGCAGTTATCGCTCGCTTCCGGCACATCCAATGTAATCAAAGAGTCACAATGCAAGCGGAGCTTGATGCTCGTATCAGATTTACATTTGATGGTTGGATTCGCCACATCCCTCACCGTATAAGTGCTTCTACACGTATCCGAGACATTGCCCGCGCTATCCTTCGCATACCAGCGAACGAGCGACGTACCCACAGGGAAAGTCACGCTATTATTCGAAGCGGTTATAGAATCATAGAGATGCTCCACTCCATCCGCCAGCTTATAGTAAACGGCAGCCACTCCACAAGAATCCTTCACAGTAGGAGAGCTGAGGTTGAAGGTGGTATCGCAACGGTTACCACGCACCTCCAAGGTGAGATTCTCCACCGGAGCGCAAGCGATGACAGGAGGGTTGACATCCAACACATGGATGGCGTGGCCACACGTGTCAGACCAGTTATCATGTCTATCGACGCTCTTCCATGTAACCCAGTGCGTACCACTCGACAAGCGGTAAACGATTTGATCAAAGTCGTAGTAGAACGGACCCGTTCTATCTATATAGAAGAGATACCTCAAATCATCATCACTTGTACATGCATCATGGAAGACACCCGTAGGAGGAATCAACTTATAGAGTGTATCGCAGCCCGAAGGACGCAATGTGACAGGAGTAATCGCGTCACAATCTACAGATGGTGCGATCAGATCAGTCAGGAGAACAGTAGAGAAGCAAGAGTCCTTCACTGTCTCCAGGTTATCCCCCTCATAAACGAAGAGCCATTTCACATCGTATTTCACATCGTAGAGGAATACGGAAGCATCCGTCAAAGCCACATAAGCGTTCTCCCCCTCACTGGTTTTCTTGTAGAAGAAGATAGGATCTATGACCTTCTCGATTCCGCTCGGACATTCCATACTTTTCACAGACGCCGCGTAGTCGCCCGTCAAACGAGTCTTCACACTGCTCCATGTCAGAGCGTCACAAACATCAATCTTCAGATCCGGATTCACAGGACACTTCTTATCGAAGCCAGGCTTATACGTGATATCATAAGTCACGGCGCACTCCACCGCCTCGTTGCCGCAAGCATCAACCGCATACCAATGAACAATTGTTTCACCCAAGTCGAAATTCTGTTCGAATGGTGCAGTATAAGGAGTGCGCGCTCCATTGCCAATACTATACGAGATGGAAACGCTCGTACAAGGAGTCGTGACAGCAGGAGCCGTGAGCATAATCTTCGTATCACACTCAGAGATGGTAATTTCCTGACGAGTTGCGTTACAAGTGAATTCCGGCTTCACATTGTCGTTCAGAATGTATTTGTATTCCCATGTGCTGGACTTCCCGCAGTCGGTATAAGTATAGACATAAGAGATTGTACCCTTACAGAACTCCTTGCCATCCTCCCAGCTGTAGGTCTTCGTCAGCGTAGGGAGAACCACCGCACCACAATCATTATGGGCTGTAGGAACCTTGTTCGCGGCAAGGGCAGCGGTATCACCGATACAAGAGATTTCCGTAGAAGTAGAGAATCCGTCCGAATCGATCACAGGAGCCCTCTTCTCAATCGTATAAACAAAATTCCAAGGATTCACATGATGCGCGCAATCCTCATAGTTGTATGTATAGGTGATCGTTCCTTCACATTCAGGATTGCCCGTGACAACCGGTGCTGGTGCGGTAAGAACCCTTCCGCAGGCATCCGTCACCGTAGGCAGGACAGGAGCCACCGTATCCTTCTTACAATAGATGGTAGCTCCGCCATCCACAGGAACATTGAAATCCGAGATGCTGACATGATAGACGAAACTCCAATCGTGGGTATGGTTCTCGCAATCCGTGTAGGTGTACCGATACGTCACATCGCCATTACATGTTGCAGAACCTTCGATGGTCGGACCCACCGGTGTGAGAGTCCTTCCGCAGGCATCCGTCACCGTAGGCAGAGCCGGATCTGCCAAGTTGTTTGCGCAAGAGACATTCGCAGACCCATCAGCAGGCACAGTGAAATCCGCCTGTCTGATATAAATATTTTGAGTAAAGTCGCTAAACTTACCACACTCATCCGTGATTCTGTAGGTACGCACCACCAAGATAGAGCAAGTTCCCTCAGGGGCAGCGTCCGAGCTAGAGATAGTCAGTTTAGAATCAGGAGTACAGTTGTCGCTGACATCCAAGCCAGCGGCCAGCGCCTCTAATGCGGCGATGGAGGTAACAGGAGCAGGCAGAGAGGCATCCGCTACGGAGCAGCCCACCACCGTCGTATCAGGCAATGAGCCCGTCATAGTAGGCGGTATAATATCCTGTTTCCAGGTATAAGTGACCTCCACCGAATCCGCTTCGTTGCCACCAGCGTCTGTCACTTTCGCCACCCATGTCTGGGTGAACATACAATCGGTGCTACGCTCGCCAGGGGAGGTCACAATGACCGTCATATCAGCCGAAGGGGTACAGTTATCCTCAGCCACGAACGTAGGAGCAACGATATAAGGGTTACAAGCGCCCTTCGGGTCATTGGATGTAAGAATCTTAATGACAGGTTTCACCAAATCCGCGACAACGACTTGCGTCGAACATTCACTGGCGTTACCCGAGAGGTCAGAAGCCTGCCAATGGAACACATACGATCCCTGATCCAACTGTATATCATCACCCGCATAAAACTGTTCCCATGTTGGATCGTTATCAAGACGATACTTCAGGATTGGTTCATCACAATTGTCTGTAGCCACGGCAGGCACAATCTTCCAAATAGTATCACACCCGTTTACAGGATGGAGGGTCAGATTGTTTGGACAGGTGATGGTAGGGCTCGTATAGTCATTGACCAAAACCTTGCTGTAATATGTTGCTGTTTTATCGCACGCATCCGTGACCGTAACCTTGAAAAGGTTCTCACCCTTTTCCAATATTAGATTATGATGTATGCTATCCGTATAATTAACATACGCTCCCCCCTCATAGGAGAACTCAACGGTAACCGTCTTTTCACCACAGAAGACATAAGATCTTACGGTATCCAAATAATATCCGACAGCCTGGCAATGATCATCCACAGAACGGATTTCCGTCAAAACAGTATCCGGTTTTAAACGCGTACCATATCTGTCGAAATAAGGATCTTCCATCTTTTGGACGAGCACATTTTCCGAAATAGAGGCCTCACAACCATGGTTGTTCACGACAAAAGCACATGGGAAATTCGCATCATCCGTAATACTACAGAAGTTCGTATGAGGGGTTAATGGCACCTCAAATACCGGATCAGGGCGGAAAGAGGAACTACTGGTCGGATAAGTATTATTCATGATTCTCCAACTATAGGTATAATCAGGAGACTGATCTGTCACAGTCTCAATTCCCTTTACGGTCGCAGTGGTTATGTCCGGCACACCCGGACAGATCGGTTCAGCTTCCATGGTCAAACCTGACAAGTCAGGTATCATTCTCAAATAGATCTCCTTGGAAACTTTAAATTCATCATGTGCGAATCCCCCAACATGAGGCACCATAGTGATGATATATGGTAAATCCAAACGGTCGCTTCCCTCCGCATCCGGTGGGAAAGTAATGGCGATTCGGTCATACTCCGGACCTTCCTGAGAAGTGATATATTCAGTGACATCAGCACCACTCGGAGCAGTCAACGTCCAATGATACTCCTTGTCTCCCTCCATATACTTAAGTGCATCCTTGTTCGTGACGAAATACTGGGAAGTCACAGCCAGTCCACCTCCAGCACAGACAGGGTCCGTACCCGATATGAGCGGATGCAACACATCATCACAATCCTCACCCGTAAGATCGAAATCGACATAAGTAGAAGAATGAGAGGAAGATTGAACTCGGTATGTAGTCACACCCCAATTCATCAACTTAATATAAGCCTGTTTCTTCCTACCATTCGTAAGCACATACGTCACCTCCGGATTAGGTATAGGGGCAAAGTTATTTCCAACTTTCTTGTACCAGTCAATATCAGACATTGCTGGGAAACCCGCCGTATTCACCAACACGGCATCTCCCACACAAGCAAGACGAGGAGTCACACACACCGCCTCCGTCTCATAACTGATGTAGTCGATTAACAAACGATTACCTTCTTTACACTCCTTTTTGTTAGAAGTGAAAAATTTAGGCTGGAAACCGAAGGATTGTCGCTGACCTGTGAACTTTCCAGAATAGATCATGTCAATACGATACATATGACCAGGCAGCAACTGTTCACCCTTCAAAACTCCAGTTCCTTGACCTGGGTTAACCACACCGTCTATATTTCTACCAGTCATAGACATTTGAGGCTGTCTGTTACTATTCGTTGCGTAATAATAATCATTCCCCGTATTCATGTCCAAGACATAGATGGCGGCTTCCACATTGGCCACTTCAGTTCCATAGTTACCCTCAAACTTTACCTTATATTCCTGGCTAGTGGAACAACCGATATACAGGTAGGCTCTAATCAATATGTTAAAAGAGAGTTTTGTCGTACCAACTTTATAATAAGGGTCGGTAAAATTCACTTGAAAAGGATAAGGTTCACCATCACACTTCGTCAAATCCACATCCAGATAATAATTGGAGACTTCCGTTTGTGGCAAAAAGCCCGTCGGAACATCTCGGTTAGCTATCAAATCCTCCGTGGTCCTTAAATTGAACGAATATGAGTTAGTTTGCTTACCCACATACACCTCATTCGGGAAATAATTAACCAACTGGTTCGGATCTCCGGTAAATTCTTGGTTTGTACCACCATACTTCGGGGTGAAATCCGTTCCGAAATAATAATCTCCCGTGGCGGTCTCTTGGCACTGCATATCACGACAACCACTTGTTTTCAGCGTCACCTTTTTTCGGCTATCATCCGTACCTCTTTCAGGTTTTTCATCACCCACTTTCGTGACCATCACATAAATTTGCTCTTGGTTAGGCATCGCATTCAGCACCATTCTATTTCGCCGAGTCTGCTTATACGCCTCGTAATGGTTCCTATCACCTTTCGAAATCCACCACTGCAAAGGTTCATTAGGGGCGATTGGTCCACGATCAGTCACCTCGAACGCAACCGGGTCATCCACGCAAGCCTTTTCTGGTCCCGATATAACCTGCGCCGAAGCCAATAATCCCCAAGAGACAAAAAGAGTTACAAAAAAGAACTTCAAAAACAAATTTCCAGCCAATAAACGCCTCATATCCCATTATAATTTTTCCACGTCCCGTCTGAAATAAATGATTTTTATCAATACGGAACATTCTTAAACATCGGTGTCACATTGGAATTAAGTAATCGGCTATAATTCAATCCAATTCATCATTACACAATCAAACTAGCGAACACACCAAATACTAAAAATCCCAAATTGCAGGCAAAAATACAAATTTCATAACGATAAACCGCCCCTGAGACGAAGAAAATCAACGAAAAAGAGAATTTATATCTTAATCTACTGAAAATGAACAAAAAAAAGACGTTAGGCGTTAGACTTTATACTTTAGACGTTAGACATTGGATTAGAACGGTTATATCAATTCAATCCGTGTTCCTTTTGCCCCTACAGGGCGAATATAAATATCCGTTCATTCCCCCATGACGATGCCCTGGGCTAGGTAATGAATTGCCCTTGCAGGGCGGAGGGTAATATACATTGGACGCACACCACACACGCATTAACGATAGTGATGTGCGCCCCTTGGGTGCAGGGGTTTTCACCCCTGTCTGTGATGTGTTCGCCCATACTGGGCTTAGGGATTCGCTTTACGTATAGAGCAACGCCTAATGTCTAAAGTCTAAAGTCTAAAACTTAACCACCTCGATCGTACCTTGCATCCAAGCACCGTTCGCCATCTTCACGTTGTAGAAGTACACCGCAGGTTCAACCATCTTGCCAAGGCGTGTGCCCGGCCATCCGTTCGGACCTTCGAATACCTTGTTGCCGTATCGATCGTAGATAATCACCTCATGACCCACCATGAAGACATCATTCATGCCATCCTGATCATGTGGCGTGAAGGCGGTCGGTAC
Organism: Paludibacteraceae bacterium; assembly: GCA_045226255.1. Lineage (GTDB taxonomy): Bacteria > Bacteroidota > Bacteroidia > Bacteroidales > Paludibacteraceae > UBA1181. The sequence continues at coordinate 5,931 of JBGVCG010000003.1, read as the reverse complement.
ATGATCCATGACATCCACCTCCACGACTGGGGAAGAAGTCTCAGGGCAAATACCATCCGAGAGGGTCGCGTAATAGAACGTGGTATCCTTCGGTTCGTCGATGAAGTAAGGGCGACCCGAGTAGTCAACCACCTCGTCCTCAATCTCCCTCGGCTCATTGTCGAAGAAGAAGCCCTTATCCCTCAGAACATCGTAGTCACGCATATCATACTTGCGCACCACCTTCTTCCATACGAGGTATTGGTATGGTTGGCTCGTCTTCAGATCAAGACGGATGGATTCTCCTTGCCAGATACGGGAAGGATTTCCTGGTGTAGCGACGATGGTGACATCATCTGGATTCAGACGGCGGTGAACATCGAACTTGAGCGAATCCATCGCGAACAAGTCATTCAGACGTAACATCTCCAAAGCGAGCGTATCGCCATCCAGATAGAGGAGAGAATCCTCCGTGGTCAGGCTCTTATCATCGCAGGAGAGCATCACGTGCGAATCGAGAGATGTAGTGGAACCGCATCGATTCTCCACGTAGTATACAGCGGACTTACCATCCAAGTCGGCAGAAGCCCTCAATGTGTCCTCTCTGCGAACGATGTTGCCGTCCACAATCCAATACTGGTCAGTGATCGGATTACCCATATCGTCCACACAACGTACATATTGGTTCAGATCCACCTCGAATCCCTCGCAGACGGAGATCGGAGCGACGTTCAAGTTAATCTTAGGACGCTCCAACAGGTTGATGTACGCCTTGGCGGTATCAGAGCAGCCCGTTGTCGTATCCATCACCACGAACGAATAGAATCCGCTCTGAGAATGGCGGTAGAGCTTCGTCAACTCCGTAGCGGCCTCCATCTTAGAACCGTACATCGAGACAACATCCGAGAACTGAGAAGCGTAAGTGCGTGGGTTATCACTATAGATGATATTCTCAGGAGCGACATCACCCAAGTAATAATCGTAGCAGAAGACACTCGGGATGAGACGGATCGTTCCATTCGCTCTTTCGTAAGCTACCCTACCGCTCGCATAACGGATGTCTTGGCTGGCGAGAGTCAGGCCCTGGTCTTGGATAACGCAGGTATCCCTCGACTCAGCTATCACAGAGACGATCTCATGTCTACGCTGTACCATCAAGTACTTAGCGACGCTATCCGCATTGCCGCTGGCATCCGTGACACGGATCCAAACGTTGGTGGAGACATCGATCATTGTACCTGCCGGCGGATTCTGGGAAGCCTTGATGACGGAAGGCTCGGAGCAATCGTCATATACCATGGACAAGACATCCATCGTGTAGTCCGGCACCTCATAGACGCAACCCTTCAAAGGTTTCGGGAGCGACGTGTCACGCCAGTTGTTGGCCACGTTGATCACCGGAGGCGTCGTATCACGCATCATTACCACCTGTACCATGGAGACATAATTACCGCAACGGTCAACCGCCTCGTAGAGACGTTCGATGTCGTAGCTGTAGTAGTTAGCGGAATCAGGGTTCGTACCACGCTTATTCGTCTCAGTGAAGGTAACCTTCACCTCCTCGCCACAGTTGTCTTTCGCTGTGATCTGAACTGGGTCGAAGATGGTATCCTGGCAAGTGAGAAGGGTATCTTTCAGGATGCGGGAGAACTTAGGTGCGATGGTATCTTTCACGGTCATCACATCCATACAAGTATATTCCCTACCCCTGATATCGTTCATCGTATATGTTCTATAGATCGTCATCATGCAGGAATCCCCTTCGAAGCGGTCCGTAGTGGTGTAGGAATCCTCCAGCAGTTTAGATTCCGTAGAGAACCATCCGCCGGCGTACTTGATATCCGCATAAGATCCATATGGAGCAGGCACCTCATCCAGGCAAGCATAGACAGTACCATCCAATTCGCTTGGGCAAGTCAACGAATCCACCAAAGAATCCAGCACTAAGACAACCTGCGTACAGGTGGATGAATTGCCCGACAAATCCGTGAACTTCCAAACGATGGTCTTCTCGCCCATTTCGTAGTTGCCTTGATAAGGAGTGCCATCCTCGAAGCGGCCTAACACATACACAATATCATCGCAAGCATCCTCCCACTTAGGAGTGGAGAGTCCGGCGGCAACCACCTCGTCATAGATGAGATGATCTTGGAACCATGTATTGTTGGTGATATAAGCGCGGATCGTATCCAAAGCGCCGCAATCAGGCGTAGGAGCGATCGTATCCTTGACAATCACACGTTGAGGACAAGTCAGGGAAGCCACGCTGTAAGGGCTGGTGAATACCCAATTAACAATCGTCTCGCCCTTAGGGTAAGAGGCTTCAGCCGACAAACCATTTCTGTTCAACGAAGCGATGAGGTCCATATCCACGCAAGCGTCCTTGCCGACAGGCACAGGCAACATCACCTGACCCTCATCCGTCGCGCATTGCTCTGCGGTCAGATAAACAACCGTATCCGTCAAAGAAGCGCAATCGAAGAGAGGCTTCAGATCGCTCTGAACGAAGACATACTGTTCACAAGTGGTAACGCCCGTCGCATATTCACCCGTGAAGGTCCAGATGATCGTATCACGACCGACGAAGTAAGGATCATCCATGCTCCGTCCGCTGCTTCTTCTACCCACGCCCTGCAATGGGTTATTCGTGCAGGCCTCAAGTGCGATAGGCGTTTGGATCTCCATCGATGCCGCAGAAGTCTCACACGCACCGGCGATCACCTTCGTGATGAGCGCATTCTTCAAAGAATCGCAGTTGGCGATAGGAGCCAAATCACTTTGTACGTAGATATATTGTTCGCAAGTGGTGACACCCGTCGTATACTCGCCCGTGAAGGTCCAGATGATCGTATCATGTCCGACGAAGTAAGGGTCCTCCATGCCACGTCCGCTCTTCCTGCTACCCACACCATACAACGGCTCCTTCGTGCAAGGGTCGAATGCGACAGGCGTTTGGATCGCCATCGATGCGGCGGAAGTCTCACAAGCACCAGCGATCATCTTCGTGATAACCACCTCCTTCAGGGAGTCGCAGTTAAAGACAGGTGGCAAATCGCTCTTCACAACGACATATTGCTCACAGTAGGAGATACCCGTCGTGTGCTCGCTGGTATACGTCCAGACGATGGTATCACGGCCGACTGCATAAGGATCATCCATGCTTCGTCCGCTCGTTCTGCGTCCTACGCCTTGAGCAGGTTCATTCGTACATACCTCGTAAGCGTCAGGGGCAGAGATATTCGCATCCGCAGCCGACATCTCGCAACCGCCAGAGACAAACTTGTTAAGTGTTTTGGAACGGACATCGCAATTAGAGATCGGAGGCACATTGGAAATCAACGACATGGACTGATCGCAAGTCGTCTTGTTACCCGTAGCATCCTGGAATACCCAGTGCAATTCGTAAGGAACACCCACCTTGAATCGGTCGTTAGCCTTCACGCTATCCTCCAGGTTGTTCGTCCAGGAGAGGATACCTTTCACAACACCGTCACAGTTGTCGGATGCCTCGTACGTGTTAAAGTTCAATTCCCGATAAGGGATATCGCAACCGCCATCGATGACAGTCGTGAACGGTTCAGGATCGATGCCGCCACAGTCGAAGACAGGAAGCGTCGTATCCTTCAGGATAAGGCTCAACTCGCAAGAATCCAGTTTAGGGTTCGCATTGTACTCGCTCTTATAGATCCATCTGATGGTCAACTCCCTGTTGTACTCAAGTTTGGAGTTAGCGTCGATGTTTCTCCAACTATTCGAGCCATCCACCATGCACTTCACGACAGAAGGCGTAAGGCTAACCGTATCGTGGGTAGCGAAATTAGCGTAGGAAGCGACAGGTGCCATACCACGCTTCATCAAGGAATCCTCAACATCCGTCCAAGTCAGGGCTGAGCATGCCTCGAGCAATATATTCTCGCTGTCATCAGGACACTTCACATCGAGCTTGTTGATGATCAATAGACCATCGGCCACCACATTGAACGTCACGTTACCGAAGTTAGGGTTCGTGTTGGTGAAGTCCGCGCCATCCATGCCAAAGAGGTAAGCGCCCGGCTCCGTTTGCGTCATAAGGCTATCGCCCGAGAAGGAGAATGTACCCTCCTGGTTGTAAAGCTCATTGTCGCTGGTCCATGCGTAACCGCTTATCGTATGAGGGTTACCATCGTAATCCACGCTCAGGGAGTTACCCGTAATGGTAACGATGAGGTCGATCGGTGTGATCACCAAGCTATCCTCCACTACCGTCACCTCCACGCTGGAGAAGTTAGGGTTCAAGTTCTCGAAGTCATCCTTCGTGAAGCTCATGCCGTAGCTGCCGGCTGTCGTGCCCGACGCAACAGAGTCTGCGGATTCACCCGTGAATTTCAGATAGTTCCTCAAGAACAGATCATTATCGCTCACGAAATCATAGCCGCTCACCGTGTGGGACTTTCCATCGTATGGGGTAGTAAGACCATGCTTCGTGATTGTCACGTTCGCTGTGATCGGAGTGATTACCAAGCTATCCTCAACGATCGTGATGACTACGTTATCAAAATTAGGGTTCGTATTCACGAAATCATCAGCCGTGAAGTACATGCCGTACTTGCCGGCCTCCGTACCAACGGACATCGAGTCGATCCTCCAACCCGCGAACACCAGGTCTTCTCTTTCGTACAAGACATTGTCGCTCGCGAAGTCGTAGCCACTGACGCTATGCTCCTTACCATCGTATGCCTCGGTCAAGCCATGCTTCGTGATCGTCACGTTCACAGTGATTGGCGTGATGACCAGACTATCATCCTCCACAACCGTGATGATGATGTTGCTGAAGTTAGGGTTCAGGTTCTCGAAGTCATCCTTCGTGAAGCTCATGCCGTACTTGCCCACCTCGGTGCCCTTGGCAATAGTGTCGGCTACCGAACCGGTGAATCTCAGGTCATCTCTTACGAACAACGCATTGTCGCTCGCGAAGTCGTAACCGCTCACGCTATGCTCTTGACCATCGTATGCCTCGGTCAGACCATGCTTCGTGATTGTCACACGCACCGGAACTGGTGTGATGATCAAGCTATCCTCCTCAATCGTGATACGCACCTCGCTGAAGTTAGGGTTCAAGTTCTTGAAGTCATCCTTCGTGAAGCTCATGCCGTACTTGCCCACCTCAGTGCCCACAGCCGTGCTGTCCGCTACAGAGCCAATGTATTCCAGATCGCTTCTCACAAACAAGTCATTGTCGCTTGCGAAGTCGTAACCACTGACGCTATGCTCTTGGCCGTCATATTCCACGGTCAAACTATGTTTCGTGATCGTCACGTTCACAGGGATTGGCGTGATGACCAAACTATCAACCTCCACAACTGTGATGACAACACTATTGAAGTTAGGGTTCAAGTTCTCGAAGTCATCCTTCGTGAAGCCCATGCCATACTTGCCCACCTCGGTGCCCTTAGCAATGCTGTCAGCTTCCGCACCTGTAAATCTCAGGTCGTCTCTTACGAACAACGCATTGTCGCTCGCGAAGTCGTAGCCGCTCACGCTATGCTCTTGTCCGTCGTATGCCACCGTCAGGCTATGCTTTGTGATCGTCACGTTCACTGAGATAGGGGTAATCTCCAAGCTATCCTCAACGATCGTGATGTTCACCTGACTGAAGTTATGGTTCAAATTCTCGAAGTCATTCTCCGTGAAGGTCATGCCGTACTTGCCTACCACGGTGCCAGTCGCCGTGCTGTCCTCAGCCGAGCCAGTGAATCTCAAGTCACTTCTTACGAACAAGTCATTATCGCTTGCGAAGTCGTAGCCGCTTACACTATGTTCATTGCCATCATATGCCTCGGTCAGACCGTGCTTCGTAATCGTCACGTCCACAGTGATTGGTGTGATCACCAAGCTATCCTCCACGATCGTGATGTTCACCTGGCTGAAGTTAGGGTTCAAGTTCTCGAAGTCATTCTCCGTGAAGGTCATGCC
>JBGVCG010000002.1:0-90348 GCA_045226255.1 Paludibacteraceae bacterium | reverse complement strand
GGCTTGCGTCAGACTGGCGCAACCTTTAAACAAGCTATTGAAACAGTTCTCCTTAGGAATTTCCGTAGAAAGGCCAGTTCCATCGATCAGACTCATCACACTACCGCTGGCGGCCACTTTCCCTGTCATCCTAAAAGAGGAATAAGGACTCCTCCCCTTTGAGAACCCCTGTGGATTGTCTCCCTTCAGCAAAGCCTTGTCGCCTTTATGGGCCAACGTGACCATTTTTCCTCCCGTTAAAGCGGTCCACGTCTCTCCACCATCTAATGAATACTGCACGTCTGGGTTGTTGCCCCCGTTGTTCACAATTCCAAACGTAGAATTATCCTCCTCCGCCGTGAAGGTGAGGTAGTTAGCCGCGCTCGCCATGCAGACAGCGCAAAGCAACATCATGAAAGCAGTAATTATTTTCCTCATAAGCTGTAATTTTTTATTCTACACTAATATTTCCCCGCCAGCGCCGCCTTAGCGCACCAGCACGGACCGTTCTCCTCCGCTCGTGCGGACCTCATAGACACCCTTGGCCGGAACGATCAGCGCACGCTCCTCGTCCGTAGAGCTGGAGACTGCGACTATTTTACCCGACATGTCATAGAGGGAAACCTTTCCTTCCGCACCACGGACAAAGACAGTTAAATCATCGGTCCATACGGTGATGCCATCGGCCAAAGCTGAGCTTACGCCATAACCTTCATCCGCATACTTCACCGTCCAACCCTCTGGGATTCTATCCTCTCCATACTCAAGAGCCAATGCTTTCGGGCAGATGAAGGTGCCGGTAGGGGCTACGTCAATGACCCATTCAGCAGTGTAATCACCGTGATTCCAATCATCAAAGGGCACTTTGATTTCCGACAGGCTCGTGCACCCCCAGAACATCCCTTCATAACAACTTTCCGCCAACGTCGTGGCTGGTAATTCAGGGGCTTGCGTCAAACTTGTGCAACCTGAGAACATGAAGTGATAACAACCCACAGCCAACGTTGTGGCTGGTAATTCTGGAGCTTGCGTCAAACTTGTGCAACCTTCGAACATGAAGAAATAACAACCATCTGCCAACGTTGTGGCTGGTAATTCTGGGGCTTGCGTCAAACTTGTGCAACCTTCGAACATTCTACCATAACAACCATCTGCCAACGTTGTGGCTGGCAATTCGGGCGCTTGCGTCAAACTGGTGCAACCTTCGAACATTCCATCATAACAACTTTCCGCCAACGTCGTGGCTGGTAATTCAGGGGCTTGCGTCAAACTGGTGCAACCCGAGAACATTCCATCATAACAACTTTCCGCCAACGTCGTGGCTGGTAATTCAGGGGCTTGCGTCAAACTGGTGCAACCCGAGAACATGCCATAATAACAACTATATGCCAATGTTGTGGCTGGCAATTCGGGCGCTTGCGTCATACTCGTGCAACTCCAGAACAAACCAATGAAACAATAATCAGCAGGGACAACAAGGGTTTCGCCTGTGCCGTCGATCAAACTCATCACGCTACCGCTGACAGCAATCTTTCCTGTCATCGTAAAAAATGAGTTTCCATTATACTCCTTTGAGAACCCTTCCGGATTATCTCCCCTCAACAAAGCCTTGTCACCCTTATGGGCCAACGTGATGGTATCGCCTGCAGCCAGTGCAGTCCAGGTTTCTCCACCATCCAATGAATACTGCACGTCAGGATTATTTCTTTGGTTCACTATTCCGAACGTGGAACCATCCTCCTCCGCCGTGAAGGTGAGGTAATTAGCCGCGCTCGCCATGCAGACAGCGCAAAACAACATCATGAAAGCAGTAATTATTTTTCTCATAAGCTGTAATTTTTTATTCTACACTAATGCCAAGCCATAGCGATGGGGCGATGATCCAATACCATAGAAAAGCAATTCACGTCCATTCACATATTTATAGCTTCAATAAACACACATTTCCTATCATCGGCGGCATCAACCACCAATCATGGGGAACACTTTACAAAAAGAATAAGAAAGTTAGTAGAAATCCTTTAAAAACAGGGTGTGATTTAAATTTATATTTCACCCATTTGTTATTTCTTAATTAATATCAACGGGAAATGGGCATCATAATTTCCCAGGGGTTGGGTGCGCACATCGTGCAAGGATACACGCATCCCGCCCTAATTCAAAATTCATAATTCAAAATTCTTAATTACCATGTGTCGCCCTTTCAGGGCTGGGGTGCGCACATCGTGTAGCGATGCACTTAATTCAAAATTGACTTCGTCGAACTGACGTTTCAAAATTGACTACGTCGAACTAACGTTTCTTAATTCTTAATTCAAAATTGTCCCACGTGTGCCGCCAACAACATCTGCGCCGTCTCCAAGCCCGACTCGCGGCCGAACTCGAACACGAAAGGCTTCTCCCTGCCGATCAAATAAATCGTCAACGTGCATGGTTTCGCGAAGTTCGCGGTAAAGGTGGCAACACTTCGGTACGGGACAGAGGAGAAGGAATTCTCCGACTTGATGAGCCCCTGGGATTCCACGAAGATCATCCGCTTGTCTGTGAACAACAAACTATGATGGGAGACCGCGAAAGCCGTTTCCACCGTTTCACCCTCCAAAAGGACATTCTCGAAGTCACTTCTGATCTTCTTTGCGTCCACCTCACTCGCCTTACCGAGTATAGAATCTATCAAACCCATATTCAATCAATTATCATTTAACATATTTATCTTATCGTCGAAAGAGTCCTTGGCGCAGAGCCAAGCGCCCACCGCCATCAGCACGAGGCCGATCCAATAGGCATGGGGCGGCGTCTGCTGGAAGATCAGCAGCGAGAGGCCCGTTCCGATGAACGGCGCGACCGCATAGTAGGCACTCGTACGGGCGGCCCCCAACGTCCGCTGCGCATAGATGTCGATGAAGACACTCAAGCCATACGAGACGAGTCCGATGGCCATCGCCGCGAAGATGGGCCAGATGACCTCGATGGTCTCCCCCATGAGGAAACCGATCAGCAGCGAACCCATTCCCGAAAAGATGCCCTTCATGAGGACAATCTGCATCGGGTCCTTGGAGGCGATCCGTCGGGTGCAGTTATTGTCCAAGCCCCAGCAGAGGGCAGCTAAGATGACGAACAGCGAACCCGTGGAGAAACGCAGGCTATCCATGTCCTCGCAGGAGAGCACGCAGCAAGAAAGGGTCACGAAGGCGATGCCCACCCACAGCCGTTTGGAGATGCGTTCCTGGAAGAAGAGCCATGCGATGATGGCGGTCGCCACGATCTCGAAGTCACTCAGCAGGGAGGCGTTCGCCGCCGTGGTCTTCTGCAGGCCCACCATGAGGCAGATCGGCCCCACGATATCCAAGGCGATCATCGCCAGGACGTACGGCCATTCCTTACGGTCCAGCTTCTTCTCCACATCATCCATGCCATGGCGACTCCTGAACGAGGCGATAGCCAGCATACCCAACCCCGACCCCAAATAGAGAAGACCCGCCGTCAGAATGGGCGGAAGGTAGTCAAGCACGATCTTCGAGAAGGGTGCATGGACCGCATAGAGCGTCGCACCCAGCAAAGCGAGTAAGATGCCATTTTGGCGTTTAGTCAACTTCAACATAATCATCCGTTTTCACAAAGATAAAAAAATTCAGGGAAAAAGCAACGCGTACATACGGCGGTTTCATATACTGCATTAGACAGATGACATTTACTATTTTACGATTTACAATTTACGATTAGTCGGATGCGGTAATTTCGCATCCAACTCCGTGTGCTCTTTTCTCCGTGAGGATTTATAGTCCTAAGCTTCGTCTAAATGAAAGAGACGAGCGCACATTATAATGAAACACGTAGCCTACGCACATTCTGTCGTCGGCTACTTCCTTTTCTTTTTCAGCATCGCCTCACACTTGTCCACTTTCTTGAGGAAGTCCAGGATGTATGCGCGGATCTCCTTTGTGGGCTTGGCAAGCACCGTTGTCGTCACGGTCTTCGTCTGCGACATGGCATCGTTCAATTCAGCCCTAATCTCCTCGATTTTGTTCTGCATCGAGCGTTCCGCCCCCGGGCTCACGAAGTTGAGGTCCACTATCCGGTTGTGCAAGTCACTGATTTGGTAAATAATCCGTTCGCACCTGCGTTGCTGTGCCTCCAACGTGTACGCATCGATGAAGTGCTTCACGTTCATCTTGTATCTGACCGCCAGCTTATTACCGTCCCCATTGCGGATAAGCCTATCGTAGAGGACCTTTTTCTGTTCGAGGGAATCCATCTGGAAGTAAGCAGTCAGAGAGTCCAACCAACTCGCGTCCTCCACAGCTGGCGGATTCATCGTGTCCCACGTTGTCTGGTCCGACGCCCCCTTCGCCCCCAAGCGCATCAACGGATCGTAAGGGACATGGCTGTTCCTCAGACTATCCGGAGAAACCATGAAGAATTTGGATTCAAGACGTTGGTGGTAAGCGCGTGAATTCCCCGGTTCGAAATATCCGCTACACCATGTCGGGTCGAACATATACGGAACGCTGTCGATGACGCAGGCGCACCACGCATGGCTTCCCTCCCCGACGATATTGTCATTCGGTGTATAGCCCTCAATAATGAACATGGGAATGCCCATTCGATTGGAGACCTCAGAGAAAACACTCGCGTAATTAGTGCACACGCCCTTCCTGTTCCGCAACGTCCAACCAGCCAGGTCCGCCGTATTGTATTTAGTCTGGACATCCGTCACGGAAAGATCATACATGACGTTTTCAGACAACCAATTCTGCAACGTCCAAAGCATCTGTCGCGTGTCATGGCAGTTCTCTTTGATATACGTCGCCAGCGCATCCACATCCTTCGAGTATTCTTTGGGGACAATGACCGGCTCACCGACCTCCTCCGCCTTCAAGGCGAAGCAGGAAAGCGACAGCAGAAACAATATAATAGCGCTTTTCCTCATATATTTTTCATTACGACATAGTCTAAGACAAAGATAACAATAATCGCGAGACCGCAAAAATCGAACGCACATACGCATGAACGATGGTGCCGTTTCGCCCCATTGGGCACAAAAAAAGCGGAGACCCTTCCCCGCTTTTATAGTTTCACCCTAAAGAGAGATCACGGATGCACGTAGGTACCGATGTTCTCGCCGGCGATCACGCGCTTCAGGTTGCCCGGCTTATCCATGTTGAAGACCACGATAGGGAGGCCGTTGTCGCGGCACATCACCGTAGCGGAGAGGTCCATGACCTTCAGATTGCGCACGAGGATCTCGTCGTAGGAGATATCGTCGAACTTCGTGGCGGAAGGATCCTTCTCCGGGTCTGCGGTATAGATACCGTCCACGCGGGTACCCTTGAACATAGCGTCCGCCTCGATCTCAATGCCTCGGAGGGAAGAGCCCGTATCGGTAGTGAAGTAAGGGCAACCCGTACCGGCGGCGAAAATCGTGATATAACCCGCGTTGAGAAGTTCGAGGGCCTTATCCTTGGTATAGAACTCGCCGATAGGCTCCATGCGGATAGCGGTCAGCACCTTGCATTTAGCGCCTGCGGCCGTCAGAGCGGAGCAGAGAGCCAAGGCGTTGATCGTTGTGGCGAGCATACCCATTTGGTCGCCCTTCACACGGTCGAAGCCCTTTTGTGAGCCAGACAAGCCACGGAAGATGTTGCCACCGCCGATGACGATGCCCAATTGCACACCCATGTCAGCTATTTCCTTGATTTGAGCGGCATATTCGCCCAGTCTATTCTCGTCGATACCATACCCTTTTTCGCCCATCAGCGACTCGCCGCTAAGCTTCAATAAGACTCTTTTAAACTTTGCCATATGAAAAGAATTTAGTGTTGGAGGTGAAACCCCAGAGGCTCACCGAAATTTCAATAAAGATACAAAAAAAAGGAATAGGGAGACGAAATACGGACCCCAATTCGAATAAAAAAGCCGCATCGGATTAGGATGCGGCTTTTCATATACTGAAAATTTATTATTCAGCCTCAGTTGTAGCAACTTCAGTAGTCTCAGCTGCAGGAGCATCGATTGCTGGTTGAGCCTTCTTTCTAGAACGACGAGTCTTCGTAGCCTTCTTAGGAGTAGTATCCTTCAACATTCTCTCGTTGAAGTCAACCAACTCGATGAAGCACATTTCAGCGGCGTCGTTAGCACGGAAGCCAGTCTTGATGATACGAGTGTAACCACCTGGACGGTCAGCGATCTTCTCACCGATTACCTTGAACAGTTCAGTGACAGCCTTCTTGTTTTGAAGGTAGCTGAAAACAACCCTGTAGTTGTTCATCAACTTAGCCTCGTCCTTATCCTTAGCCCTAGTCAACAATGGCTCGATATACTTTCTCAACTCCTTAGCCTTAGCCGTAGTCGTCGTGATTCTCTTGTGTTCGATCAAGGAGATAGCCAAGTTAGCCAGCAAAGCCTCTCTGTGGCCCTTCTTTCTACCAAGATGGTTGAATTTTTTATTGTGTCTCATTTTACTTATTCTTTATCCAATTTATACTTAGAAATATCCATACCGAACGAAAGGTTCAAAGTATCCAAGAGTTGGTCGAGCTCGGTCAAAGACTTCTTACCGAAGTTTCTGAACTTGAGTAAGTCGTTCTTATTGAATACAACCAATTCGCCCAACGTCTCCACGTCAGCAGCCTTCAAGCAGTTAAGCGCGCGAACGGAAAGATCCATATCGACAAGCTTAGACTTGAGCAGTTGACGCATGTGGAGAACCTCCTCATCGAAGTCGTCATTCGAACCTTCATCCGTCGTGTCAAGAGAAATCTTCTCGTCAGAGAACAAGAGGAAGTGTTGGATCAAGATCTTGGCAGCCTCTTTCAAGGCGTCCTTCGGATGGATGGAACCATCGGTATCGATCTCAATCACGAGCTTCTCGAAGTCAGTCTTCTGCTCGACGCGGTAGTTTTCAACCGCATACTTGACATTACGGATAGGAGTATAGATAGAGTCAATCGCAATGACACCGATCTCAGAACCAGGGATCTTATTCTCGTCGGCAGGCACATAACCGCGGCCCTTACCGATCGTCAATTCGATGGTGAAGGAAGCGGAAGGATCCAGACGACAGATGACAAAATCCTTGTTAAGAACGTCGAAACCAGTCAAACTCTTAGCTATATCACCAGCTTTGAACACCTCAGTGCCAGAGACGTTAATAGAGACCTTCTCATTCTCAATTTCGCTAACTTTCTGTTTGAAACGTACTTGTTTCAGATTGAGGATGACATTAGTAACATCTTCCATCACGCCTGGAATCACAGAGAATTCATGGTCGACACCATCGATCTTGATTGAAGTGATAGCGAAACCCTCCAATGAAGAAAGGAGAATGCGTCTAAGGGCATTACCGATGGTAATACCGTAACCAGGCTCAAGAGGACGGAATTCGAATTTCCCGTGGAAATTGTCCGCCTCCAACATAATTACCTTGTCAGGTTTTTGAAACGCTAATATAGCCATGAATCAATTATTATTTAGAGTAAAGTTCGACGATCAATTGTTCTTTGATATTCTCAGGGATGTCCGCACGTTCCGGCAGGTGGAGGAACTTACCTGCAGATGCAGGAGCGTCCCATTCCAACCAAGGATACTTGCTGTGGTTGAAGCCTGACAAAGAATTTACGATCGTTTCCAAAGACTTGGATTTCTCGCGAACACCTACGATTTGACCTGGCTTAACGGAGAAAGAAGGGATGTTAACCACCTCACCGTCTACGACGATATGCTTGTGGGAAACCAACTGGCGCGCAGCCGCACGAGTCGGAGCGATACCCAAACGGAAAACAACGTTGTCGAGTCTAGACTCGAGGAGTTGCAAAAGCACCTCACCGGTGATACCCTTAGAACGGTTAGCAGCCTCGAAAAGGTTACGGAACTGTCTCTCGAGAACGCCGTAAGTGTATTTAGCCTTTTGCTTTTCAGCCAACTGAATACCGTACTCAGATGACTTCTTTCTTCTGTTTACGCCATGTTGTCCCGGTGGGAAGTTTCTCTTAGCCAAAATCTTGTCTGGACCGAAAATCGGTTCACCGAAACGACGCGCAATCTTAGTTTTTGGACCTATGTATCTAGCCATTTTAATTACTGTTTATTTCCAAACCTTGAACCGTGCAGCCGCAATTGCAGAGAGGTTTAAAATGCAATTATCACAATGCGAGATTCGAAAGTTGTTATAATACTGTATTTTTTATACTCTACGTTTCTTAGGTGGTCGACAACCGTTGTGTGGTAGTGGTGTTACGTCGATAATCTCCGTTACCTCGATACCTGCGCCATGCACAGTTCTGATCGCGGACTCACGGCCATTACCTGGACCCTTCACATATGCCTTCACCTTTCTCAAACCGAGGTCGTAAGCGATCTTCGCACAATCTTGCGCAGCCATTTGCGCAGCGTACGGAGTGTTCTTCTTAGAACCCCTGAATCCCATCTTACCAGCGGATGACCAAGAGATTACTTGACCCTCAGCGTTAGACAAAGAAACAATGATGTTGTTGAAAGATGAGTGGACATGCAATTGTCCATTAGCGTCAACTTTTACTACTCTTTTTTTGGTTGCTACTGCTTTTTTTGCCATATCTTTAAATATTAAATAGCGTTCGCTAACTATTACTTAGTCGCCTTCTTCTTGTTTGCAACTGTTTTCTTCTTACCCTTACGAGTACGAGCATTGTTCTTAGTGCTCTGTCCGCGCAATGGCAATCCCAAACGATGACGGATTCCTCTGTAGCAACCTATATCCATCAATCGCTTGATGTTCAGCTGCACTTCTGAACGAAGGTCTCCCTCAACTTTGAATTGGGTTCCAATAATCTCACGAATCTTGGATGCCTGCTCATCGTTCCAGTCCTTTACCTTGATGTTCTTATCAACACCAGCTTGTGCTAAGATTTTGTTCGCACTACTACGGCCTATACCATAGATATAGGTCAAACCGATTTCGCCCCTTTTGTTCTGTGGCAAATCTACACCGACAATTCTTATAGCCATAAACTAATTTTTTTGCAAAAGTATAAAAAATTATCCTTGACGTTGTTTATACTTAGGATTTTTTTTGTTAATAACATACAAACGCCCTTTTCTCCTGACTATTTTGCACTCAGGAGTACGTTTCTTTAAAGAAGCTCTAACTTTCATATCTCAATTATTTTTACTATTTATATCTAAAAGCAATCCGTCCCTTGGACAAATCATACGGGGACATTTCAACTCTCACCTTATCACCCGGAAGGATTTTGATGTAGTGCATCCTCATTTTTCCGGAGATGTGGGCCGTGATCTCATGCCCGTTCTCCAACTCAACCCGGAACATCGCATTTGACAATGCCTCTACGATCGTTCCATCCTGTTCTATAGCAGCCTGTTTTGCCATCCAACTATAATGCGTTAGTACCTAATATTTGTTCGACATATTCAAAAGAAGAAAGAATATCGGGACTATCAGTACCTATCGCAACCGTATGCTCGAAATGAGCGGAAGGTAAACCATCGGCAGTACGCACTGTCCATCCATCCTTCTCCAAGTAAACACCCCTCTTGCCCATGTTGATGATGGGCTCGATCGCGATTACAATGCCTTCTCTGAACTGAAGGCCTCTCCTCGCTCGCCCATAATTCTGGACTAGAGGCTCCTCGTGCATCATCCTTCCGATTCCATGGCCCGTCATCTCACGAACCACCGAGTATCCCTTTCCTTCGCAATACTCTTGAATCGAATGACCCACATCTCCCAAACGGTTTCCTACTTTCGCCTTGCTGATCCCGAGCATCAAAGCCTCTTTGGTGGCTCTCATCAGCTTCTTCACCTCTTCGGAGACCTCACCCACACAGAACGTGTAGCAAGAGTCACCATGGAAACCATTTATCTGCGCCCCGCAATCTACTGAAACGATATCCCCCTCCTTCAGTACATATTTGGAGGGTATCGCATGTACCACCTGATCATTCACGGAGGTACATATCGAATTTGGATACCCCGCATATCCTAAGAAACTTGGGACCGCACCCTGCGATCGGATGAAATCCTCCGCCAACGCATCGAGTTGTAAAGTGGTAACCCCGGGCTTCACCGCTTTCGCGACCTCGCCCAATGTCATCGCAACAATCCTGTTGCTTATCCGCATCAACTCAATATCCTCGGCAGTCTTAAGATATATCATAGACCGTTAGTAAACGGAAGCACCGGAACGACCCTTGAAATGACCGGACTCCAACAAATCGTCGTAACCATTCATCTTCAAGTGGCTGTTGATCTGCTGCAACGTGTCGAGCACCACACCCACGACAATCAACAGAGAAGTTCCTCCGAAGAACTGAGCGAATTGGGTAGTGACTCCGAACTGACGGACGATAGCAGGCAACACAGCCAAGATAGCCAAGAAGATGGCACCTGGCAACGTGATGCGGGACATGATCGTATCGATATACTCAGCCGTTTCCGAACCTGGCTTAACCATTGGAATGAAGGTGTTGTTACGCTTCATATCCTCTGCCATCTGGTTAGGATTGATGATGATCGCCACATAGAAGTATGTGAAGACGATGATCAACGCGGCAAAGATCAAGTTGTATACCAAACTGTTGTTATCACGCCACATAGAGAAGAACGAACCCGAACCATCTCCATTTCCGAGCACTGGCATAAGCGCCAACGGGATGAACATGATCGCCTGAGCGAAGATGATAGGCATCACATTAGCGGCATTCACCTTCAACGGGATATATTGGCGAGCGCCACCCACACGTTGAATGCCAGACATCTGCTTTGCGTATTGTACAGGAACCTTCCTGACACCTTGTACCAAAAGGATCGCGGCGCAAGACACAGCGAATAGTCCGAGAATCTCCAGGATCAGTTTGATAAGACCTCCACTCTCGTTCAAGCAAGAAGCGAACTCTCCGACAACAGCATGAGGGAAACGAGCGATGATACCCACCAAGATGATGAATGAAATACCGTTTCCGACACCCTTGTCTGTGATACGCTCACCCAACCACATGACGAACATACTGCCCGCGCAGAGGATGATAGTGGCATACACTCTGAACCACCAACCTGCTGGCAAAGCGGAACCGACCTCCCTCAATTGGTATGACAAGTTCATCAAGTAAGAAGGACCTTGGAGCAAGAGGATAGCCACCGTCAAGTAACGAGTGATTTGAATCATCTTCTTCCTTCCGCTGTCACCATCCTTCTGCATTTTCTGGAAAGAAGGCACAGCGATGGTCAACAACTGCACCACGATAGATGCCGAGATGTACGGCATGATACCGAGCGCGAAAATCGACGCATTGGAGAAGGCACCTCCCGAGAACATATCCAAGAGGCCCATCAAACCAGTCGCTGTCTGGTCTTTCAAACTAGACAAAGAACTAGGGTCTATGCCCGGCAACACAACGAATGAGCCGAAACGATAGACCAAAACAAATAAAAAGGTGACAAGGATTCGATGTCTCAAATCCTTGACCCTATATATTTCCTGTAATTTCTCTATAAGCTTTCTCATTTCTCAAGAATTACAATCGTTCCACCTTGTGCTTCAATCGCCTCCTTCGCAGATTTAGAGAAAGCATGAGCGGAAACAGTCAACTTGCTAGTAAACTCGCCATTGCGAACATCTCCCAGAACCTTGATCAAGCTCTTAGAAGAAGCCAAGCCAGCCGATACCAACAAATTAACGTCCACAGCGTCAACCTTCAACTCAGCGGCAACAGCTTGAATATCGCCAAGATTGATGGCCTTATATTCAACGCGGTTGATGTTCTTAAACCCATACTTAGGCAAACGACGTTGCAAAGGCATTTGTCCGCCCTCGAAACCAATCTTTTTTGAATAACCAGAACGGGACTTAGCACCCTTGTGACCTCTCGTTGAAGTGCCACCCAAACCGGAACCCGGACCACGTCCGATTCTCTTTCTGCTCTTTACTGACCCCGCAGCTGGCTTCAAATTACTTAAATCCATTATAGAATGTTTTTAAAGTTAATTACTATTTTTCCACAATCACCAAGTGTTTAACAGTCTCGATCATCCCCAAGATGCTAGGAGTGTCCTCGTGTTCAACCACAGCGTTAATTTTCTTCAAGCCTAAAGCTTCGAGAGTCTCTTTTTGCCTTTTAGGGGCACCGATTTTACTTTTAATCTGTCTGATCTTAATCTTAGCCATAATTCCAAAAATTAACCTTTAAACACTTTTTCCATTGACACACCACGGTTTTGAGCAACCGTGTAAGCGTCGCGCAATTCAGAAAGTGCGAGCACTGTAGCCTTCACCAAGTTGTGAGGGTTAGAAGAACCCTTAGACTTAGCCAAGACGTCAGTGATACCTACGCTCTCAAGAACGGCACGCATGGCACCACCGGCCTTTACTCCGGTACCGTGGGATGCAGGTCTCAACAACACTTGTGCACCACCGAACTTAGCCTCCTGCTCGTGAGGGATAGTACCCTTGAGAACCGGAACCTTCACCAAGTTCTTCTTTGCTGCCTCTACGCCTTTCGCTATGGCTGCGGTAACCTCACTGGCTTTACCCAAACCGTATCCGACTACACCTTCCTCGTTTCCTACGACAACCATCGCAGCAAAACTAAAGGTACGACCACCCTTGGTCACTTTCGTCACGCGGTTAATTGCGACCAACCTATCTTTCAATTCCAAATCGTTGGTTGACTTAACTTTTACATTTTCTCCAGCCATAACTATTAAAATTTAAGACCGCCCTTACGAGCAGCATCCGCCAATTCTTTAACTCTACCATGGTACAAGTAACCGTTACGGTCGAAGACAACCTCACTGATACCTGCCTCCAAAGCCTTTTTAGCAACCAATTCGCCTACCTTAGCGGCTTGTTCCTTCTTAGGGCACTTCTCAGTCATCCCAAGTGAAGAAGCGGCAGCCAAAGTCTTGCCTTCCAAATCGTTGATCAATTGAACATAGATTTGCTTGTTGCTTCTGAAAACTGTCATGCGAGGACGAGCGGCAGATCCGGAGATCTTACCTCTGATTCTCCTCTTTATCTTTAATCTTCTTTCAATTTTAGTCGCCATAATACTACTTTTTTACAATGATTACTTAGCACCAGCTGACTTACCAGCCTTACGACGAATCTGCTCGCCAACGAATTTAATACCTTTACCCTTGTAAGGCTCTGGCTTACGGAACGTACGAATCTTCGCGCAAACCTGGCCCAACAATTGCTTGTCGCAACTTTCGAGGATAACCAATGGGTTTTGGTTTCTCTCACTCTTAGTCTCGATCTTAATCTCCTTTGGCAATTGTAAGAAGATGTTGTGGGTATATCCTACTGCGAACTCAAGCACCTGACCCTGGTTGGAAACACGATAACCGACACCAACAAGTTCAAGTTCCTTCTTGTAGCCCTGAGATACACCGACAACCATATTATTAATCAAAGCCCTGTACAATCCGTGCATGGAACGACGTGGCGCATCCTCCGCTGAACGGGTGAATGTGATGTTACCATCCTTAATCTCTACATTAATGTCTGGATTCACATACTGTGACAACTCGCCCTTAGGACCTTTAACTGTCACCACATTATCCTTCATGGATACTGTAACCCCTGAAGGAATACTGATCGGTAAATTACCTATTCTTGACATTTCAAAATCCTCCCAACATTAATAGATGTAACACAAAACCTCGCCGCCAATCTTCATGTCGCGGGCCTCCTTATCAGTCATAACTCCTTTGGATGTCGAAACGATGGCGATACCGAGACCATTCAATACCCTCGGCATATCCTTGTAACCGACATACTTACGCAAACCTGGGGTTGAAACTCTCTTCAATCCCTTGATAGCGTTCACTTTGTTGATGGGATCATACTTCAAGGCGATCTTGATAGAACCTTGGTAACCCTCATCGCTGAACTTGTAGTTCAAGATATAGCCCTTGTCGAGCAATATCTTCGTAATCTCCTTTTTCAAATTTGACGCAGGAACCTCAAGCACTCTGTGCTTTGCTTGAATAGCGTTCCTCAATCTCGTTAGATAATCTGCTATTGGATCTGTCATAATAAAACAATTAAATTGATCAGGAAAACCTGACAATATTTAACACTAATTTTTTTTACCAGCTTGCTTTCTTCACACCTGGAATCAAACCTGCGGAAGCCATCTCACGGAATTGGATACGTGAGATACCGAAAAGGCGCATGTAACCCTTAGGTCTCCCCGTCAACTTGCAACGGTTGTGCTTACGCACTGGAGAGGAATTCTTTGGCAAAGCCTGAAGACCCTCATAATCGCCCTCAGCTTTTAACTTAGCCCTCTTCTCAGCATACTTGGCGCAAAGTTTTGCACGTTTAACCTCACGTGCCTTCATTGATTCTTTTGCCATCTTATTACTTCTTTACATTTTTAAATGGTAACCCAAATTCTCTCAACAAAGCAAAACCTTCTTCGTCCGTCTTCGCAGAGGTCACAAAGGTAATATTCATTCCCAACAATTTCTGTATAGAATCGATATTAATTTCAGGGAAAATGATTTGCTCCTCGATACCGAGGGTGTAATTTCCCCTTCCGTCAAGCTTGGATTCGATACCCTTGAAGTCGCGGATACGAGGAAGAGCCACGCGGATAAGTCTCTCAAGGAACTCGTACATCTTCTCCCTACGCAAGGTAACCCTCACACCGATAGGCATTTTCTTACGGAGCTTGAAGTTGGAGATATCCTTCTTAGACAATGTCTGTACAGCCTTCTGACCCGTGATGGCGGTCAACTCGTTGATTGCCACCTCGATGATCTTCTTGTCGGCGATAGCCAAACCCAAACCTTGGTTGATAACGATTTTCTCCAAAACAGGAACTTGCATCACCGTCTTGTAGTTGAACTCCTTCATCAAGGAAGGAACGATACGCTTAGCGTACTCTTGCTTTAAACTTGCAGTATTCATTATTTAATTTCCTCCCCTGATTTTTTTGCGTAACGAACTAACTTGCCGTTTGCACCCTCACGACGGCCGATACGAGTCGGCTTGCCACTCTTAGGATCGATCAAATTCAAGTTGGAGATATGAATAGGAGCCTCCATTTCCACGATTCCACCCTGAGGATTCTTAGCGCTAGGCTTAGTCGACTTCTTCACGATGTTGAGACCCTCAACGATCGCCTTCTGCTCCTTCACAAGGACACGAAGAACACGTCCCTGCTTTCCCCTAGATTCTCCAGAGTTTACGTATACCGTATCTCCTTTTTTGATATGTAACTTACTCATTTCCTTAAACATTAAGAATTAAAGCACTTCAGGTGCCAATGAAACGATTTTCATGTTTGTTGCACGGAGTTCACGAGCGACAGGACCGAAGATACGGCTAGCCCTCATTTCACCGGCAGCATTCAAAAGGACACAAGCGTTATCGTCGAAACGGATGTATGAACCATCCTGACGTCTGATTTCCTTCTTCGTTCTAACGACAACCGCCTTAGAAACAGTTCCCTTCTTCATGTCACTCGACGGAATGACATTCTTGACAGTCACTACGATGACGTCACCTACTGTGGCGTAGCGCTTAGCGGTACCTCCCAAGACACGGATACACAATGCCTCTTTCGCTCCGCTGTTGTCAGCCACAACCATTCTTGATTCTTGCTGTATCATAATTACTTAGCCCTTTCGATAATTTCAACCAATCTCCATCTCTTAGTCTTGCTCAACGGACGAGTTTCCATGATACGGACGAAGTCGCCGACATTGCACACGTTCTTCTCGTCATGAGCATGATATTTCTTCGTCTTGTTGACGAACTTCTGATAAATAGGGTGTTTCTCTTTCCACTTAACAGCGACAGTGATGGTTTTGTCCATCTTGTTGCTGGAAACTACTCCCTGTCTTTCTTTTCTTAAGTTTCTCATTGTTATCAGCCCCTTTTTTATTTGTTAATTTCCCTCAATCGCAACTCCGTGTAGATGCGAGCGATATCCTTACGAGCAGCTCTAATCTGCATAGGATTGTCCAACGGAGAAACTGAATGGGTAAGCTTCAGCTTAGCCAAGTTTTGCTCCTCTGTAGCAAGTCTCTCTTGCAATTCCTGAGTGGTCAATTGTTTTAATTCCGCTATTTTCATATCACTTATGCATTTTGATTTTGAGCGTCATAATCTCTTCTGACAATAAACTTAGTGGTTACCGGCAACTTCTGGGCAGCCAAGCGCAACGCCTCTTTTGCCACCTCGAATGGTACACCTTCCACCTCGATCACGATTCTACCAGGGGTGATTGGGAACACAAACCCCTCTGGGCTACCCTTACCTTTACCCATACGGACATCGGCAGGCTTCTTGGTGATTGGCTTATCAGGGAATATTCTGATCCAGATCTTTCCTTCCCTCTGCATATAACGTGTAACTGCGATACGGGCAGCCTCAATTTGGCGGGCGGTGATCCATTTTGTCTCCAAGGACTTAATTCCGAAAGAACCGAATGCCAATTGGTTTCCGCGCATAGCGTTACCCTTCGAACGGCCTTTCTGCGGCCTTCTGTATTTTACTCTCTTAGGTTGTAACATTTTTCCTTCGACTTAAATGCGTTAAACAGAATTATTTCTTTTTCTTCTTGAAGCCCTGTGGCTTTCCGGCAGCCTGGTTGTTGTTACCTGAACGTCCAGCCTCCTTGGAAGCCGTGAAGTTAGGCGCCAAATCCTTCTTGCCGTAAACCTCGCCACGGCAAATCCAAACCTTGATACCGATCAAACCCACTTTCGTCAAAGCTTCAGCCTGCGCGTAGTCGATGTCAGCCCTGAAAGTATGCAACGGAGTTCTTCCCTCCTTGTACATCTCGGAACGAGCCATCTCGGCTCCGTTCAAACGACCGGAAACCTGCACCTTGATACCCTCGGCACCCATGCGCATCGTAGACGCGATTGCCATCTTCGTGGCGCGGCGGTAAGCGATCTTACCCTCCACCTGGCGAGCGATGTTGTTCGCGACAATCATAGCATCCAACTCAGGACGCTTTACCTCGAAGATGTTGATCTGAACCTCCTTGTCGGTGATTCCCTTCAACTCCTCCTTCAACTTCTCTACCTCTTGACCACCCTTACCGATGATGATTCCCGGACGTGCCGTGCAAACCGTGATGGTAATGAGCTTCAATGTACGTTCTATTACTATTCTAGAGACGCTTGCCTTTGCGAGACGGGCGTTGAGGTACTTTCTGATCTTAGCATCCTCCACAATAGTATCGCCGTAACTTTTACCGCCAAACCAGCTGGAATCCCAACCTTTGATGATTCCGAGGCGGTTGCTAATTGGATTTACTTTCTGTCCCATCTAACAATTAATTTTTACTTTCTTTAGAATTAATAGAATCTACATATATCGTCACATGGTTAGAGCGCTTACGGATCCTGTAACCCCTACCCTGTGGTGCTGGACGAAGTCTCTTCAACGTTCTTCCCTCATCCACGAAAATGGTGCTGATGTACAACTCTCCGTTGTCTGCCTTCTTCTCGTTCTTCTGCTCCCAGTTAGCGATTGCAGAGCGAAGCAACTTCTCCAAACGGTTGGAAGCGTCCTTTGTGGAGTACTTCAACACGCTGAGAGCCTTATATGCCTCCATACCGCGTACCATGTCTGCCACCAGGCGCATCTTCCGCGGAGACGTTGGAATATCATTCATTTTTGCGAAGCATTGAGTCTTGAGGGCCTCCTTTTTAACGGCTGCTCTCTCGCGCTTCTTCATTCTTCTATTTTCTTTATTTACATCCATTTTGAACAATGTTTTAGTAAGTTTTCACGGCTTATTTCTTCTTGTTACCACCGTGTCCCCTGAATGTGCGCGTCATGGAAAACTCACCGAGCTTGTGGCCGACCATGTTCTCAGTAACGTACACAGGGATAAACTTATTTCCGTTATGAACTGCTAATGTATGGCCCACGAAATCAGGAGAAATCATGGAAGCTCTCGACCAAGTCTTGATCACGGACTTCTTTCCGCTCTCATTCATGGCCAATACCTTCTTCTCGAGCTTTACGCTAATGAACGGGCCTTTTTTTAATGAACGACTCATAAAAATTACCTTTTAAATTACTTTTTCCTTCTTTCGATTATATACTTGCTGGAAGCAGCCTTTGGAGATCTAGTCTTGTAACCCTTAGCCAACAAGCCTTTCCTTGATCTTGGGTGACCTCCAGATTGACGGCCTTCACCACCACCCATCGGGTGATCTACTGGGTTCATTACGACACCACGGTTGCGTGGACGACGACCCAACCAACGTGAACGACCGGCCTTTCCTGAAGACTCCAAAGCGTGGTCGGAGTTTCCTACCGTACCGATTGTCGCCTTACAAGTACAAAGAATCATTCTGGTCTCGCCAGAAGGTAATTTCACGATAGCATACTTTCCTTCTCTCGAAGTTAATTGAGCAAATGTTCCTGCGGAACGCACCAAAGCAGCTCCTTGGCCCGGACGAAGCTCCAAGTTGTGGATTACCGTACCGAGAGGGATGTTTTGCAAAGGCAACGCGTTTCCGACCTCAGGCGCAGCTTCCGCTCCCGAAAGCAATTGTTGCCCAATCTGCAGTCCATTAGGTGCAAGGATGTAACGCTTCTCACCATCAGCATAGAACAAAAGAGCGATACGGGCCGAACGGTTCGGATCGTACTCGATTGTCTTTACCACTGCTGGAACACCATCTTTGTCTCTCTTAAAATCAATTACTCTATACTTTCTCTTGTGTCCGCCTCCGATGTAACGCATGGTCAACTGACCTGAGTTGTTACGTCCACCAGTCTTGCGTAAACCTACGACAAGAGATTTCTCTGGCACATTTGTGGTAATTGTCTCAAACGTACCAATAACTTTGTGTCTTTGCCCCGGTGTTGTGGGCTTGAATTTACGAACAGCCATTTTTATTCAATATTGCTATAAAAATCTATTACTTCACCTTCCTTCAAGGTCACGTACGCCTTCTTGTAGGAAACGTCGCGGCCGGAAAGAATGCCGGACTTCGTATAACGTGACTTAGCCTTGCCTTCCACTCTCGCAGTGTTGACAGAAGCAACCTTTACGTTATACAACTCCTCGACAGCCTTCTTTATCTCCAACTTGTTAGCTGTCGGAACGACACGAAAACCATAGCGAGAGTACTTCTCGCTAAGGTTTGTCATTTTCTCTGTTATAATCGGTTTAATTATGATTCCCATCTGTTCAACCTCCTTAAGCCTTTAAATTTTTCTCAATATTCGCCAAAGCGTCCTCCGTAAAGAGGAGACATGCAGCCTTCATAATCTTGTAAGTGTTTAATTCTGAAGAGATTATGACGTCAGCATTCGGAATATTTTTCGCCGACAAATATACATTTTTATTTGGTTCCGACAAAACTAAAAGAGAATTCTTATCAGATGCCTTCAAACCATCGATCATAGCAGCATAATTCTTGGTCTTCGGAGCATCGAAGTTGAGGTTCTCAACCACAATGATCTTGTTCTCTTTAGCCTTGGTCGACAAAGCTGACAAACGCGCGAGACGTTTGGTCTTCTTGTTCAACTTGAAGCTGTAGTCGCGAGGCGTAGGACCGAAAACGCGTGCTCCACCAACCAACAACGGAGAGTTGATGTCACCACGACGTGCGCCACCTCCACCTTTTTGACGGCCTAACTTTCTAGTACTACCGGAAATCTCACTTCTCTCCTTTGACTTGTGCGTACCTTGGCGTTGTCCAGCCATGTATTGTCTAACAGCGAGGTACATCACATGCTCATTAGGTTCAATGCCGAAGATGCTCTCATCCAAAGAGATCTTTCTTCCGGTATCTTCTCCCTTAATATTATATACACTCAGTTCCATTACTTATTCACTATTACGATTGAACCTTTAGCTCCCGGCAACGAACCCTTTATAACCAAAAGATTGTTCTCTGAGATCACTTTTAACACCTGAAGATTCTGAACTGTCACAGAGTCTCCTCCCAAACGACCAGCCATGCGCATTCCCTTGAACACCTTAGCTGGATAAGAACATGCACCGATAGAACCCGGAGCTCTCAAACGGTTGTGCTGACCGTGAGTCGACTGCTGCACACCGCCGAATCCGTGACGCTTAACAACACCCTGGAATCCTTTTCCCTTGGATGTGCCAACAACGTCCACGAAATCTTTCTCAGTGAACAAGTCAACTGTGATCTGGTCGCCCAATTTGTACTCCTGAGCGAACCCATTGAACTCGGCCAAGTGTCTCTTTGGTGTCACACCTGCCTTCTTGAAGTGACCCATCTCCGCTTGCGTAGTGTGCTTCTCCTTCTTATCCTCGAAGCCCAACTGAATCGCGTCATAGCCATCTTTCTCGACAGTCTTGATTTGTGTAACAACACAAGGACCTACTTCGACAACAGTGCATGGAACATTCTTTCCATCAGCACTGAAAACGGATGTCATTCCGATTTTTTTTCCAATTAATCCTGGCATTTCAATAAATATTAATGTTAACTACACTTTAATTTCTACCTCAACTCCGCTTGGCAACTCCAACTTCATCAAAGCGTCGACAGTCTTCGCAGTTGAACTGTAGATGTCGATCAATCTCTTGAACGAGGAGAGTTGGAACTGCTCTCTTGACTTCTTGTTCACGAACGTTGAACGGTTCACGGTGAAAATACGCTTGTGAGTTGGCAACGGAATTGGACCGCTCACTACTGCTCCCGTGGTCTTAACAGTCTTAACGATCTTTTCAGCTGACTTGTCAACCAAGTTATGGTCGTAAGACTTTAATTTGATTCTAATTTTTTGACTCATCTCTTTGAATCTATTTTAATATTACAATAATTCTACTTTACCCTTAGCCTCTGCGACTACAGTCTTAGCGATAGCTGTGGATACCTCAGCGTAGTGTGAGAACTCCATGGAAGAAGTCGCACGACCTGAAGTGATGGTACGCAAGTCAGTCACATAACCGAACATCTCTGCCAACGGCACCTTAGCCTTCACGATACGAGCGCCTGAACGGCTGGTCTCCATACCTTCAACTTGTCCGCGGCGCTTGTTCAAGTCACCGATCACGTCTCCCATGTTCTCCTCTGGAGTGATTACCTCCAACTTCATGATAGGCTCCATCAAAACTGGCTTTGCCTTCGCACATGCCTCCTTGAACGCCAAGTTAGCACAGATTTCGAATGACAATTGGTCTGAATCGACTGGGTGGTAAGAACCATCGACTACAGTCACCTTCAACTTCTCCATTGGGAAGCCTGCCAACACACCATTCTTCATAGCTGATTGGAAGCCCTTCTGGATAGATGGGATGAACTCCTTAGGAATGTTACCTCCCTTAACCACATCCTCGAACTGCAATGAGCCCTCGAATCCTTCGTCTGCTGGTCCAACCTTAACAACGATGTCGGCGTACTTACCACGACCTCCGGACTGCTTCTTGTAAAGCTCACGGTGGTCAACCGTCCTCGTGATAGCCTCTTTGTAGCTAACTTGTGGACGACCTTGGTTACACTCAACCTTGAACTCACGTTTCAGACGGTCGATGATGATATCCAAGTGGAGCTCACCCATACCTGAGATGACAGTCTGGCCTGATTGCTCGTCAGTCTTCACTGTGAAGGTAGGGTCCTCCTCAGCCAACTTGGACAAACCAACGCCCAACTTATCAACGTCTGCCTGAGACTTAGGCTCGATAGCGATACCGATCACTGGATCTGGGAAGTCGATAGACTCCAAGATCATGTGGTCTTTCTCCTCCTCACCGCACAAAGTATCACCAGTACGGATATCCTTGAAACCTACACCGGCACCGATATCACCTGCTGAGATAACCTCAACTGGGTTCTGGTGGTTAGAGTGCATTTGGAACAGACGGGAGATACGCTCCTTCTTGCCCGAACGGGTGTTGAAGATGTACGAACCTGCGTCGATCTTTCCTGAATATACGCGGAAGAAGCACAAACGGCCTACGAATGGGTCAGTAGCGATCTTGAACGCCAAAGCGCACAAAGGCTCGTCCTCGCTTGGGTGGCGAACCACCTTCTGGTCTGGATTGTCTACTGAAGTACCTATGATCTCCTCCGTATCCAATGGGCTAGGCAAGTAAGCGCACACAGCGTCCAACATTGTCTGCACACCCTTGTTCTTGAAGGAAGAACCGCAGATCATAGGGTTGATCTTCATGGAGATGGTACCCTTTCTGAGGGCAACCTTAATCTCTTCCTCAGTGATGGTGGAAGGATCGTCGAAGAATTTCTCCATCAACGCATCGTCGCACTCAGCGACTGACTCCAACATCTTATCTCTCCACTCCTTAGCCTCGTCAACCAAGTCAGCTGGGATTTCCTCTACGGAATACTCAGCACCCATGGTCTCGTCGTGCCAGAAGATAGCTTTCATCTTGATCAAGTCAACAACGCCCTTGAAAGACTCCTCACATCCGATAGGAATTTGGATTGGACAAGGGTTTGCGCCGAGCACCTCCTTAATCTGTGCGTACACGTCGAAGAAGTTGGCACCTGAACGGTCCATCTTGTTCACGTAGCAGATACGAGGCACAGAGTACTTGTCAGCCTGACGCCATACAGTCTCTGATTGAGGCTCAACACCACCAACCGCGCAGAACGTAGCGACAGCGCCGTCCAAGATACGGAGAGAACGCTCCACCTCGACCGTAAAGTCAACGTGTCCCGGAGTGTCAATCAAGTTGATCTTGTACTTCTTATCGTTGTATTTCCAATAAGTCGTGGTAGCGGCGGAAGTAATAGTGATACCTCTCTCCTGCTCCTGCACCATCCAGTCCATGGTAGCAGCACCATCGTGAACCTCACCAATCTTGTGGGTCAAACCAGTGTAGAACAAGATACGCTCTGACGTAGTTGT
Source organism: Paludibacteraceae bacterium (assembly GCA_045226255.1). Taxonomy (GTDB): domain Bacteria; phylum Bacteroidota; class Bacteroidia; order Bacteroidales; family Paludibacteraceae; genus UBA1181. Next base: position 67,540 of record JBGVCG010000002.1, on the reverse strand, counting down.
CTTACCGGCATCGATGTGCGCCATGATACCGATGTTTCTTGTATAATGTAAATCAGCTTTAGCCATTTTGTAGTTCGTGAATTAAATTAGAATCTGAAGTGAGCGAACGCGCGGTTAGCCTCGGCCATCTTGTGCATATCCTCTTTTTTCTTGAATGCACCGCCTTGGTTGTTGTAAGCGTCTGCGATTTCCGCAGCCAGCTTCTCAGCCATTGAATGGCCACTTCTTTTACGAGAGAAGATGATCAGGTTCTTCATAGAAATAGACTCTTTCCTCTCTGGACGAATTTCCGTAGGCACTTGGAATGTAGCACCGCCCACACGGCGAGACTTAACCTCTACTTGAGGAGTAATGTTCTCCAAAGCCTTCTTCCAGATCTCCAATGGGGTCTTGTCCTCATTAGGAAGTTTTGACTTAACGTTATCCAACGCTGTATAGAATATATCGTATGCGATAGTCTTCTTACCGTCATACATCAAATGGTTCACAAATCTTGAAACCATTACTTCGTTGAAAATCGGATCTGGTAAAATGATCCGTTTCTTTGGTTTTGCTTTTCTCATTTTTACTCAAAAATTTTTCGTTTTTGTTTTGGTTGCAGTTGCTTCAACGGCTTCGCTTAGCCATTTACTCAACCGGTGTAATTCTACTAGGTCGCCCTACCGAATTACTTTTTCTTTGCTGGAGCTGCTTGTCCTGGCTTAGGTCTCTTCGCTCCGTACTTAGAACGACGTTGTGTACGTCCGTTCACACCTGCGGTATCCAATGTTCCGCGTACGATGTGGTAACGCACACCTGGAAGATCCTTAACACGACCACCACGCACCATCACGATGGAGTGCTCCTGCAAGTTGTGACCCTCTCCCGGAATGTAAGCATTCACTTCCTTCTGGTTCGTCAAACGTACTCTGGCAACCTTACGCATTGCTGAGTTAGGCTTCTTAGGGGTTGTTGTGTAAACCCTCACGCAGACACCTCTTCTCTGTGGACATGAGTCCAAAGCCGGAGATTTGCTCTTGTCCGCTTGACTTGCCCTTCCTTTTCTAACTAACTGCTGAATTGTAGGCATTTCGTTAAACTTTTAATCTTTTAAGTTATTAATAAATATATTTTTAGACACTCTACTAAAAGTGGGTGCAAATTTAGAAAGATTATTTCATCCCACCAATTTTTTTTGTTCTTTTTTATGCAAAATGTTTTCCGCCCGCCTCAACCCGAGGTTTCCACGCATAAATCCCCCCAGGGTGTCGCCCCGGGCTAAGTAAAGATTTGGCCCTGCAGGCCGTGGGACGTGCATCTCGTGTAGGAAAGCACATCTGCCGATCAGTTCTTAATTCTTAATCCTTAATTCATAATTCATAATTCTCATCTTGTTTCTTCAACATGTATGGCTTATATTTGTACCTTATAATAAAATGAAAGGATTTTTCTGTCTAACATTTAATCGGACTGACATGAAAAGCAAAAGCTCATATATGCGCTATATCTCCATCGCGGCGTTGTTCTTCGCCGCCGGACTGATCATATTCAAGACTTACCCGAACTTCGGAAAGTTCAAATACAACTACGCCATCGAGAAACCATGGGAATACGATGCGCTCACCGCTCCCTTCGCCTTCGAAATCATGAAATCCAAAGAGGATGTCAAAAAGGAGGAGGACAGCCTGCTGAGCGACTTCAACCCATTCTTCATCAATGACGAGAATGTTCCCAACAAATACATTAGCCTTCTGAACGAAAAGTTCGGCAAGGAGGAGGACGACGCGGCGGACGACTACAAGAACTACATCGTCCGCAAACTGAAATTCCTCTACGCCAGCGGCATCATCTCTGCCGACGACATGGACAAACTGAACGAGGAGAAGAAAAGCGAAATCAACGTGCTAACCGGCAACCAGTCGAAGAACCGTCCCATCGCTAACCTCCACACCACCAAGACGGCCTACGAACATATCATCAACGGTATTCCCGCCTCACTCGACAAGGAGACGCTCCAAGGCTATAACATCAATAACTATATCCACGAGAACCTCACCTACGACAAGGAGAAGAACGAGTCGGTGAAAAAGGAGTTGTTGAAATCTATATCCCTCACCAAGGGTAGAATACAAAGCGGCGAAAAGATCATCGACCACGGAGAGATCGTCAGGCCACAGACCTACGACATCCTCGAATCCCTCAGGTCCGCCATACAGGAGAACAGCGACAAGACCAACAAACAGCTGGTCATCATCGGACAAATCATCATCATCACCATCATCCTATGCGCTTTCTTCCTCTACCTACTCCTCTTCAGGAAGAAATTCTTAGTGAACCTCAAGAACGTGGCGTTCATGCTGGGTATGATCACCATCCTTTGCGTGCTCACCTCCATTATGGTCAAGTACGAATACACGCCTAACATCGTGCCGTACGCACTGTTGCCTATCCTGGTGACCTGCTTCTTCGACACGAGGACGGCGCTCTTCGCTCACCTCTCGGCCGTGCTCCTCTCCTCCTTCATCGTACCGAACGACTTCGAGTTCCTGCTGATGCAGTCCATCGCAGGCATGATATCCATCTGCACCCTGAAGAACATCTTCATGCGCTCACAACTCGTGCAGGCCGCCCTCCTCATCACCCTCTCCTACTGCATCATCTATGTGGGTAATACATTGGTGCACGAGAACGGCCTGGAGCATTTCGAATGGACAATGTTCCCTATATTCCTCGGCAACGGACTGCTACTCCTTCTCGCCAACCCGCTCATCTACATCGTGGAGAAGCTGTTCGGCTACGTGTCGGACGTCACCCTGGTGGAATTGGCGAACACGAACAACTCTTTACTAAGGAAATTCTCGGAGGAGGCTCCGGGTAGCTTCCAGCACTCCATGCAGGTCTCCAACCTCGCATCCGACGCCGCCAGCTGCATCGGCGCTAACCCAATGCTGGTAAGGACGGGCGCGCTCTACCACGACATCGGCAAGATGGCCAACCCAGCCTTCTTCACGGAAAACCAGTCGAGCAAGAACCCGCACACCGAGATGAACGACGAGGAGAAAAGCGCACAGATCATCATCCGTCACGTGGCGGACGGCGTGGCCATCGCAAAGAAATATGGCTTGCCGGAGAAGATCCAGGAGTTCATCAAGACACACCACGGAAAGAGCAAGACAAAGTACTTCTACTATACGATGAAGAACAAATATCCGGACAGGGAGATCGACGAATCCAAGTTCACCTACCCCGGACCGTTACCGACCTCGAAAGAGATGGCCATCCTCGTCATGTGCGACTCCGTGGAGGCGGCCTCCAGAAGCCTGCAGGAATATACGGACAAGAGCATCAACGACCTCGTGGAGAAAATCATCTCCGACCAAATTCGGGATGGCATCTTCGAGGAGACCCCTATCACCTTCAAGGAAATCAACGAAATCAAGGCGGTCCTCAAGGAGAAGCTCAAGACCATCTACCACACCCGCATCATCTATCCGGAGCTGAACAAGAAGGAGGAGGAAGGGAAATAAGGAACCGACCCAACGGGTTCCCACCAACCACACGTTCATCATAAGTTAAAAAGAACCGTCCGCAACGCCTATATACTTTTCGGCATCGCGGACGGGTAGAAAATTTTGTCAGTTATATTACTACAAACCAACAAGAAGAACGTTTTATTTCACCACACCTAGACCATAGAAATACTTCTTGAAAGTAGACATCTTCATGGCGAAGACACCATTCTTCCCATACGTGAAATAATTCCACTTGGTATTCATAATTCCGATATAGCTACCAACCATGTCATCCATCACGCCAGGATATGTTCCCCATGGATTCCTGAGGACAACATAATGGACACCATTCAGATAATCCCAGCCCAATATAGAATAGGCATGGTTTGCCACAATATGCGCCTTCGCGTAATCACATCCGCTTGGCTGTCTTGATGAGGTCCAAGCAACCATAGGGTTAAATGTCCGATAACCCATCGAATTGCGCCTAACGAACAAGGAAATCTCACTGTCGGTCACATCACTAGTGAACATATAAGTTTTCGTCCCACCAATTAACTGACGGCATGCCTCCACCGGATCACCACCTTCAATCGGCAGATAATTAGGTCTCTGTGTCGTATTTCCTGTTCTCCACTTCACATAAGCCTTCTCCATCACAGCCGGCCAAATCTCGCCCGCATCCAAGGATGAAGCATAGAGTGGATTTTGGGTATTTGAGGAACAAGGGCAAAACTCGTCCACCTCAACATTCTCCATCACCCCCTTTGTATTAAAGAAGGAGACTTGGTGCAAAGGAGAATTCTCGTCCCCGTACGGAGATGTCGCATTGATAATCGCATAAGGTCTAGACCAAGCCACAGAACAAAGGGCCGCAATGTAATAGCAATCGCCCAATCCACCTTGGACAGGGTCTGTCAATTCCGCCACATCCTCAAAGAAGTCTCCCTTGTCCAACCACACTGCATTCGCAGGATTCCACTCCGCATTATTAGGGGTTTGTGATGACTCCTTGAATATAGCGCCCAACGTTTTGCCGGGAATATTCTTCAAGGAGATTTGCTTGATTGCCCTCGTCTTCAGAGAAAGCTTCTTTGCGGTTTTAGCCTCAAGGAAAGTTTTCAACTGCGCCTGGGCCTTTTCACGAGTCAACACGGTTCCCTTTGCCGACAGCATTGGGTTAATCAATATTGAATCGTGAGCAAACAATTCACCCTTCGGTACATTGAACACACCAGAAAGAGACTCCTCCGGATCTTCAAGTTCATCCCACTTTACTTTCTTTTCCAACACTTGCTCAGCAACCGCAAACGGGTTGATGGCAGACAATTTAATTTCTTCCATGTTATTAAATTTATTTAGTTAATAAAAAGGTGCTATACTTACATCAACAACCGCCCCAAAAACGTTCAGACATCTTCCGACCTGAGAGCAAAGATTAAGACAACCTACCCTCCCGTCCATACGCCTACTCATGGGAAAATCCATCATACACCCGCATTATGGTATATACACATCAACGAAATGGATTATTTTATTAAATAAGAATATTACACATCAAAAAACATTACAATAATGACACGTCTATTATTTTCTGTCAATTCAAATATAAGACAAAAAATTTCAATAAGCAAATCTATTATCTATTTTTACTGCATTTTATTGTTATTGGATTATTATACAAACATTTAATACAAATACACGAATTATTATTTTGATATATAACAATACAAAACCACGAAACGGATTTTTAAAGTCCACAAAAGGAAGGGAACGAAACGCCAACAATCGGGAAGGGGACGCATCCAAGCTTAGACAAAAAAACGTCCGCAACGCCTATATATTCGACATTGCGGACGGGTGAAAAAATGGTCAGCTAATTACTGAACGAACCAACAAGAAGATGTTTTTATTTCACTACGCCTAAGCCACTGAAATACTTCTTGAAGGTATCCACTTTCATGGCAAAAACACCATTTCTGCCATATGTGAAATTGTGCCAATTATCATTCAGCATACCCGAATAACTACCGCTCAAACAATCCAATACTCCATGATAGGTTCCCCATGGGTTTCTGAGGACAATGTAATAGGAATTGTTACTAGAAACCCAGCCCAATATAGAATAAGCGTGGTTTGCCACTATATGTGCCCTAGCATAATCACATCCGCTTGGTTGTCTTGATGGAGTCCAAGCGACCATAGGATTAAATGTTCTACGACTCAGCGAGTTGCTTCTAACGAATGTGGCGATTTGGCTGGCAGTCATATCACTAGTGTACTTGTAAGTCTTCGTGCCACCGATCAGTTGACGACAAGCTTCAACGCAATCACCATATTCAATACTCAAGAAATTAGGTTTATCCGTAGTGTTGCCAGTCTTCCACTTAGCATATGCTTTTTCCATTACAGCAGGCCATATTTCACCAGAGTCAGCAGATGATGCATAGAGAATGTTTTTCGTGCTAGAACTACATGGAACCGCCTCACCCACAACAACATTTTCTATAGTGCCCTTTGTGTTATAGAAAGGAACCTGATGTAACGGAGAATCTTCGTTCCCATTACGAGACGGAGATGTGGCATTGATTATTGCATACGGTCTTGACCAAGCCACAGAGCAAAGAGCAGAAATATAATAGCAATCCGCCAAAGAGCCTTGAACAGGATCAGTCAATTCTGCCACATCCTCAAAATAGTCTCCTTTATCCAACCATACAGTGTTCGCAGGATTCCACTCCGTATTCTTCGCAGATTTAACCGATTCCAAGAAGACTGCATTAATGGTTTTACTAGCGATATCTTTCAATGCGATTTGCTTGATTGATCGAGTCTTCAATGTCAGTTTCTTAACAGTTTTAGCCTCAAGATAAGTTTTCAACTGAGTCTGAGCTTTTTCACGTGTCAAAAGTTCACCTTTTGCGGACAACATAGGGTTAATTATGACAGAATCGTGAGCGAACAGCTCTTCCTTCGGCACATTAAATACCCCTGCAAGAGACTCTTCTTGATCTTCAAGTTCATCCCACTTTACTTTTTTTCCTAACACTTGCTCAGCAACCGCAAACGGGTTGATAGCGGTCAATTTAAGTTCTTGTTCCATGTTATTAAATTTATTTGGTTAATAAAGAAAGGTTTATTTCACTACACCAAAACCATAGAAATATTTCTTGAATGTTTCCACCTTCATGGCGAAGACACCATTCTGTCCATATGGGAACGCATTCCACAGACGATTGATCACGCCAGCATAATTACCTCCCAGACGATCTAACACGCCAGGGTACGTTCCCCATGGATTCCTGAGGACAACATAATATTGGCTGCCATCATTATCCCAACCCAAAATGGAATAGGCATGGCTCGCCACAATATGCGCGCTCGCATAATCACATCCTGCCGGTTGGGACGAATATGTCCAAGCAACCATCGGATTAATCGTTTTACGATCCAAAGAATTATATCTAACCACATTGGAGATTTGTCTAGCAGTCATTTCGTTATTAAACATATATGTTGGTGTTCCGCCAATCAGTTGACGACACGCCTCAACAGGGTCGCCCCATGCGAGTTTCGAATAATCAGGTTTTTGCGTGGTGTTACCCGTTTTCCACTTCGCATAGGCTTTCTCCATCACGGCAGGCCAAATCTCGCCTTCGTCATAAGAAGAGGCATAGATCAGTCTTTGGGTGCTTGGATTGCAAGGGCACAACTCATCGACCTCAACAAACTCCCTTACTCCCTTTTCGTTATAAAAAAAGACTTGGTGTAACGGAGACTCCTCATCTCCGTAAGGAGAGGTCGAATTGAGGATCGCATAAGGCCTAGACCATGCCACAGAACAAAGGGCGGAGATAAAATAACAATCGGCCAATCCTCCCTGTATAGGGTCGGTCAGTTCCGCCAAATCCTCGAAATAATCTCCCTTGTCCAACCAAACCACATTGGATGGGTTCCACTCAGTATTATTAGAAGTTCCAGCAGGTGTCGATTTCGCAAAAATCGCCTCCATAGTCTTGCTGGATATTTCTTTCAGCGCAACACGATCAGAGATCGCACTCTTTTTCAACGACAATCTTTTAGCAGATTTTCCATCAAGGAATTGTTTCAAACGTGCTTGTGCTTTCTCCGCAGACAGAAGCTCACGCTTCTCGGACAACATCGGGTTTATCAAAATGGAATCATGTGCGAACAACTCTTTCTTTGGCACATTAAATACGCTAGATAACGTCTCCTCCGGATCTTCAAGACTATCCCACTTCACTTTCTTTCCCAGCACTTGCTCAGCAACCGCAAACGGGTTGATGGCGGTCAACTTGATTTCTTGTTTCATGTTATTAAATTTATTTAGTTAATAAATAGGTGCTATACTTACATAATAAAAACAACCCGGAACTGTCCAGCAGACAACCTTCCTAGAAACGACACATCTATACCATTCCTCCTATTTTTCAAGACCATACTCGGAAAGATTCACACTGTACACTCACATAGTATCATATACACATCAACAAATCAAATTGTTTTTTCGATTAAAACAATTACACATCAACACATATTAGACTAATAACGCTCTTATTATTTATTATCAACTCAAATATATGCTAAAAAACCGAAAAGTCAAAGCATTTATATATTTATTTTATATTTTCTTGTCCGTTGTATATTCTATATAGATAATTAAAAACATATAAATCATACACTTAGCATAGATTATTTTGCAATCACACTAATATTAAATAAACAAATATTTCACACGATATTAACAATGTAAACAAGAGAGCAAATCAAAACATCGAATATATTTATTATATATATCTACATAAAAAACGGATTCTTCACAGAATCCCCGCAAACTCGAACATCTTACGATACGCCTCCACCTTCTTCTCCAGGCTCAGCGGATAGGCGCGCGAGGAGGAGGGCAAACGGAACAGAACAGTGTCACCACACAACGGGACATGGGTACCGACCTTCGGCATCTCCGGCAACGAGAAGGAGTCCATAAGGTTCTGCGTGGCTTTCTCGCCCGTGGTGACCACCACCTTGCAGGAGGGAATTCTTTTCAAAAGAGCCTCAACATCGGTCAGCTCCACCACCTCCAGAAACTTGTCCGAGGCATTATCCTTCAGCCGTCTGACCGCCGTGGCCGTGTCATAATAGCCGATGCCGGTCTGCTGGAGGAACGCCACGATGCGCTCCAGGCAGAAACGCTTCCGACCGCTTTCCACAAAATAGTCCTTCTCCCCGAAAAAGAGGAAACCCATAATGCGCCAATGGTCATTGATGAAATTAGGATAGAAGAAGTCCATGCACCAACGGGCTCTCGGCGGAGGAAAACTGCCTAGGAAAAGCACCTTCGCGGAAGAGGGCAGGAAGGGCTTCAGCGGATGATACTCCACCGAACCGGTCGATCGCTCTATATTTTGGATGTCCAGCATTGTAGACATTAGACTTTAGCTTTGGTATTGCGGGACAAATATACGATTATTCCTTGAGGGATGCGCATAGGGAGGCATTCCGTCTTTCACCGATTCATAAACATACCATTAGCACATGTCATTCATTGACAATAATTAAGAAAATAGGGGGAGAGGGTGATTTTTAGATTAAATAACTGGGTCAATCGATAGAACAAGAATTATCTTTGACTGATTGTCTAATAATAGGCACTACTTATTCTGATGGTTAACGGGTCTTACGTCACGAGTGAGACATAATTTCAAGATCCTCAAAACGAATAGATTATGAGAAAAATTTTCACGTACAACAAATTCGCTTGCCTTGCGACCGCACTGGCAACAATGTTTGTCCTCTCCTCTTGTGGCGATGACAACGACGATGACAATGACAACAACAGTTGCAATTGTAACAACAACGAACAATACACGAATACCGTAGACAAAGCTATCGTAGCAGACGAGGCTGACGTGATGGTGAATTGGAAGTGTGTATCCTACAAAGGCTATGCTATATCTAAAGGGAAAGCCTTAGAATACAAATGGACGGACGACGTAGATGACAAACACTATTATTTTCTCGATGCAGAATCAGGATTTGAATACGCCATTAGCAGTTACAACAAAACCACGGAAAAAAACCTAGTAGGATCATGGAAATACTCCAACGGATATATCTACATATACGATGAAGGAGAAAAACATATCTACACCATCATCTCACTGACAAAGACGGAAATGGTTATTCGAGAAAGGTTTGGAGATGAGACAGCAGGAGAATACTATGACTACTCATTCATAAAAGTTAACGAATCTATCGATGAATATATCAAACAGAAGGACAGCCAACAGGACAAGAAAAAATCTTTAGAATTTGAAGCCGTCAGCGGCAAAGAATACAAGTTCAGCAATGAGACATTAGGCATAGGAGGAACACTCAAAATCATCAGTACATCTGTCACCAATGATCTCAGAAGAGTCACATTCAATATCATCACAAACGACGGTCGGAATCACGGCGAATTCACTATGGGAGATGGAGCTTCGGATTGCTTCTATCTTATATGGAATGGAACAGAGTTCTCGACTGTCTTTCAACGTGATGCGGTCGAATATGCTAACATGGTTGCAATGTGTATGCAAGTAGGTTCTTCCCCGGTCACAATCATATCTCCGACAAAACGTACAATTTTGCAAAACACTGGCTACGCCACCGACACCTATTTCTGGCAGGAATGAAAATAACATGGCAACAAAACGAAAGGCGAATCCCTCCGATCCGCCTTTTTTATTATATACAGCCCAACAACTCTTAATTGACTACGTCGAACTATCGTTTCTTAATTCTCCAAGTAATTCAGCAACCCCTCGCAAGCATCCTCCAGCAAATCCATCACATGGGTGAAGCCAGCCGAGCCACCATAGTAGGGGTCCGGCACGTAAGTGTCGTGCATGAGGATGCAGAACTCAGTCATCTGATGGATCTTCCTGCGTTGCTCGTCGGTGTGGGTCTTGTCCATCAGCGACTCCACATTGTCATCGTCCATTCCCACGATGATATCAAAATCGTCGAAGTCAGAGAAGAGGACTGGTCGTGAGATGGAGGTCACATCATACCCCCGTGTCTTCGCGGCGGCGATCATACGCGGGTCGGCAGGCTCGCCCGCATGGTAGTTCAGGATACCGGCGGAGTCCACCACGTAGCGGTCCGCCAAGCCCTTGCGCTCCAGCAACGCCTTCATCACAGCCTCAGCGGCCGCGGAACGGCAGATATTGCCCAAGCAGACAAAAAGAATGCGTTTCTTTCCCATCCTCTATGAATTATTGGTTGTGACCAGGATTCTTACGTCTATGGTGGTGCGATCCCCCACTCTTCTTAGGGGCGTCACCCTGATTGGCACCCTTCGCGCCATTTCCTTTCGGACGATGGTGGAACTTGCGTCCATCCCCTCCTCCATGTCTGGAGCGTCCGCCATCCTTCTTCGGGTTATAGGCAGGCGCCTCGCCCAAGCCTTCCGGCAACGGGTATTTCTCGACCTCCTTCTGGAGGAACTTCTCGATACGCTGGAAACGGAACTGGTCCATCTCGGAGATGAAGGTGATACCAGCACCCTCCTTCTGGGCACGGGCCGTACGTCCGATACGGTGGATATAATCCTCCGCATCATGCGGCACGTCGTAGTTGAGCACCACATCGACGTTCTCGATGTCGATACCCCTCGATATGATGTCGGTCGCCACAAGGATGTTAACCTTACCGCTCTTGAAGTCGAGCAGAGCCTGGTCGCGCTCCGGCTGCTCTAGGTCTGAATGGATCTCCACCGCACGCAGCTTCATCCTACGCAGGCTGCGGGCCACCTCCTTCACCTTCTGTTTGGAGGAAGAGAATACGATGATCTTCTCGTCTTTCTTATCAGCGAATAGGGATTGAACTAGAGCGAGTTTCTGCGTCTCATAGCAAACATACGCACCCTGCGTGACACCGTCCGCCGGCTTGGAGGTGGCGATGTTCACCATGACAGGGTCACGGAGGATCGATTCCGCCAACTTCTTGATCTTAGGCGGCATGGTGGCAGAGAACATGATGGTTTGCCTATCCGCGGGAAGTTTTTTCACAATTTGTATGATATCGTCGAAGAAACCCATGTCGAGCATACGGTCCGCCTCGTCGAGGACGAAGTAGCTAACCCGTGAGAAGTCCACGTTGTCCAGACTGATGTGGGAAATCAGACGTCCAGGCGTCGCCACGACGAAATCCGCGCCCAACTGCATGGCGCGCTTCTGCTGGTCCCAAGCCCCCGCGTCATTTCCTCCATAGACCGCCACGGAAGAGATCGGGAGGAAGTAGGAGAAGCCCTCCAACTGCTGGTCAATCTGTTGCGCCAGCTCGCGGGTAGGCGACATGATGATCGCATTCACCGCATCCTCAGGATGTTTCTCCTTCAACATCTTATTCAACAATGGGAGGAGGAAAGCGGCCGTCTTACCCGTACCCGTCTGGGCACACGCAATCACATCCTTTCCTTCCAAGATCACAGGAATCGCTTGTTCCTGCACTGGAGTCATCTCCTTGAAATTCATCACGTTCAAACCGTCCATCAAGGCGGGCTCCAAATTCAATTCTTCAAACTTCATTATAAACTATATTCTGCTCTGTTCTTCCAAAATTTCCGCGAAGTTAATCAAAAAATATGGGAAAGATATCACATCGGGTCCACATCTACTTGAATATAAACAGATTTATGCGCAGGATGGGCCAACGTCAGGTTGGTCAGTTCGCGCAACATCGCCTTGGCCTTCTCGACCGACGCCTTCAGCTCCACCTTCAGCATCACCTTCAGGATGTAGAGGTTCTGGATCCTAGCCACGACAGGCTTGTCCGGTCCGTAGACACGGTCGCCGAAGGACTGCCGCATGAGCGTGGCGAGGTAGTTCGCGGCACTGTTCACGGGCGCATATTCTTTCCCTTTTACATAAATATATATCAAACGATAATAAGGCGGGTACTTGAAGGCCGCCCGGTCATTCATCTGCACGTTGAACATGGAGGTGTAATCATTGTTCCGCACCTGCCGTATCACGGGATGGTCCGGCTCGGAGGTCTGGATGACCACGATGCCTCGGTTGTTCTTCCTGCCCGCCCGTCCGCTCACCTGCGCCATCATCTGGTAGGCCCGTTCGAAAGAGCGGAAGTCTGGGTAGTTCAGCAGGGAGTCCGCATCCAGGATGCCAACCACACGCACCCGCTCGAAGTCCAAGCCCTTGGATATGATTTGGGTGCCAACAAGGATATCGATCGACCCCTCCTCGAAATCATGGATGATCTTTTCGTAGTTCTTCCGTGATTTCGCCACATCCAGGTCCAGACGCACCACCCGCACGCCAGGGAAGATCTCCGCAATCTCCTCCTCAATCTTTTCCGTACCGAACCCGCGGGGCTCCAGCTCGGGTGTTTCGCAAGCGGGACATAACGTCGGCACATTCATCGTATAGCCGCAATAGTGGCAAACCAACTGATGGGTGGATTTATGGTAGGTCAGGCTGATGTCGCAATTCTGGCAACGGGGCACACAGCCACACGTCCTGCACATCATGAAGGGCGAGAAGCCTCGTCTGTTCTGGAACAGGATCACCTGCTCCTTCCGCTCCAAAGCCTTCCGCACCTGCTCGATGAGCAATGGGGAGAATACCCCTCGCACCATCTCCTTCTTACGCCTCGCCTCCTTGACATCCGCCACCATGACGTCCGGCAACTCGATGCCCTCGTAGCGGGTCATCAACTCCACCAAACCGAACTTGCCGGAGCGGGCACATTCATAGCTTTCCAGCGAAGGCGTCGCGGACCCTAGCAGGACCTTAGCCTCCGACATCTTCGCCAAGACGATCGCCGCATTGCGCGCATGATAGCGCGGGGCGGGATCGAATTGCTTGTAGGTGTTCTCATGCTCCTCGTCCACGATGACCAGCCCTAAGTTCTTGAACGGCAGGAAAACGGAGGAGCGAACGCCCAATATCACCTTGTACGATTTATCCTCCAAGAGGTTCTTCCAAATCTCCACCCGCTCGTTGTCGGTGAACTTGGAATGGTAAACGCCCAACTGATTGCCGAACACACGCCTCAACCGGTTGGTGATCTGCGTCGTCAAGGCAATCTCAGGCAAGAGGAACAAGACCTGACGACCCAGTTTCAGGGTCTCCTCTATCAAGTGTATATAGATCTCCGTCTTGCCACTGGAGGTCACTCCATGCAGCAACACGACGTCCTTAGACGCAAATGAATCCCTGATCTCCCCGTAGGCACGTTGCTGCACCTCGGAGAGGGGGTGTGTCAGAGCGCTCTCGTAGGGAGCCTCCTCGATTCGGTCCACATCCTTCTTGTAAAGTTCGAAGATGCCCTTCTCGACCATGGCCGTCAAGGCGGCAGGCGATACTTTCGCATCCAGCAAGGCCTTCTTGGAGACCTCCTTGCGACGCTGCGGTTGCATGAAACAAGAGAGTTGGATGTAAATCATCAGCAGTTCAGACTGCTTCTTCGCCCGTTCCAGGGCATCAAACAAAGCGGATAGTTTCGCCTCCTCCACATACTCGGGGGAGAGTCGGACATAGGTCTCCATCTTAGGCTTATACTTCGCCTTCAGCTCCTCGCTCACGGAGACCGCCCCCATGTCCATCATGCGCTTCACCAGCGGAAGGACATTCTTCATGCCCATCAGCTTATTCAGTTCGGCGACGGTATGTTCCTTGGCGGACAAACAATCCAGCAGCAACTGCTCCCGCTCCTTCAGCGGGGCCTCCGCCTCGAAGTCCTCCACCAGCGAGATCGTCGTCTCGCTCTCCAGTTTCAGACCCGAAGGCACAGCCGCCTTGAAGACCTCGCCCAGCGTACACTGGTAATACGAGGCTATCCACTCCCAGAACTTAATCTGCTGAGGACGCACGATCGGGGAAGCGTCCAGCACCCCGATCACCTCCTTCAGCTCCACGTTCTCGGGAGGTGTGAAACGCACACCGTAGACCAGCGCCGTGTAGAACTTCGAGCGGCCAAACGGCACGATTACGCGCATGCCCACCTTCACCTCACCCGCCATCTCTTCCGGCAGGATATAGGTGAACGTGCCGCCCAGCGGTAACGGCAAAATAGTCTCGATGTACGTTGTCATCTCCTCAAATCACAAAGGCATAAACGCCCTATCCATTAACGACGAATCGGTATCCACTGTGCCTTACCCGCATTGGAAAGAGGCAACAAGGATTCACCCATCTTGTTGATGAAGCCCTTCTTCGAGCCTACACGGACGATAGCCGTGCCCTGCTCGCTGATCTCGACGCCGTCGTAGATACAAGGGACAACGATCTCGCCCTTGGCATTGATCAGACCCCACTTGCCTACCACCTTCACCGGTGCCAAGCCATCGATATAATTAGCACCAAGGTCGTCGAAGATGTATGGAGTGACCTGCTCGCCAGCAGTCTCGTCGCTCTCCAAGACAAGCGCCTTCATACCGTTCTTCTCCTTCGTAACGACAGGTTGCTCATCCATGGATTGGCGGATGCTCTTACGATTGGCAGGGGTTTGGTTATCCACCACCTGACCCTTCTTGTCTATGTAGGTCACAGCACCGTTCATCTTCACCCTAGCCAAGCCATTGCGGAAGGCGAGCGCCTCATCGTACTGGCACTTGATCACCTCCTTGCCCTTCATGTCGATGAAGCCGTACTTGCCGGCACGTGATACTGGAATAGGGTCGCCCGGCAAAGAGCGGAGGTATGACCATTTCTCCCTGATGTCAGAGAAAGTATATTCATATTTCAACGAAGAGATCTCCTTCAACGACTCGTTCACAAAGCCCCATTTGCCTTTTCTTTGCACAGGGCATACACCGTTCACGAAGGCAAGCGCATCGTCATAAGCAGGGGAAGCGATCACCTTACCGGTACGGTCGATGAAGTTCCAAACCATCTTATCCTTCTTCTTCTCCTCCACAGCGGTCACGTTAGCCGCGTTGAACGGACGGGCATCTTCGAATTGGCAAGGGATCACCACCTTACCGGAGGCATCCGCAAAACCCTTCTTGCCGTCCTTCTCAATCATGATCAATTGGCTACCCTCCTTGCCGATAGACTGATATTCGCAAGGGAGGATCTCCTTTCCATCCACATCGTAGGCACCATAGCCTGTTGATTTCTTGATGATGAAATAGGATACAGGTCCTCTGAACGGACCAGCGATTTGGTCGAACGAGCAAGGAACCACCTCTTTGCCCTTGATGGAAACCACACCGAAACGCTTTTCGTTACCCTCTTTCTTCATCACGATGGAGTAACCATCCACAAACGGCCACGCATCGTCGTATGGAGTCTCCGCCAATTGGTAAGAAGCCATGGAGAATTCATCCTTCGCACTTTTCAAGACGGGCTTAGTCAGCTGAGGTTCAGCGTCACCTTCCGACATATTACCGATAATCTCTCCTCTCTTATCGATGAAGACACCCACGCCATTCTTCCTCACAGCGCAACGGCCATCCTCCATAAAGGCAGGCTGACCCACGTTGTCAAATTGGCAAGGGATAGTCATGATGCCGAATTTATCGATGAAACCGATGGAATCCACATCACCTACCACGGCAGCCATACCGAAAGAGAAGGAGCATACCCTCTTGTAGCCGAAAGGTATCACATTCTCGCCCTTCTTATCGATGAATCCCCACATCTTATCTTTCTTCACAGCGGCCAATCCGTCATCGAACGGTCTAGCCTCCTCGAACTGGCAAGGGATCACCTCCTCCAGCTTCGTGTTCAAGTAGCCATACTTGCCGTTCTTCTTCACGATCATAAGACCATCGCGGAAACGATACGTCTCGATCTCCCTCTCCTTGTCGTAGGTAGGAGGCAAGGCCACCTCTCCGTCACGATTGACAAAACCGATTTTACCGCTCACCACCACTGGCATGAGGTCGTTTTGTGGCACACCCACCTCCGGATAACGCAAGGCAGCGATACGCATGCCCAAAGTCACATCACCCTGTGAGAACGAAAGAGCCGCACAGAGCATGAAAACGTTTAAAATTAAATACTTCTTCATGATACACTATACATTTAGATGATTATCACTTATCTGCCACGGGACGTATCGATGCACCGATGGTTCTTGGGAAAGTTATCTCTTCCCACCCACGATTCAGCGAAAAGGTCATTTGCCATGCAAGCCAACAACGAGCCTCACACAAAGAAGAAGACCAATAATATGGATCGGCCAATTCTTTACCCTCTGCGTCAGTCGGTTTTTGTTCATACTGGATATAGCCATTTCCCGGCAAGAAAATAGATCGGTCGGTATATCCCGGCACCTTACTGGTCAACAATATGCCACTGATACCAGTGCCCTCATAATCGTCCGTGAAAAGAACTGAGCAATTCTCCATCAGCTCGTTCAACTCTTCAACGGTAGGCATTCTCCATTTAGATGACCAATTCACACTGGCGGCATCATCCGACGCCTCAAGCCGCACCAGATTATCCACGACACCGAAAGTATCCACGACACAATATTTGGAAACAGAGTCAATCTTATCATCCAACGAATACTTATACTGGAGAGCCGAATACGCCGTAGGATACAAGACAGAAGTATCGCCCACTTCCTCCTCCGTCTCGCCCCAAGCGTACAATCCTCCTCTTCCTGCTGGCGAAGAGGCACCTACGTTATGGGTCGCCCACAAGACGCTCAAGCCTAAATCGACATACCCATAGCCATCCAAAGAGCCGGTCTCCTGGCTTGTGGAGGATGCTTCCGAATCATAGAAAAAGAGGTCCTTCACTTGCGCGGAAAGATATTCCTCCACGCCGCCATTCTTCAGGTGGATAACCACCGTAGGATCCTTTTCTATGTTATTGGACGTGGACACGGCTCTAACATAACATGTAGAGCCTCTCCCTGCCCCCTTGGGCCCTATGGACACCGAAGGAGTATAGCTTCCAAAGAAATCTTCCATTTGATAGTAATAGGCCATGACGCTACTCGTCTCATACAGCGAGGAAGTCCAATAATTGGACAGGTGGCTAGGATAAGGGAAAAACAAAGAGACGTACTCATATCCATTCTTGTCGGAAGTGAACAAATTACCGAGCCGATTGGCTTCACGGACAGCAGAGATATTACACTCCCTGACAAGCTCCTCCACCTCCTCTTTCGTCGGCATACGCCACTCGCCGCCCCAATGGACGGAAGCCGCATCGTCGGAAGGCTCCAACACATTAAGGGAATCGACCTTGCCGAACCTTTCATTTTCACAATATTTCGTCATCGGTGCATCATTATTCTCCGTGTCAAAATATTTATAGTCAGACCAAGGAACTTGATCCGCTGTTGTAGGAGTGGTCAATGCCCAAGCGAACTTGCTACCATTGGCATTCTCGTCATCCGAGCCAACGTCGCAGGTGGCCCACTTCAAGCCACTCGGCAGCCCCAGATCCACGAATCGCTTCCCTTGAATCAGACCGCACTTGCTCGTCTCCTCGAAAGTGACGTTTGCAATCTTGTCCCCTCTATAGTCCGTAAAAGTACCATCCGTAAACTCAACACGCAAAATTGACTCCGCCTGGCCCGCCAGGGAAAGCATCAATGCGCCACAAAATAGTAATCCTTTTTTCATCTCTTCCTGACTTTAAACGTTCTACCATTCACCTGCAACATATAGATTCCCGCCACATTAGGCAACTGAACCTCCACAACGTCTCCGCTCGCCGATTTCTCTCCGAGCAGTTTTCCGTCCACTGTATACAAGCAGACCTTAGCGTCCGGATTAACTCCATTGACCTGCAAACGGCTATTATCCACATAGGAGATGGTGACATCACCTCGTCCATCCACCTTAGAAACTCCCACCTCAGCGGACGGTGCGAAATAGACTTGACGGACATCCGACACAGCAAAGCTGGTATTCAGATCTCCCTCCACCTCCAATCGCCCATCGTTCAGCATAAAACGGGGAGGAACATTCAACGAAAAATTGTAAGATGTATCCGACTTCAGTTCGACAACCAACATATCCAAACCTTTCGCAAGTAGACTTTGGAAACAAACTGGAGAAAGAAACAATGACACACAAAGTAATAATCGTCTCATAACCCAATAATTATTTAATATTCATTTATTTACAAAAACGACACACTTACCGAGGCAAAGGGACGCCTATGGCTACGAATCCTCTTCGTCCACATGCACATCCTGCCGGCTCCTTTCCTTCTGGTAATTGTTGAGGATGGCGCCCGTAACCAAGTTCAGCAACAGGAAGGCGGCGATGATAAACCAAAAGACATGGAAGAGCGTCACCACCACGGTTGGCGTCTTGATGATACCCATCTCGCTTGCCGTCACCAAGTTATAGCGCAGGTCGGTCCAATCCTCACCCGTCATGACACGGAAAAGCGAGAACATAGCCTCGTCCAGGGATCCGTACGGGTCGGACGAGTTATCCGGGTTGTTAGGTGCGATACGCTTATACTCCTCATACCGCACCAACTCCTCGCCGCTCAACGTCTGCGGGTCGGGCATACGGAAAAGGCCGACACCGATGATGGCGAATAAGTAGATGAAGATTAGATACAGGAGCATATTGCAAAACATGGATGTGATCGATTTCAGCAAGACCGTGACGATCAGCTTGATCTCCTTGGAGGCCCGAAGCAGGCGCAACACACGGAGCACACGCAACACACGGAGGGCCATCATGGCGGAGGAGTTCGGCATCAACGAATCCGGCACATAACCGATTATCACCAAGCTCAAATCGAAGAGGTTCCAACCGCTACGGAAGAAACTCCGCACATCCTTCGCCGCAATGAAACGCATGATGATTTCTACGGTGAAAACGCCTAAGATAATATCCTGCACCCGTGAAATGGTATCGGATTTCACATACGTTTCCAATCCAATAAGGGCTGAATTCACGATGATGATGATCGTGATCACCAACTCAAACCACTTGTTGGAACAAATCTTCCTTATTTTATCTCTCAAATCTGTCATGAGATTCTGTCACACATTTCAATACATCAAATATGCAAATGTACAAATAAAAACGAAATAGTTGCAAAGGAAGGCGTTGGGGCGAAAAAATTTTCGTGCGGTAACCATCACCCGACATCCGTGTTCTCCCCCAAAGGAACGTAATCAAAAAATTCAACCGATTTTTGGGCATAGTGGTTCTTCAGTTCCACAAATAGCAGGGGCAGTCCGTTCACATAGCCTACATTATCGTCTCTCTGCTTGTAGCAACTGTCCATTATCCACAGTTCACGCACTGCGATAAAACTGCAACTCTCTGGGTCCTTGAAGTCTATGACTTTAGCCTTCCGTTTTTCCACAGAGCCATTGGGCATGGTGCAGGAGACTTCCACACCATCTCTGATAAGGTTATACTTCTGCTCGTTGATTAGCATCGAGAGAGTCATGGAGGATGGAACACCATCTTCCTCTCAACCTCTTCCGCCTACTGTGTGGAGATCCAAGGGTTGAATTTTCTGAGCGCCTCCTTCAGATAACGCACTAACACCACCTCGGCATGGCTGGTGCGTCCCAATGTGCCATTCTCACCGAGTTTCTCCTCGTCAAAAGCGAATACCGTCTTCCAGCCCAACTCATCATGGAGCAGGTTGGCCGCCGCCGCTTGTATAAGACTGTCTTCTGTAAAGGGGTTACTCATAATACCAGTCAATTTGAATCAAGACATATACTATATATTTTTTACGTCGGGAAGTGTTGGAACTAATCTTTTTGCATTTGTGATTGCCAAAGCACGTCCAACAGAAGTAAGTTCAAGACCTGCAGGAATAGCATTCCACCATACCCTGATTTTCCTCAATGAATCATAAGAATCCCATATTTCCACAAAATTCTTCCTAGCCACACCCAACAAATAATCAGCCTTTTCATACAAATTAAGAATACGAGAAACAGCATCCCTGTATTCCGGATAAACGCGATCCATGTTACATATACTAAATCGAAGATACCCGTCCATACACTCATTAGCAACTAAATACGACCTGCTTATTTGATTTGCATCCATGATTTCATTAGCTTCACGATGTTCGTCAGAATCCTTTTTTATACCAACACACGCATATCCATTCATCCTTGCCCAAACAATCTGTTCCAATCTATTCAAATTAAGAGTTGATATCCGAATAGCTTTTAATACATCTAAATGATCCATCCATTTCCTATCAGAAGGGAGGTCCTCCATCAAAAAGGACTGAAATATACAATTCAAATCCTCGAGTCCTTTCCTTATTGTACCTGCAGTTGGATAATAGGACAAAATCCCATTTATAACAGTCAAAGAGCACAGTGCTTTTAAATCGACCTGATCAACGATATTAATAGCTTGTTTAATTGCCGTATAACACATTCTGTCCTTACTGTTCTCTACATGATGTACGAGCAATTCCGAAAGCATATCAAAGTCTTCCTTCCTATCAGTTTGAGCAGCGACCTCTCTGGCTTGTTGAATCATATTTTGAAATTTTGGTTCTCTTAGTTCTGTCACTGCAGATTCAACCTTTTCCAAACGGGGAATTAATACAGACGCAAAAAATTCATCTCTCTGTTTTGCTATTTTCAATGCATCTTCCGTGCATATTCGAAAAACATTAAGCATTTCCTTAGAAACGATTTCTTGTGCGATTGATCGAATCAATGTGGGATCTGATGAATTATTATTGATTGTACAATTCGAATACTGATTTTGTACACAACCATCACCCGCTATCTGACTTTGTTCTTGTTTGTTCAGCATAACTATCCAATTTGAGTTTGGTCTGCGTCGTCCCCAGCCTCTTGGGATTGGGAGACTTTTTTTTTATCAGAGTTTTTCACTTCTTGCCTCTGTTTAGCATAATTACCAGCCTTTTGTGTCTGAGAGGACTTCCCCCTCTTATAGAAACCTACACCACCCACTACAAGGGTGACAACTATCACAATAAGTTGAGTCCCCCAACCATCAAACATTGTCTTCCAATCAATATTAGAAATCCATTCCATAATCATTACCGTTTTTAGTAATACCAACTCGTCGATCGAGAGTAAAGCAAAGATAGTATATTTTATCGGAAAGGTAGAATTGTGGAGGAAGAAGTGAATCTAACTAAATAAGACAATTTGATAGTTTACTTAACTGCAATTTTTCATTCAATCTAAAAACTCATGTTAATAATCAGAAAAACGAAGTGGGGAAAAATAAATTTAGTATATTTGTACAATGTTTAGAATATGTTTTTTTCAAAACCCTACGAATATGAAAGATGACAAAGAGTTATTAGACAAATACAATCTGATAACAGACAAAAAATACACAGTCGAGGATGTAGAAAAAAAGCCTGAAAATAATAAGGATTATTTTGAGCAACAGTATTTCGAGCAAAGATATTTCGAAGAATATTCCGCCTACGACAAAACCATTCAATGCACTTCAATTTTATAAAAAAACAACATGTCTCGAAAAGATATTATAGACAAATGCCTCGTACAAACACCTAATGGACGAGTCTTAAATCCCGATTCTCTATTTGCACTACATGATGAATATTTAAATGATATCCATGACATTACAAAGAGAAACATAATATCATATTATTCGGGTTTTTTAACACACCCCACTGTCCGAAATTCTAGCATATGTGACAATGACCTCAATTTCATCATGGATGTCATCAAAGGCATGAAAGAGAAAGACAAAGGTTTGGATCTAATATTACATACTCCCGGAGGAGCTACAGCCGCAACTGAACAGATCATCAAATATCTATATGCTATATTCGATGACAACATAAGAGTCATCATCCCACAAATGGCAATGTCTGCAGGTTCTATGATTTCATTATCATGCAAAGAGATTATCATGGGGAAGCAATCCTGTTTAGGGCCTTTCGACCCTCAATATGGAGGTGTTGCATGTCAATCCGTATTAAAAGAATTTGATCAAGCTGTCGATGATATAAAAACAAGACCTGAATCAAAAATCTTATGGCAAAAAATAATTCAATATGGTCCGACATTTTTGTTCTCATGCAAACAATCCATAGCAATGACAGAAGAGATGATGACAAAATTCTTAGAGAAGCACTATGAGAAAGACTGTGTCAAGAAAATAATGAAAAAATTCTTTGACAACGACATATCCAAAGAACATTCTAGACATATAAGCAAAGATGAAGCAAAAGAAGTTGGATTAAACATAAAAGATTTAGAAGAAAACCAATCATTGCAAGATGCGGTTTTGAATTTCCATCATGCGAACTTGATCGCATTTGAAAACACCCCAATCATTAAAATCGTGGCCAATCATCAAAGGACACGAAACATAGAAGTAATCAGGCAATAAGGTTATCTGAAAGATATAGAAAGAGGGTGTATCATGTTCAACTTGCGAAGTTCACACATGATACACCCTCTTTCCATTTCCAATAATAAGCTATACTCAATATAAAAAGTCCTAATCCGGCAAACCATGTTCGCCAAATTAGGGCTTTAACTTATATATGCGATTACTTTTCTACAGAATCGATATTCCTTCCATAATTTCTAATCCGTACCTGCTACTCCCACTCGATTGTTCCAGGAGGCTTGTGCGTCACATCGTACCACAACGAGCCGGCGCCCTCCGCCACGAACCTGCCCCAGAGACCTTCCAGCAATTTCTGGTCAATCTCCGCGAAGTTGGCGGTCATCGCCTCGGAACTGTTCACCGGACGCATCACGATGCATGGCTTGTCAGCCACCGTCAATGGAACCGAAACGACCGGCATCTGCCAGATGGATTCGTAGAGGTTGTTCTCCTGCAAGAACTCCGTACAGATGTTATCGAACTTACGCAGCACGTCGAAGTTGTGCTTCGTAGCATATTGCTCAACCAACTTAGGCATCTCGTCGGAAACCGAGCCCACCTGCCAAATCACACGATTGATCACCTTGAAACGGTTCACCAACTCGGTGCTGAACTTCTCACACTGCTTCCATGTAAGGTTCTTCGTGGTCAACAGGAACGGTTGCGCATAGGTACGTCCATCACCCTGCACGCCCACACTCTTGATCGGAAGGATCTTTCCTTCGATATGGTTCTCCTTCAAATACTCCGCCAAGCCTGGCACATCCTCCATCTTCGCGAACTCGCCCTTGCCGTCGGTGCAGAGCAGACGCACGCCAAGGCCTGGTCCTGGGAACGGATGTCTCCACACCAGGTTATGAGGAATACCCAACTCCTCGCCCAACATACGGACCTCGTCCTTGTAGAGGTCGGCCAATGGTTCGAGCAACAACCCCTGCGCCATCAGGTCCATCACCTCCTTCACACGGTTGTGGTGGGTCTTGATCAAGTCAGCGTTCTTCGTTCCGCCGCTCTCGATGGTATCTGGATAGATGGTACCCTGAGCGATCATCCACTCCTTAGGGTCGAGGTTCAGTTTGGCCATCTCCTCGTCCTTCACCACCAAGAAGGTGGCGCCGATGATCTTACGTTTTTGTTCAGGAGCCGTGATGCCCTTCAGTTTACCAAGGAAAGTATCGGTCGCATCCACCACCCGCAGGTTGTGCATGCCCTCCGCCTTCAAGAAATCGATAATCTTAGCGGACTCGTCCATACGCATCATACCATTGTCGATGTGCAGGCCCATGACACGGTCGGTGCCCAACACACGGTTCAGCAACACGAACGCCACGGTGCTGTCCACACCACCGGAAACCAGCAGGAAGACCTTACGGTCGCCCACCTCCTTCTTGATCTTCTCGGAGATGATAGGCATATAGCTCTTCATATTCCACGTACGCTCGCAAGCGCAGATGTCGATGAAGTTATCCAAAATCTTCATGCCGAACTTGCTATGCGTCACCTCCGGGTGGAACTGTATACCATAGATCTTGCGATCATCCAATGCGACAGCCGCGATCGGGCAATCCTTGGTGGAGGCGATGATCTTATAGCCCGCAGGCAGTTTCTCCACTGCGTCGCCATGGCTCATCCACATAGGGGAAGAGGCCGGAATACCCTTCAAGAGGGGATGTTGAGGCTCCTTCAGCAGGAGATCCGCAATACCGTACTCCTTCACCTTGCCAGGACGGACCGTACCACCCAATTGGGAAGCCATCAGCTGATGTCCGTAGCAAATACCCAACTTAGGAACAGGTATGTTTAATATTTCAGGATTATACGCTGGAGCATCTTCCGCATACACGCTGGAAGGTCCACCACTATAGATGATGCCCTTAGCGCCAGCCAATTCTTTCACATCAGCCGTCGGGGAGCAAATCTCCGTGAAGACACCCAGACGACGAACTCTATTCGCAATCAGGTGAGCATATTGCCCACCGAAATCCAATACGATAATTTTATCTTGCATGAATATGTAATTATTTAGCCAAGTATTATTTCAACAGTTGATCGAAGAGCACATCGCTCTCATCCATGGAATCGATGATATGCTTCGCCTTCAGATAATAGGGTTCCCTCGCTGCGAGGCTTGTGCGAATGAACGCCAGCATCTCCTCGTCGGACTTGCCCGCCAACAAAGGGCGCTCCGCCTTCGCTTTCCGCAGATAGGCGAAAAGATCCTCCGGGGTGGCCTGAAGGTAGACCGTCTCCCCAGACGCATTCATCAGTTCCATATTATCGAAGAAACAAGCGGCGCCACCGCCCGTGGAGATGATGACATTTTCGAACGAAGCGACCTCCTCCAACATGTTATGTTCCATCTTGCGGAACCCCTCTTCTCCCCTCTCGGCGAAGATCTGCGGAATCGTCTTGAAGAATCGACGTTCGATGTACTGGTCCAAGTCGATATACTCCATACCATACTTTTTAGCCAGACGCTTAGCGGTATGCGTTTTCCCGCACCCCATGTAACCTACTAAAAATAGACGTGTTTGCTTCATCACCAATCATCAAAATTATAGTTTTCATCAAATTCAATAATCTGATCCGTCTTAGGAGGGAGATGAGTCTTCGAGAATCTTACAGGGACGATAAACGCCACCTTCACCCTGACACCATCCATCTCTCCCGGCTTGAACACCGGCAAACCATTCATGATACGCAAAGCCTCCTCGTCATACTCATCGTTCATGGATTGGATGATTTCCTGCCGTGTAGCCCTACCGCACCTGTCGATAACGATCTGAACAGCCACGACACCCCTCGCCAATACAGGCTGTTTCGTCAAACTATCATATGATTCAACAACCTCAGGATATGTCAAATTACTGTAAATAAAGCGAGTGAACTCCACATCTCCACCGTTAGGGAACTCTGGGAGGATAAGGTTCTTAGGCCACGCACCATACGTGCCACCGTAAATGGTAGACTCCTCATTGTCCACGCAACCCGGATACAGTTTCTCGTACTGATCCAGATTCACCGCATAAGAGGATATTCCTATCACCAAAAATGACAATATGAAAAAAATGCGTTTCATCTGCATAATATTTAGAACAAAGTTGGTTGATCCGTACTCTGGGAAGCGTCTTCCTCCTGCTCATCCACCTCAGAGGCATCCTCCTCCACCTTCTCCGGGAAACGCAACGGCTCCAATTCCTCCACGTTCTGGATTTCCCACGTATGCAACCGTTTGCCTTTCGCCTTCATACCCTTCACACCAATAAACTCATCCGCATCAATCTCCAACGGCTCCCTATGTGCGTCACGTCCGCCAAAGGTGAGCTTCAACCGAGGGTAATAAGTATCCGTAATCAGTAGCAACACCGACTTCGGATTCTCGCCGATGAAGTTCTGACGCTTGCTCGTCACCTCGAAGCGGAAACGCTTCAAGTACTTGAATCCTTCGTTGGCATCGAAGAGAGCCACCGTCCAGATCTTCTCCGGGTCGAACTTCTCCACAATCTTGACATCCTCCTCAAAATGGTTGGTATCCTCAAAACCGGAGAGGTAATATTCTCCCTTGGAAGTGACGACAAGAATCTTGTCCTCCGACTGGAAGTCGCCAAGAGGCTCACCCCTGCCGTCATAGTTCAGGCGGAGCACATCCCTGTCGAACCATACGGAGCGACCACCCAACGTGGAAGAACCACGTTGCTTCAGTGTGATCCGCAACACCTCATTCTTCGTCAGGATGTTACCCATGGATTGGCGACCCTTGATGGCTATCTCACCGAAATCCCTATCGAAAGCCGCCACCTTCAGGCGCAAGCGAGGCTTCAGCACCACGTGCACAGTCTCCGCCTCCGCATTGGAATTAGCGGAGAAGTACAATATCTTAGAACCAGGCGTACCCTGCGTGATATCATAGTCCTTGTCCCTTGAGACACCCGTTATCGCGAAGCGTTTGATATAGTTGAAACCAGTCTTTCCGTCACGGTAAGCCACATTGTAGACCGTCCGTTTATCATTCTTCCGGAAGACGTTCACATGAATCAAATCCTTCCCGACATACTTCTTATCAGGCACCTTGATGATCTGATACTTACCATCCTTATGGATGAGGATAATATCGTCGATATCCGAGCAGTTGCATACGAAGTCATCCTTCTTCAAGGCTGTTCCGACGAATCCTTCCGCCCAGTTCACATAAAGTTTCTCATTAGCTTCCACCACCTTGGAGGCCTCAATCGTCTCGAAGTTACGGATCTCCGTCAGACGAGGATACTTCTCCCCGTACTTGTTCTTCAGGGACTTATACCAAGCGATGGTGAACGGAACGAGGTGTTCCAAGTTATAGTCAACGCCCTCAATCTGTTGCTTCAGCGCAACGATCTGCTCCTCAGACTTGTCCGAATTGAACTTGAGGATACGGGCCATCTTTATCTCCAACAAGCGCTGCAGATCCTCCCTCGTCACTTCCCTGACAAAGAGATGGCTGAATGGCTCCAAGCGGAAAGAGATATGATCCAAAGCCGCATCGACATTCTTGCTCTCCTCGAACTTCTTATCCTTGTAGATGCGTTCCTCGATGAATATCTTCTCCAACGAGCAATAATGCAGTTGTTCGAGCAACTCACCACGTTGGATCAGCAACTCCTGACGAAGCAGATCCTTCGTACGGTCCACCGACATCTTCAGCATATTCGAGACATTGGTGAAGACAGGTTTCTTGTCGTGGATGACGCAGCAGCATGGCGAGATATTCACCTCGCAATCCGTGAAGGCATAAAGTGCGTCGATCGTCTTGTCGGAAGAGGTCTTATTCTCCAAATGGATGATGATCTCCGCATGGTCGGACGTGTTATCCTCCACCTTACGGATATTGATCTTCCCCTTCTCGTTCGCTTTCAGGATCGAGTCGATCAAGACATTCGTCGTCTTGCCGTAAGGGATATCGTTGATGACCAACGTCTTATTATCTATCTTACTGATTTTCGCGCGGACACGCACCCTACCACCACGCTCTCCATCGTTGTAATGGGAGACATCAATCAGACCGCCCGTCTGGAAATCCGGATAGAGTTCGAACGGCTCATCGTTCAGGTAAGCCACCGCCGCATCCAGTATCTCATTGAAGTTATGAGGCAATATTTTAGAAGAAAGACCGACCGCGATACCCTCGACGCCCTGCGCAAGCAAGAGCGGGAACTTCACAGGCAAGGTGATAGGCTCCTTGTTTCGTCCGTCATACGAAGCCTTCCACTCCGTCACCTTAGGGCTAAACACCACATCGAGCGCAAACTTCGAGAGGCGCGCCTCGATGTAACGAGGAGCGGCCGCACTATCGCCCGTGAGGATGTTACCCCAGTTACCCTGGCAATCGATCAGAAGGTCCTTCTGTCCCAATGTCACCAACGCACCCCCGATGGAGGCGTCGCCATGCGGGTGAAACTGCATGGTATGACCGACGATGTTAGCCACCTTATTGTAGCGGCCGTCGTCCAAGCGTTTCATGGAATGGAGGATACGACGCTGAACAGGTTTCAGACCGTCGTCAAGGTGCGGCACCGCACGTTCCAAAATCACGTACGAAGCATAATCCAAGAACCACGTCCTGTACATGCCAGGAATATGGTGGAAGATATCCTGATCCTTCGACTCTTCAGGCACCTCATAAGAGGAAGTTGAGGAAGCCTCAGCGACCCCATCGTCCATCACATTATCCAAATCTTCGTTAGTGCCTTTAGTTTCGTCCGACATAGCAACATGGTTTTGAATTTGGGGACGAATTTACAAAATAATTGGGAGAAACAGAAAAAGAAAAAGGTGGAAGTTGAAACAACTCCCACCTTGTGCGGATAAAGGGACTCGAACCCATACGCCTTACGGTATCAGATCCTAAGTCTGACGCGTCTACCAATTTCGCCATATCCGCATTGGCTTAGCGAGCGCAAAGATAGGGAAAACAAACGAAACTAAAAAACATTGGGACAAAAAAAGGGGAGAGAACCGAATCTCCCCCCTCTTTTTCACATATCTAAATGACCATTAGAAAGGATATTTAGATGTTGGTGTAGGACCATAATACTTCGAGAAACGAACACCACCGCCATCATCAGGAACGATACGGAAGTTATCGAATGCACAGAAGCCCTTATTTCCACATGTCTTAGATCCAGGAATCTTATCTTGGAATCCATAAGAGTCAGAGTGGAGGAAGAAGTTACCGAAGTCTCTGTTCTTATCCAACTGACCACAAGAGATATAATTATCGTTAGTGGCAAGTTTATAAGAGCTAGGGTTATATCTGAAAGAGCTTCTCTTCAAAGGAATTGCAACAGTCATCCACCTATCACCCGTATCGAAAGGTTTAGCCAATGTCACGATCGGATCACTCTTAGAATCATCCACAGACAAAGTCATCATATTCAACCAAGCAGCAGGGACACCAGTTCCCTCACCCGAACAAGAGTAAGTCTCCGTATCAAATGTTCTAACCTTAGTGAGATCACGAGAGAAGAAACCATAATCCAAATTATCATAAATGTCATAGAATTCATCCTCGATCTCTGAAGCATAAGCAGAGAATACGGTATACAAATACGAAGCGAATGGAACTGCGCTAGGGATGTAGATTTCAAACTTCAGAACCAAGTTCTCCAAATCCTCATTGACGAAATCGCCCAACAAGTTACGATATGGAGTTTGAAGAGATGCAGGGATGTAATAAATCATACAAGCCTCATCATCGAAGTAGAAGCCCAAACCATCAGTAACAATTGCCTGATAGTAACCACTACAAGGAGCAGGGAATTTACCACCCATAACACTCAGCAACTCATCATACAAAGGCTTCTGTACTGCATTAGCTTTGATTTTAGCACTCCAATCATATGAGAAGGAGTCGATAGCACCATATACGTAACCAGTAGTACCCTCATAATGTTTTGCGATTGTTTTGTCGAAATCCAAGAATACGTTTCTTGTGTCACGGAACAACATTGAGCTAGTGCACTCTCCGAACTTGTTAGAAACGACCACTGGCTTAGAATCCGCTACACCCTCAGGCACAACAACCAAAAGTTCACAGTCATCATGCGCAGTTTTGTACTTAGCAGAGATCTTATTGCCATCCTTGTCGAAGAAATAAACCTTCAAGCTATCTCCAGGAACAGACAAGAAAGCATCACCCGCGATTCTCAAAGTGTCGCCATCAGGCACAAACTCTGAATAGAACATCTTGATGGAAGGAGAAGGAACTGGCTTAGCCAATTCAATGACTCTCTCACAACCTGTGTTTGAAGTTACAACAACCTTCTCCGTACGAACGTTGTTAGCATCACTATCCAATGTGATAACGATCGCATTGTCAGAAACGAATGCTGGATTCAGATACACGGAATATGAGTTGTTATCTTTATCCACCAAATAAACGCCATTCGTAGTGGAAAGGCCAGAACCGACAATAACAACAGTGGTTTTAGCATCCAATTGGGTCAATGGCACATCCATAGAATCTGCGTTCACCACATGGTTAACGACAAACGCATCACATTGGCAGCCCACGCATTTATCCTCGCAAGACGAAAAGAGTCCTACGGCACAAAGTGCTAAAGAAGCTACCGACGCAAAAAAACTATATTTCACTTTCATTGTACAATTTTTTTTAACATTAATAAGGATAAGATTGATTCAACACCTGATCCGCAGCATCTATCACAGATGAACTCAAGTATGCCTTTGCGGATGATGGAATAGGCAAGTACCAATATTTTTTCTCGATGAAACTTTGAATGAATATTGTTGGCTCTGCCTCACCTGCATCACGAGACAATTGTTTGTTCAACTCAAAAACAAGTTGACGTCTCGAATAACCAGACTCAGTCTCGAAGAGAGATTTGTTCTCAATCTCAGGGTTCTGAGAGAATTGGATTCCACGATCCATCTGATACAAGAACTTCTCAGCCATCTGAGGGTTACGATAGAAGAAACGCTTGAGATCCAACCATGCCTGACCCTCCATAGCGAACTCTTTACGACGTTGTTGTACGAAGTCCGTACGGATCAAGTTGTGATACATAGCAGTTTTTGCAGTGACAACAACTGCTTGAGGACCATTTCCGTCAACATCCACATTGAATGTATATGAAACAGGATTTTGCTCCATATCATCGAAGTATGCGATAGAAGGACCTACAGGAAGTGCGCCATGCGCATTCAAGACAGCATTGATATCATCAATACCTGAAGTCGTCTGAGCTGTAACGTCCATATTCTCAAGAGCCATCTTAGCCTCAGCACGCATCATGAACACATCAGAGAGACGGATGATATCCATACGACGGTCGTAAGCCATACCAGCAGCCTGGGTTGCGGTACAGTTCACACCCCAGATATATTTCTTGACGTTGTTCAACAGACATTGTCCGCTGTTCAAGAACTCAGTACCTGTCTTCACATGATCCACTTTAGGGTTGTATGCGGAGCTGTTTGGTCCGTAATAAACCTTCTCTCCATTAACCGTGGTGTACTCATGGTCAGCCACCAAACAGAGTTCATACAAACGTGGGTCCGTCTTCTCGAATGAGTTGTAAAGAGTATAAGAGATACCCTTTCCAGAACCCCATCCAGAACCTGGGCTCCATACGTTGTCGATAGCCATTTGCGCTTGGTACATAGAACCCTCACCATACTCGGCCAATTTCCAGTACAACGCAAACACTGTTTCGGAGCAAGGCTCCGTACGACCAGCTGCTGAGAAGATATTCGCATGAGACGTCAAAGAAGACGCACCCATTTTTTGGATCACCTCAGAAGTCAACGAAACAACCTTGTTCATATATTCTTGAGACTGAGCGGCAGTAACCTTGAAAGGATAAGTTGCACCAGGAAGATCAGCCACACAAGAACCCATTGTCAAATACAACTTAGCCAACAAAGCCTTTGCGGAATACTTGGTTGCTCTCCACTTGTCGGATGACTCCTCAGGCAAGTTGTCTACCGCGAACTTCAAATCGTTCTCTATGGCAGTATACAATGTCTTACGTGAAGCGCGAGGAAGAGCAACATTCTGCGAAATATCCGTAGCGCTATGCATTACCAATGGAACCTCACCGAAATACTCCGTAGCGAGGAAGTGTGCATAAGCTCTGAACAAACGAGCCTCAGCTATAACACGACTCTTCTCCGCCTCAGACAAAGAAGAACCAGTCTCCAAGCTACCAGCCTTATCGATGACCTGGTTAGCAACGGCGATTACACCAGAATACAAGGATCTGTAACCCTCCAACAAGATTGGGTTATCCTCTCCGATAGAGAGCAGGAACAATGCACCCTCCTCTTGATATACATTGAAGAGAATACCAGGAATACCCTCGTTCACGCACCAGGAGAACTTTCCCTCATACTCAGACCAAAGATAACCTCCATACAGAGACTTGGTCAAAGAGAGACAATCCTGATAAGACTCTACAGACGACGTACTATACTGGTCAAGAACATCCACATCAAGGAAATCTTTACAGGAAGTAGTACAGAAAGCCAACGCTCCCAGCCCGTAAAGCAAAGATTTATGTTTTAAATTACTTAGATTCATACTGCTATTTCCTTATTAATTAGAAATCAAAATTTAAACCAACAACGTAAGATCTAGACAATGGATAGCTACCAGTGTCAACACCTTGATTAATTGCACTCACATTAGGAACCTCAGGGTTCAAGCCTGAATACTTCGTGAATGTAGCCACGTTCTGAACATTAAATGAAACTCTCATGTTGTTCAAACCGATCTTCTTCACAGTCTCGAAAGGAACGGCATAAGAAAGACCGATTGATTGGATACGGATATACGAAGCATCCTCTACGTAACGGTCAGAAACGACATTCGCAACGTTACGTCCCTCAGCAACTGAGTTAGGACGTGGGATATTCGTAGAAGAATTAGAGATATACTTGTACTCTTCTCCGTCTTTAACAGTAGTCTCTACACGAGCGCAATTGAGGACAGTCTTCAATTGGTTGATTCCTCCACGGTCCATACCCTCCAACTTAGAGCGGAGCAAGTTATAGACATCGTTTCCGTAAGAACCAGTCAAGAAGATGTTCAATGACCAAGGACCCCAGTTGAGGGTGTTACCAAGACCGAATGTGAAGTCTGGGTTAGGATCACCGATGTATGTCTTATCGGCCTCGTTGATTGCACCATCAGAGTTGATATCAACAAAATCGAAATCACCTACATCAGTTGCATCTGGACGTTGTTTCACAGCCTTCAATTGATCAGTGTTTTGGATCAAACCGTTCGTCTTGAATCCCCAGAACAAACCAGGTGCGTGACCTACACGGCTGACGCAATAAGTACGAGTAGCGGTCTTAAATGATTGCTTACCCTCCAACACTGCAGAATCGCTCTGCAACTTAACAACCTCGTTACGTACGAATGAGAAGTTCACGTCAGTGTTCCAGGTGAAATCCTTACCACCCAATTCCTTCTGAATATTAGTGGAAGTGAGAGTTACATCAAAACCGACGTTCTTGATGGAACCTGCGTTGATATCAGGAACTTGCGTATACAAGTAAGAGTTAGCGGTACTTGCCAATGATGGACCTGGCTCAGCCTTCACGATCAAATCGTTGTTTTGCTTGTAGAAGGCATCGAATGTAAGGTTAAGTCTGTTCTTGAAGAAACTTGCATCAAGACCGGCGTTGATTTGCCAGTTGGTTTCCCAAATCAAGTCTGGGTTCAACCATGTACCATATACCTTACCCATACCATATTGGGTGTTCACTGACTTATAAGAACCGATGTAACCCATGTTGTTACCAGCGTTACCGGTCTGACCCCAACCAGCACGGAGCTTCAATTGGGTGATCTTCTTCTTTGCAGTGATCTTCTTCATGAAGAGCTCTTGGTCAGCATTCCATGCCAAAGAGAAAGATGGGAAGAATCCCCAACGGTTTTCAGGAGCCAAAGTAGATGAACCATCGAAACGACCCGTAGCAGTAACCAAGTAACGTCTGTTAAATGTGTAGTTCACACGAGCGAACACGGACATCATGGATTGCTCTCCCTTATAACCAGAGATAAGACCTTCCTTGTCTCCCAAGTTAGCGTTCTGATATTTCTTGTCGACAAACTTATAGTTGTCCAAGTAATTGCTCTTGCGGGTAGAGATACCTTCCCACATAGCCTTCCATGCCTCGTAACCCAACAAAGCATTCATCTTGTGCTTGCTCTCTTTTGGTTGTGGCAATACATAGTTCAATGTAGAACAGAAACGGTAGTACATGTTCTCACGGTTGATGAACTCCTGTTGGTTAGACTCACCTACGCCCTCAGCTGGACGATAGCGGCTCTCACCAGAAGCGGAGTAATCGATACCGAATGTATTACGCCAGTTCAAATCCTTCGTAAGGTTAATAGCGAGGAACGTTTGACCCGTTACGTTGTTCTTCTTCAAGAAGATTGGGGAATAGTTCGCCTCACGAAGTGGGTTGATCTTGATTTCCTGATCGTCAGATCCCAAGTCGGTATACTCACCATTGAAATCCACTGGAGAAGTAGCAGGGCTAGAGATCAAAGACTGTACGTAAACAGCCTCCTCGTTCGCTGCACCAGCACCGATACCAGACAACTTGTTGTCATCAGGGAAATCGAAACCACTTTGCTTGGTCTGAGTCATGTGGGTGTATGCCATGTTAAGACCAACTCTCAACCAAGACTTAACTTGGTTCTCGAGGTTCAAACGAGAGTTGAAACGCTCGAAGTCCGTATTAACGAGGATACCGTCCTGATTCATGTAACCCAATGACAAAGCATATTGTGTCTTGTCCGTACCACCAGTCAAAGATACTTGGTGGCTATGGCTGATCGCTGTGCGGAATATTTCATCCTGCCAGTCAGTACCCTGACCGCCATATCTTGCGAGCGCAACCAACTCCTTGTCTACTGTTTGGTTATAAGCGGCAGCCACATAAGGATCGGTGTAGTAGGATGCGAACTCTTGCAAGTTCATCAAATCCAACTTGTCCGTGATAGAAGCAACAGAGAATTGTCCTGCATATGAAATAGAGGAACTCTCTTGATTCTCTTCCTTAGTGTTCTTACCTCTCTTGGTCGTGATCATCACGACACCATTCGCAGCACGTGCACCATAGATGGCCGTCGCAGATGCATCCTTCAAGACATCGATCGAGAGGATATCATTCTGGTTGATTGACGCCAACGGGTTGTCGTTAGCTGCAGTCTTACCTCCACCGTTGATTGGCATACCATCAACGACATACAATGGTTCGTTGCTACCAGTCAAAGAACCTAAACCACGAATCTGGACGGTAGATGCCTGACCTGGCTGACCAGAACTTGCAGACACACGCAAACCGGAGACCTTACCTGCCAATGCATTCTCAACAGAAGGGGTTGGCGCACTTGTCAATTTTGCTCCGTCGACTTGAGAGGTAGAACCCGTCAAATCCTCCTTCTTCTGTTTTCCATAGTCTCCCGTCACAGTCACCTCTTTCAACTCCTGGGTTGCCTGAGCTAGTTTGATTTCATACTTGCTCTTGGAATCAATTTTCACTGTTTTGGTCACATATCCCATAGAAGAGATCTCCAAAACATCACCGGTCTCCACGGAAATGGTAAACTCTCCGTTTTCATCAGTGGTCTCATAATTCGTATCAGACCCCTGAACTACAACGTCAGCTCCTGGCACTGGTCCTTCTGAGTCCTTGACAACACCTGTGATGTCACGTCCCATAAGTCCCCCCGCCGTGCAGAGCAACGTTAAAGACAATAAAATCTTTCTCATCTTTTTTAAATAACTATTATTAATACAAATTGAAATATTCTTAGAATTATTCACATTAAACATAAAGCAACGCAAATATAAGTTAAATATCGTTATTTAGCACTTTTTTTTGCAAAAAAGTCTAAAAAGATTTTTTCATCGAACTGCGCATTTCCTTCAACAAAAAAAGAAGACCCGCAACAAATATTGCGGGTCTTCCTATTCTTTCCCTTATCTTCTTATTTCACAATGACTTTCAAATTCAATTCCTTGGTTTTTAACAGATAGACTCCTGGAACAGAGACTTCGACGTCTGGCGAAACACCTCGGTATATCAATTTGCCTAACATATCATAGAGGCTCACAATATCGCCTTTTTCACAACCAGGAAGGTGAATTTTCCCATCTTTCACATAAAGCGATAGTTCTTCTGCCTTCCCTGAAGAAACACCTACCTGATTCAGTTCTTCCACCAAGGCTATCAACGCGAAATTCTTAGCTGGCATGGTCTCCGGACACTCATTGTTCCACTTGACGAATCGGTATACATCTTGCTCAAAATCATCAAACGCAATGGGTTCCCCGTAATCAAACATCACTTTTCTTGGCAACTCCAGCATCTTCATGGTCGATGCCGAAACAATCATCAAAGTGACGCAATAGCGGTTTGTATTCCATACAGCATTGATTTCCACGTCTCTGGAAGGCATAGTGTTCAGGGAATCATCCCATCCCTTAAAGGTGTAACCCTCCCTTTGAAGCGTCGGGAAGAGTGGCACTTGCGCACCAAAGGCAATCGATGTGTCTAATGCGATAGAGTCCATGTCCAATAGTTGCAGCTGGTAACGGTTCACTTTCCACACTGCCTCCAAATGCAACGGATGCGCCGGCATATTGACGGGTACACTATCTCCCCATCCGGCGAAGGAATAGCCTTCTTTCTCAGGCTCAACCAGAGTCTCCACACGTTCGCCGAAAAGATAGGCCTTCGACACCAGCGTGTCTCCATCCACCACCACAACGAACGGATAACTCAACGGGGAAAAGTGTCCACGGACCGTAACATCCTCCGCTGGCATACGGGTCGGGAAGGAATCCAACCAATCGAAACGATAGCCCGTCTTCTCCTGCACATCCAATGTGATGACTGCATCGTCATAGGCATACGGAACCTCCGTAGTGTCCCCATCCACCAGCATAAACAACTTGTAATGGTTTATGTTCCACATCGCAACGGAAACTATGTCCGAGTCTGGCATGGCCTCAGGCAGTTCGGGTTGCCACCCTGCAAAGGTATAACCCGTGCGGGTAAGTGTACTGTCAGGCAACTGGGCTCCATAGGCATACAATGAATCAAGCAGTACCTCTTCTCCGTCCTTCAATACCAGACGGTAATGGTTCACACTCCATGCGTAGCTAAGCTCCACCGAATGCGCCGGCATACGAACCGGACAGGTGTCCTGAATCAACGTGTACCCTACCCTATCAGAGATGTGCGGCGCCACAATCGTATCACCGTAATAATAAACCGTATCGATTATTGTCTCCTCTTCCAAGTAGACGCGGAACGGATAGGTGTTTCTTTCCCACAGGGCCACCGCACGGAAGTCCGAGTCTGGCATCAACACAGGGATCTCCGGCAACCATCCGCCGAAGGTATACCCTTCCCTAACAGGTTCCACCACGCCTGTAATCGTATCCCCCGGACGATAATAGCCCGAAAGCAATACAGTATCACGGTCCACCAGGCGACACAACCATTTGTACTCGTCCCAGTATCCATGGACTACCACGTCTGAATCGGACATCACAACCGGCAACTCAGCCGCCCAATACAAACGATAGCCTATGCTGTCAGGGAATATTGGATAAACGATGGTATCGGCAAAAGCCACCGAATCCGACCATAGGATACCGCCGTCTACCTCCAAGGCGATCGCATACGTGTTCTTCTCCCACACCAGGCGCACCTCCACCGGGCTGGCCGGCATGATGGAAGGCACATCTTCCCAGTTGGTCAAATGATGGCCTCGTTTCTCTGGTACACGAAGAACCAAAGAATCATCGTACGAACAGAGCGTATCCACCCAAACGAGTTCGTCGTCATAGATTCTCAACGGATATTTCTGGTTGACATACTTGCCTAACAAAACGACATCGCTATCCGGCATCGAAACGATCGGCTCCGAAATCCACTCGAAGGCCACCCCTGCGGAATCCGCAGGTGCCAAAAGATTCATATCTATCGGAGTAGCAAAATCAACCTGCTCGGAGTAGGTCACCACGGAATCCACACGGACCGTAAGCCAATGGCTATTGGCCTTCAGAATAGCACTGACCGACCAATCGGAGTCTGGCATGACCGCAGGCAGGGAAGGCTCCCATCCGACGATGGAATACCCGTAGACGCTAAACGTGTCGGGAAGTTGAATGGCATCGCCCATGTGATAACTTGTGGCAAAGAGCGTGTCGCCCTCCACAATGGCAGAGAAACGATATTCGTTCTGAATCCATTGCGCCCACACCTCCACAGCATGGTCTGGCATGGCCTCCGGCAATTCTCCCCACCCATCGAACGAGTAGCCACGACGAGAAGGGATAGGCAGGACGAGTGCAGCCCCATAGTCCAACGAGTCCGTCAACACACTATCTTCCATCAAATGCACAGTGAGCAAATGCTTGTTCAGCCTCCATTCCGCAGAGACGGTCACATCATGGGAAGGCATCCTCTCCGGCACGGCAGGGATCCATTGAACGAAGGTATAGCCCTCCTTTTCAGGCACTGTCGTCTCCGGAATAGCGGCACCATACTCAATGCTGACGGAAGAGGAGTCTTCTCCGTCGACATAATTCAGTTTGTATACATTACGTGCCCACTGCGCCACATAGGTCTGTCCGTCCATCTCGGGCGATCCGACGGAAGGCAGTTCTGGCAACCATCCCTCAAACGTGAAGCCTTCCACGGTAGCCCCACCGACGGTGATAGCGGAACCGCACTTGAAAGAAATCACGGAATCCGCCAAGGCTATATTCTCCGCCTCATTGGAGTAACGTACCGTGGCACTATATTCCTTCGCCTCAAACAAGGCATTCAGGACAATGTCCTCGCTTCCCATTTTTGCAGGCAAGCTCCTATCCCACCCTACGAAATCATAGCATGCCTTCTCTGGCGTCGGTGCCTCAATCGTTCCTAGCGACTCATCCTTCCCGAAAGGACCAAACACGCCAAGCGTCTCGCCATCCGCCTGAAATGTCACATAATGACGAGCAGAGATGGAGAAGTTCTTCACATAGCCGGAATAATTGAATCCATAATGCAAACGGACATATCTCGTGTTTGTTCCCAAACGTTCAGAGACGTTGTTGTCATGGCTCGAACTGGTCCAGAGCGTATGCCACGAATTGCCATCCGCACTCTCCTCCAGTTTCCAATCGGTTCCGCCTAAGGCAGTGGCCAAAGCGGAGGCTGAGGTGGAGAAACTGACAATATCCGGCACCCCCGATATTTCCACAGTGAAATAACGGTCGTCCCAACAGAACCCGCAGCCGGACTCGAGTATGCCTCCCGACCACATTCTGATCTGGCCGTCCGTCCACTCGTAGTTATACTTGCCTCCCGTCGTCACATACTCACCATAGAAGGTGTTCGAATCCATCGTAAAGGGGACCCGCACCTGCGCAGGCAAATACGCTTGCACGAAAAGGGAGAAAAAGGCGAATAGAAAAAATAATTTCCTCATATATTTCAATCTTATCAAGTAATACGTTATAAAAACAAAAGAGACGCCATGTTACCATAGCATCCCTTTCGTTTGTGCTTCGAGACACTACGATGTCGCGAAGTTACAAAAATATTTCAACAAAAAAGACAACAACTATCAATCCCACTTGGTATTACGCATGTCGCCCGTCTCCTCGAAGGCGATATGCATCCTCAACGCCTTAGAGAGCGTCATTGGCGTGTGGCACTTGCCAGCTGCCAATTTGAGGTAATCCCACAGCAACTCTTTGTAGTCTGGGTGAACACAATTCTCGATGATTGCTTCTGCCTTTTGCAATGGAGACTTCGCACGCAAGTCAGCGACACCCTGCTCGGTGACGATCACCTTCACGGAGTGCTCGGAGCTATCGATGTGGCTCGCCATCGGCACGATAGCGGAAATCACACCACCCTTAGCGACTGAAGGGCAAGTGAAGATGGAGAGGAATGCGTTACGAGCGAAATCCGCCGAACCACCCAAACCGTTCATCATCTTCTGACCCAACACGTTCGTACTGTTCACGTTTCCGAAGATATCCAACTCAAGCGCCGTGTTGATGGCGATGACACCCATACGACGAACCAACTCTGGGTTATTGGTAAGCTCCTGAGGACGAAGCATCAACTTGTCCTTGAAGAAATCATAATCCGCATAGACATCCATCAGCACATCGTCCGACAAAGTCAGGGAACTACCGCTGGCGAACGTGATACGTCCACGCTTCATCAAATCGATCACAGAGTTTTGAATCACCTCGGTGAACATGGTGAACGAAGGGATATCGTCGCAGTTACCAAGAGAGCTCAACACTGCGTTGGCGATGTTTCCGACACCAGACTGCAACGGCAAGAACTCTTTCGGGATGATACCCTTGCGGAGCTCGCTCAACAAGAAGTTAGCTACATTCTCACCAATCTTCGCAGTCACCTCATCCACTGGTGTGAACTGAGCGATACCATCCTTCATGTCCGTCTTAACGACACCGATCACCTTGGAAGGATCCACCTTCAACGTAGCGGTACCGATACGGTCTGATGGAGTATAGATAGGAATCTCACGACGGTGAGGCGGGTTAACCGGCTCATACAAATCGTGCATACCATTGATCTTCGCAGGATGATGCGCATTCAACTCGATGATGACCTTCTTAGCCTTCTCCACCAACGTAGGGGTGATACCTACGGAAGTCGTCAAGACGATTTCGCCCTTGTCCGTGATGTCAGCCGCCTCAATCAACGCATAATCAACTGGACCGAGGAATCCATAACGGAGATCCTGTGCCACATGGGACAAGTGCATATCGAAATACTGCACCTCACACTTGTTGATCGCATCACGCATATACTTGCTTGACTGGAAAGGAGTACGGAACTTCACTGCCTTCGCACGAGAGAGGGCTCCATCTATCTGATCACCCGTAGAACCACCGGTGATCATACCAACTTTGAACTCATTTCCCTTCGCATGCTCCGCCTCCGCCTTCTCTGCGAGAGCGGTAGTCACAGCCTTGACCGTACCCACCGATGAGAAACCACCGATGCCAATCACATCATTGTTCTTAATGTAAGACGCTGCCTCTTCAGCAGTGATAAAGTTAAATGCCATTATACCTTACTATTTGTTATTCGGTTATTAACTCTTGTTTCTGAAAAACAGCGCGAAAGTACAACAAAAAATCTAAACCTCTATGCTTTTCTACTAAAAAATTGCATAAATATCAAACTAAAGAATATAAACAGAATAAATATACAATATATATGCAAACAAGAAAGGGAACCCGCAAGGATCCCCTTTCCATAACGTATGAGATTTTATGTCTCGATTAAATATCCCAAGCCAAAGCGGAAGCGCCCAATACAGCGGCATCAGCGTCCTTCATTTGGGAGAACAGCACCTTCACCTTGCCTTTGAATACCGGCATCAGGTTGTCATCCATCGCTTTCTTCACTGGGTTAAACAGCAAGTCTCCAGCCTTTGCCAAACCGCCGAAAAGAACGAATGCCTCAGGGCTGCTGAACTTAACGAAGTCGGCCAAGGCCTCGCCCAAGATCTGACCCGTGAAGGCGAAGATATCCTTTGCGATCTGGTCGCCTGCCATAGCAGCGTCGAAAACATCCTTGGAAGTGATCTTATCCAAATCGATCTTGCGGAGGAGGGAATCCTCTTTGCGGTTGAGCAGGAACTCCTTAGCAGTACGAGCGACACCTGTAGCGGAAGTGTAAGTCTCCAAGCATCCCTTGTTGCCACATCCGCAAGGACGGCCGTCACGACGCACGATCACGTGGCCCAACTCGCCCGCATTGCCATCATGTCCATATATCAACTGTCCGTTGGCAACTACACCGCTACCAACACCCGTACCCAACGTGATCATGATGAAATCACGCATACCACGAGCGGCTCCGTACTTCATCTCACCGATGGCGGCCGCATTGGCGTCGTTGGTCAAGGAAACAGGAAGGCCAACCTTGTCGGAAAGCATCTTTGCGAAAGGAACAATGCCCTTCCAAGGCAAGTTAGCGGCATGCTCGATGTTGCCGGTGTAATAGTTCGCATTAGGCGCACCCACTCCGATACCATTGATTTTATCTGCCCCACCATTTTTGGAAATCAGCTCCAATAAGCCATTCCCCAAAGCTTCGATGTAATCCTCCAACTCAGGATACGCCTGCGTCTTAATCGAATTAGATGCCAAGACATTACCATTCGCGTCAACGATTCCGAACACTGTGTTGGTACCTCCAATGTCGATTCCAACCACATTAGGTTTCAATTCAGACTTCATATCTTTTTGTTTATTAGTTAATATATTAAATTTCAAATTAATAGAGGATTACTCTTTCTCATTGCGCTTCTTACAGCCGACATAGCCATACCACACCAGATAAGCGTAGCACAACAACGGAAGAGCGAACGCCGCATGAGCGTTGAAGCAATCAGAGAGCAAGCCCTGCAATGGTGGCACTACCGCACCACCCAAGATCATCATCACCAACAACGAAGAGCCTTGTGAGGTATACTTTCCTAAACCGTCGATCGCCAACGTGATCAGGTTCGGGAACATGATGGAGTTGAACAAACCAACCGCCAAAATCGACCAGAGAGAGAGTTCGTTACCCATCGCCAGCATCAATGCGATCAAAGCCATATTCATAACGGCGAACAGACCCAACGTGCGGGAAGGTATAGACTTAGCCCATATGAAGACAAAGAAGTTCAGCACTAAGAATATCAAGAAGTAATATACCTTCATCTCGAAGAAGAATTCGACAAACTGCTTGAACGACATCTCCGCAGACAACCCGATCACCCAGAAGATAAGGGCTAAAGAGGCTACCGCCGACAGAATCATCAAAATACATTTCGTCTGGAAATGCAGCTTACTCATAGAGATGGAACCCATGAATCTGCCGATCATCGCACCACCCCAATAGAAGGTGAGCAACTTACTTGCATTCAGTTCGTTCATGGAGTGGAAGTTCTTCATATATTCGACCAAGTTACTGCCTATCGCCACCTCGGCACCCACATAGCAGAAGATACCGATCATACCATAGCGCAGATGAGGGTGACGCAAAGCGCCCAACCGGTCCAAGCCCTTCTTGTCATCGTTCAACTCAACGGTCGGTATCTCCGAGAAGAAGATGAAACCACACAGTATCAACAACAGACTAGCCAACACCAGATAAGGAATACGAACGGAAGAGGCTCCCTGACCGTCTACCAAGAAATAGTCGAAGATAAGCACACCACCGATGATTGGAGCCAACGTGGTACCCAATGAATTGAAGGCTTGGGAGAGGTTCAACCTACTGGAAGAGGTCTCTGGCGACCCCAAAATAGCCACCAACGGATTGGCCGCAATCTGCAGGAACGTGAATCCGGCGCCTAATAGGAACAAGGCCAACAGGAATACCACAAAGACAGGCGTCTCGGAATTCGCCTCACAGTAAAACAGGAAGCAGGCCACCGCCGAGATGAATAGACCTAGCACAATCGTATTCTTATACCCGATCTTCAGAATGGGGTCCCCAAATGTGGCGGAGACTATGAAATAGACCAACGAAACCACAAAGTAGGCAAAGAAAAAAGCCAATTGCACCAACGTGGCCTCAAACTGCGACAAATCAAACACACCTTTCAAATAGGGGATAAGGATATCATTCAAGCAAGTGATGAAACCCCACATGAAAAACAAAGTGGTCAATGCGACCAAAGAGAACGAATAATTCTTTAATTTTTTTTCTTCCATCATAATCTATATATCGGGCAAATCCCTTAAAAACATCTATCTACATTTAAAAATCCACTGCCAGACGCAGGTTGAACAGCCTTCCCGTCAGATAATTAGGCACAGCGTATTGTCGACCATCCGCCGTTGGCACCCAATAGTACGTGCTCACATTCTTTATGTCCAATAGATTGAACACATCCAAATTGATGGAGAACACCTTCATCCATGCGAAAAATGGTCTCGCCATAATCGAATCAACGCCTCGTTTCAGTTGATAGGAAACTCCTAGGTCGAAACGCCTATAATTGGGTATACGGAGAATATCATCACACTGCGACGAGCCTGGAGGACGGAAAGGATACCCATCCGCCCATGCCATCTTGACATTAACCTTAAGTTTATCATATCCAGGGAAATAATCCTGGAAAAACAGAGAAATATTAAATCGTTGATCGGTAGGCCTAGGCAAATAACCACGTCCGTCTCCGTACACATTCTCTTTGGTGTTCATCAGGGAAACAGAGATCCATGAATCCGTTCCAGGCACAAATTCGCCAAACAATTTGACATCGCCCCCGAAGGAGAAACCATCCGCACAATTCTCTCCCCGATAGGTGATTTTCATGTTATCCACCTGATAAGGAATGATTCTGTCGATGTATTTGTAATATAGTTCTCCTGTCAGTTTAAAAGGGCGACCCCACTTCTTGAAATAATAGTCCGAGGCCAAAATGATTTGGGAGGAACGAGGGGATTTCACATCCCGATTCAAGTAGACGACACGATTGCCATCCTCCTCCACAATTTTCTTCACCTCCTTGAAAAGCATCGCCTGATGGTAAATACCCGTGGCAAAACGGAATGCCCATGAACTTTTGTTCGGGAACCACGCCATAGAGGCTCGAGGACTGACACTCAGCTGATCATTGAAACTCCAATAGGAGAACCTGACTCCTCCCAAAAGCACAATCCGACCCCTAGCCGAGCGTAACGTGTAGGAATCTTGCGCAAAACCAGAGAATCGGTGAGAGATCTCACTCACATCCGCATATAGGCTTTTATACAAAATCAACCGATCAGGGTTGATCGGCAGGGAATAACCCGCAGAGTCCCGCATCTCCCACTCGCTCACAGATTCTCCCATGTTTTCGAGTTGGTATGAAAGTCCCCACTTGACCGTGTTTTTCTTC
The DNA here is from genome assembly GCA_045226255.1 of Paludibacteraceae bacterium. GTDB lineage: Bacteria > Bacteroidota > Bacteroidia > Bacteroidales > Paludibacteraceae > UBA1181. Next base: position 22,749 of record JBGVCG010000002.1, on the reverse strand, counting down.
AACTTCAAAGTACCGATATGGGAGAGGTTGGAAACCGTTCCATCAAACGTGTTTCTCGAATATTCATGGAAAGTTCCCACACCATCGTTCATCTCGCTTCCCCACGCCTTCGTGCCCAATGCACCGATCCAGTAGGCACTGGCAATATCATACGAGACACGCTCCATAGAACGGAAAGAGGAACCAATGAAGTCCAACGAGAGGGAAGAACTTGGGGTATACGAGAACGTCAAAGCACCCGACATGGTGGAGAATAAATCCATCTCTTGCCCATCGAAGTGGAATTCGACCGTTTTGGCATTCCCCATGTCCGCCATCGTACAGATGTTGGTACTGCGCAACTTAGGGACAAACTCATACTTGTTTCTTGAGAGATTACCCAAGAAGGAAAGTTTACTCTTAGGTGTGACACGGAGAGTCATGTAAGTCTGATAATCCAAGAACCTCGGATTGTACTCTCCCTCTGTCTCCAACGTATTGAGCAAATAGGAAGAGGTCTTGTATCGGAAACCATGCATCTGCGAAAAGCGTTTGGAAGAACTTCCAACATATGCGGACGCACCCAAAAAACTGATAGAAGCAGACCCTTCGAATTTAGTCGGGGTCTTGTATTTTATGTCCAACACGGACGACATCTTGTCCCCGTACTCAGGAGAAAAACCACCAGAAGAGAAGGCGACAGACTCAACCATATCCGAGTTCACAAAACTAAGGCCCTCCTGCTCGCCACTTCGTATCAGCAATGGGCGATAAACCTCAATGGAGTTAACGTAGACACAATTCTCGTCATAATTTCCTCCTCGCACTGAATACTGTGAACTCAACTCATTGGTGGACGAAACGCCAGAAAATGAGGAGATCATACTGCTTATGCCATCACCGCTCACATCAGGAATGGACTTCGCCACATCCACATTAAGCTTTTCAACGAAATTCTCCTGCTTGGAGACACCCACGACATCCACCTGCCCGATCAGATCCGACTTGTCCTTCAAGGAGACACGAACGGTGACAGTATCCCGATCCAATGGCACAACCTTAACATAAGATTGGTATCCTAAAGACGAAAAGTGCAGTTCAACCGTACGGATTGTATCGGAGGAAGGGATTTCCAGATGAAAATGACCTCCGTCATCGCAAAAGGTGCCTATTCCTAAGCGTTTCTCCTCCACATCAGCTTGTGGCAATGGTCCTCCCTCGGCATCCAACACAGAGCCGACCACCACATGTCCTTCAGATAAACATATCCAAGGGAAACACCAACAAAACACTATCAGAGAGAATAAACGCCACATAACGCAACACACTTACCAGGTAAAAATATCGTCCTTGTTCTTTGGCCTTTGATCCTCAAGCCACTTGAATTTACTCAATCGTTTCTCTTCGTCAGGGATCCTCAGTGGCGGATACAGAACACCTTCGGAATCAGGTGTCATCAATATCTTATCGACCTTCTTATTTCTCTTCATGAAGATGGACATGGCATTACCTTTCGCCTTGTTGACCCCCACCAACGCATTCGAATCATCTTTCGAATAATAGATGGAAATGGCTTCCCCCAACATGTCAACACGTGTCAACCTATTGTTTTTCACATATGCCATCGACTCCTTCCCCGAAAGCTGATTGAACATGTCCTCATCCTCATACTGGACAATCAACGCATTCTTCTTGATGTGAATATGATCAGCTTTCTGGTTTTTCATGTAAATATCGATTTGATCTCCCGTCAACTGGCTCTCCTCGCTCCATATGACAGGCTCCCCATACATCGACAGAATAGAATCATTCGATGAGTAGACCATGGAATCACATTTCCCTTGCATGTCTTTGCGGTAAAACCTCACATGACGATAGGCACGCACCTCACTCCTGCTGGAATCCAATTCCAGTCCAAATATCGTATCTCCCGACAGGAACAAAGAGTCCTTGTCTGAATAATCAATCACATAAGGATGACCCGTGATAAATCCTTTCGAGGGCGACTTCTTCCAGAACTCCGCATAGCTACCACGTGCGATGGCTTTTTGCGAAGAGTCTTCCGCATCTACATTATGATATGCCTTCGCAATCTCGAGGTTCATGTCGTAATAGATGGAATCCGCCGTCAAACGCTGGCCATCCTTGGAGACGATGACAGAATAGTCATACAACTTACCCAACTTTGTTTTTTTATTCATCCAAGCATTCGTCGTGTATATGGTATAATCCTTCTCCTCCACAGTAGAGGGACCGACCAAGACCACCTTACCCGTCTCGTTGTTAAACTGCAAGGAATCACTCTTAATGACATAGTCCGGACTTGTCAGCAAAACATCTGTTTTAAAGAAATAAGTTTTAGAGTCCGGGTAATAATATCCTTTCTGGGAAACCAAATCATATTCAGGGTCAACGATTTTTCCTCCGCCAATATAATACCCATAATTCTTGTCCCTATAGAAGTCCAAAGAATTGGTGGACAGTGTCGTACCCTCATTGTTCACGACTACATTATTGCGAACCCTCATCAAGGTGGTGTTTCCGTCATAGAACATCTTCTCGGCGGTCAACGTCGAATTCTTATCCACCACCCTCACGTGACCAAATGCGTCGAACGAGTTGTTTGTATCATAGAAATACGCACTGTCACAATACATCAGGGCACTCTCATGACGGAACCTCACATTACCCTTCAGCACCTGGTACTGAGCTCCCGTAGACTTGTCGAACGAGAGCACGTCACATTGTTCAAGAATAACATTCCTTGTCTCCGAGGAAGCGGACAGGAAGAGAAGAATCGCCAAAAAAGTTAACCCAAATCGTTTCATAACAAGAGGAACTTACTTGACCCAACCTGGATATTGGAAATCACAATTACGCCACTTCGGATCTATCTTCACATAAATAGACTTTTGTTTTTCCAGCACCCAATCCTTCAGCAGTTCGCTGTTTTTCTGCTCCTGGTATGCCGCCTTTATCACCATGAAGTCATCCTCCACATTCGCCTTGTGCGCCTTCACCAACGTCTTAACCTTAGCGATTGCGAAGACCTCATTTCCCTTGGAATCGACCATCATGAAAGGACTAGTCACCTCTCCTTGGTTCAGACGATACACCGCTTTGGCGATATCCTGAGGCAATTCACTCATCTGGAATTTAGACGATCCTGTCTTTTGGTTCATCAGCAATCCCAAGCTGTTCTTACTTCCCTTGTCCACTGAATACAAGGAAACAGCCTCCTCGAAAGTCATCACGCCATTATCCAGGACGGACACAATACTATCAAGGCGAGCCATTGCGTTGTTTTTCTCCTCCAACGAGGATTTTGGTTTCATCAGGATGTGACGGACGTTCACCTTGTCTCCGCTTTTCTCTATCAACTGAATCACATGGAATCCAAATTCGGTCTCCACCACTTTCGACACCCGGGAAGCGTCATGCAAAGAGAAGGCCACATCCGCAAATTCCGGCACAAGCTGGCCACGTCCCATAAAGCCTAATTCACCGCCTCGTTTCGCCGACTCCTTATCCTCAGAATAGAGAATCGCCAGGGTGGAGAACTCTGTCTCCTTCGAATCCACACGATCCTTGAAGCTACGTAGTTTTGCCTTCACCTCCTCGATCGATTTCTTGCTTACAGAAGGAGCAACAGTCAACAACTGCACCTCAACCTGTGTCGGTATCTCAGGGATACTGTCATCGGGCAGACTTTTGAAGAATTTCTTCACCTCAGCAGGTGTAACCTTAGCATCTCCGATGATCTTACGTTGCATCTGTTGAATGATTTGCTGATTGGAAACCATTTCCGTGAGTTCCTCCCGCAAGGAAGCGATATCCTGATTGAAATATTCCTCGACCTTCTCGCGTGAACCGACTTGAGCTATCAAATAGTTAATCCTCATCTCCACCTGATTGGACACGGTCTTGCTATCCGCAGAGATACTATCTATCTTCGCCTGATCCAAATAAAGTTTCTGGAGAGCCAACTGCTCCGGGATGTAGCAATACGGGTCACCCTCAACAGTTGTCCCCTCATACCTCATCCGTTGCCTATACTCCTCCACATCGGACAACAAAATCGCCTCGTCTCCAACGACCCAGGCAACTTCATCAATAACACTAGCCCCCATCGCCGATGTAAGGAACAAAGTAGAACACAAAAAAATTTGAATGAATCTATTACTCATAATCATCTCTAATATCTTTTCACTGAGCCATTCGACAACCCCCTCTCATACAACTCATTCCGATAAGAACGGAGGTATCCCGTCTTCCTCTGCTCCGTCAAAATGGAGCGGATTCTACTCTTCGCGAACTCAAACGGCTGCATATCTCCCGCCGAAACACATTCCGACACATAAAGAAAGACTGTGCGTACGGAATCCGTCTCCGTATATAGCGTCTTCCCCTTGAAATCCACCTCGTGAATCGGCAACGGACACCTTTTCTGCACCTCCGAGAAAAGATTCCATGTATTCGTGAAATGGTCAAACTTGGCGGCATTCTTAACGCTATAGGACTCGATCATATCCATGTTGCCATCGCTGGGCGATTCCATCAACAATTTTATGACCTGATAGTCCGGAGATTTATTCAAGACCGTCAGCGCGACACCCTTCAACAAAGGCTCCTGCAAATAGAATAACGAAGAATTTTCTTTATAGTATGTGAAAATCTGATCATCTGTAATTTGCGTCGACAAATGTTCTTTGATCAGACGCAGTTCGTACTCGTAAACATACAACGATTGCCTATAGCTCTCCACCAACGAATCGATCTCCTTGTTACCCGAGAACTCATCACGGGCTAACTCATACATCAGATTGCTTGAGGCCCAATCCCTCACATACAAATCAATAGCACCTGCACTATCGGATGCGCTCAACCCTGTCAAGTCAAGATTCCTATACAATTCCTCTTCCGTCAATCGCTTACCCACAACTTCGGCAACCACCTTGTCCCGGCGCACCAATGACGAGAAAAAATCGCAAGAGGAGAATGTGCACAGCATCATGGATAGGAGCGCTAAGCCCCCAACGATTCTGCACAAGCTCTTAGGCACAAAATATGATTTACCCATTCTACTCATGGATCATATCGAGAACATTGTTGAACACATGAACTTCATTGCGATCCCGAAGATCACTCACCCATTTTGTCTCCAAATAGTTTTGATAATCGGCAGTAAGAGGTCCCTTCACATCCATATACGATTCCGGAGCGGAGAGCAAATCACCCTTGACTGTACAGAAAGAGGCATCATCATCCGGCCTAGCATCCTTCTTTTTGAACACGAGGCGATCCACAACCGTATTCGCACCTTCCGCAAACAATCCTTTTTCTACCCGCACAAGGGTCTTTCCGTCCTTATTGAATTCACGATTCAACACTTTCGGAACAGAATCCAACGCCAGCTTAGGCAAAAGTTTGTTCACCTTGTCGAGAGTCTGTTTGTCAACACATCTTATCGCAACGCCCTTGTACTTAGGAGCCGCCCATTTGTATTGCGACCTATTCTCCGTGAAATAACGAGCCAATCCCTCCTTGTCCTTCGCAGCCTTGTTCCACACCTTCTGTGAACTAACCTCAAAGAGCAACAAGCCATCGCTATATTCCTTCAACAAATTACGGTAGTCCGAGTTACGCGCCCTTAAATCTGATTTCTCAGCTTCCCAACATAAATCGCGGACGTATTCGGCAATGCGGCTGTCAAGATATTGCTTTGCTGGAATCGTATCACGAATTTTATACGATCTACGATAATCCCTAAATGAAGGAAGGAAAACCTCCTGAGAATAGACATTCCCGTTAAACTCATACATTGGTTCCGTCAACTTCCTATATTCAGTCATAAGTTCATCCGCATCTGTCACCGAAAGAAGGCGATAGAATGGTTCAACACCAGACTCATACAATTTAAATCCGTACTTTTGTTTTAGGCGTTCATCCACATTTCCCGTCAACAAATTACCCCTATCGCTTTTAGCCACTTTTGCCCTATACTCGTTTCTCACCTCGTTGTACGGCTTGTTTCCGATCAACTCCTTCAAGACGACGATATAAGTTGTGACGAACGATTTCAAAACCACATACTTCCCTGTCTGACCAATTTGGAGAAGCATAGTAGAGAAGTATGGAGGAATATAAGGTTGATCGGACAAATATCCTGCATCACCTTTCTTTTTCACAGATGCAGTATCGATGGAATACTTCTTCACCATGTCTGCGAACTTCACCTTTCCTGCGTTCAACTGCTCACATAATTTATCCGCGAATCCGTCCTTCATCGCCACGGAATCATCCAAGACAATCTGGGAGTAACGCACATCCACCACATGAGGTTTCTTATTCGTCACCTTCACGATATGGTAGCCGAATCTTGTCCTAAAAGGTTTACTGTACGATCCGACCTTCGTGGCGTACACCGCATTCTCAAAAGGGTAAACGGTGACGAACGGACCAACCACGCCCAAATCACCGCCATCACGTTTAGATGGACAATCCGAGTATTTCTTCGCCAATTCCGAGAAAGAGGCTCCTTTCTCCAACTGTCCATAGATATCATTTATCTTAGCGAAAGCCGCTGCAGTATCCTGATCGTCTTTACCCTCCATGGAGACCAAAATATGAGATGCATAAACATCATAGGCGGCACGGTCATACGCCTCTCGAGCCAACTCCTCCTCCATCAAGGAATCGCGCATATATGGCAATGTCAACTGCGCCTCATATGTGGCAAGTTCCCTCTTGTATGATTCCGAGCGGTCGAGCCACATAAGCTTCGCATCCATCACCTTCAACTTGAAATCGATGAAAAGTTGCAGATACTCCTTCAAAGACTTTTTCTCCACTGTGGAGTTGGAATTATTTTTTCGATATATGTACTCGAATTCAGACTTGGTAACCTCCTCCAAATACTCGTCTCCAAGGCTTTTAACCGTAAAAAGAACCGGATCAGTATTTTGCGCAGTCAAAAACTGTGCGCCAACAATCCACATAAAGACCACAATCAAGCAACGTTTCATGTCTCTCATATTAATTCAACATTAGTTACAACGGGCAAATTTACATAAAATATCCAGAAAAAAACAAAAAAGAGAGACCCCAAAAGGCCTCTCTTTCCCTATAATCAAGTTAAATTTAACTTTCTTTTTCTTTTATCATCTTTCTCTCCTTGATTCTAGCCTTCTTACCTGTGAGATCACGCAAGTAATACAACTTAGCTCTACGAACCTTACCTACCTTGTTCACAACGATGCTCTCGATGAATGGTGAATCCATAGGGAAAATTCTCTCTACACCTACACCACCAGAGATCTTACGTACAGTGAAACGCTTCTTGTCCTGATGACCACAAATGCGGATGACATCACCACGGAATTGCTGGATACGCTCCTTGTTACCTTCCACAATCTTGTAAGCGACAGTGATCGTATCACCGCTCTTGAACTGAGGGAACTCCTTCGCCGTTGCGAATGCCCCTTCTGCAACTTTAATTAAATCCATTTTAGTTTTTAATTATTACTTTAAACATAACGCAATGTAACGGATACCTTTGCCCCGACAGAGATTGCGCAAAAACTTCGCAAAATTAATCAAACATTTTTAACTGACCAAAAGTTTGGACGTTAAAAGACGATATTGACAATCTTTCCCGGAACCACAATCACTTTCCTGATTGGTTTCCCCGCCAAAATCTTAGTCACTGTATCCGAAGAAACGACAGTCTTCTCAACATCTTCCTTGCTCATGTCTATCGGCAACTCCATCGTACTCTTCACCTTACCATTGAACGAGATGGCATACTTGCAATTCGACTCTTTGAGGTATTGCTCGTCATACTTCGGCCATTGGGCATCACATATCGACGTGTTATAACCAAGCACATGATACAACTCTTCCGAAATATGAGGAGCGAAAGGTGCCAAAAGAACACACAAGGTTTCCAAAGCCGCCTTTTTATTGCATTTCAGTGCGGATAACTCGTTCAGACAAATCATGAACGCAGCCACTGAAGTGTTAAAGGAGAAGGTCTCCACATCCGACGTCACCTTCTTGATCAGCTTGTGTACCGATTTCAACTCCTCAGGAGTCAAAGGGGCATCAGAGACCTTCAACTGGTCTTTTTCATAGAACATAGCCCAGAACTTCTTCAAGAAGCGGTGCACACCATCGATACCGTTAGTGTCCCACGGTTTCGAAGCCTCCAACGGACCCAAGAACATCTCATAAAGACGCAACGTGTCCGCACCGTACTTCTCAACAATCACATCCGGATTTACGACATTGAACATAGACTTGGACATCTTCTCCACCGCCCAGCCGCAGATGTACTTGCCATCCTCCAATATGAACTCGGCGTTTTTATAGTCAGGCATCCAGTTGCGGAAAGCCTCAATATCAAGCACATCATTGCTGACAATGTTCACATCCACATGGATAGGGGTCACCTCATACTGGTCCTTCAAATTCAACGACACGAACGTGTTGGTGTCCTTGATACGATAGACGAAGTTGGACCGTCCTTGGATCATACCTTGGTTGATCAGTTTCTTGAACGGCTCATCTTGGCAAATCACGCCCAAGTCATACAAGAACTTGTTCCAGAAACGGCTGTATATCAAGTGGCCTGTGGCATGCTCCGTACCTCCCAAGTAGAGGTCAACATTCTGCCAATAATCGTTCGCCTCACGACTAACCAAAGCGTTGTCGTTGTGCGGATCCATATAACGGAGGAAGTATGCTGACGAACCCGCGAAACCTGGCATCGTATTCAATTCAAAAGGATAACCTTCCTTGGTACACCAGTTCTTCGCGTGCCCCAACGGAGGCTCTCCCGAAGCGGTCGGAAGGAAGTTCTCAATTTCTGGGAGTTCCAAAGGCAACGACTTGTCATCCAACACATGAGGAATACCATCCTTGTAGTATACAGGGAACGGTTCGCCCCAGTAACGCTGACGACTGAATATCGCGTCACGCAGACGATAATTAACCTTGACACGTCCCAATTCGTGCTCTTTCACATATTTTTTCGTGGCAGCGATAGCCTCCTTCACCGTCATGCCATTCAAGAAACCTGAATTGGTCATAATACCATCCTTCGCGTCAAAGCTCTGCTCGCTCACATCACAACCCTCAATCACAGGAATGATCGGAAGGTCGAAATGCTTAGCAAAGGCATAGTCACGGGAATCATGCGCCGGCACAGCCATAATCGCACCTGTACCATAGCCGGAAAGCACATAATCACTGACCCAAATAGGAATCTCCTTCCCCGTCAAAGGGTTTATCGCATAGGCTCCAGTAAAGACACCCGTCACACGACGGTCCGCCAGACGTTCACGTTCCGTTCTACGCTTCACTGCGGCGAGGTAATCATCGACAGCGGCGCGTTGTGCCTGCGTCGTCACCTTGTCCACATATTCAGACTCTGGAGCCAAAACCATGAACGTAACACCGAAAATCGTATCCGCACGGGTGGTGAAAATCACGAAATCGAGATCCTGCCCCTTAATCTTGAACTTCATCTCAGTACCTTCACTCCTACCGATCCAGTTACGTTGCGTCTCCTTCAAGGAGTCTGTCCAATCCAACCTATCAAGACCATCCAACAAACGTTGCGCATAGGCGGAGACACGAAGGCTCCACTGACGCATCACACGTTGCTCCACAGGATAACCTCCACGAATGGAAAGGCCCTCACTGATTTCATCATTAGCCAAGACACAACCCAATTTTGGACAGAAATTCACCTTCGTGTCAGCCAAATAAGCGATACGGTAATTCATCAACACAGACTGCTGTTTCTTTTCATCCATAGCAGCCCACTCTGCAGCAGAGAAACTCAGTTCTTCCGAGCAAGCGGCATGAACAGACGAGCTACCACCCTTCTCAAACTTGGCGATCAATTCGGAAATAGGCTTAGCCTTATCGCAATCATTGTCGTAATAAGCATTGAACATCTGGATGAAGGCCCACTGAGTCCACTTGTAATATTTAGGATCACACGTGCGTACCTCACGCGACCAGTCATAGCAGAACCCAATTTTGTCGAGTTGCTCACGATAACGGTTGATATTCTTCGTCGTGGTCACAGCAGGATGTTGTCCCGTCTGAATGGCGTATTGTTCCGCAGGCAAGCCATACGAATCATATCCCATAGGATGTAACACATTGAAACCGCACAAACGTTTGTAACGGCTATAGATATCCGAAGCGATATAACCGAGAGGATGCCCCACATGAAGGCCCGCGCCAGACGGATATGGGAACATATCCAAAACATAACATTTAGGCTTTGACTTATCGACGTCAACCTTATAGGTGGAATTATCCTTCCAATAACTCTGCCACTTCTTTTCTATTTCTCTGAAATTATAATCCATATCGACAAAATTTTCCGCGAATTTATATAAAATAAAGGACCGAGCAAAAAGAAAAAGAGGCACAAAAAAAGGGTGACGAAATCGCCACCCTTTTTTTTAATTCGTTGTAAGATTAATACTCCCACAAATCAGTTTCGAAGTTGAGCAACAAAGTCTTAACCTTTTGTTGTTCCTTTCTAACATCCTCAGAAGAAGTGTTGTACTCCAACAAGTTTCTATTATAGATGTTTGACTCCTTATAGATGTAGCTAGAGAAACGTCTCTTCACAAAGATATCGTCAAGAGAAGGTCTCGCTCCATTGTTCTTATCCGTGATAAGAACCTCCTGTTGAGCCAAGAATGGACGCAAAGTCTCGAATGGCACCCAGAAAAGAGGGTACTTTTGAACACCGAGCTCACCATCCTTCACCATAATAGGGCAGAAAGCGATAATACGAGTATTAAACGTAGAAGTGATCTTGTCGAAATACCAAACCTCTTTTACGTAATACTTGAGAACATAAAGGTTAGGGACATCAGACTCCTCAACGACGATAATAGAATCGTTAGTCAAAGAATCAGCCTTCTTCGTTGCATAGATATCATACTTGTTAATGATTTCGCTGAACGGAAGTTCGTGCTCCTTTGTGAAAATCTCACGAGTATCAAGATACTCATAAGCCTTAATCTTATCTTCTTGAATAAGTCTAAACATCAGAGTAAAGAAACTTTGTCTGTTGTCTACAGCTTCTTCAGGATAATACAAAGGATAATTCATCTTCTCACGCAAGTCGATAGTCCTATAAACAACCTTTTGCCAGAAAATATCATCCGCACGCGGATTAACCAATTCGATTGGCTCAAGATTTTCCTTAGGACCACTGGTTGGCATGTTAGAAGCAATTTCCACAGATACGTCACCCGACTCATCGAAGAAAGAATTCTCCTCGAACTGAGCGAAAACGGCAGAAGTGGAGAATGCCGCAAAACCAACACACAATAATTTAACTAGATTACTCATAACGTTAAACTTTTATACAATCTTATTTAATTTTCACTTCCAATGGAGGCAAAGGACGAGTGATACCATCCTGACCGAGAGCCTTCGTGTTAGAAACGTAAACGGTCTTTCTGTTAGTCATCTCTCTAAAGATCTTCAACTGCTTCTCGTTCAACATATCACCAGAAGCTTTCTCAATCAAGGTGTTACCCATTGAGTCGAAATAGTTCAAAGAGAACTCCAACACTTTGTACTTTACATCCAAATCAGAGTCGTTCAACTCAGCCACGATACGACGAGCGGTAATCAAGCTAGGCTTAGCGATCGCCTTATCAAGGCTGTTTCCTCTATACCTGCTCTTGATACCTTGAGGGTTCGTGTACTCGATCATAGCCAATGGATCTGGCAACTTCTTTACACGGAACGTCTTCGTAGCGATGTGTTGAGTCTTACCGTCAACCTTAGCGCTGACAGAGATGTTACAAGGAGTACCCACCTTAGCAGGAACAACCAACCATCCTGTTGCAGTTCTAGAAGAAGACTTGATGTTAGAAGGGCTGATCTCGATGCTGTTTGCAGCCACACCTGGTACAGATACACTGATTGGGTTCTTGAAACCGGCATAGAGCACGTTCATCAAGTCAGCTGACACAGTAGCAGTAGGCTCACCTACAGTATACTCGCTTTCGAAGTTGTAAGTTTGAGTCTCACCGTTCTTCTTAGTAAGAACCATGTTACCTGAATACTTCTTCGTACCAACGGAAGTACAAACGAACTCATAACGATCCTTCTCCAATGGAGTACCATTGATAGTGATAACTGGCTTCTTAGTAGAGTCAGTAGCAGCCAAGATGATTTGAGCTGAGTACTTACCACCACGCATGATATAGCTTGAATTAGGAATTGCGAGAGCTTGGATCTTGTTCACACGGAAGTCACCGGCATCCATAGATCCGATCAAGTAAGCGAGAGCCTCAGACTCAGTGATCTTCACATCGTTCTTGATCTTGTTAAGCACAGTCAAAGTTGCGATAGCAGGCATGTCCTCGAACACACCAGACTCCCATGCTCTTGGCTTACCACCCTTCTCAGTTGAGCTGAGCGGATCCGTAGAGAAAGTACTACGAATAGACTGAGCCTTAGCAGTATCGATAGTAGCCATAAACTCACGATAAGACTCCATTTTCTCCTTCAAGATCGCAGCGTTAGTCTTACCATCAACTTTATCAACCAAACCGATTTGGCTCGCAACGTTCAAGTCACCATTCATTGACTCGTCCAACTCTGTAGCATTAGGATCACCCATGATAGTCGTGATGATCTTCTTCTCCAACTCTGAGATATATGTACAGAATTCATCAGACTGAGCGATCACGCTATCAACTCTTGGCTTCACCTTATTAGCTTTGATGGAGTCTGAATGCAGCAAACCGTCGAACTCGTTGCTCAAGTTTTCGAGTTTACCATCACTGATTGTGATGTTCTTCTTCATTGAATCGTTCACCAAAGCATATCCATTCAAGATCTGGGCAGACACGTTCAATGCAAGCATTGCGGTCAACACCAAATACATCATGGATATCATCTTCTGTCTCGGGGTTTCCGGACAATTTTTAGCGCCACCCATAATTACACTTCTTTAGTTAATTCAAAAAACCAAAATTATTATTTAATAGTCATAGCGCTAAGCATACCGCCATAGATAGAGTTCAAGCTCTTCATCTGGGAAGCCAACAAAGCAACTTGTTTCTTGTACTCCTCTGCCTCAGCAGCAGAACCATTCAAAGAAGTTTCGATTGTCTTAACTGCAGAAGCCAAAGTCTTCATAGCCTCGTTCTGCTCGTTTACAGACTTAACTTGAAGCTCGAATACTGAGTTGATAGTCGAAATATTCTTGTTGATGCCGTCGATTTGAGCAGCGAAGTTTTGAGAACCTTGAGAAGCTGAGCTGATGCTAGAAGCGATGCTCTTGTAAGAAGAATCCAAAGACTCAGAAGCCTCTTTCAAGCTTTGTTGAGAAGAAGCGAATGCGCTAGCTGCGCTAGATGCTTGTCTCAAAGTGTTAGTATACTCGCCAGAAGCTGCAGCTGCACTTGACAAGTCAGTCAATTGACCTGCAGTAACGTTCAAGCTGTGGATACCATCCTTCAAGTTTTGCATTTCACCGTCAACCATTTCACGGATCTTCTGAAGCTCAAGTCTCTTCTCCTCAGCTGCGTTAGCAGCGTTAGTGTTCATCACAGCATTTCCAACAGCACCTTCCTCGTCTTCATGCAATTGAGGATATACTCTATCCCACTTGTACTCTACGTGAGGTTTATCGAATGCGGACAATGCAAACAAGAAAGCCTCCGTACACATACCGATTGTCAACACGATACCTGCACCTGGCCAGTGCATGATCTTAAACAACGCTCCAATAATAACGACACTCGCACCCAAACCATACGCAAGGGCAGTGAATTTCTGATAACCTGCGGTATCACGCAATTCTGAAAAACTCATTTTAATAAATATTTTAAGGTTAATAATATGTTATCTCATCAAAAAATTACTCGCCAATATAACTACGAACACATCTGAAACCTAAGAAAGAGCGGTTCTCATTTTGGTACTCGTACGTGCGGACACCACACTGCAAGAAGATACCAACATCCTTCCATGAACCACCACGGATTACCTTACGTCTCATCACATCAGGGTCAGAGCTCTTCGCATTGTAATCATAACTTGGGTTCAAGTCATGTACGAAAGAGTAGTTAGACTCATGATAAGCGGAAGATGTCCACTCTGCAACGTTACCAGCCATATCATACAAACCGTACTCATTCGGCGGATAAGAAGCAACCTTAGAAGCGATCAAATAACCATCATCCGTATAGTTACCTCTTTGAGGCTTGAAGTTAGCCAAGAAACAACCTTTAGCGGTACGGATATAATTACCTCCCCAAGGGTACATAGACAAATCCTTGCCACCACGAGCAGCATATTCCCACTCAGCCTCGGTTGGGAGACGGTAATCCTGAACTCTCACGCCCTTGTTAGCAACCTGATAAGAGTTGAACAAGAAAGTTCTCCAATGGCAGAATGCTTGTGCTTGTTCCCAAGAAACTCCGACAACAGGATACTCTCCATATCCAGGGTGAGCGAAGTACATCTTCATGTACGGCTCATTGTAAGCATACGTATAGTCACGAATCCAGCACAACGTATCAGGATAAATATTCACACGCTTCACAGAGATGAAGTCGGAACGGTGCTTCAACTCACGATATACCGTGATGTTTTGAATCTCACCTTTCTCGTTATAAATCGTCGTATCCTTCTTCACCATCACATCAGCACTATCCTTTGTCTTTCCAAGACCTGCGATGCTACGATTGTAGCGGCCCAACAACGGATCAAACTTGTTCTCCTTCTTGGCAGCCTGGATGTAATCCACCCATGCGTACTTGTACATATAAATTGCAGCGTTCACCTCAGGAGCGAAGTCGATCTTGTCCTCTCCTTGATAATACATGCTGTCCAAAGCGGCTTTCTGATCCTCGGTCTGCTTGTTCCAAGGAATTTTCTTCTTGTAATTTAGGATTGGAGTCTCCAACTCATTACCATTCTTGTCTTGGTAAATCTTGTAGGACTCGTCAACATCAGCCAACTTCTCTCTTGCGATTGAGTCACGCACCCAATGCACAAACTGACGGTACTCACCATTCGTGATCTCCGTCTCATCCATCCAGAACGCGTCTAGAGAAACCGTACGGGATTGGGACGACATCGCCCAGTTCGCATCCTGGTCATTCTGACCCATCGTGAAAGAACCACGTCTGATGTACAGCATACCGTAAGGCACCGGCTCCTTCCAAGACTTGTTGTAAACTCCCACCAATTCTCCATTTTCTCCACTGCAAGCAGCGAGAAGGACGGCGACTAATGAAATAATTAACAGCTTTTTCATGATATAAACTACTTTATTGTCTTTGTCATTTGTTATTATTTACTACTTTAACTACAATATTCGATCACTCTTATATTTGTTCTTTTTAGTGAACTGAGGCTTGAAACTATAACGCAAATAGACTTCATGACTTCCCCCCGACCTAATCAATTTCGATGTGGGCAAATCATAAGAATAACCTACTTGGAGTCCACTTATCACATCCATTCCAAAAATGAATACGAAAGCATCCCCAAAACGATATGAAATTCCTCCTCTCACTCTTTTAGAATATTCTAATATACCCGAAACTTCCGCTTGCCAAGAACAGAAATCTGTTTTTATTAGCGAAGACGGTGTCAAAGTAACCAACGGATTAGAAGTTGAAAAATTGTATCCACCCGTCAAATAAAATGAACGGGGAACATACATTCCGTACAACTCGTTTCCTAAATCAATGGTTCCTGAGTTCAAATGTAATACCGATAGCCCAATGTAATAATGATCCTGCGTGTATAAACAACCAAACGAGGCATCAAATAACACATCGCTATTTCCCTCTACAGTGAAACTCGAAACAAATGGATCACTCTCCTTGTGGAAATCATCACCGCTCAACACTTTCTCACCACCGCCTGTCATATCAACTCTCTCCTTGTCAAAAGTATGGTTCAAAAAACCTACACCCATTCCAAGACTCAACCTTCCACCCCAAAGTTTCGCTTTATACGAATATTGTAAAAGAACGCTCTGGTTTTTAAACAAACCTATCTCATCACTTGAAAAGACTAATCCAGCACCATGTTTAGAATCTCCGACCTTAAATGGAACGGTCATCGAAAAATAAACATCCTGCGGTCCGCCACTAAACCCTGCCCACTGTCTCCTATAGACACCAAACACACTTATCATCTCCTCCTCCGCTACTGCGGCCGGGTTCGTGGTCGTTGGGACTTCCATATACTGACTGAATTGCGGACTCATCTGAGCCATCGAACTCAAAATTGAAATACACAGAAAAAAAACGACTAATATGTACTGCCTTTCCCTCATATTTCAACTGCCAGTCTCAAGAAAATCGACAACAATATTACTAGTTTTTACATTAATTCACAAATTATCGACCTCATTTTTTTCGGCTTTTCCCGATATTCAAAACTCATGTCGTTTAAATTCAATGAATTAGTATATTATTTTTTTTAATAATTTTTAATACTCTTCCTCGTTAAAGAGGAAATCTTCCTTGCTGGGATAATCGGGCCATATGTCCTCGATGCTCTCATATATCTCCCCCTCGTCTTCCATTTCCTGCAAGTTCTCCAAAACCTCAAGAGGGGCTCCCGAACGCACCGCATAGTCCACAAGCTCATCCTTCGTGGCTGGCCACGGCGCATCTTCCAATTTTGAAGCTAACTCTAATGTCCAATACATAACGAAAAAGAATTAAAACTTATCCTCATATTGAGGTCTGCAAAAATATACCTTTTTTCAGTACTAACAACAAATTGAGCGAAAAATTATGTGGAAAATTGAATTTATTTTTTTCACCCACTCCGTTAGATATGGAAATCAGGGAAATAGCGAAGGTAAAAATCTTCCTTCTGCAGCTTGCCGTCAAAGATGACTATGCCATATTTGAAGAGATCCAGCGTCACCCGCACCTTCTCCATCGCCTGAATGCGTCTCCAGGCCTCCGTCATCGACTCGTTTTCGTATATCCCGCAAACGACGAGCACCGATTGCGCCCCCATCTTCGGCAGGCATAGGTTCAGCCGCTTCTCGACATCCTCCGCACCCTGACAATCTCCCATATAGAGGAAATCCAGACTCTCCATCGCCCCTAATACTTCCGCCAATCGCTTCACCGTATCGCCGACCTCCACCTTCACATTCTGGAACCCGGCCTTTCTTATATACGAGGAGGCGAATTCCGCCATCGGCTTGTCCTGCGCGATCGTGACCATATTGATCCGACTATCGGGTGCGGCCAAATACATCGAGGTGATACCCATCCCCATCCCAGTCTCCACCACATTCTTCGGCTTGAACTTGTTGACCAGACGAAACATCACCTGGGCATGGGAGGGATCCATGGAGAGCTGACGACACAGATCGGACACTTTCCCTAACGGAAGTGTCTTGGAGGATGCAAGGTATATCTTCCGCACCTTCTCCACCAACCCGTACTTATAATACGGAAGCTTCTCCTCGATCACCTTGGTGACCAACTCGAAGACGAAGGGCGAATGGATGCCGTATCCCCGCCAATGACGGGAACAGAACAGATACCTTACGTAATTTTTGAGATAATGGATCGTCATGTCAAATAAAAGAGGTGGAAACCCGCAAGTCCCCACCTCATATATTAGGTTACTTAGAGACTACGCTTTCACACGCTCGATGTAAGAACCATCGCGCGTATCAACCAAGATGGTCTCGCCCTCGTTGATGAAAAGAGGCACACGTACCGTAGCACCTGTCTCAACCGTAGCTGGTTTCAAGGTGTTCGTAGCGGTATCACCTTTCAAGCCTGGCTCCGTGTATGTGATCTTCAACGGAGTCTTCACTGGCATCTCGGCGAAAAGAACGGATTCTGTAGAGGCGTCGAACACTACCTGTACGATATCTCCCTCCTTCATGAACTCAACACCCGTGATCAAGTCATGTCCGATAGGCACCTGCTCGAAAGTCTCTTGGTTCATGAAGATGTAATCCTCACCCTCCTGATACAAATATTGGTGCTCGCGGCGCTCTACACGAACGTCCTCCAATTTCTCACCAATGTTGAAACGTTTCTCCACAACGAGTCCGTTGACAACGTTCTTCAACTTAGTACGCATAAAGGTGTTTCCCTTACCTGGCTTTACATGCAGGAACTCGATACAGAAATAGAGTTTTCCATCCATGCGGATGCAAGTTCCGTTCTTGATGTCTTGTGCATTTATCATACTGATACAAAATTTTGATTACGACTTATAAATCACCGCGAATTTAGTTTAAAATCTGTAAAACACACAATAAAAGTTCATAAAAAGAGTCAAAGTGGTTTCCGTTGGGAAAAGAATTGCTAACTTTGCACCCCCATAACAATTGTATCAAAAACTATTAGAATCATATAAAATGAATTTTGTCGAAGAACTTAAATGGCGTGGGATGATTCAGGACATGACCCCAGGCACGGAAGAACAACTGAAGAAAGAGATGACAACCGCTTACCTGGGTATCGACCCGACGGCAGACTCCCTGCACATCGGTCACCTGGTCGGAGTGATGATGCTTCGTCACTTCCAACGCAGCGGTCATAAGCCTATCGCCCTCATCGGCGGCGCCACGGGTATGATCGGCGACCCTTCCGGAAAGTCTCAGGAGCGCGTCCTCATCGACGAGCCTAGACTGCGCCACAACCAAGAGTGCATCAAGAAACAGTTAGAGAAATTCCTCGACTTCAACAGCAAGGCGGAAAACGCGGCCGAACTGGTGAACAACTACGACTGGATGAAGGACTTCACCTTCCTCGATTTCATCAGGAACGTGGGTAAGCTCATCACGGTCAACTACATGATGTCGAAAGACTCCGTGAAGAGACGTTTCACGGGCGAGAACGGTGCGGACGGAATGTCTTTCACCGAGTTCTCCTACCAATTGCTCCAAGGATATGACTTCGTATACCTGAACAGCCACAAGAACTGCAAACTCCAATTGGGTGGCGCGGATCAATGGGGCAACATCACCACCGGAACCGAGATGATCCGCAAAGTGACAGGCAACGAGGCGTTCGCCCTCACCTGCCCGCTCATCACGAAGGCAGACGGTAAGAAGTTCGGAAAGACGGAGTCCGGCAACGTATGGTTGGACAAGAGATACACCTCGCCTTACAAGTTCTACCAATTCTGGCTGAACGTGTCTGACGAGGACGCCGAGAAATACATCAAGATCTTCACCAGCCTCCCTCACGAGGAGATCGACGCGCTCATCCAAGAGCAGAAAGAGGCTCCGCACCTGCGTCCGCTCCAGAAGAGACTGGCCAAGGAGATCACCATCATGGTGCACTCCGAAGAGGACTACAACGCTGCGGTCGAGGCTTCCAACATCTTGTTCGGCAACGCCACCTCCGACGCACTGAAAAAATTGGACGAGGAGACGCTCCTCTCCGTGTTCGAAGGCGTTCCTCAATTCGAGGTGTCGCTTGAAGAGATCAAGCAAGGCGTGAAAGTAGCCGAGCTCTTCACCGAGAAGGCGGCCATCTTCCCTTCCAAAGGCGAGTTGAGGAAACTGGTTCAAGGCGGCGGCGTCTCCGTGAACAAAGAGAAGTTGGCGGATTTCGACACCACCATCGACAGCGCTTCCCTGCTGAACAACAAGTACATACTGGTTCAAAAAGGAAAGAAGAATTATTTCTTGTTGATCTGCAAATAACAAGCGACACAATTAATTGAGGTCCATTAGGAACTCGTTATTGTGAAGTGACACCAAATCAAAGGAGATTCTGAGGTTTCAGAGTCTCCTTTTTCACATATGGTACAACACCGAAAAAACGGCACAAAAATCTTTTTTAGCATCTCCGAACAATAAAAATTCATATATTTGTCCTTGATATTCCACAAACAGATGAATATCACCAAATTATGGAAACGAGAAGAGACCTCATATTCAGATCGATACAATCCCTCGGATTGAAGGTGCTGCCTAGTGGCACCCGACTCATTCTGTTTGGGTCCCAAGCACGCAACGACGCACATGAGGAGTCTGACTGGGATTTGCTCATTTTGCTCAACGATGATCAGACAAACCAAGACGCATTTAGCACATACGCCTACCCATTTGTTGAATTGGGGTGGGAATATGGCACCTATTTCAGCCCTAAAATTTACACACGCTCGGAATGGTCTCGACGGAGGGGCACACCATTTTACGAAAACATTGCAAGGGAAGGAGTCGTATTATGCTAACAAGCGAAGAAAAAAAGCATTGATAGACAACAAAGTCAAGCGTTCCCATGAAACATGGGTCGAAACAAAAGGTATAATAGAAAGTAAATATTGGTACGCTGCCGCCAATAGAATGTATTACGCATGCTATTACATGGTTTCCG
The DNA here is from genome assembly GCA_045226255.1 of Paludibacteraceae bacterium. Classification (GTDB taxonomy): domain Bacteria; phylum Bacteroidota; class Bacteroidia; order Bacteroidales; family Paludibacteraceae; genus UBA1181. Next base: position 2,380 of record JBGVCG010000002.1, on the reverse strand, counting down.
CACTTTTATTAAAAAACGAATTAAACGCTCACACGCACAGCGGAATGATTGGATATTCGGTCTAAACTTCATAAAAACGAATATTGTATCTCCAGAATTAGGCAAATTTTACAGTCAACTTTTCGAGCTACGTCAAACTGGGGACTATGATGATTGGAAAATTATCACAGAAACTGAGGTGATGGCATTAGCACCAAAGGTTGAATTATTCCTCGACACATTAGAAAAACTCATTTACGACAAACATCTACAATAACAAGAACCGCTATTGTCAACCGTTGCCAAAAATCAGGCAACCCCTACAGTACAGCCCAATAAAAGACAAATCACCCCGCAAGAAGAGGAAGTCTCTTCCTGCGGAGTGACATATATTCGGTCAAGTGTGCCGGCTCATCACCTCGCCACCACCTTGCATGGTGCGCCATTCACCACCAGCAGATAGGCGCCTGCGTCACGAACAGGAATCTCCGCACACGAGGAGGTTCCCTCCTTCTGCACCTTCTGGGAGAAGAGGATCCGCCCATTCATGTCGGAAAGGAGCACACGTCCCTCCACATTGCAGACATATATGGTGCGGTCCACCACATAGACCAAAGGATTCGAAAGGTCATCGGAGGTTTGTTCGACACCCATATTCGTCTTGTAGTTGAAGTAAGTGTCTCCGTCGGTGTAGACGGTGAGGTGCGTGTTATCCAACACCGGATATGGGTCCACCGTGACAGGGGCAGGACGCATCGGGACAGGGCGCACCCGCACTTCGTTCAGGTTCTGGTAGAACGGTTGCGTGCCATCCGTCACACCTTTGTTCAACCGATAGCACACTTCACCATTGGCGAATTGCTCGGCGGACATGGCATACACATCCAAAGAGTCCGGATAGGCATGTGAAATGTTTCCCTCCGCCACACAACTGTCCAGATAATAGCAGTTGCTGAAATGAAGATGATCAGCCACATCTCCATATTCAAGAGAAGCACAAAAAGGATCCACTCCAACCGCAGCACTAACGATTCCCGCATTGTAGCAATTTTCCAGATAGATGTCATCATAAGCCACATCCACTGCATCGAATGAAACGATACCAGATCCAAAGGTTTTCATATTTGGAGATCCTTTGATTTCCCCCAAATTATAGCTATTTGAGATAGAACAAGTGGCTTTCCGAGGCCTTTCCCTCTCCCTTCCAAGATTAAACGAAACCAATCCAGAAGGACAACCATACTGCGAAATAACATCACCCGCATTCCAGCATCTATTTATTGAAACGTCACCAGCCCCATCCTGGGCGCAAGTAATACCTGCACAACTGCCTGGACAAATAATCTTCGCCAAATTATAACACCCTTCAAACGAGCAAGCTTTTGAATGAGCCGCCAAAGAGGCAACGCCAAAATCTCCATAATACGCAAACAGATTCCCCGTGACATAACAATTGGTGAATTTTGTGTTCGACGCTTCCGCCACAATAGCGGAATATCCACAACCAGAAAGGAACGCATCCTCAAATCCGACATTCCTTATTTCGCCACCATCCATATACTGTATAATGCCACCCAACTCAAAGATACCGCACAAACCCCTTATCACATGATTCTGTCCATCAAAAACGCCGGAATATGTACGGTAGATGAAGTAATCAAGTATCGTCAATGAGTCCGCACCAGGCCAAGGGGCCAGGCAATAATTAGATGGATCCCACACGTATTCCGGAGTAACCGTAAGTTGGTGGCCCTCATTCAACACGATATCGTTCATCAACCGAGCATTCTGACTCGGGTTTACATCGTTCACTATCCGGGCGAACTCGTAAAAGTCTTCCACCGTATATATGTTGAACCAACAATCAGGAATTGTGTCAAGTTCTCCACAAACGCAATAACAATTCTCGAAACGGTGCTCATGGTTGGTGCAAGTAATATCCCTAGCCTTGCAGTTGATACAATAGCAGTTGTCGAACTCATGATTCGCCTCCCCACAATAGATGCAGAAGCAATGATCATAGACATGCTCGCAGACACAGGTGGTGTCACGGAAACCACAGGCCTTGCAGACGCAATGGTCTAAATCATGAGCTATCACCTCGTCACTCTGCGTATTTGAGAAAGATTGCGGGCATGGAGTCGACCCATAGACCGTATCACCATCGAAGACTGGATGCTTGTCCACACCGATTTTCTGTCCCCAGACATGCTCCGTCTGCCCTTGTTGCAGGAGATACGCGATCTCACCCGTGAGGAACCGCTCCTTCAGCTCCGTGTCCGCCCCTTTGAGTGGCATGGAGTAGCAATTACGGATCTCCGACTTTTGGTTGATGGCACAGATGCCATCCACTCTCGAATGGCCTGACAAGTTGGCCACGCTGAAACAATTTTCTATTGTT
>JBGVCG010000001.1:0-90694 GCA_045226255.1 Paludibacteraceae bacterium | reverse complement strand
CGGCGCCGATGGTACTGCGTATAGTGGGAGAGTAGGTCGCCGCCGTCTTCGGGGTCAATCCTTACGGGTTGACCCCTTTTTTTGTGCCCGGACGTAGGGCGTTTGCCGATTACCTGTGGGCCACGCGCCGTCCCGTGCCACCCCTTCGGGGTTCCGCCGCCGGGTCGCGTCCCCGCGCCGGGGTTGACGCCCCTGCCTGTGATGTTTCCATCCCTTCGGGATTGGGGACGTGCGCATCGCATGGGGGGTGCCCCTTTTTTTGTGCCTTTCTGTGCCTGCGCATAGAAGGATCTTTTCGTGCCCGGGGCGCCGTGAATCACGTGGAATGTGGGGCGGACATTGGAGAGAATGTGCGTGCGGACGCTGTTTCGACTTTTTTGTTTGTTAATTTATCCTGAACTTTTATCGTTTGATTTTCAATGATTTAGTTGTATTTTATTTTTACAAGTAAATATTACGCAAATATTTTTATTTTGAAAAATATAATGTTATATTTGCGTAGTAATAACATAATATAACACTGTGTTTACTTTTATTAAGTACCTTTAATTGTAAATGCAATGCTAAATATTATTTGTTCAGAGTTGGTTGTTTTTATATAAATTTATCTATAAACTTTAAAATAGGAGGATGTATGTTAGACTTAAAGACAGGCAAATTTGTAATTGATGCCGAAAAAGGATGGGAAGTTCACCCGTTCATGACTAGGGAGGAATTCCAAAAAACCGGATTGTTTAATTCGGAGTATCTGATTAGAGACCCTGAATTTAGCATGGATGATCCATTCTTTGGGTTCAAACCAATCAACATCAATGGTTGTGATATGTATATGTGTATATTCGTTGATGAAGGAGAAAAGGGTTATGTGGAAACAATCGAGCTATCTTCTGTGGAATCTTATAAATTCCATTGGCGCCCATACGATGAGAATTGGGAGAAAACTGCCTTCGACATTAAACGGATGCACGATGAGTTCCTGATGAGGGAGGTTGGATTAAGTTCGTCTAATATCGACTCCGAAAAGTGTGATAACGATTATCTTACAGATTGGGGGACTTTCAGCTCGAATATTTGTTTGATGCATGAGCCGGATATTTCAATCACCATAAGATATGATAATCTAACAGAAGAAGATAAGAAAAGGTTGGATGAGATCCCTGATGAAGTTTGTTGGAGTTAAAAATAAAACTATGAACGAAAATATGAAATCTGCCTCGGAATGGCAAGGTGGGGATTTGTATGCGGGCATAGACTCGTATGAAAAGGTTGTATTTCGGAATCAACTTCGGCAATTATCTATTCCAAAGGGAGGGAACGGGTAAAGAAGAGGGGCATCTCTTTGTGATTTTCCTCAGATTTTTGCTGTGTAAAAAAAATATTTTTATTATGTAAAACAAACACAAAATATATTGTTAGTTCGAAAATAATCATTATTTTTGTGTAAAATATTTGTGAATTTTTAAATAAAGGAGGCATTATGTTAGATTTAAAGACTGGCAAGTTTGTAATCGACGCTGAAAAGGGATGGGAAGTTCACCCGTTCATGACCAGGGAGGAATTCCAAAAATCCGGATTGTTCAACTCGGAGTATCTGATTAGAGACCCTGAATTTAGCATGGATGATCCATTCTTTTGCTTTAAACCGATAAACATAAGTGGGTGTGAAATGTGCTTGACTATTTTTGTGGGTGGTAGGCATAATTGTGTAAGAGAAATCGAATTGGTGTCGAAAGATGCTTACGAATTCTATAAAAGGCCTTATGATGAGAATTGGAGAAAGTCTGCATTTGATGTCAAACGGATGCATGACGAGTTTTTAATGCGTGAAGTTGGCTTGAAATTATCCAATATAGACTCGGAGAAGTATGACAATGATTATGACACGGATTGGGGTACTTTCAGCTCGAATATTTGTTTGATGTATGACCCAGACATATCCATCTCGATTAAATACAGAAATTTAACAGATGAAGATATAAAACGATTGCGTGAAATGCCTGATGATGTTTGTTGGAGTTAAATGAGTGAAAACTATGGAAGAAAACATAAAATCTGCCTCAGAATGGCAGGGTACCGATAAGTATCCTGGCATAGATTCGTATGAAAAGGTTGTATTGAAGACAGGGACAGAACTTTGTGCCCTTGTTTCGTATGATAAGAATGGACGGATGCGTCCATGTGAGTATCTTTTCCCGAGAAGTGAACTCGAAAGGGTTCCTGGGAATGACGTATTGCTCAATCAAATGCTTCAAATTGCACCATATAAAAACGGGAATATGGAAGAGTATACCTATAGGAATGAGGTAGTTGTGTTTAAGATCGAAAAGGACATAGAAGTGGAGATTGGAAAAACAGAGGAAAACTCCTCCTACGGAATGGGAGGAATGACACAGTGTTATATCCCCGAAAAACACTTTACATCCTTTCTTGATGAAAAGAGTTTGGTTTTTTCGGATTTTAAGAATGGGGAAAAGTCTATATTCTTGGCTGACAATAAAATAGGAAAGTTGGAATATGATTTGATTAAATTACGTCATAATCAACTCCAAATGCGACGCAACCTATTTTGTGCCCAAAGCGCAAAGTTAGATACGTTGGATGTCCTTCAAAATTCTCCAAGGCAAGAAGATGTGGAGTTGGCAAAAAAGAACATCAAAAAAATAGATGCCAAAATTGCTCAACTTCAAATTGATATCAGAGACTCCGTTGATGAAATCGGCAAAGTCCCCTCTCCCCTTTACGATGACCTGAACCGCAGGCTTGCTGCGGAGATAAAATGCAGAGAGAAGGGCGAAAACGTGTTGGTGTTGGGTAATGTGAAGACGGAACTTTCTTCCCAAAAAGTGACGGACAACGTGCTGGAACGGACAAACCTTAACGTGGTGTCGGTTGTGGCTCCGGATAAGGTGGAGATGGTGGCGCAGAACCTCTTCAAGAAAATAGATGACTATGATGAATCGAAATGCAGGAACGACATCGATGTGAAGGGGCAGGACTTGGTGGACGTCATGAACATCAACCGCATCAACAAGGATTGCCGGATGATAATGGCGGAACAGGATCTGAGATCCCACAACTTCCAATCCCTCGGTAGTTTGGCATTGCCCACGACGGACGGAAAACAGGTGGAGCACCGTTTGGACGAAGTCTTCACGGAAGATTCTATCCAAAAGATCCGATCTGCTCAGAATGGGAAACTGACGGAACCGTTAGAGATGAAGGATGGGCGGAAGGCCAAGCTTATGATGATGGGTAATAAGGCTAATCTTTATATCGCTCAACCGAAGGAGAGCCTTAATAATGTTCTTGATCAGATGAGCCTTGGTGACACGGAGCGGAAACGTCTCTTGAATGGCGAAACAATCGCTTATAAACAGTCCCACGTGAAGTTGGATAAAGATCTGAACTGTGTAATAGCGGGGACGGTGGGTCGGCTTTCCTCTCCCGCAAAGACGCAAGCACATTCGGGAAAGTTGGCTATGCCGAAGAGGAAGGACCAGGGAAAGAAATGTGGACATTCATTGTGAGGCCATCCATACAAAATCAAATATTTAAAAAAAGAACGCCTTCAATCGCACGGATTGAAGGCGTTCTTCGTAGTTGGAGGGTAGGGGACTACCTCTTGATGACTTTGGTGATCATGTCTCCTACAACAATCATGTATACGCCGCTTCGCCATGATGTCGCATCGATGGATACGTGCCCTGACACTTTCCCTTTCTTTACTTTCAGTCCAACTTCGTCGATGACCTCATAAGGAAGGCTCACTTTTGCGTTGGTGACGATTTCCAAGGAAGACTCGACCACCGATGGATATACATCCACGTAGGTGGCAATTTCCGGCATTTGGAAGTCAATTGGTTCGTCGCTGTCAGTAAATGCTGCCCCAACTAGGTAGGAACGTACCGTGCTCTTGTCGATGTACAGGGCAGAGTCTGACAAGGTTGATTTGCATATGCCGTCTGTCACTTCCAGCGTTATTTTGTATGTGCCAGCATTGTAGAAGTAGCACTCAGGGTTTTGTGACTTGCTGGTCAGTCCCTCTATGCCTACGCTTCCGCCAAATGTGCTGTAGTATTTAAGATTGAGGGGCTCTATCAAGTGCCATTTGTAGGAGATGTCAGAGTTGCTTTTAACGTCGCTCTTCGCCTCTGCAGTGAATGACACTTTACTTCCCTGGTTGAGTCGTATACTATTCTCTCTCTGTCCCATTGGGTATTCGTTGGCTCCATCTACAATGTATTTGAAAGAAGAGGAGAAATGATCAACCACAAAATGCACTACCTTCTTGGATGTTGCCCCTGTAGCGATGACATGTCTTGTGATGGTCACATCGAATGATTCTTTAGGCAAAAATATCGCCAAGCCATCTTCGATAAGAGACTCGTCATTTTTTATAGTAGCGGTTTTGTCCTCTATCACTCTGTCGTTTGGTACTGAACTTTTTACGTCAAAAAGCGCATAGAAGTTTTCTGTGCTTAACGAATAGGAGTATTTGTAGATGTCTGATCTTGGATTCTTATAGGCAATTCTGGCGAATTTGTCCCCCTCGCAGATTGTGTCAAGTAGCACTAACTCATCGTCGGTGATAAGCGGTGCGATGTCTGTTTTCACCGTAAAGACTTTACTGGTGTCCGCTCCGCAGTCATTCTCTCCAATAACTCGATAATAAACAATGAGTGCGGTGTCGGAAATCCTCATCTCATACATGTTCGTGGAGTTGCGTTCCATTGTCTCCACAGTGTTCCATTCGTTGAGGTCATGGCTTTTTTGCCACAGCACTCTATCCGCGTTGAAGACGCTGTCCTGCAGGTACATTGGAAGACTTGCTGTTTTCAGAACGCTTGTTTGCGTATGATCCAGACCAAAGTCATCCAGCTCCGAATCGCTATAGTTTGTGGTAATACCAGACATGGACACCAGCGATTTGATGGTGATAGTCAACTCATTGCTTATGGACATGTAACGCATGGTTTTGGAATAAGCCAATCTCCTATAGGTCGTCGGCACATCTATTACAGATGGCGTGTAATACTTTCCGGTAGCATCATCGATGTTGATGAAGTCCGCCGTACGTTCATTTTTATATTGCCACTGGTAGGAGATTGGTCCTGCGTAGTCTAATCCGCCCTCCAATTCTGTCGCCACTATCGGAGAGATTTTGGAGCCACCACATAGTACAGTGTCCCCATCGATGCTAATCACACCACCTCTAAATGGATTGAGGACAAAAGGCTTGACGCAGTGTGATTGTTTTGCGTAGATCTCAAGTATGCTGTCCTTGTATACGTCGTATTTGTAAGGCAAAAGGATGCTGTTCGAACTTGCGATAGGCAGTTCTCCATCTCCAGAGAAATAATAGCTTTCGTCAAAATTCCTTGCTCCTTGTATGTTCAGCACAACACTACTGTCGCTAACATTACTTTCGACCGTCATCGATAATTCTTTGCTGTAATCAAAAGAGTATACCGATTGTCCTTCAATTTTAAGTGTGTTGCTGGTATCCTTAACGCATCCATTGTCCGCCACTCTATATATTGACATTGAAATGCTTGCGGTAGTGCGCAGGTTGGCTTCAAATTCTCCCACTTGCTCATTGTCATTTATATACCATGTATATCTAATCTGTTCAGGGTATGAACCTCCTAATGATGGCCCGTTGATCCTAATTGTACTTTCGATACATGGCTTGTAATTCTCCGTCGTAATGATGTTTGTATTCTCGATAATGGCTGGTTTATTATGAGCAGTGACGTAGATGACCTCGCTCTGACAGGTCAAGCCGGTTGAATCCGTCACATAATGGGAGAAAAGATAACTCATGCTATCTCCTTCAAAACCTTCCATTTGGATACTCTTTCCGATGGCATAGATTGTGTCGTTGCCAAGTAGCCAGTATTCTGACGTTGCGAGGGAATCCTTTTCAGCCACCACTTGGGCGGAGAAGATGCCAAGCGGACATTTGAAATCGTCGAATGACAGGTCTTCCGGGCTCACATTTGCTTTGGAACGAATTCCAACATATACGATGTCCGACGTGTCTGTGTCGCACATGTCTGTCACGATTCTTCTGAAATAGGAAGCCGTTTTGATGAACTTCGATGGGAGCTGGAGATCCTCCGTCGTGCCATCTATAATGTCCGAGAAATCCTCGTCTTTGCCCGTGAGGCTGATTTGCCATTGGAAACTCTTCTCACCATTACCGCCGGAAAGTGATCCTCCTTTGATTTCCAAATCAGAGTTCGGACAAATCGCTATAGGTGCGATTGGAGCAGTCTGATCCAACTTAGGAAGGCTATCCACATAGAAGTAATAGAAGTCGCTGAAGCAACCTGACTCCATATCCTCACTTTGTACGCCATAATAATCTGCCGGCATACTGGTAGTCCTTTTTATGAAATTGTCATCCCCTGTGCGATGCCAATACATCTCTTCTGTGTAGGTGCTATCCTCATTGATGTGGAGGGCAATGGCATACCAGTGATAGGTCTTTTCGTACTCATCTTTGTATACGGTTAGTATCACTGATTCCGCATTGCAACTATCGCTGTTCTGGTAAATGCTTGGCTTGCTGCTTGTTCGGTACAGTGTGACTTGTATCGGTTCACCTATAGTCTCCTCACACTCGTCCGCATATTTACATCTGACGCTGATGGTGTTGTTGACGGTTCTGTCAAGACTGTCGGTCAAACACCCTACGTATAAGCTGTCGATTGCGTTGGTTGTTCTCCATTCTCCTCCGTTGATATTGTACTGCCATGTTACATTATATGCACCATAGACCTTACCACCGCTCGCAGGAAGAGCTTTTTTTACATATGGCAATTCATCATATGCGCAGAACTTATCCTTCGCTTCGTTCAAGGATAATGTGCCTGGGACAAGTTTCTTGTAGTGCGTCAGTGTCAGGGTGTTGCTGTAGCGTACCCTTCCCTTGTCGTTTGTGGCGACACGACGGATTAGTAATGGTGTGCTGTCGGTAATGTAGAAGGAAGATAGTCCGTTGATGACATCTGCGGACAGCCCCATCCCCGTTTCTCCTTCAATATTGTTCCATCCAACTTTGCTGTCTCTACTGTATTTGTACTGCCAAGTGTATGTCCAATTCATTGCTCCATATTTTGGCGCCATATAGATACCGTTTGCGTCTTGCTTATTCACAATGTCTGAGTATGTCCCGTTTTGGCAGATGATGGAGTCGAGGATAGAAATGGCACCACCATTCGACTCTGTACCATACTCGAATGGAATGGCGACCGCTTCACCGATGCACTCCTCACGTCTCGCCTTTACATAGATATAAGCTCCTTCGCCTGCTTTCTGCTCCGCGATTTCGTTCGTCAATGTCATGGAGCACCATACGCTGCCGTCCGCAAGCACTTCGGTGCATTCAGGATCCAAATACCAAATCAAATCCACATTCCTATCTTTGCAGTTGAAGAAGATGGAATCCCCGATTTCATACCCGCTCCTAATGTCATCTACGTTTACCCTATAAGAAGTCGCTTCGGGTGTGAACGCATATGTTGTTACCGTATCGGGATCCAGTTTCTGGTCGAACAAGGAGAGAACAAGTTCGTTACTTGCAAGCGAAGAACATCCATCATCCATCACCCTTCTCACCCTATAGGTGCCACTCATTTCGAGACCATCAGGTTCCACAAAGTATGAAGCACTACCTGCGTATTGGTTCTGTGAGTAATCATATTCCGTATCATGGGTCCATTCCCCATTATTCTTCTGGTATTCGTAATAGGTCTTGAATCCACCAGGATAATTATTGTCATATAACCATGGACCAATGTAATCCTTAAACTTATCCCAATAATTGGTGGCAAAATCATTCTCAAGACTACCAAGAATCTTATTCGGTGTCTCACCAAGACAATAATTCTTCTTGTTGTCCACCACCGAGATTTCCCCGGCCAATCCTCTTGGAGTATCGAATAAACCACTGCCGTATAAACCATTGCTGACGCTTTCAATGGTAGGAACGACATTGATCTCAATGGTGTCGCTGTATAAATAATTCATTACGCCTCCAGTTTCGACGCCTGTCCTTCTGTAGATATGAACGGTTCCCCGTTTTCCAGTCGTGTTTTTCAGACCCAGTACAGCGTTGGTCGTGTCAAGACGCACCTCAGGGGAAGTCACGTTTACCAATGTCTCGCCATCAACCTGTCTTTTGATTATCGAGGGTTGGGAGGCATTAATACCTAAATAGAACCATGTGAAGGTGGCGTTAGGCGCATAGTCGTCACTCGCTATCTGAATGTCCTTCGTGCCGCTGCATATCCAATATTTGCCTTTCTCAGGATCGTGATCCTCCACGTAGATGTGTCCTCCTGTCTGGTTGTATACATAGATGTCGATAGGCAACTTGTTCGCACTTGGACAACCTCCCCTCACTGATTGAACATAATAAGTCGCTATGTAGCTGTCGTCACCATTTGGAACGTCCAACGGCTCTGTCTGTACCGGTATGCTCACCTCACTTCTGGCAAACTCCTTATTTTCCGTCTCCCACCAGATATATTGGATATCGTGCGTTCCGCTTTGGCTGAAGTCCGTGATACCATACATTTCAGCGCGTGATCCGGTTGACGCAACTCTGTCATATCTAACATCTTCCGGCAAAATGCTGAAACTGTCCCTTACGACCACCTTTTTTACGTTGCTGTAGAAAGATGTTTTACATACATCGTCGCTCACCTTACGACGGAAATAGGTCGTTGTTTTAAGATTGTACTTTCCTCCTTCATTAGTCGGAGCGAAGTATGGGTTGTTGTCTTCTCCCTTCACGATAGTCGTGAAGATGGTGTCGTTGCTCCACTCCCATGTGTAGGTGTACTTCCCGCTACCGCCAACAGCCGCATAGCCCTTTATCGTATCGATGGCAGAATTGAAGCATATCGTCTTCGTTCCATAATCTATATCATTATCCTTCAACGGAGCATAAACGTTCATCGGGATTTCGTTCGAGATCGTATATCCACCAGGATAACCTCCTCCACAGGAGACAATCGCACGGAAGGTGATGGTTTGATTTAAATTGGTAATCATAACAGACTGTCCATACGTGTCAAAATTTCTTTCTATTTTTCCAAACGTAGCAGTGAAGAGCTCCATATTATCTCCTTCTTTCACTAAATACCAACTCTCATTATTTTCGAGTTTGTATTGCCATGTCGTCTTATAGGTCGCACTGTCACCTCCTGTGATTTTTGACAAATAAAGATACTTTGACTGCCCATCGTTTGGACAGAAAAATGAATCGACATGGCTCTTGTTTAGAACCGGCACTTCCAATTTCTCAAATATAGTGAACGTATAGTCTACCGTATCCGACATACATATCTCTTCGGATATTCTCGCCTTTTCACTTCTTACCACACTCACACTATTCTCACCAAAATGGAGATCGTCACCAAAGAAGACTTTCTGTTTCTTTCCTTCAAGGTTCTCCACTTCTCCCCTCCCTAAGAACACATACGGGTCGTCATGGTAGTAATAGCGATTGAAGGTGATGCTATCAGGCAAAGGCTGGTCAGAGGCATACAGTGAACTGCTTGCCAGGCTGACACGTGGATTCTCCACATCCATCTTAAAGCTGACAGAAAGATAGTTGGTGCTTTGGCTCTTGGTGTTGCAGTTATCCACCGCAACAACACGGAAGTATGTCTTCTTGTTCCCAAGATTATCCACACCAATAGCTATGCTCTTTGCTTCGGTGGTTTTATTGCCGTTCCATGCTGCAGGAACTTCCTTCCAGTCATCAGCTGCCGCCGTGTTGGAATATTCCCACTTCATGGAAACCTTGTCCGGATCTAATCCGCATGACATGGCCACCTCAGCCTTGCTTCCCTTGCAGAACTCTATATATTTCTGTCCATATCCGTCAAAGGATATTCCTCCGACATTCATGCCGGCACCGCCTTTCACAATGAAAGGTGTGCTGCTGATTCTTCTGGTCCTGCCTCCTTCATCTTTCCCACTGAACACCACCGTGTAGGAGTATGTCCTGCCTGCATCAACTGTGAACGTATAGATGTCACCATCCGCCATAGGACTATTTCCATAGTACCATTGCCATTTTGCGTCCTTCATTTTGAGGATATTCTCTTCTCCGAAGGTAATCTTGTCCGCATTAGATACGGAGAGCTCTGCTTCCTGTCCTGCACATACCTCTATCGTATCCGTCTTTCCATTGCTGGTGACAATCGGAGTACCAGAGAATCCCTCGTTCAGTTGGAACTGGTAAGTGGCAATGCACTCGCACTTCCCAACTCTCGCACCTTTGCGATGAACTATCAAATCAACTGTTTTTGGGTCTGTGTCAAACATGGTGGAGTCTATCGACAAGGAAAATGCGCTGCCATTGTAAGTGATGGTAGTGGATGCAGTCGTTGTGATGCCGTTACTAAGAGTGTAGGTGACCACATCCCCGCTGCTGACGTTATCCAATACGACGGAGATGGTTGTCTTGCCGTTCTTGAAATCCTCTGGCGTGATCACATTGTTGGCTGGTTTAATGGTCATGGACAAATCTTTCTCCACCGTCACCTTCGCCTTTTGGCTCTCCGCCTTGTATATGTTCTTGTTCGTACATTTGTCATCCGTCACCACGGCGTAGAATGTGCTGTCGCCCGTGAGGTTATTCACGTTGAATACAAGGAATCCGTCCTTTGAGACACGTTTATCCTGCGACAGGTTGCCAGGCATTAGAACCATGTCGTAGACCGTTCCGCTTCCGCCACCTTTGACGGTGACGGTCACCTCGACACCCTCGCCGTTGCAGACGCTGTCTTCCGACAAAGTGATGGAAGGCGCTTCAAGCACGCCTATTGTCTTGATGGTGGTGCTATCCGTTACGGTATAGCATAGTTCGGTACCTTCGTAGTAGTAGCAGGTCCTTTTAACCTTATAATCTTTGCCTGCCTCAGGGAAGGTGAAGTTCAGGGTGTTCTTCGTCTCACCCGTCTTGATATCCCCGTTGACGCTCCAGGAGTATGACGCATACTCGTTGTCGTTCATGGTGCTGCTTAATGGTATCATGGTTCCGGCGCATACAAGCGTCTCGCTTGAGACTCCGTTCGGACCAATTTCCACCGATGCCTTGCGGTCCTTGATTTCGGACTCCTTGATGGACTTGTGAAGGATGGTTTTACATTCCGTCTCGACGTTCTGAACTTCGATGTCGTATTTGTATTCCTTCTTTTCCGTTAACATTATCTTAGCTATGGACACTCCATCATCGTTGCCGGGGAACGGTTCGTTTCCTCGATGGATTTCGCAGTGATGTCCATCCTTAGCCACCCTGATGGTAACCTCGTTGCCGACCACCTTACATGCGCTGACGGTTGGTGCCACGTCTATCTTCTCGTGAGTTACCACTTCTATTGGTTGTGCGGAGAAAATAGTATCACCGCAGAACTCCACCGCAGAGTGGATCATATAGTTCTGCGTGGCTGGCATTTTGTAATCCGTGGCTTTATCCTTGAAGACTTTCAGGGCTTTGTATTTCTCCCCGTCATGGTGGAAATACCAGTATTTGGCTAGACATAGAGGCGAACCGAATCTGCTGGTCATCAATGCCTGCTGCTCCAAAATTTGGTCATTGTTTAGACTCATCGATAATGTAATGGTGTCGCCGTAGCACGTAGGGTTCACTGCCTGTGATTTGTTGACTTTTACCGTTGGGCTTGGTTTCGAATAGGTGGTGACCGTCAGGGCGTCGCTCACGTCCTTGCCCAATTCCGTTCCATCCGGCAATACGGATGTGACCACACGTCTTAGATAGACTTTCTCACCCTCGTTTATCTTCCTTTGCCAGCTTCCGTCATAGTTCTTGCTTTCGAAATATACGCTCTCTCCTTCGGCGCTCACGTTGGACATTCTGTACCAACTGCTACCGTTGGTGCTATACTGCCATTCGTACTGTGCGATGGTTTTTCCCATAATCGCCTCCGGTATGGCATTGTTCTCATTCAACTCAGGTACGGTTGAACCAGGACACACATATATCGTGCTGACAAGGAATCTGTTTCCAGCCACTTCATCCATTATCATAAACTCGACCTTAACGGGTTCGCTTATGCAGCTGGTTCCAACTGTTCGTTTCTTGTAGAAGTAAAGAACAGGAGCCATGTCATCTGTGAGGTTGGTTTTATACACCCCTCCTGTCATGGGTTTCAGATCCGTCCCGTCATTCTTCTCGCTGTAGAAATATTTATGCGTGCTGGACTCTTTGTCGGATATGACCAGCTTACACTCCCTTCCACGGAATCCTTTTACGACAAGATAATTCTCACCAGAGGAAGATGAGTTTGTCGTTAGACTGATGTTATTACTCGTTGTCGTGATGTTTTCAGTCGTGAATGTCGGCAATGGGTTGACGTGTATTGCCGCCTCCTTGACGATTGGTTCACTACCACATCCGTCCTGTATGCTTACAATGAAGCGAACATCTTCCTGAATGTCTGAATAGTTCCTTTGCGTTTCCACTCCATTTTCGGATGTGAACTCCTCTCCATTGATTGAATAATTAAATATAAACTTCTCAAGATTGTAATCGGAAGGATCTTCATCCTCGTATTTAGCTGAGAAAACAATATCGTTCAGATTTTCACCTTTACAAGCGTTTTTTTCACTAATGTCCAATGTGAAAAGCTCTGGTTTGATGGTTTTTGCGAGCTTCACAACGTAATGGTCGCCCATCAGGCCTTGAGATGGACGTACAATCTTCCCTTCGAAATTTTCTAGTATTACCTTCTGACGGAAATAGTACGTCACGTTTTCCCGTAGTGCATAAATAGGGAAAATTAAATCCGGACCGTTTTGGTCATTGTTGAAGTCGTAAATCTGTAATGGCGAACCTGGAACAATATCGTCCGATTCCAGCAAAGGTATGGTTTGAGGAACTGAATTGAAGTCAGTCCAGTACTCCCACTGATATTTGATGCCGTATGTGGACTCGTATTGTCCGTAATTCCCTAACACACATTTCTTTCCTTTTAGCTCGGCAAACCCATTTTTACTTGATGAGTAATAAGTGCCGACAGATGTCCCTGCGACAGGTATTCCTCCACTATAGCAGTATGTGTGATCCCTGTCTTCATTTACACCTTCGACAATCGGTTTTGGAAGGACTTTGAAATTTATGATGTTGCTTTTACATGAGCCGTTTACAACTTTCCTTTGCACAGTGAACTCTTTGCCAGGAATAAGCTTTTGGCTTGTATATATAAAGTATGTTATGTCGATGGAATTGTCAATTTGTCCTTTTAACAAATTGCTGTTTTGGGGTTTTGATTCTCTGCTTCCATCAACTAGGTCTACAACTTCGCTTCCTTCGTGTTGTTCCACGGACGATGTCACGTCTATGTTGGATGTCTGCTCCTCGTATATGGCATATCCGTTTGCTGGGTCATTGTTGATGACTGGATTTTTCCCTTCTCCCTTCACTTCCAGGGTGCCTGCGTCGCATCGGTTTACTATAATTGATTTCGCAAGCTTGCTTTCTTGGTGAAAATAGCCTGTCATCGTCCCCGTATTATCGCTATTCATTTCAAATTTTACTTCCACGAAATTGGAGAATCTGAAATATAGTGTTATGGTCCCTTTTTCGTCGAATTCTTTTTTCGCATATTCATTTTTCATCACTCCATTAGTCCATAACTTTGAGGCGTCAATTTCTATGGTTTTCCCCTGGAAAACAAAAGTCGCATTGTATGAGTTTCCTCCTTTCTCATCTGGTGGTACTTCATTTACGTAAAAGTTTTTGCAGTTATACCATGATGTCTTATTGAAACTCCATTCTATGTCGTCTCTTACTTTGACACTTTTCCATTTGTATGAGTACTTATAACGATTGTTGTTTTTATAGTGGCTTCCTACTGCTATAATCTCACCTCTTGTTATTTTGATGGATCCGTATTGAATGAATTCATCCTTGTTGAATTCCATTTGTTTCCCTTCTTTTTCTCCCTCTATTTGGGAGTGTATGTCTCCCGTCGGTATTTCGAATTGGGATGCTGATTCTTCGTTAGTATTCCATTGCTTCAATATTTTTGTCGGACCGGGTGCATACAATTCGCTTGCACTATTGTCTGGTATGCCAACACTTCCAGAATTTTGCCCCATAATGTTGCTGAAGCAAAATAAACCATATAAAAAGAGGATGATTATTTTTTTCATATTATTAATTTTTCGAGCTGTTTTTTTTGTGTAAAATCAGTATTTAACTTTACTTGGATATTTCGATTGTTTTCTCTTTCCAGGTACTCCAAGTCTCTTCGTTATCCATGCAACGGTAGTAGACGGTATGCTTCCCCGGCTCTTGAAATATGTGGTTGAACACATTCATGGAGGTGGATGTGATGTAGACTCCTCCATATGCGGCTTTGCCTCCTTGCCAATATTGATCTGGCGTTATGAAGTCATCGTGTTTTCCCCATTGGGAGCCGAACTTCTCATATCGATTGTCATTCTTGTTGTATTCGGCAATATTTCCATCGATGCATACTTCGTATTTGCTGACACTCCCATCTTTGTCGTAGCTTTCCTTGAGGCTTATCGTTCTTTCCATTCCCTCTCCTGAAACTTCAATTACAGGTATGGGAGGAATGTTCCCTATCAAGTTTATTTTCATCATGATGGTATGTTCATTGTAGAACGCATCATAGTATTTCACGATGTAGGTTTCACTTCCCAATTTTCTCGCTGTGGTGTCGGAATCAAACAGTTGGATGTTGGTTGAATCTCCCCACCCAAAGAAAGACGTGTAATAGTCTCTGTTGAATATGTAATCCATACGAATTGTGAACCCACCAACATGTGCATCGCTATAATCTTGTTTGCCCGATGGACTTAATGATTCTGGTCTGACGATTTGTTTTTCCCCGGAAGTTTCACAATATGCCTGGAATTCAATAGTCTCCAGATTTATCATGGCATCAACAGATTTGACCCTCATCGTATATTCGAGCATGTGTGGTTTTTTGACATCCACGGTATCTGTCCTACCGTCTGGGAATACGAAGTAAAAATACACCTCCTCACAATTTTCTTTGAACCAATCGTCTCGAGTGTCGCAGGATGCGCAGACAATCGTACAAGCAATAATTCCTAATATATATAATGTTTTTTTCATGTCCTTCAAATTTTATCGGTGGAAGTTAAACCTGACTGCCAATGAGAAGTTGGGCTTCAAGTAGTTTTCTGCTTTGCTGAACAGCGCATATTGTTGTGCTTTCAGCACGAATGAGACCTTCGTCCATGGTATGAACTCCACGCCAGTACCTACTTGTGCACCGAAACACGGGCATCCCTTTTCCCCATCACCCCAGGTGGTATACCATTTGTCGTATCCCACGGCTGGACTGATTCCCCAATGCCAATAAAACCACCTACTAGAGTTGATCAGGTTGTGTTCAAATCCGGGTGATACAAGTATTATGTTTTTGAAATCAGTGCGACCAAAACTAGCTTTCTCATGATCCAACTCCACCAAGAACGACATCCTGGTGTTGAAACAGTAGGCGTAGGTTAGTCCGAAGTCGATTATGTTTTTTGTGCCGTGACCAGCACGTAGACCAACCGATTGGCATCCTTTTACGTGAGATAGCGTCACCGCCGCATATTGATTGATGGGTTCTTCCGCCATGCCTGATACCCAAAATAAGAGGGCGGCCGATAAACACAACATCTTGCGCACCATTGTTTTCTTGCCTTTTCTTGCTTTTTCCATTCCTTGTTTTTCCTTTAAGCAAAAACACTTGTTTTAGTTACTTCTGTAGAACAATTATTTTTCATGTTTTTTTCTTGCAAGGGTTTTCCCTTGGTCAAATAACCACATTTTATCAATTGTAATACAATTGTTTCTTTCCGAATTTTTAATTCTCTGCAAAAATAAGAAATTAATTAATATTTTACAAATAATATTGCGTATAATATACGATATTTTTCTTCAAAGTGTGAAGAGCTACTCTCACTTGGTCTTTTTATGAGAAAAGATGTGTGTTAATTTGGGTGTGGTTGCCCCTTTGTATAGTGAGGATTGGGGCGTTTTGCAATATCGCCCAGTTTTGAAGATTCTTCTTTCCCGGCCATGTGGAATCGTCCTGTTTCATCTCCTAAAGATGTCAATTTTTTTTGGCGATGCTAACTTCTTAAGTAATTCTGTTGCGAAAAGAATGTTAAAATTGTGTTAAATTACGAACGGATAAAATATTAGCCGGATCTGGAAAAAAGGGTCCGTGCGGTTTGGATTTTGAGGGAATAAATACTAAGTTTGGTATGTGACGGTTGAAAAATCGTTCGCTTATTATTAATGTGTATGTCGAACTAAATTTGTACGGCCATGAAAAAAGGAATCGCAATTTTCGCAGTGCTGGGTGTTTGCGCCGCCGCTGCAGTGATCTATCAAAACCACTTGAACAATACTTGTGAGTTGAGTGCTGCTAACGCTGAGCCAGAGCCTGACATGGTACTTCAGGAGCCTGTCGAAGAGAATCTTGGGTCAGAACAATTGTTCTCTGACATGAGGAGTAAGTTCACATCTGCTGAGGAACAACAAAACTTTTACGAGTGATCTATAGGTTTGTTCTTATGCGGGTAAGTTAATAACGAGTTAGTGTTTCACCTATAAGGTATGGTGCAAACGAAACAGGAGGCTCCCTATAGGCCTCCTGTTCTGTTTCTGGGCGGTTCGTAAGGTGCCTGTTTGTTGGGCATGGGTAAAAAAAAGAGGCTACCCGAAGGCAACCTCTTCTGTTATGCGAGTGGAACGACTTAAGCGTTCTTTACTTTCTCAACCACTGCCTTGAACGCCTCAGGTTGGTTCATGGCTAAGTCAGCCAACACCTTACGGTTCATCTCGATACCTGATTTGTGGATAGCTCCCATCAATTGAGAGTAGGACATACCTTCCAAGCGAGCTGCGGCGTTGATACGTTGGATCCACAATGCGCGGAAGTTACGTTTCTTATTTCTACGATCGCGGAAAGCATACAAAAGACCCTTCTCCCAAGTGTTCTTTGCTACTGTCCAAACGTTCTTTCTTGCACCATAGTAACCTCTGGTGAGTTTCAAAATTTTCTTTCTCTTTGCTCTTGAAGCAACGTGATTTACTGATCTTGGCATTTTCTTAAAAATTTGTGACCGTTAGCGCCTCAATTGAATGAGAACTTCATGCTAAACAATCGATTAATACTAAGTTTCTTAACGTAAGCAAAGCAAGCTTCTTACACTCTTCATGTCGGCTGATGAAACAAGCCCCATGTGAGTCAATCCCAACTTCTGCTTCTTCGTCTTCTTCGTCAAAATGTGACGTTTGAATGCATGCTTTCTTTTAATCTTTCCTGATCCGGTAAGGGCAAACCTCTTTTTGGCACCGGAATTAGTCTTTACTTTTGGCATTGTTTTGTAAATTAAATTAAACTGTGTATTAAGAAAATTTCTTACTTCTTTTTCTTCGGCGAGAGTTGGATGATCATCCTCTTCCCTTCCAATTGAGGGAGTTGGTCCACCTTCGCATACTCCTCAAGGTCATTCGCGAATCTCAACAAGAGAACCTCGCCTTGCTCCTTGAATAGAATGGAGCGTCCTTTGAAGAATACATAGGCCTTTAACTTAGCTCCCTCTTGAAGGAATCCGATGGCGTGCTTCAACTTGAAGTCGTAGTCGTGGTCGTCGGTCTGAGGCCCGAAACGTATCTCCTTCACCACCACCTTGGTGGCTTTGGCCTTCATTTCCTTCTCCTTCTTCTTCTGTTGATAGAGGAATTTCTGATAGTCGGCTATCCTGCAAACGGGAGGAACCGCATTCGGAGAAATTTCAATCAAATCCAACTCTAAATCGTCGGCGATACGAAGAGCCTCCTCAATCGGATAAACTCCTTGTTCTACATTGTCACCCACGAGACGAACTTCGCTCTCTCGGATTCGATCATTGATGCGATGTTGCTCTCTGCCTGTCCCGCCATTGTTGGAGTTGGCGTTTGTCTTCGCATCCGTTCTCTTGATGAATGGTTTTGTTGTTGCGATAATTATATCCTCCTATTAATTAGTTAAACTTATTGACTATCAGAAAACTGGCTCGTTCAAAGGGCTTTGCCGCCTCTCTCATCCCGCCATTTCTTCAAAATCGACTGCAAATTTAGTAATTTTCATTGAACAATGATCACCTTTGACTTTTTTTTCTTTCATTCAAGCATTTTTTTCGTTCCTCCCTGAATCTCTGTGTGTTAAAGTCCATTGGTTTACATGAAAAAAAAGCGGTCCGTTAAGACCGCCTTCCCTTTGATATGTCGATTTTATTAATCGTTGCTTTTTTGCCAGCTGTTCATCATTGCTTCCACTTCCTCGTTGATCTTGGCTGCGAAATTCTCCAACTTGAGCGAACCCATGTCTCCCTCGCCTTGCTTCCTGACGGATACCTCTCCGTTCTCAGCCTCTTTCTCTCCGACGATGAGCATGTAAGGGATTCTCTTCACCTCGTTGTCGCGGATCTTACGTCCGATCTTCTCGTTTCTGTCGTCCAAGATGGCGCGGATGTTGTTCTCGTCGAGGTAAGCCATCACCTTTTTCGCGTAATCGTTGTACTTCTCGCTGATTGGTAACACAACCACTTGGTCTGGCGTCAACCAGAGCGGGAACTTACCGCCAGTGTGCTCGATCAACACTGCCACGAAACGCTCCATGGAGCCGAAAGGCGCACGGTGGATCATGACAGGACGGTGTCTTTGGTTATCCTCACCCACATATTCCAAGCCGAAACGCTCCGGCAGGTTGTAGTCTACTTGGATGGTACCCAGCTGCCATCTTCTTCCGATAGCGTCCTTCACCATGAAGTCCAACTTAGGTCCGTAGAATGCGGCCTCTCCGTATTCCACCTTGGCAGGCATGTTCTTCTCCTTGCAAGCCTCGACGATGGCGGCTTCCGCCTTTGCCCAGTTCTCGTCCGTTCCGACGTACTTGGTCTTGTTGTTCGGGTCGCGCAAAGAGATCTGCGCCTCGAAATTGTCGAAGTTCAAAGCCTTGAAGATGATGGAGATGATGTCCATCACGCGGATGAACTCGTCCTTCACCTGGTCAGGACGGCAGTAGATGTGCGCGTCGTCTTGTGTGAACGAACGAACACGGGTCAATCCGTGCAACTCGCCGCTCTGCTCGTAGCGGTAAACCGTTCCGAACTCCGCCAGACGCAAAGGGAGGTCACGGTAGGAGCGTGGTTGCCATTTGTAGATCATACAGTGGTGAGGGCAGTTCATCGGTTTAAGCAAGTATACTTCACCCTCCTCAGGTGTGGTGATAGGGCGGAAACTATCCTCTCCGTAGTGGTCCCAGTGACCGGAAGTGACGTACAAGTCCTTGTTTCCGATGTGTGGGGTGATCACTTGTTGGTAACCGAACTTCTTTTGGATTCTCTTGAGGAAGTCCTCCAGACGAAGGCGGAGCGCCGTACCCTTAGGCAACCACATCGGGAGACCCTTTCCGACCATGTCGGTGAACATGAAGAGCTCCAACTCTTTGCCTATCTTTCTGTGGTCACGCTTCTTAGCCTCTTCCAACAATGCCAAATACTCGTCCAACATCTTCTTCTTAGGGAAGGTGATGGCGTAGAGACGGGTCAACTGTTTGCGTTTCTCGTCGCCTCTCCAGTAGGCGCCCGCCAATGAGGTGATCTTGATGGCCTTGATAGGGGTTACGTCAGGCAAGTGAGGACCGCGGCAGAGGTCTGTGAAGGAACCCTGCTCGTAGAGTGTGATCTTGCCGTCTTCGAGCTCGCTGATGAGCTCGGTCTTATATGTTTCTCCTCTGTCGCCGAACATCTTCAACGCATCCGCCTTGGAAATGTCCACTCTCGTGAGGGTTTGTTTCTGTGCGACGATCTCCGCCATTTTCTTCTCGATAGCGGCGAAATCCGCCTCTTTCAGGATGGTCTCTCCGAAATCGATATCGTAGTAGAAACCATTTTCGATGGCCGGACCGATACCGAACTTTGCGTTAGGATAGAGCATCTGGACCGCCTGCGCCATCAGGTGCGCCGAGGTATGCCAGAAGGTGTGCTTGCCCTCTTCATCCTCAAACTTGTGCAATTTTACTGAGCAATCCTCGTCGATCGGACGGTTCAGGTCGCGCACTTCACCATTTACACTAATTGAAAGCACCTCTTGTGCCAAGCGGGAGCTGATGCTCTCCGCGATCTGCATGCCAGTGGTTCCCTTCTCATACTCACGCACGGAACCGTCTGGAAATGTAACTTTTATCATATCTTTAATTTTAGTTGATGGCCTACAAACGCCACCAGTGATTGAAAATTAGTCTGCAAATATAATAAAACTATTGCGCAATTGACAAGGTGTGGAAGGTAATCCTGCCATGATTTTTTAGTTGAAACAAGGAAAGCCCTCCAAGTCAGGTTCGATTCCTGAGAAGGAGGGCTTTGTTAGCAGCTAATTCGCCGTGTCACAATTGTCCTATTGCCTATATGGCAGGTTGTTACTTTTTAACATCGCGGACGAGGCGGATGGAACACAGATCCTTAGGATTTGTATAGTTGAATCGCACTTCGGTGCTAAATGTGTAATCGGCGTTGTAATTGCGAACTAAAAATCCTTCGCTAGGCGATGCGGACCAATATGCACAACCATACCAATCTAATCTGTCTTGTTCAAAAGCCGCGTCATAATAATGAATGTATGGATACTTTCCGTCGCTTGGCAAGAAAACAGCTCCTGATTCCTCCATGCGGGTCCATTGGTCACACGTATAAACGGCGCGTTTGTAGAAATCCAAATCAATGTCGAACGAGTCAGCAAACGACAATTCGTTGTTGAAATCCCAGTCGTCCGGCAAAAGGACTATGCCTTTCTTTCCACAGACTGTGGCATAAGAGAAAAGCTCTCTTCCGTCCTTCTTTCTGCCAGTTATGAGGTATTCCCACTCTTCTATAGTAAGGGTACGCCAGATGTTCGGGGTGTTACCGCCGTTGGAAATCGGGTTGTATACTCCCCAATCGTATTTTGTGCCTGCGTTGCTTCCTCCAGGGGCGTAGCCAGGGTAGGTCTCTTCCCTCACGAAACCTTTCATGGGGTCACATGAATAACCAGATGTGCCGAAGCGGAATTGGTTAATCCAATCTTGTTTATAGCTTAAATACTGGTTGTCAGCGAAACGCCAAGTCTTTGTGTCTTGATTGTATTGGAGATTTCCCTGGGAGAAATTCACTTGCTTGGTTTCCGAAACGGAGAACTTTCCATGAAGTAGACCTTCATTCATGTCTACGTTCGAAAGGTCAACTAGGCTATCCGGAAGGTAATTGTTTGGAACGTCTTCATCTTCACCGTCAAAATCCTCATTCTCTATCTCCTCCCCGTTCATTATTTCCGTTGCCTTCTTAGCTGACACGACTAGACGATAATGCGTTGGGGTTTCTCCCGAGATGACTCGAATAAAGTCATTGTCACATTCGATAAAGGATCCCCCCCAATCGTCAAACTTGCAGTTGGAGTATGCATGGTCTGCGGTTAGTTGTAGTGCGGCGGGATCATACTCCACATATCCCCAAGCCCAATAGGATGCGCATGGCATGAATACAGCTCCCAAGGATTCCATCTTTTCCCAAGCTTTTTTGTCATAGACATTCGCTGCGCAATTCTCTGCTTTTGGAGTAAAGGATGAATCTACGGAGAATGACCAATCATCTGGCAAGAAGATATATCCATCTATTCCATTTACTTTGCCTTTTGAGAAAAGGCTGTCGGCTCTATTCCTCATGAACATGAGGTATCGCCAGTTTTCAGTAGATGGAGTGCTCCATAGATCTGTTTTGTTTCCTCCGTTGCGAATCGCATACGAGCTAATCCTTTGGGCGCGTTCCAAATAATCATAACTTTCACCTGCACCTTGGTCGAAGTAGTAGTATGGGCACTCTGGATCATCTACACTGCCTGCGCCATGCTCAAATTTGTCGGCCCAACCTTTTGCTGGGTACATCCAGTAGTCATGAAAGCTTTTGTCGACGATGTCGTATTGGGTTTTCGCGAATCTCCATACGTCCTTGCTTGCGAGGTATTGCAACATGCCCTTGGAGAATTGTACTTGGTAATTCTCCCACATGGAAAATTTGCCTGGCAACACTCCGTGGATGGCGGCTGATTTGAATATCGTGTCCGCAGGTGTTGTGTCTGTGGAAACGGTGTCTGTAGGAATAGTATCCGTAGGGATGGTGTCGCTAGGAACCGTGTCAACTGGAGGAACAGACATCTGTGCGGAGATGGAGTCCAATACAGTCTCAAGCGCATCGAGCTTGCTTTGCCATATTGCGTCCCGCTCATCCATTGCGCTTTGCATTTTGCTTTCCCACGCCGCATCCCGCTCGTCCAAGGCGCTTTGGATCTTGGCTGCGATGATATCCTCCAGGAATTGCTCGTCCACCTTGTCCGCCAAGAATGCCCTATGCGCAAACAAGGAGTAAGGAACGCTCAACAATTGTGAGGTGACGGAGATGCTCTTCCCGTTCAATTCGGCTGTGGAACGGATGTAGAAAGGTCCGTTGCTCCAATCGATGGAGGAGAAGTCGTACGTCGTCATTCCGCCTCCGACCTCGAGCGTGATGACTCCATTGACGGTGGTGGCGGTGGTGTGGTTCTCCGAGTATACCACGGGTCCCTCAACGGAACCTTGCAGGATGGTGATCTGAACCGCCAAGTCCTGGTTGTTGACTACGTTACCTGCGGCATCGCGTATGACTGCCTGGTACGTGAGTTTCTGTGGAACTTGCGCCGACAACGACACAAACCACAACAATGTCATTGCGACAATCGTAATAATTTTTTTCATGTGTGATGATAAAGTTAATAATTATTGTTTTTCAAAGTATGTCTGGGGTCCAAGCCTATGGCTATGCGTGTGACCCGTTATTTTTTGACGATGCTGAATGACTTGACGATTGTCTCGCCTTGTGTCAGCGTGAGGTGATAAAGTCCTGATGCATAGCGCGAGAAATCGATGCGAGTCTCGCTATCCCTCACCTGCGCGGACAACAGTTGTTGCCCCTCCGCATTGGTCAGGGTCATCGTCAGGTTTTTCAACTCGCCCGTCGTGAGCACGAGCACATCTTTTGTGGGGTTCGGATAGACCGAGAGCAGGGAGACGTCTGTTTGTTCTAGCCCTGTGGTCGTCGCAACGCTGTACTGGATGAGATTGCCCGTCGAGATTACCCCGTCTTCTGATTCTAAGGCAATTGCATTTCCCACCACATGATAGAGTGTCATGCCATCCTCCGTTCGTTCGCTTGCCGAACTATAGATGTTGGACTGGGAATGGCATAGTAATGGTACACCTGCCAGCGTCGTCAGCAGTAATAATTGCTTCAGCATAATATTAATTGTTTTGTTTACACTAAACACACGAATGTCTTCAATAAATACCAATACACAAGGGAGAAATTCAGCGTGAAAAGATGCCGGAAACCATATACAATAAACAACAATAACACATCCATCAATTTCCTTTTGCGCATTCGTTGACGCACACCAAGTATATCTCCCGATTATTATGCAAAGGTAATGTAAAAAACGTCTAAAATCAAAAAAGATACATAAGAAAAATATTGATCGATATTGCGGGTGGGGGAGTGAAGTGTTTGGTGGGCTTGCGCGTGAAATGGGCGTTAGGTCAGATAGATTTGTTCCATAAAAAAAGAGACCTCGTTGAGATCTCTTTTGTAGCGGATAGCAGAATCGAACTGCTCTTTGATGCGTGAGAGGCATCCGTCCTAGCCGATAGACGAATCCGCCATTTTCTTGAAACGCTCTTGTTTCGTTTTGCGTTGCAAAGGTACGCTTATTTTGGGAACTTCCAAAAAAAATAGGTGTTTTTTTGTGGTGTATGCCTAATTTTTTTTAGTGGGCAATGCCGAATTGCTTGTTATTCGCTGAAAATCACCTTAGTAACAACCTTTCCGACCATGCCTAGTGTCTCTTTGCTTATGTTCTCCGGTGTGTCATGCGTCGTGTGCCAGGTGGCAGGGAAGCCTCTTCCCGGAGAATAGTCGATGATGTCGATGGTCGGGATGCCGGTGATCATGTTCACGTAGACATGGTCGTCGATGAGTTGCCCGCTGATTTCGTTCCTGAATTGCTGGTAGCCCAAGGCGTGAGCGGTGTTCCACACTTTGCTGGCCACGTTCTGCGCCAGCTGTTGGGAGGCGATGTCTATGCCGAACGAAGGGGATTGGCCTCCGACCATGTCCAGCAGGATACCGTACTCAGGTTTTGTCTTGTAGTGTGGTTGCTTAGCCCAGTATTGGGAACCAAGGCACCAACTCTCCGCGGCACCTTTGGCGTCACCATAGTCTTCCACATCCAGCAACACGATATCGATGCCCACGTTAGGCTCGTTCTCCTTGAGGATCCGGGCGATTTCCAGGAGGATAGCCACGCCGCTGGCTCCGTCGTTGGCTCCCATCACCGCCTTTTGGATATCCTGTGGGGCTCCTTGGTCGCAGAATGGTCTGGAATCCCAGTGAGAGAAGAGGATGACCCTCTTGCTTTTCTCAGGGTAGAAGGTGCCGATGATGTTGGTGGCCTTCAGCTCCGTTCCATTGAAGGCGGTTGCGGTGAAGGTTTGTTTGGTGACCTCCGCACCGAAGGTCGCCAGTTGTTGGCTGAGGTAGGTCGCACATTGCTCGTGCGCATCGGTGTTGGGTACGCGCGGACCGAATTCGCATTGCCTCACAACGTATTGGTAGGCTGAGTCTTCCGAGAAGTTCGGAACGGCTATCTCTGTTACGGGCTTCTCCTCTTCCCCCTGTTTTGTTTCCGAGGCTTTCTCTGTCGTGTTAGCTTCTGCCGTGCAGGAGGAAAAGGTTATGGCAGTGGCCAGTAGGCTGGCGAATACGAATCTCTTTTGCATACGATGCTTTTTGCTATGTTTTTTATGAGATAGGCTTCCTCTTCTTCAATTCGAAGTCGCGGCCCAAGTATTTTTCCTTAACGATAGGGTTCGCCGCCAACTCTTCGGATGTTCCTTGGAAGAGTATTCTTCCGTCGAAGAGGAGGTAGGCGCGGTCTGTGATGGAGAGCGTCTCGTCCACGTTATGGTCGGTGATGAGGATACCGATGTTTTTGCTCTTCAGTTTCCAGACAATGTCTTGGATGTCTTGCACAGCGATTGGGTCGACACCTGCGAAAGGCTCGTCCAACATGATGAACTTAGGCTCGATGGCGAGGCAACGGGCGATCTCCGTTCTGCGTCGTTCACCTCCGGAAAGGCGGTCGCCGAGGTTCTTCCGGACATGTCCCAAGTTGAATTCCGAGATGAGACTTTCCAGTTTCTCCTGTTGGTATTCCTTGGTGAAATTCGTCATCTCTAATACGGAAAGGATATTGTCCTCCACCGTCATCTTCCTGAAGACGGAGGCCTCTTGGGCTAGGTATCCGATGCCAGCCTGCGCACGTTTGTAGACTGGGTATTTCGTGATGTCCACGTCGTTGAGGTATATTCTTCCCGCATTGGGCACGATCAGTCCTGTCGTCATATAGAATGTGGTGGTCTTCCCGGCACCATTTGGACCGAGCAGTCCGACGATTTCCCCCTGTCTCACGTTGATGGAAACGTTGTTGGCCACGATTCTTTGTCCGTATTGTTTTACCAATCCTTCCGTGCGAAGCACCATGCTTCCCTCTTCGAACTTTGTCTCCTTCTTGGGAGAATCGTTGACGGGAACCTCAGTTTCGCTTGGGATAGCCAGTTCTGTCGGGTCGACAAATCTATTGTCATCCACTTCCGGGGTTTCCTCGTCGTTGCTATCCACGATTTTGATCTCTTTCGTAGGGAGGAGTTTTTCCTCTTTAATGGTCTTTTTTTCTTTTTTGGACATATGCCTTGTTCTTTGTCTTCCGCAAAAGTAACGTAACTTGTCGATTTATACAACGGATTCTAAAAAAATGGTGTATTAATTTGTATCTTTGTTGCCTGATAATAAGGAAAGAAAAGATGAAGAAATTATTCTTGGAGACGTATGGTTGCCAGATGAATGTAGCTGACAGTGAGGTTGTTGCGGCTATTATGGATAATGCTGGCTACGAGGTTACACAGGTTGAGGATGAGGCGGATGCTATCTTTGTGAATACATGTTCCATTCGAGATAATGCGGAGCAGAAGATCCATGGCAGGTTACAGGTGTTTCGCCAACGGAAGCAGAAGCGCCCGGGGTTGATCGTGGGCGTACTGGGCTGCATGGCGGAGCGCATGAAGGATGAGCTGTTGGCCACGGGTGTCGTGGATCTGGTGGTCGGTCCGGACGCATACTTGGACCTGCCGAACATGGTCGGCGCTGTCGAGCGGGGAGAGAAGTCCATCAACGTGGAGCTCTCCACAACGGAGACCTACAAGGATGTCATTCCTCAGAGGCTTTGCGGTGCCGCGATTTCTGGCTTCGTCTCCATCATGCGTGGATGTAATAATTTCTGTTCCTATTGCATTGTGCCTTATACGAGAGGTAGGGAACGTAGCCGTGAGGTGCGCAGCATCCTGAACGAGATCGAGGATTTGAAAAAGCGTGGCTACAAGGAGGTGGTTCTGATTGGTCAGAACGTGAACTCCTACGCCTATAAGGGGGAGGACGGTGTCGTTGTCTCCTTCGCTGACCTGCTGAAGATCGTGGCGGAGGCTTATCCGACGATGCGGGTGCGTTTCACCACTTCCCACCCGAAAGACATGAACGATGATGTTTTGATGGTGATGGCGGCTTACCCGAACATTTGCCGTCATATCCACTTGCCTGTGCAGTCGGGTAGTAACAAGATATTGAAATCCATGAACCGCAAGTACACGCGGGAGTGGTACTTGGACCGTATCGCCGCCATCCGCCGCATCGTGCCTGATTGTGGTATCACGACGGACGTTTTCTGTGGTTTCCATGACGAGACGGAGGAGGATCAGCAGCTGACACTGAGCCTGATGGAGGAGGTTGTCTTCGACTCCGCCTTCATGTTCAAATACTCGGAAAGACCGGGTACTTTCGCCGCCAAGAACTTGCCTGATAATATTTCGGAGGAGGTGAAGATCGCCCGTTTGAACGAGATCATCGCTTTGCAGACACGCATGTCCGCTCTGAGCAATGAGCGTGATGTCAATAAGACGTTCGAGGTGCTGGTGGAAGGCTTCTCGAAACGTTCCCGTGAGCAATTGTTTGGCCGTACTTCACAAAACAAGGTGGTCGTTTTCCCTAAGGGTAATCATAAAATCGGTGATTTCGTGAAGGTGAAGGTGCTCAGCACCACTTCCGCCACATTGATTGGTGAGGAGGTGTTCGAGTGATGGGAGGCCTTTGGAATAGGTTGCGGAAGAGCCCGATCTTTGTGATGCTCGTCAATTTCTTGTTGGCGATGGGGGTGATGTCCGTTTGCCGGTTCGCTTTTTATATGGTCAATAGCTCCTCTTTCCCGGAGGTGAATTCTTCCCGACTCATGGACTTGATGGTGGCGGGGCTACGGTT
This sequence comes from Paludibacteraceae bacterium, assembly GCA_045226255.1. Taxonomy (GTDB): domain Bacteria; phylum Bacteroidota; class Bacteroidia; order Bacteroidales; family Paludibacteraceae; genus UBA1181. Next base: position 63,187 of record JBGVCG010000001.1, on the reverse strand, counting down.
CGACCTCTCCGCCTGCATCTATCTGAATGTGCTCTATCTGGTGATGATGGCCATCCCTTTCCCGTTTAGGGAGAACAATACTTATCAGAAGATCGCCAAGTGGGTTTTCTGCGTGCCTAATATCATAGGGGCTTTCATGAATTCGGCGGACATGGTCTATTATCAGTTTACGAACCGTCGCACCAACCTCTCCATCTTCTCCGAGTTCTCGAACGATGGGAATATCGGGAAGGTCATCCTTACGGGTTTGTTCAATTATTGGTATGCCACGTTATTCTTCCTGCTGATGGCCTTCATCCTGGTGGTGTGCTATTATCGTCCTGACCAACAGGGAGAGAAACGTTCGGATAGGAGATGGCTATACTATGCCTTGAACGTGCCGTTGTTTGCCGTGGTGGCTTATATGGCGGTCATTGGCATCCGTGGCGGATTCGGCAAGTATACCCGTCCGTTGGCTGTCTCGAACTCCATGCAGTATGTGCAGAAACCTGAGGAGACGGCTGTGGTGTTGAACACACCGTTCTGCGTTATCCGTACGGCGAAGTGCCAATCCTTCACCGTTCCTTCCTATTATGAGACGATGGAGGAGGCGGAGCGTTGTTACACACCGTTGGTGGAGCCACAGCCGAAGGAGTCGTTCCGCCCGATGAATGTGGTGGTGATTATCATGGAGAGCTTCGGCAAGGAGTACATGGGACTCTTCAATCGGGACTTAGATGGAGGGACCTACAAGGGGTACACTCCGTTCTTGGATTCTTTGTTCCAACAAGGCTATACGTTCAATTATTCCTATGCGAATGGTAGGAAATCCATTGACGCCATGCCTTCCGTGCTGGCGAGCATCCCGATGTTTGTGGCACCTTATATCACCACGCCCTATGCGGTCAATTCGGTGGTGGGCCTACCAGGCCTGCTGAAGGAGAAGGGCTACTATTCCGCCTTTTTCCATGGGGCGCCGAACGGTTCCATGGGGTTCCAATCGTTCGCTAAGTCCATCGGTTTCGATGATTATTATGGCATGACGGAGTTTAATGATGATAGGTTCTTTGATGGTATATGGGCGATATGGGACGAACCCTTCTTCCAATTCTTCGCAGAGAAGATGGATGCCTTCCCGCAGCCTTTCATGACGGCTATTTTTTCCGCATCGTCGCATGATCCGTTCCGTGTGCCGGAACAGTATACGGACAAGTTCCCGAAGGGTAGGGAGCCTATCCATCAATGCATTGGCTATTCTGACATGGCGCTTCGCCACTTTTTCGGCAAAGCTTCGAAGATGGATTGGTATAAGAACACGCTTTTTGTTTTCACGGCCGACCATACGAACCAGACCACGCACGAGGAGTATATGACGCAATTGGGGCGGTATGAGGTGCCGATTCTCTTCTATTGCCCGAGCGATAGCCTGTTGAAGGGCAGGAGTCAGACGTTGGCGCAACAGATAGACATTATGCCTACGGTCTTGTCGTACCTGAATTATGATAAACCGTACGTCGCTTTTGGGCAGGATTGCCTTTCTCCGGACTCGACGAAGAGTGTGGTGATGTACAATGCGCCTTTCTATCAGTACTTGTATAACTCTCTGATGGTTTCATTCGACGGGGACAGTGTGCGCTCGGTGTATGATTTCCAATCGGACAGATTGCTTTCCAATGACCTGCGGAACCGTGCGGTGCAGGTGGATACGATGGAAAAACGGTTGAAGGCGATGATTCAGCAATATATGTATCGGATGGTGAATGATGAACTGACGTGTCGCTCTCAGTCTGATAAGGAAGAAAAGTGAGCGAAAGTGATTTGTTTTTTATAAAATTTAACTAAATTCGCACCCGTCATTTGTTAACGATTTTAGTGTACAGTTCAATATGAAGAAGATTTTTGCGGCGATAATAGCCTCAATATGTGCGTTCGGAGCGGCTGCCCAGATTAGTCCTTATAAGCAGTTCTCTCCATTTGACGGGAATCATTTTATCATCGATGGTGGTGTGACATATACTACCATCAGCGAGAAATCGGCGGAGTACAAACCTCTGTTCCGTGCGGGTGCGGGTGCTGATATTCCGTTGTTTTATGCATGGACATCCTTCTGTCCTTCGTTGACGTTCGAGAGCAAGGGTTTCACCTATACCGCTTATGATGGATATGTATGGGACTATGACGTGACAGCCATGTCCATAGAGGCTCCGTTGGAGTTCGCTTTCAACATCACCTTCTCGCGTAAAGCGGGTATGCAGATATTGGGCGGTCCGTATTTCGGTTATGGTATTGCGGGTAAATATTCCCAGTCTTCAGACTTGTACGAACAGGAAAATGGTTTTAGTACGCTGGAATATAACACCTATGGTGGAGACAATCCACGTTTGAACCGTTTCGATTTCGGTTTGTGTGGTGGAATTCGTTTCATCTATGACTTCATGGTGTTGAAATTGAATGCGGAAATCGGTTGTACGAACATGAATGCGAATGTGAAACAACCCGCCTACAAGGGTCGTTCCTTCTCCGCTTGCTTCGGCTTGAGGCTTCCGTAAGGTTTCGTCGGGAAATATATAAGTCGGGATCTCCTGTGGGGTCCCGATTTTTTTTGCATCAATTTTAAAGGTGTGTCTATGTTAAATTTGATTCTTCCGTTGTTTTTTTTGATTTTTACCGTATATTTGCGAAACGTATTGTTGGATTTTTCTCATAAAGAACAGCTGCTTATGAAAAAACGTTTGTTCATTTTAGGGTTATTTTGCTTCTTGTGTGGCGAGGGTATGCTTGCACAGGGGGCACAAGATGTTGGCCTTGTCTCCGCAGATGGTGATTCTGTAGCGGCAGGTGTATCAGAGGGTGCGGTTAAGATGCGTGTCCTGAGGAATCTTGGAGACAATCCGAGGATCAGCGATTTGCGTTTCTCGGGAACAGAAAAGGAAGGTCGCTTTACGACCGCAGACGAGTATTGTGATGATTTGCCCGATTACTATTCGGTTTATCGAAACATCATTGAATACAATGTTATGGTTGGAGATACCGTGTGGTTTGGTGTTATTGATCCAGGCTCTGGATATGCTTATTCTTCCGTGACGACTCTTCCTGTGTGCGTGATGGCACTGAGCCATTATTCTGCTGCGTACGGTCAGATGGAGGGGGATGCGGAAATCCAACAAACTAGTGTGGATTGTGAATTTGGTCCTCCGCCTCTGCCTCCTTGTCAGCGATATTTTATTATGCCGGATGCAGATGTTGTGTTCGTTCAAAATTGGGCGGTGCCGATGTCTGTTTCGAAGACTGCGCAGGTTAGTGGCCCTCGCGTTTATGCGGGTCCATCCACGTTGATGGTCGAGTGTGACGGTGTGAGTTATTCTGTCTTCGCGGAGAATGGAACATTGGTCTATACGGGCAGTGACTATGCTGTGTCGCTGAATCCGGGAATTTACTTTGTGAAGTTAGGCGACGGGTCGTCCGTTAAGGTGGTTGTCCCGTAAATGTTCAGAAAATATATTTTTGAGGAAGGGGAGTCGTCGCGATTCCCCTTTTCCTATTGTTTGAGCCTCTTTTAGTGGGCAGTGCTGATTATACGATATATTGTTCCGGATATGCGGAACGAATAATTCCGCTCTGCCTCATCTACGTGAAAGGACGGTGGGGGCGTATATTGTATTTTTATGAGTTTTTACTCAAAAAAATCTGAATTTTCTTTTGTTTAATTTATTTTTTGTTAACTTTGCAGGTGGAGTTTGTGCGCAAATTATAATAGAGCAATTTAGTATAGACATTTAGGATAACAATATATAGGACAATTTAAGCGTATGAAAAAAAATTATTCGTTTTATGGCATGCTCCCTTGTGATAGGGATTGGTGACTTATGTGCGGAGGTTTGTCCGCAGGATGGGTCTGCTGATTCTGCCTTGGGTGCGTCTGAAGGTGCGCAATGCGTATGCTGAGGATGTTTTATAGTGCCGGATATTGATGTTGTGTTCTTTCCAGATTGGGCATTGCCTAATTCTGTTTCAAAGCCAGTGTAGGCTGGCGGTCCTCGTTTTTATATTTATCCATCCACGTGGATGGTCCGAGTGTGATGTTGTGAGTTGTTCCCTCTTCATGGAGAGTGGGGTGCTGGCATATAAATGTAATGATTATGCCGAGTTGTTCCCCCCTTCGCATCATGGAGTTGGGCAACGGACCTTCCCGTCAAGATGTTGGTTCTGTAATACGTAGAAGTTTTTAGTTGATAATAGGTTTTGTGGACGTTTAAGGTTGGTTTATTTAAGGTTGATGATTCTGACAGTGGAGAGAGAGGGGAAGTAGTGATACTTTCCCTCTCTCACTTTTATTGTTTGAGTCTCTTCCGCTGGTTTATCAGATGTCCCGTACTTTGCTTCGGGGCAGGTTGATGCTCTTTCATCTGAGAAAAAATGGCTTTGGCTTAATATCCATCTTTTTTTCTTGGATTTTTATTACATTTGTTCGGTTCTCTGGAAGAATCGTAGTATTGTTGTTTATATAGGTTTAGTTCAATAATAATTTAATGCTTATGAAACACAATTTATCTTTTTTAATTACAGTTTTTTGGGTGTTGATGGGAAGTGGTAGTGCGTATGCTGATGATAATCAGGATGGTAGTGATCCATATCTTCCAAATGACTCGGTGGAAGTAACGCCGAAGATTCGGACGGTGTCGTACATCTATAGTGGTGAAGTCCCAGACAATCAATCTTGGACTCCACGTTATGAATACGAAGATATTCGGTATATCCCTATGGATGAAATCTGTGATGAGGAGTGGCATTCCAACTATTATGTGGTGCAGTGTGATGTTAAGGTTGGTACTATTGTGTCGAATGGCCTTACATTGGAACCTTGTAATGGAACAGATCTTAATTGGATTACGACTTGCTCTATATGCGACATATCCCAACTCCTGCTTGAACCTACGGGTTGGAATGGCGAATATGAATCATTGGAGGAAGCGGAAAAAATTGTCAGGGAAAATAGTATAAATGGCACGGTGTATGGTGGGCTGGATTCTTTAGGCAGCTTAAACACTGATGTATGGTATCATGAAGAATTCCCTATGCCTGATGCGGATGTGACGATTTTAAATAGTGTGTGGTATGCTGTACCTACAGGCGTTTCCCTTTTTGCCATGGATAATGTCGGTAAAATCCATACAGGACCTTCTTCTTTGTTTGTGGAGAGTGAGGGTATCCCGTATGCGGTGTACACGGTGGATGGTGTACAAGTTTACAGGGGTAGTGATGGTGTTTTGTCGTTAAATTCGGGTGTTTATGTGGTGAAGGTTGGAAACGGACGGCCGGTTAAGGTGGTCGTGCCATAATTATTTACCATGAGGGTATGAGGAAGGGGAGTCGTTGCGATTCCCCTTTTTTATTGTTTGAGCCTCTTCAATTGTTTCAGTAGATCCTCTGTGCTTTGCTCCTTCCCGTCCACTTCGATGGGCAGGCGGAGCGGGCAACCCCCTTTCCATTCGGAGCATCCGTAGGCGGTTCTTCCCTTGACGATCGTTCCCTTTCCGCAGAGTGGGCAGGTCATGCCGACGATGGTGGCGGGTGGGGGGGCTGCTTGTTGTGGTTGAGGCTGTGGTTGCGCTTCTGGTTGAGGCTGTGCCTGCTTGGCATCCGTGGTAGGTTGAGGCTCTTCCGTCTTCTCCTTCTTTACCGTCTTGGTGCGAGGTTTAGACGTTTTTTTCTTCTCTTCCTCCGCTTTCTTCTCCTCGATGGTGATGGTGCGTTGGTTGTCGTATTTCACGCTTTGGACGATCTCCGTCACCATGGTCTTCAGCTCCGTCATGAAGGTGGCGCTGTCGTAGGTGCTTTTCTCAATCATACGTAGGCGCTTCTCCCATTGTCCGGTCAGTTCGGCGGACTTCAGCAACTCTTGCTGGATGGTTGCGATGAGGTCGATGCCGGTTTGCGTGGCAATGATATTCTTTTTCTCCTTGCGCATGTAGTTGCGCTTGAAGAGAGTTTCGATGATGTTGGCCCGCGTGGAAGGTCTGCCGATACCGTTCTCCTTCAGCAGGTCGCGCAGTTCTCCGTCCTCCATCTGCTTGCCTGCCGTCTCCATGGCGCGGAGCAGGGTGGCTTCCGTGTAGGGTTTCGGGGCGGTGGTCCATTTCTCCGCCAGATCTGGGGTGTGCGGACCATGCTCTCCTTTCGTGAAGGCGGGCAGTGTCTTCTCCTCGTCGTTGGGGGCCTCCTCGTTCTTCTCTTTGTCGTAGATGGCACGCCAGCCTGGCGAGAGGATCTGCTTACCGTTTGCCTTGAACTCGATGCTTTCTACCTGTCCCATGACGGTGGTGGTGGAGATCTGGCAGTCTGGGTAGAAGTTGGCGATGAAGCGTTTCGCCACGAGGTCGTACACCTTCCATTCGTCGGCCGTGAGGTTCGTCGGGTTGACGCCCGTCGGGATGATGGCGTGGTGGTCGGTCACCTTGCTGTTGTCGAACACACGTTTGGTCTTCGGTATCTTATTCGCCAGGACGCTTTGCGTGAGCGCTTCGTACCTTGTCATGCCCCGCATGATGTTCGGGATCTTAGGGTATATGTCGTCGCTCAGGTAGGTGTTGTCCACACGAGGGTAGGTGGTGACCTTCTTCTCGTAGAGCGATTGGATCAGTTTCAGGGTCTCCTCGGCGGAGAAGGCATATTTCTTGTTGCACTCCACTTGGAGCGAGGTGAGGTCGAACAGCCGTGGGGCGAATTCCACACCCTTCTTGGTGGTCACGTCGGTGACGGTGAACTCACTGTTTTGCACCTCTTGAAGGAATTGTCTTCCCTCCTCCTCCGTGGTGAATTTGCCTTTTGTGGCGGCGAAGGTGGTGTCGCGGTAGACGGTCTTCAGCTCCCAGTATTGCTCCGGCTTGAAATTGACGATCTCCAGGTGCCTCTTCACGACCAAAGCGAGGGTAGGCGTCTGCACCCTTCCGATGGAGAGCACCTGCTTGTTGCCGCCGTACTTCATGGTGTAGAGACGTGTGGCGTTCATGCCTAAGAGCCAGTCGCCTATGGCGCGCATGGCCCCGGCCTCGTACAGTTTGTCGTAGTCCGATTGCGGGTGGAGGTTGTTGAAGCCCTCCTTGAGCGCCTCTTCTGTCAGGGAGGAGGTCCAGAGCCGTTTGACGGGGCATTTGCATCCCGCCATCTGCATCACCCATCGTTGGATGAGCTCGCCCTCTTGCCCGGCATCCCCGCAGTTGATGATCTCCTCCGCATTCTTGATGAGACTTTCGATGATGTGGAATTGCTTGATGGAGCCCTCGTCGTTGATGAGCTTGATGCCGAACTTCTGGGGAATCATCGGCAGGCTATAGATGTCCCACCGTTTCCATGCAGGGTTGTATTCGTGGGGTTCCTTCAGGGTGCAGAGGTGACCGAACACCCAGGTGACCTGGTATCCGTTCCCTTCAATGTAACCGTCCCGGCGGGTGGTAGCCCCCAAAACGGCCGCTATATCCCTTGCCACGCTGGGTTTCTCCGCGATGCAAACCTTCATTTTCTCGTCTTTTCGTAGAACATGGTCGTCTCGTTTGTTTTGCTTCTTGAGGCGCCGCTGTATATCAATTCCTTGAGCAATAGCTTTTTATCCTTCAATTCGAACTTGTATCGTTTAGGGAAAGTGATGTTCGCTAGCCGCTCGTCGTTAGCGATATATCTATACTCGATGGCGGAGGTGTCCGTCAACTCCTTGCCCCCCATTTGGACGGGCGAGAAGCATATGCTATCCCCCATGATGCTGTAGTTGCCTAAGGTGGAGATGATTTCTGCGTCCTCGACAATATAATCCTCCCGGTAGGTTGAATCCTCGTTGATGCAAAGGGTTGTGCTCTTGGCGGATTCGACGCCGCTCTTGATGAGTTCTGCCGGTATGCCGGTTGTGTCCGCTATGGTGAAATCGTAACATTTCCACTCTCCGAAGAGGGAAGAATCGGTGCAGGATCCCAAAAGCACGGTCGCCGCGATCCCTATCAGAAAAAGCACACGAGAAAATCTTTTCATTTTTGTTCCTCCTTGAAAAATCATACCACAAAGGTAACGAATGGAGTTTAAATGGACAAGATAAGATGTGCTATATCATGCTTGTTGATCCTCCACTTTTTTCTCGGTTTCGTCTTGGAAGAGCACGTTCTTCAGCTTTTGGTAGAGGAATGACAGTATCAGCAGGAGAAGTCCGAGCAGGACGAACGTGATGATCTTGCCCAGAGAAGGCATGGACCACAAATCCACAGCGATCAACTTGCCAAGCACTAAACCGAAGGTGCATAGGCTGATGATACGCATGATTTTCATGTGCAGTTTCATGCCAAGACACATTTGGATGAAGCCTATCACGCCCATGGTGATCGAGAAGACGATGGAGAAGTTGCCGCAGCCCATTTGTTTAGCGATGAGGTATACCATCGTGACAATCTGTAACATGGCCAGCAGGTTGAGGCAGATGGTGTATGCCTTATCCGATGGTTTGCGTTTGTAATAATCCGTGGAGACCAGACATAGGCAAAGAATCCCTAATATGCCGTTTCCTAACAAAAAGACGAATGGCAGTTTGTCGGCGGGTAAATCCACGAAACTTATGCTCAGAGGAAATGCAAGGACAGACAAAGCCATCATGGCCACGTAGCAACTTGCATGCTTCTCGTAAGAGAACCTGTATCTGAGGGCGAAGCATATCAACAGGAGCATGGCCGATGTGAATAACCCGATTGAGGCCGAACTCAAATCGTTTGATTCGATGGAGCCCGATAGCTCGACGCAGGTGGCTAGGTAAGTCGTCAGGATCGATGCGATGTAGAAGAACGGATTGAAAATGTTGTAATTCAACAGTTGGGATTTGGAGGATATCTCCTTGTACTTCTCCATCAACAAGGCCATTGCAAGGTAGGCGAATGATGTGAATATGTTGGATACGAAGTATTGGTTCGCGAACAATTTGTTTGTCGTCGTGTGGTAGTCCGGATCCATGATGCATAGGACATAGCATATGATCGTCACCAGTAAAAGGCATAATGCGCCAAGCTCGTAGGAACGGGCCTTCGAGCGGATGTGAAGCCAATATAGTAGCACCATTTCCGCCGCCCATATCAGGAAGACAATCTTGCCGTCGAATTGTATTGGCACGAACAGTGTGATGAAAGTGATGGTCATCGCAAGTGTGAACTCTTTCAAGAAGTTATGTCCGACCTTCCGCATCCAAATGTGGATTCCCGTGTTGACCAATGCGGTGAACAGGCACAGTAGTGCGCTAGGATGGATCGCCCATTCGTATATTTGGTTCGCATCCATTTGATAAAGCAGGATTTGTCCTAACGAGAAGTAGACGATGTTATTGGATAGGATGGTGGATACCAGGGCCGTACTCATTTTTTCTGTGCTTTGGAGCTTCAGTATTTGGAAGATCGGCAACTGGAATATGAGATAGAAGAGGGTGAAGAAGAGAAGCATCGTCGTCTCATGTCCGCATATGTTTGCGACGAGGAGAATCGAGATGATTGTCGTGGCCACAAAGGATAGAATAGGCAGCTCGCTCCATTTCTTGTACATGGAGAGCGCGAACATGCCGATGTTCAGTACTAAGATGTAAGTTAACAGGCTCGCCACTTTCTCGCCGCCTCCGCTGACGATGAAAGGCGCTAAAAATCCTCCTATCAGGGCTATGATGGCCAATTCACGCCGGTCGTACAGGATCGAAAGCGTGACCATGAGCAGTGTGGACACCACGAGGATGGCGAATGCGATCGGTTGGCTGTATAGCTCGTAGTAATGGTAGGCGATCGCATCCGTCAGGAAGAAGACCGCAAAGCAACCTCCCACGAGCAAGGAACTGAACGTGCGGTATTTCTCCCGTAGCTTGTGCCCGATGGCGAACAAACCCGCACCGATGCCGAATCCTAAGATCGTCCGCATGGTTTCGTTGATCCAGTTCTTGTCTATCGCATATTTCACGAAGAATCCGATGCCTATGACGAATATCAGGATGCCAATTTTCCCGAAGAGGTTCTCTCCGATGAATTGTTCGTAGTTCGTCTTCTTCTCTTTGCTCTCCTTCTGCGGAGTTGAGGTTGAAGATATAGGCTTGCCCAAATCGAACGGTTTGTTCTTCGTGATGCTTGATTGAGGGGCGACTGTCGCTTTGGCGATAGGTTGTTCCGCCTTGCTGTTCCCCTCGACAGGTTGTCTGGAAGGAGTAGGAGCGGGCTCCTTCGGCGCTTCCGTTTGCACAGTAATAGGCTCTTCCTTTGGTTCAGGACTTGTCTGCTTGATCTCCTCAGACACCTTCACCTCCTCGTTTTGTGGGATGGTTTTCTCTACGGTGTTGAGCTTTTCAACCGTTTCGGTTTTCGGAGCCGGTTCGACAACTCTTGCAGTATCCTTGACGGGTTCAACCCTTCCTGTGGCAGTGAATGTCGGTGCCGTCTGATTCTCCTTGACGTTGTTCTCTGTGCGGTTGTCCCCTACAGGTTCGCTTCCCGCTTTTAGCTGAGCCACCATTTCGCTCAGTCTTTTTATCAATTTACGGTTTTCTTCTTCCGCTTCCGACAATTGTTGGAAGCGAATGGTGAAATTAGCCAACTTGGATTGTATGATTACTGTCGCAATGATTATCGCAATTATAACTAAGAATGTTCCCATAATGTAGTTTTTTGTTGTGGTTCCCCCAGAAATGAGACGTGGAATCGTTATTCGCCATTGCCTGATGATAAGGGCGCCTAGCTATTCTTGTCTATTCACTGTATACTCGATTATAACAAATATAATAAATTTTCACTAGTTGTTATTCTCTCTCGAATAAATTTTGGGAGGGAAAATCTCCTCTTGAAGGCGGAAAATCCGCAAAAATGTGGAGAAAAATCTCGCTTTAAGTTCTCCAAAGAAGCTTAGGCCCCTTCGTGAACGGAGAGGAATCCTTTTCATTCTGTATTATTGACATTAATTAATATATATGTTGTATATCAATTTGTTAGGTATTGTTATGTCTGTAAACATATGTTAAACTTGATTAAAATGTGTAATCTAATAGTAATATTAAAAATATTCGATTCTAAATAGTTACTAATCAATAGTAAACATAATAAAATACGATTTATGCTATGAATATTTTAAAATTATCATTAAAAAGTGATGAATACTTCATATATTTGTGTTGTTAATTTTTTACAAAAAACAATTTAAACAATTGAATATTCATTTGTTTAAAATTGCTTATTTATAATAATTTAAAACTTTATTTTTATGTTATCAAAAAAGAGTCAGCTTTACTTGCGCAGAATGCCTTTTTTCCTCGGAATTATGGCTATGACGCAGTTCGCATCTTGCGAAAAAGATGATGCGATGGATGGATTGAACGGTGATCAATCCCAAGAGAAAAAAGAACAACCATTGAATTACAGGGCGTTGTTTTCCACTCACCATACGATTGGGGTGGAAGAGGCGAAGGAGATTGCTCTCGATGCATCTTCACTGTTTGATGGAGGGAACAGTGGACTTAAATCTGGTAAGGTTCGTGAGATTGGAGAAATCCGCGTGTTGCAATCAGAGGAGACCTCTCTTCGTTCCAGTTCAGGGAAGGAAGTGGTGATTCCTGACACATTGGCTTATCTGTTTAATTTTGCGGACAGCACGGGTTATGCGATTATCTGTGCGGACGATCGTGTAGGATGTCCTATTTTGGCCTTCGTGAGCGATGGTGCATTGGGCGAAGTGGTGGATAACCCTGGACAGGCGATGATTTTGGCGAATATGGAATGCTATCTGATCAACTCGATCCAAGAGTTCGAGGAGAAGAAGGATTCTTTGCGTGAGGTGGCAGAGATTCGATTGAAGGATGACACTGTTGCCTTGAGGAGCGCAAGCGACCCAGTTTACTCGTTTACGACTACGGAAGCTGTTCCTCCGCTCATCTCCACGCATTGGAATCAATCTCCACACCCTTATAACAAATATATGCCTGTATGCTCTGCCAGAAATGATACGATGCCTGCTGGCTGTACAGTTATCGCTGCGGCTCAGGTGATGGCTTACTATGAATATCCGACGAATATAGATGGTTGGTCATTTAACTGGCCAGGCATGAAGGTTAATTCTGATGGACGGTACATTGCCAATGCTTCAGATAGAAACTCTATTGGTGCATTGACTTATTTTATCGGACAACACGTGGGCGCAAGTTATGGTTGCGATGGAACAGGTGCAGATCCTGCGAAAGTGTTGACATGGCTGAAGAACAGTTATGGATATCAGACTTATACATCCGATTATTCATGGGATTATGCTAAGCTTTTCTTGGATGCAAGGGTTCCGTTTATGATGATGGGCTATAATAAGAAAATTGTGAAGAAAAAGAAGTTCTTGGGTATCACTTACAGTACAACCACTACTTATGATGAGGGACACACTTGGGTTATTGATGGTTACACAACTACAACTGTGAATAACTACTCCGCAACTGTTTCCAATGGAACTATAACGGGTTATACTTACCTCTCTTCTACTTACTATAACAGCCTTCTGCATATCAACTGGGGTTGGGGTGGTTTTTCAGATAATTACTATGCTGCTGGATGCTTTGCTCCTTATAATGTAAACGAAAACTACTATTACAACCAGAAAGTATTCTATGCATGGAGATAATGCTTTGATAGAAAGCCATATCACATTTTCGTGATATGTTATTTGCGGCGGGAGATTAATTGTCTTCCGCCGTTTTTTATTTCACATTGGTGCTCCTTCCGCTCACCTTACTATTCGCCGCAAAACTTTCGCCTCTTTTCTCTTTTTATTTCACCGACTTGCCAACACACCGTTTTTTTGTACCTTTGAACTCTAATTGTTTGGAGAAATAGTAACGATAATAAAATGAAGACCGCTCTTTTCATAGACAGAGATGGCACGTTGATCGTGGAGCCGCCTGTCACGTATCAAGTGGACAACTTGGAACAGATGACGTTCCTGCCGGGTGTCCTCCGTAATCTGTATTTCATCCGTAAGAACTGCTCGTTCGAACTGGTCATGGTGACGAACCAGGACGGTTTGGGCACTGAGGCCTACCCGCAGAAGAACTTCGATTTGGTGCAGTCCAAGATGCTGGAGACGCTGAAGGGGGAGGAGATCGAGTTCGACAAGATATTCATCGACAAATCTTTCCCGGAGGATAACCTTCCGACGCGCAAACCGGGCACTGCCATGCTGACCAGCTACATGGATGGCTCGTACGACATGGCTCACTCCTATGTGATCGGTGACCGTCTGACGGATGTGATGCTGGCGAAGAACTTGGGCTGCCGTGCCCTTCTGATCGCACCGTCCGTCGAGGTGGCGACGAAGGAGCTGGCGGAAGCCCAGTTGACGGAGGCCTGCGCCAAGGTGGTGACGGGTTGGAACCAGATCGCTGAGTTCCTCTTCGCTGGGGAGCGGGTGGCGACTGTTCAACGCACCACCAAGGAGACTGATATCTTCGTGCAAATCAATTTGGATGGGACAGGCAAGTGCGACATCTCTTCTGGCTTAGGCTTCTTCGACCATATGTTGGAGCAGATCGGCAAGCACTCGGGTTGCGACCTGACCGTGAAGGTGAGGGGTGACCTGAACGTGGACGAGCACCATACGATCGAGGATACCGCCATCGCATTGGGCGAGGCGATCCTGAAGGCGCTGGGCGACAAGCGTGGTATCGAACGGTATGGCTATTGCCTGCCGATGGACGATTGCCTCTGCTCCGTGGCACTGGACTTCGGTGGCCGACCTTGGCTGGTGTGGGACGCGGAGTTCAAGCGTGAGTATGTGGGTGACATGCCTACGGAGATGTTCCTCCACTTCTTCAAATCGTTGAGCGATTCCGCACGGATGAACCTCAACATCAAGGCGGAGGGTGAGAACGAGCACCATAAGATCGAAGGCATCTTCAAGGCTTTGGCCCGTTCGATCAAGATGGCCATCAAACGGGACATCTACAAGTATGAGTTGCCTTCCACGAAGGGAACCCTGTGAGAATTATGAATTAGGAATTAGGATTGGTGCGTTAGGTTGAAGGCTTTATATGAATATGAGAAGTTTTATATTGACCATTATTGGCTCTTTTTTGATGTGTCTCGGTGCTGTGGCGTCGGACACATGGGTCGTGAATAGTAACGGCGACACGATTTGGTATGATTTCCATGAAACATATGCAAATGTAACGTATAAAGGTAAATACAGTAACTCCTATAAAAACGAGTATTCGAAATCTATTGTCATCCCGGAAAAAGTGACTTACAAGGACGTGACGTATAACGTGGTGATGATTGGAAGTGATGCGTTCAGTGATTGTGACAAGCTGACCGACATTGTCATCCCTAACAGTGTGAGGCTGATTCAATCAGACGCTTTTTATAAATGTTTCGCTTTGAAGAACATCACAATTCCTGATAGCCTTTCATATATAGAGTCCCGTGCATTTGCGGGATGTACAAGTTTGACCGACGTGGCTCTCCCCGATGGTGTGAAGATGATCGGATCCTCTGCTTTCCACTCTTGCACCGCCCTGAAAAGCATTACTATACCCAAGAATGTGACAAAGATTGAAAAAGATGTCTTTAAACAGTGTACATCATTGGTTAACGTGACGATTTCTGATAGTGTGAAACGGATTGACCGTGATGCCTTCTCGGAATGTAGCAATTTGAAGAACATCACGATTCCCAAGGGGGTGACGGAAATTAAGTCCGACGCTTTTTTCAAGTGCATTAGACTAGAGAACATTTATGTGGAAAAAGAGAATCCTAATTATAGCTCGGAGGATGGTGTCTTGTTCGATAAGTCAAAAACGAAACTGATTCTATGCCCTTGTGGGAAAAAAGGTTTTTATAGGATTCCGGAGGGGGTGCAGGAAGTCGAAAGAGGAGCTTTTGTTAATCTCGGGTTGATGGGTATAACCATACCTCAAAGTATGAAAAAGATAGATGGTAAATCTTTTAACGCATGCAGCAAGCTTCGAGAATTGTACAACTATTCCGACTCGCTGATAGAATCAGACCAATTTGATGTGTATTCATCCGTCCCTGCCGTTAGTAAGCTTAAGACAATTGGGGATTATGTTTTCTATGAGCGGAATGATAGTACCATAGAACTGTTGACGTACAATGGTAATGCGACCACCATCGTGTTGCCTTCTGATTACAAAGGCAAAAAATACACGATAGCGGCAATGGCGTTTTATGCCAGCGAACTGGTCGACGTGACAATTCCAGGAGGTGTGCGAGAGGTAGATGAGGGCGCTTTTTCGGAATCCAGAGCGTTGAAAAATGTTGTGATGAAAAATGGTGTGGAGAAAATCAATCTGTTCGCTTTTTCGGCGTGTTCCGCCTTGAAGAATGTGACAATCCCTAGTACTTTGAACGATATCAGGACGGGTGTATTCGATGAGTGTACCAGTCTCACGAACGTGAATGTGATGAAGGGAAATCCTGATTATAGTTCGGAAAACGGAGTGCTATTCAATGGGGATAAGACGGAGCTGATTCTTTATCCAAGTGCTAAAAAAGGGGCGTACAAAATCCCTAATAGCGTGACTCGATTTGAGTCCAACGCCTTTGAAAATTGTGTCGGGCTGACGAGCGTGACGCTTTCTAACAATATGAAAAAAATTAATATCGCCGCATTCAAGAATTGCACAGGCTTAAAAAGCGTGGTGATTCCTAAGAATGTGACGGGGATTGGATATAAAGCATTTCTCAACTGTAAGAGCTTGACCAATGTGACAATCCCTGACGGCGTGGATTTTATCGACATGGCTGCGTTCGCCGGTTGTTGCAGTTTGAAAAGCATCACTATCCCTAGTGAGGTGACGGAACTAGACATCTCTGTGTTTGCGGGTTGCAGTGGCTTGAAAAGCATAACGTGCAAGTGTGTTACCCCGCCTGAAATCACGTGGTGTACCTTTGAAAACGTTGATCTGGACATCCCTGTTTACGTTCCGGAAAAAAGTGTGGAGAAATACAAGGGCGCAAAATATTGGAACGCTTTCAAAAACATCAAGGGAAAGTCTTTCCCGTCCTCTAATAAGAGGAAAAAGGAAGAAGAGGCACAAGAATATGTAATTATGCCGTGTGACTAGGAGTCGAGTGAGGCTCCGTGTCTGCTCCAAGGATTCCATGATTGAGAGGTCGGCGACATTCGTGAGTTACGTTTCCGTCGGAAAAATATTATGTGAAGAGAGAATGATTGTCTCGAAAAATATGTAATTTTGCGGGATATGAATATGTCTGGCGCATCTATAGAAGAATATGTGCTTTCGCACATCGACAAGGAGCCGGAGGTGCTCTCTTGGTTGACGAGGGAAACCCATCTGCGCACCTTGAAGCCACGTATGCTCTCCGGACATCTGCAGGGTAGGATGCTGAAGATGTTCTGCTCGATGATGTCGGCGAAGCGGATTTTGGAGATCGGCACCTTCACGGGCTATTCCGCCCTTTGCATGGCGGAGGCGCTACCGGAAGACGGGGAGTTGCATACGCTGGAGATCAATGACGAGATGGAGGAGTTCTTGGACGAGGTGTTCGAGAAGTCCGGGATGGCGGAGAAGATCCATCTGCACATCGGCGACGCATCCCAGATCATCCCTCAGTTGGACGGCCTTTTCGATGTGGTCTTCATGGATGGTAACAAGCGACACTACTCGGAATATTTCGATGTGGTCTTCCCTAAGTTGAGGCTGGGTGGCTTGTTGATCGCAGACAATACTTTGTGGGATGGTCATGTGCTGGAGGATTCTAAAGATGCGCAGACTGTCGGCATTCAGAAGTTTAATGATAAGGTGTTTTCCGACGACCGTGTTGAACGGGTAATCGTTCCCGTACGCGACGGAATGACGCTGATAAGAAAGATAAAGCAATGAGAAGAATTTTGTGGTGGGTTATCTCCCTTGTCGTGTTGTGTACGCTCTCTACCTCTTGCAAGGATAAGGAGGAGAGTGAATCTGTATCCAATCAGGTGGCTAAAATCCGTCAAAACAAAGAGGAGGGTGAGGCTTATATGAGAGATAAACGCTTGCAGAGTGGTGTCTTGGAGGATCCGAGCGGATTGCTCTATTCCATCGTCACAAAGGGTGAGGGGGTGAGACCGTATGTGGATGATACGGTTAACATCACTTATACGGGGAAGACGATCAAGGATTCCGTATATGTCTCGAAAACGGAGACGATAGCGATGTCGGATTTGGAGGAAGGTCTCCAGATAGGGCTTCGTCATATGCAGGAGGGATCCAATTACAAACTCTTTATCCCGTACTATCTAATGTATGGATCCGTGAGCACCCAGTTCTCGTACGGAGGGAAAAAAGTTACTGTCATGTCATATTCTACAGTCGTGTACGATATGACGCTGAACGAAGTTATCAAAGTAGAATAATAAGTTATAATTCATAATTCAGAGATTATGTTGACGTTGAAGGTTATTACGGAGAACCCTGAGGAGGTAGTCCGTAAGTTGGCAAAAAAACATTTCGAGGCGAAAGACCTCATTGCGAAGATACTTGAGCTGGACAAGGTGAGACGTTCCTCTCAGGCGCAGTTGGATACCACATTGGCTGAAATCAATTCGCTCTCCAAGAGCGTGGGCTCCCTGATGAAGGAGGGCAAGAAGGCTGAGGCGGAGGACGTTAAGGCTAAGGTGGCTTCCTTGAAGGAGACCACTAAGTCATTGCAGGAGAGCATGGACAAATCCCAAGAGGAGATCAACGCTATCTTATATACCATTCCGAACATGCCTTACGACGATGTTCCTGAGGGCAAGACCGCAGAAGATAACGTGGTGGAGAAGATGGGTAACGAGATCCCTGATTTGGGTAAGGACGCATTGCCTCACTGGGAGTTGGCGAAGAAGTATGACCTGATCGACTTCGAGTTGGGCGTGAAGATCTCTGGCGCTGGTTTCCCTGTCTACAAGGGCTATGGCGCTAGATTGCAACGTGCGCTCATCAACTTCTTCTTGGATGAGGCGCGCAATGCAGGTTACCTGGAAATCATGCCTCCGACTGTCGTCAACCAGGCTTCCGGCTACGGAACAGGCCAATTGCCTGACAAGGAGGGCCAGATGTACCATTGCGAGGTGGATGACCTCTATCTGATTCCTACCGCTGAGGTGCCTGTCACGAACATCTACCGTGACGTCATCTTGGACGAGAAGGATCTCCCTATAAAGAATTGCGCCTATACGCAGTGCTTCCGCCGTGAGGCTGGTTCTTACGGAAAGGATGTGCGCGGATTGAACCGTCTGCATGAGTTCTCTAAGATTGAGATCGTACGCATCGATACGCCTGAGCACTCGAAAGAGTCCCACAAGGAGATGTTGGCGCACGTAGAGGGCTTGCTCAAGAAACTGGAGCTCCCTTACCGTATCCTCCATCTGTGTGGTGGCGACATGAGTTTCACCGCCGCTACTTGCTATGACTTCGAGGTGTTCTCCGCCGCACAACAACGCTGGTTGGAGGTCTCTTCCGTCTCTAATTTCGACACCTACCAGGCGAACCGTCTGAAGTGCCGCTACAAGGGTGCGGACAAGAAGACGCAGCTTTGCCACACATTGAACGGTAGTGCCTTGGCATTGCCTCGTATCGTGGCGGCTCTGTTGGAGAACAACCAAACTCCTGAGGGCATCAAGATTCCTAAAGTATTGGTACCTTACATGGGTTGCGATATGATAAAATAAGCCTAACGGCTCGTAAAGAATGGAGGGCGCTTCGAATTGTCGAGGCGCCCTCCATATTTAATTAAGGATTATGAATTAAGAAACGTTAGTTCGACGTAGTCAATTATGAATTAATGGCAAGAAAATATCTTGTGTAATTATTCCCCACAAGTCCGAAATGTAACCTCCCGTTTTAGTTTTCAACCAAAGTTCATGTTTTAGTCAAGAACGGAACAATCTGCCCGATGAACCGCCGAAAAGAGCCGGAAACCATAGCAAAATAAGGGGGTTTTACCATGTTTTTGTCTTGTTAAAGATAACCTTCGTATCAAAAAAAGGCGTAATTTTATGCGTGGAAATATAAATCAAACATCGCTTATGGCAAGGAAATATACAAAAAAAATCGTGGCATTATTTCTCCTATGTGGAAGCATGGCCGTCAACGCTGCCGTTCGGATGAACGAAGTGATGCCTTGTAATTTGTCGACTATAATGAACACCGACAATTACAATTTCTCGGGCTTCATCGAATTTACGAACGATGAGTCTCAAAGTGTCAATTTAAGGGGCTACACCTTGGTCCATTACAAGAAGACCTCTAAAAAATATGCCGAAAAGTGGACTTGGCAAATCCAAAACGATTTTATGGTAGATGCCAATAACTATGCGCTTATGTGGTTTGACGAGAGCGAGCAACAGCAGCAAAGACATTCTCCTTATAAGCTTGATGCTGATGGTGGTTACCTCTTGCTGAAGAACGGTAATACGTTGGTCGACTCTATCGCTTACGGTGCCCAAACCGCACACATATCGTTCGGACGTTATGGAAGTGAAACGGGTTATATGGAGCCTACTCCAGGGGCGGCAAACTCTACTGCCTATGCTCAACTGACCCGATGCCAAGACCCTGTGTTCAGCGAGAAAGGCGGCTTGAAGCATGGAAATGTAAATCTGCAATTGAGTTGTGCAACTGCTGGCGCTACGATACGTTACACCACTGATGGTAGTGAGCCTACCAAAGAAAGTAATATCTATAACTCTGCCATCAACATCAACAGCAATACTAGTGTGCGCGCGAAAGCCTTCGCCAATGGTATGTTGCCAAGTGCGATCGCTACTCACTCGTACATTTATGCTGATAATGACCACAATGGTTGCGGAGGCGTTACCATTCCTGTGGTATCCCTCACCGTGGAGGACCGTTATTTTAACGACAATACCATTGGTATGTATGTGACGGGTTCGAACGGTTCGTCAGGTGATAAGACTTGTACGATGATGCGGGCCAACTACAACAACGATTGGAAACGTCCTGTCACTTTCGAATACTTCGTCGATGGACAACAGGTGCTGTCGCAAGAGTTGGAGGCGGCCATCGAGGGGGGATGTACAAGAACTTACACGGTGAAGTCACTTTCGCTGAAAGCTTCGAAAAAGACGGGTACAGACATTGTAAACTACCATTTCTTCGCCACGAAACCAGACCTCTACCACCAGACCATTTATTTGAGGAATGGAGGCCAAGGCGCTGATGGCGGTATGAACATGTGGGGTGGCGGCTTCGACTTCGGTGGTGGCTTCGGCGGTGACTTTGGTGGCGGTTTTGGGCAAGGCGGTATGCAGGGTGGCATGCAAGGCGGTCAACAAGGCCAACAAGGTCAGCAACAAGGCCAAAAAACCGACAAGGTGAAGTTCAGAGATGCGCTCATGCAGGCTTACTGTACCCATATGAACGTTGATTACCAAGCCTATCAGCCTGTGGCCTATTACCTCAACGGTCAATACCAGGGTTTGATGGCCTTGATGGAGCGTACCAATGCGAGCTACGTAAAGACAAACCATGGTGCCGACGATGAAAATTTGGATTTGATTACGCTTTCAGACCAAAGGGGTATCGGTGTCTCCAAGGGTACCATCGACGCCTACAACGAGTTGGTGTCGTATCTGGAGAGCACAGACAATACAACGCCTGATTTCTATGCCGGCGCCTGCAAACGTATGGACATGGATGAGTATCTGGAATACCAAGTCTTCCAACAGTTCATTTGCAATGCCGATTGGCCAGGCAACAACACGAAGATCTGGAGAGAGCGTAAAGACGGCTCCCGCTTCCGCTGGATTATCTTCGACACTGACTATGGTTGCGGACACGACGATGCATTGAATAGCGCTAGCGATATGATCACCTATTGTAGGGGAGAGGGTAAAACGAACTGGGGTAATCAACAACCATGGATGACCACCATATTCAAACATTTGAGCAACAACCCGTTGTTCATGAAAAAGTTCACGACTAAGTTCCTTTGCCATTTGTCGACCACCTTCACGGAAGATCGTATTAGATTCGTTTACGACAGTATCACCAGCCTTGTGAAGGCTGAATATTGTGCCGACATGGGCAAGGATTCGAAAGAGGCCGCAAACTCTATGCTGACTTTCATGTTGGAAAGACCTGCGAACATCTTGCAACACCTTCAGACTTATGCTGGAACCGGAGCCGCTGTCGATTTTGAGTTGAGATCGAATGTTGCGGGTGCGCACTTCACGATAAACGGAGAAACCGTAACTGAATTTAAAGGCAAGTATTTGGCCGGATTCGCTACCGACTTCATGGCTTACCCTCCGGCTGGTTACAAATTTGACCACTGGGAGATCCAGAGCGGTTTTGATGAGACAGGGAAAAAGGAGAATTGTTCAACAAACCTGCCTGGCGAGTTGAGCGGTTCGCTGACAAGCACATGTACCATAACCGCAGTATTCTCACAAAGCAACTACGATTATACACTTGTTATCAACGAGTTGTGCGCAAGCAGCGACAGAAACTCGGACAATGCGGACGAGTATGGCAAATATCCTGATTGGATTGAGGTCTACAACTACGGAAATGAGCCTATCGACTTGGCTGGATTCTACTTCTCGGACAAGGTGCGTAACCTGAAACTCAGTCAGATTGTCTACGGAAACAAGTCGACCATAGTTGAAAGCAAGCAGCGCGTTCTGTTATGGGCGAACAGTGATCCTGTTGACGGACCTCTCTATCTCGACTTCAGTATAAACGTTGACAAGCCGAGCACAGTCTATATGAGTGACGCTTTTGAGGAAATTATATCAGAAGCTTCTTACGAAACGCACAATGCCAACGAATCGTATGGTTTCCAGACTGACAACGCTGGCGACTGGGTGCTGTTTGGCGTTTGCGACAAAATCACAGCCACTCCTGGCAAGGCGAACGGTAGCATTGTGTGCAGGGGCGCAGGTTTGACTGACACTGAAATCGCTGGGGCATCTCTGTCGATGTATCCAAATCCTGCTTCCTGCGGAGTAATCATAAACTCGAAGTCGGTGATTGTTAATGTCCGCATCTACGATGTTAATGGTAGTGCATTGTTAGAATATGCTCCTAAAAAGAATGAAGTCAGTATCGATTTGAACACAATCCCTCAAGGCGTTTACACTGTACGAATTGAGTGCGAAGATGGTGTTTCCAATGAGAAGCTGATTAAGCAATAGTTCGTTTTACAAAAAGTGTGATGGCAAGGGGGTATGTCGGCGACGGCGTATCCTCTTGCTTTTTTTGTTGACTGGTAATCTGACTTTGCCTGTCGTGGCGTTTTGTCTGCGATGCTAATCGTGTGATTTTTGCAGTGGTGTAATGCTTTGTTTCTTAGTGTTTTGTCTGAATTTTTGTGTGAAGTGTCGCGGAAACGATGAACTCCTCGTTTCCCCCTCTTCTTTTTGTCTCGAAAAAACCTTATTTTTGTTTGTTGTAAAAAACAGTTGATTTATGACTACATATTTTCCTGCCGAGTGGACGATGCAGAGTGGGGTGATGCTTACTTGGCCTCACGAGCAGACAGACTGGGCTTATATGTTGGATGAGGCGGTGGCCTGCTTTGTGGAGATCGCCCGTGAGATTTCGAAAAGGGAACGCTTGCTGATCGTCTGTCGGGACGAACAATCTGTCCGAAAAGATTTGGGTGAGGTGATGAACCCTAACATCCTTTTTCGTGAGATGCCGACCAATGACACTTGGGCGCGCGACCACGGACCGATAACCGTTTTTGTGGACGGGTCTCCCTATCTCTATGATTTCCAGTTTAATGGGTGGGGCTTGAAGTTCCCCGCCAATTATGATAACCAGATCACGAAGAGCTTGTATCTCTCCCGTGTCTTCTCGGGCAAGGTGGGGTATATGAGCCTGCTCTTCTACGTTCTGGAGGGCGGAAGCATCGAGTCGGACGGGGCGGGTACGCTCATGACGACCTCCCAATGCCTGCTCTCGCCTAACCGCAACGACCATCTGACGCAACCGCAGGTGGAGGAGTTCCTGAAGAACTCGTTCGGCGTGGAGCGTGTGCTGTGGCTGAATCACGGCTATTTGGCGGGAGACGATACGGATAGCCATGTGGATACGTTGGCGCGCTTCTGTGACGCGGAGACGATCGCCTATGTGAAGTGCGACGATAAGGAGGATGAGCATTATGCCGCCCTGAAGCTGATGGAGCGTGAACTGAAATCGTTCAAGACGCTGGAGGGGAACCCTTACAAGCTGGTGCCCCTGCCGATGGCGGACGCTCGCTACGAGGGGGAGCAACGCTTGCCGGCCACCTATGCCAATTTCCTGATCGTGAATGGGGCGGTGCTGGTGCCGACCTACCGCTCGCCGAAGGATGAACAGGCTTTGTCCGCCTTGCGTGAGGCCTTCCCTGATAGGGAGGTGGTGGGCGTCGATTGTTCGGCGTTGATTCATCAGCATGGCTCCCTACATTGCGTGACGATGCAGCTGCCTTATTATGTTTTAGAATAATAATTGATTGTAAATCTGATTGATATGAAAATAGGATTGGTTCAGCAGTGTTGTTCGTCCGATGTGAGGGCGAATGTGGAGAAACTGAAACGTAATGTGACGGAGTGCGCAAAGAAGGGCGCTGAGTTGGTGGTTCTGCAGGAACTGCACAATTCGCTCTATTTCTGCCAGACGGAGGATGTCTCATGCTTCGATTTGGCGGAGACGATCCCTGGTCCCTCCACGGAGGAGTTCTCCGCTTTGGCGAAGTCCCTTCATGTCGTCATCGTGCTCTCCCTCTTCGAGAAGCGCGCCGTGGGCCTTTACCATAACACGGCGGTGGTGATCGACAGCGACGGAAGCATTGCGGGGAAGTACCGTAAGATGCATATCCCTGATGACCCAGCCTATTACGAGAAGTTCTATTTCACACCGGGTGATCTGGGCTTCCATCCTATCCGGACCAGCGTGGGCAACCTAGGCGTGATGGTCTGCTGGGACCAGTGGTACCCGGAGGGTGCCCGTCTCATGGCGCTCGCCGGGGCGGACCTGCTGATTTACCCGACCGCCATAGGGTGGGAGAGTACGGACCCTCAGGAGGAGAAGGATCGTCAGCTGAATGCTTGGATGACTGTGCAACGTGGTCATGCCGTGGCGAATGGTCTGCCTGTCGTGACGGTGAACCGTACGGGGCATGAAACGGATCCTTCCGGTGTGACGAACGGTATACAGTTCTGGGGCAATAGCTTCGTCGCTGGGCCGCAGGGCGAACTATTGGCGCACTTGCCATCCGATTCGGAGGAGAACCTCGTGGTGGAGGTCTCCATGCAACGCTCGGAGGATGTGCGCAGGATTTGGCCTTTCCTCCGTGACCGGCGCATCGAGTGCTTCGACGAGCTGACGAGGCGTTTCCGTGATTGAACCTATAATGGTTTATTGAATTGATTAATAGCCTATTAAAGTGATAGAATGTGTAATGTTTATAATTAGAGTTTGATGTTATGAATTTAAAACGGACAAAACTGATTACGATGGGACTCTTCCTCTGTGCGGGCCTTGTCTCCGCGCAGACGACGAAGGAGTTTATGATGGAGCATATCGAGTACACGGCGGGCAACTACACGTCGTACCCAACCACCTTCCCGAAGCAGACGCCTGCTCCGAAGGGCTATGAACCCTTCTACATCAGCCATTACGGAAGGCATGGCTCCCGTTACCACCATACGGCGGCGGACTATCGTAATCTCTATGAGATGTTCGCCAAGGCGGATTCCGCCGATGCCCTCACGGCTACCGGAAAGAGCGTGAAGGCTCGCTTCGAGACGATGTACCATCGCTATTATGACCGGGCTGGTGACTTGACGACGAAGGGCGTGGCGCAGCATCAGGGCATAGCGGATAGGATGTTCCACTCTTTCCCGAAGGTCTTTAAAAAGAATTCGGTGATTGAGGTAAAGGTTTCCACCTCTGTGCGTTGCGTGATGAGCATGTCCGCTTTCTGTCAGGAGTTGAAGGCGTTGCAGCCTTCGTTGGATATCCGTGCGGAGTCCAGCAAACGCCTGATGTATTACATCTCCAACGACCCGATGGAGGACAAGAACCGACGCTTGGCGGACACGGCTTGGTCGAAGCCTTTCGGTGACCTCCACTACCGTTTGATCCATCCTTCCCGCATGGTGAACCAGCTCTTCAAGGACATGGATTATGTGTCGAAGAACATCGATACGATCGCCTTCATGCGCAAGTTCTACGAGGTGAAGAACAGCTTGGTGTGTGACGATTCGAACATCAACTTCGACGACGTGTGGACGAAGGAGGAGATGTACAACAACTGGGTGGTGCAGAACGCTTGGTGGTACGGTGCTTACGGTCCATGTCCGTTGACTCAGAACAAGAGCCGTTTCTTCGCAAAGGACCTGTTGAACATTATGGTCGATGAAGCGGATGTTGCCATCCAGAGCGGTGCGGTGCAGGCGAACCTGCGCTTCGGACATGACATCGCCATCCTGCCACTGACCGCCTTGATGGAGCTGCAGGGGTGCAGAGACCAGGTGACCAATGTTGACTCGATCATGAACTACTGGACGGAGTTCCGTATCATCCCTATGGCGGCGAATGTCCAGATGATTTTCTATCGCTCTAAGAAGTCGCCCGATGTCTTGGTGAAAATCATGCTCAACGAGCGGGAAGTGGATCTTCCTCTGAAGAGCGATGTCGCCCCTTACTACAAGTGGGACGAGGTGCGGAATTACTACAAGAATTTGTTGAAATGAGGCTCGTTTTTTGAACTTCATCGATAAATTTTTTGCGGAAATCTTCTTATATTTGCACCCTATGTGGATGGGCCTTGAAGTGCGCTCCGCATGTTGATTTTTAGTGTGAAACGAATAAGTTTTGGATATGATAAAGAGAATGGTTTTGGGAGCTTCCTTGCTTCTGGCGGCGGGTTCGGTTGGTGCGTATGATTATTCATCCTACCAGGATGGGTTTCCGACGGAGGATTATCGTACTGCATTCAATATGGGCTTGAAATTCTTTGGCGGTCAGCGTTGTGGTGATAGTCATAACTGGATGTTGGTGGACAACCCGAAAGTTTCCACGAAAGCTTGCCACATGAAGGATGGTAAAGGATCCGTCAATGGTGGGGGTAATGGCAACTATGACCTGACGGGCGGTTGGCATGATTGTGGTGACCACATCAAGGTGGGTACGACGATGGGTTCTTCCGCTATCTTCCTGCTCGTGGCGTACGATTTGTGGCCACAGGCTTTCCAAGACAATTACGACGAGGCGTATGGTGCGCCGAATGGAATAGCGGACGTGTTGGACGAGGCTAAATATGCCACGGATTACTTCATGAAGTGTTTCCCGGACGATAACACGTTCGTTTACTACGTGGGTTCTCCGGCTGACCATAATGTCTGGTGTACCTCCTCGAAGCAATCTAACCTCTCGGTGGACCAAGGAGGAGACCCGCGCCCTGTGTGGACGACGAATAACTCGGGTGGACCTCAAGCCGCCAACTGCGCTTCCGCACTTGCCTTGATGTCCATGAAATATCCTGATCAGACTTACAAGGAGCAGTGCAAGGCTGCAGCCATCAAGGCGTATGCCTTCGCGAAGAAAAATAAAACGCAACATGCGGCGATCCCGAATTTCTATTCCAACCCGAACACGGAGTGGTCGGATGAGCTCGCCCTTGCTGCCATGTTGCTCTATAGATTGACGGGCGAATCTTCCTACAAGAAGGATGCTTTGGATTACTTGCAGGGCAAGTGGGAATCCAACTACCCGCTGGCGTGGGACACGATGTCAGACTTCGCGTATTACTATGTTGTGAAGGACAATGCGGATGCGGACAATGGTCAGGGCGGTTACTTCTATGACCACATGGACAAGAATGTCACTAAGCATCTTGCGAACGGTTCTGCCGATCGGAATGGGTTCCCTTATGTGCAGGGACAAATGTGGGGTACGAACAAATTGGCTTGTGGCGCGGCCGCCGCAACTTCCTTGCTGGTGAAACTGGCGGAGGACAAAGTGGTCACCCCTTCGGTGAATACCCAGACCGCGAAAAACTTCATCACTCGCGTGGTGGATTATGTCTTGGGTGTGAATGAGTTCAATCATACGTTCCTGCATGGTTTCAAGGGCGATATGACATTCAGAATCCACCATAGAAATGCGATGGGAAGAGATGACAACCCACCGACTGACGAGAAGAATAGATGTGATTTCATGTTCGCGAGCGGTGGTGTGATCGGTGGTCCTTCCGGTACGGGACAGTTCTCGAACATCATCGAGGGCGGCGCCTCCTACACGGAGACGGAGGGTGGCTGCGACTACAACGCACCGTTCGTATTCGCCATGGCTCGTATGATGGCGGAGAAGGATCCTTCCTCATTCGGTACGGGCACGCCTGCGGTCTTGACGGAACACTCCTACATGGTTTATCCTACAGACTTCTCCGACTACGTGGTGATTGATCTAATCACGTACGGTGGCGCGAATGTGACGGCTGACCTGATCACGTTGGATGGACGTGTCGTGAAGCATGTCGATGTGAAGAACGTGCGGGAAGTGATGGAGACGAGCGATGTGGCTTCCGGCATCTATCTCATGCGTGTATGCAATGGGGAGCAATCGGTAGGCTACAAGTTGATTAAGAGATGATTGTGACTTTTTATTCACCTAATTTGTTGAATTAAAGATATGAAGATATTGAAGTATGGAAGTTCCACGTTGACTTCCGCCGCAAAGATAAAGGAGGTGGCTAAACAAGTGGCCGCCGAGAAGGGTAACATCGTTGTTCTCTCCTCCATCAACGGCTCACGCGAGGCGTTGCAGGAGGTGGCTGACTATCTCTACATGAAGAATGTCGATGGCGCCATGGAACTGATGAACAATATGGAACTCCAGTATGCGAAACTGGTGGACGACCTCTTCCCTGATGCGAAGAAGAATGCGGAGATGAAGGCGGTTGTCGAGTCTTACTCTTCGGTCATCCGGGAGACGGCGAAGGAACTTTTTACGAAATATGAGGAGAAGATCATCATCGCGCAGGGCGAGTTGCTGATCTCCGAACTGTTTGTCTCCTACTTGAACACTTTGGGTGTCAAGGCGGTCCACCTCAACTCGTTGGACTTCATGAAGACGGACAAGAATGACGAGCCGGACGCTAAGTTCATCAAGGAGTCGCTCTCCAAATTGATGGAGGAGAACAAGTCGGCGGACACGTTCGTCACCGAAGGCTTTATCTGCCGCAACGCTTATGGCGAGGTGGAGAACTTCGGCGTGGGCGGCAGCGATTATTCCGCCACCCTGATCGGAGTCGCGGCTCAGGCGCAGGAGGTGATTCTTTGGAGCGACACGTACGGAATCTATGACAGTGACCCTACCATCGTCCAGAATGCCCGTCCGGTGAAGTCTCTGACATTCGACGAGACCGCAGAGCTCTCCTATTTCTTGGACAAGGTGATCCATCCGATGGCCATTCTTCCTGCTAAGTTGGCCAATATGCCTATCCGCCTGAAGAATGTGATGTCGCCCGATAGTGAGGGAACGCTCGTCTCTTCCGAGATGCCGAATGGCCAGGTGAAAGCGGTCGCCGCGAAGGATGGTATCACGATGATTAAGATAAAATCAGTCCGCATGCTCTTGGCGCACGGATTCCTGCGCCGCGTCTTCGAGGTGTTCGAGGGGCATAAGACAGCCATAGATATGATTACCACCTCCGAGATTGGTGTCTCGGTGACCATCGATAGCGACAAGTATTTGGAGGAGATCGTGAATGACCTGAAGACCTTTGGTACCGTCACGGTAAGCAAGAACATGACGATCGTATGCGTCGTGGGCGATATGCGTTGTGGGGAAGGCGCCTCGAACAAGGTGCTGGATGCGCTCAAGGAGTTGCCTGTGCAGATGATCTCTTACGGAGGTAGCCTGCAGAACATATCGATTTTGGTCGATGGAAAAGATAAAAAGACGGCTTTGAATCAGTTGAATAATAAATTATTTTAAATGACAAACGTAGTTAAGGGGAACTTCCCCATCGATAAATTTAGGGGTGTGGAGACTCCCTTCTATTATTACGATGTTGATGTGTTGAACAGGACGCTGGACTTGGTGAAGAGGGAGTCGGAGGCGAATCATGCCATTGTGCATTACGCGATAAAGGCCAATGCGAATCCTAAGGTGTTGAAAATCATCGCTCAGAAGGGCCTTGGCGCCGATTGCGTGAGCGGTAATGAGGTGAAGGCCGCCATCGAGTCTGGTTTCCCTGCCTCCCGGATCGTCTTTGCCGGCGTGGGTAAGACGGACCCTGAGATAAACCTTGCGTTGGATAATGATATCTTCTGCTTTAACGCTGAGTCTATCCCTGAATTGGAGGTGATCAACGAGTTGGCAGGCAAGAAGGGCAAGGTGGCGAACGTGGAGCTCCGCGTGAATCCTAACGTGGATGCGCATACGCACCATTACATCACGACGGGCTTGAACGAGAACAAGTTCGGTTTCAACATGGATGACTTGGCCGACGTGGTGAAGATGTTCGATTCATTGAAGAACTTGAAGCTGATCGGCTTGCATTTCCATATCGGTTCGCAGATCACGGACCTTAGCTCATACGAGCACCTCTGCGTGAAAATCAACGAGTTGCAGGATGCGATGGAGGCTATGGGTGTTCGTCTGGCGAACATCAATATCGGTGGCGGTTTGGGTATCAACTATGAGCATCCGAACCATATGCCTATCGCTGATTTCGAGGCCTATTTCCGCCTCTTCTCCAAATACCTGAAGCTGCGCCCTGGACAGCAGCTGCATTGCGAGCCGGGACGTTCCATCGTGGCGCAGTGCGGTAGCTTGATCACCAAGGTGACTTACGTGAAGAAGGGCAAGGAGAAGCAGTTCGCCATCGTGGATGCGGGCATGACGGATCTGATCCGCCCTGCGTTGTACCAGGCTTACCACCGTATCGAGAACATCTCCTCGGATGCGGAGGAGGAGAAGTATGACGTGGTGGGACCAATCTGCGAGTCGTCGGATGTATTCGACAAGGATGTCATGTTGAACGGAACGAAACGTGGTGATTACCTGGCGATTCGTTCGGCTGGTGCATACGGTGAAATCATGGCGTCGGGTTACAACCTGAGACGTTTGCCGAAAGGCTACCTCTCCACTGAATTCTAAGACCTAAGACTAAAGTCTAGTGTCTAAAGTCTAACAAAATATAGCGAAAATGGAAGATTATTTGTTGCGTGTGGCTGAATACAAGGTGTATGTGTGGGTGTTGTTGGGCGTTTTCCTATTCGCACTGCTGTTACAACTCTATTTCTATTTCAGGTACTATAGCGGAATCTTCCGTTTCAAGAATAGGATAGACAAGAACGATGTGCGGCTCTCCACCAATAAACCAGCGGTGTCAGTCATTATTTGCGCGAGGAACGAATCGGAGAACCTGGCTCGTTTCTTGCCGGCGGTACTGAAACAGAAGTACCCCAAGTTCGAAGTGATCGTGGTCAATGATGGGTCCACGGACGAGAGCACGGACCTCCTGAAGAAGATGACGGAGCAGTATCCTAACCTGTACCAGACCTTCCTGCCGATGGGTGCGAAGTACATGAGCCGTAAGAAGATGTGCGTGACGGTGGGCATCAAAGCGGCGCACTACGACCACCTCTTGCTGGTGGATGCGGACTGTGAGCCAGCGAGCGACCAATGGATCGCCAACATCATGCGCCACTATCCCAGCGGCACCTCAGTCGTGCTGGGTTACACGGGTTACAAGGGGAACAAGGGTTTCTTGGACGATATGATCGCCTACGACATGATGTTCGAGGCGATGCGCTTCATGGGCTTTGCCTTGCAGCATAAGCCTTATCGTGGTGTGAGCGGCAACCTCTCCTATACGAAGGACCTCTTCTTCGCGAAGAAGGGCTTCACTTCCCACCTGATTCTCTCCTATGGCGATGATGACCTGCTGATCCGTGACATCGCCACCAAGCAGAACACGGCGGTGTGCGTGGAGCCGGAGGCGGTCACTTGGTCGCACCGTGACTTGGACATGAAGTCCTTCCTTTTCCAGCGTGAGAAGCAGATGGAGACCTATGCGGAGTACCTGCCTTCCACGAAGTTCAGAATCAGTTCGGAGATCATCTCCCGTTATATTTTCTATTTCTTGACGATCGTGTTGCTTGTGATGTTCGCCGTTTGGACCGATTTCATATCGATGGGCATCGTGGCCTTCTTGTTCCTCGTTCGTTTCATCACCCAGTTGGTGGTCTTCTCGAAGAACTCCAAGGCGTTGAAGGAGAGGAAGTTCACCCTTTCCATCTTGCTGTATGATATGATCCTTCCGTTCATTACCCTGCACGTGCGCACGTTGGGTAAGATCGGGGAGAAGAGGAATGCCATGTGGAAGTGATGCGTGGCGCTGTTGCTGTGAATCGTTTTTATTGAGGATTTGTTTATGAATACGACGGAAGAAAAGTTGAAGGCGTTCCAACGCTTGTTGGACGTGATGGACGAGTTGAGGCTGAAGTGCCCATGGGACAAGAAGCAGACGTTCGAGTCGTTGCGTGCGAACACGATCGAGGAGACGTACGAGCTGTGCGACGCGATCATGAAGAAGGATATGAAGGATATCCGCAAGGAGTTGGGGGATGTCCTGTTGCATATCGTCTTTTATGCGAAGATTGCCTCCGAGACGAATGATTTCGACATCGCTGATGTTTGCAACTCGTTGTGTGACAAACTGATATTCCGTCATCCTCACGTCTTCGGCGAAGGTGCTGCGAAGACGGCCGGCGAGGTGGAGCAGACATGGGAGCAGATCAAGCGGAAGGAGAAGGACGGTAACAAGAGCGTCCTTTCGGGTGTGCCGGATGCGCTCCCTGCACTGATCAAGTCCTACCGTATCCAGGACAAGGCCCGCAATGTGGGCTTCGACTGGGAAGAGCGTGAGCAGGTATGGGACAAGGTCAAGGAGGAGTTCGACGAGCTCATGACGGAGGTGAAGAACCTCGACGCCGAGAAGATGGAGGAGGAGTTTGGCGACCTGATGTTCAGCATGGTGAATGCCGCCCGTTTGTACAAGATAAACCCTGAGAACGCCTTGGAGAAGTGTAACCAGAAGTTCATCCGCCGCTTCAATTACGTGGAGGAGCAGACCCTGATGAAGGGCAAGGACCTCAAGGATATGTCCTTGGAGGAGATGGACCGGTACTGGAACGAGGCGAAGGAGAAGGAGAGGGAAGGTAAGAGTTAAGAATTAAAAGTTAAAAATTAAGACACGTTTGTTCGACGTAGTCGATTAAGAGTTAGTTGGGCTTGTTCCTATGATTTGTGGGGGCAAGCCCAATTTTTATAGCATAATGTATTGTTTTATGGGGTGTAAAAATTCGTTTTTGAGCGAGTATTCCTTCCCAATTCGCAACGCTCTCCAGCCCCGATGGGGCGTTATAGCACAGCCAGGGGTGTAAACCCCTGGGCGATTGATGAGGGGAGGGAAGAGCCCTGAAGGGGCGACACGGAAATCCTTTTGGTATGATGTTTTTATAGTTTCAAACAACACATAACAACGTGACTCAGCCTATAAATAACATTTTCAAGGAACAGGAACTTGTTCGAGAATCAGTATGTAAGGAATCCTTACATACTGCCTCTGACCCTATCTGTGGGGTGTCGTGTGAATTTTTATTATATCCTTAATTCAACCAACAAGTATATTTTCGTACTTTTATCCTCCGAAATGAAAATTATATAACTATTGTATTATGAGGTATTTAGCTAAAATATTTGTCGCACTCTGTGCTTTAGGATTGTCTAGTTGTTCCGGGGCCAAGAAGTATATAGTGGGAACATGGGTGGCGACGGACTATGTGTGTGAGAATAGAGGGGACGAAATAGGCGAGGCGGTTATAGAAAATGGCAAAAAAGAATTCTTATATGAAAGGTTCGAGTTCGATCCCTCAGGCTCGTATAAATGGAGCTTTGCACGTGGATTCATCCTTGTCGAAGGGACTTATGCCATAAAAGGAGACTCCCTTGTCATGACGCCTTCGAAGGTGAGCTCAAGAGAGAACTTGGAAGATGATTTTAAGGAGGTTGATGCGTCCGTAAATGAAATTCATAAGAATTTTTGCATAATTACTATAAACGATTGCAGAAATAAAATTGAAAAATATCGTATCAGAAAAATCAGCGATAAATCAATGGTTTTGGCGTATGATCGCAAAGGTGGGTCGTTGGATTTTACGAATGTCTACATGTTGGAGAAAAAGTAGTGTCATAGAGGAATGTCGGGGGATGAAAGAATGTGTTACGCATCATCCCCTGCAACGTCTCATTCTGCAATAAAGACAAATAAATAGC
The DNA here is from genome assembly GCA_045226255.1 of Paludibacteraceae bacterium. Lineage (GTDB taxonomy): Bacteria > Bacteroidota > Bacteroidia > Bacteroidales > Paludibacteraceae > UBA1181. Next base: position 29,874 of record JBGVCG010000001.1, on the reverse strand, counting down.
TGGGGTAACGCCTCGGCCGTTCTGTAGGCAAGTTGGCTCGTTTCGGGTTCGTCCTGATGCGAGTCGATTTTTTTTTTTGCGCGAAGTGCGAGTCGTGTTTTTATGAATTTTTGTGTGAATTGTATGTTGAAAATAGTCAAAAAATACAAATAAACCTAAGGTAGGATATTAAAATATGGGAGTATTATATATATTTGTATTGCTAAATGTAAAATCATTATTAACTTTATTTAATTCGTTTTATTTTATGGGGAAAAGAACTTTGTTTATTGTCTGGGGGCTACTATTTGCTGTGTGTAGTCCGATTTTCTCTCAAAAGATAGAGGAAACTGCTTATTTTGAAAAACATGTGGATTTGGGACATGAAGTGCTAATAAAAAAGAAGGCAATTACGGTAGCCGTTAAGGGAACTGGTACAACCCAGTTTGAAGTCATTGCGCCTAGTGCAGGAATTTATTATCTTAGTTTTTGGATGCTTCCATCAAAAAATAAAGATGGATCTTATTTCCCTTATAGTGTTTCTGTCAATGATTCGAAGGATATTAGTACGTTGAAACCGGTTTCTGACGATTGGCAATGTGTCCTTGTGCCAGAGAGGGTTAGGTTAAAAAAAGGGAATAATATAATTGCTGTCTCTTGTAAGCTTCCTGCTACACCTAATGTGGAACATGTTAGGGTCGCGAAAACTCTTGAGGATGCGCGCATGGATACAAAATCTTATGCTTCGTACAAGCGGGGATTAGACATGAAGGATTTAACTCGACTTGTTGCTGCTAGGGTTGATACGTTTGGTTATACGGAGGGAACTCTGTCTAGACAGATTGAGAATCCGTTGTATGACTTTGAATATAAATTGAATGTGCCGTTGAAATATACATTCTATTCGTATTTGTATTTCCAAGCTAATGATACAGCGTCTATAAGCACGTCTAGTTCGAGATATTTCACCCATGTGTTGGAGCTCTTCAGCTTGGAGAATGCGGAAACCTATTCATGGAGTAAAAAATCAAAAAACGGGTTAGCTTCATTGAATATTATTATTCCTCAATCAGGCTTTTATTGTGTGCGCGTTCGCTCTTACTCAAATGGAGTGTCAGGCTTGTGTGATGTGAATATCAATGGCCAACATATTGGGAATGTACCTGTATACAACTATGGCGTAAGGTGTTTGCAAGGTACGGATTGGGTTTATAACACATTTACCTGCAATAGTACTGTAGACCCTATGATGTGGATAGAAGAGGGAAGTGCTGCTCCTGGTGTGATCGTTGCGTACAATGATGACTATTATGGTAGTGGAGACTTTTCCTGGGGTTCGAACTCTCGTGTGAGGAAACAATATACTCGACCAGTTCATGCGGTTTTGTTGTCTGCCTTTGGCTCGTATAATCCAACGGGACAATGTGATCTGTACATGAGGTGCAAAGATTCCGGTACCGCACCATTTTTCCCTAACTTGAAATTTGATGATGCGATCATGTCATCTCCTGGCTCTGGCGATTATAATTGTATTTCATGGTCGGGAGGTATCACCTCTTATTGGGAGTGGCCTCCTATGGAAGGTTCTTCTTTCTATTCCCCAAATGCTTTGACTGCATTTGACAATTTTTATGCGTCAAGAGGTCTTACGAGAAGCGGTGCGACGGAAAGTAACAGTGTCGTAGACTTGTGGGCTATTGTTGGTTTCTACGGCAGAAGATATACCCATGGCTCTGTCCGTAATGGTGCGGATGGAAATGTCCATGGATATGATTGGGAAAGTAAGTGTGGTGAATTGTGTAGAGTGTTCCACCCTCGTCATGCCCTTAGTGGACCTGACTATGGACAGGTGGTTGAATATTACGTGAAAAGTCCATCGTATAGATCCCAAACATTGGCGGAGGAAATTGCTGAGGGCGTGTCTAGAATCGAATATGTCGATTTTGATGATGAGGAAAGAGCCCTTATGGCGAGAAGTGCGGCGCAAGTAGCTCCAAAGGTCGATTTCCAATTCCAAACCCTCTATGGCAAATGGGAAGATGTGGTGAAGAATACCCCCCTCAGTAACCCTGATGATATCGCAGATTGTAAAGAGTATAAGGAGTTGTTGGCTTATTGCCAAGCGAACAAAGAACTTTTGCATACTGTTTTCCTGAAACTTGAAAAGGGTAATAGTCTCGCTTCTACAAAATTGATTGGAGACCTTACGTTGAGCAAGTATTCTAATGTGATGGAAAAAGTCCGTTCGTCGTTCTCTGAGAGGGTGAAGAACAACTCTGTTAAGACGTATAGATCAATCAAGTCGAATTTCACGGCTTATGTCAAGAGGATTCTTTCCCAAGATACTCCTACATTGAGAAGCGGTAGGTTCATTGATGAAGACGAATCTGCAGGCGTATCTTATAGCAACTTTAAGGAATTCAACATTTCGTTGTCATCCGAAGGCCTGACGGCGAATTTCTCGTTGGACAAGCCTGCCACTGTTACTTTGAACTTGATCGATTTGGAAGGAAATGTGGTTAGCAGTGCTCTGAATGAAAAATTATTGGAGAGTGGTGACTATTCTTATTCCATGACGGCTGACAAGAATCGTGTCTATCTGGTGCAATTGGCAATCGATGGACATGCCAATGTTAAGAAAGTTATAGTAAAATAATTTTTTTGTGAGAGAGGTCATGGATTTTTATATCTTTGACCTCTTTCTTTTTGAAAATATTAATCGATACGATCCATGAAAAAACAGTTCATTTTTATCATTTTCTCTTTTCTCGCCATTACTTGTAGGGGAATAGAGGCTCTCGGGACGAATCCGGAGCTGAACATCACGACAAGCAACTTTCCTATACTGGATGGCTCTGAATCGACCAGTCCGTTGCGGCTCATCCTGATGTGTAAGGTGTTGGGGTATGACTACGAGTGGCAATACAGCCCGTTTATTCAGCGCCAGGAGGATGCTCCAAAGCAGGTGGAGCCTGACTATACATGTGACGAGGAGACGAGGAGAGACCTGCTGCTCAACCGTTTGCTGAACAATAACACGCATGGGTCGTTCGTCAATCTTATTGATGATAAGGTGGACATTATCATTACCGCCAGAAGCATCTCCCGCGACGAGAAAGCCTATGCGGAGGAGCAGGGGGTGACCTTGCTGGAAAAACCGATCGCACGGGACGCCCTCACTTTCATGGTGAACGCGAAAAACCCTGTCGGCAACCTCTCCATTGATCAGATCCATGACATCTATATGGGGAAGATCGCAAATTGGTCGGAGGTGGGCGGCCTGGATTGCGTGATGAAACCGTATGTGCGGAACAGGAACTCGGGTAGCCAGGAGAAGTTCGAGACGATGGTGATGGATGGACTGACGATCGCGGATTTCCCTGAAATGCAGATCGGTACGACGATGATGTCTCCGTATTACCAGCTGGAGGATGACACGGCGGGCATCGCCTTCACCCCTTTCTACTACTATAAAGTCATGGTGGATAGCAAGAAGGTCAGGGCTGTCGGCGTGGACGGTGTGGAGATGACCAAAGAGAATGTCTTGAACGGCTCCTATCCCTACACGTCCAAGGTCTACACGGCGGTGCGCTCCGACATCGACAAGTCTTCCCCCGCATACAAACTCTTTGAGTTCCTCTCAAGCGATGCGGGCCAGGCTATCGTCGACGAAAGCGGTTACGTGCCGTTGAACGCATCCACGGGTGTGCGTTTGGCGGAGAGCGAAGCGTTCGAACTGAGTTACAAAGATCATACCCTCACTATCATCTCCCCAAATCTTCCTAAACGATTGGAAATCTATGATTTGGAGGGAAGAAAGGTGTTCGAGAGCGCGGTCCGTTCTTGCGACGTGCAGCTGCCTGCGGGATTGCGTGGCATGCATGTGGTTTATTTGCTGCAGGGTGATGGAGGGGTCTTTGCGAAGAAGATCGTGCTGTAATTGTGAAATATTAGATTGATGCCCTATTCGTGCGTTTGGCCATGGTCAGGGCATCGTTGCTATGGGAAGCGATTCGCATTTGAATGTACATTATGGAATTCTTAACTCTTAACTCTTAATTCTTAATTATAATTTCGTACCTTTGTGCTTTATAAGTTTTACATAAATACAAGATGGCAAAAGAATTGACTCCACGCAGTGAGGATTACTCACAGTGGTATAACGACTTGGTGATCAAGGCTGATTTGGCGGAGAGTTCCGCAGTGAGAGGTTGTATGGTGATTAAACCGTACGGGTATGCTATTTGGGAGAAGATGCAGCATGAGTTGGACCGTATGTTCAAGGAGACGGGTCATGTGAACGCTTATTTCCCTCTTTTCATCCCTAAATCTTTTTTGAGCAAGGAGGCTGACCATGTGGAAGGCTTCGCGAAGGAGTGTGCGGTTGTCACCCACTACAGACTGAAGACCAATCCCGACGGGAGCGGTGTGGTGGTGGACCCTGAAGCCAAGTTGGAGGAGGAGTTGATTGTCCGTCCTACTTCCGAGACCATCATCTGGAACACATACAAGAACTGGATCCACTCTTATCGTGACCTTCCGATCCTCTGCAACCAATGGGCGAACGTGGTTCGTTGGGAGATGCGTACGCGTCTCTTCCTCCGTACCGCCGAGTTCCTGTGGCAAGAGGGCCATACGGCTCACGAGACCTACGAGGAGGCTGAGGCTGAGGCACAGAAGATGCTGAATGTCTATGGCGATTTCGTGGAGAACTTCATGGCAGTCCCTGTCATCAAGGGCGTGAAGTCCGAGACGGAGCGTTTCGCCGGTGCGGTGGACACCTATACCATCGAGGCCCTGATGCAGGATGGCAAGGCCCTTCAGTCGGGTACTTCCCACTTCCTGGGACAGAACTTCGCGAAGGCGTTCGATGTGCAGTACCAGACCCGCGAGGGAAAGCTCGACTATGTGTGGGCTACCTCTTGGGGCGTTTCCACCCGTCTGATGGGTGCGCTCATCATGACGCACTCCGACGACAACGGTTTGGTTTTGCCGCCTAACTTGGCACCGATCCAAGTGGTGATTGTGCCTATCTTCAAGACGGAGGAGCAGTTGGCTGAGATCTCCGCTAAGGTGAACGAGATCACCGCTAAGCTGAAGGCTTTGGGCATCACGGTTAAGTATGATGATTCGGACGCTAAGAAGCCGGGCTGGAAGTTCGCCGAGTACGAGCTGAAGGGTGTGCCGGTTCGTTTGGCGATGGGCGCAAGAGACCTTGAGAACGGTACGGTCGAGGTGGCTCGCCGTGACACGCTCACGAAGGAGACCGTCAGCTTGGAGGGCATCGACGCTTATGTTAAGAACCTATTGGATGAGATCCAAAAGAATATCTTCAAGAAGGCTTTGGACTATCGTAACTCCATGATCAAGAAGGTGGATAGCTACGACGAGTTCAAGGTGGAGATCGAGAAGGGCGGTTTCATCTTGGCCCATTGGGATGGCACTCCGGAGACGGAGGCGCAGATCAAGGAGGAGACCAAGGCGACCATCCGTTGCGTTCCGTTCGACACCTACCTGGGCGACGACAAGGAGCCTGGCAAGTGCATGGTGACGGGCAAACCGTCCAAGTGCAGGGTGCTCTTCGCAAGATCATATTAATGAATTCATTCATAGGCGTTGGGACGTTTATCAGTCCTGACGCCTTTTTCGTTTCTTAGGGGTAGAATATATGAGGAAATCCGTGTTAATGGTACTTGTGGTATTGCTTCACTTCCTGAATGTGGAAGCGGACGGCCAGGACTCTATGGCGGCTTGTTCTAGTTATCACCGAGGAATGGCTATTGTCGACGATGTACATTATCCCCGAATCATCCAGCCGGTAGATACATTTGTCGTCAATGACGAAACATTTGTTCGATACATGTACGGGGGAGATAGAGCGGGTTGTAAAAGATTGACGCTCCTGTTTAATCCGAATGTGACGACCTTCGTTCGTGACGCGGAGTATTTCCTTCCTTACACGAAAGGGTATAGCGCATTGGGTTTCTTCCTGAAACCGACGTTCACCTACATCCATGACGAAAGGCTGAGCGCCTCCGTTGGTCTCCATCTCTTGGGGATTGCGGGCGACCATAAGAGGTTGCGGGAGGTTTCCCCCATCGTGCGGATAGAATATAGGCCGGTAAAAGGCATAAGAATCGTGGGTGGTACATTGTCCGATGAACGTATTGGTCATGGACTCTATCAGCCGATGTATGACTACGACAGACTCTTCTACGCCAACAAGGAAGATGGATTGCAGGTATTCGCCTACACCAAACATTGGCAGTCTGAGATGTGGTGCAATTGGGAGGACTTCATCGTCGTGGACTCTCCTTGGCAGGAGAAATTCACTTTCGGATGGGTGAACACGATAGCGACGAGTTTTAAACCTGATATCTATAAGGATGTCCGCCATTGGATAGGAATCCCTATCCATTTGATGATGAACCATCGGGGAGGACAAATCGATGCGGTGCAGGACACGTGCATCGAGACCCTTGCTAATGTGGCGACTGGCCTGTTTTATTCCATAAATACCCCTAAAAGAGCTAGCTTTAGAGTGAATTTGCCGGTCTTCGGCTTCTCCAACCGTTCCGATGGTCAACATATCCATACCCATTTCAAAAAGGGGTGGGGTATCTACCCTCAGTTGGTGTACAGCAAATCTTGGTTCTCTTTACGTGAGCTCTCAAAGGGGGAGATAGACTATACTGTGCATGAAAAACGTTGTTATTTAGATGCCAATATAGGTTACTGGTATGGTGACGGGTTCATCTCCGGCAGGGGTAGTTACCTCTTCCAATCGAGAAGCTATTTCGATGACTCCTTCGAACGCCGTTACCGCCATATGCTTACGGCTGAGGCTGCTTATGTTTTGAATGACGTTATGCGTTTCCGTCTTCAGGCCTATTACGACTTGGACGAGTCCAGCGTTGATTATGCGGTGACCTTCGCTTTGCGTTTCGATCGTAGCTTTAAAGTACATTCTTGGGTTAAAGAAAAAAAGGAATGAAAAAGATACTCTCCATATTATTGCTCTTGCTTATCCTCCCTTCGGTGAACGGGAAGAAGAAGGAACGCATCACGGAGCGGGGGTCCTCCCTTTTCTACCGTAGCTGGCGTTACCCTGTCGTGGAGGAGGAGAAGAGGGATACGACGGAGAAGGATACGGTCCCTGTGTTGCCGGTGGACACTGTGCCTGCGGATACGCTCGTGCAGGATTCCGTTGTCGTGGACACGCTGCCGAATGTGCTCACGGATGTTCCGAAGGAGCCTGAGAAGCCTGCGGACACGTTGCCGACACCGCCTCGCGTCTCCCGCCCGGACATCAACACCTGTATCGTCTATTTTATCTTTGACCAAAATAATTTCATCACGGACTATTCCGCGGAGTTCGATACCATCATGGCCTTCATCGACTACCATCAGGGAAAGGATTTCGAGGTGATCGGTCATACGGACGAGCGCGGTACGGTGGCCTATAACCAGGGATTGTCCGAGCGTCGCGCCAAAAGGGTCTATGAGGTTTTGGTGCGCCGAGGGGTCGACCCGAAACGGTTGACGATGATCGGTCGCAGCGAGCTGGAACTGGTTTACCCGCACGCGAAGAACGAATATGAACATTTGATGAACCGTAGGGTAGTGGTAAGAGTGAAAGAACGATGAAGAGATTTTTCTACATATTGCTGCTATGGTTGGGCTTGGGACAGGTCTCCTTCGCCCAGCAGGACCTGATGCTCACGCAGCAGCTCTTTTCCCGTGGCAACATCAACCCTGCGGGCGTGGGTAACACGGGCGACGTGGACATCTTCCTGATGGGGCGTCTGCAATGGCTGGGCGTGGACAACTCGCCGCATACCCTGCTCCTGAACGCCACGAACTACTTCAAACGCATCCAGTCGGGCGTGGGCCTGACGGTCTACCGTGATGTGATGGGCGTGGGGCACAGCATGACGGAGGTGAAGGCGGAGTATTCCTACCAGATAGACCTGAATCCGCGCTGGATCCTCTCCATGGGTATCTCCGCCGGTGCGTTCTGGGGCTCCTATGATCCTTCCGCCAACACGTTGGGCAAGGAGTATGAGCGGGCGATGCTGGACTTGTCGAAAGATCGTGTCACGGAGGCTTCCCCTGATTTCAATGTGGGCTTTGAGGTCACTTCCAAGGATTGGACGTTCGGAATCTCCTCCACCCATGTTCAGAACAACCAGTCGCTTTCCTATTCCTCCGACCGCCATTTCTATGGCTATGCGGTGCGTTCCTTCGTCTTGGGGGACGATTGGGACCTGTGGGTGGATTTAGGCTATATGAACCGTAATAAAGTGCACGTGGCGGATTTGGGCACATTGCTCTTCTACCGTCGTTTGTTTTGGGGCGGACTCTCGTGGCGTCCCGACCTGGTGAACGGTTGCAACCCCTCCTACCTCTCCGTGGTGTTGGGCTTTGAGTACCGTATTGTCCGCTTCGGCTATGTCTATGAGTGCGGCATGGGAAGCAATAGCACCTTGCCAAGTAATACGCATGAGGTCCTTTTGTCCTTTAGGATCGGGAAGAATAAGTAAAGTTGGGGCAGACTCCTTCCTATAAAAAATCCGGTAGCGTTCTTTGCGTGAACCACTACCGGAAATATGTTGATTGAGATTGTTCTAGGGAATATTGGTATTATCCCCTGTTTCGTTAAATTTTACTGTGCTAATCCATTCCGCAGAAAAATGCGTATCCATTTTCAGCATTTAGTTTGTCGCAAAGCTCCTGCTTGGATATGTTCTGGAATTGAACGGCTATATCCTTGCCGAAGATGATATATTGGCCTTCAGTCTTATAATTAGTAAAATCTTCTAGCGTCGAAGCTTCCCACGTTTTAACGTTCGTTTCTGATATGTAATCCACGTATTCTTTTATGCCTTCCACCTTGCCGTCGAAAAAGTGAAAGACTGTAATTGTCGAATTGAGATCTTTGTTTTTGTAAATAACGTCATCTCCCACAATTTTAGCACCTTCAAGCTCTTTGCAGCTTTCGAACAATTCAGCGGCTTCGCCTTTTTTTGCGTTGTTGTCTTCATCGTCGTCGCCACAAGAGGTGAATGCTACGGTTCCGGCCAATATCATTGCCCATGAACTAATCAATAATAATAATTTCTTCATGCTTTTTGTTTTTTATGTGTTATCCATGCAAAACAAATATAAAGAAAAAAATATTCTCTGTCAATAGTGGGGGGTATTTATAGCCCAACTCCTAACTCTTACTTTACCACGCCGAAGGACGTTCCTTACCTCTTACCTCTTAACTCTAAACTTCCCTTACTCGTCCGACAACGTCACGAGCAACTCCCTATAGGCGGAGAAGATCTTCGATTTGGAGACGTAGCCTAAATATTTCCCCTCTTCGTCCAGCACGGGTAGGTTCCACGCCTTGGTCTTCTCGAATTTATACATCACCTTCTCCATCGGCTCATCCGCGGAGACGAAGTCCGGCGGGGAGACCATCAGTTTGGATACCTTGAAACGGTTGTATAGTTCAGGCCGGAACATGATGTTACGGATTTCGTTCAGGCTGATGAGTCCCACCATCCTATGCTTGGAGTCGAGTACCGGGAAGATGTTGCGGTTGGAGTTCGCCACGATTTTGATGACGTCGCCCAGGTACATCTCCGGGTGGAGCGTCTGGAAATCCGTCTCGATGACGTTCTCCGTCTTCAGCAAGGTGAGGATGTTCTTGTCCGTATTGTGGGTCAGCAGCTCACCCTTCTTCGCCAGACGCATGGCGTACAAGCTATGAGGCTCGAAGGCTAGGATGGTGACGTAGGCGACGGTGGCCGTGATCATCAGACAGATGAACAAGCTGTAGCCCCCCGTCAGTTCGGCGATGAGGAAGGCGCCCGTCAGCGGTGCGTGCATGACACCCGCCATGACGCCCGACATGCCCGCCAGCGCGAAGTTCTTTTCAGGCAAGACCCCTAGGCTTGTGTAGTTGGTGATGAAGGCCATCGCGTAGCCCGTGATGCAACCCATGAATAGGCTAGGGGCGAAGATTCCACCCGTTCCACCGCTTCCGTTCGTCGCTGCTGAAGCGAAGATCTTAAAGAAGATGATGAGGAAGAGGAACAGGAGGACCATCCAGAAATTATCCCTGAAGTCGTAGAATACGCTGTTCTCCGTGATGGCCTTCACGTTGCCGTCGAGCAGGTAGCCGATGGTGTCGTAACCCTCACCATACAATGGCGGGATGAAGAAGATCAGGATGCTCAGCATGATACCGCCCGCGAAGAGTTTCTTGATCGGTGTGTTGAGGCTTGCGAAGAAGGACTCCAGCTTGGTCATTCCCCTTGTGAAATAGAGTGAGATGAATCCGCAGAGGATTCCGAGCGCCACGTAGTAAGGCACGTTGTGGAGGGAAAAAGGAACGGGTTCGAAGGTGAACATCGCCTCCGAGCTGGAAAGGAAGTAGGTGAAGATGGAGGCGGTCGCCGCGGAGATGAGCAATGGCACGATGGAGGCCATCGTCAAGTCGAGCATTAACACCTCCAGCGTGAAACAGACTCCCGCGATCGGGGCCTTGAAGATACCAGCCACCGCACCTGCCGCACCGCAGCCGACGAGCAACATCAGCGTCTTCTGCTCCATGCGGAAGAGTTGTCCGAGGTTCGAACCGATGGCCGAACCCGTCAGCACGATCGGGGCCTCGGCTCCTACCGATCCTCCGAAACCGATGGTGAGCGAACTGGCTATGATGGACGACCACATGTTGTGTCGTTTGATACGCGCCTTCTTTTGCGAGATGGCGAACATGATCTTCGTGACTCCATGGCTGATGTCGTCCTTCACAAGGTAACGCACGTATGCGCTGGCGAGGCATACACCGATGATTGGTGTCGCCAAGTAGAGGTAGTTCAAACTGCCGTCCGTGAAGTTACTCTTCACTAACTCATGCAGAAATGCGACGATGCTTTTTAGTATGTGTGCGGCGATGGCGCAGAACAATCCTGTCAGAAAACTAAGAAACAATGTGAAGTGTTTCTCGTTGATGTTCGCTTCCCTCCACCGTAATATTCGTATGAAATATTCTTCTATCATGTTTGTATTTTCTTCCCACAAAAACGAACGGCTAATTTAATAAAAAACGGGTTTCGAATGTCTGATATTATGCTAAATCGATAAAAATTTTTTTTCGCTATGCGTTTTTGAGATGAATTTATTAACTTTACAAGTTGTTTTTTCCGTTTGACGAATTGAGGAAAAATTCGTGGGAGAAAATGCCTTTTGATAGAAAAATAGAAAAATAATATATATAATGATTAACAGATGGAATTTTATACCTCTGACAGACGAACAAGAAAACCAAAAGGTGCAGCTTTCCGAAGCTTTGGGCATCAGCCCTGTCCTTTGCCAATTGCTAGTCCAAAGGGGTATTACAACCTTCGCCCAGGCGAAGAGTTTCTTCCGTCCACAGCTGGCCGATCTGCACGATCCTTTCCTCATGAACGACATGGAAAAGGCGGTGGATCGCCTGAACAGAGCCATTGGCAACAAAGAGCGGATCTTGGTCTATGGCGACTATGACGTGGATGGTATCACGGCGGTGGCGCTCGTGTACAAGTTTTTGAAGCAGTTCTATTCGAACGTGGATTTTTACATACCTGACCGGTACACGGAGGGGTATGGTGTCTCTTCCAAGGGCATTAACTATGCAGTGGAGAATAAGATCAAGTTGATCATCGCCCTTGACTGTGGTATCAAAGAGGTCGAGAAGGTGGACTACGCCACGCAATTGGGGGTCGACTTCATCATTTGCGACCATCACACACCGGACGAATGTTTGCCTAATGCGGTGGCGGTCCTCGATTCCAAACGTGCGGATAATACCTATCCGGACGTGAATCTGTCGGGCTGCGGCGTGGGCTTTAAGTTCATGCAAGCTTTCGCTTCCAACAATGGTATACCGTTCGATAAGCTGGAACCGATGCTGGATTTCTTGGCGGTGAGCATCGCCTCCGACATCGTGCCGATCAACGGGGAGAACCGTATCCTTGCCTATTACGGACTGAAGCAGTTGAACTCCAACCCTAGCTTGGGTATGAAGAGCATCATCGATGTCTGTGGCTTGGCGGATAAGGAGATCACGATCAGTGATATCGTCTTCAAGATCGGTCCTCGTTTGAATGCGTCGGGTAGAATGCAGACCGCCCGTGAGTCTGTCGAGTTACTGATTTCCAGGGATTTGAGTTTCGCGAAGGCGAAGAGCGACTGCATCGACCAATACAACAACAAACGTAAGGACTTGGACAAGAGCATCACCGACGAGGCGAAGGCTAAGTTGGAGAGCGAGGAGGGTTGGGAGGCCCGCAATTCTATCGTCGTCTATAACACGGATTGGAACAAGGGTGTCATCGCTATCGTCGCTTCCCGATTGACGGAGATGTACTATAAGCCTACGATCGTGCTGACCCATTCGAACGGTTTCGCGACGGGTTCGGGACGCTCCGTGCAGGGCTTCGATATCTACAAGGCGATCGAGTCGTGCCGTGATTTGCTGGAGAACTTCGGCGGACACATGTATGCGGTGGGTTTGTCCATGCGCGAGGAGAATGTCCCTGAGTTCAAGCGTCGTTTTGAGCAGTATGTCACTGAAAATATCCTGGAGGAGCAGAAACAGCCGCAGATTGATATTGACGCGTTCATCGATTTCAAGGAGATCACTCCGAAGTTCTTCCGCTTGCTGAAGCAGTTCAATCCGTTCGGCCCGGAGAACTCCAAGCCGGTCTTCGTCACCCGTAGGGTCTTCGATTACGGTACGAGCCGCGCGGTGGGCAAGGAGCAGGAGCACATGAAACTGGAGTTGATCGACTCCCAGTCGGAGTGCATCATGAACGGTATCGCCTTCGGGTTCGGTCAACCGAAATGCCCGGGCGAGGTCGATTTCAATAAATACATCAAAGAGTTAAACCCTGTCGATATCTGTTACACGATAGAGGAGAATACCTTTAACGGGACGACCTCCATCCAACTGATGATCAAGGATATAAAAACAGTAGAGTGATGGAACTACATAATGAAACAACGCTTACCCCGGAGATTATCTGTTCGCTTGACTCGAGGACGAAGAGGTTGTTTGTTAGTTTATTCATAATATTGACTACTTTTATTGCATCTTCCGCTTTCTCTGTATTGGCATTTATGGATGCTCCTTCTGAGGGTATGGCGTATCCCTTGGTATTCTTACTTCTGATGATTTTCCTCGTGGTCAGAATGATTCTTAGGTTTTCGCCATGGGGTGTGAAGCGTACGCTAAGGAAACAGATGGGAGAAAAAATGATTTGTCGCTATGTATTCAAGGATGAGGAGGTGATTTTCTCGTCTCAGCATGAATATTCTAGCCAAGAATGGACCGGTCGGTATAGCTCGTTTCGTAAACTGAAAGTGAAAAAGAAGCGATACATTTGCCTATACTTCGATTCGATTCGTTATATGATTGTCGATAAGAATGGTTTCGCGTCTGAGGAAGAGTGGAATCAACTGCTCGATTTCCTGAAGACGAAGAACCTTTAATAGAAATAGAATAGAAAAAATCGGTCGGGATGTGCTCCTGACCGATTTTTTTTGTGGATGGTCCGCTCATATCCATTCTATATAGAGGAACCAACGGAACCTATGGATTCTCCTTCAACTCTTATTTCTTAACTCTTACTTCTACTGCATTTTCACCGTCATCTTCCCCTTGATGTCCAGGTCTGCCTTGATACCCTCCTCCGTGAGGAATATCTTATTCACGATGAGTTTCTCGATGAATCCGTTCAACCTTACGTTCTTCATGACCTCCATATTGAAGAGCTCGGAACGGCTCATCTCCTTGATGAGGGAGAGCTCCTCCTTCAGCGAGAAGATCATATTCTCCTCGATCTTTCGCTTTAAGCCTTTCTTGTAGAATAGGTTGACGATTTTAGCCAGCACGTTCTTGGTGGTGATTCTATAATCCACGTCCTTGACCCGTATCGAGGACATCTCATGGTCGAAGTAAGGAATGCCCGTCAGGTATATCTTACCGTTGATGAAGCCCGACACATCCAGTCCGATGACCAGTTCCGTCGTTTGTCCGTAGACCTCAATGCTATCCACGATGATTTGGTGCCTGCCTTCTCCGAACACCTCTCCGACCATGATGCTCTTGGCCACGGAGTCTACCAGCTCGTATGGAATGTCCCCCAATATGTTGATGGAGAAGCTTCCGTCCGTTTCCTTGTATTGCTTATAGGGGGGAATGGCGGTCCGTTTCGTGTAGTTTTTAGGTGTTTTGCCCATGAAAACCTCCATGAGGCATTGGATGCCGACCGTCGTCCGTAGGATGCCGTATTCTCCGTGTATAGGCGTGCTGTACAGCTGTTTAGGCGTGGTTCTAATCCATGCTTTGTAGTCTGCTGTGCTGATGTCGATCGGGTCCTGCACGGTGTTCCAGATGTTCGCCACGTAGCTCTTGAGCGGGATGTATTCACGGATGGATTTGTCGATGGCCTTTCCTATGTCCGCTTGGTTGTTCTTAATCAGTTTCTCCGCAATGGCGGTGATAGGGATGTTCAATCCGATGACCTTGATGGTCGGTGTCTTAATCCATTTATACTCAACGATTTTTGTCTCCGATACGATGCTCCAGTCTTTGGAGAAGGCTATTTTTGTCTTGAAGGTCATGCTGATGGAGCCTTCGATTTCCCTGTCGGTCGTCGTGATGCCTAGGTCGAACCGTTTCTTGATCCAAAGCTTGATGGGCACCCGGTAGGTGAGTTCGTTTCCGTCGTAGGCGATCATGAAGTCCTGCTCCTTCCACGCCTTGATCATCAAACTATCGTCCTCGATATTGTTGTCTTCGTAGATGAGGCCTTGGAAGTTGTCGTTGATGATCTTCTCCATCAAGGCCATATTGATTTCTATAGGGATGTGCAGGACGGAGGTCTTGGGGGTGTAAACGACAGGCACGTAGGTCTCCTCCGGGCGTTCCTCCACGATGAGGGAATCCGTCTCCGTGTCGAAGTTGATTCCTAGGTCTTTGGCGGCGGTGGTGTCGATGCGGACAGAGTCCGGCTCCTGCACCACGTTCCTGTTCCGTCTGGCTTCCGAGAGTTGGAAGGTCAGGAGAAATGATAGTATGATGAGTATTTTTGTTTTCATAGGATCTCTTTTTGTCTATGTGCAAAGTTATTTCTTTTTGGCTTATTATGTAACTGGTTCTACGCCCTTTTCTTGCCCCTGTCATCGGACCTTCGTTATCCTTGCCAGGTAATCGTAGTGCTCTCCCTCGGCCACCACTTCGACACTGTAACCGTTCTCCTCTGCTTTCTGCCGCAGCGTGTCCGCATCTATGTAGAGCCAATCGAACGCTTCCCCGACGGTCTCTTTGTATTGCATCCGGAACGATAGCTCTCCGAAATAGGCGGACTCTTCCGGATATTCGATGAAACCCTCTTCGTCCTCGAACACGTAGCTGATGTCCGACGAGTCGCAGAGCAGTTGTCCTCCGGGTGCCAGTAGGTTGTCGAGGTGACGGAAGAAGTCGGGCAGACGTTCCAGCGTTCCGACGATGCCGATTCCGTTCATCAGCATGAGGATGGTGTCGTATTTCCCTTTTAGGGTGAAGAAGTCTTGCTCCTTCGCATCCTTGACGCCCCGTTGTTTCATCGTCTCGACGGAGAGCGGTGAGATGTCGATGGCGGTCACCTCCACGCCTTTCTGCTGGAGGACAAGCGTATGGCAGCCCGATCCGGCTCCCACGTCGAGTGTCTTGCCTCGGGTCATGCCGAGGGCCTTCCGCTCAATCTCCGGCATCTCCTCATACTTGCGGAATAGTGTCTCCACGGGTATCTCGTCCTCATCGAACATAGGGGAGAACACCCTGATTTTGCCCGTTTTCTTGCCTTGGTGGTAGTCCGCTATGGCCCTACCCATCGGATCTTTTTTGCTGTCCATCTCGTAACTGTTTTTTGTTCTTTCGCGCGGGGTATATTCCACCGTGCCAATTAAGGCGTAATTTACCACTATGCGAGTAAAAAAGCAATTTTTTCTCTGTTTTTATTTTAGGATTGAAAAAGAATATTGCGTTTTTCCGTAACTTTACGGCAACATACGAGAAGTTAAATAATGCTGGGTCGTGTGGGGCGATTGTTCCAAGGACGGATTTCACGTGTTTTACTACATTTCTACCGTTTGCGAGTTGAATCGCTGGCGCACGATGACCAATGTATCATTATAAAAACAGTCCCATGGCAGACGATAATATTTTCAAGTCTATTCTTCGCAAATATTGGGGGTACTCAGACTTCCGCCCGCTCCAGCTGGACATTGTCCGTGCGGTCTACGAGGGTAGGGACGTTCTGGGCCTGATGCCTACGGGAGGTGGTAAGAGCATCACCTTCCAGGTGCCGACCCTTGCCATGAAGGGCCTCTGCCTGGTGGTCACTCCCCTGATCGCTTTGATGAAAGACCAGGTCGACAACCTGCGGGACAAGGGAATCATGGCTGCGGCCATCTATTCGGGCATGACCAACGAGGAGATCTTCGTCACCTTGGACAACTGCATCTATGGGGATTATAAATTCCTGTACGTCTCGCCGGAGAGGTTAGGCACGGAGTTCTTCCGCCAGAAGATGAAACTGATGGATATCTGCATGATCGCGGTGGACGAGTCACACTGTATCTCCCAATGGGGCTATGACTTCCGCCCTTCCTACCTACATATCGCTGATGCGCGCGAACTATTGCCTGATGTGCCTGTGCTGGCCTTGACCGCCACCGCCACACCGGATGTGGTGGAGGATATCCAGCGTAAGCTGAGGTTCCGCCACGGGGTGGTCTTCCAGAAAAGCTTCGAGCGGAAGAACATCGCCTACGTCGTGCGCAAGACGGATGATAAGTTGGGGCAGATGCTGAAAATTCTGGAGAAGGTTCCCGGCACTTCCATCGTCTATGTGCGTAGCCGTGAGAAGACCAAGGAGATAGCCGATTGGCTGAAGCAGCATGGCGTGGTGGCGGATCATTTCCATGCGGGACTGAGCCAAGAGACGAAGAACCGCAAACAGGAGGCTTGGCGGACGGGCGAGTGCCGCGTGATCGTGGCGACGAACGCCTTCGGTATGGGTATCGACAAGCCTGATGTGCGCACTGTCATTCATGTCGACTTAGCCGATACGCTGGAAGCCTACTTCCAGGAGGCGGGGCGTGCGGGTCGTGACGAGAAGCGTTCCTATGCTATCCTGCTTTACAATAAGATGGACATCACGAACCTGAAGAAACGTGTCGCGGAGTCTTATCCTTCCCGTGATTTCATCAAGGATGTCTACACGAAGGTGGCTTGCTACTTCCAGATAGGTGAGGGGGAGGGCGAGGACTTCATGCACTCCTTCAGCCTGAGCGATTTCTGCAGTTCCTTCCACCTGCCCATCACGCAGACGTTCAGTGCGCTGAAGATCCTACAGCAGGCGGAATACTTAGAGCTGACGGACGAGCTGAACTTGGGTTCTCGGGTGATGTTCTCCGTGCCTCGCCGTAAGTTGTATGATTACGATTTCTCCACCGAACCCATCTTGGACGATATCCTGGAGATGTTGCTCCGTTCCTATTCGGGTTTGTTCGCCGACTATGTGCGGATTGATGAGGCTGATATGGCGAAGCGGCTGAAGCTCACCCGTGACGAGATGTACCATAAACTCTCCAAACTGCGGTATTATGGGGTGATTGATTATATACCAGGCAAGAAGACCCCTTACATTAAGTTCCTGAAACGTAGGGTGGAGGAGTCCCGCCTCTACATCTCGAAGGAGGTGTACGAGGAGCGTCTGGCTCGTTTCGCCGGACGGATTGAGCGGGTGATCGCCTATGCGACGGACGACTCCCATTGCCGAAGTAGAATGCTCTTGCGCTATTTTGGGGAGGAGAACTCCCATGATTGCGGGGCGTGCGACTACTGCTTGGGTAAGAATGATTCGGGGCTGACGAACTACCAGTTTGATATGGTGCGGGATCTCCTCGTCGAGCAATTAGCTGATTCTCCCAAGCCGATCCGTTCCCTGCTGTCGATGACGGATGTTGACGAGAAGAAGTTCTTCACGGTCGTGCGACACCTGCGTGACCAAGGGATTGTTGAGGTGGATGATGCGGACTGGATAAGAATGAGGAAAGTTAAGAATTAAGAGTTAAGAGTTAAAAGAACAGAAGGGATAGTGGTTTTAACGCCAGTATATAAAAAAACTTCCCTTCCATCAGCTATTCACACTAACGGAAGGGACCTCGGTTCTCAACTTACGCCTCGACCCGTTGCAAATATATATAACAAATATATAACAAACAAGTTATTCGTCGTGTTTTGGGGGTATATATAACAAAAAAGCCAGTGGAGAACACTGGCTTTCTTTTTGAGCCTCTTGTCGGATTCGAACCAACGACCCCGAGATTACAAATCACGTGCTCTGGCCAACTGAGCTAAAGAGGCAGGTGGGCAAGCTTACTACATCGCACCGCTACAACCGACTCTCCTTGCTGCGGTCAGGCCCTGGGGAACTAGAAGGGAGCTGGTCGTGTAGGACTTACCCACCGCGAAAGTAGACATTTTTTTCATACTGACAAACGCTTTCGACTAATTATTTTTCTTGAAAAATTACGGTATGGACTGAAAAAAGAGTATTTTTGTGGAGAAATTGGGTGAAAGTTGGAAAAAACATCACAAAATATGGTTGAGGTGTCAATGCGCGGGGGACTAGTCCTCGGCTTGATTTTGGCGGGTTGCATATACCTGACCGTCCTTTCTCCGGCCATTTCCTTGTTCCTGATGGTCATGATGCTTTTCTCCTTCTATCGGTGTATGACGATGTATGTGGGGGATTACCGGGACAACGTATTGGGGGGATTTATTCCTTTTGGGAAATCGTTCCATTTGTGCGTGTTTATGTCGTTCTTCGCATCGACGATTGTGGCAGTCGCCGTCTTCGTTTATTGTCGGTGGATCGACCCGGATGGTTTTGCCCAAGCGGTGCACGTCTCTTCCCAGTATTGGGCGAAGCACGCTACGACGGAGGATCAGGTGGCCGTGGCAGAAGAGATGCGGAACACCTCCGCTGCGGATATGGCATTCTCTTCCATTTGGATCTTCTCGATCTTGGGAAGTCTTATCTCGCTCATCGCTTCCGCCTCTATTGTTAGAAAAAATAAAAAAAATAATAGTTGAAAGATATGGACATTTCAGTTGTTGTCCCTTTGTACAATGAGGAGGAGTCTCTCCCTGAACTTTTCGCATGGATCAAGCGTGTGATGGAGGCTCATCAGTTTACTTATGAAGTGATTTTTGTGAATGACGGAAGTTCTGATTCGTCTTGGCAAATCATAGAGAATATGGCGAAGGAGAACCCTACGGTGAAGGGTATTTCATTCCGCCGCAACTATGGCAAGTCCGCCGCTCTCTACTGCGGTTTCGACCGTGCGCAGGGCGATGTGGTCATCACGATGGACGCTGACCTGCAGGATAGTCCCGACGAAATCCCTGAACTCTACCGCATGGTGAAGGAGGAAGGGTATGACTTGGTGTCCGGCTGGAAGAAGAAGAGATATGACTCCAAGCTAGCCAAGAACTTGCCTTCTAAACTCTTCAATGCGACTACCCGTCTCATTTCGGGCATCAAGTTGCACGACTTCAACTGTGGACTGAAAGCCTACCGCAAGAATGTGGTGAAGAGCATCGAGGTCTATGGCGAGATGCACCGCTACGTCCCTTATCTGGCCAAGAACGCTGGCTTCAAGAAGATAGGCGAGAAGGTGGTGATCCACCAAGCCCGCAAGTATGGCTCCACCAAGTTCGGTCTCAACCGTTTCGTGAACGGATATTTGGACCTCTTGTCGTTGTGGTTCCTCTCCACCTTCGGAAAGAAACCGATGCATTTCTTCGGTGTGGTGGGTTCCTTGATGTTCCTGATCGGTTTTATCTCCGTCTGCTTCGTGGGCGGTAACAAGCTAGCCCATATCTTGGATGGCACGAGCGCTCCGTTGGTGGCGAACAGTCCTTATTTCTACTTGGCGCTCACCACGATGATCATCGGTACGCAACTCTTCCTTTGTGGATTCTTGGGCGAGATGATCGCACGCTCCTCTTCTGAGCGGAATGATTATAAACTAGAAAGTACTATAAACATAGATTGATACCGATATGATGAATTTCTTGTTGGAAATAGCTAAGATCTCGATACCGGGTATCCTGGTGTTGTTAGCGGCTTATTATGTCCTGCGCGATTTGTTGCGTAATGCGGAACGTACCCGTTTCTATGAGATGAAGAAGGAGTCGGCGAAGGCGTTGACCCCAGTGAAGCTGACCGCTTACGAGCGTCTCGCTTTGTTCTTGGAGCGCATGAAGCCAGAGTCTTTGCTGATACGGACCCAGTTGCCTAACATGACGGTGCATGAGTTGCATATCGTTCTGCTCAACACGATTCGTGAGGAGTTCGAACACAATGTGACGCAACAGATCTATGTGGGCAATGACGTGTGGTTGTTGACGCGTAATGCGAAGGATAGCCTGATTCAATTGATTAATTCCATCGCATCGGATATGCCGGATGATTTGCCAGCCTTGGAGTTGTCCAAGATGGTCATAGAACGCTACAATGCGGTGGAGGAGACTCCTATCGATTTGGCATTGAGCGCATTGAAGAGTGAAGTTAAATCGTTTAAGTGATAGTTATGGATTTCCTGAAATTGTCTGAAACGCGTTATTCAGTGCGTGGCTACCAGGCCCGTCCTGTGTCGGACGAGTTGCTGGATAAAGTGCTCGAATCCGCTCGTTTGGCTCCTTCCGCTGTCAACAAGCAGCCGTGGAAGTTCGTCGTTGTGCGGAGCGAGGAGGCAAAATCCCGCCTGCGTGGTTGCTACGACAGGGAGTGGTTCGCGACAGCACCCGCCTACATCGTCGTGTGTGGCGACCATTCGGCTTCTTGGAAGCGTCCTGCAGACGGAAAGGACCATTGCGACATTGATGTGGCGATCGCTACGGAGCATATCACCTTATCCGCCGCCTCTTTGGGGTTGGGTACGTGTTGGGTCTGCAATTTCGATGCGCCAGCGTGCAAGGCGATGTTAGGCTTGACTGAAGAGTGGGAGCCTTGTGTCATCATCCCTATCGGGTTCCCTGCGACGGAGGCGATTCCTTCGAAAAACAGAAAGGATTTGTCGGAAATAGTTTCCTATATATGAAGAAGATCGGGTTGAGATTATCGTTTGTCTTATGGATTGTGGCAGGTGCTGCGTTAATGACGTTGCCGGCCTGCAAGAATGACCATTGCGATGAGTTGATGTATGCGCCGACGACACTCATGTTCTATTCCGAGATGGATACATCCGTCTCCGTTAATCCGATGTTGCTGGTGTTGAAGGGGGTGGAATCCGACTCTGTGATGAACTGCAGCAAGGAGTCTTCCATCCAGCTTCGACTTGACAACCGTGTGGAACGGTGTATGTACTCCTGTGCGGTGGTGACCGACCATTCGGCATATGAATTCCTCTATGCGGGCTCGTCCGTACGACTGAGAGGGGAGGGAGTGGACTTGGAGTTCCCTTCTTATACGCTGGATGAGACGACCGGTGTTATCACATTTGAGGGGTCCGATGAGGTCCGTTTGATGCGTTGGTCGGAGGACGATACGACCTTTGTGGTGTCACGTCCCGAGATCGACACGTTGGTCTTCGATTACACGAATACGGTTGAGTTCGTTTCCGCCGAGTGCGGGTGCTTCGTCTCCCATGTTTTGAAGAACGTAAAATTCCTCCATAATGGTATCGGCACGGTATCCGTTGTGGATTCCACAGTAACTAATTTAAGCGATGCGAAGAACGTCAAGATATATTTGGAGAATTATTAGTGCTTGCGTATTGTTGCTTTTCTCCCTTTCCGCCTACTCGGAGGAGAGTTCCGAAAAGTCCAAGAAGGCCTCCGCGAAGCCGCAGACGGTCTTGTACGGTTGCTATGTGGATGTAGATGTCATGGACCCTATTCTCCATATTTTCGACAAATCACGGAATGGTTTGGATGCTAGTTTGGAGGTGGACCTCTTCCATCGGCTCTATCCCTCTTTTGTGCTCGGTTATCAAAGCCATGATGCCAGTGGCAAGTACGATTATCCTATACCGGCGGAGAATGCGTGTTATAAGGTGGATGGCCTCTATTTCAAGGTGGGCCTCTCCGTTAATGTGTGGAAAAAAGATTACTACAGGAAATTGAACCCTATTTCATATGTTGGATTGAACTTCGGTTGCTCTCCGAATTTCAGTGCGGAGGTTAGTGGATATCCGATAGACAATGGCTTCTGGGGAACGGATGGCCAGACGGATAACACCTTCTCATATCAAGGGAAGAACAAGGCTCGTTGGGGCGAGGTCTTCCTAGGCATGAAAGCTCCGATCGCTGGCCATTTCTGCCTAGGTGCGGAGGTGATGTTCAAGATGTTGCTTCATACGGAGGTCAAGGAAGAGACCTCTTATCGGATCCACCAATCCTACGCTCCGGGTTTTGGTAGCGAGAAGAATGGCAGATGGGGCTTCCGTTACGTGCTAAGCTACTACTTCTCTTTCTATAGGGGGTCTGTGGCGGACGAGGAGTCGTATTGAATCAACGTAGAGCCAGGAAAAACTATTCAAATGGCACCTTCTAGGGAGTGTGTCGCTTATATTAGATCTATTGGAGACTTCGGTCTCCTTTTTTGTTTTTCAGGTATTGCTTCCTGCTATTTACCAATTCAGTCGATGGATGCGGGGACTAGTCCTGGTATCCATCGACTGACTCAATTGCCCCTATTCATTTAAGGGCAACATTTCTTCTGTCCCTAAAAAGGGATGTTGTAAAAGCGCCTACCGATTAGTCTACAATAACCGACTTCGAACGTGCTCCTGTTTTTATGACGTAAACACCTTGGGGAACAACTATTTCTGTGCGTGTCATAGTGGCTGGCTGACGAATAATGAGCTGCCCCGCGACATTGAACACATATACATCCTCTGTGGCGTTTCCCACAACAATAGCCCCTTCCGTGCCATAAATCAATCTGTCATCAAAGTCAGACTTGACGGTTGGTATATCAGAGGCAAGATGAGAGAATAATGCCTTGTATTTCTTTGCCTCAGATGCAATTACAGCGCGCACACTGTCTGTGCATCCATCCTCCCATTTGATGAATTTATAACCCGCTTTCGAGTGCGCTATAAGAAGAGCCTCGCCAACCTCCAAATAAGTGCCGGCATAGATGACGCTTCCATACTCTTCATTGTCTGGCTCAGCCTCAATCGTAACCATCGGGGCTCCCCACACAATCATAGACTGAGAAGAAGCCCATCCGTCATCCCATCCGGACGGTTTCTCTTCTGCCTGACAATAAATAGCACCAGACTGTGCCGGCGCACTTCTCATATTCCTAGGCCTCCCATAGGTTGTATTCATCATCAAATTCTCACAGCGGTAGAACACCCCACATCCCATAGAAGTGATAGAACTAGGAATTGTGACAGAAGTTAGACTCTCACAGCCTTCAAATGCGAAGTCACCAATTGATGTGACTGAATTAGGAATAACGATTGATTTTAAACCAGTACACTCAAGGAATGCGTATGGCTTGATCCGTTCAATCGAATTAGGAAGAGTGATGGATGAAAGGCTAGGACAATATGCGTATTCGTAACTTATTGTATGTCGGTTTGTTTTGATTAAAACGGTAGAAAAGTAATGATGGAGATTCTGTAAATGGTGAAAAAGATGAAGATTTAACACTTTTAACTTTTCAAAACCACAAAAAACATAAAAATGTGCAGTTTTTTGTTGGCTTATGTGGATTGTTTCTTCGATAGCAATCCAAAACTGCGACAGCTGTCGCAGTTGTACATTGAGGAGATACGGGTCTTGATGTGCAAGTTCGGAGGCTATGATAATACCATATTATTACAACGCGCGTGTGATGACGTCAAGAGATTGGAATTACGAACTACAATCCAATGCAGTCCCTTTGCTGATGCACAAGAAGAATGGATTATCGGGCAATAACTTTGGACAGTAAATCGTACAAATCTGCCATCTTTACACACATTATAGAGTTAAATACATATAAAATCGTATGATAATTACAAAAATTAGCTACAATGTAGCATGTGTATCAAATATTATTCGTATTTTTGTAGCAAAATTACGAAAATAAATAAAATATTTTGGGTATGATACGAGATTTTTGGGTAAAAAATTACCTTTCCATTCGCGACAAGCAAGAGTTGAGTTTCTTAGCTAAGGGTCCTTCATCTGAACTTGTTACAGAAGTTGCCGATGGTGTGTTCTTGTATAAATTAGGCATCCTGTATGGTCCAAATGCTTCTGGTAAGTCTAATATGCTAATAGCTTTGAATAAAATCTTTAGTATATTGGTTCATCCGAAATCAAAAGTGACCTCAGAAATCAATAGAATACCATTTGCTCTTACAAAAGATCAGCCCACAGAAATGTATGTGTCATTCTATGCTGATGGTATTAGGTATGATTATGGTGTGACATTTAACGAGAAATATATTTTAAATGAAGTTTTATACTATTATCCTAAAAAATCAAAAGCTTCATTCTACGAACGCTCATTCGTCGGTGAAAACGTACAGGCAAATATTAAGTTTGGGCAGAGTCTAAAACTGCAAGATAAGACCGCAGAAAGTATTCGAGAAAATACATGGAATAACCATAGTGTCTTGTCTGTTTGTGGAAAGGTTGCACTGAAAGAGGATATTGCTCCATTCAATCAGCTATACAGTTGGATTATGAAGAATTATCATGACGTGGATGGTGATGGAGAGAAACGTATCGTTGAAATTCTTAAAGAGGCGTATAGTGATTCGACAAAACGTAAGTTCTTTAATCTCATGTTGCAAAAAGCTGATTTGAACATTATGGAGTTTAGGCCAATCATAGAAGACCGTTTTTTGCCAGATGAACTTCGTGAGCGCATTATAAAGCAAGATTTTCCTGAAAAGGTGAAAGAAGACCTTCTTAAGCCTACGACAGAATCTATAGCCTTTGTTAATCATTCTGCGGAAGGCGATTTTGAGATACCTCTCAAATGGCAGTCGAAAGGTACGATAAAATACATACGCATATTGGATGCATTATACGATATGATAACAAGTTCTCACGTGTATTATCTTGATGAATTAGGAGAGGATTTGCATAATGATTTGCTGTACTACTATCTTAATGTGTTCATCTTCAACTCAGAGAAATCTCAGTTGATTATCACGAGCCAGGAAACAACACTTCTATCTCAGGATTTAATCAATGAGAACAGAGGTGTCGTATGGTTTGTGGAGAAGAACAAAGAAACAGCGTCATCCGAGTATGCTCGTGGTGATTCATTTGGATTGCACAAGAATCTGTCTCTGTATAACTCTTATCGCATTGGCCGATTAGGTGCAAAACCAGAACTGGGTAGTATCTTTATAAATCTGGAGGATTGATATGGGAAAGCAACGTCAAACAGCACTCATCTTGGGTGAAGGACCTACAGAGTTCTTTTACTTCAAATCCTTGTGCGATGTATTCAAGCGCCTGACTATCAAGCCAGACTACCCCAAGCATACAAACCTCAAGGAACTTGAAGCGAAGATAGAAGAAGGCATTGCCATGGGCTACAGCCACATATTCTGCATCATCGACATGGACACGAAGGACAAAGAGCCGGAGCGTTCACAATATCAGAAGCTAAAGGCCAAGTATGCCAAGCCCATCAACCAACCCAAGAAAGGTATCTACTGCGAGGTCGAGTTCTTCGAGACACACCGCTGCACAGAACTATTCTTCCTATACTATTTCCGCTATACATCACGTCCATACGAGGATCAAGAATTACTGTTAAAAGATTTGAACCAGTGTGTGGAATATCGGAAAACGATAGATTACTTCATAAAGAGTAAGGGACTCCATAGTTACTTTGAACGTAATGGAGGTAGCCTCAATGCTGCTACAGCCAATGCCAATCATTCGTTGGAAGATAAACAGATGAGTGGCAGAGAATACACTTTCTCTGAATTAGGGCAACTAATGAAGATGTTGGAGGATTCGCAAAATCTTTAGTTACACAATTTTAATAAATATAGAATAAGACTATAATATTTTATGTGTTAAACATCCATTTTATGTGATTATTAAAAAAGTCTTGTATAAATAAAAAATGCATCAAAATTAATAGTTTATATGAAGGTTTTACATATTACAGATTTTCACTATTCATCAGATAACAAACTGATGAAAGACATGATAGATTCAATAATAAATAAGATTAAAGAGTCGAATCATAAGTTTGATTTTATCCTATTCACTGGAGACTTAGTTTTTAACGGCACATGCAAAGAGAATTTTGAAAAAGCATGCGATGTTTTATTGAATCGCTTTGCAAGAGAATTTGGCATAAATAAAGAGTATATCATAATATGTCCAGGAAATCATGATATTGATAGAGGCAAGATTCATTCAGCACTATATGATTACTTTGACAACCATATTAAATCAAACAAAGATCTTGATATCTTTTACAAAGAAAAGCCAGATACTTTTCTTGATAGTGTGAAGCCTTTGGAGAATTACCGAGATTTTATTAAAGGATTTTACAAGGATGATAGTTCTACCAATATATTCAAAGATCTTTATTCAATTCATTATAGAGTGATTGGAGAAGAAACAATTGGATTTGTTTGTTTGAATTCATCATGGCTTAGTAATATAAACAAGTCAAATCATGAAGATTTAGGAAAACTAATGATACCATCTGTCGTCATGGAGGAAATTTCCATGACACTTCGCAAAGATCTGTCGAAAAAAATATTATTGCTGCATCATCCATTATATTTCCTTAAGGATGACAATAGATATGAAATTGAGAACTGCGTCTACAACAACTATGATATGTTGTTTTATGGGCATGTTCACAAAATTAACTCGATGTCGAGGCATACTGGTTCAAATGGCATCTTTGAACATATGTCTAGAGCATCATTAACGAGCGAAAGTAATCTTGGCTGTTCCATTATTACCATGGACGATATAGATGACACTCAGATAACTACCCAAGAAATAATTTATATTCCAGAAAATAAAATGGCTGTGGAGAGCAGTCCAATTGTTCACCGCATACCATGTGATACGGACAAGGAAAGATTGATTAAGCTTAGGAAAAAGATACATGATAAGTATCCTTCAGAAATAGATGGTGCAAACTCGTTATTATTAATCAATGAAGATTCTGAAAAACAAGATTTTCTGTCATTGTATAATCCGCCCAGGCTTAAAACTTCATATGACAATGAGTTCACGGACACGCCTTCAACACTATATAGTTATACGCAATTGATTGAAACAGATGATAGTTTTATTATTTATGGTAAAGATAAATGCGGAAAGACATCATTACTCAAGAGATTGCAATTGGAGTATTTGCAAAATTATTCCAAAAGAGGGCTTGTACCTTTCTTGATAGATGCGAAAGAATACGAAGCGAAAGTGGATGACAAGTTTGATTTAGTGCAACATATAAGGAATTATTATGGCTTAAATCGCGAAGACACAAATAAACTTATAAGTGATGGAACTGTTATATTGCTCATTGACAACTTTAAAGCAAGGACAGCATTATCTAATTATTTAAATCAGTTCTTATTGGACAATTCCAACATTCGCTTTGTCTTTACATCTGAATACAATTTAACAAAATCTATTGATGATGATATTTTGTATTTAGGAACAATTGACTTTAAGAAGCTCTATTTTCACGATCTGCGTAGACAAGAAATTGTTTGCTACGCTGAGAAGCGATTATCAAATCATGAAGACAAAGAAAAAGTTGAAGAGAAAATCATTCAACTTTGCAAACAAATGGAGTTGCCACTGAATTATTGGACAATTTCCCTTTTGTTGATGATTCATCATAAATCATCTGACACATACTCTAAAAATCTTTTTTCTATTCTGGATATCTGTGTAGATGAGATATTTGGAAAGAAAAAACTCCTATATCAAGGGAATAAGGCTAGTTTTGACCAACTAAAAACAATATGTGCCTCAGTTGCTGCATACTTATTTTATGAACATTCAAAGACAATATATAGTGCCACTGCAGATGAAATAAAAGGTCATATTGAATCACTTTTATCACAGAATGAAAGAATTGCTGTTTCTAGCATAGAAATTTTCAAGTTTTTCCTGTCTTGTGGTATTCTAAAGGCGACTTATGATAACAGGTATGTATTTAGATTAAATGGTTTCTTTGAGTACTTTTTAGCACTTAACATGACTAATAATCGACAGTTTATTAGAGATGTCCTTGATAACGAAGATTTATACTTGGGATTCAAAAATCAGTTAGAAATCTATAGCGGATTTAGAAGGGATGATTTGGAGTTTTTAAAGGAAATCAATGATAAAACACTAAATAGACTTTGTCCGATATTTAATAAGTATTCTTCAAATAAAGATAACGAATTATTGAAAAATATTGGGGCTCCGCAAATAATGGAAGAAAAATGTCGTCAATTGTCTGTTCAAAGAACTTTGTCTTCTTTAGAAAAAGCAGAACTTGAGGATATGACAGATGAACTAAAAATAAACTCTGACGTTCATTTGGTTAACACATATGATGCTAAAAATAATGATGTTGATACGTTAGAAAGATATCTTTCAATTCTTGCAAGGGTCTTCCGCAATATGGATGGGATTATGGGGCAGAAAGAATTGACAAGAAACATTTTCCGTTTCATTATTGATTCATATTGCAATTTAAGTTTCCAAATGGTTGAAGAATATACGAACATAACTGATCAAGAACTAAAAAATGACGAATATAACACTCTAGATTCATTCCCAGAATTAGACTTGTTACGCTATATTTCTAATTTCAGTCCAATGATTGCCCAAGTAGCTTTAAGCGATAGCATCGGGCATTATACAATGGAAAGAATGATAAAGAACGAAATAAAAGAAACAGAAAATAATATAGAGGGGAATCAGTACAAACTATACCTACTCTATTTCTTGTTGTTAGATATTGATCTCAAATCCAATATTACAATGATTGATGACATAATGAAGAATTTGAAATTACCAGTTCTAAAATACATGTCTCTATTTAAACTGAATTATTATTTAGCCTTTAAATCTGGCAACAATCACTCTTTGCAACAAACCATATCTTCAAAAATACAGCTTTTAAAAAAGCAACTAGATAATAAGGTTGATATTGGTGCAATTCAAAAAGATATTCATTTAAAGAAGCGAAAAGCCCTCTTAAACAAAAATGGATTATGATTACAGACTTTAATTTATTGTCCCACGATTGTTTGTCGCTTAATATGAATTGTAATTACCCAACAAAGAGTAAATTTGATTTTTATGATTCAAGAGAATAAGAATGCCCCAATGATAGTAATAAGGAAATGCGTGTATTATTAGGAATGAAATGTGAAAAGTTCTCTGCTATTTCAGGTTTAGAATAGATATAGTGCCAAATGAAAATAATCAATAATATGAACGAAAACATATCATAATATTTATTTACATACATGGATAATCCAGATCCTCGATATGCTGTCATGCTAAAGGGCAAATGGGGATGTGGAAAGTCTTTCTTTATTCAAAATTGAAATCGCCCTTTTTGAATCGAACAGGATCATCATCCTGTGACATTACATGGGAGAAAGGGAAAATAAGACACCCTAGCAAAAGAAGTGCCTTGCATCTTTTTCTTGCGATTGTATGTTTCATGTTGTAATTTTTTATAGATAATTATTCAAAGATAGATGACTTGAGTAAAAAAACAAAAAAACAAAAAAACAAAAAAACAAAAAAACAAAAAAACAAAAAAACAAAAAAACAAAAAAACAAAAAAACAA